>NZ_AP022314.1:0-1229413 GCF_009936235.1 Mycobacterium xenopi | reverse complement strand
AGGTGTCGGCACGCTCGCGCAGCCGGTGTGCAGCGCCCGCATCCCCGAAGCCCTCGGCGAGTTCGGCGCGCATCAGCAGCGCGGCGTACTGGTAGCCCTGGACTTCGCACAGCGCGATCGGCGGCTCAGCCGACCGGCCGGACGCGTCGTTGATGCCGTCGAAGCTGTCCTTCCAGCCCTGGTTGATCAGCCCGAGGTCGGTGGCGCGACGGTATTCGATGAAGCCGTCGCCGTCGCGGTCGCCATAGTGCTCCGCCCACGCCAGCGCCGCGTCGGCAGCCGGCAGCAGTGACCGCACGATCGCCGGCTCGGCGCCCCAGCGCCAGCATTCGCCCAGCAGCATCACAAACAACGGGGTGGCGTCGATCGAGCCGTAATACACGCTGCCGCCGAGCACATCCTCGCTGGCCGGACCGCGCCGGACCTCGTGCAGGATGCGACCGGGCTGTTCCTCGGTCACGGGGTCCTCGCGGCGGCCCTGGGCGCGCGCCAGCCGGCGCAAGGTGCCCAGCGACAGGTCGACGTCCAGCGGCAGCGCCATCCAGGCGGTGAGCAGACTGTCACGACCGAACAGCGTCATGAACCAGGGCGCCCCCGCCGCCACGTATGGCCGCTCGCTGGCGGCGTCGTGGATCAGCAGCGCACCGAGGTCACTTTCGGTGCGCCGCAACACTTGTGCGAGCACCGGATGGTCGGTTTCGACCTTCGTCGCAGTGTCACGCCAGGCCTCCAGCTTGCGCGCGGGTGCGCTGGCCTCCAGATTCTCGCCGCGGCGCAGCCGGGGGCTGAGCTTGCGGTCTGCCTCCGTCGGCTCGGCGATCAGCTCGATTTGACGCTGTTCGCCCGACGGTACGACGATCCGCCACGCCAGCGAACCGGGCAGCACGATCGGGTCGCCCGTAGCGGTTACGGTCAGTCCTCGTACCGGGTCGGCACGGTCGCTGAGCACCAATTCGTTGTCCGTCACGGTCATGTCCGCCGAACCGATGGATGAGCGGCCTTCTTTCACCGCGAACAGATCGGCGAAGTCGGCATCGACGACCAATTGCAGTGACACAACGGTGGTTTCGGAATCCAGGTTGTGCAAGGAGATGGTTTCCCGCATCCCGTCGGCGATCAACCGCTCCCGCACGATCAGCAGGGTGCTGTCGGTCCTTCCCGCTCTGGGCGCTCGGCGCAAAAGAAACTGCGCCGCAAATGCTTCCGGCGTGTGCACAGCCAGCGGTTCGGCAGTCTGACCGTGCAAGCGCAGCTCCCACCTGGACAGCACCCGGGCATCGCGGAAGAACAACCCGTGTGGTCGGCCGGGCAGTACGTCGCCGTGCTGATCGGACAAGCAGAAGGTGGAGCCCTCAACCAGCGTTATGGTGTCACCACCCGAGCCGATGCGCGTTGGCTCGCCGACGTTGAAGGCTCCTGGGACGCTCATGCACTGACTTTCTCGTCAGGTTCAAGATAGCGGACGGCCTCTATGACGTCCGTCTCATTGTGAATTGCATGACGCCGCAGCACCTTTCGATAGACCTGCTCGTAGCCGCAGCCGAGCGCGGACACGTCGAAGTGGGCCGCGACATGGCGCCGGCAGGCGGCTGGATCGAGTGTTCCGACGTGGCGAATGGCGGTCGCGAGTTCTTCAGGGCGGTCGCACACGAAACCCGTCACACCGTCGACGACCACCTCCGGCACCGCGCCTCCGCGCAATGCGACGACCGGCGTGCCGCACGCCATCGCCTCGATCATCACGATCCCGAACGGTTCCTCCCATTGGATGGGGAACAGCAGGCAACGCGCACCGCCGAGCAGCTTGCGCTTGCTGACCGCGTCGGCCTCACCGAACACGTGGTCGGTGTCGGTGAGCAGCGGCCGCACGCACTCTTCGAAGTAGACCTTTTCCGACGGCTCGCTGCACTTGCCGGCGAGCACCAGTGGAATGCCAGCCTCGTGCGCGGCCTGCACGGCCAGATGCGCGCCCTTGTAGGGCGCATACCGCCCGAGGAACAGCGCATAGTCGCCTTTCCTGGCCTGGAACGGCCAGTCCTTGATGCGCAGCGCATTGTGCACGCGCCCAACCCAATTCAGGTCGGGAGCCAGTTGCCGTTGTCGGTCGCTGATGGCCACCAACCCCACATCATCGCCCAGCTCGCGGTAGTAGGGGTAGAGGTCTTCGTCGATCGGGCCGTGCACGGTTGCCACCGTCGGCAGCCCGAGCGCCTGATATGACGGCGCGTTGAGCGGCCCGGCGAAGGTGTGGTCGTGCACAATGTCGACCCCGTCGACCGCGGCTATCCGGGTTATGGCGCTCCGCACCTTCAGCGCGTGCATCACCTCGGGGTAGGGCTCCCCGAGCCGCTCGGGCACGGTGCGATCCCACAGTGGGATGAACTTCGCCGCAGTGTGCGAATCCCCGGCGCCCAGCACGGTGACATGGTGGCCGCGGGCCACGAGCGTGTCGGCGAGATCGGCGACGACCGCTTCCACCCCGCCGTAGCCCTTCGGCGGGATATCGAAATACGGCGGGGCGGCCAACACGATCCGCATCGGACGCCGCAGGTCCGTTGCCCCCGGTCCGACCGTAGCTTCGACGACGAAGTCGCTGCCGCGCATCGATTTCCCTCCCTTCGACCTCCGCCACACGCGTTAGCACTCTCATTCGTCGAGTGCTAATTATGGTCGCCGGGCCCGCTCTCGCCAAGTAGCCGTGGTGTCGCACACCAAATCCCACTGGCTACCCTCAAACGGTGCGCCGCACGGGAATCGACGAGCTGCGCGAGGCGGTGCTTGACGACGGCTCGTTCGTCAGCTGGGACACCACGCCACCCGCGGTGCCGGCCTCAGAGTCCTATGCCCGGGAGCTGGCCGCCGCCCGGGCTGCCACCGGTGTGGACGAAGCGGTGCTGACCGGGGAGGGACGGGTTTTCGGGCGCCGGGTCGCGGTGGTGGTGTGCGAATTCGGCTTCCTCGGCGGCTCGATCGGCGTGGCAGCGGCAGAGCGAATCACCGCGGCGATGCAGCGGGCAACCGCAGAACGGCTGCCGCTGCTGGCGTCGCCCAGTTCCGGCGGTACCCGCATGCAGGAGGGCACCGTCGCGTTCCTGCAAATGGTCAAGATCGCCGCCGCCGTCACCCTGCACAAGCGGGCCCACCTGCCCTACCTGGTGTATTTGCGCCACCCGACCACCGGCGGTGTGTTCGCGTCGTGGGGTTCGCTGGGGCACATCACCATCGCCGAGCCCGGCGCGCTGATCGGGTTTTTGGGCCCGCGGGTGTACGAGCAGCTCTACGGCGAACCGTTTCCCGCCGGCATTCAGGTCGCGGAGAACCTGCAGCGGCACGGGGTGATCGACGGTGTCGTGCCGCTCGAAGAGCTGCGCGACACGCTGGATCGCGCGTTGAAGGTGCTCGCCGACGCTCCCGAGCCACCACCGCCGTCGCCGCCCGCCGAGCCGATACCCGATGTCCCGGCCTGGGATTCGGTGGTGGCGTCGCGGCGACCGGACCGCCCGGGAGTGCGGCATCTGCTGCGGCACGGCTGCACCGAGCAGGTGCTGTTGTCCGGGCTGCAATTCGGCGCAGATCAGGGCGAGGCGGCGACTACCCTCCTCGCGCTTGCCCGGTTCGCCGGCCAACCCGCCGTCGTGCTCGGCCAGCAGCGCATCGTCGGGGGCATCGTCGGTCCGGCCGCATTGCGTGAAGCCCGCCGCGGCATGGCGTTGGCCGCCGAACTGCGTTTGCCGTTGGTGCTGGTCATCGACACCGCGGGCCCCGCGTTGTCGGCCGAAGCCGAGCAGGGTGGGTTGGCCGGCGAGATTGCCCGCTGCCTGGCCGACCTCGTCACGCTGGACACACCGACGGTGTCGGTGCTGCTGGGCCAGGGCAGCGGCGGGCGGCACTGGCGATGGTGCCCGCCGACCGGGTGCTGGCCGCACTGCACGGCTGGCTGGCGCCGCTGCCGCCGGAGGGTGCCAGCGCGATCGTCTTCCGCGATACCGCACACGCCGCGGAACTGGCTGCGGCACAAGGGATCCGGTCGGCCGACCTGCTCGCGTCGGGCATCGTCGATCGGATCGTCGTCGAGCACCCCGATGCCGCCGACGAGCCGATCGAATTCTCCAAACGGCTTGCCGGCGCCATCGCCGCCGAAGTGCATGCGCTGCGCGCTGTGCCCGACGCCGAGCGCATGAGGACCCGGCTGCAACGCTACCGCCGGATCGGGTTGCGCTGACCGTCGGCGGCGCACAGCTCGGCGTCCCACCGGCGGGCGGCTCCTTCAGGCAAGATAGGCGGCATGGACACTGGTGTGACCTCACCCCGCGTGCTGGTTGTCGACGACGACTCTGACGTGCTGGCTTCGCTGGAACGCGGACTGCGGCTCTCCGGATTCGAGGTGTCGACCGCGGCCGACGGCGCCGAGGCGTTGCGCAGTGCCACCGAAACCCGACCCGATGCGATCGTGCTGGATATCAACATGCCCGTGCTGGACGGGGTCAGCGTGGTCACCGCGCTGCGCGCCATGGACAACGACGTGCCGGTGTGCGTGCTGAGCGCGCGCAGCTCGGTCGACGACCGGGTGGCCGGGCTGGAAGCCGGCGCCGACGACTACCTGGTCAAGCCGTTTGTGCTGGCCGAACTCGTCGCGCGGGTGCGTGCACTGTTGCGCCGGCGCGGCTCCACCGCGACGTCGTCGTCGGAAACCATCACGGTGGGCCCGCTGGAGGTCGACATCCCGGGCCGGCGCGCGCGGGTCAACGGGATCGACGTGGACCTCACCAAGCGGGAGTTCGACCTGCTCGCGGTGCTGGCCGAGCACAAGACCGCGGTGCTGTCGCGCGCCCAGCTGCTGGAACTGGTGTGGGGCTACGATTTCGCCGCCGACACCAACGTCGTGGACGTGTTCATCGGCTACCTGCGGCGCAAGCTGGAAGCGGGCGGTGCACCCCGGCTGCTGCATACTGTTCGTGGGGTCGGATTCGTGCTGCGCATGCAGTGACGGGAAAAGACCCATGCAGCCATGAACTTACTATCCCGAATCCTGACCCGTACGCCCTCGCTGCGCGCACGGGTCGTGGTCGCGACGGCCATCGGCGCGGCCATCCCCGTGCTGATCGTCGGCACCATCGTCTGGTTCGGGATTACCAAGGACCGTCAGTACTGGCTGGACCGCCGCCTCGACGAAGCGGCTGGTTTCGCGATTCCGTTCCTGCCACGTGGCCTCGATCAGATCCCGCGCTCACCCAGCGACGCCGACGCCATCATCACGGTCCGCCGCGGTGACACGGTCACGTCGAACTCGAGCATCACGCTGCCCAAGCTCGACCAGGACTACGCCGACACCTACATTAACGGAAAACGCTACCGGGTGCGGACGGTGGACATCCCCGCACCGCAACCGATGTCGGTGGAAGTCGGAGCCACCTACGACGAAACCATCGCCGACACCAATGCCCAGCACCGCCGGGTGGTGCTCGTCTGTGCGTTCGCCATCGCCGCGTCGGCGATATTCGCTTGGCTGCTGGCGACATTCGCGGTGCGACCGTTCAAACGGCTGGCCCAGCAGACCCGTTCCATCGATGCCGGCGACGAGGCGCCGCAGGTTCAGGTGCGCGGCGCCACTGAGGCCGTCGAAATCGCCGAGGCAATGCGGGGGATGCTGCAGCGCATCTGGGACGAGCAGAACCGCACGAAGGAGGCGCTCGCCTCGGCCCGCGACTTCGCGTCGGTGTCGGCGCACGAGCTGCGCACTCCGCTGACGGCAATGCGGACCAACCTCGAGGTGCTGGCCACCCTGGACCTGCCCGACGACCAACGCAAAGAAGTCCTCAACGACGTGATCCGCACCCAGTCACGCATCGAGGCCACGCTGAGCGCGCTCGAACGGCTGGCGCAGGGCGAGTTGTCCACCCGGGAAGACCATGTGCCGGTCGACATCACCGAGTTGCTCGACCGTGCCGCGCACGATGCCATGCGGGTCTACCCGAATCTCGACGTTTCGCTGGTACCCTCGCCGACCTGCATCATCGTGGGACTGCCAGCCGGGTTGCGGTTGGCCGTCGACAACGCGATCGCCAACGCGGTCAAACACGGCGGCGCCACCCGGGTTCAGCTGTCGGCGGTCAGCTCGCGAGAAGGCGTGGAAATCGCGATCGACGACAACGGCACGGGAGTGCCCGAGGAAGAGCGCCAAGTGGTGTTCGAGCGGTTTTCTCGCGGGTCGACGGCCTCGCATTCGGGGTCGGGACTGGGGCTGGCGCTGGTGGCCCAGCAGGCCCAATTACACGGCGGCACAGCATCGTTGGAAAACAGCCCGCTGGGCGGGGCGCGGCTGCTGCTACGCCTGCCCCCACCCAGCTAAGCCCGGGCTTCCGCGCCGAGTGTGCAGCTTTTCCACGCAATTCGCCGAAGTTTCCGACCACAACCTGCACAGTCGGCGACGTAACGGCCGGGCCCTACGGCCTACGTCTCCTTGTCCTGTGGCGGTTGTGTCTCCTCCCCGCCGGCAGCACCGCCCACCGGTATTTCGCGTCTGACGCGCCGAACCGTCATCGCGAACGTCAGCACCACACCCAAGACGAACGCCAGCGCCAGCAGCCACCAGTTCACGTCGTCCATCACCGTGCACCTGTCTCACGTGAGCCCGGCATGTCCGCGATGGCTTGTTCTTCGCTGGTGCGCCTGATCGCGATGACCGTGATCACCCACGCAACCGCCGATCCCGCCACGAAAGCCAGCAGATACCACATCCATTGGATCACGAAATCCATCTCGGATTCTCCTTAGCTGACCACGATTTCGACGCGGCGATTCCGGGCACGCCCCTCCGGAGTGTCGTTGCCGGCGACCGGGTTGGCCGCGCCCATTCCCTTGGCCGTAATGCGGTCGCCTGTCACACCTTTGGCGATCAGGAAGTCGGCGACCGAATTCGCCCTGTTGTCGCTGAGCGAAACATTGACAGCGTCGTCGCCGGTGTTGTCGCTGTAGCCGTTGACGGTGATGTGCGCGCCAGGGCAGCTTTTCAGCTTGTCCGCGACTTGAGTCAGCTTTTGCTCGTCGTCAGGTGTGAGTGTAAAGCTGTTGGTAGGAAAGGTGATTGGCGTGGGCAGCACGCGGTTGACGGCTTGTTGCAAGTCGGCACACGCAGCGGTCGGCGCAACCGGGCCGCTGACTTCCATCTTGTCCACGATGTTCAGATTCGGCCAGGCATCCTCAGCTGCCTGCTCGACGGCGTCGCCCTGGTCGTTCGTGGCAGCGGTCCCCGCCAACGTGATGGTGTCGCCGTCGACGGTAAGTTGGAAATCCCTGATCGACGCGGCGGCGCTGAAAACCGGTCCGGCGTCGGAGCAATCGAGCGCGTTGACGTTGGGGTTGATCGTGATTTTGTCGACGACGTTGACGTCGGGACCGACCGAGCTCTTGACCGCTTCCAGTAGTGCGCTCTTGGCCATGTCATCGGGGAACTCCCCACGCAGCGTTATATCGTTGCCCTTACGGACAACTGAGAGCGGTGCCAGCGAAATAACCGGTACCCGTGGGGGTTTAGGCACAGGTCTGGCAACACTGGTATGGGTTTCGCCCGGAACCTTAGCGACCGGACCGGCGGCCTGCGAACGCGACCGCTCGGCCAGCCCGTAGCCGATCACTGTCAGCAACAGCGGAATAATCACCACGGCGATCAGCCACGCAATGCCGAGGGGGCATCGATAGAACTTCGCGGCTCGCCGCCATTGGGTGTTTGCGGGTGCTTCGCCGGAACCCGCCATCTGCCCTCCCATACCAATGGTGTTCGCAAGCGATAGGAAGCCTAGCTAGGCCACCGAACCACTGCCCGGTACTCCGCAGCACCGCGCTTGCCTCAGGCACACTGGAGAGGTGGCAGAGGAGAGAAAACCCACCGACCAAGACACCCTGGCGCGAATCCGCGACTTGGTTGCCGAGGAGAAGGCGCTGCGCGATCGGCAGCGTCGGGCGCTGCGCGAGACCGGTGCTGACCCCCGAGACGCCAGCGTGCGCCCGCCGGACCAGGTCGAGGGCTACCTCAGCTAGCCGATGGCCTCGGCCAGCTCGACGCGCGATTTCGATGCGATCGTGGTGGGTGGCGGGCACAACGGGTTGGTAGCGGCCGCGTATCTGGCCCGCGCCGGCTTGCGAGTGCGGCTGCTCGAGCGGCTCGACCATGTCGGTGGGGCCGCGGTCTCGGCCCAAGTCTTCGACGGCGTCGACACACAACTGTCGCAATATGCGTATCTGGTCAGCTTGTTACCGCCGCGCGTCGTCGACGACTTGGGCGCGCCGGTTCGGTTGGCACGGCGGCGGTATGCGTCGTATACCCCCGACCCCGCTACGGCCGGTCGCCGGGGTCTGCTTGTCGGAGCCCAGAACACCTTCGCCGCGATCGGAGCCGCCGATGACGAGCCAGGGTTCATAGCGTTTTACCGGCGCTGCCGACTGGTGACTGAGCGGCTGTGGCCGACGTTGCTCGAGCCGCTGCGCACCCGTACCCAGATGCACCGGCACGTCCTTGACGGCAACAGGCCCGAGGCCGACGCGGCATGGCGAGCGATCACAGAAGAACCCATCGGGCACGCCATCGCCGCCGCGGTGGGCAACGACCTCGTCCGCGGCGTGATCGCCACCGACGCGCTGATCGGCACCTTCGCCGGCGTCAACGACCCGTCGCTGCGCCAAAACATCTGCCTGCTGTATCACCTGCTCGGCGGAGGCACCGGGCACTGGGATGTCCCGGTCGGCGGCATGGGTTCGGTGACGGCGGCCCTGGCCGCCGCGGCCACCAGCCACGGCGCCGAAATAGTAACTGGTGCAGATGTTTACGCGGTCGACCCCGAAGGCGAGGTGTGGTACCGCTGTGGCGGCGAAGAATGCCGCATCCGGGGCCGAGTCATCCTGGCCGGCGTCACCCCGGTGGTGCTGGCCGACCTGCTGGGCCAGCCCCGGCCGCCACTGGCCGAGGGCTGCCAGGTCAAGGTGAACATGGTGGTGCGGCGGCTGCCTCGCTTGCGCGACGACGGGGTGACAGCTGAGCAGGCCTTCGGCGGAACCTTCCACGTCAACGAAACATGGACCCAGTTGGACGCGGCCTACTCGCGGGCGGCCAGCGGAGGATTGCCCGAGCCCTTGCCCTGCGAAGTGTATTGCCATTCACTGACCGATCCGAGCGTGCTGTCCGCCGCGTTACGCGACTCCGGCGCGGCGACCCTTACGGTGTTCGGCCTGCATACACCGCACACATTGCGTGCTGACCGCAGCCCCGGCGTGGCCCGCGATCAGCTCACCGAAGCGGTCCTCACCTCGCTGAATTCTGTTCTGGCCGAACCGATTCAAGATGTGCTGATGATCGACGCCCACGGCCGGCCCTGCATCGAGACGAAGACCACGCTAGACCTGGAGCGAACGCTGGCGATGAGCGGCGGCAACATCTTTCACGGTGCCCTGTCCTGGCCGTTCGCCGACGACGACGAATCGCTGGATACGCCGGCGCGCCAGTGGGGGGTGGCCACCGACTACGAGCGAATCATCGTGTGCGGCTCGGCGGCCCGGCGTGGGGGCGCGGTGTCGGGCATCGGCGGTCACAACGCCGCGATGGCGGTGCTGGCGTCCAACTGACTAGCGCGCGTCGATCGCGACATAGTCACGCTCGCCATGCCCGACATAGATCTGGCGCGGACGGCCGATCTTGCTCTCACCCTCGTCGTGCATCTCACGCCAGTGCGCGATCCAGCCGGGCAGCCGTCCCAGCGCGAACAACACCGTGAACATCCGGGTGGGGAACCCGATGGCCCGGTAGATCAGGCCGGTGTAGAAGTCGACGTTGGGATAGAGCTTGCGTTCGACGAAGTAGTCGTCGGTGAGCGCGGCTTCCTCGAGCGCCTTGGCGATCTCCAGCAGATCGTCGTCGGCACCGACCTTGCCGAGAATCTTGTCGGCCTGCTCTTTGACGATCCGGGCCCGCGGGTCGTAATTCTTGTAGACGCGGTGCCCGAAGCCCATCAGCTTGACCCCGGCTTCACGATTTTTCACCTTGCGGACGAAGTCGTGCACGTCGCCGCCCTCTTGGCGGATCTTCTCCAGCATCTCCAGCACCGCCTGGTTGGCCCCGCCGTGCAGCGGTCCCCACAGCGCGTTGATGCCGCCGGAGATGGACGTGAACAGGTTGGCCTGGGACGAGCCGACCAGCCGGACGGTCGACGTCGAGCAGTTCTGCTCGTGGTCGGCGTGCAAGATGAACAGCATGTCCAGCGCGCGGACCACTTCCGGGTCGACCTCGTAGGGCTCGGCGGGCAGCCCGAACGTCATCCGCAGGAAGTTCTCCACCAGGGTGTGTGAGTTATCCGGGTAAAGGAACGGCTGCCCGACCGACTTCTTGTAGGCGTAGGCCGCGATCGTGGGCAGCTTGGCCAGCAGGCGGATCGTGGATAGCTCGACCTGATCGCTGTCCATCGGGTCCAGCGAGTCCTGGTAGTACGCCGAGAGTGCGTTGACTGCGCTCGACAACACGGGCATGGGATGCGCATTGCGGGGAAAGCCGTCGAAGAACCGTTTCAGGTCCTCATGCAACATGGTGTGCCGCTGAATCTGGTGGGTGAACGCGGCCAGTTGTTCCTTGGTCGGCAGCTCACCGTAGATCAGCAGATAGCTGACCTCGATGAACGTCGACTTCTCGGCGAGCTGCTCGATCGGGTAGCCGCGGTAGCGCAGGATGCCGGCGTCTCCGTCGATGAAGGTGATGGCGCTCTTGGTGGACGCGGTGTTCGCGTAGCCGGTGTCGAACGTCGTGTATCCGGTCTTGGCCAGCAGCGAGCCGAGTGCGATGCCGTCGGCTCCTTCCGTGGCATGCACGATTTCCAAATCCAACTCGCCGCCCGGGTAGCGGAGAGTGGCGACGTCGTCGGTTGCGGCCACAAGAACCCCTTTGCGCTAATCAGCAGTGACAACGCTGGCCTTACCAGGCGTGTATAGCTCAAGGTAGTCGCTATCTTCTCGGCGCGCCTGCGGGGGGCCACCCAAGGCGACCAACCTGCCTCGCTCGCGGCGCGCACCGCCCCGGGGTCAGGGCTGCAGGCGCTCGACCCGGCCGCCGATGACGCGAATCCGGTTGTGGAGCCGGTTTTCCCGGCCTTGCCAGAACTCGACCACCTCGGGTGCGATGCGATACCCGCCCCAGTTCGGCGGGACCGGGATGCGCTCGACGTCGGCAAAACGCGCGCTCACCTCGGCGAGTCGAGCCAGCAATGCCGCCCGGGAGGCGATCGGGTGAGACTGCTGCGACGCCCACGCACCCAGCTGCGAGCCGCGTGGCCGCTTGGACCAGTAGTCCTCGGTGACCCGCGGATCGACCTTGGTCACCGGGCCGCGGATGTGGAATTGCCGACCCAGCTGGTACCAGGGAAAGGTCGCCGACGCGTACGGGGTGGCCGCGAGCTCGGCACCCTTGGCGGAGTCGTAGTTGGTGAAGAAGGTGATCCCGCCCTCATCGACGTCTTTGCACAGCACCGAGCGGGTGACCGGCCGCCCGGCGTCCACAGTGGCCAATACCATGGCGTTAGGCTCGGCGATCCCGGCGCGTTCGGCGTCACCGATCCACTTGCGGAACAACGCAACCCACCCGTCGTCGAGCCAATCCGCGTCGAGGTCGGGGCATCCGTCTTTTTCGGCGCTGTACTCAACCCGCATCGCCGCCAAGTGTTCGCTGTCAGGACCTGCCATCGCGCCCACGCTACTCCCGCTCCTCCTTACCGACCGGTAGCGGCGGTGGTTGGGCGGAATGAGAGAATCGGCGCCATGACTGTGGTCCCGGAGAATTTCGTCGCCGGCCTCGACGGTGTGGTCGCGTTCACCACCGAGATCGCCGAACCGGACAAGGACGGGGGCGCGCTGCGCTATCGCGGCGTCGACATCGAGGACCTGGTGAGCCGGCAGGTCACCTTCGGCGATGTCTGGGCACTACTGGTGGACGGCAAATTCGGCCATGGCCTGCCGCCGGCCGAACCGTTCCCCCTGCCGATCCACAGCGGCGATGTGCGGGTCGATGTGCAGGCGGGGTTGGCGATGTTGGCGCCCATTTGGGGATACCAGCCGCTGCTCGACATCGACGACATCACCGCGCGAGAGCAGCTGGCCCGCGCCTCGGTGATGGCGCTGTCCTATGTCGCCCAGTCGGCGCGCGGCATCTACCAGCCCGCAGTTCCGCAACGAATCATCGACGAATGTCCCACGATCACAGCACGTTTCATGACGCGTTGGCAAGGCGAGCCCGACCCGCGCCACATCGAGGCCGTCGACGCCTACTGGGTATCAGCCGCCGAGCATGGCATGAACGCGTCGACGTTCACCGCACGGGTGATCGCATCCACCGGCGCAGACGTGGCCGCCGCGCTGTCTGGGGCGATCGGGGCGATGAGCGGCCCGCTGCATGGCGGTGCACCGGCCCGGGTGCTGCCCATGCTCGAAGAAGTCGAGCGCACCGGCGATGCCCGCGGTCTGGTCAAAGGAATCCTGGATCGCGGCGAGAAACTGATGGGGTTCGGGCACCGGGTCTATCGCGCGGAGGATCCCCGAGCGCGGGTCTTGCGGGCGACCGCCAAGCGGCTGGGCGCTCCGCGCTACGAGGTGGCGTTGGCCGTCGAGCAGGCGGCATTGGCCGAGCTGCGTGAGCGCCGCCCGGACCGCGCGATCGAAACCAACGTCGAGTTCTGGGCAGCGGTGGTCCTCGATTTCGCCCGAGTGCCGGCCAAAATGATGCCGGCGATGTTCACCTGTGGCCGGACCGCCGGTTGGTGTGCCCACATTCTCGAGCAGAAGCAACTGGGCAAGCTGGTGCGGCCGTCGGCGATCTACGTGGGCCCCGGACCGCGTAGCCCGGAGTCGGTCGAAGGCTGGGACCAGATTCAGAAAGGTTGAGGCCACACGCTGCGATGAGTTTGCGTCGGTGGCCGGGTCGGTACTGGTGAGCCCGTCCGGGCCGCGAGAAACCTGACCGTAGGAGGCCATCATGGCGATCACCGTCGAACCCGCACTGTCACCGCATCTCGTCGTCGACGACGCCGCCGCGGCGATCGACTTTTACGTCAAGGCTTTCGACGCCGTAGAGCTGGGCCGGGTGCCTGGCCCCGACGGCAAGCTGATCCACGCCGCGCTGCGCATCAACGGCTTCACGGTGATGCTCAACGACGACTTCCCCGAGACCTGCGGTGGCAAGTCGATGACACCGAAGTCACTGGGCGGAACCCCGGTCACCATTCATTTGACCGTCACCGACGTCGACGCCAAGTTCCAGCGTGCGCTCGACGCCGGCGCCACCGTGGTGGCGCCGTTGGACGACCAGTTCTGGGGGACCGCTACGGCGTGGTCGCCGACCCGTTCGGTCACCACTGGTCGCTGGGACAGCCGGTGCGTGAGGTCAGCATGGAGGAGATCGCCGCAGCGATGGGCCAAGCGGCGCGTTAAGCCAATTCGCGCAGCCGGTTGACCAGCCGCTGCCGCAGCGGCGGCGCGGGCGCAAGCGCCGCGGCTGCCAGCATGTCGGTGATCGAGGTGAACTTGATGCGGGGACGTCCGTCGGCGGTGCCGCGGGAGATCTCGGCGGCGTCGATGGCCTGCCATCCGGCGGCGTCCACGAGATCGGGCTGACGTTCCCGCACGAGTTTGTCCAATGCCGACGGTCTGCTGATCGGCTCGGCGAGCAAGCCGGCGTTGAAGTCGTCGACGAGCTGCTGTACGGTTTGCTGCGCGCAGGACTTGTTGGTGCCGATGAACCCGGTCGGCCCGCGCTTGATCCACCCCGCGACGTAGGCGCCGGGCACCGGTCGGCCTGATGTCGGGTCGACGACCCGGCCCCTGTCGTTGGGGACGACACCGGCGTCTTCGTCGAACGGCAGATCGCGAATCGGCTTGCCCCGATAGCCGATTGAGGTCAATACCAGGCCGGCCTCGAGTGCGCACACCCGGTCGGTGTCCGTGACGCAGAACTCGACGCCGCTGGCGCGCTGGCGGCCGAGCACCCGCCGGGGTGTGAGTCGGTAGGCCAACCGGATTCGTGGCCGCGACGACGGCGACGAGCTGTCGCCGAGTTTGCTCAGTATTTCCAACTTCTGCCGGGTCAAGGTCTTCGCGGCGGCGGCCAGATCGCGCTGCACCAGCTCGTGGTCTTGCGCGTCCAGCACGATGTCGGCCGTCGCGGTCAACCCGATCAGCTCGGGCAGCGTGAACGCGGACTGCGCCGGTCCGCGCCGGGCCGCGATGACCACCTCGTGGACCCGCGACCGCCGCAGCGCTTTGAGCGCGTGATCGGCAATGTCGGTCTGAGCCAACTTGTCCGGATCGGCGGTGAGCACGCGGGCGACATCTAATGCGACGTTGCCATTCCCGATGATCACGACACGCTCGTGGCTGAGATCCATGGGCAGATCGGCGAATTCGGGATGGCCGTTGTACCAGGCCACCACCTCGGTGGCGGTGCCCGTGCCGGGCAAGCCCATGCCTTCGAGGCCGAGCCGGCGGTCGTTGGGTGCGCCGCTGGCGTAGATGACGGCGTGGTGGTGGGCGAGCAGCTCGGCGTGGCTCAGATGCTTGCCGACTTCGACGTTGAGGTAGAAGCGAAAACCTCGGCGCCTAGCGATCCGGTCGAATAGCGCGGTGACCCGCTTGGTGCTCTGGTGATCGGGCGCCACCCCGGCGCGCACCAACCCGTAAGGGGTGGGCAGCTTCTCGAAGACGTTGACCCGCACCCCGTGCTGGGTGAGCAGTTCGTCGGCGGCGTACATCGCGGCCGGGCCTGATCCGACAATGGCCACGCTCAGCGCACCGCGGCGCGGTTGCGGGGCGGGGATCACCGGGGCCAGCTTCGATGTGGGGGGCAGCTTCTGCCCGGCGGGCCGCTCGGGGTAATAGGACGCGTTGATTTCGGCGAACGCCCGCTGGTCGTCCGTCAACCGGGTATCGGGCGCGATGGCCCCGACCGGGCACGCACTCACGCAGGCACCACAGTCGACACAGGCGACCGGGTCGATGTAGAGCATCTCGGAAGTGGCAAACCCGGGCTCGTCCGGTGTGGGATGGATGCAGTTCACCGGACAGGCGTAAACGCAGGACCCGTCGCTACAGCACGACTGGGTGATGACGTGCGGCATAACGGCAGTCAGGCAGCCGGAACGGCCGCCAGATGCTGGCGCTGCGGCTCGCTGCGGTAGCGCGACGGCTTGCCGTTGATCTTGCAGATCCGCCACACCAGCTTGGCGACCGGGTTCATCAGGCCGGTGTCGCAGGCGAGCATCCGAACGTCGGCGAACATGTCCTGCAGGAACTTCCGGGACTCCGGGGAGCGGAAGAACAGCTCTTTCTTGACCTCGCGCGGGATGTCGAATTCACGCCAGAAGCTCTTGGGCGGCACCGTGATCGCTTGGCCCAGCATCCGCATCACCACCGGGACATACAGCGACAGCCAAAACCGCTTCCGCTTGGGCAGATGCGGAACCCGCTTGCGCAGGTATTCGTGGGCGAAGGAGATGTGTCGCGCCTCTTCGGCCACGTGGATGGCCATCACCCGCTCGATGATCGGGTGCAGCGACTTCCCTTCTCGCAACACGTTTTTCTGGGCGTGGTCGATCGGCTCCTCACCTGCGAGCACCCCGAAGAAGAACGGAATCGGAAGCGGGCCGGCGACCAGCGGAATCAACGGCGACACCCACCGCAGGAACCGGGGCGCGCCGGGCACGTCGGTGCCGATGCGGTTGATCATCTCCTGAAACATCATGGTGTGGTTGCACTCTTCGACCGACTCGTGCAGGCAGTACCGGTACTCCGGCGAGCCGTTGGGCACCCAGAACGCGTACTCCATCAACCCGCGGATCAGAACGGATTCAAACTGCAGGCCCACCTTGGCGACATTGGCCTGACGCCACATACCGATCTTGATCTGGCGCTCCAGCGGCTGCGCCAGATACCACGGGTGCCGCCCCAGCGGATCGGTCTGCGGCAGGATCCAGCGGGGGTCGTCGTCGCTCACCGCGAAGTCCGGTGAGTCCCAGTCGATGTCGGTGTACGGATTGAAATTGCGCCGCACCGACCCCTCGGACAGTGTGGTCAGCAAGTCGACGTAGTCGGCGTCGTCCCGCACCTCCATGTTGCGGCGCCACCGCTGCACCATTTTCGTCCGAGCCATGAATAGCCTCCTGACGAGGTTTACATTCGTACGGGTTGTGTACACAGTACCGGAGGTATCGCCAACTTGCTAGAGTCGGGTCCGCCAGTGTGGCCGAGCCGCCGCCACCCGCCTCGTTGTGACTCGGGTCACACATGTGGTGCTCACTAGGCTGGTGGGCATGGTTGACCAGCTCACGATCCCCGACGGCATCAAACCCCGCGACGGCCGGTTCGGATCCGGACCGTCGAAGGTCCGCCCCGAACAGCTGCAGGCGCTCACCACCAGCGCCGCCGGGCTGTTCGGCACGTCGCACCGGCAAGCCCCGGTGAAGGACCTGGTCGGCCGGGTCCGCAGCGGTCTGCGCGAGTATTTCTCGCTGCCCGACGATTACGAGGTGATCTTGGGCAACGGCGGTGCCACCGCGTTTTGGGACGCCGCTGCGTTCTGCCTGATCGACAAGCGGTCACTGCACTTGAGCTACGGCGAGTTCAGTTCGAAGTTCGCCTCGGCGGTCGCCAAGAATCCGTTCGTCGGCGATCCGGTCATCGTCAAGGCCGATCCCGGCAGCGCACCGGAGCCGCGCAGCGATCCGTCGGTGGATGTGATCGCGTGGGCACACAACGAAACCTCGACCGGGGTGGCCGTGCCGGTGCAGCGTCCGGTCGGCTCGGGCGATGCGCTGGTCGTCATCGATGCCACCTCCGGCGCGGGTGGCCTGCCGGTCGACATCACCGAGGCCGACGCCTACTACTTCGCGCCGCAGAAGAATTTCGCCGGCGATGGTGGGCTGTGGCTGGCCATCCTGAGCCCTGCGGCGCTGGGCCGCATCGAGGCCATCGCCGAATCCGGGCGGTGGGCGCCGGACTTTTTGTCGCTGCCGATCGCAGTCGACAACAGCCGCAAGAACCAGACCTACAACACGCCGGCGATCGGCACGCTGGTGCTGCTGGCCGAGCAAATCGACTGGCTGCTAAGCAATGGCGGCTTGGACTGGGCGGTCAAACGCACCGCCGACTCCTCGCAGCGGCTGTATTCATGGGCCCAGGAGCGGCCCTACACCACACCCTTCGTCGCCGAGCCGCGGCTGAGGTCCCAGGTGGTGGGCACCATCGACTTCAGCGACGACGTCGACGCCGCCGCAGTCGCCAAGGTGCTGCGGGCCAACGGCATCGTCGACACCGAGCCGTACCGCAAACTCGGCCGCAACCAACTGCGGGTCGCGATGTTTCCCGCGGTTGACCCCGATGACGTCAGCGCGCTCACCGCGTGCGTCGACTGGGTGGTCGAGCGGCTCTAAACGGTGCCGAGCCGGCCCGCGTGTCAGCGCGGTTACGGCGGTCAGCTGCATTAGAGTGCGCAGCTGACAGGCCCGTCGCGCTGGTATGCCAAGAGCCTGCGAGGAGGTCGACATGCGGGAACTCACGGTCCTTGGGCTCGATGTCGACGGCAAACACATTATCTGCGAGGCTCTTAACAGCAACGGGGACTCCGGCGACAGGTTCAAGCTGCTCGTCGACGATCGGCTGCGGGCGGCGGTACGCGGCGACGGGGCGCGGCTGGGGCCAACCAGGATGGACATCGAGGTCGGCAACATGCTCAGCCCCAAAGAGATTCAGTCCCGGATTCGCGCGGGCGCATCCGTCGAGCAGGTGGCCGCGGCGACCGGCGCCGAGATCGCCCGGATCCAGCGGTTCGCCCACCCGGTGCTGTTGGAACGGGCCCGGGCCGCCGAGCTGGCAACCACGGCGCATCCCGTGCTCGCCGACGGTCCCGCGGTGGCGACACTGCGGGAGACGGTCAGCGCCGCATTGGCCGCGCGTGGGCTCGACCCCGACAGCACCAGTTGGGACGCGTGGCGCAGCGACGACGGCCGCTGGACGGTACAGCTGGCCTGGAAGGCCGGCCGCTCCGATAATGTCGCTCACTTCCGGTTCTCGCCCGGTGCCCACGGCGGAACGGTGACCGCCATCGACGACGCCGCCAGCGAGCTGATCGATCCGGATTTCGACCGTCCACTGCGCCCGGTGGCGGCGGTGGCCCAACTCGATTTCGACGATCCCGCGCCGCCGCCGGAGACACCCGCTGCCCCGGAACGCCAACGCCAGCCGGCACGCGCTCGGCGCGGCAAGCCACCGGTTCCCGCGTGGGAGGACGTGTTGCTGGGCGTGCGCTCCGGCGGAAACCGCTAGGCCCGACCCAGCGCCGCCAGCGTGAGCAGCGCCACCCAGGCGCACGACACACCGACGGCCGCCCCCAGCACAAACCAGCGCAGCACCGGAGTATGGCGCCAGCCCCACAACGTCGGCGCCAGCCCGCCGGCCGCAACAATGTTCAGCCCGACGGCCAACACCGGGTGAACCCGGACCAGCCCGAGGGTCAGCACCACGACCGCGACACCGGTTACCGCCGCGACGAATCCGGCGACCGTCAAACCCGTTGCCCAGGGCGTGGATTCGTCGGTCACGGCGCGAGCCTAGCGCGTTCGTAGAAGGCGAGCGCGGCCGCGGTGGCGACGTTGAGTGAGTCGGTGCCGCGGGACATCGGGATGCGCACCCGCAGGTCGCAGCCGCGCATAGCTTTTTCGCTCAGGCCGGCGCCCTCGGCTCCCACCAGGATGGCGACTCGCTGGTCGCACAGCTGCGCCATCGCTGCGGGCAACGGCTGGGCGTGTTCGTTGGGAGTCATGGCCAGCAAGCGAAAGCCGTGTTCGCGCAGCGTCTTTAGCTCGGCCGGCCAGTCGGTGGCGCGGGCGTATGGCACCAGGAGCGCGTGACCCATGGATACCCGCACCGCGCGACGGTAGAGCGGATCGGCGCAGCCGCTGCCGAAGACCACGGCGTCGACGCCAAGCCCGGCCGCGTTGCGGAAGATCGAGCCCAGGTTTTCGTGGTCGTTCACTCCTTCGAGCACCGCGACCGTGCGGGCCTCGTCGATAACTTGTGCGACGTCTGGCTCCGGTACCCGGCGCGCCGCGGCCAGCACGCCACGATTGAGATGGAAGCCGACCACCCGGGCCATCACCTCGGCGGACACCCGGTAGTACGGCGCTGCCACCCCGGCCAGGTCGGCCTGGAGTTCGGCGAGCCGGCGGTCGGTGCCGAGCAGGGCCAGCGGCGTGAACCGGGATGCCAGCATGCGCCGCACCACCAGGACGCCCTCGGCGATCACCAGCCCCTTGCCGCTCGGCAGATCGGGACGGCGGTCCACGCTGTTGAGGTCGCGGAAGTTGTCGACGCGCGGGTCGTCGGGATCAGTGACATCCACTACGTCGATGGCCGCGAAGCGGCTGGCGCTCACGGACTTTCGTCGACCAGCGCCAACATCAGGTCGGCCGCCGTGCGTAGCGTGTCACGCTCGGCGCTGCCCAGCGACGCGAGCCGCTGCGCGAGCCACTCCCTGCTGGCGCGACGTTCCGACTCCAACAGGTCCACGCCGGCAGCAGACACCGACACCAGCACCTGGCGGCCGTCGACCGGGTGTGCGGTGCGCTCCACGAAACCCAGCTCGGCGAGCGAGGCGATCACCCGGGTCATCGACGGCGGCCGGACGCGTTCTCGTTCGGCCAGCGCGCCCGGTGTCATCGGGCCTTCTTTGTCCAGCGTGGCCAGCGCCGACAGTTGTGACAGCGACACCGGCGACTGCGGACGCCGAAACCGCAATTGGCGCGCCAGCCGCATGACCGCCAACGACAAATCGCTAGCCAGCCGCGTATCGCTGTCTATCACAGCGCGAAGGTTACGACAGGTAGTGAACGCTTAGCATCGTCTACGCCGAATCCTGCCCCGGTCACCCGCACCGGTATGTTGAACGCGATGTCTCGCCAGGGTCTCGAACCGCCGCCGCTTCCCCCTGGGTTGCTTGAGGTGTGGCCGGTGATCGGCGTGGGCGCGCTGGGGTGGCTGACCGCGACGATCGCGGCCTTCGTGGTGCCCGCCCTCGAGACGTGGCGGCCGGTGACGGTAGCAGGGTTGGCCACCGGGCTCCTCGGCACGGGTATCTTCCTGTGGCAGCGCGACGCCGTGCGCCGTGGGGCACGGGGCGCGCAAACCGGCCTGGAACATCACCGGCCGCAGTGATCAGCCAACCGAGGAGAACCCGATGGCAGCGCCGTTGTTGCAAGCCCAAGTCGACATCAAGGCACCCGCCGCCAAGGTGTGGAAGCTGATATCCGATTTGCGCCGTATGCCGCAGTGGAGCCCGCAGTGCCGATGGATGAGACCACTCGGTCCAGTGCGTCCGGGTACCCGCACGCTCAACTTCAACCGACGCGACAAGCTGTTCTGGCCCACCACGTGCACGCTCACCGAAGTCATCCCGGAAAAGAAGCTGGCGTTCCGCGTCAACGCCAACGGCACCATCTGGAGCTACGAGCTCGAGCCGACGAACGAGGGAACAAGGGTGATCGAGAGCCGGCACGCCGAGAACGGCGTCAAGCCCATCTCGACCATGACGGTCAAGGCGTTGTTCGGCGGCGTGGACAGTTTCGAACGTGAGCTTCTCGACGGTATGAACACGTCGCTGGCCAACATCAAGGCCGCGGCCGAGAGCGGCTAGCCGTCTGCCGGTGTCTCGGTGATGTCGAGCACCCCGTCGTCGTACGGGTCATACATCGGCGTGCCGCCGCCCGCGGGAGCTGGGGTGTCGGAGTGCGCGCCGCAGCCGTACTCGGCGTCCACGACATGCCCGTCGGCAGACATCTCGTTGCCGCAGACCCCGAACATCCTGCCCAGCGAACCGGCCAACGGCAGGTAGAAGCCGCAGTCGCGGCACACCCGTTTGGTGGAGCGCGCCATCGGCGAGTTGGGACCGTACTCGCCGTCGTGCCAGCGTTGGGCCGCTTGCGCGCGACCCCAAGCACTCATCACGCGCCGGCGCCCCAGGCCGAGTTCGACGGCGACTTCGTCGACCTGCGGGTCACCGGTGGCGGCGTAGCCGGGCACCAGTCGCGGGTCGTCGGGTGGCGCTGCCAGCAGGTCACCGGGTCCCAGGTCTCCGGGCCTGATCCGCTGGTCCCAGGGCACCCATTCGGGTGCCAGCAGCGCGGTCGGGCCAGGAACCAGGACCACTTCACTGATCGTCGCGTGATCGGCGCCCGGATACGCGGCCACCACGACCGCCCACTGCCATCCCCGATAGCCGGGCACATGTGCCAAGAACCGGTGGGTCGCGGCGGCGGGATCTTCGTAGCTGACGCCGAGATAGTCACCCACCGATTCCGGACCGCTGAACTCCTCGATCGCGGCGCGGGCCTGGTCGACCGCGCCGGTGAGAAGCGCGGCCACCTCTTGGGACCACTCGGTGATTGCGGCTTCTTCGGTGCGTGCGGTCACGCTGTCCATTGTCCCCGATGCCCGCGCGTCGGGAGGACGACCAGCCACACCGATCGGTTGCACGCCCGCACCCTGGGCATGAGCCAGAATTGGTGTGTGTCTGGGCGTCGGCGTGATCACACCGGCGTTGGCCGCGCGGCTGCTCCTGGCCGTCGGCCCGGTTCCCGACCGGTCGGCGAGCATCCCGGCATGGCCAACTATCCCGCCGACGACGCCGGCGATCGGCGGCTGCACCGTCCGCCGCCGATGCCCAGCGCCAACCGCTACCTGCCGCCACTGCTGCACCGCGATCCGGAAACGCGCGGCGGTCCCGCACCGCCCCGCAGCACGCCGCCCGGTGAACGGGTTACCGTTACGCGGGCCGCGGCACAGCGCAGCCGCGAAATGGGTTCGCGGATGTATTGGCTCGTGCAACGCGCCGCCACCGCGGACGGCGCCGACAAATCCGGGCTGACCGCGCTCACGTGGCCGGTAGTGGCGAACTTCGCGGTCGATTCCGCGATGGCCGTCGCACTTGCCAACACCTTGTTCTTCGCGGCGGCCACGGGCGAGAGCAAAGCCCGGGTTGCGCTGTACCTGCTGATCACTATCGCGCCGTTCGCCGTTGTCGCGCCGCTGATCGGCCCGGCGCTGGATCGGCTGCAGCACGGTCGCCGGGTCGCGCTCGCGCTGTCGTTCGTGCTGCGCACGGCGCTGGCGGTGCTGCTGATCATGAACTACGACAGCGCCACCGGCAGCTTCCCGCCGTGGGTGCTGTACCCTTCGGCGCTGGCCATGATGGTGCTGTCGAAGTCATTCAGTGTCTTGCGCAGCGCGGTGACGCCGCGGGTGATGCCGCCCACCATCGACCTGGTGCGCGTGAATTCCCGGTTGACGGTGTTCGGTCTGCTCGGCGGCACCATTGTGGGAGGGGGCATCGCAAGCGGGATCGAGTTTTTATTCACCCACCTATTCGGCTTGCCGGGCGCATTGTTCTTCATCGTCGCGGTCACCGTAACGGGTGCCTGGTTGTCGATGCGGATTCCGCGCTGGGTCGAGGTGACCACCGGTGAGGTTCCCACCACGTTGAGCTATCGCGTCCGCAACGGCCGAGGCCGCCGAAGCTGGGCCGAGGAGGTCAAGAGGGCCAGCGGGGCGCTGCGACAACCGTTGGGCCGCAACATTATTACTGCACTGTGGGGGAACTGCACGATCAAGGTGATGGTGGGTTTCCTGTTCTTGTACCCGGCGTTCGTCGCCAAGGCGCATGAAGCCAACGCCTGGGTACAGGTGGGCATGCTCGGCCTGATCGGCGCCGCGGCGGGACTCGGAAACTTCGCGGGCAACTTCGCCAGCGCGCGACTGCAGTTGGGCAGGCCCGCCGTGCTGGTGGTGCGCTGCACCGTCGCGGTCACCGCGGCGGCGCTGGCGGCAGCGGTGGCCGGCAACCTGTTAGTGGCCGCGATAGCCACCTTGATCACGTCAGGGGCCAGCGCAATCGGGAAGGCCTCGCTGGACGCGTCGCTGCAGGACGACCTGCCCGAGGAGTCGCGGGCCTCGGCGTTCGGGCGATCGGAGTCCACCCTGCAGCTGGCGTGGGTGCTGGGCGGCGCGCTGGGCGTGATGTTGTACACCGAGTTGTGGGTCGGTTTCACCGCGGTGACCGCGCTGCTGATCCTCGGCCTGGCCCAAACCGTCGTCAGCTACCACGGTGATTCGCTGATCCCGGGCTTCGGGGGCAATCGACCCGTGATGGTCGAACAGGAAGGTGCGCGGTGCGGGCCCGACCCGGCTGCGGTGGCGTGGGAATGACGCGCCGTGTCGCACTGGTGGCGGTTGTCGTGGTGCTGGCCGTCGCCTCCGGATTCGGCACCTGGCTGCTGGTATCCGGTCGCGGCCCGCAGCAACCGAAGATCAGCGCGTACACGCACGGGCATCTGACCAGGGTAGGCCCGTATGTGTATTGCAATGTGTTGAACGTCAACGACTGTCAGACACCGCACGCGCAGGGCGTGCTGGCGGTCACCGCGCGAGATCCGGTGCAGTTGTCGGTTCCCAAGGCGATCGGGCGGGCGCCTTGGCGACTGCTTCGGGTGTACGAGGACCCGGCGAATACGACCACCACGCTTTTCCGGTCCGCCACCCGGCTCGCGGCCACCATTCCCCCCGTCGACCCCCAACGCGGGCGACTGAGCGGAATCGTCGTGCAATTGCTGACTTTGGTCGTCGACCCGGCCGGTGAGCTGCAAGACGTGCCGCACGCCGAATGGTCGGTGCGCCTGGTGTGGAGCTAGCCGTTGGCCCCATGACCGGCGGGCACCCGCTCAGCTTCTACTGGCGGCCCAGGCGGCGTTCCGTCACCAAACGGCCTGCCGCCCAAAGCTTCCCGGCCATGCGGCGTCAGCCAACCGGTCAGCTGGGGGCCCTTCGGCACGATCCCGGTGGGATTGATGTCACGGTGCACGATGTAGTAATGCTGTTTGATTTGGACGAAGTCGACGGTGTCACCGAAACCTGGGGTCTGAAACAGGTCACGCGCATACGCCCACAGCACCGGCATCTCGGTGAGTTTTTGGCGATTGCACTTGAAGTGCCCGTGATAGACCGCGTCGAAGCGCACCAACGTGGGGAACAGCCGTACGTCGGCTTCGGTGATGGTGTCGCCCACCAGATACCGCTGACCGGACAGCCGCTCACTCACCCAATCCAGTGCGCTGAATAACCGGTCGTAAGCCGCCTCGTAGGCTTGCTGTGACCCGGCGAACCCGCACCGGTACACCCCATTGTTGATCTCGGTGTAGACCCGCCTGTTCACCTCGTCGATCTCGGCCCGCAGCGGCTCGGGATAAAGCTGCGGTGCGCCGTCGCGGTGATAGGCGGCCCACTCGGTGGAGAAGTCCAGCGTGATCTGCGCAAAATCGTTGGTGACGACGGCCCCGCTGGGGATATCGACGATCGCCGGGACGGTGATGCCCTTCGGATAGTCGGGGAATCGTTTGAGGTAGGCATCGCGCAGTCGCGGGATCTTCAGCACGGGGTCGACGCCGCCGGGATCGAGGTCGAAAGTCCAGCTGCGTTCGTCGTGGGTTGGGCCGCAAAACCCAATGGAGACAACAGGTTCGAGTCCAAGCAGTCTCCGCACGATGACAGCGCGGTTGGCCCACGGGCACGCCCGGGCGACGATGAGCCGATACCGGCCGGGCTCGACGGGATATCCGTCGCGTCCGTCGGCGGTGATGCGTGTGGCGATGTAGTCGGTGTCGCGGGTGAACTCACCCGCTTCGGCGACGTAGGAGCTCATCGCTCCGGTGCCGTCAGAAACCGTCGCGCGACATTGGCTTCGGTGGACGGGCCCGGCTCCCAGGAAGCGATCCACGGACCGGTGCCCTCGGATTGGTCCAGGATGCCCTCCTCCAGCCAGACATAGCGGCCCTCCAGAACATCGCTTGCCACCGCAACATCGGTGCTGTCGGTGTTGGTCCACAAGGCGTCGAACAAGGCTTCCGCCCGAAGCGTGGCCTGCTGGCAAAACGTGTCGGCCAGTTCGTAGGCCTGTTCGCCTTGGACCGGATCGGCGACACGTTGGGCTTCCGCCCGCACGCACGCCGCCGACATGGCGAACAGCTCGGCGCCGATGTCCACAATGCGGCCCAGGAAGCCCTGCTTTTGCTCCAATGCGGCTTGCCAGCGCGCCATTCCGTAGAACGTGTTGCGAGCCAGCTTGCGCGCAGAGCGTTCGACGAACCGCAGATGCGTCGCCAGCCTGCCGAACTCGCGGTAGCTTGTGGGCAGCTGCCCTTCACCGAAAACCAGTTGCGGCAACCACTTTGCGTAGAACCCGCTGGCACCGGCCGCTGCCTTGGCCTTCTGCCGAAAATCGGCTTTGGGGTTGGCGAGATCACCCGCGGCGGTTAGGTGGGCGTCGACCGCCTCGCGGGCGATGAGCAACCGCATGATCTCGCTGGATCCTTCGAAGATGCGGTTGATCCGCAGATCGCGCACCGCCTGCTCCACCGGCACCGCGCGCTCACCTCGCGCGGCCAGCGACTCGGCCGTCTCATAGCCGCGACCACCGCGTATCTGCACCAGCTCGTCGGCGATCACGCAGGCCATCTCGCTGGACCACAACTTGGCCAGCGCCGCCTCGATGCGGATGTCGTTGCGGCCTTCGTCGGCCATCTGACCGGAGAGCTCGAGCACCGCTTCGAGCGCGTAACAGGTGGCGGCGATGAATGAGATCTTGCCGGCGACGGCGGCATGCTTACCGATCGGCTTGCCCCACTGCACCCGTTCGCGCGACCATTCCCGCGCGATTTTCAGCGACCACTTCGCCGAGCCGCTTGCCATCGCGGGTATGGACAGCCGGCCGGCGTTGAGCGTGGTCAGCGCGACCTTGAGTCCGTCGCCCTCGCGACCGATCAGGTTTTCCCGGGGAACTCGGACTTTGTGCAGCCTGGTCACACCGTTTTCGATGCCGCGCAATCCCATGAACTTGTTGCGCCGCTCGACCGTGATGCCCGGTGAATCGGCCTCGACGACGAAAGCGCTGATGCCGCCTCGGTGTCCGTCGCTCTTGGGCACCCGGGCCATGACGACCAGCAGGTCGGCAACCGTGCCGTTGGTGGTCCACAGCTTCACCCCGTCGAGTTCGTAGGCCTGCCCGTCGTCAACCGGTGTCGCGGTCGACGCCAGCCGTGCCGGGTCCGAGCCGACGTCCGGTTCGGTGAGCAGAAACGCCGAAATTGCCCCGGCCGCACATCGCGGCAAGAACCTCCGCTTCTGTTCCTCGGTCCCGGCAAGCTTGAGTGGTTCCGGTACCCCGATCGACTGATGCGCTGAAAGGAGCGCGCCCAGACTGGGGTGAACCGTGGCGACCATCATCAGCGCGCGGTTGTAGGCGACCTGCGACATGTTCAATCCGCCGTACTCCGACGGGATCTTCATGCCGAAACAGCCCAGTTCGGCAAGGCCTTTCACATACTCGTCGGGAATCTGCGAATCACGCTCGATGACGCTGCCGTCGACGTTTTGGAGGAATTCGCGCAACTTGCCCAGGAACTCCTCGGTACGGGCGGTCTCGTCGGCGGATGGCCGGGGAAACGGGTGAATCAACTCCAGCGGGAACCGGCCGAGGAACAACTCCTTAGCGAAGGACGGTTTCTCCCAACCGGCTTCGCGTGATTCTTCGGCTACCGCCCTAGCCTGCTCTTCGGTGACCTGTGCTTGCTGTGCCATCGGACGCCCTCTCGTTTGTTACCCCAGAGTAGCTCGCAAGTTACTCCAGAGTAGCCCGAACCGGCGTCGTCAAACCCGAGTCCGGCGCAGCAAACTAGGCGTCGAGCTCGCGGGCAACGGCCTTGACCACCTCGGAAACCCGCCGGGCCGTCTTACGGTCGGGGTAGCGGCCCTTGCGCAACTCGGGCTGGATCGTGCTTTCCAGCAAGGTGATCATGTCCTCGACCATGCCGTGCAGTTCGTCGGGACTGTGCTTGTGCTCGGCGGCGCCCTCGCGGCGCGCCCGAGCCAGGCTGGGTGGCGGATCAATTATCTTGAGGCTCAACGCCTGCGGGCCGCGGCGGCCGGTGGCCACACCGAACTCGACACGCTGCCCCGCCTTGAGGCCTTCGACACCCTCGGGCAACGCCGAGGAGCGGACGTAGACGTCTTCGCCGTCTTCCTGCGACAAGAAGCCGAACCCCTTTGCGGCGTCGTACCACTTCACCTTGCCAGTCGGCACTGGTCTCACCTGCTTGTCTGACGGGTCAAACTACGATGGGCTGCACAAGGAAGCGCCCCGCCTGTGCAGGACGCGATTGATAGCTGATCCTACTCGGATGCCGGCCCTACGAGCACCCCTGTTTCCTGGGTAGGCTGGCAGTACCGCTGGAGGAGATATGCGCCTGATCCTGAACGTCATCTGGTTGATCTTCGGTGGCCTCTGGCTGGCTTTGGGGTACCTGTTGGCTGCGCTGGTGTGCTTCGTTCTGATCGTCACCATCCCGTTCGGATTCGCGGCGCTGCGCATCGCGTCCTTCGCGCTGTGGCCGTTCGGGCGCACCATCGTCGAGAAACCGGGAGCGGGGACCGGCGCGCTGATCGGCAACGTCATCTGGGTGGTGCTGTTCGGGCTGTGGCTGGCGATCGGGCATTTGGTGAGCGCGGCGGCGATGGCCGTCACCATCATCGGGATCCCGTTGGCGCTGGCCAATCTCAAGCTGATCCCGGTGTCGCTGGTGCCGCTGGGCAAAGAGATCGTGCCGGTCGGCGCGACAACCCAGGCCGAGTGGGTGCGCACGTGACGGTGACCGCGCTAGGCCTGCCGACGCTGCGGCGCCGGCCAGACGGTGCTGTCCTGGATGCCGATGCGCCCACGGCGGGCCCGCTGGTGGACACCTATGGCCGGATCGCCACTGATCTGCGGGTGTCGTTGACGGACCGGTGCAACCTGCGGTGCACCTACTGCATGCCGGCCGAGGGCTTGGACTGGCTACCGACCGACCAGCTGCTACGCCCGGACGAGCTGACGCGACTGCTGCGCATCGCCGTCACCCGGCTCGGCATCACCAGTGTGCGCTTCACCGGCGGGGAGCCGCTGTTGGCGCGGCACCTCGAAGAGGTGGTGGCCGCCGCGGCGGGTTTGCGGCCCCGGCCCGAGATCGCGCTGACCACCAACGGCCTGGGATTGGCGCGGCGGGCACAGGCGCTCGCCGAAGCCGGCCTGGACCGGGTCAATGTGTCGCTGGACACCGTTGACCGCGCCCGCTTCGCGGCGATCGCCCGCCGCGACCGGCTCCCCGATGTGCTGGCGGCCTGGCCGCCGCCAAGGACGCCGGGCTGGAGCCGATCAAAGTCAACGCGGTGCTGGACCCAGTGACCGGTCGCGAAGATGTCGTCGACCTGCTGCGGTTCTGCCTGGAACACGGCTACCAGTTGCGGGTCATCGAGCAGATGCCGCTGGATGCGGGGCACCAGTGGCGACGGGGTGCCGCGCTCAGCGCCGACGACGTGCTCGCGGCGCTGCGACCGTACTTCCGGTTGCGGCCCGACCCGGCGCCCCGCGGGTCGGCCCCTGCCGAGCTATGGCTGGTCGAGGACGCGGATGGACGCGCCGGAAAGGTCGGGGTGATCGCCTCGGTGTCACACGCCTTCTGCTCGGCGTGTGACCGGACCCGGCTGACCGCCGACGGCCAGATCCGCAGCTGCCTGTTCGCCACCGAGGAGACCGACCTTCGCACCCTGCTGCGTGTTGGCGCGGACGACGACGCGATCGAGGCGGCGTGGCGTGCCGCGATGTGGGGCAAGCCGGCCGGGCATGGCATCAACGACCCGGGTTTTATCCAGCCGGACCGTCCGATGAGCGCGATCGGTGGCTGAACCCATGGCCCGCGACGAGCCCGGCGTCGTCCGGGTCACTGTCCGCTACTTCGCGGCGGCACGAGCGGCCGCAGGTGCCGACTCGGAAACCGTGTCGGTGCGGCCCGGGGCCACCGTGGCTGACCTGGTCGACGGCTTGGCCGCCAAGGACGCGCGGCTGGCGAAGGTGCTCAGCCGCTGCTCCTACCTGTGCGACGGCATCGCCGTACGCGACGCAAACACCGCGCTTCGTTCCGGCGAGACAATCGACGTACTGCCGCCCTTCGCCGGCGGTTGAGCTCTGTGATTTCCCTCACATAACGAAGCGATCACGGTGCGGCTACGGACTGATCTCGAAGCCGCTGGCCTGCGTTAACGCTGCGCTTTCCTGGCTTTTTGCGCGACGGCGTTGGGCGAAACGCCGTGGGAACGCAGAAATGACTCAATCGGCTTGAGCCGCTACCGTTCTGCGCGGGCTTGCCGAGGCACACCAGGGGGCGGGCCCTCCCCGCCTATAGCGCCGAGCTCCATCCAGTAGGCGGGGAGTCAACCGGGTGGATGGAGGCGGGGGACCCACCGGTCCGCCCGGATCGGACCTGGAGCCGTCCGCGGCTCCTAGGGGTGAAGCCACGTCGTTTCCCCGGATGACGACGACGGCCGGGCAACCTCTCCAGCCCGAACCCGACAGCTGACCTCGTGGGCGCGTACAGGGAGGACTTCACCGGCGTATGAGTGGACGGCATCGCAAGCCCACGACATCGAGCGTCAGCGTCGCGAAACTCGCCTTTACCGGAGCCGTCATCGGCGGCGGCGGCGTGGCTTTGGCGGGCCACGCCGCAGCGGCAACCGACGGCGAGTGGGATCGCGTGGCCCGCTGCGAGTCCGGCGGCAACTGGTCGATCAACACCGGCAACGGCTACCAAGGCGGCTTGCAGTTCACCCAGGGAACCTGGGCCGCCCACGGTGGCGGGCAATACGCCCCGTCAGCGAACCTCGCCACCCGGGAACAGCAGATCGCGGTGGCCGAGCGTGTGCTTGCCACCCAAGGGCGGGGGGCGTGGCCGGCGTGCGGCGGCGGCCTTTCGAGCGCAACGCCACGTAGCGTCTTCGCCGACCCCGCACCGGTGGAGCCGCCGCCCGAGGACGCGGCCGTGACCGGCGAGCCTGCGGTGTGGGAGGCTCCGCCTGCGGAAGAAACTCCTCCGGCGGAACTGCCGGTCGACGAAGCCGCGGCGCCCGTCGAGTTGGCTGTCCACGACCAGGCGGCTCCGTCGGCTGAACCTGCGACGTTCGATGCACCCGGACGGGTCGACGAACCCCCCGTGCCCGATACCGAGCCAGTCGGGTCCGAGGCACCAGCCGAAGAGCCGGTGCCACCGCTCGAGCCGGCCGTCGAGCCGGCAGTCGATGACCCGGCCCTCGGCGAGGCGCCGGAAGTGCATGAGGCTCAGGCTGTCTCGTACTGGGCCATCACCCCGGCCCCGGCCGACCCGGCGCCCGGACCGGCGCTTCCGATTGATCCGGCCGCTGCGGGCTCGGCGGTGCATGACCTGCAGGTACCACCGCAGCTCGCACCCATGCTCGACCCGGCGAACATGCCCAACACGAACGGGCTGCCGGCGACGGCGCCGCAGAACATGGATCCCGGCTTCCTCAAAGACCTGTGGCAGGCCATTCAGGCGCAGGGCATCAACGGCAACAGCGCACTGGCCGCGCTGGCGCAGCAACCTCAGGCGAACCCGGCCCAGTAGAGCTCACGCTGAACCGACCCATTCGTCGGTGCCGTCGGCGAAGAACTGGTGTTTCCACACCGGTAGCCGCGCCTTGATGGTGTCGACGAGGTGAGCGCAGGTGTCGAACGCCGCGCGGCGATGGTCAGCGGCGACGGCGGCCACCAGCGCCGCTTCACCGATCTGCAGCACGCCGATCCGGTGACTGGCGGCGATCGCGCGCACCCCGCGGCACTGCTCGCCGACTTCGCGTAGCACCTCGGAGAGCACTTGCTGGGCCGACGGGTGCGCGGAATATTCCAGTCGAAGCACCTGCCGGTCGCCGTCGTGGTCGCGGATCATGCCGACAAACCCCACCACCGCGCCCGCAGCTTGATGGCTGACCAATTCCTCATGTTCGGCCAAAAAGATCGGCTCTTCGGTGAGGGCTGCGCGCAGTACTTCTGTCATCAGCGCCACTCCTCGATCCCGGCTCCGCCGGCATCATCGTCGCCAGCGCACGTCATCAGCGCCACTCCTCGATCCCGGCTCCGCCGGCATCATCGTCGCCAGCGCACGTCATCAGCGCCACTCCTCGATCCCGGCTCCGCCGGCATCATCGTCGCCAGCGCACGTCATCAGCGCCACTCCTCGATCCCGGCTCCGCCGGCATCATCGTCGCCAGCGCACGTCATCAGCGCCACTCCTCTATCCCGGCTCCGCCGGCATCATCGTCGCCAGCGCACGTCATCAGCGCCACTCCTCGATCAGCCCGAATGGTCTTTGCCGGCGAGTTGGTCCAGGGCGTGGTCGAGCACGTCGGCGAGCACCCCGAGACCGTCGCGCACTCCGCCGGGCGAGCCGGGCAGGTTGACGATCAGGGTGCGGCCGGCCACACCGCATAGCCCCCGCGACAGCACCGAGGTGGGCACTTTAGGTAGCCCGGAGCGGCGGATCGCATCGGCCAGCCCGGGCACCTCGTAATCGAGCACCGTCGCGGTCTGCGCAGGAGTGTCGTCGCTCGGCGAGATGCCGGTGCCGCCGGAGGTGATGATCAGGTCGACGCCCTCGGCGACCGCTTCGCGCAGCGCCCGCCCTACCGGGTCCCCGTCGGGAACTACCCGCGGCTGCACACCTGAAAACCCTTGCCGTTCAAGCCATTCAGCGATGATCGGGCCACACCTGTCGTCATACACGCCAGCGGATGCGCGGGTGGACGCGATGATGACTCGCGCGGACCGCTCCCCCATCAGCGCACCCAGGTACCGCTGCGGCCGCCGTCCTTGCGAAGCACACGGACGTCGTCGATGCGCGCGGCCGGATCCACCGCTTTGATCATGTCGTAGAGCGTGAGCGCAGCGACGCTGACGGCGGTCAGCGCCTCCATCTCCACTCCGGTGCGGTCGGTGCTGCGCACGGTCGCGGTGATTTCGATGTCCGACGCACCAACGCTGAAATCGACGTCGACACCGGTCAGCGCAAGCTGATGACACAACGGGATCAGGTCGCTGGTGCGCTTGGCGGCCAGAATGCCGGCCACCCGCGCGGTAGCCAGCGCGTCACCCTTGGGCAGCCCGCCGGCGGAGATCAGCGCCACCACGTCGGCCGAGGTCCGCAACGCTCCCGCAGCCACCGCGGTGCGTTTGGTGGCGCCCTTTTCGGTGACGTCGACCATGTGCGCCGCCCCGCGGTCGTCGAGGTGCGAAAGCGGGCCTGCGCCCGATGCTGCTGCCGTTTCGGACACCGCCGTCACCAGCTACCGGTTGACGACGGTGACCGGGTGGACGTAGGGCAGGTCGTCCGGCGGCAGTGGGAACTGCACGTCCCCGAACGGGGACAACGCGCCGGTGCGGTCGGTGCGCAGTTCGCTGACCGCGTGGTCGTCCGGATTGGTCGTCGGCCAGCCGTTGTCGACGTAGCGAGTCTTGCGCGCCTTGTTCTCAGCGATGTCAGCCACGCGTCCATTCTGACAGGTCTGCTTGTCACAGGCGGCCGAGCCCGCCGCTGCTAGTTGCTCGACCTCTTGCTCGTAAGCTGCAGTTACTCGCCGTCGTCTTCGCGGCCGCCACTGCTTTACGCTGGTCAGCAATGACCCGACACACCCCGGATATCCCGCTGGGGTCCTGGCTGGCCGACTTGCCCGACGAGCGGCTGATCCGTTTACTGGAGTGCCGCCCCGACCTTGCCCAGCCGCCGCCCGGCAGCATCGCCGCCCTGGCCGCCCGGGCCCAGGCGCGACAATCCATCAGGGCCGCCACCGACGAGCTCGACTTCCTACGGCTGGCGCTGATCGACGCGTTGCTGGTGCTGCACGCCGACACTGCGCCGGTGCCGGTGGCCAAGCTGCTGACACTGATCGGTGCGCGAGCGCCCGAGGCCGAGGTGCTTGCCGCGCTTAATGACCTCAAAGAGCGCGCCCTGGTGTGGGGCGACACCGAGGTCCGGGTGGCCGCCGACGCCGGGGCCGGGCTGCCCTGGCACCCCGGCCAGGTGACCCTGGAGGACGAAACCCGCACCAGGGAGCAGATTGTCGAGCTGATCGACGAACTCGACGACGACGAGCTGATCGTGCTGGACAAGCTGCTGGAAGGCTCCCCGATGGGCCGCACCCGCGACGCGGCTCCCGGCGCTTCCCCGGAGCGACCGGTGCCCCGGCTGCTGGCCAAGGGGCTGCTGCGGCGCATCGACGCCGAGACAGTGATCTTGCCGCGCCAGGTAGGTCACGTGCTGCGCGGGGAGGACCCCGGCCCGACGCAGCTGACCGCGCCCGACCCGGTCGTCACGACCACCACCCAAGCCGACGCCGACGCCGCGGCGGCGGGCGCCGTTATCGACCTGCTGCGTGAACTCGACGTGCTGCTCGAAACCCTATCCGCCGCACCGGTTCCCGAGCTGCGCAGCGGCGGGCTGGGGGTCCGCGAGGTCAAGCGGCTAGCGAAGGCGACCGGCATCGACGACGCGCGGCTGGGCCTGATCCTCGAAGTCGCGGCGGCCGCCGGGCTGATCGCCAGCGGAATGCCCAGTCCACCGCCCGAAGACGGTGACGGCCCCTACTGGGCGCCAACCGTGGCCGCCGACCGGTTCGCGGAAGCCTCGACCGCCGAGCGGTGGCATCTGCTGGCCAGCACCTGGCTGGACCTGCCGACCCGTCCCGCGCTGATCGGCACCCGCGGCCCCGACGCGAAACCCTATGGTGCGCTGTCGGATTCGGTGTACTCGACGGCGGCTCCGCTGGATCGCCGGCTGCTGTTGGGCCTGCTGGCCGAGCTGCCGCCCGGTGCCGGCGTCGATCAGACCTCCGCGTCGGCAACACTGGTGTGGCGGCGTCCCCGGTGGGCAAAGCGGCTGCAGCCCGGCCCGGTCGCAGACCTGCTTGACGAAGCCCACTTCCTGGGCCTGGTCGGCCGCGGAGCGATCAGCACGCCCGGCCGCGCACTGCTGGACCCGCAGACCAGCGACGACGCCGTGGTCGCCGCGATGCGCCGGGCGCTTCCCGAACCGATCGACCACTTCCTGGTGCAGGCCGACCTGACCGTGGTGGTGCCCGGCCCGCTGGACCGGCACCTGGCCGAGGAACTGGCCGCCGTCGCCACCGTCGAGTCGGCTGGCGCGGCAATGGTCTACCGCGTGAGCGAACAGTCGATCCGGCATGCCCTAGACCTCGGTAAGACTGCCGACTCGCTGCACGCGCTATTTGAAAAGCACTCGAAAACACCTGTGCCGCAGGGCCTTACCTACCTCATCGACGATGTTGCCCGGCGCCACGGGCAGCTTCGGGTCGGCATGGCGGCATCGTTTGTGCGCTGCGAAGATCCCGCGCTGTTGGCCCAGGCGGTGGCCACGCCCGCCGCCGAACAGCTACAGCTACGGGTGTTGGCACCGACCGTGGCCGTCTCGCAGGCACCGATCTCCGAAGTGCTGGCGGCCCTGCGCGACGGTGGATTCGCCCCGGCCGCCGAGGATTCCTCGGGCACTATCGTCGACCTCGGCGTCCGCGGTGCCCGAGTGCCCACCCCCCAGTATCGTCGCACGCTGCGCCCGATCCCCCGACCCACCCGCGACAGCCTGAGCGCCGTGGTCTCGGTGCTGCGCAAAGTCACCGCGGCACCGTTTGCCGGCATACGCGCGAATCCCGCGACGGTCATGGCGCTGCTGCAGCAGGCGGTCCGCGATGCCGCCACCGTAGTGATCGGCTACGTCGATGCCGCAGGGGTGGCCACCCAGCGCGTGGTATCGCCGATCACCTTGCGCGGCGGCCAACTGGTGGCCTTCGATTCCGCGTCTGGACGGCTGCGCGACTTCGCCGTCCATCGCATCACGTCCGTGGCGCGCGCCGACGACGACGCCGGGCGATGAGGAGCGGCGCTGAGATGTCGGCGGAATCCGGATAATCGGGGCCATGAGCGACGGGCCGCTGATCGTGCAGTCCGACAAGACGGTGCTGCTCGAGGTCGATCACGAGTTGGCCGGCGATGCGCGCGCGGCGATTGCGCCGTTCGCTGAATTGGAACGCGCGCCCGAGCACGTGCACACCTACCGCATCACCCCGCTGGCCCTGTGGAACGCCCGCGCCGCCGGGCACGACGCCGAACAAGTGGTGGACGCGCTGGTCAGCTACTCCCGCTACGCGGTGCCGCAGCCGTTGCTGGTCGACATCGTCGACACCATGGCCCGCTACGGCAGGCTGCAGTTGGTCAAGCATCCCGCACACGGCCTGACTCTGGTAAGCCTGGACCGCGCGGTGCTGGAAGAGGTGCTGCGCAACAAGAAGATCACCCCCATGCTCGGCGCCCGCATCGACGCGGACACCGTCGTCGTGCATCCCAGCGAGCGTGGCCGGGTCAAGCAGATGCTGCTCAAAATCGGCTGGCCCGCAGAAGATCTCGCCGGCTATGTCGACGGTGAGGCGCATCCGATCAGCCTGCGGGAAGACGGCTGGCATCTGCGTGACTACCAGCGGTTGGCGGCAGAGTCCTTCTGGTCCGGGGGCTCCGGGGTGGTGGTGTTGCCGTGCGGGGCGGGCAAGACGTTGGTCGGCGCGGCGGCCATGGCCAAAGCCAGTGCGACGACGTTGATCTTGGTCACCAACACCGTCGCCGCGCGGCAGTGGAAACGCGAGTTGGTGGCCCGCACGTCGCTGACAGCTGACGAGATCGGCGAATACTCCGGCGAACGCAAGGAGATTCGCCCCGTCACCATCTCCACCTATCAAATGATGACCCGCCGCAACAGGAAGGGCGACTATCGGCACCTGGAGCTGTTCGACAGCCGCGACTGGGGACTGATTATCTACGACGAGGTGCATCTGCTCCCGGCCCCCGTGTTCCGGCTGACCGCCGATCTGCAGTCGCGGCGAAGGTTGGGGCTGACCGCCACGCTGATCCGCGAAGACGGCCGCGAGGGTGACGTGTTCAGCTTGATCGGGCCGAAGCGCTATGACGCGCCGTGGAAGGACATCGAGGCACAGGGCTGGATCGCTCCCGCCGAATGTGTCGAGGTGCGGGTGACGCTGACCGACAACGAGCGGATGAGGTACGCCACCGCCGAACCCGAAGAGCGGTACCGCGTCTGCTCGACCGCGCACTCGAAAATCGCGGTGGTCAAGTCGATCCTGAGTCGCCACCCGGGCGAACCGACATTGGTGATCGGCGCCTACCTCGACCAGCTCGAAGAACTGGGGGCCCTGCTGGGGGCGCCGGTGATCCAAGGGTCGACCAAGACCGCCGAGCGTGAGGCGCTCTTCGACGCGTTTCGCCGCGGCGAGGTCACCACCCTGGTGGTGTCTAAGGTGGCCAATTTTGCCATCGATCTTCCGGAAGCCGCTGTGGCCGTACAGGTTTCGGGGACATTTGGGTCGCGGCAGGAGGAGGCCCAGCGCCTGGGCCGGTTGCTGCGGCCCAAGGCAGGCGGCGGCGGCGCCGTGTTCTACTCGGTGGTGGCCCGCGACAGCCAAGACACCGAATACGCCGCCCACCGGCAGCGGTTCCTGGCCGAGCAGGGCTACGGCTATGTCATCCGCGACGCCGACGACCTGCTGGGCCCGGCAATCTAGCCTACGTGGTCAGGATCGTCGCGGCGGCGGTACCCGGCGCTCCGTACACCTGCGCAAAGCCGACCCGCGGTGTGCCGCCCACTTGACGGTCCCCCGCCTCCCCGCGCAGCTGACGCACCAGCTCGTGAACCTGCCGCAGCCCCGACGCGCCGATCGGCTCACCGTTGGCGATCAGCCCGCCGTCGGTGTTGACCGGCATCGGGCCGCTGATTTCGGTGGCGCCGTCGGCGATCAGCTTCTCCTGATCGCCGTCGGCGCAGAATCCGGCCTCCGCCATGTGGATCACCTCGGCGCCGGCGTCGGTGTCCTGCAACTGGATAACGTCGACGTCCTCGGGCCCTACCCCGGCCGCCTCGAACGCGGCCCGCGACGCGTAGACGGTCGGCGACACGTCTTCTTCGATCGGCGCGAAGGTGGCGTGCACCTCGTAGGCGCCGTACCTGCGGGTGCGGATCTCGGCAGCCCGCAAATACACCGGTTTCGACGTGTACCGGTGTGCGATGTCGGCGCGGCACATGATTACCGCCGCCGCTCCCTCGTCGGGAGCGCAGAACATGTACTGGGTCAGCGGATAATTCAGCACCGGCGAACCGAGAATCTGCTCTTCGGTTAGCGGCTTGCGCCGAAAAGCGTTGGGGTTCAACGCCCCATTCCGGTAGTTCTTGGCGGCCACCTTGGCCAGCGTCTCAGCTGAGATGCCGTGCTCGTGGATGTAGCGGTTGGCCTTCATCCCAAAGAACTTGGTGGTCACGAACTGCCCGTTCTCGGCGTACCAGGCCGGCAGGGCCAGCTTGGCGGGGTCGTCGGTGAAAGCGCCGCGCGGATGCTTGTCCATACCGACCGCGATGCCGATGTCGTACTTGCCCAGCCGGATCGTGTCGGCGCACAGCTGCGTGGCACTTGCCGCGGTGGCGCACGCGTTGAACACGTCGGTAAACGGAATTCCGGTCAGTCCAACCAATCTGGTGACTGCGTCCGGGTTGGACACCTCGTGGCTGCCACCGACACCGAACTGAATGTCCTTCCAGTCCAGGCTCGCGTCAGCCAGCGCGGCCTGAATCGCTTCGGCGCCCATCTCCATCGCGGACTTACCCTCGAAGCGCCCGAACGGATGCAGGCCCACACCGATAATTGCCACATCGTTCATCTCAGACTCCTCAGACCGGCCGGAACGCGAATGTCATGACCTCGTTGCCGTCGTCGTCGGTGGTCAACGGCACCATGGTCAGCTCGACCTCCATCCCGAACCGCAGCTTGGCCGGATCATTTTCGGTGAGCCGGCCCTCGACGCGGATCACGTCGCCAAGCTGAACCAGGCCGACCCCGAACGGGCTGAACGCGTCACCCGTCGGACCGGCATAGGGAGGCCCCGGCGGAAATCCCTGGGTGGTCCAGGCCACCACGGTGCCCCGGCGCGGCAGCAACAGCTCGGACATCTGCCCACCGCTGCACCGCGGGCAGCGCTGCTGCACTGGGAAGGTGGTGGCGCCGCAGTCAGCGCAGCGGCTGCCGATCAGCTGTGGGTTGTCGTCGGGCCAGGTAGTGATGTCCGGCGCCAGCGCCTTCTGCATCGGGTGATCCTCCGAGGTCAGAAAAGACAATAGTGCTCGCCACCAGACGCTACAACAGCATTCCGCGAAAACGGAAATCCCATTCTCCTAGCCCAGCGCAGGGATCACCTCGCGCTCGAACAACTCCACACCGGACCTGTCATAAGCGGCCTCCGGGAAGTAGCAGATGACGTAGCGGCAGCCCAGCTCACGCAGGCGCTCGAGCCGCTCGATCACCCGCTTCGGCGTGCCGACGGCCGATTCGGGGCCGCTGGTGCCGGCGATCATCGCATCGGCCGCCGATTCGGGCACGTATGCGATCATTCGGTCGCGGATGCGTTGCAGCCGCTCGTTCACCTCGGACTCCGAGGTGCCTACCACGGCGTTCACGTTGACCGAGCGCACGATCGCATCGAAGTCGGTGCCGACGTCGCGGCAGTGGCGGGCCAGCGCTTCAGATTTGCGGGAGAACGCCTCCGGCTCCGGGGTGAAATTGGTGTATTGCGCGTATTTCGCGGCGATCCGCAGCGTCACCTTCTCCCCGCCGCCGGCAATCCACAACGGAATACCATTGTCCTGCAACGGCTTCGGGGCCACGATTGCCCCGTCGGCCTGATAGTGCTCACCGGCGAAGCTGACTTTGCCGTCGCGCCACGCGTCGCGCATGATCTGCACACCCTCGTCGAGCCGCCCGAGCCGGACTTTCGCGGATGGAAACCCGTAACCGTAAGCGCGCCATTCGTGTTCGTACCAGCCGCCGCCGATGCCCATCTGCACTCGGCCGCCGGAGATAACATCGACCGTCGCGGCCACCTTGGCCAGATAAACCGGGTTGCGGTAGCTCATCGCCGTGCACATCTGACCCAGCTTGATCCGCGATGTCGCCGCCGCATAGGCCGCCATCAGCGACCACGCCTCGTGGGTGGCTTCGCCGGTCGGCACCGGCACGGTGTGGAAGTGGTCGTAGACCCACAGTGAATCCCACGCGCTGGCGTCGGCGTAGGCGGCCAGCTCGCGCATCACCGCCCAATGTTTGGCGGGTGCGATACCCACCAGGTCCAGCCGCCAGCCCTGCGGAATGAACAGTCCAAAACGCATAGCTGCCGACCCTATGTCAAAGGCCCAGGGCGGCCAGCGCGCCCTCGACCGCCGCGGCACGCAGCTTCTCGACGGGTGCGTCGGGAAACTGCAGACAGCAGTCCTGCAGGCCGCCGAACGCGATCACCGCGCGGGTCGCTTGCGCCAGCGTCGGTTTCGGCCCGAACACCAGCTTGCCGAGCCGTTCCCGCCACGCCAGCACCTTTTCGATCAGGCCGAGGTCTTCGAGGATGGCGAACTCCGCCAGCACTACCACCAGATCGCGCCGATGCCGGTAGTGAAAATCGAAGTAGCCCTCGAGCAACTCGCGCACGTCGACGCCGCCCCGGCCTTCCCTTTCGGCGATGAACTGTTCGCCCTCGTCGATCAGGGGCTGCACGATGCTGCGGATCAGCTCTTCGCGCGAGGCGAAGTGGTAGTACAGCGCGGGCTTGGTGATCCCTAATTTGTCGGCGATGTCCTGCAGGCTGGTGCGTTGCACGCCCTGCTGCAGGAACAGCTCGCGGGCCACATCTTGGATGCGCTCGCGCGTATCGGAGCGGGGTCGGCTCACCTGCGAAGTTTAACTGACTTATCGATCGGTAAGCGGACATGCTAGGCTTACCAATCGTTAAGTAAGGAGGTTTCCGGTGCGGGTCTTGATCTCGGGTGCCAGCATCGCCGGACCCGTGGTGGCCTACTGGCTGGCCAGGCGCGGCTTCGACGTCACGGTCGTCGAGCGCGCGCCGACGTTACGCAAAACCGGAGGCCACGCCGTCGACTTGTTCCGACCGGCGATGGAGATCTCCGCGAACATGGGCGTGCTGCCCCGCATCGAGGACCGCGCCACCAAGACGACGCGACTAAGCATCTACCATGACGGCGCGCGACGGCCGATCCGCGTCGACCTAACCAAGATCTACCGCACCGCCTCCGACCGGCATGTCGAGATCATGCGCGACGACCTCAGCGAGATCTACTACGACGCCGGTCGCGACGACATCGAGTACCTGTTCGGCGACTCGATCACGGCCATTTCACCCGACGGGGACGTGACGTTCGAGCGGACCCCGCCACGCAAGTTCGACGTCGTCGTCGGCGCCGACGGGCTACATTCCAACGTCAGGCGTTTGACTTTCGGTGACGACGCCGGCATCACCCAATTCCTCGGGGCATATCTGGCGGTGGCGTCAGTGCCGAAAACGCTTGCGCCCGAGGGGGAAATGATCGGTCACGTCGAAATCGGCCGGATGGCCGGGGTCTACAGCGCGCATCACCTGGACGATGCACGGGCGGTATTCATGTTCCACAGCCCTGAACTGCAATGCCACCATCGAGATGTGCCGCGGCAGAAGGACTTATTGCGCAACGCATTCGCCGGAATACATCCGCGGGTGGACGGTTGGCTCGAATGCCTCGACACCACGCCGGCGTTCTACTTCGACTCCATCACCCAGTTGCAGCTGGACACATGGTCGCGTGGGCGGGTGACGCTCGTCGGTGACGCGGGATACTGCCCGGGTCCGGCCGTCGGCGGCAGCACCAGCCTGGCGGTGGTCGGCGCCTATGTGCTGGCCGGGGAACTCGCCCGCGCGGGCGGCGATTACCAGGCAGCGTTCACGGCCTACGAACACCAGCTGCGGGAACCGGTGCGACGCAGCCGCGCTTTCGCCCGCACTGCGGCCAAAACCGTCGTCCCCGCCTCCCGGGCCGCCCTGTGGGCGGTGACCCGAGGCGCCCAGCTGGTGTCGGCCCTGCCTAGCCCGCTCACCCGGGCCGTGGCCAAGCTGAACACCAAGGGCGTGCGCATGCACGACTCGATCCCGGTGCCCGACTACACTGCCGGCCTCTGGCAACATTGACCCGTGGAGCTTTCCGGGGTCGGAATATGGAGTAGCCAGCTGCGCTACGGCGATCCAGCCGAATCTGCCGAGGCCGCAGCGGAATTAGACGAGCTGGGCTTCACCGCGCTGTGGATTCCGGACGTCGGTGGTCCGGTCTTCGACGCAGTGAAGCGACTGCTTGCCGCCACCAAGCAGACCGTGATCGCCACGGGCATCCTCAACCTGTGGATGCATGCACCCGACGATGTCGCCAAATCCCATGCCGAGCTGACCGCTGCGCACGGAGACCGCTTTCTGCTGGGGATCGGTGTCAGCCACGCCCCGCTGATCGACGCGAAACAGCCGGGCAGATACCGTAAACCGCTGGCGGCGACGGCGTCGTTCCTGGACGGATTGGACGCCGCAGCACAGCCGGTGCCGGCCGAGCGGCGGGTGCTGGCGGCGCTGGGCCCGAAAATGCTGGCAATGGCTGCCACTCGTGCCCGAGGCGCCCACCCGTATCTCGTCACACCGGAGCACACCGCCACTGCGCGTTCGGTTTTGGGCGATGGCCCGTTGCTGCTGCCGGAGCAGACCGTGATCCTGACCAATAGCGCCGACGAGGCCCGCGCGATCGGAACCGATTGGCTGCGGGCGTATTTGGCGTTGCCGAACTATGCGAAAAACTTGTTGCGCACCGGGTTCTCCTCCGACGACCTGGCGCAGGTGAGCGATCGGCTCTTCGACGCGATCATCGCTTGGGGTGACGAGGAGGCCGTCATGCGCAGGGTTGCTGAGCATCAAGCCGCCGGTGCCGACCATGTCTGCGTGCAAGTGCTGCTGGCCGACCAGACGGCCTTCCCGCGCGAGCAATGGCGCCGACTAGCCGCCGCCTGCAACGCATAACGGCGACTCGAGCTGTCGGCACGAGCCGATGGTGCGGTCTGGTTAGCCGGATCAAGCCCGGCACCGACGACCAAACAATGCCCGCAATGTAGCCGACCTCGAGACTTTAAGCCGCGGCCCCCGCGTAATACGGTGAGGCAATGGCTTCTCGACACACACTGTTTCGCGTCTTCTACCGGCTGGGCTTTACTCCGTGGGACGGCCATCCGCAGTCCCCGGTATTACGCGGACTCATCGAAGGACCCGACGCGCTGCCGCCAGGATCTGCGCTCGACGTGGGATGTGGCACCGGAGATGCGTCGATCTACCTGGCCCAACACGGATGGCAAGTCACCGGGGTTGACTTCGTGCCGAAGGCACTCGACAAAGCTCGCGCAAAGGCTCAGGCGGCCAACGTCGCGGTCAGCTTCGTGCGGGCAGACGTCACGCATTTGCGTCAGGCCGGAATCGGCTCGGGATTCCAAGTGATCGTGGACAACGGGTGCTTCCACGGTATGAGTGCTCATGACCGCGACCTCTATGTCGACGAGATCAGCGCCGCCGCCGCGCCAAGCGCACGACTGGTGATGGTGGCCTTCGCGCCCCGCGGCGGTTTCGGCCCGGCGGGCGTCGAGCAGTCGGAAATCGAACGTCGCTTCACGCCCGCCTGGTCGCTGTTGTCGGCGACCGACGAACCGCGCTGGGCAGACAACAGCAGGTTCGCAGCCCGATTCCACGCCCGAACCTACCTGCTGCAGCGCCAGTAGCCCCCGACGAGCAGACGCTACGAGGTGAGCGACTCCGGTGGCAGGAAGCGGTCGCCGTACTTGGCGGCCAGCTCGCGGGCGCGCGCGACGAAACCTTCCTTACCGCCGGGGTAGCCGACGACGAACTGCGCGGTGCCACCGGTCCACGGCGGGAACCCGATGCCCATGATCGATCCGATGTTGGCGTCGGCCGTGGACGTCAGCACCCCTTCGTCGAGGCATTTCTGGGTTTCCAGCGCCTCGGCGAACAGCATCCGGTCGATGATGTCGGCCAGCGGCGGCTTGGAGGAACCAGAATTGAAGGTCTCCCGCAGGCCCGGCCACAGCCCAACCCGCTTGCCGTCGGCGTAGTCGTAGAAGCCGGCGCCCTTGAGCTTGCCCGGCCGGCCCAGCTCCAACATCTTGTTGACGACGGCCTCGGCCGGATGCGGGGTGTAGGTCTGGCCCGCGGCCTCGACGCCTTCGCGCGTCGCTTTGGCGATCTTGGCCATCAGCTCCAGATTGAGCTCGTCGGAGAGCTGCAGCGGCGGTGCCGGGTAACCGGCCTGACCGCCGGCATGTTCGATGCTGGCCGGCTCCACGCCCTCGCCGAGCATCGCGATCGCCTCGTTGATGAACGTGCCGATCACCCGGCTGGTGTAGAAACCGCGACTGTCGTTGACCACGATCGGGGTCTTCCCGATCTGCATCGCCAAATCCACAGCCTTGGCCAGGGTGGCGTCAGACGTCTTGCGGCCCTTAATGATTTCTAGCAGCGGCATCTTGTCGACAGGTGAGAAGAAGTGCAGGCCGATGAAGTCCTCGGCGCGCTTGACACCGGCGGCCAGCTCGGTGATCGGCAGCGTCGAAGTGTTGGACCCCAGCACCGCGTCGGGCGCCACCACCGGCTCGATCTCGCCAAACACCTTGTGCTTCAAGTCAACCGACTCGAATACCGCCTCGATCACCAGGTCAGCGCCGGCGGCGTCATCGACGTCAGCGGTTGGATGGATACGGGACAACAGCGCATCCGAACGTTCCTGAGTAGTCCTGCCCTTCGAAAGCGCCTTGGCTTCCAGCTTTTCCGAGTATTCCTTGCCCTTCTGCGCGGCTTCCAGGCTCACATCTTTGAGGATCACTTCCATGCCCGCCTTGGCGCACACATAGGCGATGGCCGCGCCCATCATTCCGGCACCGAGCACGGCGACCTTCTTGAACGTGGTCTTCTCGTAGCCCTCGGGCCGCGAGCCGCCGGAGTTGATGTGCTGCAGGTCGAAGAAGAACGCCTGAATCATGTTCTTGGCGACCTGCGAGGTCACCAGCGACGTGAAGTATCGGCTTTCGATGCGGCTGGCGGTTTCGAAGTCGACCTGAGCGCCCTCCACGGCGGCGGCGAGGATGGCCCGTAGCGCTGGCATCGGCGCGCCCTTGAGCTGCTTGCGCAGGTTCGACGGGAACGACGGCAGGATGGCCGCCAGCGACGGCGACGACGGGGTGCCGCCAGGCATCTTGTAGTCCGGCTTGTCCCACGGCTGCACGTGCGCGTCGGGGTTGGCCTTGATCCAGGCCTTGGCGGCCCGGCACCAATTCCTCGACGCTTGGCAGCACCTCGTCGACAAGACCGATCTCCTTGGCCTTGGCCCGGCTTGAACCGGGTGCCCTGCGCGAGGATTTCCACGAACGCCTTTTGGATGCCGAACATCCGCACCGTCCGCGTGACACCGCCCCCGCCGGGCAGTAAGCCCAGGGTCACTTCCGGCACTCCGATCTGGCTGCCCTTGACGTCGGCGGCGATGCGGTGATGACACGCCAGCGCGATCTCCAGACCGCCGCCCAGCGCTGCACCATTGATGGCCGCGACGACGGGCTTACCGAACGTCTCGAGGGTGCGCAGCTGCTTTTTGACCGTCTCCACGGTGTCGAAGAACTGTCCCGCATCCTCCGGTCGCGCCTTGACCATCGCGGTGAGATCACCGCCGGCGAAGAAGGTCTTCTTGGCGCTGGTGATCACCACCCCGGTGATCGAATCCTTCTCGGCGACAAGGCGGTCGACGGCCTTACCCATCGACTCGAGGTAGGCCTCGTTCATCACGTTGGCCGACCCGGACGGGTCGTCTATGGTCAGCGTGACGATGCCGTCGGCGTCCTTCTCCCAAGCAATGGTGTTGACTGCCATGCCCTTAAACCCTCTCGATGATGGTGGCGACACCCATGCCGCCGCCGATGCACAACGTGACCAATGCGCGGCGGGCCTTGCGGCGCTCGAGTTCGTCGACCATGGTGCCGAGGATCATCGCGCCGGTGGCGCCCAGGGGGTGGCCCATCGCGATCGCACCACCGTTGACATTCAACTTCTCGTCGGGAATGCCCAAGTCCTTCTGGAACTTCAGCACCACCGACGCGAACGCCTCGTTGAGCTCGAACAGGTCGATGTCGTCGATCGTCAGCCCGGCCCGGTCGAGCACCTTGCGGGTGGCCGGGGTGGGGCCGGTCAGCATGATCGTCGGCTCGGCGCCGCTGGTCGCGGTCGCCACGATGCGGGCCCGCGGGGTGAGACCCTGCGACTTGCCCGCGGCTTCGGACCCGATGAGCACCAATGCCGCGCCGTCGACGATCCCTGAGCTGTTGCCGCCGGTGTGGACGTGGTTGATCTTTTCCACCCAGTGGTATTTCTGCAGCGCCACGTCATCGAAACCCCCTAGCGCCGCAACGCCTTCGAAGGCCGGCTTGAGTTTGGCCAGACCCTCCATGGTCGTGTCGGGCCGCATGTGCTCGTCGTGGTCGAGGATCAGCAGTCCGTTCTGGTCGCGCACCGGCACCACCGACTTGGCGAAGTAGCCTCCGGACCAGGCCGCGGCGGCGCGCTGCTGGCTGCGCAGCGCGTAGGCGTCGACGTCCTCGCGGGAGAAGCCCTCCAGGGTGGCGATCAGGTCGGCCCCGATGCCCTGCGGCACGAACCCCACGTCGTAGTTGGTGGCCGGGTCGAGCGCCATCGCGCCACCGTCGGAACCCATCGGCACCCGGCTCATCGACTCCACACCGCCGGCCAGCACCAGGTCGTCCCAGCCGGAGCGCACTTTTTGCGCGGCGGTGTTCACCGCCTCCAGCCCGGAGGCGCAGAACCGGTTGAGCTGCACCCCGCCGGTGGTGTCGGGCAGGCCCGCCGCCAGCACCGCGGTGCGGGCGATGTCGCCGCCCTGGTCGCCGACCGGCGAGACCACGCCGAGGATGACGTCGCTGATCATGTTCTCATCGAGGTCGGGGAAGCGCCGACGCAGCTCGTTGATGAGGCCGACGACCAGGTCAAGCGGCTTGACCTCATGTAGTGAGCCGTTTTTCTGCTTGCCGCGCGGTGTGCGGATAGCCTCGTAAATGAAGGCTTCTTCGGACATGGCTGATTCCTCTTCACTGGTTGCGGCGCGTATAGGGCGCGTACAGCCCGTCACCCTAACAAAGCCGCCGATCAACCTGTTGGTTGGGAGGCGTCGGACCCTTCCGGCGTAACGCCAGGCCCAGGTTCCAGCCGATTTCTCGCCGTGGCGTTCCATTCGCGAGCGCTAAGCCGAGCGCTCTACGCTGAAGGACCATGACGGTGTCGCGACTGCGGCCGTATGCGACCACGGTTTTCGCCGAAATGTCGGAGCTGGCCGCAAGGATCGGCGCAGTGAACCTCGGGCAGGGTTTTCCCGACGAGGACGGCCCACCCGGGATGTTGAAAACCGCGCAGGACGCCATCGCGCGGGGAGTCAACCAGTACCCCCCGGGCATCGGTGTCCCGGAACTACGCCAAGCCATCGCCGCACACCGCAGACGGCACTACGGCGTCGACTACGATCCGGACACCCAAGTGCTGGTGACGGTCGGCGCGACCGAAGCCATCGCCGCGGCGGTGCTCGGACTGGTGGAGCCGGGCGACGAGGTGATCTTGATCCAGCCGTTCTACGACTCCTACTCGCCGGTGGTGGCCATGGCCGGGGCGCGGCGGGTTGTCGTCCCCCTGGTGTTGGATGGCCGCGGCTTCGCGCTAGACGTCGACGCGCTGCGCCGTGCGGTGACGCCGCGCACCAAAGCGCTGATCGTCAACTCGCCGCACAACCCCACCGGCACGGTGCTCACCGACGCCGAACTGGCGGCCATCGCGGAAATCGCCGTCGAAGCAAACCTGCTGGTCATCTCCGACGAGGTTTACGAGCACCTGGTATACGACGACCGCCGTCATCTGCCGCCGGCCACTTACCCGGGCATGGCCGAGCGCACCATCACCATCTCCAGTGCTGCCAAGATGTTCAATTGCACCGGCTGGAAGATCGGATGGGCTTGCGGCCCAGCGGATCTCATCGCCGGAGTACGGGCAGCCAAGCAGTATCTGAGCTACGTCGGCGGCGCCCCGTTCCAACCGGCGGTGGCCGAGGCGCTCAATAACGAAGAGGCCTGGGTGGCCGCACTGCGCACCGCGCTGCAGGCCAGGCGCGACCGGCTGGCGAGCGCACTGGCCGACCTCGGCTTCGACGTCCACGACAGCTCGGGCACCTACTTCCTGTGCGCAGACCCTCGCCCTTTGGGTCACGACGACAGCACCGCGTTCTGTGCCGCACTGCCCGTGAAGGTGGGGGTGGCCGCGATCCCGATGTCGGCCTTCTGTGACCCCGACGGCGAGCAGGCGAGGCTCTGGAATCACCTGGTGCGGTTCACATTTGCCAAACGGGACGACACCCTCGATGAGGCGATCCGCCGACTGGCGGCGCTTCGCGACCGAAGCGCTATTGCGGCTGACGGGCGTCCTGCGCCCGGCCCATAACCCGCTCGCGTAGCCCCTCGGTCGCGGTGCCCAACACGATGTTGCTGGCCCGTTTGACTAAGCCTAAATCCGTGGATGGTTCCGGTGATTTGATCGGCGTGTGAACAGCGAAAATGCCTTCTGAACTGGGACAATACGAGTGCTGAGGCCGCATTTGTCCATAGTCCGGGAAGGCACTTTCGATGCACTCATCGTATACGTTCACCACCGGATCGGCGGTGTTTGACGAGCAGAATCTGCTGTCGGCGGCCGGGTTGGTGCCAGTGCTGGAACTGGCTGAGCAGACCGGTCTTTCGGAATTGATCAACGAGCGCGTGGATCTGCCGTCGACTCGGGTGAAGTCCGGCGCGGTCAACCCGGCTGGCAAGCTGACCTCGATCGTCGCCGGGATGATGTGCGGCGCGGACAGCATCGATGATGCCAATGTGCTGCGCGCCGGCGGCACACCCCGGGTGTTCAACGAGGTATATGCCCCATCGACGTTGGGGATCTTTTTGCGCGAGTTCACCTTCGGGCATACCAAACAACTCGCCGCAGTGGCCCGCGAGCATCTGATCGCACTGGCGGCGCGCACCCCGCTGCTGGCTGGCGCCGACGAGCGGATGTTTTTGGACATCGACTCGCTGCTGCGCCCGGTCTACGGCCACGCCAAGCAGGGCGCCTCCTTCGGTCATGCCAAGATCGCCAGCCGCGCGCTGCTGCGGCTGGGCCTGTCCCCACAGATCACCACCATCTCCACGGCGACCGCCGCGCCGGTGATCGCCGAGGCGCAGCTACGGAGCGGCAAAGCCGCCTCCGGGCGCGGTGCCGCATACCAGCTCAAGCAGGCGATCACCACCGCGAAAGCGATCAACCCCGACGCGCCGATCCTGGTGCGCGGCGACTCAATGTTTGGCACCAAGAAAGTGATCACCACCTGCATTCAGCGAGGCGCCGAATTCTCCCTGTCGATCAGCCGCAACAAGCGCATCAACGCCGCGATCGCCGCCATCGACGAGGCCGCCTGGACCCCGGTGCACTACCCGGGCGCGGTCGAAGACCCCGACACCGGGGCGTTGATCTCCGATGCCCAGGTCGCCGAAACCCCCTACACCCTGCGCCTGGCCCGCGGCCGAACACTGACCGTGCGGCTGGTAGTGCGCCGGGTCAAAGACGCCCGCCACCTGGATGCGTTGTTTCCGGTGTGGCGCTATCACCCGTTTGTCACCAACTCCGCGCTGCCGGTCGACCAGGCCGATATCACCCACCGACGCCACGCCATCATCGAAACCACCTTCGCCGATTTAATCGACGGCCCACTGGCACACATCCCGTCGGGGCTGTTCGCGGCCAACTGCGCCTGGCTGGCCTGCGCGGTGATCGCCCATAACCTGCTGCGCGCCGTCGGCACCCTCGCCGGTGGCCACCATGCCGTGGGCCCGCGGGGCTACCCTGCGCCGCGACCTGATCAACATCCCGGCCCGCTTCGCCGCCCCGGCCCGCAAACCAATGCTGCACCTACCCGCCCACTGGCATTGGCGAGCCAGATGGAAGGCCCTGTGGCACAACGTCATCGGTTACCCGATCGCGCAACCCCGCGCCGCCTGACCCCACCTTCCAAGCCCTGTCCGCCCCGCCATCCCAGGCCCGACCCAAGGAACCCAAAGGAAAGCTGGTACAGGCCAGCGGATCACCCACGCCCCACCGCGCCACACTCGGCCGCATCCCAAAACAACCGCGTCGACGGCAACACGAAATCACCCATCCACGGATTCAGGCTAAGAACTCCGGGATTGGTCCCGACGGTTCGACGGTGATATCGAAGCGCACCCGGGTCTTGTCCATGCCTTCGCGCTTGAGGGTGTACTCCACGTGCTGTCCATGCTGCTGAAACGTCGCTTCGGCATCCCAGACCACCCAGTCGGGGCCCCAGTGGTATTCGAGAATCTCGTTGTCCACCAGCCCGAAGATCTTGATGGTGGCCCGCACATGGTGCGGACGGCCGTCATCGTAGCGGTCGAGTACTTCAACCCTTTTGTGCACCGGCGACCACGCCGTCAGCGTGCTGACATCGGCGAGCGCCTCCATAATCACGTCCGGCGGCGCGTCGATAACGATTTCCCGGGATGCTCGTGCGGCCACTGCCACCAAGCTAGCAACACGCTGGGTCTTCGACGGCGAATCCGCAATTACCAGCCGATTTCATCTGGCGCAGCGACGGCGCCCGGTCACGATGGCCGGGCGCGGACGACGGTGGCAGGCACATTGTCGACGTCGTGACCCGCAGTCGCCGTCGGGAGCCAAGCCTCTCCCGCCGGCGCTCCGATCAACCGCGGCCCTTCTTGACGCTCAGCACACGCTTTCGCAGTCCTTCGGTCGAGGTGTCCATCACCCCTTTGATGGTCCGTTTGAGCAGGAACCCCGGCAGCGGCACCGTCGGGTCGACGGTGATCTCGAACTTCACCCGAGTCTTGTCGCCCTCCGGTGTCAGCGTGTAGACCGCGTCTTGGGAACGCTGTTGACTGGCACTGACCAAGGTCCAGCTCACGGTGCTCTCACCCCAGGTGTAGGCGACCACCTGCTCATCGGTGATGCCCGCCGCCTTGACCTTCATCCGGGCCACTTTGGGCCGACCGTCGTCTCGCCTTTCGACCACTTCAGAGCTTTGATGTGCCGACGACCACTCGGGCAGCGATTCCAGATCGGCGATGACGTCGAGGATCTCCCCCGGGCTTGCTTCGATGACGACTTCGCGAGTTTCCCTGATTGCCATGGCCCGCACCATAGCGAGACGGCGCAATGCCCGGAGCGCTTTTCGGCTGAGGGTACGGTCGTCTTCGTGACTGGATTCGAGCATTCCTCCTACACCGTCGGTGACTATCTGCTCGACCGCCTGGCCGAACTCGGTGTTTCCGAAATTTTCGGCGTGCCCGGTGACTACAACCTTGAATTTCTCGACCACATCGTCGCCCATCCCGGTCTTCGCTGGGTGGGCAACGCCAACGAGCTCAACGCTGGCTACGCCGCTGACGGGTACGGGCGGCTGCGTGGAATGTCTGCTGTGGTCACCACGTTCGGGGTCGGCGAACTGTCGGCGGCCAACGCGATCGCAGGCAGCTACGCCGAACATGTGCCGGTCGTGCACATCGTGGGCGGTCCGTCCAAGGACGCGCAGGGAACGCGGCGGGCGCTGCATCATTCGCTCGGCGACGGCGACTTCGAGCACTTCCTGCGCATCAGCCGCGAAATCACTTGTGCGCAAACAACCCTCATGCCTGCGACGGCCACCCGGGAAATCGATCGGGTGCTCTCGGAGGTGCGGGAACAAAAACAGCCCGGGTATATCCTGATGGCCACCGACGTTGCTCGCTTTCCGGCTGAACCGCCGGCCGCTCCGCTGCCGCGCTACACCGGCGGCACCAGCCCACGTGCTCTTTCGCTATTCATCGACGCCGCAACCAAACTCATCGCAGACCATCAAGTCACCGTGCTCGCGGATTACCTGGTCCATCGCCTCGACGCCATCCCTCAACTCCAGGCGCTGCTGTCCGCCGACGTGGTTCCCCACGCCACTTTGATGTGGGGAAAGAGCCTGGTCGACGAGAGCCATCCGAATTTCCTCGGCATTTATGTGGGCGCAGCCAGCCCGGAGCCCGTGCGCCGCGCGGTCGAGGAAGCGCCGGTCCTGGTTACCGCCGGTGTGGTGTTCACCGACATGGTCAGCAGCTTCTTCAGCCAGCGCATCGACCCGGCCCGAACCATCGACGTCGGAGTCGATCAGAGCACCGTGGCGGGCCAGGTGTTCGCGCCCCTGGAAATGGGGACCGCGCTGCAAGCGCTGGCCACGATCATCGCTGAACGCGGAATCACGTCGCCGCCGGTCACACCCGCATCCGACAGCGGGCCATTGCAGTCTCCGCCGCGCGACCAGCCACTCACTCAAAAGATGTTGTGGGACAGGCTTGCTGCGGCGCTGACTCCGGGGAATGTGGTGGTCGCCGACCAGGGCACCTCGTTTTACGGGATGGCGTGCCACCGGCTTCCGCGGGGGGTGACGTTCATCGGCCAGCCCCTCTGGGGGTCGATTGGCTACACCCTGCCAGCGGCGCTCGGTGCCGGCCTGGCCCACCGGGACCGCCGACCGGTGCTGCTGATCGGCGACGGAGCCGCGCAGCTGACCGTCCAAGACCTGGGGGTCTTCTCCCGCGAAGGGCTGACGCCGGTGATCGTGCTGGTCAACAACGATGGTTACACCATCGAGCGGGCGATACACGGAAAGAACGCCTGCTACAACGACATTGTGAGCTGGAATTGGCTTCAGGTGCCGCGTGCGCTGGGCGTGACGAACGCGCTTACGTTCCGGGCGCAAACCTATGGAGAGCTCGACGACGCGTTCACCGCCGCCGCCCAGCACCAGGACAGGATGGTGTTCATCGAAGTCGTGGTGCCCCGCTTCGACGTCCCTGACCTACTCGGCGAACTCGCCCGGCCCACCTCTGCGGACGGCAGCACCCGCCGCTGAGCTTCTCCGTCTATCGTTGCTGTGCTTCGCATCCGGTGCGTGAGGACGTGATCATCGCGCGCACGGTGTGCCGGCAGCGGCCGCATTCGGCGCCTGCCCCGCATACCTCGGCGACCTTCTTTGTCGTCGACGCCCCATTCGCGACGGCGTCAGCCACGGTCTGGCTGGTAACCCCGTTGCACAGGCACACATACATGGGTCGACCCAATCACCGCGCTTCGTCGATCCGCATCATGTGCAGGAAGCGGCCGACGAAGATCGGCGGATAGGGACCCTGTCCCGCACCGTCCATCCACTCCGCTGCCGGATCTGGGTGGTCGATCCACCGCCGCGCGTTGGCATCGGTGTCGATCTGCTGCAGAATCAGCACTTCCCGCGGATCGTCGAAAGCTTGATATATCCATGTCTTCTCGATGCCAGCGGCCTTGAACCGTTCGCGTGCCAGGTGAACGCGTTGGACCAAACTCGACACGTCTGCCACTGACGTCATCGTCGCCACGATGACGCTGGGGGGCTCGGCGGGCGACGGCCGCGTCAGTTCAATCCGTTCGACGGTCTCGCCCGCGAAGACAGCCGGAATGTCCTTGACGCCAACGGCGTCGAACCAGTCGAAGAACACCCGCGATCTCAAAAGGTCGACGATCGGCTCACGGTTGCGGACACCGAGGGTCACGAGAACACGGCCGTATTCAGTGGTCGATGCGTACACGACAACGTGGTGGGCGCCGATGCCGGCGAGCGCCGATTTGCGACGCTGAAGCAGCGGCCACACCCGCGTCGGGTCGGGCACCCGATAGTCGGAAGCGAGTACCAGAGATTGCAGGTCGTTTGTCATCGTCGACATCCCACGGGCTGGCGTCCTAGACGGGATTGAACGACGAAATAAGCCACTTGCCATTGGCTTTGGTCAAGGTGACCAAGACGCTGCTCGAGGTCAAGGCCGGATCGGGGCGGTCCTTGCTGACCGTGCTCTGGTTGACAAAGACCAACACCACAGCGGAGTCCGGATGTATCTCCGACACCGCAGCACGCACCACCACTGCGCTGGTCTTCAGCGACTTCTGCTTGGCGGCGGGAGCAACGATCTGATCGGTGAACTGGTTGTAGTACGACAGGAAGTCACCGGTCAGATGTGACTTGGCGGTCGCGAAGTCGCGGTCGAGGCTATCCGGGGAATACGACAGGATCGCGACGGTCCCGTCGGTGGCGGCCGAGATCGCGGACTTGGCGGCCGCGGCGTCGGTGGCCCGGTCGGGCCGATATTGGAAATAGAACAACCACGCCGCCGATGCCACCGAGGCCACCACCAGCAATGCCACCAGCACCGGGACCAGGTTGGCGCGCAGCAACTCCGCCACCCGGCGGATGAGACGCTGCGACCGCGCCGGTGCCGTCGCTTCCTCGGGCCGTTGACTCGGGCCGGTCGTAGCGGTCCCGTCGACCGTCGACGTTTTTTCGGCGGTCACGGCACGAACTCGACTTTCGACATCTTGAGCTGATCACCGTCGCGGGCAACCGTCACGACCAGCCTGAAATTGCGTGGATCCTCCTTTGCACCGGCAGCGTTCGTAACTTCCGACCTGGACACCACCAGCGCTGTCGCCGAATCTTTGGTCATCGAGTCCAAGTCCACCGCCACCGCCTGGACAGTGCCCTTCTCGACCACCTTCGACTGTTCCACTACCTTGATGAAATCGTCGGCCATCTTTTGGAATTCGTCCCTGAACGAACCGGTGGAATTGTCGAGGATGCGCTGCACATCGTGCTTGGCATTGTTGAAGTCCAGGGAGGTCAGCGTCACGACGCCCTGCCTTGCGGCGGCGGCGAATTCGGCTGCGCGCTCACGCTGCTGGGCCAGGTTGCGGTGCTGCAGCACCATGTACACGCTTCCGCCCAGCGCGGCGACGACGACGACCGCGGCCAGGACTGCTGCGGCGACCGACAACCTGATGCGCCGACGCCAACGCCGAAACCATCCCGGCTTGTCCTGCCGGGCATCACCAGCGGGTGCGTCGGCGTCGGCGGTGCTGTCCTCGGTGTACGCTGCCTCGGGCTCGCTCGCCGACTCGACCTCGATGGACGTCTCCGTTTGCGCGTCGGCGGGTTCGCTGGCTTCGCTGGTTTCGGCGGCGGCTTCGGCCTGCCGGCGCAGCTGAATGGCGCGGGCGCGGGCCCGCGCGGCAGCCGCGAGAGCCTCGGCCTCCGCGGCTTCTGCCTCGGCCTGCTCGGCCATCGCCAGAATCTCGGCGGCTGTGCTCGGCGGCTTGTCCTCGGTCACCTGAGCATTCTCCGTTGCCGGGCGAGCAGACGCAAAGGCCCCACGAAAACCCGAGTTTTCGAGGCGTTTGCGTCTGCTCGCCCCCTACCGCAGGTCATCTTTCATCACCTTGCCCGTGGCGTTGACGGGTAATGCCTCGACAAACTGCACCGCGCGCGGCACCTTGAATCCCGCCATCCGCTCCCGGCACCAGCTCAGCAACTCGTCTGCTTCCACTGCGGCGTTTCGCACGATGAATGCCTTGCCCACCTGCCCAAGCCGCTCGTCCGGTACACCGATCACCGCGGCCTGCGCGACGGCGGGATGCTCAAGCAGGAAACCCTCGATCTCGGCCGGATAGGCGTTGAAGCCGCCCACGATGAACATGTCCTTCTTCCGCCCGACGATGCGCAGCCGGCCGTCCTCGTCCAGGTTGCCGAGGTCGCCGGTATGCAGCCAGTCCTCGTCGTCGATCGCCTCGGCGGTAGCCACCGGGTCGTCGAGGTAGCCCTGCATGACGCTGTAGCCGCGGACCAGGACCTCGCCGTCGTCGGCGATGCGCACCTCAAGCCCGTCGCACGGCCTGCCGGCGGTCGTCGCGATGTCCTCGAACGAATCGCCACGACGCGACGCCGTGACCGTCCCGGCCTCAGTCAATCCGTAGCCGGTCATGATCGACTGGAAAGGCAGGTCACTGCGAATTCGGCGAACGAGCTCCACCGGGATGTCGGCGGCCCCGGTCACCGCCGCCCGCAACGACGACAGATCACGCTTGCCCCGTGCCGCCAGCAGCGAGTGATACAGGGTGGGCGGACCGGGCAGCATCGTAACCCGTTCGCGTTCAACGAGTTCCAGCACACGATCGACCTCGAAGACCGCTACCGGGATCATGGTGGCGCCCCGGATCAGGGAGGCGATGCAGCCCGCTTTGTAGCCGAAGGTGTGAAAAAAGGGGTTGACGATCAGATAGCGGTCGCCTTCGCGCAGGTCGGCCAGCTCGCACCAATCCGCATAGTTCCGCAGCGTCTGCGCGTGGTTCATCATGACGCCCTTGGGCCGGCCGGTAGTGCCCGAGGTGTAGATGACGTCGGCGATGTCGTCCCCGCTGACCTCGCGTTCCAGGGGCGAGCCGCTGGTCAGGAAGTCCGATTTCAGGTCAATGGCGGGCACCCCGGCCGGAACGGCGAAATCCCTACCGAGAAAGCCCTTTTCGACGAGGACAGCCTTGACACCGCTGCGGGTGATGATGTCGGCGGCCTCGGCTGCCTGGAAGCGGGTATTGACCGGGACCAGCACACCACCGGCTGTCAGCAGGCCGAACGCGGCGATGATCCATTCGGCGCAGTTGGGCGCCCAGATGGCCACTCGGTCGCCCTTGTCGAGGCCGATACCCGCGAACGCCCCTGCGGCGCAGCGGATTCGGTCGACCAGCTGGGCGAAGGTCAGCCGCAGCGAACCGTCGACGACCGCCTCGGCATCGCCGAAGCGGTCGGCCGCACTCAAGACCATCTCCGGGATGGTCGCCCAGGTCATGCCGCGGTCGTCACACCGACACGAGCCGAGACAAGTTGCCGCCCATGATCTTCGCCTGATCGCCCACGTCCAGGTGCTGGAGTGCGTCGGCGAAGTGGCGAGGCTGGGCCAGTCCTTCCGGATGTGGATAGTCCGACCCGAACAGCACCCGATCCACCCCGATCAGATCGATCAGGTCGCTGACCCCGTCCTCGTAGAACGGGCTGACGTGGATGCGGTTCTTGATCTCCTCGACCGGGTTGCCCAGGAAGCTTTCCGGCGTCTTCTTGTACACGTCGGCCAGCTGATCCAGCAGCGGGGCCAGCCACTTCGACCCGTTCTCGATCACCGCGACTTTCAACTGCGGGAACCGGAACAAAGCCCCGTGAATCACCCAGGAGGCCACCGCATCCTGAACCGGGCGCCACTCGTTGAGCATGGCGAACGCATTGGTCTGGAAGGGCAGCATCTCCTTGTCGGTGCCATCCCATTCGGCCGTGTATCGGGCATAGCCGGAATCCGACGAATGCATGGCCACCAGCACGTCGTGCTCGACCACCCGCTGCCAAAACGGGTCGAACTCGGGTAACGCAAACGAGCGCGGACCGCGATACCCGGGCACCGGTGCCGGACGCACCAGGATCGCACGGGCGCCGCGGGCCACTACCCACTCAAGCTCCTCGATAGCCTTCTCGACGATCGGCAGGCTCACAACCGGCACGGTGAAGATCCGGTTCTTGTAGTTGAAGCCCCATACCTCGTCGAGCCACTGGTTCAGCGCATGCACCACCACGTGGATGAGTTCGGGGTCGTCACGCATGCGCTCCTCGACGAGGCTGGCTAGCGTTGGGAACATCAGCGAGCGGTCCACACCCAGCTCGTCCATCAACTCCAACCGCGGGCCCGGCTCACGAAACGCCGGAATGGAACGCATCGGCTCACCGAAAATCTCGCGCCGGCTCTTGCCTTCGGGATTGCCGTGCTTGAAGTACTCCTCCATCGCCCCGGGGCGCGCCACCACCTCGAAGGTGGGGTTGGGGATGTAGTCGCTGATGTGCCCGCGAATCGCGATCTTGGTGCGACCGTTCACCTGCACGTACTGGATCGCGTCGCGGTACTGCTTGGGCAGGTATTTGGTCAGCGCATCCTGGGTTTCGTACAAGTGGTTGTCCGCGTCGAACAGCGGATACGACAGGTCGGACATCGACATGGATCCTCCATTGCTATTTTGGAGAATGATATTCTCGGTTAGAGCATACCGCAATGCCCTCACGGACCAGTTGCTTCTGGACCTTGCCGCTGGCGGTACGCGGGTAGTCGTCGACCTGGTGCAGCTCCTCGGGCCATTTCTGTCGGGCAACACCCATCCGGTCGAAGTGCTCGCGGATCTCCGCCAGCGTCGGCATCGCATACCCGGGCCTGATCCGCAATACCGCGGCGGCATGCTCGCCCAGGCGGGCATCGGGAGCAGCGACCACTGCCGCTTCAGCGACCGCCGGCATGGCCAGCAGCACCTCTTCGACTTCGAGCGCGCTGATGTTCTCGCCGCCGCGGATGATGATGTCGGCTTTGCGATCGGTAACGGTCAGATAGCCATCATCGTCGAGGACACCGACATCGCCGGTGCGGTACCAGCCCTCGGCGTCGAAGGCCCGCCCAGTCAACGTTTCGTCGGTGTAGCCCAGACACAGATCGGGTCCGCGACTGATGATCTCGCCGTCCTCGGCGAGTCGGATTTCCACACCAGGCCGCGGCAGCCCGTCGGTGAACAGCCGCTTCTCCGCGGGTGCGTCATGAGGTGTCAGGGTGACCGACGGATGCTCGGTGCTGCCGTAGGAGCGGAACACATGGATGCCGTTGTCGGCAAGCCGGCGAGCCACCGCGGCGGGGATCGCGGCGCCGCCCAGCCCGGCGGTCCGCATGCTGCGCAGGTGTTCCTCGGTGAAGTCGGGGTGATCGAGCACGCTGGTGAAGAAGTAGGGCGGACCGCCACCGATTGCCAGACCGTCGCTTTTCATCAGTGCCAGCACACGGTTCGGCTCCCAGGCGTCGCAAAGGTTGATGGCCGCGCCCTCCAGCACCGGAACTAGAAACGCGCTGAGCATTCCGATGAAATGGCCCACGGGCGCCGCCGTCAACTGCCGTCCGCGGTTGGGCGGATATCCCTCGAAGAGCTGGCGGGTCTCGCAACCCAGCGTCTGGTGAGTGTGAATGACCCCCTTGGGAGCACTGGTCGTCCCGGAGGTAAATGCGATCACCGCCGGGGCGGCCGGGTCGGCGGCGACCGTGCCCGCCATCGGTTCAGGGGCCAACAGCTCGTCGAAATCGCGGCCCACTACGCCGACGATCGGGACCGCTTCGGCCAGGTCGGGCTGATAGCACATCGGACCGAACTGCTCGGCGGTCACGAACACGCACGGCCGCGCCGTAGACAGTATGTGCGACAACTCTTTTCGGCCGTAGAAGTGAACAATCGGCACCACCACGGCGCCGAGGAACGCGGCAGCCCAGAACACCGCGGCGGCCTCCATCCAGTTCGGCAGTTGGAAGGCGACCACATCACCCGGGCCGACACCACGGGCGCGCAAACCGCCGGCGAGCCTGCGCGCCACCGCCTCGACGTCGCGGAATTTGCCGGTCCACGGCCGCACCGCAGAGTGCACCCGAAACTCGGTGTGCGCAGCGCGTCCTAGCCCGCGCGCCAGCACATCGCCGAGAGTATGCGGCGTCCACCACCCCTCCCGCTGGTATCGCTCGACCAGTTCGGCAGGCACAGTGCGCATGACGGGGACTCCAACCGACGACCAGTTCCGCAGACGGTGATGTTATTCTCCATATACGAGAATGCCAATATCGCCAGATGGAGCGCGGGCGCATGGTGGACCTGGAGTTCGACCGGGGGCTTGCCGTGCTCACGATCAATCGCCCGCACGCCCGCAATGCGATCGCGTTGGACACCATGGCGCAGCTGGAGAAGGCGCTCGACGCCGCCGAGGGAGCCAACGCGCTGGTCATCACCGGAGCCGGCGACCGGGCATTCGTCTCGGGCGGTGACCTCAAAGAACTCAACGCCATCAGGACCGAGGACGACGCAGCCGCCATGGCGAGGCGAATGCGCACGATCTGCGACCGGCTGGCGCGCTTTCCCGCCCCGGTGATCGCCGCGCTGAACGGTCATGCCCTCGGCGGCGGAGCCGAGGTCGCAGTGGCCGCCGATATCCGGGTGGCCGCCGACGACATCAAGATCGGTTTCAACCAGGTGGCGCTGGAGATCATGCCGGCCTGGGGCGGCGCCGAGCGGTTGGCGGCATTGGTCGGAAGGAGCCGGGCGCTGCTGCTGGCAGGCACCGGCAGGGTGCTCGAGGCCGCCGAGGCCGAGCGCATCGGGTTGGTGGATGTGGTGTTGCCGCGCACCTCGTTCGGCGAGGGCTGGCGCTCGCTGGCCAGGTCGCTGGCCAACCGGCCGGCAGCCGAAGTAAAGCGGGTAATCAGCGGAGTTTCGGTTGATGAAGCGATAGCATCCTTTGCGCGCCTGTGGGTCGCGGATGCGCACTGGCAGGCGGCCGAGCGGGTGATGAACCGCAACGCCAGTCAGCGGTGAATAGCCGGAGGAGCGATATGACAGCCATCCGAAAAGGCTTGTTTGGCTTCGGTTTGGCCATATTGTTGGCTGCGGCCAATCTCGGGATCACCGCGGCCGCGTCCCGCGCCGACGAGAATCCGCCACTTCATCACGTGAAGTACACGCTGACGGTAGACCATCCGATCTATGCGGACATCTATTACCTCGACCAAGAGCCGCCGATCTTTTCCGACTACAGCCACAACCCGTACCAGTTCGTCCCGAATGTCAAAGTCGACGTCGCGCCTAACGCGCCGTGGACTCACGAGCTGGACTTGGCCAGACCTGATCTATGGGCGTTCTTCACCGCCAGCACCGGGACCGAGCCCGGCACGCCGATGTTTCACTGCAAACTCGCCGTCGACGGGGTCGTTGTCGTCTCCAATGACGGAGCCAAGGGTGTGCTGTGCTCGATACGTCACTGGTAAGCGATTTGCCGCGACGCCGAATTCGAAACCTCGTATTTGGTTGAAAAGTAGCACTTTTCCGTCCCGGCATCACACGTGAACCCGCAATTTCGCCCTTGTTGACAGTCGCTGTCAACTCGCCATAGGCTCCTGACCAAGGAGTCGCTCGCCGCAGCGTCTGGGTTCGAGTGGGACGGTGGTCGATGGAACCACGAAAAACTAAGGCCTTCAAGGCAATTCAATGGGCGACCGGTGGTGTGGGCAAGGCGGCGATCGAGGCCGTGCTCAATCACCCTGACCTCGCATTGGCCGGCTGCTGGGTCCACAGCGCCGACAAGCACGGCCGCGACGTCGGTGAGATCCTCGGTCGCGAGCCATTGGGCGTCACGGCCACCTCGAACAAGGATGACGTCCTGGCCGTTGACGCAGACTGCGTCGTGTACGCGCCGCTGGTTCCCAACGACGAGGAGGTCAAAGCCATCCTACGGTCGGGGAGAAACGTCGTCACACCGGTGGGCTGGGTGTACCCGGATCGAACCGATCCGCGCGTGCAGGCCATTGAGCAAGCCTGCTTCGACGGCGGCGTCACGTTGCATGGCTCAGGTATTCATCCCGGCGGGATCACCGAGAAGTTCCCGCTGATGATCTCGGCGTTATCGACGGCGATCACACACGTGCGGGCCGAGGAGTTCTCCGACATCCGCACCTACAACGCACCCGATGTGGTGCGCCACATCATGGGCTTCGGCGCCACACCGGAGGAGGCCGCCCGCAGCCCAATGGCCAGCTTGCTGGAAGGCGGTTTCAAGTCGTCGGTGTGGATGGTGGCCGACTATCTGGGATTCAGGGATCCGACGTTCTCGTCGACCGAGGAAGTCGCGGTGGCTACCGCGCCCATTGACGCGGGCTTCCTTACGATCGAGCCCGGCAGGGTAGCCGCGCGTCGCTTCCGCTGGCAGGCACTCGTCGACGGGCAGCCGGTGATCACCGCCGCGGTCAACTGGCTGATGGGTGAGGAGCACCTGGACCCGAATTGGAGCTTCGGGGACCGCGGTGAGCGCTTCGAGATTCAGATCACCGGCGACCCCGATATCGAACTGATTGTCAAAGGCTTGCAACCGGAGTCGATCGCCGAGGGCCTGCGGCGAAACCCGGGCGTGGTGGCTACCGCCAATCACTGCGTGCACGCGATCCCGCATGTGTGTGGCGCCGACCCGGGCATCAAGACCTACCTCGATCTGCCGATGATCGCCGGACGGCCCGCGCCCAAACTTGCCGGGGCGGTGCGGTGATTCTCGACGATGTCCGGATCACCGATCAGGTCGCCATCGTCGCCGGCGGCGGTGCCGCCCGCACGAAATCCCAGCTGGATGACATCGTGCACCAAATCGAACGGACCGGTCGCAGCGGGCTGACGGTGGTTACCGATGCGACGATCGACGAGGACTGGCGGCTCGACATCCTGGTCAACAACGCCGGAGGCACCGCGCCCCGTCTGCATTTGAACGCAACCGCACGTCGCACCGGCGCACCGCGCGACATCGCCGCGGCCGTCGTCTATCTGGCATCGCCGGCGTCGTCGTGGGTGACCGGTGTCCCTCGGGTCGACGGCGGCACGACCGCACCCGCCTTCACCATCCCCGTCCCGCCGCTGCAGTCGCAAGCACGATGACCGACGACATCGCCGCGGAAAGCGCGCCCGCCAAGCCCCCGCCGTTACGAGACCGCCAGCGCGCACAAATCCGCGCTGATATCCGGTTGGCCGCCTATCGGCTGTTCGCCGTTCACGGCTATGAGAACGTCACCACCGAGCAGATCGCTGCCGCCGCTGGTGTTTCGCCGAGCACCTTCTTTCGCCATATCCCCAGCAAAGAAGAGCTGCTCCTAGACCAGGTACGGCGTGGTTGGGAGGCCATTGCGTTGCTGCTCGAACAGCGTCCTAGCGAGGAGCCACCCGACGTCGCGCTAGCGCGCGCAATCGAAGCCCGCACCGGCGCATTCCATGACAGCGAGACGGAACAATGGCGCGCCGCGATCCTGGCCGCCCCCAACCTGCTCGAGAAAGTCAGCATGGCGCCGGAGGACAAGAGCCGGTTGGTCAAACTCACCGCTGCCCGCATGCGCACCGACTCCGACCGCGACATCCGGCCTGCCTTGCTGGTCCACTTGGCTTTCGCCGCCGCAGATTTCGCGTTTCAGCGATGGGTGCGTACCAGCACCGAGGATCGTCAGCCGCTTCAGTTGCTGGTGTCTGAGGCGTTGCAGGCTGTGATGCATCCCCGCTGGCAACCGCGGCGCAGCCGAACCACCCGACCTCAGAAAAGAGCGCGGCGCTAGCTGATCGGAGGAGCACATGGGGCACTGGTCACGCGGTGAGATCGAGCGTGCATTCCGCGACTACAGCCACGCCGTCGTCGAAATTGGACGAAGCTCGGACTGGTCGCGATACGCCGACCTGTTTACTGAGGACGCCGTCTACCTGGAACATGTATACGGCGAAATGCATGGCAGAGAACGGATCCGCGAGTGGATCACCGCGACGATGAGCGTGTTTCCTGGCTCCGAGATGCCGTTCTACCCGGCGGAGTGGTACACCATCGACGACGACCGAGGCTGGGTCATCGGGAAGATTCTCAACCGCATGAAGGATCCCGGCGACGGCAGCATCCATCAGGCCGCCACCCTGACGGTGCTGCACTACGCCGGCAACGGGCTGTGGAGCTACGAAGAAGACGCATACAACCCGCTTAACTTCCTGGCCATGGTCCACGAGTACACCAAGCGTTGCCAGGCCTTGGGCACCATTTCCGAGGACGCGCTTGCCTTCGCCAAAAACATGAACTGGCAACTGGACTGACGTGGTGACCCGGAAGCGGGTTGTGGTCGCCGGGCTCGGTGACAGCGGTGTCCTGGCGGCGATCCGACTGGCTCGCCACGCCGACGTCGTCGCGATATCGGCCAAGCCTGGGTTGCTCAGCGGCCAAGAACTGGGCTGGCGGCTCAGCCGACCTGAACAGTGGGTGCGGCTGAATTGGATCCCATTCGACCGGTTTCGTGGCCTGGACCCGGTGCGAATCGTCCACGCCTCGCTGACGGGGGTCGACCTGACAACTCGAACGGTGTTCGCGCGCAGCGCCGACGGCTCAACTGTCAGTGAGTATTACGACGCGTTGGTTATCTCGACCGGAGTAACCAATGGATTCTGGCGCCAACCCAGTCTGCAGACAGCCGCCGAAATCGACGCCGAACTGCGCATGATGCATGAGCGCCTGGCCGCCGCCGAATCGGTCATCGTGATCGGCGGCGGCGCCGCAGCGGCAAACAGCGCCGCTCAGCTCGCCACCACCTGGCCGGCCAAGCGGGTCGACCTGTATTTCCCTGGGGAACGGGCGCTCATCCACCATCACCCGCGGACATGGGACCGCGTCGCACGCCGCCTCACCGACCTCGGTGTGCGGCTCCATCCACGCCACCGGGCAGTGATACCCGCCGGCTTCGACTGCGATCGCATTACCAGCGAGCCCGTGCGATGGAGCACCGGACAACCGCCGGCATCAGCCAACGCGGTCCTGTGGACGGTCGGGCGGGTCCGGCCCAACACCGGATGGCTGCCGACAGAGCTGCTTGACGAGCACAGATTCGTCCGCGTGACACCGGATTTGCGCGTTTCCGGCCACCCAGATCTCTTCGCAGTCGGCGACGTCGCAGCCACAGACCCGCTTCGCACCTCCGCCCGGAACAGGGTCGACGCGTTGCTTGCACACAACGTGCTGGCTGCGTTCGCTGGTCGACCACTGCGCCGTTACCAGCCTCCCGGGCGGCGATGGGGTTCGGTGCTGGGTCCCCTGCCCGACGGACTAGACGTTTACACGGCGCACGGACGTGCATTCCGCTTCCCGGCGTGGACATTCCACAAGGTGCTGCTGCCGTTGGTCGTGGGCTGGGGCTATTACCGCGGGGTTCGGCGCAACGACCCGCAGCTCGCCACTTTATCCGAAAGGGCGCCTCTACGATGACGCAGAAACCGATTGACATCCTTGGGTTTTCGCACATCTGCATCGCGGTGTCGGACATGGAGGCCGCCTTGCGGTTCTACCGCGACCTGCTCGGCCTCGAGGTGTTCTTCGACCTCCAGCTAGAGGGGCCGTCGATGGAAGCCGTCACCGGAGAAGCCGGAGCCCGCGGAAGGATGATCGGCGGGATGCTCGCCGGCACGGTTGTGGAACTTCTCGAGTTCGCACACCGCGGTTTGGAACCACAACAGCATGACGCCAAGCTCGGTTATACCAACATCTCCTTGAGCGTCCGCGACATCGAGGCCGCGCACGCTGCGATTACCGCCGCCGGCGTCCAGCCGGAACAGCAGCCGGTCGACATCGGCGGCGTGCGCATGTTCTTCGTCCGTGATCCCGACGGCACCCCCATCGAGTTCGTGTCCTATCCCAACGGGGAGCGAAACTCGGCACAGCTGTGGGGCTACACCAAACAGTGAATCCGTGAGTATAGCGAATTAGCGCGTCGGTATCGCCACGACCGGCTGTGGGTCGCCCTCCAACCGATGCAGATAGCGCTCGACAAACGCCGCGGTCTCTGGGTGTCCGAGCGACATGCCGAGCGCTTGCTCCATCACCAGCACCCGCGAAACGCTGGTGATCAGCACCGACCACACCAACGGCGGCACGTCGGCGGCGTCGACGCCGTAACGCTGCAAAACGGTGCCCACGGCCTTGGTTTGCTCTTCGCGGAAACGCTCGGCGTAGTAGCCGATTTCGGCTTTGAGCGCCTTGCGATGGTTGGCCAGCGCCACATATTCCATTGTCAGCGCGGTGGCCGCGGGATCGGTGCTGAACCGCCACAGCGCCCACAGCGGCTGCGGCGACTGCAGCGCTTGGGCCTGCAGGCGAAGCCCCTCTTCGGCGCGACGGCGGAACGCGGCCAAGAACAGATCGTCCATCGTGCGGAAGTAGTAGTGAACGAGCTGCGGCTTGAGTGCCGCCTTCTGCGCGACGCGGCGCGAAGTGACGGCGGCGTAACCTTCTTCGAGCATCAGCTGCTCGGCCGCGTCGAGCAGCACAGAGCGATTCTTGGCGTCCGGCGCCCCGATTCTTCGCGCCGTTGTCATGCCTGGGCTCCGTTCACTCATTGCACCGCCGATCGTATCGGTGCCCCCGGCGTGAGCTTGACCACGACAATACGACCATGCTAAGCAAGTGCTCAGCACATCACTCGGGCGGCATGGCGTCTGGCCGCCACCAAGCAAGCCGGCATCGGGAGGCACGCAGAGCATGACCACCTTCGAATCGGTCGACTTCTTCACCGACCCGTCTCTGGTCCCCGATCCGCACCCCTACTTCGACTACCTGCGAAGCAAAAACCCGGTGCTCAAGCTGCCGAATTACAACGTCTTCGCCGTCACCGGATACGACGAGGCCACTGCGGTATATAAGGACACCGACACATTTTCGAACTGCGTGGCCTTGGGCGGGCCGTTTCCGCCGCTGCCCTTCCAGCCCGAGGGCGACGACATCGGCGCTCAGATCGACGCGCACCGCGACCAGTTCCCGATGTTCGAGCACATGGTCACCATGGACCCGCCGGAGCACACCAGGGCACGGTCGCTGCTGAGCCGGCTGTTGACGCCGAGCCGACTGAAGGAAAACGAAGACTTCATGTGGCGCCTGGCCGACCGCCAGCTCGAGGAGTTTCTCGCCGAAGGTGAGTGTGAGTTCATCGCCGAATACTCCAAGCCCTTTGCCACCTTGGTGATCGCCGACCTGCTCGGCGTGCCCGAAGAAGACCACAAGCAATTCCGCACCGTGCTGGGTGCCGATCGCCCCGGAGCCCGGGTTGGGTCGCTCGACCATGAGTCGGTCGGCATCAACCCGCTGGAGTGGCTTGACGACAAGTTCTGCTCCTACATCGAGGACCGGCGCCGTGAGCCGCGCGACGACGTGCTCACCGCCCTGGCGACGGCGAAGTACCCGGATGGATCCACCCCCGAAGTCATCGAGGTGGTGCGCTCAGCCACCTTCCTGTTCGCAGCCGGACAGGAAACCACCGCCAAGCTGCTGTCCGCGGCGCTGCAGGTGCTTGGAGACCGCCCGGATATCCAGCAACGGCTACGCCAGGATCGCAGTTTGATTCCGGCGTTCATCGAGGAGTCGCTGCGTTTTGAGAGTCCGGTCAAAAGTGACTCCCGGCTGGCCCGTCGGCCCACCACGGTGGGCGGTGTCGACATTCCCGCTGGCGCGATCGTGATGGTGTTGCCGGGCGCGGCCAACCGCGATCCGCGCCGGTTCGAGAACCCGCACGAATTCCGGCTCGACCGTAAGAACGTCCGCGAGCACATGGCGTTTGCCCGCGGTGTACATTCCTGCCCCGGCGGACCTCTGGCCCGCGTGGAGGGCCGCGTCTCGATTGAGCGGATTTTGGACCGGATGTCCGATATCAAGATCAACGAAGCCAAACACGGCCCGGTCGGGGATCGCCGTTATAGCTATGAGCCGACGTACATCTTGCGCGGGCTCAGCGAATTGCACCTTGTTTTCACGCCGGTCCGCTGAGGAACTCCGCCCGTAGCGCCGCGTCGGAATCGACGATTTGCCGAGAAATTGCGGGTAAGGGATTAAGAGGCCTGAGCGGCTGCAGGATCAAAGCTCGGCGATCACCGTCGAGGCGAGTAGTTCCAGCGTCTCATCGGATGCCCGGTCATGAGTGAAGAGCACGACCTGCTGAAAGCCGAGCTCGCGCAGTTCGTGCAGCCGCTCCACAATCGCCTGCGGTGTGCCGATCAGCCCTCCTTCGTGCAGGCCGAATCCTGGCGCACCGAAACGTTTTTCGGCGATCTGGCGAACTGTCGGCAGCGCGATGTCGTCAGGGGCGACCGCCATAACGGCCTCGACCGACAGCACGATGGTCGCCGGATCACGGCCGATGTCGTCGCAGATCGATCGCAGCACCGACAGCTTGCGCTCAAGCTGGCCGAGCGCATACGTAGGCACGTTCCACACGTCGGCGTAGCGCGCGACCAACGGCAGGGTGTGCTTCTCCCCCACGCCGCCAACGATCACCGGTGGACGGGGCTGCTGCGCCGGGCCTGGCACAATCGGCATGTCGCGCACCGTGTAATGGCTGCCGGCGAAATCGATGACGCCTTTGCTGAACGCCTGACTCAAAATCTCCAGAGCTTCGGCCAGGCGTTCAGACCGTTCGGCGAAGCTTGCCCAGGGCAGACCCGTCCTGCTGTGTTCGTCCTCGATGGAGCCACTGCCGATCCCGAGCTGCAATCTTCCCGCCGATATCTGGTCGAGCGTCGTGGCCATCTTCGCCAGCAACGCCGGATGGCGAAACTGGTTGCACAACACCAGATGTCCGATGCGTATGTGCTCAGTGCGGCTCAACAACGCGGTGGCCAAGGTCCAGGCTTCCAGCGAGGAGATCTGGGGAACGCCGGGGCCGTACAGATGGTCGTAGAGCCACAGCGACCCGATACCGAGTTCCTCGCAGCGCAAAGCGCGATGCAAGACGTCGGCGTAAGAAAACCCCATCTGCGGCACATAGATCCCGATGTCGAGATTCGTCACGCCCGAAGCTCCAATCGTCCGTGAGTGATGGTGGTTACCCCCGCGCAGCTCGCCTCAAAAGCGAACGACTGTCCGTCGATGCCATAGACATTCACGGTTAGCTGGGTGCCGAGAGGTGTCGGCGATGCGAACCGCACTGCCACCCGTCGAATCCGGCCGGGATCGTCGATGCCCACGACACGCAGAACACGATGAGCGCAGATCGCCATGGTGCACAACCCGTGGGCGAACAGGAAGTCGAATCCACTTGCACGGGCTGCCTCGATGTCGAAGTGGTGGGCCGACCAGTCGTCGGACACTTCGGCGTAACGGTGTGCCAGATGCTCGCTTATTTTGTGGGTTGCCGAGCCGATCGGATTGCTGCGAGCCGAGTCGGGAAAGCGGTGACCTGCTGGCATCGATCCCGTGTCGACCATCGAGTGCAAGTCGAGAAGCATTGTGGTCCACCATTGTTCGACAGCCAATTGGCCCTGGCCGTCGAATTGCTCGATGTGCAGCACCACTTGGGTGCCTGCGCGGGTCGTCCGCACCGCGGAAACGGACGACCAGGTATCCAGCGGCTCGTTGGGAACCAGGGGCCGATGCAGCACGATGTCGTGCTCGCCGTGCAGACCGCCACGCGCCTGCTGCCACGCAGTGGCCGGCACGTCCGCATTGGCCGCCTGCTGCGCACGGAAGGCCAGGATGACCGGGAAGATCGCCGGGACGGCCTCGCCGGCCAACACCGCTTTGGTCTCGTCGCCAGTGGCAGCCGCGTATGCCGCAATGCGATCCGGCTCAAGCCGCCCCGGAAACGGGCCATGCCGTGACACGGCGCCTACTCGAATCCGGCTCACGGGACGACCGGGTCGCCCTCGACGTCGCGCAGGTAGCGTTCGACTAGCGCGACAACTTCGGTGTGGCCGGCCGAGATGCCGAGGGCCTCCTCCATGAAAAGCACGCCCTGCACGCCCGTCAGCAGGAACGCCACTGCGACCGGCGGGACTTGCTCTGTGTCTACCCCGTAACCCGAGAGCACCTTGGCGAACGTCTGGGCCTGTTCGTCCCGGAATCGCTGGGCATAGCAGGCGAGCTCCGCTCTTAGCTCCGCCCGGTGGTTAGCCAACGCGAACAGCTCCATAGTGAACGCGCTGAACGGCGGATTGTTGAACATCCGCCACAGCGCCCACAGCGGTTGCGGTGAGTTCAACGCCTTCGTGTTCGCCTTGAAGCTTTGCTCGGCGCGGCGGCGAAATACCGCAAGCAGCAGCTCGTCCATGCTGCGGAAGTAGTAGTGCACAAGCTGTGACCGCAGCCCCGCCTTCTCGGCCACCCGTCGCCCGGTGACCGCCGCCCAGCCCTCGTCGAGCATCAGCTGCTCGGCCGCATCCAGCAGCATCGTGCGCGTCTTCGCATCCGGTGGGCCAAACCTGCGCGGCGATGCCATCTCTACTCCGCCATCCTCCTGTCGGGCAGTAACGAGTATTGACCACTCACGCACAGCATGTTAGGCATATGCTCAGCGGATTTAAGCAGACGCTTAAATCCTACTTCGGGGCCGGCAACACCGCCGGCGGAGGTCGCAATGTTCTCGATGCGTTTCGATATGCGCGCCACCGCCATGGGCGCGCCGGCGACCGAGCTCTATGCGACGGCGATCGAAATGTGCGCGTGGGCAGAGACTCGCGGCTGCCTGGGAGCAGTGTTGTGCGAGCATCACGGCTCCGAGGACGGATATCTACCAACGCCGCTCATCCTCGCCTCCGCGGTGGCGGCGCGCACGGAGCGCCTGGCGCTGACCTCGGTGGTGCTCCTTCCGCTTTATGACCCGGTTCGACTCGCCGAGGAGATGGCGGTGCTCGACATCATCAGCCGCGGCCGGGTCTCTTACATCTTGGGTTTGGGGTATCGGCGCGAGGAGTATGAGCACTTCGGCGTGGACATGGGTGCGCGTGGACGCATCGCCGATGAGTACGTGCAATTGCTTCGCCGGTTACTACGCGGTGAGACTGTCGTCCGTGACGGGCGCCGCGTCAAAGTGACACCGCCTCCGTGCACCGCCGGTGGCCCGCTGCTGATGTGGGGTGGCGGCAGTCTGGCCGCTGCTCGGCGCGCCGGAAAATACGGCCTTCCTTTCCTCGCCCAAGCCAATGTCCCCGGCTCCCAGGAAACCTACGACGCCGCCTGTCGCGCACATGGACACGAGCCTGGGATGACCTTGCTGCCGGACCGCGACACACCGTCAGTGTGTTTTGTCGCCGAGGATATCGACCGGGCATGGGACGAGCTCGGCCCCTATCTGCTCCATGATGCTCGGACCTACGCAGACTGGAACCCGGGCAACGAGATATCGGCAGGCATCGCCGACGTGCACACCGTTGACGAGCTGCGGGCCATCTCCCGCACATACCGCATCTTCACTGTGCCGCAAGCGATCGACCACCTGCAAAGTGGCGGCATGCTCACCCTGGCGCCGCTCTGCGGTGGACTGCCACCCGATATCGCTTGGCCATACCTGGAGCGCGTTGCCAATGACGTGGTCCCCGAGCTGGCTAAGACCAAGATCCCACAGACACAAGGGGTGCAGGAATGACGAGCGTCGAAACCACCGACGTGTACTATGACCCATTCGATTTCGAGATCGACAATGACCCATATCCGGTGTGGAAGCGACTGCGCGACGAGGCGCCGCTTTATTACAACGAGAGGTTCAATTTCTTCGCGCTGAGCCGCTACGCCGATGTGGCTCCCGCGCTTAATGACTGGGAGACATTCCTATCCGGCCGGGGAACGACCGCTGACCTCCTGCTCAGCGGGGCTGAGATTCCGCCCGGGATCATTTTGTGGGAGGATCCGCCGATTCACGATGCTCATCGGCGGTTGCTGTCACGGGTTTTCACTCCCCGCCGAATGGAGGCGGTCGAAGGATTAGCGCGCCAGTACTGTGTCCGGGCCCTCGATCCCCACGTTGGCTCAGGCCGGTTCGACTTCATCGAAGATCTCGGTGCGCAGATGCCGATGCGGGTGATCGGTTATCTGGTCGGCATCCCGGAGTCCGACCAGGAAATGATCCGCAAGCGCACCGACACCATCTTGACGCTGAAGGAGGCCAAGCCGACCTTCGACGCCACCAGTTTCGAGCAGACATATCAGATCTTTGCCGACTACATCGACTGGCGGGCTAAACATCCGTCGAACGATCTGATGACCGAACTGCTCAACGCCGAGCTGGAAGAACCCGACGGTACGCGCCGACGGCTGAGCCGCACCGAAGTGCTCACCTACACCAGCACGATCGCCGGGGCAGGCAACGAGACGACGACACGGCTGATCGGGTTCATCGGCCAACTGCTGTCCGATCACCCCGATCAGCGCCGCGAGATCGTGGCCGACCGGTCACTGATTCCGCAGGCCATCGAAGAAGTGCTGCGCTACGAGGCACCGTCACCGGTGCAGGCTCGCTACGTCGCCCGTGACGTCGAGTACTACGGCCAGACCGTCCCGACGGGCTCAATCATGTTGTTGCTGAACGGCTCTGCCAACCGCGACGAGCGGCATTTCACCGACGGGGAACGATTCGATATCCACCGCACAGGCTCGCATCTGAGCTTCGGGCACGGGCTGCATTTCTGCCTGGGTTCGGCACTGGCACGCATGGAAGCCCGTGTGGCTCTCGAAGAAGTGCTCAATCGCTGGCCCGATTGGCAGGTCGACTATGACAACGCGGTCAGGGCGCACACCGCCAGCGTGCGCGGATGGGCGCGATTGCCTGTTATCACGGGTTGACGGTAGGCCGGTGACCAAAACTATCGTTATCACGGGCGCCAGCGACGGGATCGGTGCCGCGGCCGCGCGTCGCTTGTCTCACGCCGGCGAACACGTCGTCGTGATCGGACGCTCGGAAAGCAAGACCAACGCCATGGCCGCTGAACTGGGCGCCGACTGTTTCGTGGTCGACTTCGCCAACCTGGCGCAAGTGCGAACATTGGTGCAGCAGTTGCGCTCCCGATACCCCCGTATCGACGTGTTGGCCAACAATGCCGGCGGCATGACAACCAAAATCGAGATGACAGAAGACGGCTACGAGAAGACCTTCCAGGTCAACTATCTAGCGCCGTTTCTGCTCACCACGCAGCTGCTGGATCTGTTGGTCGATTCCCGCGCCTCGGTCATCAACACCTCCAGCGCATCACAGAAGCTGCTCGGCAAAGTTAGCGTCGAGGACCTGGAGAACACTCACCGCTGCCGTCCCAGCAAGGTCTACGCCCTCACCAAGCTGGCAATCATCCTGTTCACCAAAGAACTACACCGGCGATATCACGATGCGGGGCTGTCGGCTGTGGCGTTTCATCCGGGGTATGTCGACTCCAACTTCGGCCCCGCATCCGGATCGCGAATTCTTGCGTTCATGCGGCATACGCCGACGACGCGATTCGTGGCAACCGCCGATCAAGGAGCCGACCAGCTGGTCTGGCTCGCCACCAGCACACCCGGCGTCGACTGGAAATCGGGTGAATACTACTCGCGGCACAAGATTGCCAAACCACACCGTGCGGCGAACGATCCACGACTAGCCCGTGAGCTTTGGGATCACAGTCTGGTGGTGGCCAGCGCCTGATCAAACCCCTTCGTCTGCGGGTGCCGACACATGAGTGGTGTCGGAGCGGCCGCGAAGCACAACGGAACCTGTTGCTACCCAATGCTTCCGCTCGGCCGGGTCGGCTCGGGCGATGGCGGCATCTGAACACAGGATTCTGCGGTCCGTGGTTTTGGCGAGATCTGCCAGTCGCGCCGCTTCGTTGACAGCATCGCCGATCACCGTATATTCGTAGCGGTTTTCGGCGCCGACATTGCCGGCAAACACTGGGCCGGCCGAGACGCCGATGCCGAAGTCCACCAGCGGCAGCTCGCGCAGCCGTGCGCCCAGGGCGCGTGCGGTCGCCAACGCCGCAGATGCCGCTCCATTGAGCCGCAGCGGCGCCCCGAACACGGCCAGCGCCGCGTCGCCCTCGAACTTGTTGATCGATCCTTGCCTTTGGTCTACCTCGGCGACGACGATTTCGAAGAACTTATTAAGCAGTTGCGCGACCTCGTCGGGCCGATGGCTCGCCGTCAACCGTGTCGAGCCCACCAGGTCGATGAACAGAATCGCGACGTCCACGACGTCGCCGGTCAACGATGCTTCTTCTTCGACCGCACGACGGGCGACGTCGACTCCGACGTGTCGGCCGAACAGGTCACGCAGCCGGTCACGTTCGATCAGGCCGGACACCATTCGATTGAATCCGCTTTGTAGACGGCCGATCTCGGAGCGTTCGTAGACGTCGACCGTGGTGCCGATTCGGCCACGTTCGACCTCAGCCATCGCCGCCACGACTTCGCGAACCGGATCGGAGATCGACTTGGCGACCAGGATCGTCCCCCGCAATCCCAGCAATACCGCGACAACCGAGAGCACCAGTACCGGGATCTCGACCGAGGCGCTCTTGTGGATAATCCAGCCCAGCGACCGCAGAAAGATCAGCGACGCTATCGCCACGCTGGGAAGCGCACTGGTCAGCAGCCACATGCCGACCAGCCGTGCCAACACGCCCGGGGCGGTCACGAAGCCTTCGAAACCGTGTGTGGCAGCAGCGATGATCGGACGCACGGTGCGTTGCGTGAGCAGCACACCGCTGCCCGTGGCGGCAGCCCCACCGAATAACACCGCCAGGCCTGTCGACACGACAACCGGGACTCCGCCATGAATGTTCAGCAATGCAAAAACTGCGCCGCTGGCCACCCACGTGACCGCGAGAACCACCGACTGGTTGCGAATGAGCTTCAACGCTGCGCGCCGTTGGTCCGGGTCTGGCTCCTGACCGGCGACAAACCAGCGCAGCGACGGAGCGAGGGACATGACTCCGCCTGCCCCGACCACAGCGGCCCCCAACACAACTAGCGCGATGGCCGCTACCGTGTTCTTCGCGTTCAAGTGGACGTGTATTCCACCGGCGGTATGGCTGCCCAGCGCTAGCGCGATGACGACGACCTCGCCGGCGGCAATGAGGTGAGCTAACACCAGCGCGGCCGCGTACCGAATCGACAGCTTGGCCGCCCCCGGTGGACCCAGCTGCCTCACAGGAAGAAGGTACGGCCGAGGGCGACTACGTGTCGGCGCGGGTCCAGAAGGTATGACCGTTTTCCGCGATGCAGGTCAGGAACAGCCCGTCCGGTGCCTGGGCAACATAGTTCATCCACTGGGTGCAGTCGGCGTTTTCTTCCTTGATCCCGGCCATCGGTGGCGACCGGAACCACCGCGGCTGGTATCGCCTTGGCGAGCCGCAGAACACCAACCGCCCCCAGTCGGTGACCCCGAAGACATAGTAGGTGGTGTTCTCACACGGCGCCCCGAGCACGACGCCGGGCGCGATGCCGGGTGTGCAAGCTGGATAGTCGCACACCGTCGGCCCGGCGGCGGCAGGGGGTGAACTCAATGCCCCAACGCCGAGCAACGCCGCGACCGCTGCCACGAAGTAGCGCACGCCAATACTTTGGCACAGCCGGAAAGAAAATTCTCCTGTTCGGAGAAGGTTGGGGCTCGCCAACCCGAGTATTCGCCGGGGCACCCTGTCCACCGCCCCCAATGTTGGCCGGACACGGTGTATTTGCCCTGAATATAGCCTCCGAAGCGACCCATGAGCGGGCACGCAGAAGTGATAATGTGGTTCTCCGTGCACGATCCGGAGCAACTGTCGCTTGCTGAAGCCGAGGAGCAAGCCGCGCAGGCCGAAGCGACCGCCGAGGAGGCCCGCGCACGCGCGATGCGGCTGCGCCAGCAAGCGGAAGCGGCATCCGGCGCCGAGCCCGAGTCCTCCGACCGCGTCGACGAAGAACCGCCTCGGCGACTGGCCTTCTCCTGGCGGCCGAAGCTGCGTATCCCGGGACGAAAAGCGCTGGGCACCGCGGCGGCAATCGTCCTGATCTGCGCATCGGTCGGTGCAAGCGGTTACATGTTATGGCAGCACCACACCGTCACTCACAAACGACAACTGGCGGCGGAGTTCGCCGCGGCGGCCAAGCAGGCGGTGGTGACGTTCATGTCGATTGACGCCAACCATGCTAGGGACGACTTCCAGCGCATTATCGACGCTTCCACCGACCCGTTGAAATCCCAGCTGCGCGCGACCTCGAGCGTTCTGGTCAAGCAGGCCGAAAATTCGAAGGTCAGCACCAAAGCAACCGTGGGCGTCGTCGCCGTCGAGTCGATGACCGACAATTCCGCAGTAGTGCTCGTCGCCGCGAAATCCGACACCACCAATCCCGATAAAACCAAACGGCCACCGGCATCTTGGCGGCTCAGCGTCAGTATCAGCCGCGATGGCGGTCAGCTCAAATTGTCGAAAGTCGACTTCATCTAATGGCGGTCGAGCAGACGTCGTCGATTGACAGCACCGATGCTGTCGGCGGTGCGTCAGAGCCGGGCCATCCGGGCAAAATCGCCGGGATCACCGCCCGGATGCGCTGGTGCCTGGCTCGGCGAAGCCTTATTCTCTGGACGGCGTCGGTCATTGCCGCTATGGGGCTTGCTGCCGGTCTGTTCTTCGGTCAGTATCGTCCTGACCGCCGACTCGACGACGCAGCGAAACAGCAGGTGATCGACGCGGCTTCCGATGGCGCGGTAGCGCTGCTGTCGTATTCGGCCAACAATCTGAATCGCGATTTCGATCGGGCGCGGTCCCACCTGACCGGCGACTTGCTGACCTATTACAACCAGTTCACCGCACAAATCGTCTCACCGGCGGCGCAGCAGATGCAACTCGCCCAAACCGCCAAGGTAGTGCGGGCTGCGGTGTCGGACTTACAGCCGGATTCGGCGATCGTGCTTGTGTTCCTCGACCAGACCACGACAAGCAAGCAGAAGCCAAAACCATTGGTGACGCCCAGCGGCGTCCGCGTCACGCTGAGAAAGGTCAACGGTTCCTGGCTGATCGAGAAGTTCGATCCATTGTGATCACGGTCGTCATATCTGGTTCGAAGCGGCACCTCACGGCCAGTAGCGGTGTATTCTCGTCGCTCGAGAACGCCACTACCGACAGCGAAAAGCCGCTAGCCAGTTAAGCCCGTTGAGGAGCATGAATGCGCGTGATGGGATCAGCTTCGACCGCTCTTCTAGTGGCTCTTACCGTATTTGGCGGTTCGAGTGCGGCATCCACGGCGTGGGCGACAACCAAAGAGGAGGTCGCCCTCAATGGAACGTACCGCGCCACGTCGATTGGTGATTGGGCGAAGACCAACGATCAGTACAACAACGAGGCGACAGTCGTCAGCACATGGATAATCAGGTCGTCATGCACAACATTTTACGAGTGCAGCGGCTCGGTCACGAGCGACCAGGGATGGAGCGCACCGGTATATACGGTCGACGGGACCTCCTGGTACGTCAAACGTGAAGTGCCGAACTGGGAGCGCTGCCCCGACGGCACCGCTTATTCTGGGCAGCAGACCTTCTATTTCTATCCGGTGAACGAGTCGAGCGCTGAACTGCAAATCGGTTCGCCGACATTGGCAGGCAAGGACAGGACGCTCGGCCCGAGCGGCGCCTGCGGGCGAAACCAGTGGCTGATGGTCGAAATGCCGTTCCGCCTGGACCGGATTGGCTGACGGGAGCTCGGGACTTAATGCCGTGCGGCTTCAGGTGGGTAGCAGGTCCTGCCACTTCTTCGGCGCTGAAGGGCTGACGAGATCCGACTGCTGGTAAAGCTTTCCGTCCGGGCCAACGTATCGACCGGTGCGCTGGTCATACTTTGCGATCACCACTGGTAGCCGAGATTCCTTGATCGTGCCGAATGCACTCGGCGCAGCTTGCGGCTGTCCGCCGTTGACATTGGCGGGCGGCGGAATCGTAGGTGGCGGCGAGGCTGATCGCGGGGGCGACTCACCCGGCGAGGGGACGTCAAGTGGCGCAATGGGTGAAACCTCACCGGACTGCGGTGCGATGATCGCCGGCGGCGGTCCCGATGACGGCTGCGGCGGTGCAGCCGCTCCCAACGTGCCTGGTGGCGGAGTCGCACCCCGCGGCCCAGGAGGTGTGCCCCGAGGGATCGCTCCTGGTGGCAACGGTGTGCCCTCAGTCGGGGCGTAGAGCCTGTCGCTGGCGGTGACCCGGTCGTCGGGCGGAATGCCCTGCGCGAGCAGGTTGGGATCGAGGGGGTAGGGGCCGAGCGTGTGCTGCCTCATCGCGAGCGGCATGTATGGCTTGTCGCTCTTGCAGATTTCGACCGTGGGCGCGCGCTTTCCGGGCTTGTCCATACACGGGTAGTTACGGGCACCGCGAACCGAAAGCGGTGAATCCTGCGGGAGTTTGCAGTACATGTCATCCGGGGTGTCGATGTCGCTGGTGTCGGCGGGAGAGCGCCATTGGCTGGGCGGCAAAAAGCCGACCGTGCATATCGGCGGATCGTCGATCGTGAGCGCAAAGTCGCCTTGAGCGAAACCTTCTGGATGGTTGACGGGACCGGCCGCCTGCTCGATGGCAACCGCCGTCGGCAGCAATACCAAGAGTTGCTCCAAGCCGGGGTGGTAAGTGACGCCGATCTGCCCGATGGTTGTCAAGTTGGCGAGGAGCACCGGCAGCGTCGGTTTGATCTGTTCAAAAAGCCGGGACGCTTCGTTCGCGGCCTCAGGACCGTTTTGCAGCAGGGTGCGAACCCGGGAATCGTCAGTTACCAACACGTCCGAGATCCCAGCTAAGCTGCGCGCCCATGTTCTGACCGAATCGGTGGTGCGTGCTTGCGAATCTAGCAGCGGGACAGTGTCTTCGGTGAGGGTCCGGGTGCGGTCAGCGACGCTGTTCGCGTCTGCGGAGATCCTCGTAGACGAGTCGAACAACGACCCGAGATCGTAAGCTTCCCCGTTGAAACTTTGGAACGACTCGTCGAGCAATTGGCTGAGCTTGTTCTTGGGGATGCTGCTGATCAAGGCGTTGACTTGCTCGAGCAAGGGGCCAACAGATTGCGGGATCGTAGTGTCACGCATGGGAATAACCGACCCGTTGCGCAAGTAAGGTGGGGAGTCGGTTTTTGGGCGCAAATCGACATACTGTTCGCCCACTGCCGAGATGCTGCGCACATCCGCTTGCAAGTTCGCCGGAATCTTGGGCGAAGTAGCAAGGGAGAGCGTCGCTTTCGTACCATTGGCTGTCAGTCCCACCGAGGTGACCTTACCAACCTGAACACCCCGGTAGGTCACGTTGGAAAACCGGTAGAGACCGCCAGTGGCCGGTAACTCCAAGGTGACTGTCATCCGCCCAATGCCCAGCAGCGTCGGCGCTTGGATGTAGAAAAGCACCATCGCGATCACACCGATGGCCCCGACAATAGTAAATATTGCCAGCTGTATCCGGACAAAGCGCGACAGCATCTATCCGCCTCCCTCGAGCAGCGGGCCGGTTAACTGTGGCGTCGGGCCAGTTGGCGGCGCGGCACCTGGAGGCGGCGGACCGGGGAGCCGTGGCGCGACCCCGGCGTGCAGGGGATCGAGCGTGTAGTTCAGGTAATACGGTTCCCCGGGAGCGGGTACCAATGGCATGTCGAGTTGTCCCCAGTGGGTGCCCAACAGCAGTCCCCGCTTGAGCCGTGGAATACTCAGGTCCAAATCGACATGCAGGTTGAAGTAGTCGCCTCGAACGGCTCGGTCGACGAAGTTCTGAGTGAACGGGAAAACCGTCGCCGCCGCGATCGCCGTGTCGAGCTCCGGCCCGACGTCGGCAAGCGCACGGATCGTCGGTTCCAAGTTTTTCAGGTTCTTGACCAGATCAGCCTGAGTGTCGTTGATCAGTCCGGTGGCGGTGTTGCTGAAGACGCGAAGTTTGTCCAGTGCGGCCGTGAATCGGGGCCGCTCCTTGATCAGCACATCCAACGCTGGCGGAACCTTGCGCAGCGCGCGGGTGAGGGCGTCACGCTGCCCGGCGAATGTGGTAGACAGCCGGTTCAACGCTTGAATGGACGCGACGATGTTGTCGCGCTGCTGGTCCAGGGTACCCACGAAAGTGTCGAGGCGGTTGATGAGGTCACGAACGGCGCTCTCTCGGCCGGACAAAGCCGCACTGAAATTGTGGACGATCTCGCCGATCTGCCCAAGCCCGCCGCCGTTGACAACGATCGATAGCGATGAAAGCGTTTGCTCCGTCGACGGATATGTCGACGACCGATTGAGCGGGATGGTGGCACCCGGTTGCAGCCGCCCGATGCCCGGCTGACCAAGTGGCGGGTTGAGCTCCAGGTGCATCGATCCCAGCAAGCTGGTTTGACCGACACTGGCCACTGCATTCGCGGGAACGACAACATCGCGTTTTACCGAGATCTCAACGTCGGCGTGCCAGTCTTTTACCCTCATTGGGCCGACGCTGCCCACGACGACGTCGTCAATCATTACCGGCGAATTCGACTCCAGCGTGCTGACGTTAGGGATCTCGACGTGGTAGATGTTCGCTCCGGGCCCGCGCCCCACGGCGCCCGGTAAAGGCAATGAGTTCAGGCCGTGGAAGGCGCATCCGGTCACGCTCAGCAGCGCACAGCAACCAATCGCAAGTACCCGCCGCACTAAACGCATCATGATTGCGGCCCTTCAGCTGGCATTGGCGCCGGTGGCGGTGGGGGCGGCGATTCCATCGGTCTCGATGGTGCCGGTGGCAGCGGCATCGCCGCTCCCGGTATGCGCGCCGGCGGCACGGCCCCTGGCGGACCGACCGGATCCCCGGGCAGACCGGTGTAGGCCGACACCGCGGGCGGCTGTTCTGGCGGTCCAGGTTTCGGGCCCTCGCCACCGGGCGCCAGGCGCTCTTCGCTGTAGATAATTTTGCTTGGATCTATCGACTTCTGCAGGAATATGTTGATGGGAAACGGCAGATTGTTGAAGTTGAGCAGCCGCAGCCCTGGACCGATAAACAAAGAGCACAACTTGGCCGATTCGACCGCGGTGATGTTCCCGATAGCGCCGGTCTGCGTGCAGCCGGGAATTGGCAGCGGAACCAGCAAACCCGATGCGACGGGATTTGCGAAGTCCATGATGCCGAACCCTCCGACGATGGTTCCGGTGTCGGCGTTGTAGTCGTTGAAGAAGTTTCCCAGCGCATTCGGTGCCGCATGCAGAATGTTTTCCAGATCCAGATGCTGGTCGGCCAGGACCTGGGTGACATTGGCCAAGCGCTGGATTTGTTCGCTTGTCTGGTCGCGGGTTTCGGCGATGAATCGCTGCACCTCCCCGACAGCTGTCGACAATTCAGTCAGGGCCGCATCCAGTTCGGATCGGCTGTCGTTGACTACGCTGGTGAGCGTGGCCAGCCGGTCGTTGAACTGCACGATCTGCACGTTGCTGTCGCGCAAGGCGGTGACGAAGGTCTGCAGATTTTTGATGATGTCGACAATGTTGCCGCTCCCGTTGGCGAGAATCCGCGCAACCCCGGACAATTGCGCGAGCGCCTGCCGCAATTTGTCGCCGTTGCCTTCAAGTGCATTTGCGGCGCTGTCGATGAACCGCGAGACCGCCGGCGTCGATACCGTGCTGTTGGGACCTAATTCCGTTGCCAACCGCATCAATTCGGTTTTAACCTCGTCCCATTCGACAGGCACCGCCGTGCGTTCAACTGGTATCACCGCCCCGTCCGGCATTACCGGACCGCTGGCTCGGTAGGCGGGAGTGAGCTGTACGTAACGGGCAGCCACCAGATTCTGGGCGACGATCACCGCTTTCGCATCGGCCGGGATCGGTACACTGCGGTCGATGTGCAACGTCATCTTAGCCGTTGTGCCGTGCGGCTCGATGGACTTGATACTGCCCACTTTGACACCGGAGACCCGAACGTCGTCGCCTGGATAAATCGCGGTGGCAGTGGTGAAGTAGGCGGTGATGGTTCTCGGACGAAAGAACGTGTGATGGACAACCAAAGCGGCGCCACCGACCAACAAGCCGGCTAACGCGATCGCTAGCACCGCTGCCAACCGGCTGCGCCGAATCATTGCGATCCTCCGATCCGTCCGCCCAACGTACAGCCCTCACAGGGAGGAATGCCGTTGTACGGCCAGGGCACCAGCGATCGTGGCACCGGTGACGGGAAGCCGGGGCCGCGGGTGGTATCGAACGTGCGGAAGCCCCACAGGTAGTCGAGGAACGGCTGGAAAAGTTGTGGGACAAGGAAGTTCGGGACGAACGCTGAGTAGGCGTACATGCTAGATACCGACTCGCCCACCGTGAGCTGGAATTTCTTCAGTCCCGGCAGTGCCTTGGAAATGTTGTCGCGGTTCTTTTCCAGCACCGCGGTCACCGCATTCAACTTCTCCAGTGTCGGCGCCAACTTGCTTTCGTTGTCGTGCACCAATCCCGTCAGTTGCTTGGCCACGGCCGCTGTGTTGGCCAGCAGATCGACGATCTCTTGTCGCCGCACGACCAAAACTTGGAGCAGATCGTCGGCGTTGAGGATGAGCTTGTTAACCTGCTGACTGCGTTCGGACAGGATTCCGGTGACATCGGCGGCATTTTTGAACAAGTCGCCCAGGGTCTTGTTGCGGCTGTTGAGGCTTCGCGACAGCCGGCTCACTGCGTCGAAAGTGGGCCCCAATTGCGGTGCAAGTTGGTTCAACGTCGCCGAAAGTGTGTCCAGTGACTGGTTGAGAGTTTGGGTATTGGTCTCCGCGGCGTATTTGGTCACGTCGCTGACTGCCTCGGTCAGGGAGTAGGGCGAGGATGTGCGCGAGACCGGGATGACCTCCATCGGATGCATCGTGCCGTGGCCTGCCGATTCCACGGTCAGCACCCGTTCACCTAGCAGCGTGCCGGTCCTGATGTGAGCGGTGGTGTCTGAGCCGAGCGGCACATTGCCCTTCATCGTGAAAGTCACCAAGGCATCGCCGTTGTGCAGGGACACGCCCGATACCGTGCCAACTTTGATTCCTGACACCGTGACCGTGTTGCCGACCGCAAGACCGCCGGCCTCGGCGAACAAGGCTTGGTAGCGAACTTCCGTTGCCCACGAGACCAGTCGCTCGGGCGAGAGGCCAACCAGAATGACCAATACGATGAGCACTGCACCGATGAATCCCGCCCTGATGAGGCTAGCGCCGCGATACTTGAGCATCAGGGTTCCTCACATCTCGGTGCCTCGGACCTGAACCAGGGCGCAACCACCGTGTTGCCGTTGAGGTCGGTGCCCCGGATGCGTATCTGGCACAGGTAGTACGGAATGGTGGCGCCGAATACGCCGAGTCGCGACAGTTTGCGGTAGTTCTTTGGCGCTTTCTGGATCGCGGCGTCGAGGCGGTCCTTGTCCTGCTCCAGGATTGGTGCCAGTCGGCTCAGCTGCTCCACCGTGCCCGCCAATGGGGGCCTCGCATTCGACAGCAGATCTGCTAGCGAGGCGGTGCCCCTATCCAAGGCGTCGATGGCGGCTCCGATCGTGTTGCGGTCGTCCGACAGTCCGCTGACAAGCCGCTCAAGCCGGTCGATAGCACCTGAGAACTTCTCACCGTCCTTGCCGAGGGTGGCCACCACGGTGTTCAGGTTGTCGATTAGTTGCTGGATCGTTTCGTCGTTGTCGGCCAGGGCATTCGAGAACGACGTCGTCTTGGAGAATAGTGAGTCGAGGGTTGCGCCCTCGCCCTGAAACACTTGCAGCAGCGCGGACGAGAGAGCATTGACATCGTGTGCATTTAAGCCCTGGATAACAGGTTTCAGGCCGCCGAGGAGTAGGTCGAGGTCGAGCGCCGGCGCGGTGCGATCCACCGGGATTTGCCCTCCAGCTGGCAGCCGCATGGTAGAGCCGGGCCCGTCGAGGAGTTCGAGATAGCGATCACCGACTAGGTTGAGATAGCGAACCGCCGCTCGGGTCCCTTGCGTGAGCACGATGTTGCGGTCGGCATCGAATTTCACCACGACCTTCTTATCCGGGCGCAGCGAGACGCTGTTGACGGTGCCCACCCGAATTCCCGCGACCCGCACCGAATCCCCGGACTTCAACCGGGACGCATCGTTGAAGACTGCCGAATAACCGGCTGTCGCGCCCGTGCGGTATTGGCCGAACACGAAGAATAGGAACGCGGTCAGCATCGCCATCACGGCGGCGAAGGCGCCGAACTTGATGATCGTCGCGCGCGCTGAGCCTCTCATCCGGGTTGTCCGATCTGGGCGGGGTTACGCGGCGGACCGGCGATCGGGCCGTACAGCAGCTGTTTGAGCAGGTCGGAGTTGATCAGCAGCTGCTGGTTCCCGTATTGCGCCGGGTTCGCGCCGATATCGGTAACCAAGAGCTTCGGGTTGGTGTTGAAGGGCAGCCTCGGCAAGCCGTTGCATTGCGGTCCGCCCGTCGCTGCAACCTTGGGCAAATTCGTCGGATACCGATACCGTTCACCGCCCCACGTGAGGCTCGCCGTGATCCAGATGCTCGGTTCCGGCAACGGCTGGTTGTGCGCGATTACCGCCATTCCTGCGAAGCCACACCACAGCGCCTTGTTGTATTCGTTGGTCAGGTCGGTGGTCGGCACCAGGAGATGCAGAACATTCGTCAGCGGTTTGCGGTTGGTGCTCAATACATCGTTGCCGATGTCGGCCAGGCCAATAGCGCTGATCAGCAACGCATCTAAGTTCCTTTGCTCGTCGACGATGGTCTGGCTGATCGTTGACGCGTTGTCTACGGTCTTGACAAGGTTTGGCGCGGCGTCGGCGTAGGCGTTGAACACTGTCGGCGACATCGCGATATCGCGGCTCAGCGCGGGAAGGCTTGGATCATACTTGGCCAGAAACGAATCCAGATCGCTAAGCGCCTGACCGAGCTTTTCCCCTCGGCCGCTCAGCGCCTTGGCCAGAGCTCCCAGGATCTCGTTGAGCTTTGCCCGGCTCGATCTTCGCGAGCACCGCCGTCAGATGCTCGAACACCGTGTTCACTTCCACCATCACATGTTTGGCGTCGAGCACCTGTCCAGCATGCAGCCGCTGCGGCGAGGGATTGGCCCGGCGGTACCAGTTCAACCGCCTTGGCGCCGAATACCGTTGTGGACGCGATATTAACGAGCACGTTGGCGGGAATGAACTTCAGCTGCGAGGGATCGATCGCAAGGTGAAGGACGGCTTGGCCATTCGCCCGCGACTCGATCGTGTCGACCTTGCCTATCTGCACGCCGCGCATCTTGACCTTGGCGTCCGGATTCATCACCAGCCCGGCGCGGGGCGACAACACGGTAATGGGGACTGTCTCGGCGAATCCGCCACGGAACAAGTTCAGGGCCACCGCGACAATGCCGACGATCACCACAATGGTCACTAGACCCGCCAGTGCACGTATCCCCGTGTGGTTCATCGACCTTTCCTACCCCGAGAGGTTGAAGTTGCCGTTGGCGCCGTAAATGGAGAGCGAAACTAGTAGCGTCACCGAGACCACGACGATCAGCGACGCACGCACCGCGTTGCCGGTCGAGACTCCTACACCCTCAGGCCCGCCTGAGGCGAAATAGCCGAAGTACGTGTGCACCAACAGAACAGTAAGAGCCATCAGGATGGCCTGCAAAAACGACCACAACAAGTCGATCGGGTTCAGGAACGTATTGAAGTAGTGGTCGTAGAGGCCACTTGATTGCCCGAACAACACGACAGTGACAAATCGGCTGGCGAGAAACGAGAGGATCACCGCGATGCTGTAAAGCGGCGTGATGGCCATCATCCCGGCAATGATGCGGGTGCTGACCAAGTACTCGACGGGCCGGATCGCCATTGATTCCAGCGCGTCGATTTCTTCGCTGATCCGCATGGCGCCCAATTGAGCGGTTACCCCGGCGCCAAAGGTGGCGGCCAAGCCGATTCCCGCGACGACAGGTGCCGAAATACGGACGTTGATGAATGCCGCCAAGAATCCGGTCAACGCCTCGATACCGATATTGCCCAGCGAGCTATACCCTTGCACGGCAAGTGTGCCGCCTGCGGCCAGGGTCAGAAACCCGACGATGACGACGGTCCCACCAATCAGCGCTAAAGTGCCTGCGCCCATGCTAATTTCGGCGATGAGCCGAACGATCTCACGGCGATAGTGCACCGAGGCATGCGGTATACCGGCGAGTGCCCTGCCATAGAACAAGGCGTGGTCGCCGATCCCGCTCAGAACTGCAACCGGTCTGCGCCATTGGTCGAGGGCCCGGAATGTCCGGGGATAGGTGGCTCTGAGCGTCTTTACCGACACGGCATCTCTCCGGTCACTTGTGTGTCGAGAAGCGTATGCCGATGGCAGTGACGACCACGTTGACGACGAACAGCGACATGAACGCGTACACCACGGTTTCGTTGACGGCGTTGCCCACGGCCTTGGCACCGCCACCGGAGACCGTCAATCCGCGGTAGCAAGCCACCAGGCCCGCGATCACGCCGAAAAGCGCTGCCTTGACGCACGAAATGATCACCTCGGGCACACCGGTGAGCAACGTGATACCGGCCGCGAACGCGCCAGGATTGACGTCCTGAATAAACACCGAGAAGGTGTAGCCGCCCAGAATGCCGATGATGACCACCAAGCTGTTCAACAGGAAAGCCACCAGACCGGCCGCGAGCATCCGGGGCGTTACCAATCGCTGAACCGGGTTGATTCCCAACACTTCCATCGCGTCGATCTCCTCGCGGATGGTGCGTGAACCCAGGTCCGCGCACATCGCGGTCGAACCGGCTCCCGCGACAATCAGCACTGTCACCAGCGGGCCGACCTGCGTGACCGCGCCGAACGCGGCACCGGCACCGGATAGATCGGCCGCGCCCAGTTCGCGCAGCAGGATGTTGAGTGTGAAGCTGACAAGTACCGTCAGCGGAATCGCGACCATCACTGTGGGTAGCAACGAGACTCGAGCAATGAACCAGCATTGGTCAAGGAACTCTCGCCACTGGAATGGTCGGCGGAAGGTGAACCGTATCGCGTCCGCGGCCATGGCGAACAGCCCTCCAACCGCTTGCATTGCCCCGCTGAGGCCCCCGCTCAAACTGATGCCAGGGGTCCAACGTTCGACCCCCTTAGTCGCCACCAGTTGGCGCTCCTTCCCCAACGGTCGGAAATGGCCCGGCTTTCAGACGAATAGTCTTGTGCGGCAGAGGGATCGCGACGACATCCGGGAGCGTCGTTATCCCGGCGCCGAGAATAGCTAGGCTGCCCACGCCGCTTCCTCCCTGCCTGGGGTTGGCATCACCACTTAACGGTGATCGGACAGATCCCCCACCTTGGTCGTGCGTTTCGCGATTATGACTCATGCTCCGCCCTTTTGGAGGCGAATACAGAACCAAGATCAAGAGTCTCGAAACTTCCCGGCATCGAACGTCTCCCGGCTCTACGTGACGGCGCCGGCCGTCTTGAGCTCAATGACGCGATCCCAGTCGAATCCGAGTTCGAGCAAGATCTCGTCGGTCTGCTCGGCGAAACCGGGGGCTGGGCCGGATTCGGGCGCGGTGACATCGAACTGCACCGGGTTGGCCACCAATTCGAGCTCACCGGCCCGCACTATATATTCGTTGGCCCGTATCTGCGCATCGTTGGCGGCTTGGAGCGTGTCCTGCACCGGCGCCCACGGACCCGACAGTGTCACGAACCGTTCGCTCCATTCGGCCAGACTGCGTGTTGCGATTGCTTCGGACAGGATTTTCACAGCCTCGGCGGTGTTGGCGGCGATCTGCTCGTCGGTGGCGAAGCGGGGATCGTCGGCGAGCTCGGGGCGATCGATGTGGCGACACACGTCTGCCCAGAACTTGGTCGGCTGCATCATCACGAACGAGATGTAGCGGTTGTCCGCCGTCGTGTACAGGCCAACCAAGGGATTGTTGGGTGCCCCGTGCACCCCCGGGGGTGGGGCTTCCAGCCGTTGTCCCAGATGCACTGTCAAGGCCACGGTGTGCCCCAGCGACCACAAGCCGCTGCCGAGCAGTGAGACGTCCACGATCGACGGCTCGCCGGTGCGTTCCCGTTTCAGCAGCGCCGCGGCGATACCGCCGGCGAGGTTGGTGCCGGAGATGGTGTCGCCGTAGGCCGGACCGGGCGGGCCGATCATGCCGTCCATGCCGACCGGGGTGATGGTGGCGGCGGTTCCGGCCCGGCACCAGAACGCGGTCATGTCATAGCCGCCCTTGCCCGACTCCGCGCCACGCGGGCCGAACGCACTTCCGCGCGCGTAGATGATCTTGGGGTTGACCGCGCGGATGTCGTCGACGTCGATCCCGAACTTCTTGCGATGACCTGGCAGGAAACTGGTCAAGAACACATCGGACCTGCGAGCCAGTTCGTAGAGCACCTCCTTGCCCTCGGGCACCGAGATGTCCAGGCCGATGCTGCGCTTTCGGCGGTTGGCGTGCTCGATGTTGGGGTTGGGGTCGCCCTCCACCCGCAACATGCCCGTCTGACGCAGCCCACGCTGGGGGTCGCCGGTTACCGCGTGCTCGACCTTGATCACGTCGGCACCCCATTCGGCCAGAACCGCACCCGCGGACGGGACGAAACCGTACATGGCCACTTCGAGTACGCGGATGCCGTGCAGCGGGGCGGTCATCCGACCACCCCGGCAACCGGCATCGCTAATGTCTTGCGCTCCAGGAACTCTTCGAGCCCGGCGACCCCCATTTCTCGACCCACGCCGGACTGCTTGTAACCCCCGAAGGGCGCGTCCGGCGCGAAGTAGTTACCCCCGTTGATGGAAAGCGTGCCGGTCCGGATCCGGCGCGCCACCGCCAGCGCCCGGTCCTGGCTGCCGAACACCGAGCCCGACAGGCCGTAGATCGAGTTGTTGGCAATGCGCACGGCGTCGTCGTCATCGTCGAAGGGGATGACCACGAGCACCGGCCCGAAAATCTCCTCCTGGGCGATCTCGCTGTCCGGGTCGACGTTGGTCAGCAAGGTGGGCGCATAGAAGAACCCCGGGTCGATTTTCTTGCCTCCGGTCACCAGAGTCGCCCCGGGGCCCGGACCATTAATGGCCCGCTGGACCATGCCGTCGACCTTGTCTCGTTGACGCTCGCTGATCAACGGACCCATGTAGGTATTCGGATCAGCCGGGTCACCATGCCGCACCTTGGCGAAGTTCTGCGCGATCAGCTCGACGATTTGGTCGTGGTGCTTTCTCGGGACCAGCAGCCGTGACGTCAGCGCACAGCCTTGTCCAGCATGGCTGCACATGCTGAAGGCCGCGAACATGCTGGCGGTGGCGAAATCGGCGTCGTCGAGCATGATCACCGCGGACTTGCCGCCGAGCTCGAGGAAGACCCGCTTGACCGTTTCGCTGGCCGCGGCCATGATCTTGCGCCCGGTGGCGGTCGAGCCGGTGAAGGTGATGACGTCGACGTCGGGGCTGGTGGTCAGCGCGGCGCCGACCGCCGGATCCGACGAACTCAGCACGTTGACCACGCCAGCCGGGATATCGGTGTGGTTGGCGATCAGCTCGCCGAGCGCCAGCGTGATCAGCGGCGTGTCCGGTGCGCCCTTGAGCACAACCGTGCATCCGGCAGCCAAAGCCGGAGACAGCTTGGCCAGCGCAAGTTGATTCGGATAGTTGTAGGCGATGATGGCCCCGACCACCCCGGCGGCTTCTCGCTCTACCCAACGGTGATGGCGCATGCCGCGCGACTCGATTTCGCCGAGGTCTTCGCTCATGGGGTAGGTGCGCAGCAGGTCGGCGTAGTAGCGGACAATCCCGATCGGCTCGTCGAGCTGGGGCCCGTGGGTCAATGCGCGAGTGGCGCCGACTTCGGCGATCGTCAGCTCGCGCAATTCCTCGGCATGATCGACCAGTGCGCGGTGGAGCTGGTCAAGACAGTGAATCCGGAATTCGACGTCGGTGGGCCAGCTGGTGGTGTCAAAGGCGCGCCGCGCGGCCGCAATGGCGGCTTGGGCGTCGTTGACCCCGGCGTCGGGGGCGTAGCCGAGGACTTCACCAGTCGCCGGATTGACCGAGGGGAATGTCCGGTTGGCCGTGACCAGCCGACCGTCGATCAGCAACAGCCGGTCGGTCGGCCGTTCGCCCGCGAACCCGCCACCTCCCACGATGGTCGCTGCCGAGTCCTGCGATGGCATTCCGGCCTCCTAGACATGTGGATAATTTGATTCTCATCCCTGGCGAATCTTACATTCGGACTCCGAGAACTCAAGCGCCGAACGCATTCGTTGGGCATTGCTTGTCAGTCTGGAGTCGTTACCTGTATGCAAGCATTCGCGCATTTCAAGACCGGTAGTTCAGAATCTTGCGAGAATGTCCAATGCGAGAGTACGGTTCTCATAATCGGAAGGGATGTTCTTGATGACTGAAAAGTTAGCGCCCCCGCTTTGGATCGCGGCGTGAGGACCGCTGTTGTCACGGGCGGCGGATCGGGTATCGGGTTGGCCGTCGCCGAGCGGCTGCGCAAAGACGGCCATCGGGTGGCCACCATCGACCTCAAACCGGCAGAGACTGAATTTGCCTTCACCGCCGATGTCACGGACCGCGCACAGGTCGATGCCGCGCTCTCGGCGATCCGCGGCCAGTGGGGGCCGGTCACGATTCTGGTCAACGCCGCGGGCCTTGACGGGTTTAAGCGGTTTGTCCACATCACGTTCGACGAGTGGCAGCGCATCATCGACGTCAACCTCAACGGCGTCTTCCACACCATTCAGGCGGTCTTGCCGGACATGCTGGAGGCCGGCTGGGGACGAATCGTCAATATCTCGTCGTCGAGCACGCATTCCGGCGTCCCCTATATGTCGCACTATGTGGCGGCCAAATCGGCGGTCAACGGGCTCACCAAGTCGTTGGCGCTGGAGTACGGGCCAAGCGGCATCACGGTCAACGCGGTGCCGCCCGGTTTCATCGACACCCCGATGCTGCGCAAGGCCGCGGAGCAGGGCCATCTCGGCGACATCGAGAAAAACATCGCCGCGACCCCGGTTCGCCGGATCGGCAAACCGGAAGACATCGCCGCGGCGTGCGCCTTTCTGGTGTCGGAGGAGGCCGGCTACATCACCGGACAAATCTTGGGCGTCAACGGCGGCCGAAACACATAGCTCATCGGGGTCATGAATCGAAAGGAAGTCTTGTGGGAAGGGTTCAGGGAAAAGTCGCTTTCGTTACCGGTGCCGCGCGTGGGCAGGGCCGCAGCCACGCGGTCCGGCTGGCCGAAGAGGGCGCCGACATCATCGCCGTGGACATCTGCCGTGACATCGAGTCCATGGGATATCCCATGGCCCGGCCCGAAGACCTCGACGAAACCGCGCGGCTGGTAGAGAAGACCGGCCAAGGTGTGGTGACCGCCCAGGCCGATGTGCGCGAGGCCGCGCAATTGCGCGCTGCCCTCGACAACGGCCTGGCCGAATTCGGCAAGCTCGACATCGTGGTTGCGCAGGCCGGTGTGGCCGGCATGCAGGGCAGCCCACCGCTGCAGGCCTGGTGCGACGTGTGGAACACCAACCTGATCGGCACCATCAACGCAATCCAGGTGTCGTTGCCGCATTTGAGCGAGGGCGCGTCGATCATCGCCACTGCTTCCACCGCCGCGCTGATGGACGTCGCCAAGAATGACAATCCCGGTGCCGATCCGGGCGGCATGGCATACCTGTACTCCAAGCGGCTGATCGCGGAGTACGTCCACGTGCTGGCTGCCGAACTGGCACCGCGCGGCATCCGCGCCAACGTCATTCACCCGACGAACACCAACACCCCGATGCTGCAGAGCGAGCCGATGTACCGCGCCTTCCGGCCCGACCTGCAGCACCCGACCCGCGCGGACGCCGAACCGGTGTTCGGGGTGCAGCAGGCGATGAAGATCCCGTACGTCGAACCGGAGGACATCAGCAACGCGGTTTTGTGGCTGGCCTCCGACGAAGCTCGATACGTGACCGGGATGCAGTTACGTGTCGACGCCGGCGGCTATCTCAAGTGGTACGACTACCACATCTGAGGGGAAGTCTATGAAGGTTTGGGTCGATCCCGAGCGGTGCCAGGGACACACATTGTGTTCGATGATCGCACCGGAGGCATTCGAGCTTGACGACATCGATGGCCACTCGTCGGCGGTCTTCGACGAAGTCCCGCGCGACCTGGAAGACAAGGTTCGCGAAGCCGCCCAATCTTGCCCGGAGTGCGCGATTTTCATCGATGCCGAACCGTCAGGCAATAACTCTGAATTCGAAAAGCCAAGGGAGGCAACGTCGTGACCGTGCAAGACAGGACGGCCGCAGACGCTGACAACCAGCGCAGGCAACCCCGCTACCACTTCGACCGCCATACGCCCGAGTACCGCGACCAGTTCGAGGCGATCACCGAGGAGATGCTCGCCAAGTGCCCGATCGCCTGGACCGACACGTACGGCGGCCACTGGGTGGCGGCCGGCAACCGGGAGGTGTTCGAGCTAGCCCGCTGCCCGTATGTCTCAAACGATCACGACCTCACCGGGGAACGACCGGCATACCAGGGCATCAGCATCCCCCCGGCTCGACGCGCCAGCGGCATCCGGGGCGGGATGCTGGAGATGGACGATCCCGAGCACCGTATTTACCGAAACGTGCTGAATCCGTACATGTCTCCGGCCGCTGTGAAACGGTGGGTGCCCTTCGTCGACGACGTGGTGCGCGCCTGTCTGGACGACAAGATCCAAGAGGGCCGCATCGACTTCGTCGACGATCTCGCCAACGTGGTGCCGGCCGTGCTCACCCTGGCGATGCTGGGTATTCCGCTCAAGAAATGGAAGATGTACAGCGAGCCCGTGCACGCGGCGGTATACACTCCCGAACACTCGCCGGAGGCGGAGCGGGTGGCTGAGCAGCACCGGCAGATGGGCGTCGACCTGTTCAGCAATCTCGTTGAGATCCGGGAGAACCCGCGCCCCGGCATGATCAACGCGCTTATTCAGCTGCGCATCGACGGCGAACCGGCACCCGACCTCGAACTGTTCGGCATGCTGGGCCTGATCATCGGCGGCGGCTTCGACACCACGACGGCGCTGACGGCGCACGCGCTGGAATGGCTGTCGCAGCACCCCGATCAGCGCGAGCTGCTCAGCCGTGAGCGCGACACGTTGCTGGACTCGGCGACCGAAGAGTTCCTGCGCTACTTCACCCCTGCGCCCGGCGACGGCCGGACGTTCTCCCAGGATTGTGAATTCTTCGGCACCCGGTTCAAAGAGGGCGAACGCCTGTGGATCTCGTGGGCGATGGCCAACCGCGACCCGTCGGTGTTCGCCGATCCGAACCAGGTCATCTTGGACCGCAAGGGTAATCGGCACTTCAGCTTCGGATTGGGCGTTCACCGTTGCGCTGGATCCAACGTCGCGCGGGTGGTGTTCAAGTCGATGCTCACGGCGGTGCTCGACCGCCTGCCCGACTACCGCTGCGATCCTGCGGGCACAGTGCACTACGACACCATCGGCGTCATCCAGGGCATGCGGCATCTGCCGGCCACCTTCACACCCGGCCCCCGGATCGGCGCCGGCCTTGACGAGACGCTGGAAAAACTGCAGCGGATCTGCGACGAGCAGGGTCTGGCCAGGCCGATTACCGAATACAAGGAAGCCGCTGTCATCGACTGACATACTGAGCAGATGAACCGACGGCAACCGCTCAAAGCGTTGGCAGTGGCCGCCGTGCTGGTGGCGGCTGCGGTGGTCTTCGCCCCGGTAAGCCGCGCCGGCATGCAGATCGGCAACTACGAACTGCAGATTGCGCGCGATTTTCCTAACCACAGGTGGATTTGGGCAATCCGGCCGTGCACCCCGCCCGCCGACGACTGTGTCACCATCCAAGCCATCCCCAGGCCCAACGGGCAGGCGGCGCCGTACGACGGAAACGCGCACCTGGCGAACGGCCACTACACGTTCACCGTCGACATTCCCGACGGCGTGCGTTGCGTCGTCTACTTCCTTCCCTCGCACGACACCTACACATGGGATCCGGCCACACTGTCCGGCACATTGGTGACGACCTACGGGTCGAGTTGCGGCGGTGGGCCGGGTGGAACGGAGACGTATCCGTTCACGCTGGTGCGGTATTAGGGCGAGGCTTGCATCGAGAAAGCCACCGAAGAAGAAGCAGTCCTGGATGTCGCCCTACTGGGACCGGCCGACCCGTCGCCGTTGGACGCGGCGGTGGCGAGGCGGGCGGGGCTGCTCCGAGGCCCGCCACTAAGACGGTCGACGCCGCGGCGTGAGTTTTGCCGATTGCGTGGTCGCCGAAGTCGCTCGTGCTGCAGCGACAGCGGCCGCCACATCCGATCCCCACCTGCTCACCCTTCGTCGCGACGAGGCCATCGCGGTCGTGGTGTTGCCGGACAGCCGTGGACGCAAGGGGCGCCATGGTAAGTGAGCGCGAGGGAGTGCCCGTCAACGCTGCGGCAGGCCGAGCACTCGCTGGGCGATGATGTTGCGGTGGATCTCCGAAGTGCCGCCGGCGATGGTGCCAGAGAAACTGCGGGCATAGCGCTCGAACCAGCTGGCGAAATAGTGATCCAGGTTCATCGGGGCGTAGGGGCCCGTCAGCGTAGGGTGAATGAGGCCGTCGGAGCCGGCAGCGGCCAGGGCGTGTTCGCAGGCGCTTCGTTCGGCTTCGGAGCCTAGCAGCTTGAGCACCGACAGCCCGGGAACGTCTTCTTCGCCGCGGGCTGCGCGGGCTAGCGCCACCGACCCGAGCAGCCGTAACGCGTGGTGGTCCATGACCAGGGTGGCGTAGTGGTCGCGGTCGAGGGCCGTGGTCGGGTGGAAATCGGTGATGAGGTTGTGCAACCGGTCGGCGAAACCCAGCCACATCATCGTGCGTTCATGGCCCAGTGATCCGTTGGCTACCCGCCATCCCTGGTTTTGCTCCCCGACCAGGTTCTCCGCCGGAACGCGGACATCGGTGAAAAACACTTCGTTGAAGTCAAGGTCGTCGCGACTACAGATCGACGGGAACGGCCGGCGCACCACGCCCGGCGTATCGGTCGGGATCAGCAAAGCGCTAATCCCTTTGTGCTTGGGTGCATTCGGATCGGTACGCACGAAAGTCAGCAATACATCGGCGTCATGGGCTCCAGACGTCCACACTTTCTGCCCATTGACCACGAAATGATCCCCGTCGCGCACCGCCCGGGTGCGCAGCGACGCCAGATCCGAGCCAGCGCTTGGCTCGCTCATCCCCAGCGACGCGGTGATCTCGGCCCGCAGAATCGGCACTGCCCAGCGGCGCTTCTGTTCCTCGGTGCCGAACGACAACAGCGACGCCGCAACGATATTCACGCCTTGGGGGTTGAAGCTGTGATAGATCCGGCGTCGGCACAGCTCCTCGAGGTGCACAAACTGCTGCAAAACGGTGGCGTTGCGGCCCCCGAACTCTGGCGGTTGTCCCGGCAGCAGCCAGCCGTTGTCGAACAGCAGCCGCTGCCAACGCCGCGCCCACGCCGGCATGTGCGACACCGAGCGCGGCCGCTCTAAGGTCTCAGCCGCGTCGGGCAAATGTTCGTCGAGGAATGCGACAAACTCGGCCCGGAAGGCCTCGACGTCGGCGTCAAAAGTCAGCTGCACGGTACTCCTCCGCGATCATCGCCCGATGCTCGGCCGCGCCCCCTAGCATGAGTTCGCCGGCTTTGGCTCGCTTGAGTGCGAACTGTAGGTCGTTCTCCCACGTGAATCCCATCGCGCCGAAAAGCTGCAGGCCGTGGCGGAACACCAGCGCCTGGCACTCTCCCGCCGAGGCCTTGGCCATCGCAGCGGCTAACCGTCGCCGGGGGTCGTCGGCCGAAATCGTCAGTGCAGCAAAATATCCCAGTGCGCGGGCGCGCTCGATCGCCACATGCATGTCGGCGGCCTTGTGCTGCACGGCTTGGAATGACCCGATCGGCACCCCGAACTGGTGGCGGCTGCGGACATGGTCGAGGACGAGGTCGAGGATGCGTTGGCAGGCACCGACCATCGTCATCGCCATCCCGGCCAGCGCAACATGGTGGGCGCGCTCGACGTCGACATTGACCCGAGCGCCGTCGGGCACCCCCACACCAGCGAATGTCACCTCGGCGACATGCAATACCGGGTCGAACACCGAACTGCGGCGGGCAGATACCTCACCGGCGCCGACAATGAAGACCCCGGCGTCCGTCACCACCGCCAGCCGGTCCACCCGGTCACCATCGAGGACGTGGCGGGCCGTGCCCTCTAGGACCCATCCCTGGCCATCTCGACGCGCGGCCACCCCGTGATACACCGCGGTGCCCGACTCGTGCGGGTCGTAGCGCCCGCCGGCCAACGGCGCGAATTGGGTCATCGTGGCCAAAAACGGCGTCGGATCGGTGGCGCGACCCAACTCTTCGAGCACGATGGCCAGTTCCACCGCGCTCGTCGGCTCGCTCAGCTCGGTCCAGCCGAGGTCCACATAGGACTTCCATAGCGGTGTGGGGTCGACGGCGTCCTCGGCGACGCTGCGCACCAGCGATGGCGGGCATTGTTTGGTGACGACATCGCGCACCGTGTCTTGCCACAGTCGCTGGTCAGCATCGAACTCCAAAAGCATCCCCGCCCGCCTCCTCGCTGTGGTCGCCGACAGCTTGAGAATATCATTCTCCGATTAGCGCAGTGACAGTCTCCAGTGCGCCTCGTCCGCGTCGGATGGAGGCCAAGCGGCCGTAACAAGTCGAGGGGAGAATGATATTGTCCAATGACAAGAACACCACTTACAGTGAACGGTGGCGATAGTGGCGGCCACCTGGGACAATGGTGAATCGAAATGCTTACCGGAAACGCGTTGATTGGCGAACAACGGAAATGTTAGATTACCTATCGTATGACCAGCTGGTCCGACTCGGTGGTTGGAACCGCGAAGGGTTGGTTTAGTGATACAGCACCCCGACGGAACGCGTACGCCGCTTGTCGACGCGAGCGTGCACATCTTTTTCGCGTCCACGCCTGACCTCCGCAAATTCCTGCGCGAGCCGTTCAAGAGCCGGGGCTTTCCCGACTACGAGATGGACTGGTACGGGGCGCCCGGCGGTGAATATGCCCGCGACACCCGCGGTCCGGATCGCGGCTATCCCGGCTCCGATCCCGATTTCGTCGGCAATCACCTGTTCAGCGAGCGCGGCGTCGACGTTGCGGTCCTGCATCCAATGGGCCGGGGCATCATGCCTGACCGGCATTTGGGCAGCGCGCTGTGTGCAGCGCACAACGAGATGATGGTGTCGCGCTGGCTGGAGTCCCCGGCCTTTGGTGACCGGTTTCGCGGGACCATCCGGGTGAACCCCGACGACATCGCTGGTGCGCTGCGCGAGCTCGCGAAATACCGGGACCACCCCCGCGTGGTACAGATCGGTGTTCCGCTGCAGTCGCGGGAACTCTATGGCAAACCACAATTCTGGCCGTTGTGGGAGGCCGCGGCCGACGCCAACCTTCCGGTGGCCGTGCATATCGAGACCGGCGAAGGCATTGGTTTCCCGCCGACGCCGTCGGGCCACACCCGCACCTACGAGCAGTACGTCAGCTTCATGGCGCTGAACTACCTGTACCACCTGATGAACATGATCGCCGAGGGGGTCTTCGAACGGTTCCCAGGAGTGAAGTTCGTGTGGGCCGACGGTGCCGCGGACTTCCTAACCCCGTTCATCTGGCGAATGGATGTCTTCGGTCGGCCCCACCTCGAGCAAACACCGTGGGCGCCGCGGATACCCAGCGACTATCTACCGGGGCACGTGTATTTCGTCGCGGGCAGCTTCGACGGTCCCGGCGACGCCGAGTTCGCCGACCAGTGGTTCAGCTTCACGGGCAAAGAGAACATGGTGATGTTCGGGTCGAGCTATCCGCACTGGCACTGCTGGGATGTCAGCAAGCTGCCCAGAGCGCTCACCGCCGAGCAGCGCGAGAAGGTGTGCTGGCGCAATGCCGCCGAGCTGTATGGCATAGACATTCCGGTCCAGTTGGCCGCACAGTAGACGTAGACAAAGGGAGACGACGATGACCGTGACACAAGTTCAAGAGCGGGTTCCGGCGGCCGAACGCATCGCCGTGCGGTGCGTCGACTCCGACGTTCACCCGGTGCCTAAACGCGGCGAATTGATTCAGTACATCCCGGAGCCGTGGCGGAGCAAGTTTTTCCTCGAGCACAAGGTCGGTGAGCTGATCTACTACGACGCCCCCGACTACGCACATTCCTACGCGATGCGCGTGGACACCTTCCCGCCCGACGGCGAGTTCCCGGGCAGCGACCCGGATATGGCGTTTCGGCAGCTGATCATGGAGGCGGGTTCGGACATCGCGATCCTGGAGCCGGGGGGTCGCACACCCCGCCTACCCGAAGCCCACCAAGCGATGTCGTCCGCGCTCAACGACTGGCAGGACAAGCACTGGCTTGACAGCCACAACAACTGGCACCAGCGCTGGCGCGGGTCGATCTGTGTGGCGGTCGAGGATCCTGCGGGCGCGGCCCGTGAGATCGAACGGTGGGCCGGCCACCCGTACATGGCGCAGATCCTGCTCAAGGCCGAGCCGCGACCGTCCTGGGGCCACCCCATGTATGACCCGGTGTGGGCCGCTGCGACCAAACACGACATCGTGGTGAGCTGCCACCTGTCTCGCAGCAACTACGAGATGCTGCCGATGCCGCCGGTGGGGTTCCCCAGCTACAACCACGACTTCATGGTCACCTACTCGCTTTTGGCCGCGAACCAGGTGATGAGCCTGATCTTCGACGGCGTGTTCGACCGTTTCCCGACGCTGCGGATCGTGTTCGTCGAGCACGCCTTCACCTGGGTGCTGCCGCTGATGTGGCGGATGGACGCGATCTACGAAGCCCGCAAGTCGCGGATGGACATCAAGCGCAAGCCGTCGGAATACCTCAAGGAGCACATCAAGTTCACGACGCAGCCACTGGATTACCCGGAGGACAAGACCGAGCTGACTCGGGTGCTGGAGTGGATGGAGTGCGACAAGATTCTGCTGTACTCCTCGGATTACCCGCACTGGACCTTCGACGACCCGCGCTGGCTGGTCAAGCATCTGCCGAAAGCGGCCCGCGAAGCGGTCATGTTCAAAAACGGCATTGCGACCTATCACCTTCCCGAGACGGTTCCTGTCCTCGAAGGTCAGGTCCGGGTGTTCTAAATGCCCGTTGAGACTGCACGGCCCCGGCTGGCCCAGGGCCGCGAACACGTCGTCGCCACGGTGGACGAAATCCCGCCGGGCACACATAAGTTGGTGCCCATCGGGCGTCACGGCGTGGGAGTGTACAACGTGCACGGCACCTTCTACGCGATCGCGAATTACTGCCCCCACCAAGGGGGTCCGCTGTGCTCGGGACGGTTGCGGGGTCGCACCGTCGTCGACGAGAACGCGCCCGGCGACGCGGTGATGGTCCGCGACCAGGAATACATCTATTGCCCGTGGCACCAATGGGGTTTCGAGCTCGCGACCGGCACCACCGCGGTCAAACCAGAATGGAGCATCCGCACCTACCCGGTGCGAGTGGTGGGCAACGACGTACTGGTGATGGCCTGAGCCGAGGAGAAACACTGGTGCCTGCTCTCGAGATCAATGGCGGTAACGTCGTATACGAAATCCTAGGTGAATCGGGCGATCTGATCGTTTTGACGCCTGGCGGCCGATTTAGCAAAAACGTGCCCGGCCTGCGGCCGTTGGCCGAGGCTCTGGTCGACGGCGGCTACCGGGTATTGCTGTGGGACCGGCCGAACTGCGGTGCTTCCGATGTCCAGTTCTACGGCCAAAGCGAGTCGCATATGCGTGCCGAAACGCTGCACGGCCTGCTCACCAAACTCGGCTTCGGGCCGTGCATCATCGCCGGTGGTTCGGGTGGCGCGCGCGATTCCATGCTGACCGCGATGCTCTACCCGGAGCTCGTCACGAAGCTCGTGGTATGGAACATCGTCGGCGGGGTGTACGGGACGTTCGTGCTGGGCTCCTACTACGTGATCCCGAGCATCCTCGCGGTCCGCGGCGGCGGAATCGAAGCGCTTCTCAAAGTACCCGAATGGCGGGAACGGATTGAGGACAACCCGAACAACAAGCAGCGAATCCTCGACCTGGACCGCGACCAGTTTCTCAAGGTGATGTTGCGTTGGCTCAATGCCTTCGTGCCCAAGCCGGGGCAAACGATCCCCGGGGTCGACGACGAAATGTTCGACCGCATCACGGTTCCCACACTGATCATCCGCGGCGGGGAGAATGACTGGGATCATCCCAAGCGGACGTCGCTGGAGGTCAGCTGCTTGATCAAAGGGTCGAAGCTCATCGACCCGCCCTGGCCAGAAGACGCCTGGGAGCGCGCAGCCGAGGAGCGCGCCACGGGAAAGGTCAAGCATTTCAACATGTTCGACACTTGGGTGCAGGCAGCGCCTGCCATCCTAGAATTCCTGGCAAAGTGATGTTACTTCGTGAGGATGTGGACTTCGCAGTTAAGCGAGGCTTCCAAGGCAGTGTGGATCCGGCTTTCCGGGACGCGCTCCAGATCGGCCCGAGGCAACGTCACGTAGACGATGTCGTAGCCGTCGTCGCCTGGAACACGCCTGATTTCGCCGGTAAGGCCGAAACCAGAGAGCACTCCACGGGCGTCATCGTCTGTTCCCCTGCTGACGTAGGTGATCACTCCGGCAGCCGGGCTGGTTCCGAAAGCGTTGGAGCACAGGTCGATTGCGGTCTGCTTGACGCTGTCAGCCTCGTTACCCGAGATCAGCAGCTGCACCTCTCGGCGGCTGACCGGTTTTGCGGCCAGGTCGCTTTGCACCACTTCGGCACCGACCGCCCCGGCGAGCTGCAGGAGCGTGGTCATGCCCTGCTCCAGCTGCGCTGGTGTGAGCGCACCCGATGGGTCGACATTGACCCGCACCACCGCGGTTCGCATGTAGAAAGCCTAGCGAGAGCCCACTGATGGAAGCCACCACCAGATCGCTTGTCACCGCTGCCGCCTGGCCCGGTTGCCCGCCCCGGCTGCTGCGCGATCAACCGGGGCGAGAGGACTACGGGGCCTACCGTGACTTCGGCGGCTATCAGCCCCTGATCTCCGCCGACGAGTTGCTGGCCGAGGTCGAGCGCAGCGGCTTGCTGGGCCGCGGCGGTGCGGCCTTCCCCCTTGCAGTGAAGCTGCGCGCGGTGCGCGACAACGGACTACGCAGCGGCCTCGGCGCGGTCGTGGTCGCCAACGGCGAAGAAGGGGAGCCCGCGTCGATCAAGGACCGCTGGCTGCTGCGCCACCGGCCACACCTGATCCTGGACGGGCTGAGGTTGGCCGCGGCCATCGTGGCCGCTGACCGCGCATACGTTTATGTGTCTGACCCGGAATCTTCGCGCAGCATCGAAACGGCGCTAACCGAACTGGACACCGACGCATTAGGTGTCCCCGTGCAGGTGTGGATGGTTGAACCTGGGTATGTGGCCGGTGAAGAGACCGCTGCAGTCCGCGCACTCAACGGTGGTCCGGTCAAGCCAACAGACAAGCCGCCGCGCCCATTCGAAGAGGGCGTCGGCGGGCGACCCACCCTGGTAAGCAACGTCGAAACGCTGGCCAACTTGGCATATCTGCAACGGCACGGCTCGGCGGAGTTTCGCGCGCAGGGCACCCCGATGTCGCCGGGCACGTTTTTGCTGACCCTCACCGGGGCGGGGCGGCCGCCGGGCCTCTACGAGTTACCCCTGGGCCTGCCTTTCACCGAGGTACTTGCGCTGCATGGCGTTTCGACCGAACAGGTGCAGGGTGTGCTAATGGGCGGCTATTTCGCCGGCTTACTCAACCGTGTTGTGCTCGATGCCACGTTGGACTACGAGACGCTGCGGGGGCTGGGAAGCGGGCTGGGCGCCGGCGCGATCTCGCTACTGACCGACGACTGCCCGGTGGCGGTGGCCGCGTCGGTGTTGGCGTATTTCGACCGTGAGAACGCCGGCCAGTGCGGGTCGTGTTTCAACGGCACTGCGGCGATGGCCGCCGTCGCCGGAGCGTTGCGTGACGGTGCGGCGACCGCCGAAGATCTGGCGCGGCTGCGGCGCTGGTCGGTGATGTTGCGTGGCCGCGGCGCCTGCGCGACTCTCGATGCCGCCACCAACATGGCGGCCAGCCTGCTGGATCAATTTCCGCACGCGGTGGAGCGCCATCTCGATAACGCTTGCCAGCCTTGCCGTCTCGGTGCATTTCGCGCTGATCGGCCCTACGAAGTGGAACCGGTATGAGCGCACGCATGACCATCCGCCTAGACCGCACCATCTGCGACGGTTTCGGCATCTGCGCCAAGCATGCGCCGAAGTATTTTTCACTCGACGACTGGGGATATGCGTCCCTGACCGGGGACGGCACCGTACTCGAGGAGGATCGCGACGCGGTCATGCGGGCGCTGCTGGACTGTCCGGTCCACGCGATCATGGAGATTGGTGAACATAGACCCCACGACACAAGGCCGCCGTCGAGTACCCCGGAAGACCCTGCCGCGAGCCTGAAAACCGAGGAGAATGAGGCCGAGTGGGGGTTCACGCGTTGACCGGTCGCCCACTGCCGCTGCTCACGCATGACAACGAGTTCTTCTGGACCTCAGGCGCCGACGGAACGCTGCGGTTTCAGGAATGCCTGGAGTGCCACGCGCTGATCCATCCCCCGGCCCCGGTCTGCCGTTACTGTCGCTCACACAATCTGGGGGTGCGCGCAGTTTCCGGTCGGGCAACGTTGGCCGGCTTCACCGTCAATCACCGGTTCAGCCTGCCCGGATTACCGGCGCCATATGTGGTGGCACAAGTCGCGATCGTCGAGGATCCGCGAGTCCGATTGACCACCAACATTATTGACTGTGACCCCGATCAGCTGGAGTTGGGTCAGCCGGTAGAGGTGGTCTTCGAGCAGGCTGAGGATGTGTGGCTGCCGCTGTTTCGTCCCGCAAATGGTGCCATCGCCGCCCTACCGGTCGACGAGATTCCGCCGGAGCGGTTCGGCGAATATGTCAGGCCCATGCTCACCCGCCAAAAGTTCGAGGACAAGGTCGCGCTCACCGGAATCGGCATGTCCGACATCGGCCGCCGGTTGATGGTACCGCCACTTACCCTCACCATGCAGGCCTGCCAAGCCGCGATCGCTGATGCCGGCTTGACCTTCGATGACATCGACGGCCTATCAACGTATCCAGGCGGGGGCAATCTCGGTGGATTCGGGGAGGGCGGAGTGACCGCGCTCGAGGCCGCGCTGGGAATCCGGCCGACGTGGCACAACGGCGGCATCGAAACCTTCGGCCCGGGTGGATCGGTGATCGCCGCGATGCTCGCGGTCGCCAGCGGTCTGGCCCGACATGTGCTGTGCTTCCGGACGTTGTGGGAAGCCACCTACAACGAGCTCTTGAAACAAAACAAGCAGCAAGGCCACATTCCGCCCGGCGGTCGCACTACGAGCTGGCTGATGCCATTTGGCGCGACGTCCGCCGCGCACACCTTGGCGCAAAACGCGCAGCGGCACATGCATCGGTACGGAACAACGAAGGAGACGCTGGGCTGGATCGCGTTGAACCAGCGAGCAAATGCGGAACTCAATCCGACCGCGATCTATCGCGAACCACTCACGATGGACGACTACCTGAACGCGCGGCCTATCACGACGCCCTTTGGCCTCTACGATTGCGACGTTCCCTGTGACGGGGCGATCGCCGTCATCGTCTCCGCGGCCGACGCCGCCCGTGACCTGGCCAAACCGCCGGTGTTGGTGGAGGCGGTTGGAACTCAGATCATCGAGCGGATCGACTGGGACCAAAGCACTTTGACTCACGAACCCCAGGTGCTGGGACAGGCGGCCCATTTGTGGACACGCACCTCGCTGACACCACAGGACGTCGACGTCGCCGAACTCTACGACGGGTTCACCATCAATTGCCTGTCCTGGATCGAGGCGCTCGGCTTCTGCGGAATCGGCGAGGCCAAGGAGTTTTTGGACGGCGGCAAGAACATCGCCCGAGACGGCCTGTTACCGCTCAATACTCACGGCGGCCAGCTCTCGCACGGCCGCACGCATGGCATGGGTCTGCTCCACGAAGCGGTCAGCCAGTTGCGCGGCGAATGCGGTGACCGTCAGGTCCCTGGCGCACGTGTCGGCGTGGTGAGCAGCGGCGGTCTCACGCCCAGCGGCGTGCTCTTGTTGCGGGCCGACGCATGACCCCGCGTGCCCGGGTGGTGGCCGCCGACGGCGTGCCGATGTCAGCACTGGTCGCTGAATCCGAACAACCGAGGGCTGTAGTGCTGGCCCTGCACGGGGGTGGCACCACCGCAGCGTATTTCGACTGCCCGGGCCACCCGCGGCTGTCCTTACTGCGGACCGGCGCGGCGTTGGGCTTTACGGTGATCGCACTCGATCGCCCGGGCTATGGCAGCTCGGGGCCATACCCGGAGGCGATGACGCATGCCGAGCAACGGGTCAACCTCGCCTATGCGGCCGTAGAGCGTATCCTCGGTGAGCGGTCATGCGGAGCCGGGTTGTTCGTGATGGCGCATTCAGGCGGATGTGAGCTGGCGCTACGGATGGCCGCCGACGATCGCGGCGACCAGCTTCTCGGTATCGAATTGGCCGGAACCGGCACGCATTATCACCCCGCCAGCCGGGAGGTTCTCAAGGCAGCGACGCGCGACCACCGCCCTGCCGGCCTGGGCGAGCTGTTGTGGCATCCGACGTGGCTGTATCCGCCGGATGTGCGCAGCGGAATCACGAATTCATCGACGGCTCCGGAGTACGAGCACACCGTGGTGACAAACTGGGCCCGCCAAGACTTTCCGGCACTCGCAGCGCAGGTTCGGGTCCCGGTCCAGTTCACCGTCGCTGAATATGAGCAGGTCTGGCAGTGCGACGAAGCGGCGCTGACTGAGATCACAGAAATGTTCTCGGCGTCACCGCGTGTGACCATCAATGAACAGGCGGGCGCAGGACACAATCTCAGCCTCGGCTACACAGCCTTCGCTTACCACCTGAAGGTTTTTGCCTTCGTCGAGCAGTGCGTCGTCGCCCGGGAGATTCCTGCGGTCGCGGATCCGTTAAGTGCCGATGTCGATTTGGAGGCCGGCTAATGCAGGTCGGGTTCATCGGACTGGGCAGCCAGGGCGGACCGATGGCACGGCGGATCGTCGAAGCCGGCTACCCGACCACCTTGTGGGCGCGCAGGGCGACGTCGCTCGAACCGTTTGCCGACACTGCGGCCAAGGTTGCCGGCTCACCCGTCGAACTCGCCGCGGCCAGCGATCTGATCTGCCTGTGCGTCGTCGGTGACGCCGACGTCGAGGAACTCGCCCACGGCGACAACGGGCTGCTGGCCGGGGCCAAACCCAACAGCGTGATTGCGGTGCACAGCACCGTGCATCCCAACACCTGCCGCGAATTGGCGAAAAAGGCTGCGGCGCGAGGAGTCTCAGTCATCGATGCACCGGTCAGCGGAGGCGGCGACGCGGCGGCGGAAGGTCGCCTGCTGGTGATGGTCGGTGGTGACCGCGACGTGGTCGAGCAGTGCCGGCCAGTATTTGAAACGTACGCCGCTGCGGTGGTCCATCTCGGCGATGTGGGCTCCGGGCAAACCACCAAGCTGCTCAACAACCTGCTGTTCACCGCCAACCTGGCCACGGCCGCTACCACGTTGGCCCTCGGACAGGCGCTGGGCGTCTCCCCCGATGGCCTCACCGAGGTCATTTCCCGTGGTAGCGGAAACAGTTTCGCGCTCAGCGCCCTTGGGGGTGCCGGGGGTCTCGACCGGCTCGCCGGCCTGGCGGGCGCGCTGCTGCAGAAAGATGTCCGGCTGGTGGCCGACCTGGCCGAACGAGCGTCTGCCCAACCCGGCGCGGTGCTCGACGCCGCTGACGCGGCGCTGACCTTGATGGGTCACCCGAGGTGAGAATCGGTTTCATCGGTGCGGGGCGGATGGGCCGTCCCATGGTGGCCCGCCTGGTCGAAGGGGGCCACGACGTGCGTGCTCTGGGCCGCTCGGCCGAAAAGCGCGCTGGCGTAGCAGAATTGGGTGCCGCTGCGGTAGCCGACGTTTGCGCGGCAGCCGCCGCAGCCGACGTCGTCGTGGTATGCGTGTTTAGCGACGAACAAGTCCGGCACGTCTGCCTGGACAGCGACCTGCTCGTGACCATGGCCCCCGGTGCGGCGCTGGTCGTGCACACCACCGCAAGTCCTGCCACCGTCGAGGCGATCGCCGCCCACGCCGCAACCCATGGCGTGGCCGTCGCCGATGCGCCGCTGAGCGGGAGCCCGCACGACGCTGCGGCCGGCAAACTCACGCTGTTCGTGGGCGGCGACGACGAGACCGTGGCCCGCCTGCGGCCGGCATTGGGCTGTTACGGCGATCCTGTCCTGCACGTCGGGCCAACGGGCGCAGGCCAGAAGGTGAAGCTGGTGAGCACGGCGATTTTCACCGCGCAGATCGGGCTGCTCGCCGAAGCCACGCAGCTCGGAAAGCGGCTCGGCGTGCCGGAGCCGACCCTGCTGGCGGCCCTCCCTTATGGCAGCGCGGGCAGCCGGGTGCTGAACATGGTCGCGGCACGCGGGTCGCTCGCGTCGTTCGTCGAAACCGTGCGGGAATTCGTCGGCAAGGACGTCGCCGTAGCCAGAACGATCGCCGGTGAACTTGGAAGCGACCTCGGCTTGCTCGATGCCGTGATCGATGCCGCGGTGAAGAGCTGACATCTGGCCAAGATTCCATTCCGGTCCGCGCGCCGACGCGCTACTGTTAGCGTTACAGTCAACCATTCCGCTGTAACGGTCCAGGCCCGCAGGTCGCCGCTGAGGAGGAGTCAGTGACTAAGCCGAAAGTCGTCTTCGATCCGTTCTCCGAGGAATTCTTCAACAGCCCGTACGAGACGTACCGGCGAATGCAGGAGGAAGCGCCTGTCTACTACAGCGAGGAATACGACTTCTACGCATTGACTCGTCACGAGGATGTGGCCGCGGGGCTCAAGGATTTCGAGACGTATTCGTCCGCATACGGCATCGACCTGTCGATGGTACGGTCCGGACAGCGTACACCGCAGAAGTCGATTATCTTCATGGATCCTCCTGAGCACCGGCACATGCGTAGCCTGCTCAACAAAGTGTTCACACCGCGTGCCATCCAGTCTCAGCGGCAGATGGTCACCGAGAAGATCGACAAGTACCTCGGCGCGGTTGACCCGGATCGGTTCGATGTGGTGCAGGATTTTTCCGGTCCCTTTCCGGTGGAGGTCATTACGACGATGCTGGGAGTACCGGAGGAGCACGCGCAGCAGATTCGCCACTGGATTGACGAATCGCTGACCCGCGAACCCGGGCAGGTCGAAGTCGGGGAGTCGGGTATGCAGGCCAATATCAACACCGCGATGCTGTACTACGATCTGGTGACGCAACGCCGTTCCGATCCGCGTGATGATTTGCTCACCAAGCTCATCGAGTCCGAACTCGAATGCGAGAACGGCGAGAAGCGGAAGCTGGATGACCTTGAGATCGCTGGATTTGCAACACTATTGGGCGGCGCGGGGGCCGAGACAGTCACCAAGCTGGTCGGCAATGCGCCGGTGGTTTTTGCACGCAACCCCGAGCAGTGGCAGAAGCTGCTCGACGATCGCAGCAAGATCCCAGCCGCGGTGGAAGAACTATTGCGCTACGAAGCGCCCTCCCAGTATCAGGTCCGCTGCTCGGTGAAAGAAGTCCAGCTGCACGGTGTTACGATTCCGGCCGGAAAGCCGGTGTTCCTCATCAACGGCGCAGCCAACCGCGACCCTGCGGTGTGGACCGACCCCGACAAATTCGACATCGACCGCGACCGATCGGAAGCGCAAAACTTGGGATTTGGCTACGGGATTCACAGCTGCCTTGGCGCGGCACTGGCGCGGATGGAAAGCGCGATCGCGCTAGAGAAGCTGCTCGATTTCATGCCTCGTTACGAGGTGGACTGGGAGGGTTGCCGGCGCGTTCACATGCAAAATGTTGCGGGCTGGCAGAACGTACCGGTGAAGGTGTTGCGATGAAGAAAGTGGAAGTCGATTTCGGTCTTTGCGAAAGCAACGGCGTGTGCATGGGCATCATTCCCGAGGTGTTTCACCTCGGTGACGACGACATGCTGACCGTGCTTCAGCCGGAGGTGACTCCGGATAACGAGGAGTTGGTCCGCGAGGCAGTGCGCCAGTGTCCGCGCCAGGCCATATCGATCAAGGAATAAACGGCTGACGCAGCGGCCTGCATCAATCCTGTCTTGTGTCGAACGACAACTGCGTCATGTCCATTTCCGCCCGCACGGTAAGCGGTCGTGCGTTGAAGCGTGGGCGATGCGTTGACAAACATCGGTGCGGCTTGTTAGGTCCGTATGCCCTGCAGGTAAGGAGCGATGGGTGGGCTGATGGCTTGGAAATTGCGTGGAACGGCGACGAGAACCGTTGTGGCCGTGGCACTTATTGGAACAACCGCGACGGGTGCGGCCTTCCCGGCGTGCGCGCCGCGCCGCGCCGCGTCGCAGGCTGCCCGGTACGCTCGCTCCTGTCGACGATCCCAATCCGGGGATTCCCACCGGTCCGGCGGATCCCCAACTGCGCCGGCTGCACCGCCGCAAGAACCACTGGGCGAGACGCCCGGTGGGCCGATAGGTGCCGATACGCCACGGGACATTGGCGAAATGCCTGAACACATCGGCGGAATGCCCGGACGCATATAACTCAAGCACGTGTCGGTTCGCTGCGGGCGCATTCAGGGTGGAGCCTGTCGCTGTCGTGGACTGGCTGCGCATCGCTGAGCTTGTCGCGCGATATCGAAACCTGCCATTGAGCACGGTCGACGCATCGGTGGTAGCCACTGCCGAACGGTTACACGTGGGAGATCGCAACCGTCGACCGCCACCACTTCGCCGTGGTACGACCCAAACACGTCGACCCATTCATCTTGATTTTGTGACGACGTGCCGGCCCGTTTTCCACACTCCGGTCTACGTCCACAGCCGGGCCAAGCTATGGCAGCTCTTGTCATACCTTCCGCTTACCATCGCAAGCATGTTCGAGACGCTTGAGTCGTCGCCGGAATCGGTCGAGCTCATCGATGCGGTATGTGCCGCGGCCCGTTGTGAGGCCCAGGCCACGGCTCGCCGGTTGAACGCGGTGGCCGATCTGATCGAGTTGCGCAATCGCCAGTACGGGAATCACCCGGAATGGACGGTGGACCTGTGGGATGAGATTGCGCGCGAGCTGGCTGCCGCGTTGCGGGTCGGGCCACGCACGGCCTCGGGCTATATGACCGATGCGCTGGTGCTGCGTGAGCGGCTACCGAAGCTGGGCCAGTGTCTAGCGGCCGGGGACATCAACTATCCGATGTTCAACACCATCGCTAACCGCACCGCGCTGATCACCGATGAGAAGGCCCTCGCAGCGGTGGACGCCCAGCTCGCGGTGCGGGCCCCGCGCTGGGCAGCGCTGAGCCGATTCAGCTTGGCGACGCGGGTGGACGCCATTGTGGGCCGCCACGACCCGGATGCGGTGCGGCGTACCAAGAAAGAAATCAAGGACCGCTACTTGGATGTGTCGGAATTGCAACCTGGAATCGCCGAGGTGTACGGCAATGTGTTGGCCAGCACCGGGCGAGCGCTGGATCGTCGGCTCGATGAGTTGGCTGCCACGGTGTGTGCCGCCGATCCGCGCACCCGCGCCCAGCGGCGCGCCGATGCCCTGGATGCGCTGGTGGCCGGTGCCGAGCGGCTAGCCTGTACCTGCGGAAAGCCCGACTGCACCACCAGTCGGGGCGGCAATCGGGCCCATAGCACGGTAATTCACGTGATTGCTACCCAAGACAGCGTCGACGGCACCAGTACCACGCCGGGGTTTATGGCAGGTGCTGACGGGCTTATCCCGGCCAAGGTGGTCGCCGAATTGGCCAAGTCGGCCCGGATGTGCCCGGTGCTGCATCCCCTGAACGCTCCGCCCGAACCTCGGTATGTACCCTCGGCCAAACTGGCAGACTTTGTGCGGTGCCGGGATTTGACCTGCCGTGCCCCAGGGTGTGATCAACCCGCGGTCTATTGTGACATCGACCACACGATTCCCTACGCCGATGGGGGTGCCACGCACGCCTCCAATTTGAAGTGTTTGTGCCGAAAACATCACTTGCTCAAGACTTTTTGGGGCTGGCGCGACAAGCAACTACCCGACGGCACAGTGATTTGGACGCTACCGGGTGGACGCACCTATGTCACCACGCCGGGCAGCGCGATCCTGTTTCCACCGCTGACCGTGCCTACCGGCGACCTGGCCGACCCGGTGGTGCGGGTGAGCACCCGGTGCGGCGAGCGCACCGCAATGATGCCCAGCAGACGCCGCACCCGGGCCCAGGAGCGATCGCAACGAATCACCGCTGAGCGCAACCGAAACCGAGACGACCGACTCGCCCGACAACACGCCTACACCTGGGCAGTTGGGTACGGCGACCCCGACGACCCACCGCCCTTCTAAGCCGACGGGGCCTCGAACCCCGAGATGATGACCGCGTTGCAGTCGGCGGCCGCTTGCCGCAGCTTGGCTGCGTTTTGATAGGCCTCGGATTCATACCACTTTCGAGCGGCCTCGACCGAGTCGAACTCGAGGACGACGGTCTGGTCACCGTGCCAATTCCCTTCGAGGACTTGGGGTGAGGTGTCCACCGCCAGTATGTTGACACCGCCCATCGCCGCGCCGGCCGCTTGACCGTAGGCCTTCATGCCCTCGGGGTCTTTGATGGCTTCGGTCAAAATGATGTAGCCCTTGGCCAACGGATCTCCTTGTCTACAGTCAGCTTTCGCTGATGGCTTGCTCGGGGCAGTCGGCGATCGCCTGGCGAGCCGCCGACTCCAGCCCGGCAGGTACTTCGGGCACCTGAACTTCGGAATAGCCGTCGTCGTTGAGCTGAAACACCTCGGGGCACAACGTGGTACACACGCCGTGACCGCGACAACGCTGGTCGTCTACCGCGACCCTCATGCGGGGTCGAACTCCAGGTGCAGTTCGGTCAGGCCGCGCAAGATATAGGTCGGAACATAGTGGTAGTGGCGGTTATCCGCCGGCCCGTGTAGCCGCTCACAGATTCTGATGTCGGCTGTGCGGTCGAGGAGTCGTTCGATGCCCACCCGCGTCTCGGCACGTGCCAGTGGCGCGCCAGGGCAGGTGTGGATGCCCCGCCCGAACGCCAGGTGCTGCCGAGCGTTCTTGCGACCCGGATCAAACCTGTCGGGCTCGTCAAAGCGACGAGGGTCACGATTCGCAGCCCCTTGCAAGACCATTACCGTTGTGCCGGCGGGCATTTCGACACCGCCCACCGCAGTGGGAACGCGAGATAAGCGGAAGTCGCCCTTGACCGGGCTCTCGAGCCGTAGCGTCTCTTCGATGAAATTCGGGATCCTGCTGCGGTCTTTGCGGAGCAACTGCTGGACATCGGGGTTTTCGGCCATGATCTTCAACGCGCTGCCCAGCAGGCGCACGGTGGTTTCCTGCCCTGCCGAGAACACATTGGTCGCCACCCGCACGACGTCGGCAACGTCAGGTATGGAGCCGTCCGGGAACGTCGCAGTTGCCAGCCCGGTCAGCACATCATCACGGGGCTCGCGGCGGCGATCTTCGATATAGGTCGCGAACCGGCCGTAGATGAATTCCAGCGGGCTGTGCGCCAGGGACTCCCCTTCCGTGCTGCCCAGGCCGCCGCCCACATGGCGGTGAAGATTCTGGACGAAGTCGTCGCGATCGGCGTCGGGCACGCCAAGCAGATCGGCGATCACGAACAGTGTGAACGGAGCGGCGAAGCCCTTGATGAACTCGCCCTGACCCCCCACCAAGAAGTCGTCCAGCACGCGGTCGGCGAGCATCCACATCGCGTCCTCGTTTTCCTTCAGACGCTTCGGGGTGATCAGCCGCATCAGCAGCGCGCGATGGTTGGTATGTGTCGGCGGGTCGAGCGTGGGCAGCTGGTCGCTGAACGGCAGCTCATCGCGGTGCTGCTCGATCAATTCGGTAATGTCGTCGCCTTCAAGCGGCACCGGGAAGCCGGGAAATGGCCCGGTCACCGAGATGCACGACGAGAACGTCTCGGCATCGTTGAACACCGCGACCGCCTCGTCCCAACCGGTCACCATCATCACGTCGTGATGCGGTTCGCGCGCCACCGGACACTGCTGGCGTAAAGCCTCGAAGTAGGGGTACGGATTCTCGACAAGCCGCTCGTCGCGGAAGAAATCCATTGCGGTCAAGTCAGTCACTATCCGCTACTCCATTCGACAATCTCGATTAACGAGAATCTGCCTCTCACTTGTGAGTATTAGATTTCCACAGCGGCTGTTCGCCGTCAACGTGAAGGCCTATGGCGTCAGCCTGCGGGCACGAGGTCGGCCGCCACCGATGACGCCATGACCCCGCTTCGGAAAGTCTCCGTCGCGCCGACGACCGCCGCCGGGACCGCGGCGGCCGCGAGGGCATGGGCTTTGAACGCCTGCGCAGCGGCACTGAGCTCGTGCTGCACCAGGCCAACGCTGCCCTCGAGCTCGGCCGGCCAGCTGTCCCCCCACAACGTGACTTCGGTAACGCCATGGTCGAGGGCCTGCAACACGCCCTGCCGGACTCGAGGATCACACCCGCAGAGATCAGCGGCAGCAGCCAGCGTCTGGGGACGCGGCCAGTGGTCTGCGGCCGCCAACGCGTATTCCAGGTCAAGCGTCCGCGCGCCGAGGATCCGCAACGGCCGGTCATCGGGATGATCGGTGAGCAGTACGGTGACTTCCCAACCTGCCATCGCCCGGTCGAACAACCAGCCGCCCGCGAACATCACCACATCGACGACGCTGGCGCCGACCACATCGAGCCGGTACCTTACCTCCGGCTCTGCGGCGCGAGCTCGCGCGCCAGCGACTCCGCGTACCCCTTGAACACCTCGGTTAGCGGTATCGATGGATCGAGCAACCATGTGGTTTCCATTCCGTTGATGAAGGCGAGGATTTCGACTGCCTTTACGGTGGGATCTATATCCGCGCGATACTGGCCCGCCTCCTGCCCACGGCGGATGAGCTGCGCGACGATGTCACGCGCGTCGCGATACCGCGTCAGAAGACGACCGTGCAGCGGTGCATCCGGAAGAAGGTTTTCGACCAGCAGCACAGTGAACGCGCCCATCAGTTCGGGTGTCCGATCGAACCGCTCGGGCACCCGCGCGATTTCCGCGATGAGATCGCCGGCTCGGTCCGCGTGAGCGTCGTCGTCGGCGTCGCGCACGTCGAGCACCGCGTGAAGCAGCTGCTCTTTGGATTGAAAGTGGTGCAGCAGACCGGCGGGGCTGACCCCAGCCTCCCGGGCAATCTGAGCCAAAGTCGTGTTACGCCAGCCATTGCGGGTCAGCAGCCGCTGGGCAACCTCGAGAATCCGCTGTTTGCGGTCCTCACCTTTCGCCAGCAGCGTGGCGTACGGCCGCGTCACCGAACTCCTTTGCCACAACCAACCTAGTAAACACACAGTAGGTTGGTTGGCCGCGCTGTGACAAGGGTCTCAGGCGACCAATTTTTTGACGACGCTCACAAACCGAGCGACTTGGCGATGATCACTTTCATCACTTCGCTCGTCCCGGCATAGATGCGAGCCACTCGAGCATCGGTGTACAGCCGGGCGATCGGGTACTCCATCATGTAGCCGTAGCCGCCGAACAGCTGCAGACACCGGTCGACGACCCGTCCTTGCATCTCGGTGCAGAACAGCTTCACCTTTGCCGCATCCGAGCCGGACAGCTCGCCGGCCACCAGTTCCATCACCGCACGATCGACCATGGTCTGGGCGGCCTCGATCTCGGCAGCCATGGCGGCCAGCTCGAACTTCGTGTTTTGAAACGACGCCACCGGTGTGCCAAATGCCTTGCGCTGCTTGACGTAATCGATGGTTGCGGCGACGGCCGCGCGAGCCTGCGCCACTGAGCCGACGGCGACCGTCATCCGCTCCTGCGGCAGGTTATGGCCGAGGTACTCGAAGGCCCTTCCCTCATCGCCGAGCCGGTTGGCAACCGGTACCCGCACGTCGGTGAAAGACAGCTCGGCGGTGTCTTGCACCTTGCAGCCCATTTTGTCCAGTGCGCGGCCCTTGACGAAGCCCGGCATGCCGTCTTCCACCACCAGCAGCGTCAGCCCGCGTCGACGGTCATCCGGATCTGTCGACGTGCGCGCCACCACAATGACGAGGTCGGCCAGCAAACCTCCGGTGATGAACGTCTTGGCGCCGTTGACCACATACTCGTCGCCGTCTCGCACCGCGGTGGTGCGGATGCCCGCAAGATCCGAGCCGGTGCCGGGCTCGGTCATGGCAATAGCCGTCAGTAGGGTGCCGGCGGCGAGCCCGGGAAACCAACGTTGTCGTTGTTCGGCGTTCGCGTAGTGCAGGAAGTAGGGCAGGATCACCTCGAGTTGGGTCCGCACGGTTCCCGTCGTCACCAAAGCGCGAGCGGCTTCCTCCTGCAGGACGACGTTGTAGCGGTAGTCGGGAAGGCCTGCCCCGCCGTATTCCTCCGGGATCGCCATGCCCAACATCCCCAGCGATCCGAGCTTTTCGAAGATCTCGCGCGGCATCCGGCCGGCCTTCTCCCACTCGGCGTAGTGCGGTTCGATCTCTTTTTCGATGAAATCCCGGGCCAGCTGCCGAAACGCCTCGTGGTCGTCGGTGAACAGTTCTCGACGCATGTCAGGCCACAAGTTCCACCAGGGTGGCGTTGGCGGTGCCGCCGCCTTCACACATGGTTTGCAAGCCGTAGCGAATCCCATTGTCGCGCATGTGATGAACCATGCGTGTCATCAACACCGCGCCGGACGCGCCGAGCGGGTGGCCCAGCGCGATCGCGCCGCCCAGCGGATTGAGCCGGTCCGGATCGGCGCCGGTTTCGGCCAGCCACGCCAGCGGCACCGGTGCAAACGCCTCGTTCACCTCGAACACACCCACGTCGGACAGCGAGACTCCGGCCTTGCGCAGCACCCTCTCGGTGGCCGGAATCGGGCCGGTGAGCATGAGCACCGGATCGGCACCGGTGACCGCGCCCGCGCGGTAGCGCACGATCGGCGTCAGACCGAGGTCGAGCGCGATAGCAGGCGTCGTGACCAGCAGCGCCGCGGCCCCGTCGGAAATCTGCGAAGAGTTACCCGCATGGATCACGCCGTCGTCGACGAAAGCCGGTTTCAGGGCGGCGAGTTTTTCGACCGAGGTGCCGCGTCGCACGCCCTCGTCGGCGGTGACCGGCTCCTTCTCGACCCACACCGGGACGATTTGGGCGTCGAACGCGCCGCTGTCCTGCGCGGCGGCAGCCCGCTCGTGTGACTGGACCGAGTACTCGTCGAGCTGGGTGCGGGAAAACCCCCATTTCTTGGCAATCATCTCGGCGGAGAGACCCTGGTTGAACGAAAAATCGTGATAGCGCTCAAGGACTTTGGGGCCGTAGGGCATGCCGGTGGCCCGGGCGGCACCGAGCGGCACCCGGCTCATCACCTCCACCCCGCCCGCTACGACGACATCCTGTTGCCCCGACATCACCGCGTGCACCGCAAAGTCGAGGGCCTGCTGGCTGGAACCGCACGCCCGGTTGACGGTGGTGCCGGGGATCGTCTCGGGCCATCCGGCCGCCAGCACCGCGTAGCGGCCGATGTTGCTGGACTGGTCGCCGACCTGGGACACGCATCCCCAGATCACGTCGTCGACGAGCTGCGGATCTATATCGGCGCGGTCGACCAACTCCTTGAGCACCGCGGCCGACAAGTCGGCGGCGTGCATGGTCGACAGCGCCCCGTTTCGCTTGCCGACCGGCGTGCGCACCGCCTCCACGATCACCGCTTCACGCATCGTTTCGCTCCGATCTGGGCACCGCCCATCGACCTGTGAACGACGGCTCACGCTTCTCGGCGAACGCCGCGTAAGCCTCCGCCGCGTCGGCCGTCGCGAAGTTCACCACCTGGGCACGGGCTTCGTTGGCCAACGCCTCGCGCAATGTCCGATCCGCGCCTTCATTCAGCAACGCCTTGCTTTGGGCAAGAGCGATCACCGGGCCGCCCGCCAACCGGCCGGCGAGCTCGGTGACGAACTCATCGATCTCCGCGCTGGACACCACCCAGGTCACCAGGTTCAGGGCTTGAGCCTCCTCTGCGTCAATAGTTTCGGCCAGTAGCGTAAGCCGCTTCGCCTGTTGCAAGCCGACCAGCTTCGGCAACAGCCACGACCCGCCGAGATCCAAAGACAAGCCTCGCTTGGAAAAGATCTGGGAGAACGTGGATTCCGGCGTCGCCACCACCAAGTCACAACCGAGTGCGAGATTCCACCCGGCACCGACGGCGACCCCGGTCACCTTCGCGATGGTCGGCACCGGCAGTTCGTGCAGGGCCAACGCCACGTCGGTGAGCCGGCGCAGCTTGTACGCCGGATGGGTGTCGTCAGGAGCGGCGATGTCGGCGCCGGAGCAGAACGCCCCACCCGCTCCGGTGATTACCAGCGCCCGCACATCGCGGTCGTCGGCGACAACCCGCAGCGCATCGCGTAACGCGATCCACAAGTCCGGGTTGATCGCGTTTTTGCGGTGCGGACGGTTCAGCGTCAGCGTCCTCACGCCGTCGCGGTCCTCGCAAAGAAGCACAGGCTGGTCATCCCGCATAGGCCGGCCCGATAACACCCTGTTGCCGCAGCACGCTGATCTCCTCGTTTGTCAGCCCAAAATCGGCGAGCACCGAATCGGTGTGCTGGCCGAGCCCCGGCACCGCCCCCATGGGTGGCTGGTAACCGGAAATCACCGGGGGCGGCAGCAGCGCGGGGATCGGTCCGGCCGGCGTGTCCACCTGACGCCAGCGGTCGCGCGCGCTCAGCTGCGGATGCGCCAGCACCTCACTGGGCAGGTTGTAGCGGGCGTTGCCGATGCCGGCGGCATCCGCCGTCTTTTGCACATGTTCGAGGTCATGCTGGGCGCACCACTGCCCGATCAAGTCGTCCAAGAGCTCACGGTTGGCGACCCGGCCGGCATTGCTGGCGAAACGCACGTCGTCGGCGAGATCGGGCCGCTGCAAGATTTCTCGCGACAGTCGTTGCCACTCTTGATCATTCGTTGTACCCAACACCACAGTGTGGCCGTCGGCGGTACGGTAGGCCCCGTAAGGTGCCACTGCCGGCGAGCTCATGCCCAACGGCTCCTGGTCGACACCGGAATGCTGGGTGTAGGTGAGCGGGTAGCCCATCAAATCGGTCATGGTGTCAAACAGGCTGACGCTGACCGCTCTACCCGCGCCGTCACCATTGTCGCCGCGGTCTCGCGAATACAGCAGGGCCACAATCGACAACGCCGAATACAACCCGGTGCTGATGTCGGCTATCGGCGGCCCCGGCTTGGCAGGCGCGCCGGGATAACCGGTAACGGCGCAGGCACCGGATTCGGCTTGTGCCAAAAGGTCGTAGGCGCGCTTGTGCGAGAACGGACCACCCGAGCCGTAACCGTCGATCTCGACGGCGATAACCTTCGGATGCCGCACCGCCAGGTCCGCCGGCGAGATCCCCAGCCGGGCCGTGGAACCCGGCGCCAGGTTGGACACCAGCACGTCGGCTCGCTCGAGTAAGCGGTGCAAGACATCCAGCCCAGCCGGTGCTTTGAGATCCAGCGTGACCGACTCCTTGCCGCGGTTAGCCCAAACGAAATGTGCCCCAAGACCTTTGACTACATCATCGTAGTGCCGAGCGAAATCTCCCCCTTTGGGGTTCTCGACCTTGATGACCCTGGCGCCGAAATCGGCGAGCACCCGTGTGCAGAAAGGGGCGGATACCGCCTGCTCCAGCGCGATTACAGTGATGCCGGCCAGCGGCGCGCGCTTTTGCGGCATCACATCACCATGCCGCCGTCCACCGGAAGCACTTGCCCGGTGATGTACGAAGCGGCATCAGAGGCGAGAAAAACGAACGCCCCGGCGATCTCTGCCGGCTCGGCCCAGCGGCGCAGCGGTATCCGGGCCATCATCGTGGCCGCAAATTTCTCGTTGGTACGAATTGTCTCGGTCATCGGCGTCGCCGCGAGCGGGGCCAGCGCATTGACCAGGACGTTTTTGCGCGCCAACTCACGAGCCAGCGACTTGGTGAATCCGATGATCCCCGCCTTGGCCGCCGAATAGTTCACCTGGCCCAGTGTGCCGGTGATGCCTGCCGACGAGGTCACGTTGATGATGCGACCGGTGCCGTCGGTCGGCAGGAAGTCCAATGCAGCCTGCGTGCAATGAAACGCCCCCATCACGTGCACGTCGAACAGCTGGCGGAAGGTGTCGTCGGTCAGGTCAGGAAACATCGCCGGTGCGGTCACCCCGGCGTTGTTGACCAGGATGTGCAGCACTCCTTCGGTGAGGCCGGCGGCGCGTGCAGCAGCCGCCTCCGCGTCTGCTCGGTCGCGGACGTCGAGCACTGCGCTGTCGGCTTTGCCGCCGTGGGCGCAAATGCGTTCGGCCACAGCGGAAGCTGCGTCGACGTTTACATCGGTTACCAGGACCGCAGCACCGGCGGCCGCCAGCGCCTCGGCCACCGCGGCACCGATGCCGCTGCCCGCTCCGGTGACCATCGCCGATCTCCCGGTGAGATCGAACAACGGGTTGGCCATCAATAACTCCTCGGCAGTTTCAAGGTATGCGAGCCCAGATAGTTCAGAATCATCTCTTGACTAATCGGCGCGATCTTCATCAGTCGGGCCTCACGGAAGTAGCGGGCCACGTTGTATTCCTCGGCATAACCCATACCGCCGTGGGTTTGCAGTGCCCGGTCGGCAGCAGTGAATCCCGCGTCGGCGCAAAGGTATTTGGCGGTATTGGCTTCGCGGCCGCAGGGCTTGCCGTTGTCGTAGAGCCAAGTGGCCTTGCGCAACATCAATTCGGCAGCGTCTAGGCGGGCAAGCGAGTCGGCTAGCGGAAACTGAATGCCCTGGTTCATGCCGATCGGACGCCCGAAGACCTCACGCTCATTGGCGTACTTGACCGCCTTGTCCAGCGCCACGCGGCCGATACCGAGCGCTTCGGCGGCGATGAGCATCCGTTCGGGGTTCAAGCCGTCGAGGATGTACTGAAATCCCTTGCCTTCCTCGCCGACTCGGTCTTCGACTGGGACCTCGAGGTTGTCGATGAACAACTCGTTGGACGAGACGGCGTTGCGGCCCATCTTGGGGATGGGCCGGATGTCGATCCGGCCACGGTCGAGGTCGGTGAGGAACAGGGTCATCCCGTCGGTCTTCTTGGCGCCCCGTCTTGCTAGATCGTCGTGCGCCTCGGTGCGGGTGAGCAGCAGAATCTTCTCCGATTCCATCGCCTTGGAGATCCACACCTTGCGGCCGTTGACCACGTAGTGATCCCCGGCGCGCTTGGCAAATGTGGTGATGCGCGACGTGTCCAGCCCCGCACCCGGTTCGGTCACTCCGAAGCAGACGTGCAGATCGCCGGTGGCAACCCGGGGCAACGTGCGGCGCTTGAGTTCCTCGGACCCGTGCACCACCACCGGTTGCATACCGAAGATCGACAAGTGGATTGCGCTGGCGGCGTTCATCCCGCCCCCGGATTTTGCGACCTCTTCGGCCAGCAGCGTGGCTTCGGTGATCCCGAGGCCATGACCGCCGTACTCGACCGGGATAGTCATTCCGAGCCAGCCGCCGTCGGCGATGGCCCGGTAGAACTCGGTCGGGAATTCGTGCGCTTGGTCTTTTTCCATCCAGTAGTGGTCGTCGAACTTCTGAGCGAGCTCAGCCACCGAGCGTCGGATCAGCTGTTGATCGTCGGTTAGTTCGAAATTCATTCCGCCACTGGGCACATCGCTCCCCTTCGTCACACCGCGGGCAGCCCGGGCCCGGACGGCCCCGCCTAGCTGCTCGTCGCCTGCGCCGCTTCCATCAGGGCGTTGCCGCCCCGCTCGCCGGCCTTGTGATGGCTGAGCGCCCGGATGGACACGTCGTGGCCCTCGGCGGCTTTCCGCAGCGCGCCGACCGTGGCCTGCTCGCGGGAAATGTGGGCGAACGGGTCGAACGAATACCAGCGCATCGCGTTCTCGTGGGTGATCTTGTTGATCTCGTCGTCGGGAACGTTGTTGGCGCTCAGCACGTTCCACAGCTCCTCGGGCGCACCGGGCCACATCGAGTCGCTGTGGGGGTAGTCGGCCTCCCAGGCGATGTTGTCGATGCCGATCATGTGCCGCAGCGTCACACCCACCGGGTCGCTGATGAAGCAGGTCAAAAAGTGCTCGCGGAACACCTCCGACGGCAGCTTTCCCCCGAAGTCCTGATGCGTCCACGTCGAATGCATCTCATAGGTGCGGTCCACCCGCTCCAGGAAGTAGGGAATCCACCCGGTGCCGCCCTCCGACAGCGCGATCTTGAGGTCCGGGTATTCCTTGATCGGCCGCGACCACAGCAAATCGGCAGCCGCCTGGACGATGTTCATCGGCTGCAGGGTGATCATCACGTCCATCGGCGCGTCGGGCGCGGTGATCGCCAGCTTGCCCGACGACCCGATGTGCACATTCATCACGGTGTTGGTGTCACACAACGCCTTCCACAGCGGGTCCCAGTATGGATCGTGGAAGCTGGGATATCCCATGGCCGCCGGGTTTTCGGTGAAGGTCAGCGCGTGTACACCTTTCTTGGACACCCGCCGCACCTCGGCGGCGCACTTTTCGGCGTCCCAGATCACCGGCAGCGCCATCGGGATGAACCGGGCCGGGTACGCCCCGCACCACTCGTCGATGTGCCAGTCGTTGTAGGCCTGCACCAGCGCCACCGAGAAGTCCGGATCGTCGGTGGCGAACAGCCGCCCGGCAAAACCGGGGAACGACGGGAAGCAAATCGAACCGAGGATGCCGCCGGCGTTCATGTCCTTGACGCGCTCGTCGACGTTGTAACAGCCCGGCCGGATCTCATCCAGGCCCTGCGGTTCCAGCCCGTACTCCTCCTTGGGTCGGCCGGCTACCGCGTTGAGCGCCACGTTGGGGATCACCGTGTCGCGGAACTGCCAGGTGTCCGAGCCGTCCGGGTTGTGCACCAGCCGGGGGGCGTCGTCGAGATATTTCTTCGGCAGATGGTTTTTGAACATGTCCGGCGGTTCGACCGTGTGGTCATCGACGCTGATCAGGATCATGTCGTCTTTGTTCATCGCCGTTCCTTCCGATCGCCCTCGGGCCCGCTGCGCCGAGCTTCCGCTGTGGTTCACTACCTTTGAAAACTATCTTCTCGTAGGACGAGAATCAACATCTGCCAGGCCATACCGCCCGGCCTCCGCCGTGGTGTGCGGGTATTCGGAGTCGGTGAAGTTCCACGTCGAAGCCGGGATTGACCAAGCCATCGAATCATGCAAGTCTATTAGTTAGAAATGAGAATCTGATTCTCTGTATCTGAGAGGGGACAGCTGGATGCGCCTGGAACCGCTGCCAGCGGACCAGTGGGACGAAACTGTGCAGCGCTCGCTCGCCGACATGCTGCCGGCGGAGCGGCGCAATCCGCGCGACGCCGGCAACCTCTTGGCCACACTGGCCCGCCACCCGGAACTGGCGAGCGCGTTCCTTCGATTCGGCGGGTATCTGCTGACCAGGTCGACGCTGCCGCCACGGGTCCGAGAGCAGGTCATCTTGCGGGTCGCGCACCGGCGTGGCTGCGCCTACGAGTGGTCCCACCACGTGGCGCTCGGCAAGCGGGCGGGTTTGTCGGATGCCGACATCGCTGCGGCGCGCTCCGGCGCGGCACCCGACGAGTTCGACCGGGCGGTGCTGGTGGCTGTCGATGAACTCGACGAGAAAACCAACTTGTCCGATTCGACCTGGGCCACGCTGTGCGAGCGGCTCGACGAGCGGCAGCGGATGGACTTGATTTTCACGATCGGCGGCTACACCGCACTGGCGATGGCCCTGAACACCTTTGGCGTCGAAGTGGAGCAAGAAAGGTAACTACCGTGGCACACTTCCCCAAACCGGCTGCGGGAAGCTGGACGGAAAACTACCCGGGACTGGGCACCGCACCCGTCGACTACACCGACTCCATCGACCCGGCATTCTTCGAAGCCGAACGCGAGGCGATCTTCAAGCGGACCTGGCTCAACGTCGGCCGGGTTGAGCGGCTACCGCGCACCGGCAGCTATTTCACCAAGGAGCTGCCCTCGGCCGGACCGGGCATGTCGGTGATCGTGGTCAAGACCAAGGACGGGTCGATCAAGGCGTTCCACAACATGTGCCGCCACCGCGGAAACAAACTGGTGTGGAACGACTACCCGCACGAGGAAACCTCGGGTACATGCCGGCAATTCACCTGCAAGTACCACGCCTGGCGGTACAGCCTCGACGGCGAGCTGACCTTCATCCAGCAAGAGGATGAGTTCTTCGACGTCGACAAGAGCCAGTACGGACTTGTCCCTGTGCGCTGCGAGGTGTGGGAAGGGTTCATCTTCGTCAATCTCGACGCCAACGCCCAGCCGTTGCAGGAGTACTTGGGCCAGCTGGCCAAGGGCATCGAGGGCTACCCGTTCCACGAGATGACCGAGGTGTATACCTACAAAGCCGAGGTCGGGGCCAACTGGAAGCTTTTCATCGACGCGTTCGCCGAGTTCTACCACGCCCCCGTGCTGCACCAGGGGCAGTACACCAAGGAAGAGGCCGCCAAGATCTTGAAGCACGGGTTCGAGGCGCTCTACTACGAGTTGGCGAGCCCGCACGCGATGATCTCCACCTGGGGCGGTCAGGCACCGCCGGCCGACCTGAAGATGGTCAAGCCCATGGACCGCAAGTTGCGCAGTGGCCTGTTCGGCCCGTGGGACCGGCCAGAGGTGATCCAGAAGCTCGATCAGCTGCCTCCCGGTGTCAATCCGACCGGAGCCCCCCAGTGGGGTATCGATTCGTGGCACTTCTTCCCCAACTTCATGCTGCTGATCTGGGCGCCGGGCTGGTATCTGACGTATCACTACTGGCCGACCGCCGTCGACAGGCACATCTTCGAGACGAGCCTGTATTTCGTGCCGCCCAGAAACGCGCGGGAACGGCTGGCTCAAGAGTTGGCGGCGGTGACGTTCAAGGAGTACGCACTGCAGGATGCCAATACCCTGGAAGCCACCCAAACCATGATCGGCACCCGGGTGGTTCGCGAATTCCCACTGTGTGACCAAGAAATCTTGCTCCGCCATCTGCACAAGGTGACCGGAGACTACGTCAAGGAGTACCGCAACAATGGCTCTGCCCGCTGAATTCGCCGACCTGGAACCGTTTTTGGCTTGGGATCTGGCCACCGAACCGGAACGCTACGCCAAGCGGCTGTCCTCCTCGATGGCCGAGATGCAGGCGTTCTACGATGCTGCATTCCCCCGCATGGATGACGTGATCGCCTACTGCGACCAGTTCCCGCTCGACGATCTGCCCGACGACGCACGCACACTGATGCATCTGATGCAGTCGCTGATCACTGTGTCGTTCCCAGTTGAGGCGTGGAAGCAACCGAAGGTGCCCGACAGCGGCGCCACCTACCTCGACTGCATTCGGGAGCCGGTGATCTGAGAAGTGTTGACGCTCAAGGCGGCCGGGCTGCTTGACGTCGACGCCGGCGAGATCGTCCGGCCCGGGATCCTGCGGATCGACGGGCAGCGGATCGTCGGCGTGGGCGGTTCCGCGGACGGTGACGTCATCGATCTTGGCGAGCAGATCATGCTGCCGGGGTTGATGGACATGGAGGTCAACCTCTTGATGGGCGGGCGCGGGGAGCAGCCCGGGCTGTCCCAAGTCCAAGACGATCCCCCGACGCGGCTGTTGCGAGCCGTCGGGAATGCCCGCCGCACGCTGCGCGCCGGTTTCACCACCGTGCGCAACCTCGGGCTATTCGTCAAGACCGGCGGCTATCTGCTCGATGTCGCCTTGGGCAAGGCGATCGACGCCGGCTGGATCGACGGCCCGCGGGTGGTGCCGGCGGGCCATGCGATCACGCCGACCGGCGGACACTTGGACCCGACGATGTTTCAGGCCCTCGCACCGGGTGTTCTGCCGCTCACGGTGGAGGAGGGCATCGCCAACGGTGTCGACGAGGTCCGTAAGGCCGTGCGTTACCAGATCAAGCACGGCGCCCAGCTGATCAAGGTCTGCGCTTCGGGCGGGGTAATGTCGTTGACTGGTCCGCCTGGGGCCCAACATTATTCGGATGAGGAGTTGCGCGCCATCGTCGACGAGGCGCACCGGCGCGGATTACGGGTCGCTGCGCACACCCACGGCGCTGACGCGGTCAAGCACGCGGTGGCAGCAGGGATCGACTGCATCGAGCACGGTTTTCTGGTCGACGACGAGGCTATCGCCGAGATGGTGCGTCACGGCACCTTCCTGGTGACGACGCGGCGACTGGCCGAGGCGATGGACGTTTCGCATGCGCCACCCGAGCTGCAGGCCAAAGCCGCGGAAATGTTTCCCCGGGCACGTAAATCCGTGGTGGCGGCCTACGAAGCGGGTGTCAAGATCGCTGTCGGCACCGACGCGCCCGCGATTCCTCACGGCCGCAACGCCGACGAGCTGGTCACACTGGTGAACCTGGGCTTGCCGCCGGCGGCTGTGCTGCGGGCGGCGACCATCACCGCCGCGGAGCTCATCGACGTCGTCGATCGTGGCCAGCTGGCCGAAGGATTGCTCGCCGACGTCATCGCGGTGCCGGGAAATCCTCTGGAAGACATAACCGTTACGCAGGACGTGCGGTTCGTCATGAAGGGTGGCAAGGTGTATGCCAACAAGAACTGACGACCTCGTCGAGATCCAGCAGCTGCTTGCCCGCTACGCGGTCACGATCACCCAAGAGGACATCGATGGTCTGCTCGGGGTTTTCACACCGGACGGCACCTACAGTGCGTTCGGAGAGACCTATCATCTCGACAAGTTCCCGGAGCTGGTTGCAGCCGCTCCAAAAGGCTTGTTCCTCACCGGGACAGCGCTGATCGATATCGACGGCGACACCGCGACGGGTACCCAGCCCTTGTGCTTCATCGACCACGCCACGCATGACATGCGCATCGGCTACTACCGCGACACATACGCCCGTACCGCCGACGGTTGGCGGCTGAAGACTCGGGCCATGACCTTCATCCGCCGCAGCGGCGCCCACGATTCCGGACGACCCCACGCAGTCGGGCGACCATCGTCGACATGAACGTCGAGCAGTTCCGGGCGGATCTGCGTACGTGGCTGGACGACCATGACCTGACACCGGGTCCGGATCGCTCGCTCGAAGGCCATATGCGGCAACTGGCCCGGGTCCACCGGGCGCTTTACGACGCCGGGTGGATGCGCTACGGCTGGCCGGTCGAAGTCGGCGGACTGGGCGGGTCCCCGATACTTCGGGCAATCGTCGGGGAGGAAGTCGTCGGCCGCGGCTTGGCCGAGCCGGGCCCCTACTCGATGGTCGAGGTTCTTGCGCCCACGATGATCGACTATGCGCCAAGAGAACTGGCAGCGGAAATGGTGCCACGGCTGTTGAGCGGCCGAGAGCAGTGGTGTCAGGGTTTTTCCGAACCAGGCTCGGGCAGCGACCTGGCGTCGCTGTCCACCCGTGCCACCCCGCGAGGCGATGACTGGATCGTCAACGGTCAGAAGGTCTGGACCAGCTTCGCGCAATTCTCCACGCGGTGCATCTTGTTGACCCGCACCGCACCCGGTCACGACGGGATTACCGCGTTCTTCGTCGACCTGGACACGCCGGGCATCACCATTCGACCGCTTCGCACGATGCATGACGTTGACGAATTCTGCGAGGTGTATTTCGACGACGTGGCGATCCCCGCAGGCCGGATGCTGGGCAAGCCGGGTGATGGCTGGCGGCTGGCGATGGACCTGCTGCCCTATGAACGCTCGACATGCTTTTGGCAGCGGATCGCGTACTTGTATTCACGAATTGACCGACTCATCGCCGAGGCGGTCGATCCCGGCGATTTCACCCTTGGCGCAGCGTATTTGGCGCTGCATACTTTGCGCTGTCGATCACGCACCACGCTGCACCGCCTGGCGGGTGGTCAGCGGCTAGGCCCGGAGACGTCGATCGACAAGGTATTGCTGGCCACTGCTGAGCAAAGGCTGTACGACTCCGTGCGCGACATGCTGCCCGGTGTCGTCGAACTCGACGAGTCGCCGTGGCGTCCGGAGTACCTCTACTCGCGCGCGGCAACCATTTACGGCGGCACCGCCGAGATACAGCGCAACATCATCGCGCGCCGGCTTTTGGACTTGGGCAAGGAGTAAGGGTGGACACCGACTCTCTGCAGCTGCTGGAGGATGCACTCCGCAAGACGATGATCGCAGTGTCGGGCCGGCGGCTCGACGAGGCGTTGGCTGAACTCGGCTGGCCGGACATGCTCGTGGAAATGCCAGACTCCGCTATCCCGTTGGTGTTCCGGCTGCTCGGCGAGACCGGCTCGCACGCGCCCGTGATCAACGACGTCGTGCTGCATGCCAGCGGCCACGACGTCGGCGGCACCGTGCCGCTGCCATTCGCGGGCGGATCATGGGTTGTCTGGGAGCGCACCGACGGCGCGACCACGACATTGGGCGGTGACCTCCCGATTCGCCGTGTACCCAACGGTGAGCTGCCGCCGTTGGCCGCTGGCCGGCGCGCACTGGGCTGGTGGCTGGTCGGGAGCAGCCGAGCCATGCTTACGCTCGCGCGCCAGCATGCCCTCGACCGAGTCCAGTTCGGTCGGCCTGTCGCCTCGTTCCAGGCTGTTCGGCACCGGCTGGCAGAAGCCTTGGTCGCCATCGAAGGCGCGGAAGCCACTCTGCAAGCCGCCTGCGATGACTTGAGCTGCCTGTTGGCCAAAGCCGCAGCCGGTCAGGCCGCGTTGACGGCAGCGCGGCATTGCCAGCAGGTGCTGGGCGGAATCGGCTTTACCGCTGAGCATGAGCTGCATCGCCACGTCAAGCGCTCGTTGGTACTCGACGGAATGCTGGGTAGCACACGTGAGTTGACTCGAGAAGCCGGATCCATATTGCGTTCCAAGGGTTTTGCGCCGCGGCTGGCGCAGCTCTGAGCCGCGAAAGTGCATTCCATGACGCCCTCACTCGAGAAATACGTCGGTAGTTGCACTTTCGGCGGCATCAAGCAACGCGTCGCTGCCAGCATCGCGCCCACTCCGGGATGTGCGAGCACGAGCGCGGCCGCTCGACGGCCCGAGCGTCGTCGGGCAAATGCTCGTCGAGAAATGCCACAAACTCGGCGCGGAATGCCTCGACCTCGGCGTCGAACGTCAATTGCACGGGTGCTCCCTCACAGACGTCGCCCGACTATCGGCATTCTGCTTCCCTGGACAGCGGCAAGAGAATAGTATTCTCACCATCCGAAAGTTACAATCTCAGACACGGCGTCTGTGAGGGGGTCTACGGGACCGATGGCACGGCGTTCTCCTGTACAGTTCAATCATGTTCTCCCCTCGCGGCAATCATCCGAGACGCCCGTGACCAGCCCTAGTGAGGAACCGGCCTGGAAGCAGCGCGCGGTCGAACGCTCGATCAAGACAGCCAAACTGCGGGCTGCCCAGCGCGTGCAGCGATTCCTGGACGCCGCGCAGGCCATCATCATCGAAAAGGGCAGCACAGACTTCACCGTCCAGGAAGTTGTCGACCGGTCGCGGCAGTCGCTACGGAGTTTCTACCTGCAATTCGACGGTAAGCATGAGCTGCTGCTCGCCCTTTTCGAAGATGCACTGAGCCGCGCCGCCGATCAGATTCGAGCCGCCATCGCGGGTTATTCCGATCCGCTTGAGCGATTGAAAGTAGCCGTGCAGCTGCTCTTCGAGGCGTCTCGCCCCGACCCCACCGCAAAGCGGCCGCTGTTCACCGACTTCGCGCCGCGTTTGCTGGTGTCCCATCCCGCCGAGGTAAAAGTCGCTCACGCACCGCTACTTGCGTTGCTCACCGAGCTCATGGAGCAGGTGGGCGCGGCCGGTCAGCTACGGGCCGGGATCAACCCGCGACGCATGGCGGCCATGACCATGCAGACGGTCATGTTCATCGCGCAGTCCAGCGGCGGCACCGACGAGGCGACCGTCCATCCCATCACTGCCGACGAAGTATGGGACTTCTGCTCGCGCGGATTCGTCAAAGCCGCCAAAGACCAGGGCGGAAGCTAGGTTCTCGCGCACTGCGCCGCTGTGCGACTATCGCACTTTTGAGAATTAGATTCTTAAAAATCAAGAGCGTGAAGTAGCATAAATGTATCCCGTGTTGACACGGTGGCCGGATCATATGGTCCCCCACGACAGCGTGCGACCATCCAGAACCTGGAAGCGAGAGGCGATATCTGTGACAGTCAGCGCTACCAGCGACGTGTACTACGACCCATACAACGTCGAGCTCAACGCTGACCCGTACGGGATGTTTCGAAGGCTGCGCGAAGAAGCGCCGTTGTACTACAACGAGCAACACGACTTCTACGCGCTGAGCCGGTTTGCCGATGTTGATCGGGCATTGATCGATTGCGAGACTTTCAGCTCGGCCCGCGGTGCGATCCTCGAGCTGATCAAGGCGAACATCGAGATCCCGCCGGGCGTAATCATTTTCGAGGACCCGCCACTGCACGACGTGCACCGTAAGCTGCTGGCGCGCATGTTCACGCCACGCAAGATCAACGCGCTCGAACCTAAGATCCGCGAATTCTGTGCTGCTTGCCTGGATCCGTTGATCGGCGCCGACCGGTTCGACTTCGTCGCGGACCTCGGGGCGCAGATGCCGATGCGCGTGATCGGCATGCTGCTCGGAGTTCCTGAGGAAGATCAAGAAGCTGCCCGTGATTTCGCGAATGCGCAGATGCGCACCGAAGAAGGCAAGCCGATGAAGGCCGCCATGGACGGTATGGTCAGCGGCGATTTCTTCGCCCAGTACATCGACTGGCGAGCCGAGCATCCGTCGGACGACATCATGACCGAGCTGCTGAACGTCGAATTCGAGGACGAAAAGGGCGTTTGGCGCCGACTGACGCGCGAAGAACTCCTCACCTACGTCAGCGTGGTCTCGGGCGCCGGCAACGAGACCACCACACGTCTGATCGGCTGGACCGGCAAGGTACTGGCCGAACACCCCGACCAGCGGCGGGAATTGGTCGAAAACCCAGCACTTATCCCCAGGGCGATTGAGGAGCTGCTACGTTTCGAGCCGCCAGCGCCGCATGTGGCGCGCTATGTCACGCGCGATGTCGAGTGGTACGGCCAAACCGTGCCAGCGGGCAGCGTCATGATGATGCTCATCGGCGCGGCCAACCGAGACCACCGTCAATTCCCGCCGGACGGAGATGTTTTCGACATCCACCGGGAACTGCGCCAGCACCTGACGTTCAGTGTCGGCACGCATTACTGCCTCGGCTCGGCGTTGGCGCGCCTGGAAGGACGGATCGCGCTCGAGGAGATCTTGAAGCGCTTCCCGGAGTGGGACGTCGATCTGACGAACGCCAGGCTTTCCCCGACTTCGACAGTGCGCGGCTGGGAATCGATGGTGGCCGTTATCCCTTAATCCCGATCTAAGAAGAAACGAGGTAGCGATGACTGGGCGAGTCGAAGGCAAGGTCGCATTTATCACCGGCGCGGCGCGTGGCCAAGGTCGATCGCATGCAGTGCGATTGGCGCAGGAGGGCGCCGACATCATCGCGATCGACGTCTGCAAGCCAATCGTCGAGAACACCACGATTCCCGCTTCGACACCGGAGGATCTGGCTGAGACTGCGGACCTCGTCAAGGGCCTCGACCGTCGCATCGTTACCGCTGAAGTCGATGTCCGTGACTACACCGCACTGAAAGCCGCAGTGGACAGCGGCGTGGAGCAACTTGGCCGACTGGACATCATCGTGGCCAACGCCGGCATCGGCAACGGCGGCGACACCCTCGACAAAACCAGTGAGCACGATTGGCAGGAAATGATCGACGTAAACCTGTCCGGGGTGTGGAAGACCGTGAAAGCCGGTGTGCCACATATTCTTGCGGGTGGCCGCGGCGGCTCAATCATCTTGACCAGCTCGGTCGGCGGGCTGAAGGCATACCCGCACACCGGTCATTATGTGGCAGCCAAACACGGTGTTGTCGGACTGATGCGCACGTTTGCGGTCGAGTTGGGTCAGCACATGATTCGCGTCAACTCGGTGCACCCGACCAACGTGAACACCCCGTTGTTCATGAACGAGGGCACGATGAAGCTGTTCCGTCCCGACCTCGAGAACCCCGGCCCCGAGGACCTGAAGGTCGTCGCACAGATGATGCACACGCTGCCGATCGGCTGGGTGGAACCTGAGGACATCAGCAACGCGGTGCTGTTCTTGGCGTCCGAAGAGTCCCGTTACATCACCGGTGTGACGCTCCCGGTCGACGCTGGCAGTTGCCTGAAGTAATCACGGTTCAGCGCCTAGCCCGGATTTTGCAGTAGTTCTGGGCGACACGGGGTGTAAATAGCGGAAAGCCCTTCTGTTGCAAGGGAAACTGTGGTTGTGATCGGTAACAGTTTCAACAACAGAAGGGCACTTCCGGGTGATGACTACCGCTGGTCGTCCGGGTCTGGTTGTAACTACTGGTGGGCGGTGAACAACCCCACCCCGGCGCGCAACTGCGCTTCACCGACGTCGACGGTTACCGCTGCCAGCTGTTTGTCACCGACCTGCCCGACGCGGACCTGGCCCTACCTGGAGGCACTCTACCGCGGTCGGGGCCGGATGGAATGCGCCATCCGCGACCTGAAGGACACCGGGCTGGCCAACCTGCCCTCCCATGACTTCGCCATCAACAACGCGTGGCTGATGTTGGTGCTCATCGCCGCCGACCTGCTCGCCTGGACCAAAACGCTCTGTCTAGATGGTGCGCTGGCCATTGCCGAGCCCAAACGGCTGCGCTACACCCCGCTGCGTACCGCCGCGGTGCTGGTGCGCTCGGCGCGGCGCACCACGCTGCGGCTGGGTGCCAGCTGGCCCTGGGCCACCGACCTGCTCACCGCGTTCACCCGGCTACACGGATGGAGCGCAAGTCCCCGGCTAAACAAACCCACACCACCCACAGGATTAAGTCAGATCAGAAACACCTCATCGCTCGACAACTGATCGCGGCAGATGCTGATTGGCGCTGCGGAAGCAATCTACGAGCAGCGTGCCCACACCTGTTGCGTATTCACTGGGTTTCAGGACGACCGCGTTGCCTGCGGCAAGCGCTGAGGCCATGGCCGCGATCGGAGCGAACAGCGGATAGTTCCATGAGCTGATAATACCGATGACGTCGTAGAGTTCGTGGTGAACGGCTGCTGCGTAATTGGCCATGAGCACACCTGTAGGGACGTTGCGTGGCCGCAGGACCCGCTTGGCGTTGCGTGCTGCCCAGGCGATGTGCTCAACGGCGATAACGAGTTCCATATAGGCCGGCGTGCCATTCTCGCGCGAGATGGCTGACACCAATTCTCTGCTACGCGTAACGATTTCACGTGCCCAACCGAACATGGCCCGCCGACGCGCGGAATATCCGGCGTTGGACCATAGTTCGGCGGCCGTGCGCGCATTGTGTACCGCCCGGTCGACATCGGCCTGGAGCCAGGGCGGGAAACTCCGCTAACCGGTCCCCGGTCGCAAGATCGCGTGACAGCACCGTGTCGGCGGGACTTTGATGCGTTCGTCGACGGTCATTTGGCTGCTCCGAGCGCCGAGTAGAGGGCGTCGATTTCGTCGGCGTAGCGCTCGGCAATCTTTTGGCGCCGCAGCTTAAGGGTAGGTGTGAGTTCACCGGCGCCTGGATGCCACACGTCCGGGATGATCTTGTAGCGCTTGATCTGCTCGACCCGGGTTACTCGTTCGTTAGCCCTCGCAACTGCGGCATCGATGGCCTGCTGGATGGTGCTGTCGACGGCGAGTTCCTCCACCGTGGTGGCGGCGAGGCCGGCGTTGCGCGCAAACGCCGGCGCGGCTTCCGGGTCCAAGACAATGAGGGCGGTGATGAACGGGCGTCCGTCTCCGATCGCCACGACTGAGCCGATCAGCGGGGTCTCCGCCTTTACTGCTGCCTCAATCCGCAGCGGGGAAATGTTCTTTCCTGCCGCGTTCACGATGATCTCCTTCTTGCGGTCGATGATCGAGAGGAACCCCTCGTCGTCGATGGTTCCGATGTCTCCGGTATGCAACCACCCATCGCCGTCCAGTGCCTCAGCTGTCTTCTGGGCGTCGTTGCGGTAGCCACGCATCATGATCGGCCCGCGCACGTACACCTCGCCGTCGTCTGCCAGTCGAATTTCGACGTCGCGGAGCGGTTTGCCCACAGTCGCAAACTTTGCAGGACCCGCAGCGTTGATTGTTGCGACCGCAGCCAATTCCGACATGCCCCAGACTTCCACCATGTTGAAGCCGATCGCCGCCATGAAATCCATGACATGCGGCGGCGTGGGCGCCGCCCCGACCATGAGCCACCTCAGTTGATCCAGTCCAAGTGATTTGCGAATCTCGGCCAGCACCAACCGATCCGCCTGGGAATAGTCGGCGGCAAGGTCCTCTGGCAGCGGAACGTTGCCGTGCTTTTTGCGAAATGCGACCACCCGGGCGCCGACGTCGAGTGCAGAGTCGACGGCGGCCTTCCTCTGCGGGTCTGGCTCGGCCGCGAACTTTGTCTGTAATCCCTGGGTGATCTTCTCCAGGATGCGGGGCACCGTCCCCCAGATCTGCGGTCGAAGCCGTACCAGGGTGGGAAGCAGTTTGGTGACATCGTCGACGCACGTGACGTCGAGACCGAACGCAATGGCCGAGTACAGCGTGCCCCACCGTTGGGCTGCGTGCGCCATCGGCAACGCCGACGGCACACGGTCGCCGGGACGAAAGTCGAGCACCTCACTGGTAAGAGCCACCTCGGCAAGCATTGCCCCGTGAGTCAGTTCGACACCTTTTGGTGTGCCGGTGGTTCCCGACGTGTAGATCAACGTCAGCACGTCGTCGGGCCCGACCGCCCGCCAGGTTGCCTCGAAGTCGAACTCCTCTGGCGTCGGCCGCGCAAGGGTATCCAGGCAGACGGTGCCCGTGACATCCGCTGTGGTGCAGATGATCTCGCAGTCGGCGGATGCTGCCTTGACGAGGTTCGGCGCGAACTTCTCCTCGCAGACCGCCAGTTTGGCGCCGGAGTTGGCCAGCACGTATTCGATGTCGGGGATCGGAGAGGTGTTGTAGATCGAGCAGGTTGTGGCACCGAGGTGCATCGCTGCGGTGTCGATGAGATGAAACTCGGGGCGATTTTCGAACATCAACGCCACCAGGTCGCCTCGTCGGATACCTTGCAAATACAGTGCTCCAGCGATGTCGATGACGGCGTCGCGGTATTGACGGTAGGTCAGATTCACCACCCCGTCGGTCGAGTGCAGCGCAGGTAGATCAGCGTGCCTGCGGGTCGTGCGGTCGAAGAGCTCGCACATGCTGCGGGCCGACAGGATAGAGTCCTGCTGGCTCATGACACCATCGCGGCGGTTGCGCGCGACTGCCCGTTGGCGGTGAATGTGTACCGTTCGGGACGGAACCTAGCAGTCATCCGCGCGTACGTCAGGTGAGATGCCGGCCACATCGCGGTGACCTTGCCCTCGTCGTTGGTGTACCAGCCCGGGCAGTTGTCGGTGAAAACCGTTCTGTCAAGTTTCTTTTCGAGCCACTGGTGGTACTCCCGATACGTATCCGCGCTGACGTCCAGCCACTTGACCTGATGAGACTCTTTGTATTCCAGGGCTTGGCGGATGTACCGGGCTTGCCGCTCGAGCAAGAACACGATCGTGTTGGTGATGCTGTTGGTGTTGGGCCCGAACAACATGAACATGTTCGGAAAGTTGGGTGCGCTGATGCCCAGGTATGCCTCGGCTCCGTGCCGCCATTGCGCATGCAGGTCCGTGCCGCAGCGGCCGACGACCTTGATGGGGCTAAGAAACTCACTGGCCCGAAATCCCGTGCACCAGATCACGACATCGGCGTCGATGCTGCGGCCGTCCGCCGTGACCACACCCGTCGGTGTCACCCGCTGCACGGCCGACCCAACCAAGTGGACATCGTCGCGGCCGAGCGTCGGATACCAATCGTTCGACAACAAAAGCCGATTACACAGCAATCGATAATGGGGAATCGCGGCGGCAATCTCGTCTGGATCTCTCAAGTGGCGCTTGATCTTCCGGATGAACCACCACTGGAATAGTTTGCGCACAGGCTCCGCAGTTCGGGTGACGAGAGGATAGCGCGACTCATACGCGAGGAACAATGCGACGTGGTGGAGAGTCCGCAGCATCCCGAAGCGTTTCATCAACGCCGTTTGTAACCGCCCAGGACGGCGCCGGCTCTTCCACATCACCCAGTTGGGTGATCGCTGCACCACCGTTAAATCGCCGACGATATCGGCGATGGCAGGCACGATTTGGATGGCGCTTGCGCCGCTACCGACAACGACGACCTTCTTGCCGGTCAAGTCGACGTCGTGGCGCCACTGAGCCGAGTGAAACGAGTCGCCGGCAAACGTTCCGATTCCCTCCACATCAGGCATCCGTGGCCGGCTGAGCTGGCCCGTTGCCATGATGAGTGCATCCACCAGCACCGGCTCTCCCGCATTAGTGGTGACCAGCCACTCGCCGGTTGACTCGTCGAAGATCGCCGAGGTTACCTCGGTGTCGAACTGGATGTGTTCGGTGATCCCAAATTCTCGCGCGACCTCGTCGAGATATCTGTGGATTTCGCCCTGTTTGCCGAACAGCCCCGACCAATCAGGCTTGAGGGCATAGGAAAAGGAGTAGATCGGCGAGGGCACATCGCACTCCGCACCGGGATAAGTATTCTCGCGCCATACCCCGCCAACTGAACTTGCGCGTTCGAAGACCGTAAAATCGTCAAAACCCCAGCGCTTGAGCTCGATGGCGGCCGCAAGACCACCGAAACCGCAACCGACGATTGCGATTCGCGTCTTTCGTTTCTTCACGAAACCTCCAGCAGATCGCCGTAGCCCTTCTCAGCCAGATAGCTCCGATACCTCGCGAACGCTGGATCAAGTGCTGGCAGGAGGTTCATCATCTTGGTGACTTGGCCATTCACCTTCACCTTGCGTTTAGTAATCGCCGTCGTGATCTTGAGCTTCCCCATCCAGAACAGATGGCCGTTGTCGGCCTTCATGGTCAGCTCGACGTCAGGCTTGACATCCGAAGAGCCCTCGGTGATTTGAATAGGGTCATGGCGACAGTCGACAAGGATCGACGCGTCCGGGTCGGTGTAATTGATGCGGAACGCCGTCTTGGACTTGACGAACTTGGGACCGAGCTCTGGGTCGGCCGCCATGTCTTTCATGAAGCCGGTGAACACGTCGTACACCTGTTCGGTGGAAGTGAAGAAGGCCAACGGTTATCTCTTTCCTGCAGGTGATTTGCGGTCAGTGGTCGAAGTTCATGTAGTGGCCGTGCGGCGTCCACCCGATTTGGAAGGGCAGTTCGATGCGGGCAATGGGTCCACTGGCGAGGTCTTCGGTGTCGAAAATCTGGTATTCGGAGGTGTTTTCCATGAAGTGTGAGATCGGCACAATCAGGTAGCCGTCGCCCTCGGGAGAATCCACAGCGCGAGGAGCGAAGGTGGGTTCAAACAACGCTGCGGATTGCTCCTCGGTATCAAGCGTGTAGCTTTCCTCAGCACCAGTCCGTACGTTTCGCCGTATCACGGTGTCAAGCGACCACAGGTTCTCCCCTGCGGCGAGAAACCCCCATTGGTAGTTCTTGCCGTAGAAGCGTTCGTCGACTTTGGGAAACTCAACTGGGCGGTCATCGAGGCGTTCGCTCTTGATCGTGCCGGTCGTCAGGTCGATCGTCCAACGACCGGTGACGCCGGAGCCGAACGGAACGAAGTCCACACCGAATTCGACCTGGTCCTCGAACGGGAACGGCGGCCGGTCGAAGATTGGACCGTCAAGGATCAACGTATCGCCGACGTGGTTGGCCGACATCGTATGCATGATGTATTCCTCGTTGAAGTCGGCGGTGATCCACTTGATCGGCGCATTGATGTCGTTACGCGGAATCAATGCCAACTTGGTGGGCAAACTTGGATCCCAGCCAAACACCGAAAGGCCCCGATCGATGCGGTCCTGACCCACGATGAACGGCTGGAATGGCAGCACGACATAGTTTTCGGTCAGCCACATGTCGTGTGCGTTCTGGGCGTAGGGAGCATCGTCGATGTCGCGGGATTCCACATGCCAATCCGGATGCACCCAATGCAATGTCACGTAGGGCTCGGTATCACGATACGTCCAGCCATAGAGGATGCCAGTTTCCGCGTCCCACTTGGGGTGCGCGGTGAACGCGTTATCGCCGTAGCAAGCCGGCGGGGTCATCCCGGGCGACAGCTTGGCCGACCAGGGCACGATGCCGCGGGTGTCCAGAGTGATCGGGTCGATGGCAATCGGTGGAATAGCCTGCTCGCCGGATGCCAGCATCTCCCCGGCAAACGGGAAAACATTGACGATCGGGCTGCCGCTAGGCACACCTTCGGTGTATTCGTTGGTGAGCACCCGGCCCAGCCCGTAACCGCGCCAGTCCGTATAGATGCCGTCGGCCCATTCGAACAGCCCGACCCCGTGCTTCTCCTCCAGGAGATACTTCGGAGTCCTGACCCACTTGTTAGTGAAGTCAGCCTTGCCGTCATGGAACACCAGCCCTTGCACCATCGCGTCGGTGGCGGCGAACCCGTTGAACCCTTGCCGTGTTGGCCGCTTCCAGGTGGGGCCGACCCGGTAGAACCCACCGTGCAACTCATGGGGGATCTGACCCTCCGCGACCACGCAGTCTTCCACATGGGCCTCGAATCGCATGGGCTTCAACGGGCCGAACAGCCGAATGTCATCTGGAATCGCAGTGACCATCGACACACCTCCTGGTGATTTAGCAGTGGCACTCATCACTCTATGCGGCAGGCCACAAATCTGTCAAATATCAGCTTTATAATCCCCAAAACACAACGCAAACATGAGCTACTGGCGTGCGTTCTGCGAATCTGCATACATCTGAAGCTCGCACTGCATCCACTCATGCACACGCTGTGCTGCTCGATCAGCCTCGGATGGCGCCGCGCTTGTAGGACTCACACAGACCTTCACGATCTTTGCGCCGCCGAACTCGATGATGGGAGGCGTGGTCGCGGAGTGCCGTCGCCGCTAAAGGCCGCGTAGCGTCGCTAGACTGTTTTGATGCATCTCCCAACTTGTATGGGTGTCAAATGACCGAGGACGCTTCGGGAGCTGACCGAGTCCGGTTGCGGCCGCCGACTGTGCAGGGGGCCTCTGCGGGTGCGAAGCTGTTTCCCCGCGACGATGTGCCGCTACTGACGGCAAACTTGGACGAAACCGACCGAGCGCTGATCGAATATCTGCTGCACGACGGCAAGATGACCAACCGCGTGTTAGCGGCCCATACCGGGATCAGCGAATCGGCGGTCAGCATCCGGCTGCGCAAGCTGGCGGCCAGCGGCGCAATCATTTTCACCGCGCTTTTCGATTGGGAAGTGGCCGGCTTCGAGTGGTTCGTCATCGCCCGGATCAAGACCCAGGCCCGCTCGCCTCACGACGTCGCCGCTGACGTCAGCCGACTCGAGCAGTGCGAGGCCACGGCGGTGTGTTTGGGAACCCACGACGTCATCGCTTATTTCCTGGTCAAGGACCGCGCTGAGCTACGCCTGCTGACCAACGACAATCTACCCGCCATTAGCGGGATCTCCGACATGAGTATCGATCTGGCGACACAAACCTCGGTCACTCCCAACGGGCGGCGACTGTTTTTGGCCCGAGGGGCTCCGCCGATCCGACTGCCGGCCCCAAAGATCGACCTCGATGACCTCGATATCGCGATCCTGCAAGCCTTGATCGATGACGGGCGCCAATCCAGCCGCAAGATCGCTCGCGCCCACGGTGTGTCGGAAGGAACCATCCGCACCCGGCTGGCCCGGCTCACCCAGGCAGGACTTGTCCGGGCGGTGGCCATGGTCGAACCGGTGGCTTTAGGGCTGGCCGGTGTCATCGTCTGTGTCTCGCTGCGGGCCGACCGCGCCCGCCTTACTGCCATTCAGAAAGAACTCGCCGCGCTGCCCGAGCTGGTCTTCATGGCAGTCTGCGTAGGTAGCGCCGACCTCAGCCTCACCCTGACCGCAACTGACCTCCAACACGCAATCGACCTGATCGCCAGCCGAGTGCAAACCATCGACGGGGTCTTCGCCACCGACACTCTGCTCATGGTCGATGTCATCCGATTCAGCCCCTACATGAAACGCCTCGACACGCTCACGTAAACACACCGAACCGAGTACACGGCGAGGCTGTTTAAGTTAAACGGGTGTAGCTCCTGAGAAAGAAGGAGAGCACTGTGACTGATGTGATGATAGACAGGGAAGCCGCCGAGATGCCCGACGCGCGGGGCTTGCTGCGGCTTGACGACCTCGACGAGCAGCTGGTCGGGCAGCTGGTGGATCGGGCCCGCTCGGAGGGGCTGCGGTTGACCGGGAGGACGGGCTGCTGGGCCAGCTCACCAAGAGAATCATCGAGTCCGCGGCCCCGGGGCGAGCTCGACGATCATCTCGGCTACGCCAAGCACGATCCAGCCGGCCGTGATGGCGGCAAGTCCCGCAATGGTGCCCGTACCAAGAGGGTGATTATCTTGAGCCGACGAATTGTTCAGGGCTTTGACCAGCGGTTTTGCGTTGAGGACGGTGCGGTCGACGCATTGGTCAACACGGGCCGATGAGGGCGGTGGGTTTTCTTCTCAGCGTGTCGCGGTGTTCGCCGTGAACGGCTTTGGCTCGTTGTTCGCCGAGTGCGAGCGCCAGCGCCTGTCGGTGCCGCGTGTTCTCTTCTTCCAGGTGGTTGATGCGCTCGGTCGCCGCCTTGAGACGCTGGAGCCGGGAGGAGTTGGAGGCGCGCTGCCGGTCCGGCACCGGCATGTGCTGAGTCGGGAGGTGTCGACGTGCGCGGAGGCGCTCGATCTCGCTGCATAGCTCCGGCTGGTTGTATAGCCAGGACCGAGAGACGCGGGCTTCGCGGGCTACAGCATCGAAAGTGATGGGGAGACCGGCCTTGTCCATCCGTCGCAGCGTCCACACGGCGCGTTTGGGGGTTGTTTTCGCCCTGCAGCGGGCGGCGGCGATGATGAGGCGGGAGTTGTCAGCTCGTGGTCACACGCAACGAGGTTGCATGAAACCCGGGATGCTTCAGGCGAGCGTGATGCAGCCCGATTGGAAGTACCACCTGCACTGGCAGCCCAACATGCCCTCGCGCGACGAGTTGCTCACGATCATCGCTGCGGTCACGCCCGAGATGGTCCACCGGACCTTCGCCGCTTACTCGGGCATCTGCGAAACCGTCGCGGCCACTGTGCTATCGACAGTTACTTCGAGGCCGGAATGACAATGGCGTGCATCGCCGAATTGCTGCCCGGATTCCTGCCGTTGGACCCCGGCGGTCAATCCCCTTACCCCGACACTGGAGTTGTGCGCGCACCTGGAGGGGGGTGCGGCGGCTCCCATTTTCGTAGTCAACAACCTGCCACCAGCGATTATGGTGCACCGGGGCGCACCATGCGCCACTCACTATGGGACGGGAAAGTATGTGGGCAAGTGCGGCGGCGGTATGTCGCGCAGGAACGCCATGGCGTTCCATGGCAAGAAGTAGAGACCAATGTAGGCGACTTCCATGAACGCGAAGGTCGCGAGGAACCGGACGATAGCCTGTCCGCGAGTGGACTGTACAACCTGCGCTCCGCGCTCGACGAATGAAAGGCCGTCGTCATTGCGTGACCAACGCAAAGCCGTCATGGCGGTCCACGTGAGGCCGAAGAATACCGGGTTGTATAACGGCCAGCCGTAAGGCTGTTGGTTCCACAGTGTCAGTTGATTTGCCGGATGTACGTTCGCGATCGCACCGATGCGGAGGTAGACGAGTTCGGCCACCGCAGACAGCGCGGCGCTCGCGAGAAATACGGCGCCGAAACCACGCAAAGGACCCCAAGATGGCCGCGTCCTCTTCAACCGTCCGAGGATCGCGCAGCCCATTCGAACAGCGAGGAAGAACGCCCACGTGTATGCACCGAATACGAATGCTACTGGCACAGCCCAGAGTTCAGCGTGTTGGCTGTGCCATCCTGGGATGTATCCGCCCCAACTCTCGACATTGAGGTGATGGGCGTTGTACTGAAAGCTGAACAGCCAATAGTTGTCCAGCGGATCCCAGAAGTTCAGCAGGATTGCACCGAGCACGAATAGACCGTCGAAACCCAAAGGCTCCCGCCGAAATAGCGGGCGTGCGACGAACCGGTAGAGGATCACAAGAAATACCGCGAACTGTCCCCACTCCAAGCCGTGTAGAAGACATAGCTTCATCGGTGACATCGGATCCGGGCCTGGATCGATCGAGCTGACCCCGCCAAGAACCCACTTTGCGAGCACCCGGACGATCAGGAGAACCGACGCGGCGCCGAGACTTGCCCAACCGACCACGGGGAAGCGGGATAGACGGCCAGCAGATTCTATTCGGTGATTGGCGGTAGGAGAAGACATTCGGTACTCCAGAACAAGGGGATACGAACGACTTGTCGCATACGCCGCTGAGGACTCGCCTGCGGCCCCTAAATCAATTTCGGCTTTCGAAGGTCGACACCCTCTTTTGGATTGGCAGTCACAACAGAATTTGCATCCCGATGACGATCCCGGCCGTGACTGCAAGCCATGCACCGACGATTGACTGCAGCCGTCGTGGTGCGTGGCGCATGTCCATGAAAAACCACTGAACCAACCACGATTTGGCGATCGCGATGACGAGTACGAGCGACAGCGCGGCCGATGTGGTGCCCAGCGCGTGGTCAGCGCCGAGCCAGTACGATACACCGGTCAGCGCCACCAGAATCGCCCATACGATGACGGCTGGCTGGCGAGACACCGCGATTAGCGGAGAAGTTCTGTCTGACATGTCAATTCACCAGATAAAAGAGGGGAAACAGAATCAACCAGATCAGGTCGACCATGTGCCAGTAACAGGCACCGGATTCGAAGAGCGCCGGCTCCCGTGGGCCCGGCAGCCCTAACCTGACTCGGCTGCGTAGCAGCACCAGACCTGCACTGGCGACAGCGACGTGTACCAGATGCGCACCGGTGATGACAAAGAACAGCATCCAGAAGCGGTTGGTGTGGATTGTGATCCCGTCGTGGAATAGGGACCAATACTCAATCGCCTTGACAGATGCAAACGTTAGCCCGCAACCGATGACGGAGGCTATCAACGGCGACGCAGTGTCAAAGCGTCTATCCGCGACGGCCTGAGTCGCGAGCACAACGAGGATGGAGCCGGTGAGTAGAACGATGGTGTTGGTCAGTCCGAGCCCTTGGGCCAGTTCGCGTTGCCCGGCGGCGAACAGGCCAGGATTCTTTCCGCGATTGTATCCGATCAGGCCGAAAAGTGCGGTGAAGATGATCATCTCGCCGATGATGAAAACCCACGCGTCGGGCTCTCCCGGGATCCTTGGCGGCGAGACCTTGTGTTGCCGCATCCCGGCCGTGGGCGCGGCGGTCACCGCAGGACCTGCTGATTCTGTGCGTTCGATAGTGATGCGTCGGGAGGAGCGGGTGGGTGCGCTGCTTGTGCAGCGCGGTCGCGGGCGGCCATCTTGTGCAACTGCACCAGGATTACGGTGAACCAGGAGAAAAACACCACAGCTGCGATGTAGAAGGCCATGAACCCGTTCCATGCGAAGGGGCCTTCGGTGAAGAACGGGATCAGAGACCCCACGAGTGATCCGAAAGCCATCCACGCGCTAAACCATCCCACCCAGCGAGGGAACACGGGGGGGGTCGACCGATCACTAAGAATCGCAGCGGCGGTCGCGCCGGCCTCTAGTGCACCCGGCTGCCAGAGCCCAATCCATGCCATCCACGTGACGTGGTTGAGAAGTTCGTAGCTGGACGCTGGCATGTCCGGCCGTAGCAGCGCGGTGAGCAGGAACGGCCCGAAGACCATCATGAGCGTTCCGGAGGCGGTCGCCGCCGCAAGCTCGGTGTAGACGGCCGTCGCCCCGATGCCCGGGATGCGGCGTAGCCGGTCGGCGAGCGCGGCGCCGAAGGGGATGAACATCGTCCCGCCGACGATCAGCATGATGACGGCGACACGGCGCAACTCGACGTGTTCGTGGTAGAACGCGGCCGTCGTCGCTGCATCCGCGGGTGCGGGCGGCGGTACAAATCCGCCGCCAAAAAAGCCGAAGCCAAAGCAGGCGAACCCGACCCACATTGACCACATCCCGAGACGGTCCGGCATCCCGAAGCCAAACCCGTATGCACCCGATAGGCGGCCGACTCGTTGAGGGGAGCTATCAGATGTCTCGGTCGGATGGGGGCTGCTGGTTGCGTCCAAAACAGGCGTCGATGCCTGGTGAGCTTCCTTCATGGCTGAAGTGTACGAAACTTTGCGCGTATTAATACCATAATGGCCACGCAAGATTTCGATCCGTCCGGCTGGCAGGGTATGCGTGACTGTTGGGGCGGGGGTCGGCAGCCGTTGCCGAGCCGTACCGCAGTGGGATCAATAACGCGGCATCACAACGCGTTACTACAGATGCAAACTAGCGACATGCCGCTAAATCCGTTTATTGTGCATAGCAAATAGTGGAGGTGTACACGCAAACATGTGGACAACAAGAGATAGCTGTGGCAATGTGGGGCCCGTCACATCCGTGAGATCGGCACGGCCGCAGTGGGCCCTGCGCGGCACCTGACGGAGACCGACGTGACCGCACCGGAAGGAGCCATATGCCTGGCATTCTCACCCAGTTGCCCCCGTCGTATCCCGTCCCACCGGCTGACCTGTCGGCCGATCATGGGGCCAGCCTGGCCTTCACCCTGATCTGTGTTGCGTTCATGGCGGTCGCTGTGGGGTGGATCGTCCGCCTTGCGATGCGTGGGGAAACGCTTGGCGTCTATTTCTTGCTCGGCGGACTGTTTATGGGGGTGCTCGAGGCGTATCTCGACTATATTGGTTTGCTCTGGTTCGCTGGTGACAACGTAGCCATCGTCCTCAACCTCTTCGGCCGACACATCCCGCTCTACGTCGTGTTGGGTTATGCCTTCTTCTTCGGTCTGCAGGCCTACTTCATCTACCGGGCAATCCTGCTGGGAAAGGGCACCAGGTTCTTCCTCTGCGCCTACGCCATCTCATGGGTGTTCGATCTGGCGTTGCAGGTCACCGGCCGCGCCTTCGGGCTCTACCGGTACTACGGGCATCAACCCTTCCTTATCGCCGGAGCTCCGGCATGGTGGTTCACCATCGACGCGACCCTGCAGTTGCTAGCCGGCCTCGTCTTCTTCGGTCTGCGCGAGCGGTTTTCCGGCTGGGGCAAGCTGATCGTGATCCCGTTGCTGCCGATGCTCTATGCCGGATTGAATGGTGCGGCCGGATGGCCGGTCTTCACGGCCCTGAACAGTAACTACCACGCCGACGTCAATGGCAACGGGTCCACGGCGCTGGTGTATCTGGGCGGATCGCTGACGGTTGCTCTCTGTGGGCTTCTGGTTTGGCTAGTGGTGACTGAGATCGCGAAAGCCCAGCAGCGAGCTGGAATCTCGATCCACCCGGAGGTCACCCTGGCAGAAGTGTTCCTCGCCAAGGTGGGTGTCGGCATCAGCCCACCGGCGCACTCCATGGCGGCCGACCCTGTCGCAAGGAGGCCCTGACGGCCGTCGTCGCCGGCTCATCGTGCAGCACCGGTTAGCCGACCTGGCAATGTGAAGAGGGACCATGGAGAGCTACGACGTCGTCGTTATCGGTGGCGGGCACAACGGGTTGGTTGCGGGCTGTTACCTCGCCCGCGCCGGACGATCGGTCCTCGTCGTCGAGCAGTACGACCGTTTAGGCGGGATGACCCTCAGTGCACCGTTGATCGATGCGGCTCCGCAGCACATGGTCAATCCCGGTGCTTACGAGAACGTGTACCTGCGAGCGGGAGGCGTCGTTGAGGATCTCGGCCTGCAACGTTTCGGCTATCGCGAGGTCGACAGCGTGGGATGGGCGTGGCTCGGCGAAGACGGTGAATCTTTGCTCTTTCAAGCCGATGTCGAAAAGACCGCCGCCGACATTGCGCGCTTTAGCAAGCGAGACGCGGAATCCTATCGTGAACTGGTGGCTATCGCCCTGAAGGCCGTTGACCTTCAGGGCCGCTATGGCGCAGGGTCACCTGTGCGGCCCTCTTTGGGTACCATCGCAGCGGGCCTGCGCATGCTGGTGCGAGACCGTAAGCTTCGCTCGACCCTGGCGGGATTGCTCACGGGTACGGCCGCTGATGCGATTACCTCGACGTTTAAATCGGATCAGGTGCGCGGTGCTTTCGCATCGATCGCAACGATTTTGGGCGCTCCGACGGCGGAGGGCAGCGCACTGGCGCTGTTGGGCACGTCGTCACTGCATGGAGCCGGAGCGGCGCGCCCGATCGGCGGCATGGGCGGGTTGGTGCACGCATTGCAGGAATGTCTGCAGTCCTTTGGCGGTGTGGTGCGAACTGGCCTCGCGGCATCGCAGATTGAGCACAACGATGATCGCGCTACGGGCGTCACATTGAGCGACGGGACAACTGTTACGGCGCGACATGCCGTCCTCACCGCGATTCCGCCGCAGCGGGTGCCCGACCTCGTCGGTGACGGAATCCCGGTACCGCTTGCCCAGCGTCTGCGAGCGGCGCCGGCGAACGCCGGTGGGGTCGCCTCATTCACCGTCAACCTCGCATTGTCGGGGCAGCTGCAACTTTCCGCCCATCAACTTCGGCGCAGCGATGTGGACCTACGTAAACCCGCGCTCTTCACTGGCTCGTTCGATGGGGTGATGAAGAGCTGTGAGCAGTCGTCGCGCGGTGAGCTGCCAACCGATGCTCCCTGGTGGTGCACGATCTTCACCGCGATGGACGCCTCGCAGGCTCCATCGGGTCAGGACACAGTGCAGTTGTACAGTCCCGCGCCGGTGACCGCTACTGGAGGTTGGCACCTGCGCCGAGACGAAGCGGCGAAGCGACTCGTCGATCAAGTTGGGCGGGTTATGCCGGGCGTTCACGAGCTCGAGATCGGCCGACTCGTGGAAACCCCGGAAGATCTGACGCGTAGAACAGCAACGGTCAACGGATGTCTCTACCACGTCGACCATCTGGTGACGCGCATGGGACCCCTCCGGCCTACTCTCGGCGCCGCGGGGTACCGGACGCCGCTTCGTGGTCTATATCTCACCGGCGCTGGGTTCCACCCCGGCGGTGGCGTTTCGGGTCTTCCGGGCAAGCATGCCGCTGCGGCAGTGCTTAAGGACCTCGGTCGCCGTCGGCGTCGGTAGCAGTATGGGGTAGCTGCGCTGGCGCCCCGCCTCGGCAAGCCCAACAACCCGACTATGGTCGCATACGTGGTGGAAGGTAACCGTCTGCAATGCCGGTCGGGCCAACCTCTTCAGCACGACGCTGGCCTACACAGGCTCGACGTTTGAGCAATGATCAGATCCTGTGGATGAGCCTCGGCGAGGCGGCGTGGTTGGGCGCACCTTCCCGAGGATGATCTGAAGTCCATTTGTCTGATCAAGGACCGGCGTTGACGCGCTGGTTCAGGAAGGTACGACCCATGCTCAATGTAGTCGCTGAGGGCGGCAATCGTGATGGTTCGGCGGCGCCTGTCGTGTTGGTGGGCCCGGTGTCGTCGGTGATCGATGAGATCGTGCGCGAGGGTGCGCAGCAGATGCTGGCCGCGGCGTTGCGGGCCGAGGTGGCCGCCTATTGTGCCCAGTTCGCCGATGAGCGCGACGAGAACGGGCATCGGCTGGTGGTGCGTAACGGCTATCACGAGCCGCGTGAGGTGACCACCGCCGCGGGTGCGATCGAGGTGCACGCGCCGCGGGTCAACGATAAGCGGGTTGACCCGCAAACCGGTAAGCGGGTGCGGTTTTGTTCGGCGATCCTGCCGCCGTGGGCGCGCAAGACCCCGCAGGTGGAGCAGGTGCTGCCGCTACTGTACCTGCACGGCCTCTCGTCGCAGGACTTCGGGCCGGCGCTGGGCCAGTTTCTGGGCTCGACCAAGGGCCTGTCGGCGGCCACGATCAGCAAGCTGACCTAGACCTGGCAAGCCGAGCGGAAGGCGTTTTCGGCCCGCGACCTCTCGGGTGTGGACTATGTGTACGTGTGGGCCGACGGCATCCACGTCAACGTGCGCCTGGAGGAGACCAAGCTGTGCCTGCTGGTGCTGATCGGGGTACCGACATGACATAACTCTCAACGAGTTACAAGAGCCGTCGCACCCGGGATTAGGGGGTCGGTCTTGTCAACGTTGACTTCCTGACCGTCCGACACGCCATCGCCATCGGTGTCAGGGTTTTTCGGGTCGGTGCCATAAAGCTGGACTTCGTCGCCGTCCGACAGGCCGTCGTGATCAGTGTCCGGATCGAGCGGATTGGTGTTCTCGAACCACGGGAGAACTTCGATGTCGTCGCGGAGTGCGTCGCCGTCGGTGTCGGCCTTAATAGGGCTGGTACGGTACTTGTACACCTCGTCGTAATCAGTCAAGCTGTCGAGGTCGGAGTTCTTCGAATTCGGGTTCGACTTGAGCACGAGGACTTCAAAGCCGTCGTCCAGCCCGTCGCCGTCGGAGTCCTTGTCGAACGGATCGGTTTTCGACACGTCACGCTCAAACTGATCGCTGAGGCCGTCGCCGTCCGAATCGACCGATGGGGACGGTTCAGCGCCGACTGGCGCCACACACGGCAAAGCCATCGAGACCAGCAATCCAGCGAAAAGCGCAGCGGCCCAACGTACGACAGCGGGGCGGCGGACGATATGGGTGGTCATCGCAAATCCTTCTGCGTGGTGGCGACTGCTTAGGCGGGCGGATCGGAGAGCCGATAGGCCAACTGCGGGCAGTACTCGTTGACCGACAGCACGAGCAGTTCGTGTGCTTTTCCCTCCCCTGGTTGGGGCGCTCGGCCCGGCGGCGGAATAGAGGCGGGTTCGAGGTTCAGGTGCCGCGCGATGTGGGCCTCTACGTCTTGGGGGAGCCTCCGCAAGTTAGGGAACCCGTAGCGTTCCAGCTCGCCGCTTTGAAGGAAGCGACATGCGGACAGCGCTGTTCTGATCAGAACGTCGTCGGACTGCGGGAGCCCGAGAGCACGAGCCCCGGCGAGGAAGCTGGCCTCATCGGCATGCGCCATCGGTGTCCCCAGCAGCGCAAGCGCTATACCCATCATGGCGCAGCCGACATGTCTGGCGGGATTCTGCATCTCGGTTTCTCCCCTTGTGAGAGGTGCCGCCATTCGGCGGACATGGAGCGGTTCATTTCGGGCACAGATAGACGAGCGCTAGCTGTGTGACGATCGGCGGCAACATCGACGCTTCGTATCCCACCCTCCCCTGATCACGCATGAAGCACGCTTGGCGACCCTGGTCGAGCAGCTCCCCGTCACTGTTGAATGCGACCATCGAATCTGGAGTGATCGGCAGCAGGCGGCGCGCTTGATCGAGGAACTGCATCTCGGCAGGAGTTGGTGGGGTCAGCGGGTCGGCCGGCACCGCCGGTGCGCAGGCCAGCAATGCCGGGCCGACCAGCAGCAGTCCCGCGGTCAGCATCTTGAGTGTGGTCAACGCTGTCTCCTGTCGTGTCTCCGCCATCAGCCGGACGTGAACCTCACGTGGCCGGACCCGGCCGCGCGCCACTGGGCTGCTGGGTCGTTGGCACACTTGCTGGGTCTGTCGGGGCCGTTTTGGGTAACGGCGCATCGAGTGTTTGTTCGGGCTGCGCGGCGGTGGATGGCTGCACTTTTGTCGAGTCCGGTAGTGGGTTGGACCTAGGTGGGGGTTGTGGTGGGCGCGCGTCGTGACTGAGTTCGGCCAGGACCTCTTCAAGCTCGGCAAAGACTTTGGGATCGATGTCTTCGCGTGCCGGCGGCCGATCGCCTGTCGTAGGTAGGGCACCAGACCTGGGTGTCGCTTTTTCGAAGGCCCGGCGTGGTAGGTCCTGACCTGCGCGGGGTTTCCCGAGGGGCAGGACGGGGCGGGCTGTGCGCACTGTGAAGATGGGGAGGCGCTCCCCCCCTCAAGCCAGGCGAGGACCGAAGGCGCTTCTGTTCCGAGCCAGGTGAGAGCCAAGCCAAGCATGACGGCGGCGCTGAAGGCCGGAGTCTGTGCTGCGCGGATCATCGTCTGCCACCCTGGTACGTCAGGGGTGACCACGCCACCCGCGAGTTTGGGGGAGCGAGCCGGCTGCGGCGTACGAGAAACCGGCTGCCGCTTCGCCGCTGGGCCGCGAAAGGCGTTCGCAAATCGTGCTGTGCCCGCTTGCCTGTGCGCAGCATGACGTGGCCCATCTCGACGATGAGCAATCTCGCCGCATTGTGCGCGTTGTTTCCGGGGCATCGCGTGACGTGCCTGACGCTCACGGCGGTTGCGAACCATCACGGCGGGCTCAGAAAAGTTTTGGTGGGTGTGACGAAGAATCGGTACGGGCCACGCGCGCAGTAGGTGCTGTCATCTGTCATGGTGGCGCACCTGGTTCCGTTGTATTCCACGTAACTGCGTGGCGGCAGCATTCGCTCCGCCCGCCCGGGGGGGAACTGAAAACTCAGCAGGGGGTCGTAACGGGTGACGATGTTCCCGGTCACCCAGCCGATATGGGTGTCTCCCTGCGGTGCACCCGGAATATTCCCCGCGCAGCCAAAGCTGCCTCTATCCCAGATGCCGCAGTTCAGGCCAAGGGGGGTGGAAAACCATACGCCTTCATTGCTGGCGGTGAAGAATTCGCTGGGCTGGTGTCGTTGGTAGGACTGCAGAATGGGGCCGGCGTCGGGAAATGGAGTGGGCTTAGGAGGTATCGGAAGGTCTGCCTCTGGTTTCTTCCCCCGCAGATCCCCTGCGGGTGGGGGTAGGGGATCAGCATACGATGGCGCGCCAGCGCCGTTGTCGACGTTGTCGTCCGGCTGTGCTTGCCCGTTGGGCGCGGCCCCGAGCGCCAACCCGATGAGACACGCACTCGTCGCCAACCACCAGCAGACTCCCGCACGCTGACCCATCATCGCTACCCTCGAATCCTCGTTTCTAATTAACACGGCCCGGATCCACTCCTGGCACCAATCCCGATGCTGGTTCGGGAAATAAAGGGCTCCGGTCATACGTCGAGTCGGTGTCCGGCGTGTGCGGCGCGCTGCCGTAGCACGTCGCATTACCTACGTCGATCGTGTTCTCGCAGATGACAGCGCCGCGGAAAGAAATGCGCACCGTCACCAATTGACCTTGCAGAACTCGGCCGACGGTCGCCGCCGTCCGGAAATTCGGCCGCCAGTCGGCGCGCACTTCGGCGCCGGCGTCTTCCGGGCTGAACACCTTGGCCACGGGAACCGTGATCTTCCAGGGCAGCGGCACGTCTTTTATTAAGTGCTTTCCCGACAGATCGCGGTATTCGATACCTCCCGCCTGGTCCACGAAGCTTGAAAAGACCTCATAGGTGACGATGTCGTCGGCGTGAGCGGCAGGGGCCGACACTACCGCCGCGACGCCGGCAATGAGCGAAGCCGCTGTACCGTGGATTCGATTCATGAGCACCCTCCTCCGCGCCGAAATGGAACGCCGCGCGCCGAGGACGCGTTAGGCCCCGGGCCGACTGTTGACCGATCCGATGAGTTGGGGGCATGAGCCTCAAACACCCTCTGTCGCCACGTACGCATCTAGGCGGCCAACACCATCGCTGCGAGCACATAGTTAGTAGTGCGATTCCTTATCAAGCTGACGCCATATTCGGTGTAGGAGCAATCGGGGATGTCGAGATAGCCTTCAAGCAATAGACCTTTTATCGCATCAGTGCTGGTGCGGCCTGCGCCCTGCACCAGCCGGGCTTTCTTACCGCCAAAGCCGCGGTCCTTCAACAAGGGCAGGGGGTCGTCCACCGGCGCGACGCGTCCGGCGTGATCGAGCCACGCAGCGGTTGATCGATTCACGTCTTCTGCGGTGCTTTCGACTAACGGGTCGGGCCGCAGCGGCGCGCAGGACGCCGAGCGCACCGAGTCGACCGCGGCCCTTAGGGTATCGGCGGAATCTGCAACCGCTGGCGGGGGCAATAGCATCGTCGCGGCCAGGAATGGCATCGCCGCGACGGCTGCTGAAATGCCTCGAACGCAGCGGTGCGACAAGGAGGAGGTCATCCATTTGGGGAAGGCAGGCCGGGCATCCGCGCGCATCGTCTCTCCTACCCGCACACATGTGAGCGAAAGATGTCGCTACCGTGGCGCTTCGCCTTCTGGACCGACGGCCCCGTGAACCAGTCCGGCTGGTGGGCCTTGATGCCGTGTTGACGTTGGATAGCTGCTCGTAGAGCTTGAAGAACTCCTCGCCTTCGTAGATGGGGAAGTAGTTGTCTCCGAATGAGTTTTGAGCGACGGTCAGCGCATGAACGCGTGGGTCGAGAAAGGCCAGAGACTTATCGATGTTTCCGGTGACAATGTCGACCTGCTGTTGAATATTGTCGCGGCCGTAGTCGAAGTCCTTACCGTCGGGGTTAATCCGGTTGAACTGTAGCCTGTCGATTTGATCTCTCAGGGTGGCATATTGACGGTTGAACCATTGGCACATTTCACCCATGGCGGTGATATCCGCCGTTGTAACGCGGTCTCTGGTTTGGTCGTAGGGGAACGGGAATTTCGGCTTCCAGTTTGACGGTGTCGGCGTGAATTCCGGGAACGCGTAGATCAGGTCATTGTCGGAGGGCGGCGCGGCAGGGTCGGGGTCGGCACCGGACTTCGGCGGGATGAGGGTTGCTATCGCCGACAACACGATCACCGCGCCGGTCGCCACGGCCCCGCCGTGACGCGATCGGTGTCGCACAGTCGGATTCACCGCCCGCGCGAGCCGTATTCGCTGTTGCCGCGAAGATGCTGAGCCCATCCAACCGGACCCCGGCAGTGCCTGGGTAACAAACCTGAGAGTCATAACTGCCTCATCCTCCCGACGATCAGAAGATTTACTTCGGTCCGACTACCGAGCCAACTCCGCCGACATCGGTGATCAGCCAGTTGTTGTTGCTGTCGATCGTCACGCTGTATGTTGCTGTTGATTGCAGCGGCTCGGGGGCTTGCACAGTCTTGGTCTGAACGCTGACAAAACAGTCGACGACGAAGAGTCCGCCACTTCTCGAACGAACCTTGGCTACGAGCGGTTGCGCGGTCGAACTCCATTCCAGAGGGACCAGGATCTGCTCCATGGAGTTCGCCGCTTCACTCAATTTGTGGTTGAGTTCCGGGCTGGTTCCGGCCACGAGTTTGACCTTCCACGCCTGGAGATCCTTGACGTCCATCGTCGCTGCGTTGACCGCGTATTCGAGCGCCGTCTTTTCGGCGCGAGCATCGTTCGCCGCTTCGCTCGCCTGTGCGCTGAGCTGGCCTCGCGCTCCAACATAGAGCCAAGCCAACGTGGCCACCGCGCCGGCCAGGACAGCGATCACCGCCGCGACCACCAAGCTACGAACACTCAGTGAGATTGAACGACGCACCCGCGGTGACCGTGCGTCGACGGTCGCGTCGCCCGCCCGTGTGTCGGCCGAATCCGCGGATTCCGGCCGGGCGTCTTCTTCACGTCCCACGTCAGCCGAACCCACGGGCTCCGGGTCGGCCTGCTTTTCAGGTCGCACGTCGGCCGAATCCGTTGACTCAGGAGTGGTTGGATCCGTTTCGGCCGGAGCCGATTCCAGAGTCGCACTCCTTCTGAGCTTCATGGCCATCCCTTCCTCGATTGCATGTCACGGCGGTGCATGTCGTGATTCATTTCGCCCTAAGGGACGACGCGCAGCGTCATGACTCCGTCGGGAGGTACCGCTGCCAGCACGTGGTCCAGGATTTGACCTGTGTCGAAGTTCGACAGCGCGGCGGCGATCGCGTTCAGCTTTGGTTGGAACGCCTCGCCCAGCACTTTGAGGTCGGGGCCCCGATCATCTAAGAAAAGCTGAATTCGTCTGAGTAGTTTGTTGAGGTTGGCAACATTAGATACCCCATCTCCGTAGACGAAATTGGTGGCTTCTTTGTCGATATCTTGAACCCATACGCCCAATTCCGTGATACGGGGTGTCAGTCCAGTTAAAGCGGGAGCAACATATTCGGCGTGTTTTAGCAGTTTCTGAACATTGTCGAGCATCGCACGTCCGCTGCCATGGAAATCCGCAATGGTGTTTCTCAACAGTGTGCTGGCACGCGATATGTTGGGCAGTACCGCGACCGGGTCCGGCAATGCGGCGTCGGTCTCGCCGACGATGCGTTTGAGTGCCGGGGGGTTAAGCTGATTGAGAACTCTGACAACGCTCGTGGCCAGCTCGGAGATCGACGGGGGCGCGGTGACCGCTTGGGCGGCGATGTGCTGCCCGTCGTGCAGCATCGGGCCGCCGGCAGTGTGCGGTGTCAGACTGATGTAGGACTCCCCGAGCGCCGAGAGATTCTCGAGCCGTATTTGACTGTCGACCGGAATTCGGTAGCGGCCCTCGACGTAAAAGTCGACGGTTGCGGCTTGGATGGCCGTGCCGATCTTGGTGACTTTGCCGATCGGCACTCCGCGCAGCAGCACGTTGGATCCAACCACGAGACCGTTGATGTCGGCGACCTCCATGGACAGGTTGGTGCGCTCAGAAGGCGGTTTGACTCGGATCCCGAGTGTTGCGAAGTAACCAAGGACAAACACGATGATGGCGGCAAATGCGGCAAATGATATTACGTCTTTCGTCCTCATGGCATCGCTCCGAGGATTCGTAACACGTCTTGCACATTGCCCGACATTTCGCGCCCGTCAGGGCCAATTATCGAGGTGATGTTGATCGCCGGATACTTGTCTTCTGGTAGGAAGAAATCAGTGAATAATTTTCGATACTTCGGGATCTCTTCTTCGAAAGCGATTTTGGAACGCTGAAAAAGCGCAGCGAAGGTATTGCCCAGCGAATTAAGTAAAGGAACGAGCCAATATCCGCCGAGGGCGATGGAGCCGACCCCCGGTAGGAGTGTGGCCAGATACCGGTAGAAACTCATACTGCGTGCGATAGCCAGCTGCCCTCTGGGCGAGAAATAGTCCTGCAATTGCGGGATTCGGGCATGTAAGACCTCAGCCGTTCGGGACACGCCGTCAAGCAGTTGATCGACCCGATCGATGTTGTCGGAGAGGTCCGTAAGGTCGTCGACGACCCGCGACGTGAGCCTGCGCACTTCAGTGGGTGGCGGTGTCAGGCGATTGAGACGGATCACCGTGTTCTGCATGCGCTGGATGGACCCACTCGACACAAAATTGGCGAGGCTAGCGATGGTGTCTTCCAGCTGGGGTGGAGACGTCGTTTGGGATCGGGGGATCCGCCCGCCCGGACCCAGTGCGGGTGCCGGTGAGCCGCCAGCGTGGGGGCGCTCCAAGGCGACGTAAATGTCGCCCAGCACGGTGGCTTGCTGCAGCGACGCCTCGGTATCCGACGGCACCACGGTCCCGGAGCCGATGCGCGCGGTGACATCGACTTCCTGAGTCTTGAGGGCAACATTCGTGACCACTCCGACGGTCACGCCGTTCAACACCACCTTCGCCCGCAACGGCAAGTTGAGCACGTTGTCGAACGCCAGGACGATGTCGTACCCGTCGCGATAGGACTTGCCCGGCTGTGGCAGCGAGTTGACGTCAATCATTGAGCACGACGAAACAGTGACAACGCCGGCGATCAGTACCGCCAACATGCCGGTCGGGCGCCTCATCGGTTGGCCATCGTGAGAACGTACTGAAGGAGGGCGACGTCGACCGCATACGGCGTTCCGTTGACGTTCGCGCAGCTGCCGGGCATTGCCGCGTTCATGTATCCACATAGAAACGCTCCATTCGGCGTGCGGACGCGGTACAACGGGGGGCGGTAGCGGATAGTGAACGCCGCGAACCCAGAGGTCCCGCGGGTTTGTACGAAGTTGGCGAGGCCGTTGATCAAGCGAGGCGCGATGTTGAGGGTGCTCGCGTAGAACGGCGCGCGCCCTGCCAGCTTCCGCGTGACGACCGACACCACGTCGAGGAGTTGCTGGATTTCCCCACCGAGTTCACGTTCTAGATCTCCGGCCAAGGGAATGAGCATCTGAAGCCCTTCGAGCGACTTGGTCGTTCCCAGCGCTGCGGCTGTCGCTTCTGGCGCGACCTCGTCGGCTTCTGTCAGCACCTGCTTGAGTGTCGGCTCGATCGCTCGCAGCGATGAAGTCAGCACAGCAAGGTTCTTGGTGATGGAGCCGACGTCGCCGACAGCTTGATCGGGAGAATCAAGCACAGCCGACGTCGTGGTCAGCAACTTGTTGATTCCGGCTCCTTGGCCGTGCAATGACTGATCGATTCCGTTGACGACATCACCGACATTCGTCGACCCTCGGGGATTGATCGCGTTGATGAAGTCGGTCGCCGACCCGATGGCCTGAGTCAAGCTCTTCGGGGTGAACGATCGGCTCATGGGAATGCACCCGCCGGCATGCAGCCGGGGACCCGAGTCATAGTTGCCGACCAGTTCCAGCGATCGGTCAACGAGGATCGACGGCGACCTGGTGACTGCCTTGACATCACTGGGCAGCGGACGCTCACCGGCGGTGAAATTGACCCGGACACTGAGCGCGTCGGGGGTGATGGCAGTGATCTTGCCGATCCGAACACCCATCTGGGTCACCGCGTTGCCGACATATAAACCGCCGCTATCGGGCATGATCGCGCAGTATTCGGCGTGCTGCCGCCGGATCTGCGGCGCGCACGAGCCGCACAGGGCAATGACGGTCGCGGCGACCAGTGAGACCGCGGCCACCTGGCAGACCCGGTGCCTACGTGGTGCGGCCATCAGCACGGGCTCCCCGGCATGGGAATACATAGGTCGGTGGCCAACAGCCCTGGGCTAGCGTTCTGCGCGTTGAGCACTCTGTCAAACAAGTTTTGCAACCGCTGCAGGAGGCGCACGGTTACACCAGTGCGTTCTACAAATAACCGCGTCCTGTGGATGTACTGCCGGACCTTCTCGATGAACTCCGCACGGTGGGTGCCGTAGAAATCTCCGATCGGTTTGAGTGCCAACGTGGTCTCACCCAACCCGTTAATGAGATTCTCGATTCCCTTGCCGTAAAGGGTGAGTGTCTGGGTCAAGATCGCAATCTTGCGGATCAGCTGCACAAGTTCCCCGCGATAATTTGTGAGGGCCCGAATATACTCGTTGGAGACATTTAAGATCTTGGTCACCTCTCCTCGTTGTCTGTCGACCGACGACATAATGGAGTTTCCAGCATCAACTATCGCGGCGAGCGCTTCCACATTCGTGCCCTTGAGTCCCTGCTGTATTGCATTGAGCGACTCATTGATCGGCTTTGTGGCGACATTGGAAGTGACCTTGATCGTATCTTCAAGAGCATTGGTCAAGATGTAAGGCAGTTTCACCCGCTCCGGCGGGATAGGTTCGGCGCCCAGTGGCCGGTCACCAATAGAATTGATGTTCACGTAGTAGCCGCCGACCACGGTGAGCATTCGGACATCTATTTGTGACTGGTCGCCTACGAATGCGTCGTCATTGATGCGCGCCCGCACCCGCACCCGTTTCGATTCCAGAGCAATGTCTTTCACCTTACCCACCGTGATCCCGGCCATCCGCACATCGTCACCCTGCCTGATCTGCGCTGCGTCGAGGGTGTAGAAGGTGACCAGTTTTCCCTGCCCGGGAGGGTTGTAATAGATATAGCCAAGCACGAGGGCTACCACCGTCGCGAACGCGATCCCACTAGCACCCCAGCTGACCGGGTTTCGCAGCGCTGTGCGCCATTTCAGTGATTGCATAGGACAACCCTCCTGCCGTTCAAAAGTACGTCCATTGTCTCCGGTAGCTGAAAACGACCTCGAGTGCACGGCTCGGGCGTACCAGCTTGTCCCGGCGGCGGAATGTTTTCATTGATTACCGGTACCAATTTGAATGCGTCAAAAAAATTGTCAAGATTGCTGAAGGCGCGATCGAATGCCTCATCAATATTATTTCCATTCCGAAGCCCGGCATTATGCAACAACCGCACCGCCGGATTAAAGAATTCATTTCCGTAAAGGAAATCTTTTCGGAATTCGTCGAGCACCGTGAGGCCAGCGTCGACCGGCTGTTCCGCCAACTCGAGTAGGTGGATGAATTGTTTCGACGTGCCGCTGATGGCGTCGGCCACTTCCGCGAGATTGTGCACTATTGTCGCAACGACTTGCTCCCGGTCGGACACGAATCGGGTGAGCTTTCGTAGGCTGTCGAGCAGCGGCGTCAAACGGGTCTCGTCGCCGGACAAAAAGGATGCGGCATTCGCTGTGAAGGTGTTGATCTCTTCGGGACTCAACGTGGCGAGCACTGGTTGAAGTCCGTTGAACAGCGCTGTGACGTCAAAGGACGGCTGCGTCATCGACGTGGGCAGTACTGTGACCAGGTCAGCTGCGGAGTAGCCCTCGGCTGGGTTCGACACATCTATGTAGCGCACGCCGGTGAGGGCTTGGAATTTGATGGCAAGCCTCGTAACGGACACGACACCGTATCGCTTGTCAAGGGTGAAGGTGACTGCGGCGATGTTTTGCTTGTTGCGTCGCACGAGGTTGACCGACTTGACCTTACCGACGCGAACTCCGTGGACGCGTACGTCGCCGTCGGTTTGTAGTCCGGATGCATCGGTGAAATCTGCCGTGTAGGTCCGAGTGTCCGTCGCCACGGGGTTGGTGATCACGTTACGCAACGCGATGAGCAGCACGATCATCACGGCGACGCTGATTGCGAGGCGCCACAGTGCAGCTTTCGGCTTCATCGTCCCGGCCCTCCCTCGGCAACGGGGGGCACGACCTGCACGCCTAGTGGTGCCGCAACACCGGGAAGGCTGTCCAGGAGAATTCGAACTCGAAGGGCACGCTGTTCGCCGTTGCCTCCGTATAGTTTCTCAAACCGGGAACGCAGCTCCGCCAATGTCCGGGCGATGTCAGCGGGCCTCAGCAAAGAAGGCACCGGGTCAGATAAAAATTTGATCCCGTTGACCAGAGGCAGCAGATCATCGGAATGACTTTTCAGTAGCGTTCCGACGCCGAGAAACAGACCGCCGGAGGCAATTTCAAGGAATCGCAGGTACGTGTTTTGAAACTGCTCGTCGGTGTCTAACGCAGGATCCCTCTGCTTTGCGAATTCTTTGTATGGCGGTGTCAGTTTTCGTCCTGACGCGGCGGGCGATGACGGCGGCGGAACAGTAGGGTAGCGGCCACTTGGATCGCCCGGCTCCGGGTAGTAATTCATGTTGGCGACACGCGCAGCAAGATTGATCGTCGCGTTGGCAAATGCCGGGTATGCCGCGCTGATGGGTGCGGTGTTGGCCAAAAGTCGCGCCGTCGATACTTCTTGCACGTCGGCAACTGCTTTAGTGACGGTCACCAGGGTTTCGAACAGCGGGTTAAGTCCGTCAGTGTATCGAGTGACCCGATCGAGGACCGATATCAGTTGGGGAGTCAGCGCAGCGGCAGACACATCGCCGAGCTGAGACAACAGCTCCGAAAGCGTGAAATTTCCCTTCGGCATCACGCTGATCTCGGACCCGTCGCGGACTGCCTGGCCGCCAGAAGCCGGGATGATATTGACGCCGGGAACGCCGAAATAATTGATCGGCCGAAAATCGATGTTCATCTTGTCCGTGAGGCCGGCCACCGGGCCCTTTTGCAGGCCGATCGCGAGCCGGACACCACCGCCGGGCGAAAGAGCCACGTCGGTGACCTTTCCAACTTGGACCCCGTGTAGGACCACTGCTGTTCCCGCCTCGACGCCCTGACCAACGTACGGGGTATCGATTGCTACAGAAATCCGGTCCGGTGGTCGGCCGCCGAATAGATTGACCGCTGCTGCAAGAACTGCGAGCACGACGCAGAGCAGCACCGCAGTGCCGATGAGCGTCAGCATCGATTCTTCACGTCTTTCTGATCCTCGTAGCATGACTGCCGGCTAGCCTTTGAACACGTAGACGGGTTGGAGGCCCCAGAGCATGACCGTCGTCGTCAGATCCAGGATCATGATCGTGACCAGACTCGCGCGCACCGCGCGGCCGGAAGCTTCGCCGACACCGACGGGTCCACCCGAGGCGAAGTAGCCGTAGTAGCAATGGATCAACGTCGCCGCCATGCAGTAGACAGACGCTTTAATCAAGGAGTAGGTAAGGTCAGTGGGCGTCAGGAACTGAATGAAATAGTGGTCGTAAGTTCCGCGAGGTTCATTGTTAAATACGGTGACTACCGTGTCCAACACGAAGAAAGTCGTGGAAATTGTCAGCAGGTATCCCGGTACCACACACAGCATCCCGCCGATCAGGCGAGTACCGACCACGAATGGTATCGGTCGGATCGCCATTGTTTCGGTGGCATCGATCTCCTCCGCGATGCGCATAGCGCCGATTTCCGCAGTCATTCTGGTCCCCGCCTGCGCGGTGAATGCAATGCCGGCCACGAGTGGCCCGATCACGCGAACAGCGCCCACCCCGCCGATCAGCCCCGAAAGCGCTTCAAAGCCGATGACTTTCAAGACCGCGAGCGCCTCAATCGCCAACGAAGCGCCGACCGCTATGCCGAGGATCAGCAGGACGCTGATCGTGCCGCCATCCACGATGAGGTTGCCGCGGCCCCAGGCAAGACTGATCGTCTGATGCAGTGTTTCCTTGGTGTATCGACGGACTGTGAGTGGCAGGTACCACAATGTCTGGCCGATGAACAACACCCAGTGCCCGACTCCGCGCAGCGGCCTGCGGATCGTCGAGGTCATCCGGGTGCGCAGTAGCACGGAGGGAGCCATCATGCGATCGCCGCCGGAAAGAACATGGTCTGAATTTGTGTTATCGCCAGGTTTGCGAAAACGATCAGGATGACATTGATTACCACCGCGGCATTCACGGCGTCGGCGACACCGCGGGGGCCGCCCTTTGCCTCCATTCCTCGCAACGACGAAATTATCGCCACGATCGCGGCAAAGGTGACACTCTTCCCCACGGCGAACCATACGTCGGTCATTTTCGCGAATGTTCCGAATGACTGCCAGTAACTTCCAGGGGCCACTTCATTGACCGCCACCGACAGAATGAACGCAGCGCCCGTTCCCGCCCCAATAATAATCGTGCACAAAATCGGGGCTATCAGAATCAGTGCCAAGAACCGTGGCGCCACCAGTCGGCGGACCGGATCAACGCCGAGTACCCGCATCGCATCGAGTTCCTCGCGCATTGCACGCGCCCCGAAATCGGAAGCGATGGCCGAAGCCGCCGCGCCACCCATCAAGAACCCCGCTGTGATGGGCGCGCCCTGCCGAACAACACCCACTCCACTGGCGGCACCAAGCAGCGCGGTCGCCCCCACTTGAGCGACCAATCCCGACGTAACCACCGTCACCATCGCACCGAATGGCATGGCCATCAACAGTGCGGGGGTCGCCGTCACTTTGAGCAATACCCATGCTTGCCACAGGACCTCGGCCGCTGGCAGCCGCAACGTGATGGAATCGGTAACCGCGTAGCGCACCACGTCAACGAAAAGACGCATACCGCGGCCGGTCGTGCCTGCCGATTGCACGGGCATGTCGCGAGCCCGCTTCGCCGCACCGCCCACTCTGGCAAGAGTTGCCGTCATCGCGTCCTGCACACGATTACCGTTGAGGCCGGTTCTCAGCGTCCCATCCCGGTCGTCCGGCTTTTCGCTGCGCCGTTCGCGAACGGAATCCGCTGTCCCCGCAAACTTCACCATGGGAACCGTAACGCCTCGGCCTCAGCGGGCAGAGCACAAGCGAAAGCCGCCTGAGATCGCGGTGACCACGCTGCATGCCTTGTGCAGTGCGTCGGCGTCCGACATAACAGCAAAGCAAGGAAGTCACTCACAGGACACTCCGACCGATAGGCGGCGTCAAATCTAATGAGCGCACCTGATGAACGCACCGCCGCTCCCTCCTTCATCGTCGTGCCTCCCATTGGCGAGGATCGGCATGGCGCACGTCACAATGACACCGACGGGTGCCCGGCGACACAGTGCAGTGTTCGGAAGCCTACGGCACGCAAATTGTAGATTCAAGCGGGAAATCCGGGAAATTGCACATCGGCACATCGGTCGCAATGGTTGTCCTCCACCCGCGGACGATCAAGATGTCGGCGTCGCCAGGGGTGTCAGTGCACTGCCCACTGCGGAAGTCTCGGCGCCGAGGGTGGCCGGCTCTGGACGGTCCGGGCTTGCGGGCTACAAGCGGGGGGATCAAAGCCGTCGAGCGCGCGCTGGATCGAAAGCGATGTAGGTGATGGACAGACGACGACCGCCGCCGCGCGCAGTGTCACCAACAAGGCGGCGGCAGCGAGCTCGGCGACTGGGCTTCCCCTCGAATCGTGAAAAGGGCCAAGGGACATGAAGAACTGCCCGGTGGCGGTCATGAACTGCCCGGTGGTGGCCATGACATCCGCCCACTCACGGCCACCGGACGTGCCGACGCAGTTTAGTGCCCGGCTCGCTTTTGACTCGCGCCACCGCCGGCGCCAGTTGCGGCGCGTCGGCCGGGTTGCCCATCTCGACGGCGTGACCGACGATGACGCGGTCGTCGTTGTCGGTGACCTGGGCTTTGTGGCCGAACTCGACCGGCTTGCCTAAACGGGCCTTGGCGATCGGGCGGGCATCGCCATCGTGCAGGCTGACCCGCCGCGAGTGGTGCCGTCGGGGTGTGTCCGGACACCCGTTGCCGGGTCTGCGCGGCGATCTGGCGGGTCGCGGCCACCAACTTGGCCAGGTCCTTGACCGCGCGCACCAGGCGGCCGCGACGCCGCCAGCCGCCGCGTCATGTTTGCCACGGGCGCGCAGGGCGGCGGCCTTGGCCATGGCCCGGCGCACCGCCCGCTTGGCGTTGACCAGCAGCCGCTCGGCATCACGCGCCGCGGTTTCGGCCAATTCGACCAGTTCACCGGTGGTATTGAGCACCGCGGCCGTGACCGCATCGCGGCCCAGTGCCGCGCGAGAGCGCAGTTTCGATGCGATGGCGTGCGCGCGCTTGCCCGCCGCCGGGGACCGATCCCGCACCCGGGTGCGCACCGCGCCGCCGGCGGCCTGGATCCGCTGACCGGTCGCGGCGATCCGCCGAACCGCCTTGGCCAACAACCCCGAGTCGGTCGGATAGCCCACGTTGGCCGGCACCACCGTCGTGTCGGCCCGGATCCGGTTGGTGCACAACAGCTTCGCCTCGGCCGCTTTGGCCAGCAGCGTCTCGTTGAGCCCGTCCACCGCCGCCGACCCGCAGCGCGTGGTCAGCTTCATCAACGTGCTCGGATGCGGGACCGACACATCCAGCGGAATCCGGCAGAACATCCGCCACGTGATCGAGTCCGAGACCTCCCGGCACAAGCTCTCGTAGCCCAGCCGGTAGCGAAACTTCAAGAACATCAACCGCAGATAGGTCTCCATCGGCGTCGAGGGCCGACCAATCTGCGGGTCGAAGAACGGCACAAACGGTGTGAAAAACGCCGGATCGTCCAACAGCGCATTCACCCGCGCCAGCTCGTCGGGATGCCGCCGCACCTCCTCCGGCAGGATCGACTCCCACAACGACTGCTGATCACCCACAGTACGAAACACGATGGCCTCAATTCCTTCTAGCCTAGCCCAAGGGTTTGAGGCCATCCCTCCAGTTCAGCACCATCCGACCGCGGATCAATGCGCCGACTATTTCAGGTCGAAGTAACTAGTCGAAGTAACTATTCGCCACGGACCGCCGACGCTAATGCCACGGTTAGAAATGTGCTCTTTTCTCGCCATCCCGTTACGCTCGCGAAGCACGCCTGCAGGGTTAGCCTGGGCCGAATCGAAACCGCCCGGTCTGCGGATGGCGGTACCAGCCACCGGCCGCATGCGTTCCACCGTCAACATGCAGGGTCTCTCCGGTGAGATAGCCTGCCATGTCGGATGCGAGAAACACAGCGACGCCTGCGATTTCGTCCACGCTGCCGGGGCGCCCCATCGGGATGGCGTGTCCGATCGCGTCGAGCTCGCCAAAGCTGAGGTTGGTCAGCCCTTCTGTCACGGTAACATCTGGTGCGATCGCGTTGACGCGGATACCATGTTGCGCCAGCTCGAAAGCCGCTGTCTTGGTGTAGTTGATGACCCCGGCTTTGGCGGCGGCATATGCGGCGAATCCCGGTGCGGCCCGAACACCTTCGATGGACGTCAGGTTGATGACGCTGCCCGGCAGTCCGGCGGCAACTAGCTGACGCGCTACCCGTTGGGTGCAGAGCAGCACGTGGCGCAAGTTCGCTCGATACAGCGCATCCCAACCGTTTTCGCTGGTGTCGAGCAGTGACGAGAAGAATGTGCCGCCGGCGTTGTTGACCAGAATTGTCACTGGGCCGAGTTCGGCGGTCGTGCGCTGCAGCGCGGCGTCCACCTGCTCGCCGTCGCGGACGTCCGTCGTAATGCCCAGCGCTCCGATGGACTCGGCGGCTGATGCGCAGGTGTCGGCGTCGCGTTCCCAGATCGCCACACTGGCGCCGAAAGCCGCCATGCCGGCCGCGATGCCGCGGCCGATGCCGGCGCCCCCGCCAGTCACTACGGCGACACGACCGGTCAGCTGGATATCCGATGGACTGATCGGCACGGAACTACCATCTCATGGCGTGGCCGTTTTCTTGCCATAGCCGACAGGTGCCCGCCCGATCACACCGTCGACTTCCAGGTCGGCGATCTCCTCGCGCGTCACGCCGAGTTCGGCGAGCAGCTCATCGTTGTGCTCGCCGAGCAGCGGCGCCGGACGGACATGGAAGCGTTCTGGCCCGCGCGCTAGCCGCATCGGCAGCGTGCTGTGTGCCACCCGAGCATTGACCGGGTGGCCGACGTTTTCGAAGAAGCCGCGAAAAGCCAACTGCGGCAACTCGGTTTGCCGATGCGGCTGCATCACCTTCGCCACCGGGACACCGGCGTCCCAAAGGCAGCGGACAATCTCGTCGCCGCCACGCTGCTGACACCAGGCCCCCAGGTGCGCGTCGATAAGGTCGTGGCGCTGTCGTCGCCCCGCCATGGTCGACAGCGCAGGATCCGTCGCCCACTGCGGTCGCCCGAGCGCCTCGCACAGGCCCTCCCACTGCTCGTCGGTCGCCACGGCGATCGCGACCCAGCTGTCAAGCCGACCGAATTCGTCGACATCAGCTGTGCGGTAGAGGTTTTGCGGAGCTGCGGTCGGTCCCCGGTTTCCCGCGCGTTGCAGTAAAGCCCCGTATGCGCTGTACTCGATAACCTGCTCGGCGGCGATGTTGACCGCGGCGTCGACCATGGCCGCCTCGACGAATACGCCCTGTCCAGTGCGACGGCGGTGCTCCAACGCCAGCAGCAGCGCAATAAGGGCATGCACACCGGCGTTCGGATCGCCGATCGAGTACGGCTCATAGGGAGGGCGATCGGGATAGCCGGTCAGCCAGCTCAATCCGGAAGCGGCTTCGATGACGTAGGCAAACGCTGGCTGGTCGCGCCAGGGACCGTCCAGCCCGAACCCGGGCATCCGCAGCATGATCACATTTGGCTGGATCGCCTGGGCGGCAGCGAAATCCACGCCTATCTGGTCCAGCACCCGGGGAGTGAAGTTCTCGACGATGACATCACATGTCGCGATAAGACGGCGCAGCAACTCGCGTCCGCGTTCGCTCTGCAGATCGAGCGTCAAGCCTTTCTTGTTGGTGTTGAGCGCCGAGAAGATCGGTGACTTTTCCCACCACTGATCTTCGCTGACCGGTATGCCGGCGATCAGCCTGGTGCCGTCGGGTTTGCGGGTGGACTCCAGGTGGATCACCTCCGCGCCGAGCAGAGCCAGAAAGTGTGTGCAGCAGGGACCGGCCCAGTACGTCGTCAGGTCGAGCACCCGTAATCCGCTGAACGGCAAGCGGGCGGCGGCGTCGGGTGTAGTTCCCGACCCTCGGCCGGGCGGGGGTGACTGGCGGTAATGCGCGCTGTGCTCACCTAGCCGCGGCGCCGGTTGTGGCGGGCGAAGGAGTGCGGGCCGCATCCGGTATGGATGGCGGGGCTGGCGAAACCCGTCGCGCGGGTTGCTGATGAAGCAGCGCCGGGCGCGGAAGTGGTCCAGGTCGGCAATGTTGGCCCCATTGGCAACCGGCGCATTGGGAATCCGGAATGCGGTAGCCAGGTCGCGGATTTCATCAACCGTGTGACTTTCGACCCAGGCGTAGATCTCTTCGGCCTTCTCGTTGGCCTGTTCGGTGATCGACAGCGGCGATTCTTCGTCGATCCATTCCTGGTGGCCGGTCATTGCGCACAGATCGAACCACTGTTGCGCGGTTCCGCAGCCGAGGTCAACCAGGCCGTCTTTGGCCTGAGCGATGCCTGGCACGGTGACCTTGCGGGCGTCTCGCCACGGCCGGCCGAGCATCTGAAAGTAGGTGACCGGGTGATACGTGAGCCCGAGGATCTGGGCCTCCAGCATCGAAAGATCGACAAGTTGGCCACCGAACCCGCGGAATGCCAGTGTCGCCGCGCACGCGTAGGCTCCGGCCAGGTATTCACCGACCTGACCGCCGACGAATACCGGCGCCCGGTCCAAAGATCCGCGTCCGAGTCCGACGATCCCGCCAGACCAGGCCTGCAGCGTGAATTCAGTTGCGGCGCGGTCATGCCAGGGGCCATCCAGCCCGAACGGTGTGATCGCGGTGACCACCAGGTGGGAATGGCCGCGGTGGATTTCGGCCGGCGCCAGCGACGGATGTTCGGCAATGGCAGAGCCTCGTGACCACACCACGGCATCCGCCGACGACAGCAGCCGGTGAACGAACTCGACATCGGCGTCCGCGGCAGCGTCGGCAACGACACTGTGTTTGGAGCAGGCGAGGAAGCTAAACAGTGCCCCATCGCTGTCGGCTTGGATCCGGCTGCCAGAAGCCGACCAACGCCGCAGTGGATCTCCTTGTGGCGGTTCGACCTTGATCACCTGTGCTCCACCGTCGGCGAGCAGCTTGGTGCAGTAGGCGCCAGCGATACCGGTGGACAGGTCGACGACGACGTACCCGTTCAGCGGCTCCACGTGCTAGCCGTTCTTTTTTGCGGCTCGATTTGCTTAGCCGGAACTCAGGCGGAAACTTGCTGTCGTTGTCTTTGACAGCGTCGTTGAGACCCCGGTCAATCGCCTCCCCCCATTTCCAGGTCGTCGGCGTCGTGGTGGATGTGGCCGCCCATCGACTCGAAGAACGCAGACAGCAGGCTGCCCATGTACTCGCCTTGGTATTGCTTGACCACTTCGAAGAACACCTTTTGCATGAAAACCGTGTCGGTTGGTCGATTACGCGCACATGCCAGCGCGTACTTCTGCACTTCGGCTTCCAGCTGATCCCGCGGCACCACCTTGTTGAGGAAGTTGCACTGGTACATCTCTTCGGCGGTGAACGGTCGACCGGTGAACACCATTTCCTGAAACTTGCGCAGCCCCATGGTCTGGATCCACGTCCACATCCGGGGTCCCCAACCGTAGTACCGGAACGACGGATGCCCGAACAGCGCGTCGTCGGACGAGATCACCAGGTCAGCGTCGGCGGCCTGGTAGAAATGCCAACCGTAGCAATAGCCTTTGGTTTCGACAATGCTTATCTTCTTCAGCTCCTGCAACGGCCGGTTGCCGGCCTGCGAATTGGCGTACCAGGCGCTGATGGTGGCGCCGTGGCGAAACGATCCTTTGGGCGGGTAGCGGATACTGTCGTCCTCCAGCCGCAACTCGGCAAGCCGGAATTCCGGCGAGTCTTGACCTTCCATGAACTCGGGAAGATCAGCGCCGCTGCCGAAGTCATCACCCACACCGCGGATCACCACAACTTTGACGTCGTCGTCGACGGTGGCGCCGCGTAGCAGATCGGCGTAGCGCAGGCGCGCCGCGGCGGTGGGCGCGTTGAGGAACTCGGGCCGGTTGAAGGTAATCGTCGCGATCTTGGTTTCGGCATCCTTGGCGTAACGGATGATCTCCTCCGCAGGAGGCCGCTGAGCGTCAACCATTGGTTGCACCAACCGTTCTGTGTGCTGACGGGCTAGTCGTCAATACCTCGGCGCCATCGGCGGTGATCAGCACGGCATCGCGGCCGAACACCGCGCCGACGCCGCGCTCCCAGACGTAACCGGTGACCGCGAGCACCATGCCTGGCTCCAGCCTTTCCTCGCCGGCGGTCGCCGGCAAATGCGGTGACACCACCGGCGGGTCGAAGCCCATGCCCAGGCCCCGCGCCACCGGCATCGGTGGTGACGGCTCGCCCGCGACTTGGTAGGCGGCCAGCAGGTCGGTGGCCGGTGCGCCCGGCGAGCATGCGTCAATAAGCCTGCACCACAACGTCTCCCAGCGCCGATACAGGTCGGCGGTGGCCTCGATGCTTCTCGGCTGGCCGACTGGCCACGTCCGGCCCACCTCGCCGGTGTAACCGCCGGCGAGCACGCCCGCGGAGAAGGCCACCAGATCGCCGGGCCGCACCCGCCGATCGTCGCTCCCCCGCCGCCATGGGTGTTCCGGCGAGGTCACCCACGCGACGTCCTGAGTGGACGGAGTGCTCACCCCGCCAGCGGCCATGGACTCCAGCAAGACCCCGGCCAAGGTGTTCTCGCTGACGCCTGGCCGCAGCTCACTCACAGCCGCGGCCAGTCCTGTCTCGGCGACCCGGATGGCCGCGCGCAGGGCATCCACCTCCTCGGGTGTCTTTACCCGGCGAGCGGCCCGCATGGCCAGCTCCCCGTCGACCAGCTCGGCCTTGGGAAAGGCCATCGGCAGGAGCTGGGCAAACGTCGGCGAAAGCGCATCAGTGCCAACACGTTTCGCGGTCGACGCGCCCTCGATACGCTTCAGCACTGAGATGGTGTTCATCGGGTTCCATGCGATTCCGTACAGGTTCTCGTGCGGGATGTCATCAGGCACACCCTCGTCCCAGGTGCTGAGCAGGTGGATCGCCCCGGTTGCGCGGACCACCACGCAGGTCGGACCGAACGGACGGGTGCCGGCCACCCATAGTTGCGGCGCCCCGGCCACATAACGAACGTTGGCCTGCCGTCCCAACACCAGGACATCGAGGTCGTGGGCGGCCATTTGGGCGAACGCACGCTCACGACGCCCCAGGCGCAGCGCCCGCTCGTCGGGCAGGACCTCAGCAGGGGCCATTGGCGCTACTCCTCCTCATCGCTGCGCTCTGCATCGTCGTCAGCGCGGGCCATTGGCGCTACTCCTCCTCATCGCTGCGCTCTGCATCGTCGTCAGCGCGGGCCATTGGCGCTACTCCTCCTCATCGCTGCGCTCTGCATCGTCGTCAGCGCGGGCCGTACGGGTGATACGGATAGTCGGTCAGCTGAACCCAGCCCTTTTCGGTGACGACAACGATCTCTTCGCTGCGGTAGCCGCCGGTGCCGTCCTCCCACACCACGGGCTCCAGAACTAGCACCATGCCCGGCTCGAATACGAAATTCTCGTCGAACTCGTCGCCGAGATCGGTTCCGATCATGGGAGTTTCGGCGGCGTTCACCCCGATTCCATGTCCCAGGTAGAAGTGGGGCAGCCAGGGCCGAATCCCGCCGTTGGCTTTCGTCGCGGCCCGGCCCAGTTCCGCCGCGGTTGTGCCGGCGCGCAGCACGTCGAGCACCGCCGCCATGATCTCACGCCACCTGTCGAACTGCGCCTGTTGACGGGGCGTGGGATCGCGGCCCACGATCCAGGTGCGGCCGAAATCGGAGCAATAGCCGGCATAGGTGATGCTGACATCGGTCCACAAAACGTCGCCTTCGGCCAGCTCGCGCTCCGTGCTCAGCAGCGGCAGCGCCAAGTCGCCGTGGGTGGTCCACACCCCGTCCGCTTTGCGTTGCGGCATCACCTGCCAGATCGGTTCGAGCATGCTGGCCATCGCCCCCAGCTCGAATGCCCTGCGCAGGAAGCTGGCCGACAAGTCAATCTGGCGGATTCCGGGTGCAAGTGCAGCTTGGACGTCGACCATCGCTTGGTCGGTGATCCGGCACGCGCGGCGAATGCAGGCCAGTTCGTCGCGAGTCTTGACGACCTTGGCCGCTCCGATTACCTGAGCGGCATCGGCTGGCCGGCCGGTTCGGAACAGCTGTTGGTGGGCGCGGCGCATTGCACCCGTCAACTCGTCGACTGCGACGGCCGCCCCCGCCGGGATCAATTCATCGATAGCACGAGCGAAATGCTCGACGCCCTCGTCGAATTCCAGGTACACGGGGCCGTGCAGGTGATCGGCGGGCAGCCCCGACTCCGACGCGGCGCCCTCGCGGAACGGCAGGAACAGGTGCGGCCACGGGTCGTCGGCAATCACTACCGCAACCGGGCGTTCGACGTAGGACAGCCCGGCATCACCCAACGGCCAGCTCACGCCGGTGGCATAGACGACATTGTTGTTGCCCAGCAGGATCAGCGCGTCGACGCCGCGCTCGGACATCGCTGCGCGCAGCCGGGCACCGGTCTCGTGCCGCATCCGAGCCAGATCCGGGGTTTCCGGAATCTCGATCGAGGACGGTTGTGCGGCAACGGGCGTCGTCATCACAGTGGCCTCACAGATCTAAGAAGTCGGTGATGTTGCCGCTTACGATCCGCGCGGCCGCCGCAGGGCCGACGGCGTCGACGACCGCGGCCAGCGACTTCTCGGAATAGCCATAGGTGCTTTCGTTGTGCGGGTAGTCGGATGACCACATCACCTTGTCCACACCGATGCGGTCGATCAGTTCCAGCCCCAGCGGATCGACCATGAACGACGCGCTCATGTGGTTGTCCCAGTAGTAGCGCACGTCGTGCTCGAGAGGCCGGTTGAACATATGTTGGTACGACGCCACCAGGTGCTCCGCGTCTTGCAGAGCCCAAGGGACCCAGGCGATTCCGCCTTCGAACCAGCCGATTCGCAGGCCGGGATGGCGATCGAGGATCCCGGAGAAGATGTACTTGGAGAACGTCTCCCGGAAACCGTCGATGTTGATCATCATCCCGACGACCACGCTGTTGTACTGGCAGGGGGTTTTCGGCGGGGTTTCACCGATGTGGTGAGTGACCGGAAGACCAGCGTCCTCGATCTCGTCCCACACCGGGCTCATGGCATCACTTGCGTAGTCGATGATGTTGCCTTCGTCGTCCTTACCAGGGTTCAGCGGCAGCAGGAATGTCTTGAGACCCAATGACTTCAGCTCAGCAAGTGTGCGCCGGGTACCTTGAGGGTCCCACCAGTTGATCAGGCCGGCACCGTAGAAGTGGCCACCTGAGCGCTCTTGTAACTCGGCAATGTATTCGTTGTAGATCCGGAAGGCGAGCTCCCGAATGTGCTTGTCCGGGTAGTGGAAAAGCGCCAACACGGCGTTGGGGAAAGCCAACTCTTTCTCGACGCCGTCTTCGTGCAACTCCTGGATGCGTGCCTCGATGTTAGTGCTTCCGGCACCAGGGAGGTCGTCGTATTGCATCAGCACCGCGCTGAAGTCGCCCGGCAGGAACGACTGTCCTTTGCGGCCGAGTTGATAGGCGCCATCTTCGTACCAGATGCGCGGCGCCTGGTCTTTGAGGTCGTCAGGGAAGCGCTGGTAGAAGATGTCCTCGGCGAGCGAAATGTGGTTGTCCGCGGAGAAAACCACCGTTCCCTCCGGCAGGCCTACGCTGCCAAGGTCGGCATGGCCACGTCGATTCTTCGGCGCGCCATATCCTTCCGGCGGGTAGCGCAAGACGCTGGTGGCTTGCGTCGACATTATCGACCCTCCAATCGGATCACCATCGTGTCGAAACTACTCATCGTGGGCTGACTGATGTAGGTCTTCTACCAGGACACCGGCAGTTCGTAGACGCCGTAAGCGAGCCTGTCGTGTTTGAATGGAATGTCTTGAATGGGTACGGCCAGTTTCAGGGTGGGCACCCGACGGAACAGGGTGTGATACACGATCTGCAATTCGGCTCGAGCCAGCTGCTGACCCACGCATTGGTGTCTGCCGTAGCCGAATGCGACGTGCTGACCGGCCCTGGACCGATGCAGGTATAGCCGCTCGGGCTCGTCAAAAGCGTTGGGGTCCCAATTGGCTGGAGCCAAATCGATGATGATGCCCTCGCCGGCGCGGATGACTTCTCCCGCGATTTCGATGTCTTCGATCGCGACCCGCCGCTGCCCGTTTTGGATGATGGACAGGTAACGGAGCAGTTCCTCGACCGCGTTCGCGATGACCTTCGGGTCGTCGGCATCCCGAAGCACCGTCAACTGGTCGGGGTTTTCCAACAGCGCCAGCACGCCGAGCCCGATCATGTTGGCAGTGGTCTCGTGTCCCGCGATCAGCAGCCCCGTTCCCAGTTGAGCGGCTTCGCGCACGCTGATCTCGCCCGCCTTGACGCGCTCGGCAAGATCCGACACGGCGTCCTCGGCGGGGTTGTCCATTTTGGTCTCAACCAGTTTCGCCAGGTACTTCGACAGCCCGGCTGCGCCTTTGGCGGTGTCTTCCCCGGTCGCATAGCGTGCCAGCCCGATGTTGGCGTGATGCTGGAAGAATTCGGCATCCTCATACGGCACGCCCAACAGCTGGCTGATCACCAGCGAGGGAACCGGCAGAGCCAACGCGGTAACCAGGTCGGCGGGTTGGGGGCCGGCGAGCATGGCATCGATGTGCTCGTCCGTGATCTGCTGGATTACCGGTCGCAGGCCTTCGACCCGTTTGAACGTGAACGGGCGCGACAGCATCCGCCGGAACCGGGTGTGCTCCTCGGCGTCTGAGGTGAAAACCGACCGCGGACGCTTGTGCACGGTCGACCACATGCCCTCGTTCCAGTGCGGAAACCCCGGACGCCGGTCGTCAACACTGACCCGAGGGTCGGAGAACAACGTCCTCACTTCCTCGTAGCCGGTGATGAGCCATGGCGTGCTGCCATCCCAAATCCGCACCCTGCTTAGCGGTTTGGACCGGCCGAGCGCCAACACGTCCGGTGGCGGTGCGAACGGGCAGCGGCTGTCCCTGGCCATCGGGTAGTCGGGGAAGTCGGCGGCGGCCTCGGTTGCAGGTCCGGTGAGGGTGTCGGACACTTCGTCACTCCTCGATGTGGATGGCCAGTGCGGGGCAGTTTGCCGCAGCGTCGCGGGCATTCTCGGCTTGCTCGGCCCGCGGGTTCGGGTCGAGCAGTACGACGACGCCGTCTTCGTCCCGCTGGTCGAAGATCTCGGGTGCTCGCATTACGCAATTACCGGAAGAGGCGCATTTCTGTTGATCCACGGTCACTTTCATCACGGGCTGCCCTCCCATGGGGTAACCGGCGCGAGCCACAGGCCCACAATGGCGTCGATCAGACCGGACGCGGCGGTGTCCCAGCTGGGACGGGGCACGGGTGTGCCGGTGGCCAGCGCGCGTTCGTAGTCGGCACAGGTGTGAACCAGCAGGTTTCGGGCCATCACGTTGCGCTCCGCGCGAACCTCGGCCGGCAATTCGGGGAGACAGTGGTTGATACCGTCGATCACCTGGACCAGCGACGGCGAGCTGAGCGCATCCTTGACCACGATGTGGTAATAGGCCGGGTCGGTCATTACCTGCGCGGCGAAACGCGCATACCAAGTGGGGTTGCCGAGAGCCGCGAGGTGCTCGGTCAGCGGGCGCACCAGGCACCCCACCCACGCCCGTATGTCGCTGGAGTCGTCAATGGCCGCCACCATCTGCTCGCGCAGCTGTTCGATCGGTGCCCGGTGTTTTTCCTCGATCGCGCGCACCAGATCGGTCTTGGTGCCGAAGTGGTAGCCGACCGCGGCGTTGTTGCCTTGGCCGGCGGCCTCGCTGACCTGCCGGTTCGACACAGCGAACACTCCATGCTCGGCGAACAACCGCTCGGCCGCGGTAAGGATCGCCTCCTGGGTGGTGCTGGCCCGCTCGCTGCGCGCTGTCCGCGCTGTGGTCACGACGCTTAGTCAACCCCCTGCCCGCGGTTAAGTCAAGCGATTGATTTAAAATTGCGATCGCACCGTGTCACCGCGCCGCCGCATTGGCTTGCCTGCAACGGTCCCGCCGTCGACCGGCAGCACGGTGCCGGTCACATAGCGGGATCGATCGCCAGCAAAATACAGCGCGGCCTCGGCGACGTCGCCCGGTGTGCCTTCTCGCTCCAGCGGCCGGTCTGCCCGCATCTGTTCGCGGATGGCCCGCTCGAACCGCACGAGCTCTTCGCCCGACTTGCCGGCCGCCGACGAGGCCAGCAACAGCGTGGGAATGTTGCCGGGCGCAATGCAATTGACCCGGATGCCGTACTGCGCCAACTCGATGGCGGCAGATTTGGTGAACTGGATGACCGCCGCCTTGGACGCGCGATAGCTCATCACGCCGCCACCGGCCTGGATGCCCCCGATGGACGACATGTTGATGATCGACCCGCCGCGGCCTGTCATCTGCCGCGCGGCGTCGCGGGTACCCACCATCACCCCGAGCACGTTGACCGCCATCACCCGGTGGAAGTCGGCGAGGTCGTCGTCGAGGAAGCTGCGGTGCATCGCGCTGGGGATGCCGGCGTTGTTGACCATGATGTCGAGCCCGCCGAAATGCTGCGACGCGAACGCCACCAGCGCCCCGACGTCGTCAATGTCAGCGACGTCGGCCCGCCGGAAAACCGCTTGAACGCCATGGCTTTCGGCTAGCGCGCTGCCGCGGTCGACGTCGATGTCGGCTATCACCACCCGGGCACCCTCGGCGAGAAACTTCTCCACGATGCCGGCCCCGATGCCTGATGCGCCGCCGGTGACGATCGCGACCTTGCCGGCCAGTTCGTTGACCACACGACGAGTTAATCGGTGTCGCCGTGGTTAAGTCAAGCGATTGATTTAGGATTCGGTTCCCACGGCCTGGCTTCTGATTCGGCCGATCAGTTGTCACCGGATGGTGGCCTGGGAAACCCTAATTCTTCGACTGCGCGGCCCGTGTGCGTGATACGTTCAGCGCGGTGGTGGGGCTGTCCAATATCGGGAATTCCGTGCGCCGTCGGGTCGACGGGCCGCGGAATCTGTTCGACGCTTCGGACTTACCCGTCAACGATTCGAAGGAGCCGATTTGAAACTCAACCGTTTTGGCGCCGCGCTGGGTGTCGTGGCCACCAGCGCGCTGGTGTTGTCCGCATGTGGCACCGAGAACAACGTGAAGCAGGGACAGCCGACGTCTGGCGGGTCGGCGGCGAAGGTGAGTTGTGGCGGGTCGAAGACGCTCAAGGCCAGCGGCTCGACCGCCCAGGCCAACGCGATGGCGCGCTTCGTCAACGCGTTCGAACAGGCGTGCCCAGGTCAAACGCTGAACTACACGGCCAACGGATCGGGTGCGGGGATTACCGAATTTATCGGCAAGCAAACCGATTTCGGCGGTTCCGATGTACCGCTGAGTTCGGAGGAACACGGCAAAGCCCAACAGCGCTGCGGTTCGCCGGCGTGGGACTTGCCGGTAGTGTTCGGCCCGATCGCGGTCACCTACAACGTCAAAGGCCTAAGCCTAAATCCGTGGATGGTTCCGGTGATTTGATCGGCGTGTGAACAGCGAAAATGCCTTCTGAACTGGGACAATACGAGTGCTGAGGCCGCATTTGTCCATAGTCCGGGAAGGCACTTTCGATGCACTCATCGTATACGTTCACCACCGGATCGGCGGTGTTTGACGAGCAGAATCTGCTGTCGGCGGCCGGGTTGGTGCCAGTGCTGGAACTGGCTGAGCAGACCGGTCTTTCGGAATTGATCAACGAGCGCGTGGATCTGCCGTCGACTCGGGTGAAGTCCGGCGCGGTCAACCCGGCTGGCAAGCTGACCTCGATCGTCGCCGGGATGATGTGCGGCGCGGACAGCATCGATGATGCCAATGTGCTGCGCGCCGGCGGCACACCCCGGGTGTTCAACGAGGTATATGCCCCATCGACGTTGGGGATCTTTTTGCGCGAGTTCACCTTCGGGCATACCAAACAACTCGCCGCAGTGGCCCGCGAGCATCTGATCGCACTGGCGGCGCGCACCCCGCTGCTGGCTGGCGCCGACGAGCGGATGTTTTTGGACATCGACTCGCTGCTGCGCCCGGTCTACGGCCACGCCAAGCAGGGCGCCTCCTTCGGTCATGCCAAGATCGCCAGCCGCGCGCTGCTGCGGCTGGGCCTGTCCCCACAGATCACCACCATCTCCACGGCGACCGCCGCGCCGGTGATCGCCGAGGCGCAGCTACGGAGCGGCAAAGCCGCCTCCGGGCGCGGTGCCGCATACCAGCTCAAGCAGGCGATCACCACCGCGAAAGCGATCAACCCCGACGCGCCGATCCTGGTGCGCGGCGACTCAATGTTTGGCACCAAGAAAGTGATCACCACCTGCATTCAGCGAGGCGCCGAATTCTCCCTGTCGATCAGCCGCAACAAGCGCATCAACGCCGCGATCGCCGCCATCGACGAGGCCGCCTGGACCCCGGTGCACTACCCGGGCGCGGTCGAAGACCCCGACACCGGGGCGTTGATCTCCGATGCCCAGGTCGCCGAAACCCCTACACCCTGCGCCTGGCCCGCGGCCGAACACTGACCGTGCGGCTGGTAGTGCGCCGGGTCAAAGACGCCCGCCACCTGGATGCGTTGTTTCCGGTGTGGCGCTATCACCCGTTTGTCACCAACTCCGCGCTGCCGGTCGACCAGGCCGATATCACCCACCGACGCCACGCCATCATCGAAACCACCTTCGCCGATTTAATCGACGGCCCACTGGCACACATCCCGTCGGGGCTGTTCGCGGCCAACTGCGCCTGGCTGGCCTGCGCGGTGATCGCCCATAACCTGCTGCGCGCCGTCGGCACCCTCGCCGGTGGCCACCATGCCGTGGCCCGCGGGGCTACCCTGCGCCGCGACCTGATCAACATCCCGGCCCGCTTCGCCGCCCCGGCCCGCAAACCAATGCTGCACCTACCCGCCCACTGGCATTGGCGAGCCAGATGGAAGGCCCTGTGGCACAACGTCATCGGTTACCCGATCGCGCAACCCCGCGCCGCCTGACCCCACCTTCCAAGCCCTGTCCGCCCCGCCATCCCAGGCCCGACCCAAGGAACCCAAAGGAAAGCTGGTACAGGCCAGCGGATCACCCACGCCCCACCGCGCCACACTCGGCCGCATCCCAAAACAACCGCGTCGACGGCAACACGAAATCACCCATCCACGGATTCAGGCTAAGCACACTGGCTCTCGACGGGCCGACGGCCGCCAAGATTTTCAACGGCGCCATCACCACCTGGGATGATCCCGCGATCAAGGCGCTCAACGCCAACGCCACCTTGCCGGCTGAGCCGATCCATGTCGTGTTCCGCAGCGACCAGTCCGGCACCACCGCCAACTTCCAGGAATACCTCGATGCCGCATCCAATGGTGCCTGGGGCAAAGGCTCGGGAAAGACGTTCAACGGCGGTGTCGGGGAGGGTGCCAAGGGCAATGACGGCACATCCGCGGCGGTGAAGAGAACCGAGGGCGCAATTACCTACAACGAGTGGTCGTTCGCCCAAGCGCAAAAGTTGAACATGGCCAAGATCGTCACCTCGGCGAGCCCGGAGCCGGTCGCGATCAGCACGGACTCGGTCGGCAAGACAATCTCCGGGGCAACGATCAAGGGGCAGGGCAACGACTTGGTGCTTGACACGATGTCGTTCTACAAGCCGACCCAGGCCGGTGCCTATCCGATCGTGCTGGCGACGTACGAGATCGTTTGCTCCAAATACCCGGAGTCCGACGTCGGCACCGCGGTCAAGGCGTTTCTGCAAGCTACCATCGGCCCCGGTCAGACGGGCCTCGCGGACAACGGGTATATCCCAATTCCGGATGGGTTCAAGCCACGGTTGTCGACCGCGATCAACGCCATCTCGTAATCTGAGGCCGTCATGGCCAAAGAATCGCTAGCCCGGCGGCCCACCCCCGGGGGGTCGACGGCGCTGACGGCGATTGATGTGCGCGCAGCACGGCGGGGAGACCGGCTGTTCAAGTCGTTGGCGGTTGCGGCCGGTTTGACGATCGTTGCCGCGATCGCGTTGATCGCGACCTTCCTATTGCTGCGCGCGGTGCCGTCACTGCGCGCCAACCACGCCAACTTCTTCACTAGTGCCAAATTCGATACCACCGATCCCGACAACCTGGCGTTCGGCATCCGGGACCTGTTCATGGTCACGGTGTTGAGTTCGGTGTTCGCGTTGGCCCTGGCGATGCCGGTGGCGATCGGGATCGCGGTGTTCCTCGCCCAGTACGTGCCGGTGAGGTTCTCGCGTCCACTTGGGGCAATGGTTGATTTGCTGGCCGCGGTGCCGTCGATCATCTTCGGGTTGTGGGGGATCTTCGTGCTGGCGCCGCAACTCCAGCCTGTCGCGACATTCCTTAATCGCGAACTTGGGTGGTTGTTCCTGTTCAAAAAGGGCAACGTGTCGCTGGCCGGTGGCGGGAGCATCTTCACGGCCGGCATCGTCCTTGCGGTGATGATCTTGCCGATCATCACTTCGGTATCACGGGAAGTGTTCCAGCAGACCCCGATTACCCAAATCGAGGCAGCGCAGGCGCTTGGCGCCACGAAGTGGGAAGTGGTGCGAATGACCGTGCTGCCGTACGGGCGCAGCGGTGTCGTCGCAGCGTCAATGCTGGGTCTGGGCCGGGCCCTTGGCGAAACCGTGGCGGTGCTGATCATCCTGCGTTCGACCGTGCACGGCGGAAGTTGGTCGCTGTTCGATGGCGGGTATACTTTCGCCTCCAAGATCGCTTCTGCCGCCACCGAATTCAGTCAACCGTTGCCGACGGGCGCCTACATCTCAGCCGGATTTGCACTGTTCGTGCTTACCTTTATCGTCAACGCCGGTGCCCGCGTGATCGCGGGCGGAAAGGTCAACGCATGAGTTCAGTTGCGCTTGACCAGCCGGTCAAAGCGCCGGTGTTTCGCGGCATCAGCATCGGGCGACGACTGAAAAATGCCTTCGCAACAACGCTATTCGTCACCTCGTTCCTCATCGCGATGGTGCCGCTGGTGTGGTTGCTCTGGGTGGTCGTCAAGCGAGGCTGGTATGCGGTCACCCGGGCCGGCTGGTGGACCCACTCGTTGCGAGGTGTGTTGCCCGAGCAGTTCGCCGGCGGGGTGTACCACGCGATCTACGGGACGGTAGTGCAAGCCGCGGTGGCCGCGATTCTCGCCGTGCCGCTGGGCTTGATGGTCGGGGTTTACCTGGCCGAATATGGTCCCGATCGCCTGACGCGGTTGACCACGTTCATGGTCGACGTGCTCGCCGGGGTGCCTTCGATCGTGGCGGCGTTGTTCATCTTCAGTTTGTGGATCGCCACCCTGGGATTCGAGCAGAGCGCCTTCGCGGTGTCGCTGGCATTGGTGCTGCTGATGTTGCCGATCGTGGTGCGCGCCACCGAGGAGATGCTCAAGCTGGTGCCCGACGAGCTGCGAGAAGCCGGTTACGCCTTGGGGATTCCGAAATGGAAGACGATCGTGCGTATCGTCATCCCCACCGCGCTGCCGGGCATCATCTCCGGAGTCTTTTTGTCGATCGCGCGCATCATCGGCGAAACCGCCCCGGTGCTGGTGCTCGTCGGGTACAGCCGCTCGATCAACTACGACATCTTCAACGGCAACATGGCCTCGTTGCCCCTGTTGATCTACACCGAACTCGACAACCCCGAAAACGCCGGCCATCTGCGGGTCTGGGGCGCCGCCCTGACCCTCATCGTCGTAGTCGCCGTCGTCAACCTGGTCGCCGGGGCGATCCGGGTATTTGCCAGCCGCCGCGGTGAGCTCGCCGTCAGGTCGGCGGTAACTTCACCACCCTGTTGTTGCCCCGGTCGGCGACGTACACGTTGCCGCCGTCGTCCACCACGACGCCCAGTGGGGTGTTGAGGCCGGTGAACGGCAGCACAGTCGTGGTGTTGGTCCCGGCCGCCAACTTCACCACCTTGCTGTCGTCGTGCTCGGTGGCATACACGTTTCCGGCCTTGTCTACCCCTACGCCCCAGGGCACGCTGACGCCGGTGAAGGGAAGCACAACCTGGTTGGACCCGCCTTCGAGCTTCAGCACCCGGTTGTTGTCGGTGTCGGTGACGTAGACGTTGCCGGCGGTATCCACCGCCACGCCGTCGGGGTGGTTGAGGTCGGTGAACGGCAGATCGCTCTGGGTGTTGGACCCGGCGTCCAGCTTGACCACCCGGTTGTTGCCCCGGTCGGCGACGTACACGTTGCCGGCGGTATCCACGGCCACGCCCTCCGGGTAGTTGAGGCCGGCGATCGGCAGGTCGGTCTGGTTGTTCGATCCGGCCGGCAGCTTGACCACCCTGTTGTTGAAATCGGACACATACACCGTGCCGGTGCTGTCGATCGCGACGCCCTGCGGTTCGTACAGACCTGAGAACGGCAATACCGCCGGTGTGCTCGAGCCCGCCGGCAACTTCACTACCCGGCCGTACATGCCCTGGTTGGTGACGTACACGCTGCCGGCGCTGTCCAGCGCCACCCCACCCGGGGAGAGCCGAAAGTTCAAGCCGTTGAACGGAAGCACGGTCTGTCCCGCCGCCGACTGATTGCCGCGCGGCGGCGCAAGGACCAGGTAGGCGACGGCGGCGATGACGGCGACGACCACCAGCGCAGTCGCGCCGATCAGGATGCCGCGCCTGCCCTGGCGGCTATCTTGGGGGTGCAGCCACCCCGGCAAGTTGGTGGGCGCCGGCGTGGGTGACCATCCCCCCGTCGGGATGCCGGGGGCGGTGCCCGACGGCACGGGCCGGGCCATCGTCGCGCCGGTGCGGGGGCGGCGGGGGCGGGCGTGGTCTGAGGGGCCGCGGCCACAGCGCGGGCCGGCCGGGTTTCTTCCTCGCTTTGCTGCAGAATCGTCGCGGCCTGGTGCTGCTCGGATGTGGTCAGCGCATCATGGGCGGCCCGGGCCAGCTCACCGGCGCTCCGGTAACGCTCGTTCGGGTTTTTCGCCATGCCTTTGGCGATCACCTGGTCCAAGGCCGGCGGGATCTTTCCAGGCCGCAACTCGCTGGGCCGCGGCGGCGGCTGCATCAGGTGCGAGGCGATCAACCGCTCCATGCTGTCCGTCGGATAGGGGGGCGAGCCCGTCAAACACTCGGCCAGCACGCACGCCAGCGAATAGATGTCGGCGCTGTGGGTTACTTGGTCGCCGCTGAACCGTTCGGGAGCCATGTAGTTGTAGGTCCCGACCGCGGTCCCGGTCTGGGTCAGGCCGGGGTCGGTGGCGGCGCGGGCGATCCCGAAGTCCACCAGGTAGGCGAAGTCGTTGCCGGTGATCAAGATGTTTTCCGGTTTCACGTCCCGGTGCGTGACGCCCGCGGCGTGCGCGGCGTCCAGCGCACTGGCGACTTGGCTCAGGATCGCAACCGCGCGTGCCGGGGGCATCGGACCCTGGCGCAACAAGACGTTGCGCAACGAGATGCCGTCGATCAGGCGCATCTCCACATAGAACTGCCCGTCGATCTCGCCGTAGTCATGGATCGGCACCACATGCGGCTCGGTCAGCCGCCCTGCCGCGTCGGCCTCGCGTTGCAGGCGCGCACGAAACACCGGGTTCCCGGAAAACTGGCCGGAGATCAGCTTCAACGCCACCACCCGGTGTTTGCGCGTGTCTTCTGCCTCATAGACTTCGCCCATCCCGCCGCGGCCGAGCAGCCGCATCAGCTGATACGGTCCAAACCGCGATCCGACCCGCGAAAGCTGGGGGTTGCTCACCGTCGATGCTCCCTTCCCCCGGCCAGCTCCGCCGAGGCGCCGCAGCAGCCCGCGGTTTCTCGCGGCCACCCCAGCGCCGGCGAACCCGCCGGCGAACCGGTGCTATGCGTCAACACGACAATTGCGTGGCCAGAAACCCGCAAGATGGTCCTATTCATAGCGAATTCTGAGCCATTTCATAAAATTCGATCTCCGGTTGCTGGGACGCGCAGACGTTAATCACGAGATAGCATTCACCGCCGTCTCCAATTTCGACTCAAAAGACTTCGGCAGCGGAATGTACCCATATTGGTCTAAGCCCTCTTGGCCTGGACCGATTGTGGCTTGCATAAACGCTTTTACCGCCGCGCCGGTTGCCGAATCCGGGTACTTCGAGCACACGATCTCGTAGGTCGCCAGCACCAGCGGGTAGGCGCCCGGCTGCGTCGGTTTGTAAAACGACACCGTGTCGAGCACCAGGTCGTTGCCCTGTCCCTTGAACCTGGCCCCGGCAATCGTCTTGCCGACCGAATCGGTGGTGATCGCTACCGGATCAGGACCGGCCGACGTAATGATCTGAGCCATGCTCAGCTGACGCCCCACCGCATAGGACCACTCGTTGTAGGTGATCGCCCCGTCTGTGCTCTTGACGGCCGCTGAGGTGCCGTCATTTCCGTTGTAGCCGTCACCGACCCCGCCGTTGAACACTTCGCCGGTGCCCTTGCCCCATGCGCCGTCGGATGCGGCATCGAGATAGTCCTGGAAGTTGGCCGTCGTGCCGGACTTGTCGCTGCGGAATATGACGTGGATCGGTGTTGCGGGCAGATTGGTGTCGCCGTTGAGCGCCTTGACCGCCGGGTCGTTCCACAGCGTGATGGCGCCGTTGAAGATCTTCGCGATGGTGGGGGCGTCCAGGTTCAGCGTGCTGACGTCTTTGATGTTGTAGGTGATCGCGATCGGGCCGAAAACCGCGGGCAGATCCCATGCCGGCGAACCGCATCGCGCCGCTGCCCGGTCTGGCTGACCCTTGGACGGGTCGAGCGGCTTGTCAGAGCCGGCCAGGTCGGTTTCGTTGCTGACGAACTCCTCCACCCCTTTGCCGGAGCCGTTTGCCGCGTAGTCCAGCGTGTAGCCGGGGCACGCCCGGATATAGGCGTAGACAAATTGCTCGATAGCATGCACCTGCGCGGTGGAGCCGCTGGCGTGCAGCTTCTTCTTACCGCCGCAGTTCACCGTCGTCGACCCGCCGTCGGCCTGCGACGATGAGCCGTTCGTTTTGCCGCCGCATCCCGCCAACACCAGTGCGCTGACCGCCACCACGCTCAACGCGGCGCTGAATCGGTTGCGCTTCGACGCGCTGAGGCGCCGGCCCCGGGCGGGAATACAGTTGAACACACCGCGAATATACGGCGATTTGAAGATGAACGGAGCATGAACGGCCGACGTCGTGCGGGGTTATGTGAAATCGCCAACCGCAGAGTTCACCGTAACTGATCGAAGAACTCGAGCAGGACTTCATTGACGACGTCGGCTTTTTCGATTTGCGGGCAGTGCCCAGCTCGCTCGACCACTTGCCAACTTGCGCCGTCGATCTGCTTGGCGATTTCGGCGGCCCAACCTGCGGGCAGAAGTTTGTCGCCGCCTCCCTCCACGACCAGTGCGGGCACATCGATGCGCTCATAACGCCGTGCGCTCGACGGAGTCGGCGGCGGCGGTGCGCCCGGGCGGCGGAACCGAGCCGCGGCCACCGCCTCCCATGCCCCCGGCGCAGTGCTCGACTCGTAGCGGCGCTGCACGTACTCGTCGTCGGCCGAGTAGCCGGCGTCGTAAAACAGCGCCTCGACGATGCGGCGCATGCCGGGCAGCGTCGCGTCATAGTCGTAGAGCGCCCGCATGTAGCGATTGCGCTGGATCTCGCCACCCCCGCAGATCACCACCATGCTGCGCATCGGCAACAGCGGCAAATCCGCCGTCGCGTCGGTGAGCAGCATGATGGCACCCATCGAATTGCCGACGAAATGGGCGGCGTCGATGCCCAGCTCGGCGCAGAACCGGGCCACATGCCGAATCCGCATGCCGCGCCCGTCGTTGAAGTCGATGACTTTCGCCGATTCGCCAAAGCCCAGCAGGTCCGGGGCTACTACACGATGCTGCTCGGCGAGCGCGGCAATATTGCGTTCCCAACCGATTTCGGCACTGGCGCCGAATTCGCCGCCATGCAGCAACACCACTGGGTCGCCGCGCCCGGCTTCCAGATAACTGGTGACGAGCCCGTCGACCAGCATGGTTTTGCGCTCAAACTGCACACACCGCTCCTCAGTTGGGGCGCGAGATTCCGGCGGAGCGCGCGAAGGTCAGCACCTGTGACGCCAGCAGTTCGAGCTGGCTGCGCACCCCGGCATCGACGAGTTCGCCCGTTTCGTCCCAGATCTGGTCGGCAGAGTTGATTGCAACGCCCAGCGGAGTGGGCCAGGCGCGCAGCGCGTGCCCGATGGCTCGCAGCTGATCGAGCGTGCCCACCGCCGCCTGCCACCCGTAGGCGCAGCTGATGCACCCCCAGGGCTTGTTGTCGAGGTAGACCCGGGAATCGTCGCGCATGTCCTCGATGTAGTCCAGCGCATTCTTCACCAGCCCGGACACGCCGCCGTGGTAGCCCGGCGAGCCGACGATGACGGCGTCGGCCTCCCGCAGCGCGCTGATAAGCTCGACCGCTTTCGGGGTGCGGGCCGGGTCGTGCGGGTTGTACATCGGCAGTTCGATGTCGGCGCCGCAATACAATCTGACACGACCACCTTGTCTTTCCACCGATGCCAGGCAGTGCCGCAGCGCTCGTTCCGTCGATGAGTTGGAGCGCAGGGTGCCTCCGACCCCGACAACCAACGGCCCAATGCTTTGCGTCATGGCATACCTACTTTATTGCGATGGGATTGACCGGAGAGCCCACGGCACCAATTACTCTCAGCGGCGGGGCGACGAGTTGGAAGTCGTAGACACCGTCGGCAGCACAGTCTTCGGCCAGCGCGGTGAGGTCCCAGTATTCGCCGAGCATCAACCCCATATCCCGCAGGCACAGCATGTGCATCGGCAGAAAAGTTCCCTCGACCCCAGAGAGCGGGTCTTCGACCATCAGGTTGTCAGCGGCGACAGCTGCGATGTCGTGATCGTAAAGCCAAGCCGCGCAACGCCAGTCCAATCCCGACCCGAGTTCACTGCCGTCACCAGTGCTTAGAAACCTTGCCCACCAGCCGGTTCGGACCAACACGATGTCACCACGCCCAACTTTCACTTTCTGGGACCGAGCGACCTGGTCCAATTCTTCGGGGGTGATCGGATTGCCTAGCTCCAGAAAGGTTTCCACGCCCCGATGCCGGACAAGGTCCAACAGCACTCCTCGAGAGGTGATGCCTTTTCCATCGACTTTGTCAATACCGCAGTGATATGCACCGAAGCTGGTCACTGAGCTCGCCGGAAACCCGTTGTAGAGCTGATCGTCGTAGTAGACGTGAGACAGCGCATCCCATTGGGTGGCCGCCTGCAGCGGCATGATGATCATGTCGTCGTTGAATCGGAACGGATTGTCCTCGAAATATCCGCTCAGTTGCTGTGCGACAGTGTTGCGGGCCCACCGGGGACCATAGCGGGCCAGTGTACTGGCGTCCCCGCCGTCGACGGTCATCACGTGCATCGGATTATGACGAAACTGAAACGCGCCCTGCGGGCCACCCGAGCCGAAGTCGACGCCGAGCGGAAAGACCTTGCCGTGCTTGACCAAGGATGCCGCCTCGGCGACTTTCTCGGCGGTGATGAAGTTCAGTGTGCCGAGTTCGTCGGCGTCACCCCAGCGTCCCCAATTGCACACTTGGCGGGCGACTTTGCGGAATTCGGTCAAGCTGGCCACGGGACCCCTCTTCTCTCGAGGTCGCGGCCGATGGCAGCACCGATATTGCCGCCGTCGACCCATACAACTTGGCCAGTGATGTAACTGGCGGCACGACTGTTGAGGAACACCAGCACCGCGGCCTGTTCAGCGGGTTCGGCATTGCGGCCCAGCGGTTTGGCGATGTTGTCGAGATACGGCTGACCGTAGGCATTACGCAGCTGGTCGAGTATCGGGGTTTCGGTGACGCCCGGGCCGGTGCAGTTGATGCGAACGCCTCTTGCGCCCAAAGGCACAGTGTTCTTCATCGTGTAGAGGATGATCGCCTCTTTCGACAACCGGTAGCCCCCGTCGGCCAGTACATTTCGCTGAGCGCGACACCAATCTATCCCCTCGGCCATCGTCTGGGTACGCAGCAGACCAGCCACCTGGTCTTGATGCTCCCGGTACGAGGCGGCCGCTAGCGAGGACACGCTCACGATGCTCGATCCAGCGGGCATCGTAGGGATGACCGCCTCGGTGAGCTGGCGCAGGCCGAGGAAGTTGATGGTGACGACCCGCAGCGGGTCGCCGATTCCCGAGGAGACACCGGCGACGTTGAACAGCGAATCGACCCGATCGCCGATCGAAGCGACGGCGCAGTCGATCGACGCGGGATCGGCCAGGTCAAGCTTGAAGAATTCACTGATGTCGAATGGCGGTGGACGCAGGTCCAATCCGACTACGTCGGCGCCGAGCTCGGCGAGCTGATGCGCGACCTGCGCGCCGATTCCCGACGAGCACCCGGTCACCACCGCCCTCCGGCCGTCGTAGCGCCAAAGTTCGTCGATCTGTCCCATGGTTCACGTCGTTCGCTGCTGGTCGGCGGCCGGGTTTCTGCTGGCCCACCCTTCCTGCTTGAGTCTCTTGGCGGCTTGCTCGATGCCGGCGTTCATCTCGTCCATCGCCAAGGAGACCTCGTTTGCCGTGTAGTGGTCTCGACCGGTGGGCAGGCCGCCGAATGCGTAGCTCTCGTCGAATTCCGGGGCATGCGATTCGGGTCGGCGCGCCTCCAACTTTTCGATGATCGGTTCCAGCCGCTTGGCTTTGTCGGTCCTCGCCTTCTCGTCGCGGTCGATGAACTCAGGAAGCACCTGCTTGCCCATCAGCTCGATCGATTCCATCGTCGCCTCGTGGGTTCGCGGGGTGAGCAACAGGATGAGTTCGTCGACGCCGCTTTCCTCGTAGCCGCGCAGGAACTCCCGCACCGTGGCCGGGCTGCCGATCGGGCCTCGCCCGGGTCCGTAGGCGAGCGTCGGATCCTTGTCGACTTCTTCGAGATATCTCTTCCAGACGCCGGTCCGACCGGGTGTGTGCGTACCGGTCATGTAGTAGTGCATTATTCCGAATGCGAAGAATCCGCCCCCTTTGCCGAGGCGTTCGACGGCCTGCTCATCGGTGGGGGCGACCATCATCGACAGGTCGCCGCCGATGGCCAGGATGTTCGGGTTGACCTGCGGCGTCACCGGAGCGCCATGCTCCTCCAACTCCTTGTAGTAGCCGTTGACGCGTTCGGTCAGCGGCCCCGGGCCGGTGTAGGCGAAACTTAGTGCGCCGATGCATTTCTGCGCGGCCATCTGCACAGAGGCGGGTCGTGTGCAGGCGACCCACACAGGCGGGTGGGGCTTTTGCAGCGGCTTGGGCACAACGTTGCGGGGCGGCATCTCGACGTGGCGGCCCTTGAACCCGGTGAACGGCTCCTCGATCATGCAGCGTATTGCGACCTCCAGCGCCTCTTCCCACATGGCCCGCTTGTCGGCGGGGTCGATCCCGAACCCACCCAATTCACCGACCGACGACGACTCACCGGTGCCGAATTCCACCCGGCCATTGGACAGCAGGTCGAGGGTGGCGATGCGTTCAGCGACCCTCGCGGGATGGTTGACGGGCGGTGGCAGGTGCATGATCCCGAACCCGAGCCGAATGTTGTTGGTCCGTTGGCTCGCTGCGGCGAGAAAAATCTCCGGCGCGGTGGAATGGCAGTACTCCTCCAGGAAGTGGTGCTCGGTGAGCCACACTGTGGAAAACCCGGCCTTGTCGGCCAGTTCGACCTCCTCCAGGCCGTCCTGGAACAGCTTGTGCTCATCGTCGGGTGCCCACGGGCGCGGCAGTGGAAATTCGTAGAAGAGCGAGATTTTCATAACCTAACACCTCCGTTGTGAGGTCGATTCGATAGCGGCGGTCGTGATTTCGTTGGCGATGTGCTTTGCCGCGACGTAACCGAAAGTCATCGCCGGGCCGATCGTGGCACCGGCACCTGCATAGCTTCGGCCCATCACTGATGCAGCCGTGTTTCCCACTGCGTAAAGGCCTTTCACCACGCTGTCGTCGCTGCGCAGTACCCGGGCGTATTCGTCGGTGCGCAGACCGCCTGAGGTGCCGAGGTCACCGAGAATGATCTGAAACGCGTAGTACGGCGGCTTGGTCAGTGGGTACAGGTTGGGGTTGGGGAGGGTGGGATCGCCATAGTAGTTGTCGTAGGCCGAATCCCCGCGGTTGAAGTCGTCGTCATGACCCCGGCGGGCCAACTCGTTGAACCGCTCGGCGGTACGCCGCAGCGCCTCGGCGGGCACATCGATCTTGCCGGCGAGTTCCTCCCAGCTGCGGCCCTCGTGGACAACCCCGGACTGCAGCCATGCCCTGGGTACCTTCCGGCCGGTGGGAACCGGCGCGAAGGGCACCTTGGGGATCGGCAGATGCCCGGCAATGACGTAGCGGCGAAACGATCGGATGTCGGTGATCAGCCAGCACGGAATGTGGCTGACCCCGAAGCGCTGACCCTCGATCATGGCGTGCGCGAAGTCCATGTAAGGAGCTGCTTCGTTCACGAATCGCTTGCCCGCGCCGTTGACCACGAATTGCGACGGCATCATCCGCTCGTTGAGCATGAATTGCAGGCGTCCGTCGGGCCACTGGATAGCCGGGAACCACCACGCCTCATCGAGTAGTTCGGTTGAGCCGCCGACCTTCTCACCTGCCCGGATACCGTCACCCGTGGCCAGGGGATTACCAAAACTCCAGTCTTTTTCCAGGACCGGCAGATACCGCCTGCGCCAGTCCAAGTCATGGTCGAAGCCCCCGGTGGCCAGGATGACCCCGCGGCGCGCACCGATCCGCTGCGCCAACCCGTCGCGCTCGATCACGGCGCCGATCACCGCACCGTCGCCGTCGGTGATCAGCTCGGTCATCGGAGCGCCCAGCCATATCGGGATTCCGCGCTCCTTCAGCGCCAGCCGCAGCCGCGCCGCCAGCGACTGCCCGATTGCGGCCATTCGCTCGCCGAACAGCCTTGCTCTCGCCATCCGCCAAATCAGCTTCACCAGCACGGCTTTGCCGCGCCAGTTCTGACGGATCTGATAGAAAAGACGAAGATCCTTGGGCCCTAGCCAGATTCCCTTCGGCGTCAGGGTAAGCGGAGCCAGCAGGTGCTGCTCTTCGTCGCCCAACGCGCGGAGGTCGATGGCCGGCACGTTAATCGTGCTGCCGAGCGCCGAGCCTCCGGGCAGCTCAGGGTAATAGTCGGCGTAGCCGGGCTTCCACACGAACTCCAACCACGGACTGGTCTGCTCCAGGAACTCCATCATCACTGGAGCAGCCTCGACGTACTGCCGTAAGCGGGCGTCGCTGACTAGGCCGCCGGTGATCTGGCGCAGGTATTCGAAAACATCACCCGGAGAGGGGCTATAGCCTTCTCGCTTCTGCGCTGGCGCACCGGGCACCCAAATACCCCCGCCTGAGAGCGCGGTCGATCCCCCGAAATGGGACGACTTTTCCACGATCAGGGTGTCGAGCCCGGATGCGTCGGCGGCCAATGCAGCGGTCATCCCGCCGCCGCCGGAGCCCACCACGAGCACGTCGACGAGATGGTCGAACACCCCGGTCATGCCGGCACCGCCGTTCGGACGGCGAAAGCGGCGATCAGCTCGGGTGCGGGCCGGTAGTAGCGCAGCAGCGTCTTGTATGCACCCTGAGTGGCCAGCGCGGCGAAAGCGGCAACCCAGGTGCGGATTTCGTGCGCGGAGTTGCCCGCCTCGTGTGTGATCCACGAGTTCGACCAGGAATCGAGGTCGGCGAGGTGACCGTGATCGAGGATTTCCAGCAAGCGGTGATCCCATGCGGGGTTGAGGGGTTGCTGTTGGCTCTCGCCGTGCGCGAAGTGGTGCGCCGCCTCCATCACGGCGACCTGCCGGGCCCGCCGCTGTTCGGGCGTCAGGGGCCGGCCGTGCACGATGCGCTCCAGGGCGGATGGCGAGGCAGTGGCCAACGTGGGCATCGGTGGATCATGCGATAGCCCACCGGATCCGACGACCAACACCCGGTTGGCCACTGTCGTGAGGTAGCCGCCCACGGCCGCCCCTAAGCCTAAATCCGTGGATGGTTCCGGTGATTTGATCGGCGTGTGAACAGCGAAAATGCCTTCTGAACTGGGACAATACGAGTGCTGAGGCCGCATTTGTCCATAGTCCGGGAAGGCACTTTCGATGCACTCATCGTATACGTTCACCACCGGATCGGCGGTGTTTGACGAGCAGAATCTGCTGTCGGCGGCCGGGTTGGTGCCAGTGCTGGAACTGGCTGAGCAGACCGGTCTTTCGGAATTGATCAACGAGCGCGTGGATCTGCCGTCGACTCGGGTGAAGTCCGGCGCGGTCAACCCGGCTGGCAAGCTGACCTCGATCGTCGCCGGGATGATGTGCGGCGCGGACAGCATCGATGATGCCAATGTGCTGCGCGCCGGCGGCACACCCCGGGTGTTCAACGAGGTATATGCCCCATCGACGTTGGGGATCTTTTTGCGCGAGTTCACCTTCGGGCATACCAAACAACTCGCCGCAGTGGCCCGCGAGCATCTGATCGCACTGGCGGCGCGCACCCGCTGCTGGCTGGCGCCGACGAGCGGATGTTTTTGGACATCGACTCGCTGCTGCGCCCGGTCTACGGCCACGCCAAGCAGGGCGCCTCCTTCGGTCATGCCAAGATCGCCAGCCGCGCGCTGCTGCGGCTGGGCCTGTCCCCACAGATCACCACCATCTCCACGGCGACCGCCGCGCCGGTGATCGCCGAGGCGCAGCTACGGAGCGGCAAAGCCGCCTCCGGGCGCGGTGCCGCATACCAGCTCAAGCAGGCGATCACCACCGCGAAAGCGATCAACCCCGACGCGCCGATCCTGGTGCGCGGCGACTCAATGTTTGGCACCAAGAAAGTGATCACCACCTGCATTCAGCGAGGCGCCGAATTCTCCCTGTCGATCAGCCGCAACAAGCGCATCAACGCCGCGATCGCCGCCATCGACGAGGCCGCCTGGACCCCGGTGCACTACCCGGGCGCGGTCGAAGACCCCGACACCGGGGCGTTGATCTCCGATGCCCAGGTCGCCGAAACCCCTACACCCTGCGCCTGGCCCGCGGCCGAACACTGACCGTGCGGCTGGTAGTGCGCCGGGTCAAAGACGCCCGCCACCTGGATGCGTTGTTTCCGGTGTGGCGCTATCACCCGTTTGTCACCAACTCCGCGCTGCCGGTCGACCAGGCCGATATCACCCACCGACGCCACGCCATCATCGAAACCACCTTCGCCGATTTAATCGACGGCCCACTGGCACACATCCCGTCGGGGCTGTTCGCGGCCAACTGCGCCTGGCTGGCCTGCGCGGTGATCGCCCATAACCTGCTGCGCGCCGTCGGCACCCTCGCCGGTGGCCACCATGCCGTGGCCCGCGGGGCTACCCTGCGCCGCGACCTGATCAACATCCCGGCCCGCTTCGCCGCCCCGGCCCGCAAACCAATGCTGCACCTACCCGCCCACTGGCATTGGCGAGCCAGATGGAAGGCCCTGTGGCACAACGTCATCGGTTACCCGATCGCGCAACCCCGCGCCGCCTGACCCCACCTTCCAAGCCCTGTCCGCCCCGCCATCCCAGGCCCGACCCAAGGAACCCAAAGGAAAGCTGGTACAGGCCAGCGGATCACCCACGCCCCACCGCGCCACACTCGGCCGCATCCCAAAACAACCGCGTCGACGGCAACACGAAATCACCCATCCACGGATTCAGGCTAAGGCCCGGGCACGTCTTATCGGGCCCAGCGGTGTGGCCACCGAGTTGATGAAGATCGGGACGACGGGGAGCTGTGCGGCATCGCCGAATAGTGCCTGCAACGGCTGGACTGCGCCGTGGTCGACCTGCATGCTGGCCGAAATTGCGACGTCGACGCCGGCGTCGAGAACAGCCTGCGCACAAGCGGTTGCGGTGTCGCTGGGCACGTTGAGCGGCCCGGCCTGAGTGCCGTAATCGCCGACGGCTTCTGCTGCCGTGCCGATGCAGAACGGCGGCATCAGCTTGTAGAAGAAGCCGTTGTAGTGGTCCGGCGCGAAGATTACGACAAGCTCCGGGTCGTACTCGCGCACAAACTCGCGGGCATCGGCCAGAGCCGAGTTGATGTCGTCAAGGAGATCCTGCGACGGTCCGGGAAGGTTCAGTAGCGGGCTGTGGGACATGCAGCACAGAGCCAGAGTCGCCTCCATCGGAACGTGAGCCTCCTCCCTGAGTCAGATAGAGAACGTTGAACAGCGACGCGCTCACTTCGGGTGCGCGTTGGGCGATGCAAGCGCCCGCGATACACCGGTCGGGACGGAGGAACAACACGGATTCGGTGTGGGCGTCAAACCATGACTTGAGCGCACCGGTGCGGTCGCCGACGATGACGACGTCAGGATCGTCGTGGCCGGTCCAATGCAGCTGGGTCATCGGCCGGACGACGACAAACTTGGCGCCCAACCGTTTCCAGCGTTCGAACGCATCGTTGCCGAGCAGCGCGCGGGGATTGTTACTCCAACACAGCACCGCGAACCATGGCCCGAGTACGTCGTCAAGCAGAACGTTCTCCGCGTCGCGAGTGTCGACGCGGGGCTGGACGAACAGCGTGCCCACCGGTGAGGTGGCCGAGCGCGGCTGGCTGTGAAAGACGGCGCCGTGCTCGTAGCGAGGCATCGGTTTGAACCTCATCTCGAGTACGAAGCGCTTCAAGCTCGGTACCACTGAGGCAGCCCGAATTATGTTGTCCCGCAGCCCCGCAACGCGGCGGTTGGTCGGAGAGATTACCCGGCCGACGAGGGTGGAAAGGTCGATCATCGCGCGGGCGTGCTTGCGTCGCTCCACGTCGTAGGTGTCCAGCAGGGCGTCGTCGGCCTGGCCGTTGACCACCGCGGCCAGCTTCCAGCCCAGGTTGGCGGAGTCGCGGATACCGCTGTTGTAGCCCTGCCCCTGCCACACCGGCATCAGGTGCGCGGCATCGCCGGCCAGCAACAGCCGGCCGCTTCGAAAGGATCCGGCGATCCGCGAGTGGTGGGTGTAGACCCGATGCCTGATCACCTCGACGCGGTCCGGATAGGGTATCCGCTGCGAGAGCATGCGCTTGACGAACGCCGGATCCTCGGCCTGTTCGTCGGACTCATCGCCGTGAATCATGAACTCAAAGCGCCGAATTCCGTGCGCAATTGAGATCGACACGTAGGGGCGCGCGGGGTCGGCGCCGACCTCGCTGTTGGGATGGCCCAAGGGATCATTGGCGACGTCGACGACCAGCCAGCGCGTCGGTGAGGTAGTGCCCTCGAATGACACGCCCATCAACTGCCGGATGGTGCTGCGCCCGCCGTCGCAGCCAACCACATAACGGGCGCGCACGAACCTGTTGGTGGAAAGCTCGACGGTCACGGCCTCGGCGGTTTGCGAGCAGTGCTGCATCCGGTGGCGCCACATCACCTCGACGTGGTCGAAACGCTCGAGACCGGCGAGCAACTCGGCGTCGACCATCGGTTGCACGAAACCATTGCGCTTGGGCCACCCGAATTGGGCGTCCGGTGGCGCCATCTCGGCGAGCAGCCTGCGTTTGGCGTCGAAGAATCGCAGAATCTGATTGGGCACTGTATGCGGCAGGATGCGGTCGACCAGGCCGATCGCCTGGAAGGTGCGCAGCGCCTCGTCGTCGAGGCCGACACCGCGGGGGTAGTCGATGAGGGTGTCGCGCTCCTCGACCACTAGTGTGCGGACTCCTTGCAGCCCAAGGATGTTCGCAAGCGTCAGCCCGACCGGTCCGGCCCCGACGATAACGACGTCGACATCCGTTGCCACGCTCAGCGCCCCAGCAAAAAGTCGATGTGTAATCGGTTGAATGTCTTGGCGTCTTCGTATTGCGGCCAATGTCCGCACCCGGTCATCAGCTCGAAGCGGGCACCGGGAATCATCGATGCAATACGGCGGCCCTCGCTGACGTCTGCTGTGGGGTCATCGCTAGTCCACAGCACGAGGGTGGGCGCGGTGATGGCCCCGTAGTCGTTGGGGCCCAACAGGTTGCGCGCCCTGATCTTCGGGTCCTGCAGCGCCATGATGTCGCGCATCGCGGCGGCGAATCCCGGCTGGCGATAGATCCGTTGTCGGCTGGCGACCAGATCGTCGTAGCCCTTCGACTTGTCGGCCATCAGCCACTTGATGCGGGACTGCACGGTCTCCCACGTCGGGTTCTCTACCGCCGCCATCGACAATGTGACGATCCGGTTCATCACCTCCGGATCGGCCTGGGAACCGCCAGCGGTGTTGAGGACGAGCCGGTCGAGTCGGTCGGGATGGTCGATGGCGGCGCGGGCTGCCACCCAGCCGCCGAGCGACTCGCCGGACAAGCTGACCCGCTCGGCTCCGATCGCATCGAAGACTGCGACCAGGTGGTCGACGTAATGGTGGATCTCCAGCGGGTGGCCGGGCTTGTCGGTGTAGCCGTGGCCCAGCATGTCGATCGCCCACGTCGAGAAGTGCTCGGCATGGGCGTCCAGGTTTCGGACATATGCCTCGGCGTGTCCACCCGAACCGTGCAGCAGCACGAGCGCGGGCAAGTCCTCGTCCCCGGCGTGCAGGTAACGGGTGCGCACTCCACCGGCGTCAAGGTAGCCCTGCGAGAACGTGACGCCCTGCAGGTCGCTCCAGATGCTCTCGTGCTCGGGCACTGGCCACCTCTCTTGACGGGTCTTGACGCAAGAATGGAGTTCTCGTAATTTGTAAGCAGTCTGCTCATTTATCGCACAAGCATGTGCACTATAGTTAGAGCATTCCTCTCGTCGGTGCGTCTGTCAAGGAAGGGGGTGCCATGGCAGAGGCCAACGCCGGCCGCCCGAACGGTGCACCCGGGTCGCAAACACTGGCCAGGGGTCTGGCTGCGTTGCAGCTGGTCGCGACTTCCCGGCAGGGGCTGACCGTGCAGGAGGTTGCCGACCGCATCGGGGTCCACCGGACCATCGCGCATCGCCTGCTGACCACGCTTGCGCAGTTCCGCCTGCTGGCGAAGGGCGGGGACGGCCGTTACCGGTCCGCTTCCGGCCTGGCGGTCCTCGGCGCGTCGTTCGACAACAACGTCCGGCAACTGAGCATGCCGACGCTGCGCGCGCTGGCCGACGATCTGGGAACTACGGTCTCGTTGCTGGTCGCCGAGGGCGACCAGCAAGTGGCGATCGCGGTAGTCGTGCCCGGCCACGTCTCCTATCAACTGTCGTTTCACGAGGGCAGCCGCTATCCGTTGGATCGAGGCGCGGCGGGCATCGCGCTGCTCGCGAGCATGCCGGCCCGCCCGGGGGAGCGGGACCTGGTGCCGCAGACGCGACAACGGGGTTGGGTGCTTACTTACGGGGAGATCGAGCCGAACACCTACGGCCTCGCCGTGCCGGTTCGTCGGAGCCCGCCGTCGCCGCCGACCTGTATCAACCTCATCTCGCACCGAGAAGACGTGGTGATGCGCGGCAAGGACGCAGTCATCAAGGCTGCCAACGATTTATCGGCAATTCTTAGCTGACTGCCGCGAAAGGATGCGCAGGTGACCGATTGGGATCGTGAGGTCGATGTCGCCGTGCTCGGCTCCGGTGCCGCGGGCCTGACCGCGGCGTTGACGTCGGCGGTCGAGGGCGCCGCCGTAGAGGTGTTCGAGAAGGCCGCGACTGTCGGTGGTACATCCGCGGTTTCAGGTGGGGTCGTGTGGATTCCGGCTCACGACCGGCTTCCTGGCCGTGAGCTCACCGTTGCTGACGCGATGAGATACCTGCGGGCGCAGTCCCTCGGCGCGATGGACGACGCGCTCGTGGAAACCTTCGTCCGCACCGGCCCGGCAATGCTCGACTTCCTCGAGGCCCACACCGGGCTGCGGTTCCACGTTGCCGAAGGATTTCCCGATTACAAGCCGGAACTCCCGGGCGGCCAGCCGGCGGGCGGACGCTCGTTCACCATTGCGCCCTACGACCTTGGGCAGCTCGGCGAGTGGGGTGATCGGATTACGTCGTTCCCCGCGGATTTCAGCAACGTGGGCATCGACGCCGAGACCCGCGCCCGCATTCACGCGTCCCGAGGCGACCAACCCGGGGAGTTGTGTGTCGCCGGTACGGCGCTCGTTGCCGGATTGCTCAAGGGGCTGCTGGACAAAGGGGTAGCAATCCACACACGTGCACGCGCGGTCGAGCTGATTGCCGACGCCCCCGGAATCACCGGCGTCCGAATCGCTTTCCCTGATGCGACGAGGCAGGTCCGCGCTCGCCGCGGAGTGATATTGGCTTGCGGCGGTTTCGAATGGGATCGCTTTTTGGTCGGCGCGTTTCTGCGTGGCCCCATGCATGGTCCCGTCTCACCGCCCTACAACACCGGCGATGGGCTGCGGATGGCGATGGCCCAGGGCGCCGACCTGGCCAACATGGGCGAGGCGTGGTGGGTGCCCATTGTGCAAATCCCGGGCGACACGTTCGACGGGCATCCCCGCAGCCGCAGTGTTCGCCTCGAACGCACCCGCCCGCGCAGCATCATCGTCAACCGCGCCGGTCGCCGATTCGTCAACGAGGCAGGCGAATACAATTCGATGGCCGGAGCATTCCATTACCTGGATCCTCGCGGGGGCTATGTCAACGATCCGGCGTGGATCGTGTTCGACGCAGTGCATTTGAAGCGCTATGGGTTCCTGGGTATTGCGCCGGGACAGCCGGTTCCCGACTGGTTCTCGGCGTCGGCGGATCTTGCCGAGCTGGCCGCCAAGACGGGTATCGACCCCGACGGGCTCGTCCGCACGGTCGACAACTGGAACCGCAACGTTGCGTCTGGCTGCGATCCTGAGTTCGGACGCGGCTCGAGCGCATACGACGGCTACTGGGGCGACGAACACGCCGCCACCCTCGCCGGCAAGACTCTGGGCCCGATCGACACGCCGCCTTTTTACGCGGTCCCGGTAAGTGTGGGCGCAATGGGAACCAAAGGCGGCCCACGCACCGACCGTGACGGGCGGGTGCTGCACGTTCGTGGCACGCTCATACCAGGGCTTTTCGCCGCGGGCAACGCGATGGCGGGTGTCACCGGTAAGGCTTACGGCGGCGCTGGCGGAACCCTCGGGCCGGCAATGGTTTTCGGTTATCGTGCCGGTTACGCCGCGGCGACCGGCGAGTCGCTGGACTGAGCTATCCGCTCCACAGAACACGTACCGGATCACTGCCGTTTCAGCCGGCGGCATCGCGCACCAGCTTGACCACGGTTGCGTCGGTCGACTCCGTGAGTTCGAACACCGTCGCCGGTCCGCCCGCGGGCCCAGGTAGGCGAAGCCGGGGGCCCTCGTCCTGGCCACCGTGGCGCAGTCGCCAGTCAGCGAAGGGGCCCGGCATTGGGCGGCCGGAATGTACGGCGACCGATCATTCGCCGACGTTGTGGGGCGCGACATCTGCGGGCTGGTTACCGGATGGCCATCCCCACGAAGTAGCTGCCCAGTAAGCACACAGCCATCAGCACGACCCAGCCGTCGGTGAGACGACACAATAAGACAGGAGCGTGCCTGACTTCCATGAACTCGCGGAAGACGATGCGCACCTTGATGAGTGCCATCACGATAGCGCTGGTCGTGACCACGGCGCTCGGCCGCAGCGCCCGGGCGGGATCAACGGAGCCCACCCATAGATAGGCCAGCGTGATCGCCGACAAGAGCAGCCAGACGACTAGCAACCTCTTCGTGAATCCGGCGTGCACTGATCACCTCACGACGTACAGCAATGCGAAGATGACGATCCATAGGAAATCGACGGTGTGCCAGTAGGTGGCACCTGTTTCGATGAGCTCCTGCGAACGCCGAGCTGGACTGCGAAGCTGATAGACCACGACACCTACTGCAATGAAGCCGATCAACAGGTGCAGGAAGTGAATCCCGGTCAGAAAGAAATAGTGCTGGAAGAACTCGTTGGTGGAGAACCCGAAACCTCGACGGACATACTTGACCCACTCTGACACCTTTGAAATCAGGAACACAAATCCAAGGACCGTGGTGCCCAAGGCGTTTGCCGACGCAGAGCGGAGCTCCCCTAAGCGGGATGCCTGGACGCATCGTGCCATGGACCACGAACTCATCAGCAGAACAAGCGTTTCGAAGACGCCGATGCGCAGGTCCAGCTGCGCTTGGGATCTGAGGTAGAGCTCCGGGTTCTGCGTGCGAAAGATCATGTAGACGACGAAGTAACTGGTGAAGACGAGCGCCTCGAACAAAACAAAGGCCCACATGTCGGGTTGTCCGGGCACGAACCTGGCGGACTTCTCTGCGCGTGGGCGCGAGCCCCCTCCCGCAGGCTCCGTCATGACGCGGCCTTCGCCAACCCCGACGCACCCTGCTCCTTAGCTGGCGCCAGGTCGGGCAGCGGTCCGGTACCGAAGTCTTCGCGCTGGATCATTCGCCTGAGCAGGTAGATGAAAACGCCCGTGTACAAACCAAACACGACCATGTCTATCCACCAGGCAATCAATCCGTTCCAAGCGAAGACTCCGGTCTTGAAGAGCCACGCGGGCGACACGACGACCTCGGTGAGTGCGTTGCAAAGGTTGAGATAACCGAACCACCTTGGAAAGACCCGGTTTTTGTCGATGAGGATGGCGAGCATCCACACCAACGAGCCGATCAGGAACACTCCCATGGTTCCCACGAACGACAGGAATGCGAAGTCGTAGAGCCAGCTGATCAGCTGTGGATCGCGATCGGGTCGCAGGGCTCCGACGGTCAGCGCGATACACATCAACAACATGCCGGGTATCGCGCTCAGCGAATACAAAACGAGGTACGAATATCCGAAGGCACGGCTCACCGACATCCGCCGCATTGAATAAGCGATGAGCGCGTTGGTTGGCGCCGTCATGCCCGTGATGAGGAACATGATGCCGAACCCGATGAGGATGCCGTAGTGGTTCTGGTTGAACCACTGCACAACCCGTGAGGAGTCCCACGCCGGACTCGGCGGCGGCTGGGTGCGACTGAGCACGAAGAATGCCACCGCGAACAAGTTGTAGAAGACGATAGTCACCCACCACGCGAACCACAGTTCGCGCTTGGGGTTGTGACAACAGTGCCAGGCAAACCGGTAAAGCGGTGGACCCGGGGGCGGCTGGAGGCGGGCCGCCGTCGCTGTCATCGCTGTACTCACGCGGCGACCTCATCCTCGACCCGTTGTCGCCGGATCGCTCGGCCGATCACGACTCCCATCACGACGATCCAGACGGCGATGGCGATGTTCTTAACCCAGAACGGCAAGAGGCCGTTCCAGGCCATTGGCCCGCCCAGTGCCAGCCCGGTGAATGCCGCGGGTGCCAGCGCGACCGCGACAGCAAGGTTGAAATGGGCTACCCACGGCTTGAATACCTTGTGGTCTTGGCGATCCCAATAGATCGCCAGCGCCAGCAGCACGCATTGCATGATCAAGTAAGGCACAGAAACCGTAAAGGTGACCCAGGCCAGATCGTTGAACAGCTGGGTTAGCTCGGCAGGCCGTTCCGGACGAAAGGCGGCAAGGAGCCAGAAGAGATCAGCGATAAGAAAGATCGCTGGCCCGCCGGCAGCGCAGGCTAGCATGCAATAGGACAAGATCGGCGTGCGGTGAGCCATCCGGCGAATCTGGATCACGAGCAGCATCACGATCGGGATCAGACCAACGCAGAACCAATTGAACAAGATCATGCTGTAGCGAATGCGCGACAGGTTTGCCGGGTCGCGGTAAAAGGCGGCGACCTGCTCTGCCGACATCGTTGGCGACATCGGATGAATGAAGCCCGGGAATAAGAAAAACGCGGAGATCCAGATGAGTCCCACTGCGGGCAGGGTCCAAAACAGGATCAGCTCGCCATCAGTTCGTCTCATGATCGAATCCTCACCGGAGGCGCTTTTTCGGCGGTGATGCTGCGCGGCTCAGTGGCAAAGTAGCCGATCGGCTAGGTGGCGTCAAGAGCGAGCGGTTCGACGCCGGAGCCGGCAACACCAACTGTGGGTAAGCGCAGCGCCGGCTCGGTCTGGCGTGAATGACCGTGTGCAGGGTGAGCCCGCGGCGTCGACGTACGCACCTATTCTTTCGAAGCCTCGATCAGATCCGGGGAATCGCCACTGCCGCCGTCGAACCCGGGACCGACCGTACCGCTGTGAAGTGCGGCGACGACTCCACCGTCGACGAGAAGATCGGTGCCGGTAATGAAGCTGGCCGATGGCCCGAGCAAAAATTCGGCCGCGGCGGCGATGTCGTCGGGCGTGCCGATGCGCCCCAGTCCCGCCTCGTCGACCATGGCCTGCATGAAAGCGCCAGATTCACCGCTTAATTCCAGTCTTCCCATCGCGGTCGAGATGATGCCCGGGCTTATGCAGTTGATGCGGGCACCGCGCTCGGCCCACGCAGCTGCTGCAGCCGCGACCCGGATTTGGTTGGCCCGCTTGGCAAACGGATATGCCAGGCGACTGTCTGTGATCGACGTGCACGCGTCGAGGCCCAGCAGTTCGTCGGTGGGTGTGGTGGCCAGCTGACGCTGCACCTCAGGATCGAATGCCGGATACATGTATGCGGCCATGCTGGCAATGACCACACCGGCACCTCCCGGTGCAATGGCCTTGCCGAATTCGTCGAGAACCAGCGCGACGCCGAGCAGATCGACCGCCAGAATCGTCTCAGCGGGCGCCTGCTGCGGCGACAGCCCCGCGGTGTGGACCACAGCCGTGACCCGTCCGCTTCGCTCGGCCAGCTCCGCCAGTGCAGCGACCGAGCTGCGGGAGGTGACATCGACGTCACGGGTCACTACCCGATGACCGTCGCCGCCCAGCGCGTCCGCGGCGGCGTTCAAGCATCCTCGGTCGACGTCAGCCAACACGATCACCCGGCCAGCGCCGATGCGGCGGGCAATCGACAGTCCCATTCCACCTGACCCGATGACGACCAGAACCTCGGTGTCGCGTCGCCGCGCTGTCATCTATTTCTGCCTCCGCCCGCAGGGTTAGCCGTCTGGCGACAGCACACTAGCCGATCGTCTACCACCTCGACAACGCGCGGTACGGATCAGGAGCGGCTTGCACGGTTCAGATTCATGAATCGCCTCGTAAGACGAAGCAATTGAGCACGCAGCCTTTCGTCGTCGATACCCGCCACCAAGGGGTGCATGACACCGACGGCGATCGCGCCCGAGAGCATCGCCGCCGACACCCGGGCGTCGTCGCCGGCGTCGCCGACCAGCACGCCGTAGAGACGTTGGATAAACCGCTGGAACGGTTCGTGCTCGGCGAGCAGTCGGACGATGACGGGGTCGAACTGCAGGGTGCTCATCGCGCCGCGGCGCTGCACGGCCAGATCGATGACCCGGTTCAACAGCAGTTCGCGGGCGCGAAGCGGATGTTCCTCGGCTTCCGCGGCCTCCAGCGCCTCCTCCAATCCGGCAAGTTCCCGCTCGGTGAGCGCGATGACAATCTCTTCCTTGGTCTTGAACTGGTGGTAGACAGCCGCTTTCGTAACGCCGATCTCGTCGGCGATCATCTGCAGCGACGTCCCGCCCACACCGTTCTCAGCGATCAGCTTCAGCGCCGCATCCAGGATGCGTGTCTGGGCGGCACTGCGAGTGATGTCGCGGAATCGGCTGGCGGACACGGCAGAAGCCATGCCATGAGGGTAGTCGACCGGCTACCCAGCAGGCGCTCGCGGTGCGGTTCGTCGCACACGAGCAGACGCAAAATCACCCGTCCAGCGGCGTGGCGAGGGGATTTTGCGTCTGCTCGCCCACTCTGATCAGCCACTCGGCAGCGGTGTACGGATCATCGCGCCCGTCGGCGACGGACTCGGCCAGCCGGTCAAGGTCACGGTGGCTGCGAAGCCGGGTTTGGGCCAGCGAGAGAATCTGTGCACGCGCCCGGGCTACCCGGCGCTCCCGGCTGTCGGCGCGGTGGTGCGCGTCGATGGCCTCCGCCAACTCGGGCACGCCCTCCCCACGCGCGGCAACGAGCATCAGGATGGGTGCCTTGGTTTCCGCGCGCAGGTCCCGAACAGTCTGCTCGGCGCCGTCGCGGTCGGCCTTGTTGACGACCACAATGTCGGCGACTTCGAGCAGGCCCGCTTTGGCGGCCTGTACCGCGTCGCCCGCGCCCGGGTTGAGGATCACCACGGTCGGGTCGGCCACGGCGGCGATCTCGACCTCGGACTGACCCACCCCTACCGTCTCCAGCAGGATCACGTCGTAACACAGCGCCCCCAGCAGCCGGATGGCCGCGGGCACGGCTGCGGTCAGCCCGCCCAGATGGCCGCGGGTGGCAAGCGAACGGATCAGCACTTGAGAGTCGTTGATATGCCGGGTCATTCGGATCCGATCGCCCAGCAGCGCACCGCCACTGAACGGCGAGGAGGGGTCGACGGCCAACACAGCTACGCGCAACCGCTGCTGCCGATAGGCCCCGACGAGCGCGGCGATCGTCGTGGACTTGCCCGCCCCCGGCGGTCCGGTGACCCCGATGACGCGCACCGACGATGGCCCGAGGCTGGCCAGCACTTCGTTGCGCCGGTCGCTTTCGATCAGGCTGAGCAATCGACCGGCGGCACGCGGGGAGCCGTTGCGCGCGGCGGCGATCAGCTCGGCGACGTTCATCTACACATCATCGCGCCGGTACTTCGATAACGGTGGCAGACCCCATCCCGCCGCCAGCGCACATCGCCGCCACCCCGATGCCGCCGCCGCGCCGGCGCAGTTCGTGGACCAAGGTCACCAACATCCGGGCTCCGGTGGCCGCGACCGGATGGCCCAGCGAGCAGCCGCTGCCATTGACGTTGACGCGGTCCGGGTCGATATCGAGCAGCTTGACGGTGGCCACACACATCGACGCGAACGCCTCGTTGATTTCGAACAGGTCCACGTCGGACAGCGAAAGATGGGCTCGAGCAAGGGCTTTCGGGATCACCTCGACCGGAGCCAAGCCAGTGAACGCCGGGTCGACACCGACCGAGGCCCACGAGCGGACGGTAGCCAGCGCGGGCAGCCCCAGCCGGTCGCTGGCGACGGTCAGCACGGCAGCCCCGTCGTTGGCGCCGCAGGCATTGCCTGCCGTGATCGAGAAGCCCTCGATTTCCGGATGCAGCGGCTTGAGCGCGGCCAGCTTCTCCATGCTGGTGTCCCGGCGCGGATGCTCGTCGACCGAAAACAGCCCATGCGGAGTTTCGATGGGAGCGATCTCTTCCTGGAAGCGACCCTCGTCGATCGCGGCGATTGCGTTGCGATGCGACCGTAGCGCCCAGGCGTCCATCTCCTCGCGGCTGATTCCGGCCTTGACTGCAGCGTTCCAGCCGACCGTGATCGACATGTCGAGATTCGGGGCGTCGGGCCGGTCGGGGTGGGTAGGCGGAAACCAGTCGACCCACTCTCCGTCCACCTGGATTCGCGAGCGCGGTGAGGTGGACGCGGAGTTCACGCCGCCAGCGATGATCAGCTCGTCCATGCCGGCGCGAATACTGGCCGCGGCGCTCTGCACCGCCGCCTGACCGGCCGCGCAATGCCGGTTGTTGGCCAAACCGGGCACCGAGGTCAGGCCCGTTGTGATGGCGGCGTGGCGGGCCAGCACTCCGCCGCCGTAGAGCCCTTCGCCCAGGATCACGTCGTCGACTTGCGCCGGGTCCAGGCTGGCGGCGGCTTTTGAGACGACGTGATGCGCCAGCTCATAGGCGGTTGTGTCGCGCAGCGTTCCTTTTCCGGCCGTGCCGATAGGAGTACGCAGGGCGGACACGATGACGGCTTCAGGCACAGCGGTCTCCATTCACAGCGGTATGAGAACATTATTCTCTCAATACGAGAGTACGAGTTGCAAGAAGGGGAATCGAATGCAGATCACTGGTAGTTCGGCGCTCGTCGTCGGCGGCGCCGGCGGTCTTGGCGAGGCAACGGTTCGCCGCCTGCATGCCGCGGGCGCGAAGGTGGTCATCGCCGATCTGGCCGATGACAAAGGCCAGGAGCTGGCGGGCGAGCTCGGTGCCCGTTATGTGCGGACCGACGCGACCAACACCGCCGACATGCAGGCAGCAATAGCCGAAGCGGAAACACTTGGTCCGCTGAGGATTTCGGTAGATGCGCACGGCGGGCCCGCAAGCGGCGGCCGGCTGGTGGGCAAGGACGGCAGCCCCCTGGACCTCGACGGATTCAAGACGACGATCGAGGTCTACTTGACCGGGGTGTTCAACGTGATGCGGTTAGCCGCTGCCGCCATCGCGCGTCAGGAACCGATCGACGGCACCCGCGGCGTCGTCGTCAATACCGCCTCGATCGCGGCGTATGAAGGGCAGATCGGTCAACTTCCCTACGCTGCGGCCAAAGGCGGCGTCGTCTCCATGACCCTGGTCGCGGCACGAGACCTGTCACCGCTGGGTATCCGCGTCGTCACCATCGCTCCCGGCACCTTCTTGACTCCTGCTTACGGGCAGGCGGGCGACCAGTTGGAGGCGTACTGGGGCCCTCAGGTGCCCTTCCCGAAGCGGATGGGCCAACCGGCGGAATACGCGGCGTTGGTGCAAAGCATCGTCGAGAACGACTATCTCAACGGCGAAGTCATCCGGCTTGACGGCGCGTTGCGGTTCCCGCCCAAGTGACCGTGCGGCGGGCTGAAATTTGTTGCCGGCGTTACGCTCTCGGCTGCGCTAGTTTTTGCCCGCAGTCAGTCTGGTGACGATCGCGCGGAAGTCCTCGGTCTGAAACGACTGGTTCTCGGCGGTTAGGGCGAAGTCGAGCGTAGCCAGCACCGCACGCTCGAGGTGCACATTGAGCACTCGCTTGGTGTTTTCCACGGCCTGTTGTGGCAGTTCCATGATGCGCTTGGCGCAGGCCACCGCCTCGGCCAGCGGATCGGCGACCACATGGTTGGCCAGCCCGAGTTCCACCGCCTTTGCCGCGGGGATTCGCGCGCCGGTCAAAGCGTATTCCTTGGCCAGCAGCAAGCTGATGTGCAGCGGCCAGGTGATCGGCCCACCATCGGCGGCCACCAGCCCGACCTGCACGTGCGGGTCGGCGAGATAGGCCTCCTCGGCGATGTAGACGATGTCGGACAGCGCCACCAGGCTGCAACCCAACCCCACGGCGGGGCCATTGACCGCTGCTACCACCGGAACTCGGCACCGGGCCATGCCGAGCACGATTTCGCGACCGTGCGCGATGGTCTTGGCTCGCAGATCGGCGTCCTGGGACAGCTCGGCCAGGTAGTGAAAGTCGCCGCCCGCCGAGAACGCGCGGCCGCTGCCGGTGAGCACCGCGGCGCGGGCCGAGCGGTCGTCGCTGAGGCGCGGCCACAGTTGCGCCAGTCCGGTGTGCAGGCTGTCGTTGACCGCATTGAGGGCGTCCGGGCGGTTCAGCGTGATGATGCGCAGCGGCCCGTCGGCTTGGACGTCGATTTCGGTCGGCATGTCGTACACGTCAGACTCCTTCGATGGTCGTGACCCGCTTCGCCCGGGCTTCGCCCGCGTTCGCGACCACTCCTACAATCCCAAGAGGCGCGAGGCGATGATGTTCTTCTGGATCTGCGAGGTGCCGCCCATGACGCTTTGGGCGCGGCTGTACAAGTAGGCGCTCAACAGGTCGGGATCGCGGGTTCCGCCGAGCGCCAGCGCGGCATGCCCGACCGACTGCTCGACCCAGGTCATCAGCAGCTTGTCCAGCGACCCCTCCGACCCGTGCGATACGCCGTCGAGCTGTTCAGACAATCGCCGCCGCACGTGATGCGTCAGCATCTCGGTTTGCACTGCGGCCCAGATAAGTTCACGAGCCGGGGGCCCGTCGGTGCGGGCGGCCAGGTCGCGAACCAGCTTGCCGTATCGGGCGGCGTAGCCGAGGGTTGAGGGCTCACGCTCGTGTGCGACCACCGTCATGGCGACGGCCCAGCCTTCTCCTGGGGCGCCCACCATCTGATCAGCCGGCACCGTCGCTCCGTCGAAGAACACCTGGCCGAACTCGGTGGTGACACCGTTCATCATCCGCAGCGGGCGTTGTTGCACACCAGGCTGTTTCATCGAGATCACGAATGCCGAAATGCCTTTGTGCCGCGGCGCCTCCGGATCGGTGCGGGCCAGCAGCAGACACCAGTCGGCCACGTCGGAATAGCTGGTCCAGATCTTGTGGCCGTGGACGACGTACGTGTCGCCGTCGCGGGTAGCGGTCGTGGTCAGCGACGCCAGATCGGAACCGGCGCCGGGTTCGCTGAAGCCTTGGCACCAGCGCTCGGTGCCATTGATCATGGGCGGCAGGAACCGTCGGCACAGCTCCTTGCTGCCGTGTCTGCTCAGACCCACGACCAGGTAGCCGAGGCTTGGCCGCGGCGGAGCGCCGGCGCGGGCCAGCTCTTCGTCGAGAATGACGTCGTAGACCGGCGGCAGTTCCTGGCCGCCGTATTCGCGCGGCCAAGACAAGCCGAAGAAGCCGGCTTGATACAGCGCCCGGTGCCACTCGCCCTGACGGGCCCAATACTCGTCACCGGAACTGGCGAACTCCTTGGCGTGCACCGCAAGCCACGCGCGCAGCCGTTCCCGGAAAGCGGCTTCCGCCGGTGAATCACGAAAGTCCAATGTCGATCTCCTCGAGTTCCACGGGCCACAACTCGGTGGACGCCAGCGCACGCCGCAAATACACGTGCGCCAGACAGTCCCAGGTATTGCCGATGCCGCCGTGCACCTGCACGGTGGTTTCACACACGGTCTGCGCTGCCCGCGCACAGTAGACTTTCGCCACGCGGGCGGCCCGAATAGCTGGCGCCGGGCCCAGTTCATCAACTGCCCACGCGGCGTGGCGCAGCACGCTCACCGAACCCTCGATCAGCGCCAGGCTTTCGGCCAGCATGTGCGCGACCGCTTGATACGATCCGATCGGCTTGCCGTACTGCTCACGGATTTTCGCGTAGTCACACGCCAATGCGTGCGCGCCGCGCGCGGTGCCGACCAGGTCTGCGGTCGTCGTGACCAGCGCCAGTGCCAGCCATCGCGCGGCCGCCTCGTCGGGTATTTCACCGACCTGCACGGGCGATCCCAGCACGGCAGCGTCGACTCTGGTCAGGTCGGCGCCGCCGTACGCGGTGTCGAGGCTTGCAACCAGCACCGCCGTGCCGTCAAGCACCAGCGCGCGCTGGTATCCTCGCGCGTCGATTCCGCGACCGTCGACCGCTACCGTCGCATGCTCGGCAACACCGACGTAGCGGGCCAGGTCGTCGGCCAGCACCGGGCCGAGAAGCGGCGCGTCGACCAGCCCCCGACCGAACTCCTCGGCGATGATGGCCACCTCGACGCCTGACGCGCCATCGGAACGCAGCGACCGCCAGCCTGTTGCCTCAATCTGCTTGTCCAGCCGTGCAATTCGAGCATTGTCGTCGAGAGCCTGCACCGACCCCGGGCCGAGGTCGTCGGCGAACTTGGCGGCGGCGTCGCGCAGTTGCTGCTGTTCAGCTGTCAGACGTACATCCATAGCGCTCCTTCAGCACTCGGCGCAGCACCTTGCCGGACGGCAGCCGGGGAATGTCGGACACGAAGACCACGCGGCTCAGCTGTTTGTACGACGCCAGCCGCTCGGCGACCCGACCGGCGAGTTCGCCCGCCTGCACTGGGACGTGTGTCGCGACAGCAGCAACTACCGCTTCCCCGTTGACGGCGTCGGGAACACAGAACACCGCGCAGTCTTTGACCGCGGGATGACCGTGCAACACCGCTTCGATTTCAGCAGGCGCGACCTGGAAACCGCGCACCTTGATCATCTCTTTGCACCGATCGGTGATGCGCAGCCAGCCGCCGTTATCGAGATAACCGACGTCTCCGGTGCGATACCAACCGTCGCAGAACGTTTTTCGAGTGGCCTCGGCTGGCAGGTAGCCCGCCATCAGCGATTTCGAGCGCGCCTGGATCTCGCCGACTTCACCGGGCCCGACCGGCATACCGGTTTGCAGCGACACCACCCGGACCTCGACCTCCGGCAGTGGCCGACCGACGGAGTCGAGTCGCGCCCCCTCGAGCGGGTTGCAGGCGATGACCGGCAGCTCAGTGGTGCCGTAAGCGGGAACCCAGCCCACGCCGGTGCGCCGGGTGACGGTTTCGGCGACGCTTTGGCTGACCGGAGTCGCGCCCCACATGATGAACCGCAGCGACGACAGGTCGTAGGATTCCAGCCGCGTATGCGAGGCCATCGCCAATGCTATTGGCGCCACGGCCATTTCGACGGTGATGCGGTCGGCTTCGATGTGCTGCAACAGCGCATCGATATCGAACCGCCGGTGCAGCCGGACCCAAAGGCCGGTGTCCAGCGCGGTGAGGATGTTGAGCAGGCCGAGTATGTGTGCTGGCGGCGTGGCGATCTGGATCCGGTCGCGCGCGGTGAGCCGCAGCGCGTTGCGCCAATGGCGAACCGCGGCCTGCAGCGATGCATGGGTATGCCGGACCGCCTTTGGCAGGCCGGTGGTGCCGGAGCTGAACACCAACACCGCGTCGGCATCTGGGCGGCCGCTGGGCACGTCATGCGGCTCGATCGGGTCGTCGAGGTGCAGCATCGGCATCAATTCCGCCAGCACAGGATGGTCCCCGACCGCGTGGGTCGGGGTGGTGAGCGCCAGCGCGTGTTCGGCTTCGTCGCGTCTCCAGGCTGGGCTGAGCAGCACCACAGTGGCGCCTAACCGCCATATCGCGCGCAGCGCGGCGACGAATTCGGGGCGGTTGGACGACATCAACGCCACGCGGGCACCGGCCGTCACACCGCGCTTGGCCAGGGCTGCCGCCAGTCCGCCGGTTAGCCCGTCGAGCTGCGACGAACTGTAGTGCCGCTCCTCGCACACCAGCGCCGCCGGCCCGGTCGTGGTTTCTGCCATCACGTTGAGATGATCCTATCGTTTTGAGAGAATAGTATTCTCTATATCGAAGAACGCAAGATGCGGAAGGTGTGGCCATGGCGGAACTGCATGCGTTCCAACAGGCGACGGTGGCCCGGGTAATCAAGGAAACCGCCGACACCCGCACGTTCGTGCTGGTACCCCACCAGGAGCCGTTTTTCTACCGTGCCGGCCAGTACTGCACCTTCCGCGTCCGTGTGGATGGTCAGGAGCTGTATCGGTCGTATTCGATGTCCAGCGCGCCCGAGACCGATCCCCAGCTGATGACCACCGTCAAGCGGGTGCCCGGCGGCAAGGTGTCCAACTGGCTGGTGGACAACGTCGCGGAGGGCGACGAACTCACGATGACGCGAGCCGCGGGAACCTTCTGCTTGCAGCCGACCTCGGTGCCGTTGCTGGCTTTCGCCGGCGGCAGCGGCATCACACCGATTCTGTCGCTGGCAAAAAGCGCGCTGGCCACCACGGATCGGGTGGTGCGGGTGCTGTGCGCCGATCGGGATCGGGAATCGGTGATCTTCGGCGAGGTGATGGACGAGCTGGCCGAGCGCTATGCAGGCCGGCTGTCGGTGCTGCGCCACATCGACGCCGAGCAAGGATTGATCGACGCCGACGCGGTGCGGGATCGGGTGGGCTCCGACGTCGACGCGGACAACTATGTGTGCGGTCCGGAGGGCTTCATGGCGGTGGTGCGCTCCGCGCTGCCCGGGCCGGGCCGTGTTTTCGTCGAGGATTTCGACATTGCACCGACGATCAAGCCCCCACCCGTCGGCGAGGAGGCTGAGGCTAAGGCAGCCGGCACGGTGACGATCTACCTTGAGCGCAAGAAGGTATCCGTGCCCCGGGTGGCCGGCGAGACGCTGCTGGAAACGGCGCGCCGGGCCGGCCTGACGCCACCGTTCAGCTGCGAGCAGGGTAACTGCGGAACCTGCATGGCCCGGCTCACCGAAGGCCATGCCACCATGCGAGCCAACGACGCGCTCACCGACGACGAGGTAGAAGACGGCTACATTCTGACGTGCCAGGGCGTACCGGACACGCCATCGGTGACGGTGCGCTACGAGTGATGCTGCAGAAAGGCGGCGACGATGCCCAAAGGCATTCTGTATGTCGAGAGTCGGCCCAGCTCGCCCGACCGGGACGCCGAATACAACACCTGGTATGACAACGTCCATGTGGCGGAGCTGATGGCGCTCGACGGCTTCGTTTCGGTGCGCCGGCTGCGCCCGGTCGCCGACGACGGGCCCTACGTCGCGCTCTACGAGATCGAAGGCGACGACCTGCAAGCGATTCTGGACAATATGCTGGCCCACGCCGGCGACCTGCACCTGTCCGATGCCCTGCAGTTGGATCCGCCGCCGACGATGCGGCTGCTCGAGGTGACGACCGAGCGTGGCGGTCGTTAATCCAGCTGCGGCGGTGGCCGATAGTACGGCTGATAACCCGAAATCCGGATCGGGTTGCCGACGAGACGGAAATCGCCTGCGGTCACGACGATCTCGGGTGTGGCGTTAAGCGCTTGCGGTAACGTCCGAACAGCCGCCGCCGGCACGCCCAGCGGCCGCAGCCGCCGCTCCCAGTTGGCGGCCGTGTCCTTGGCCAAAGCTGCGGTGACGGCGGCGAGCACCTCGTCGCGGCGCGCCACTCGCTCGGCCATCGTCTCAAATCCGTCGATATTCGCCTCTGTGGCAAAGGATTTCCAAAAGCCGTCATGGGTGACGAACAGCGCCAGATAGCCACCGGCTGTCGGAAACATTTGTGCCGGAACATAATACGAGTGGGCACCGAAGGGCCGGCGCTGCGGCTCGACACCGTCATTGAGGTAGGCCGCGGCATGGTAGTTGAGCTGGGAAAGCATCACGTCACGCAGCGACACGTCTACCTGGCCGCCCTGACCCGAGGTGATCTGTGCCAGCAACCCGAGCGCGGCCGCCAGCCCGGTGGAGTTGTCCGCCGAGGAGTAGCCGGGCAACGTCGGCGGTCCGTCCGGCTCGCCGGTCAACGCGGCAACGCCGGTGGCGGCCTGAATCACGTAGTCGAAGGCCGGGTCGTCGCCGCCGTCCAGCCCGAAGCCGGTGATCGCCACGCAGACGATCCGCTCGTTGTGCCGCCGCAGCGCATCGTAGGTCAGCCCCAGCCGACGGATCGCCGACGGCTTCAGATTCACCAGCAGCGCATGGGATTGCGCGACAAGCTCACCTAGCCGGGCTTGGCCCTCGGGTGCATTCAGGTCCAGGCAGATGCTGGCCTTGTTGCGGTTAAGGCTGGCAAAGTAGCTGTCGGAGACCTGGCGGGAGATTTCACCGCCGGGCGGTTCGATCTTGATCACCTCGGCGCCGAGGTCGGCCAGCAGCATGGTGGCATACGGCCCGGCCAGCATGGTGCCGACCTCAAGGATCCGGATCCCGGCCAGCGGTGCCGTCATCGCAGTTCGGCACCGAGCGCCGCAATGACTTCCCGGGTGCGGTGTTTGGAGGCGACGAGCTCGTCGCGGTTGTCGCCGATCGGCAGCAGCCGCACCGACAGGTCGGTCACTCCGGCGTCGGCGAAGCGGCGCATGCGCGCCAGGATGGCGTCTTCATCGCCGCCGCGCAAATGTCGCCGACGTCGCGGGCGTCGCCGTATTCCAGCAGCCGCTGATAGTTGGGGGAAACTTCGGCTTCGCCCAGAATCCGGTTGGCACGCTCACGTGCCGCATCGACTTGGCTTGCGGCGCAAAGGCACACGGGTATGCCGGCGACGATACGAGGCGCCGGCCGGCCCGCGTTGTCGGCGGCCTTGGTTATGCGCGGGACCACATGCTCGGCGCAGGCGCGCTCGTCGGCCATCCACAACACCGTCCCGTCGGCGCGCTCTCCGGCCAGGGCCAGCATCACAGGTCCGAGCGCGGCCACGAGCACCGACAGCGGCGCCACCGGGGCCAGGTCCAACGGGTTATGGACAGTGAAGGTGTCGTTTTCGACGTCGACCGGCCCGGGGCCACCGAAGGCGGCAGCCAGCACGTCGAGGTAGTCGCGGGTGAACGCGGCCGGCCGCTCGTAGGGCAGGCCGAGCATGTCGCGGATGATCCAGTGATGCGACGGCCCGACACCCAGCGCCAGCCGGCCGCCGGCGGCGGCGTGCACCGACAATGCCTGGCGCGCCAACGCGATCGGATGCTGTGCCTGCAGCGGCACCACTGCGGTGCCCAGCTCGATGCGGCTCGTTCGGGTGGCCATCAGTGCGACGGCGGTCAGCGCGTCGAAGTCGTTGGGCACCTGGGGAATCCATGCGCTGTCCAGGCCCGCCGCCTCAGCCCATTCGATGTCGGCCAGCAACTTGGCGACCTTGCGCGCGGAATCGCCGCGCTCCGCACCGATCATCACTCCGAGGCGCACGGTTCCACTGTTCCCTTCAGGTCAGGTTCCGGGTTGCTGCCGGTCAGCTTACGGATCTCGCGGACCAGGATGTCTAGCGGTGTCCCGGTGGGAAATACCGCTGCCGCACCGGCTTCCAGCAGTTTGGGCACGTCGGCCTCGGGGATTGTCCCACCGACCACGACGGCGATGTCGGCGGCGTCGGCGGCGCGCAGCGCTTCGATGGTGCGGGTGGTCAGCGCCAGGTGTGCACCGGAGAGGATGCTCAAGCCCACCAGTGCCACGTCTTCTTGCACCGCGATCGCCGCGATATCTTCGATGCGCTGCCGGATGCCGGTGTAGATCACCTCGAAACCTGCGTCGCGCAAGGTGCGGGCGACGATCTTGGCGCCGCGGTCGTGTCCGTCGAGCCCGGGCTTGGCCACTAGAATCCGTACTGCCATCTAAAACACCACCGGTTGCTGGAATTCTCCCCATACCGCCTTGAGCGCGGACACCATCTCCCCGACCGTGCAGTAGGCGTTGGCACAGTCGATCAGCTTGGGCATAAGGTTGTCGCTGCCCTCCGCGGCGCGTGACAGTGCGGCCAAGCTGGATTTCGCTGTGGCAGAATCTCTTTCAGCCCGAACCTTGGACAACCGCTTAAGTTGCAGGTCGCGTCCTTCGGCGTCGAGTTCGTAGGTCGCGATCTCCGGGGGTGGCTCCTCGGTGACGAACCGGTTGACCCCAACGATCGGCCGCGCGCCGGATTCGATCTCCTGGTGCATGCGGTAAGCCTCGTCGGCGATCAGGCCTTGCAGGTATCCGTCTTCGATGGCGTGCACCATGCCGCCATGCCGTTCGAGGTCATCCATGATCTCGATGATGCGGGCCTCGGTTTCGTCGGTCAGCGCCTCCACGAAGTAGGACCCGCCGAGCGGGTCGGCGACCCGCGCCACCCCGCTCTCGTAGGCGAGGATCTGCTGGGTGCGCAGCGCCAGCGTGGTGGACTCCTCGGTGGGCAGGGCGAACGGCTCGTCCCAGGCGGCGGTGAACATCGACTGCACCCCACCGAGCACTGCCGCCATCGCCTCGTAGGCCACCCGCACGATGTTGTTGTGGGCCTGGGGCGCATACAGCGAGGCACCGCCACACACGCAGCCGAACCTGAACATCGACGCCTTGTCGGTTTTGGCTCCGTAGCGCTCCCGCACGATTGTCGCCCAACGACGCCGTCCCGCACGGTATTTGGCGATCTCTTCGAAAAAGTCGCCGTGGGTGTAGAAGAAGAACGAAATTTGGGGTGCGAACTCGTCGATGCTCATTCGGCCCCGCTGCACCACGGTGTCGCAGTAGGTGACGCCGTCGGCGAGGGTGAACGCCATCTCCTGCACGGCGTTGGCGCCGGCGTCACGGAAATGGGCCCCGGCCACCGAGATCGCGTTGAACTTGGGAACCTCGGCCGCGCAGAACTCGATGGTGTCAGCGATCAGCCGCAGTGACGGCTCGGGAGGCCAGATCCAAGTGCCACGCGAGGCGTATTCCTTGAGGATGTCGTTCTGGATAGTGCCGGTCAGCTTGGCCCGCGGTATGCCCTTCTTCTCCGCAGCGGCGACGTAGAACGCCAGCAGGATCGCCGCGGTGCCGTTGATAGTCATGCTGGTGCTGATCTTGTCCAGCGGGATGCCGTCGAACAGGATCTCGGCGTCGGCCAGGCTGTCGATCGCGACCCCGACCCGGCCAACCTCCTCGATGACCTCCGGATCGTCGGAGTCGAAGCCGCATTGGGTGGGCAAATCGAGTGCCACCGAGAGCCCAGTGCCGCCCTGGTCGAGCAGGTAACGGTAGCGACGGTTGGATTCCTCGGCGGTGCCGAACCCCGAATATTGCCGAAACGTCCACAGCTTGCCCCGGTACCCGGACGCGAAGTTGCCCCGGGTGAACGGATAGGTGCCCGGCGGCGGGGGTTCGACGCGGCGGTGCTCCGGCCCGTAGACCGGCGCGAGCGGAATGCCGGACGAGGTCTGAGCTGCGTTATCCATCAACTGATAACGTACTTGCAAAAAAAGAGAATGCCAATACCGGACGCTGACCAGGCCAAAGAGGACCGAGGCGCAAGAGTGCGGTTTCGTGCATCGTGTCGGGGGTGTCGCGGACGAAATCGCACAACCGGCACAATGGCGCTCACCGAAGTACACGGAGGTCGGTATGGCGATTCGGCGACCATCGGAAACGGACATCGCGTCGGCGGCCCAACATTTCGGATTTCATTTCGACGCCGAGGGGCTGGCAACGTATACCGCGGCCGCCGGATTCATGCTGGCGTCCTACGACGCGGTTGACGAGCTATACGAGCAGTTCGCCCGCCCGCGCACCCCCGAGCGCGCCTACGCTTTCCCGGCCGACAATCCGCTGGGCGCCTGGTATGTCACCACCGAAGTCGCATCCGGTGCCGACGGAGCGCTGTCGGGCCGGCGGGTGGCGATCAAGGACAACATCGCCGTCGCTGGGATCCCGATGATGAACGGGTCGCGGGCAGTGGAGGGTTTCATACCCAGCCGGGACGCCACCGTCGTGCAGCGGCTGCTGGACGCCGGGGCGATCATCGTCGGCAAGAGCGTCTGCGAAGACCTGTGCTGCTCGGGGTCCAGCTTCACCTCGGCCTGCGGACCGGTGCGCAACCCGTGGGACCCTACGCGCGAAGCGGGCGGATCGTCCAGCGGGAGTGCGGCGCTGGTCGCCGCCGGCGAAGTGGAGCTGGCCCTCGGCGGCGACCAGGGCGGGTCGGTGCGTATTCCCGCGTCGCTGTGCGGCATCGTCGGGCACAAGCCGACTCATGGCCTGGTGCCTTACACCGGAGCGTTCCCCATCGAGCGCACGATCGATCACCTCGGCCCGATGACCCGCACCGTGGCCGACGCGGCGCTGCTACTGACGGTTATTGCCGGATCGGACGGCCAAGACCCGCGTCAGCGTCACGACGTTCCGGTCGTCGACTACCGTGCCGCGCTCACCGGCGACGTTGCCGGGCTGCGCGTGGGCCTCCTCACCGAGGGATTCGGCCAGCCCGGCTCACGCCCAGAGGTCGATGAGCTGGTTCGGTCAGCGGCGCGACGGTTCACCGAAATCGGCTGCGCGGTCGGCGAAATCAGCGTGCCCTGGCACCGTGATGCGTTTCATATGTTCACCGTGATCATCACCGACGGCGCCAGCTATCAGATGCTGGACGGCAACGGATACGGGCTCGGCGTGGACGGGCTGTACGACCCAGAGCTGATGGCCCACTTTGCAACTCAACGGTTGGCCAAGGCAGATCAGTTCTCCAGCGCTGTCAAGGCGGTGGCGTTGGGCGGCCACTATGGGCTGAAAAGCCTTGGCGGCGCGTGCTATGCGAAGGCACGCAATCTGCTGCCACACGTACGCGCCGCGTACGACGACGCGCTCGAGCAATACGACGTGCTGGTGATGCCGACAGTCCCTGACACGGCCGACACTCTTCCGGCCGGCGGCCCTCAGGATGTCACGCTGCTCGCGAACGCGCACGGCAAGGCCATCAACACCGCGCCGATGGACCTCACGGGTCACCCGGCAATCTCGGTGCCGGCCGGCCTCGTCGACGGGCTGCCGGTCGGAATGATGATCGTGGGCAAGCGATTCGACGACGCCACCGTGTTGCGCGCCGCCCACGCCTTCGAGATGCTGTGCGGCGGCTTTCCCGTCGCACCGGGAACTAAGGCGAGATCTTGAAAGTAAGTAAGGACTATGCCAGCACGGCTATGTCCGGCAAAGGATTTCGGCGTATCGGAATCGCCAACCAACGGTCAGCGGCAGCGGCCCGTTCCCCCACGCCGAGGAGATTTCGTCGAGATTGGGTGTCGCCGGGCCCGAATCCACCAGCTGGTGGGCCAGGGCTGAGCGAAAAACCCGGTCCGCCCACATTCCGCCCCACCACTCGCGGGTCTCGGGCGTCGCGAAGCACCACATGGTGCCAGTGGGCGTGATGTCGTCGAAGCCCGCGCGCTGAGCCCACGACAGCAGGCGCCGGCCGGCATCGGGTTCGTATCGGGTCGGCGACGTGCTGCAGCACCTGATGTGCGCGCACGACGTCGAAGGCGTCGCCGGGGAAGTCGAGCGCGTTCACGTCGGAAATCACGAACGACTCGTTTGACGCGTTGCGGATCCGCGCCTCGGTGCTCCCTCACAGTCGGCCCCTGCAGTCCGACGCTAGAGGTAGAGGACGGCGATTTCTCAATATATGAGATCACCTAGTTCACCGGGACGGCGAGGATCGGGCGTTCTACGGCCGCGCCCGGTCCGTCGAAATGCCACCACTCACCGGAGTAGACCGTCAGCCCACCGAGGCTCATGGCGTTGCGCAGGCTGGCCCGGTTCGTTTGGGCGGTTGGGCTAACTCCTTCGGTGGCGAATGCTTTCGCGCGGGGCGAAAAGTCGTCGAAGTCGGTTCCCATGTCGAGCAGGCACAGTCCGCCGACCTGGCGCTCGGACGGGCATTGTCCTTGCACGCTAGCCATCGTCACGTCCACCGAACGGCCCGCCTCATGGCTGCTCGCGTAGGGGCCGGGCCGCGCCACCCACGCCGGGTTCGGGACAGCCTTGAACATCTCGACCTGGACGTCGTGTGGCCGGTAGCAGTCCCAGAAGACGAGCACCTCTCCCTGCGGACGCAACGCCGCCGCGGCCGCCGCAAGTCCCGGAGCCATGGACTCGTGCACCAGGCAGCGGGCATCAGCCGGGTACAAAGGCGCACCGGTGAAGTTGTTGGGTGTCGCGTAACGCAGGTCGGTGATCGCGTTGGGGACGATGGACCGGACATCCACGAAACCCGCCGCTTGCGCCTGTGCGCTCAGCGGGGGGACGTCGGCGCTGGCGCGTCCAGCGCAACCGTAACTGCAAGCCATGACCAGCACGGCGACCAGGAGCCAGCGCACGGTACGCATTCCAACATTGTTATCGAGTCGGTGGGCGACAGTTTGTAGTTGTGCGTTCATGAAGGCCACCAACGAAATCCAGTGCCGGTCATACCGCGTGGTTGTCGAAGGAGGGTCTCGTCGGGATTAGCGCGGTGATGGCATCCTGGGGCCATGGTTGCTGTTCACTCGACGATGGTTCCCCTGGGCACCCGGGTGCCCGATTTCCGGCTCCCCGACGCGCAGGGAAAGCTGCACGGCCCGGCCGACGTGGCCGGGGCCGCGGGCCTGCTGGTGGCCTTCGTCTGCAACCACTGCCCGTTCGTCATCCACATCGGGCCCACCCTCGGGCAGCGGGCCCGCCAGTGGATGGATCAGGGTCTGGCCGTGCTGGCGATCAACGCCAACGACATCGCCGCCTACCCGCAAGACGGGCCCGAGCACATGCCTGCCTTTGCCGAGCAGAACGGGTGGAGCTTCCCTTACCTGCTGGATGAGACCCAGGAAGTCGCTCGCACGTTTCGGGCCGCCTGCACTCCGGATCTGTTCCTCTTCGATAGGGACCGCAAGCTGGCCTACCGAGGCCAGTTCGACGCGAGTCGGCCGGGCAACAACCGGCCAGTCACCGGCGATGACCTCGACCGGGCCGTCCAGGCGGTGCTGGCGGGTCAGCCGGTCCCCGGCGACCAGGTCCCCAGCGTCGGCTGCAACATCAAATGGAAACCGGGCAACGAGCCCGACTACGGGCCCGCGGGAGCCACCGGCTAGCGGCAGCCGCGGCAAGGGAGCGCGGGTGATTCTGGGCACCCCTACGCCATTGGTTTCGTCCCGCGACGCAGCAGGTATCGGCATCACTAGATGTATGGTGATGTAATGCGCACCCAGATCACGCTTAATGATGAGGAGGTCGAGCTCCTCGATCGCGCTGTCAAGGCAACTGGCGCATCCCGGTCCGAGCTGATCCGTCGGGCGATTCGCGCTACTTACGGAAGCCGAAGCAAGGAAGAGCGGGTGGCGGCCCTGAAGCGAAGCGCCGGCTCCTGGCGGGGACGTGACTTCACCGGTGCTGACTACGTGGACGCTGTTCGCGGTGACCTCAACGAGCGCCTTAGCCGGCTCGGTTCGGCGTGAAGCTGATTGACACCACCATCGCTGTCGACCATTTGCGGGGCGAGCCCGCGGCTGCCGAGCTGCTCGCGGCACTGACCGCCACCGGTGAGGAATTGGTGGCAAGTGAACTGGTCCGGTTCGAGCTCCTGGCGGGCGTACGGGACAAGGAACTCGGCGCGTTTGAGGAGTTCTGCTCCGCCCTGCGTTGGGCCGCCGTGACCGAGGATGTGGCACGCGTCGGTGGACGACTCGCGCGTCGGTACCGAAGAAGCCATAGCGGCATCGACGCTGTCGACTACCTGATCGCCGCGACCGCGATCGTCATCGACGCCGACCTGCTGACGACGAATGTGCGCCACTTCCCGATGTTTGCCGAGCTGAAGCCCCCGTACTGACTTCGCGTCCGCTCGGCCCGATACGTGCCATACGTGGCGATCACGTCGTCAGACCCGGATGCGCTGCGTGGCCTCGAGCCCATTTTCGTTGCCGCCCAGCATAACCGCCGCACCCAGGGTTTTAGAGCAGTCGGGGCGGTGTTCGACCAAGTCGCCCATTGCCGATTATCTGGTCGCCGAGGCCAAACCCGGTGTTGGCGTCGCCAGCGATGACGCTGCCATCGACAGCTCGCATATTGGCCCGTACCGGAGGTTGCCCGGGCGCGCAATCGACAGCGCTTCACTACAGTGATCCGCGGGACCGGCATCTGCCATCGGGCGACTCGACTTCAGGTTGGCCTGCGGATGGCAGGGTCGATGATCGCAGAGCTCGCGCAACATTTTTTGTTGCGCTAGACTTGATTTGTGCCCGTTTCAACGCAAGAAAAAGTCGCCGCGCTCAGCCGCGACTTCGGATCCCAGCGCCGCCTAGCCGAACTGCTCGGTGTCAATGCCGCCCAAATCACCCGATGGCGCCGAGGCGAAGGGATCGACGACATCAACGCCGGCCGCGTCGACCTGCTTGATCTCGTCATGGCGCGCCTCTTGCGCCTCTATTCCGGCGCAGCCGCCGAACGCTGGCTCGTCGGGATGAACCCAAGCCTGGGAGGCCGCCGCCCCATCGACCTCATCCGTCGCGACCAAACCCGGGAAGTGCTAGACGCCATCGCCAACGAGCAAGCCGGCAGCTTCGCTTGATCTTGTGGCGCGTCCTGCCGTGGAATCCATCGGCACCCGTCGGAGGGCCCGGCCACGCCCTCTGGGTGCCCAGGGAGTACCAGGGCAGCGGGCGCCATGACGCCCCGGATCGATACGGCTGCCTGTACTTGGCTGAGGCGGCGGTCTCTGCTGTGGCCGAGATGCTCGCGCCTTTCCGTGGCACCGGTGACCTACATCCCGACTTGCTCGTCCGCTCCGGCCGACAACTCGCACTGGCAGAGTTGGAGCTTGCCGACGACGCGGCACTCGTCGACCTCGACGAGCCCACGGTATTGGTCAACGAGTCGCTACACCCTTCCGTTGTGGCGACCAATCAGCGTTCGGTCACACAGGCCTACGCGGTTGCCCAGTTCGAGCGCCACCCGGAGGCTGCCGGGTTGAGGTGGTGGTCGACGTTGGAGGCGAGTTGGATTCAGATCACTCTATTCGACCGCGCCCTAGGCGAATTGCGTGTGCACAGTGTGCAGCCACTGTCCGTTGACGACGTGACGGTGATCGCCGCCGCGATGTACCTCGGCCTCGCTTGAACGATCCACAGAGGCGGGTTGGATGGCTGGCCTACTCGACGCTGCTGCCGCCTCGCTACTTTGACAACGTCTCGGCTCGTCCCCCGGCGCCTATGCGAGGCCGACGAAGTGGCTGTCGGACAGGCCGACGGCGATGATCACCAGCTATGCCAGCATCGCAATCGGCGCGGTTAAGCCGCGCCTTATCGCTCCCATTACCCGAGGCGCACAATCGATTACAGTACAGACGCCCATGCGACAGTTGCGGATGGGGTGGATTTTGAGCCCGGTAATTGCGTGCTGCGGGTGGGCCAGCCGAACTCCAATAGCACGGCACCGGTGATTCTGTCGATAGTTACTCTTCCTGCCCAAGCAGTACAATCACCGCATCAGGCCGTATCCGTTAGGGCTAGCGATCTGTTTGACGAAAACCCCAGCGCAGTGCGGTCGCGGCATGTATCACGCCGCGCGGGGGGCGCGGCACTTTGGGCACTACCGATGCATCTCAAACCGGCCCAGCTTCTGACTGGCTGGCCATCGCGAGTGCCTTGCCTGGACGGGTACTGTCCAGGACAGCGAACGCCTGCAGTCGTCGCCGATGGAGTGATATATCACGCGGTCTGACGGGAAGACGACCTAGGCTGTTGACATGGTGACAGTGAACTGACATCTTTAAATAATCGTTTGTGCCCAAGGGGGTTCACCAATGACAGGTCTCGAGAGCCACGATCATGTCGTTTCTCTCGAGCCAGTCGAGTCCAAGCCACTGCAGCCGAGGTCGATTCGTCCAGTGCTGTTCTGGTCGAGCGTCGGCGCAGTGTGTGTCGCTGTCGCCGCCTACGTCTACACCACCTGGATCGTCTCCGGCGATGCCACGCCGGTCAGTGCCGGCCCCGACCGGATCCCAGCAGGTACGCACGCGGCGATGGCCGCCTTCCAGGTCCTGTGCCCGGTTTTTGCGGCCACCGCGGTCTTCTACGTCGTGCGCAAGAGCCTGCGTGAGCGCCAACTGTGCGTCGAGGCCGCCATCGTCATCGGGTCGACGGTCGCCTGGTGGCACGACCCGCTGATCAACTGGTTCCAGCCCACGCTGTTCTACAACGCCGGCTTGGTCAACTTCGGCAACTGGACCGAGAACATTCCCGGCTGGCTCAGCCCGGACGGGCGATTGATGGCAGAGCCGGTGCTGATGATCGGAATGATCTACATCTGGATGCCGCTGACCATGGGAATGATCGCGCGCTGGGCGATGGGGCGGGCGCGGGCTAAGTGGCTGGCGCTGGGCCCGGTGCGTACGTTCTTATGCGGCTGGATCGCGGTGTACGTCATCGAGTTCCCGCTGGAGATCTTTGCGGTGCACCACGGACTGGTCGGTTATCCCGCGGCGATCCCGGGTGTCACGCTGTGGGCCGGGCAGACGGTTCAGATCCCGCTGTACGGTCCGATCCTTTGGTCGCTGGTGCTGACGTCCAGCGGCGCACTGATGTTCTTCCGGAACAGGCAAGGTCAGGTTCGCGTCGAGAGCGGAGTCGAAACGCTACGTTGGGCCGGGCCCCGTGTGAAGGCGGTGTTGCGAGTGTTGGCGGTTACCGGCTTCCTGCATGTGGTGGCGATCGGCGTCTACGACGTTCCATTCAACTTCGCCGGCCTGTATGCCGGTCCCACGCAGACTTATCCGACGTACCTGCGCACGCAGTTCTGCGGGCCGGGTACTCCTCGTCCCTGCCCGGACGGCACCAGGTTCGATGACCGCTAGCAGGCTATGCCGGCAGCCTGGGCAGCGCGGCGAACTCCTGGCGGATCAGCTTGTCGACCGGGTGGCTCGGCGCCGACAGCAATCCGTTGAGTACCCCGCCCCACGAGCAGCATCACGACAGCCGCGCGGGGCCGGCGTTCGTCGTGGAGGGACGACAGCCCGCGGCTATCGGCTATCACCTTCGCGACGATCTCGACATTCGCGGCCAAGCAGGACGGCGGCGAGTCCGCCATCAGCCTGGCAGTCGGAGAGCACCCCTCTTGGGCGACGCAGCCTTCCGCTGAATGCCTCGATGAAGGTGTACTACCGAAAAAGCACCGCTTCCTTGGTGGGAAGTAGCGGAAGAAGGTCACCGGCGAGGTGCCGGCGCGCTCAGCGATCTCGTCGGTAATAATTTGGTACCCTTTGGCGCTCAACGGATTCAGGGCCACATCCAATTAACGCCGTCCGCGCCCAGTCCGCATGCGCGCTAGGCGGCAAAACGGTCGCCCTGCGCCATCCGGCTCATCCATCTGAGCCTCCTCGGATATTTTGACACTGCAACGACGGCAGCACTTCAGCGCATCGTTGACACCAGTCGACCATCAGACGATACTTGGGAAATAGTTGACAGCCTACTGTCATATTTGTTTCCTTCCGACAGCATGTGGGGCCGGTTGCAGAGAGGATTATTTCCCGCCATGACAGACGCCACCAACGAATCCGATTTCAGCGTCGATGATCTTCCATTCCACGAAGACCGGGCGCGTGCCTGGCGGGAACTACGTCAGCGCGGCGAAGTCGTGCGGGGGAACCAGCAGGTCGTGATGTCCAGTGCCGCAGCGGTCGACTTCGCGGCCAAGCATCCTGACATCTTCTCGTCGGCGCGCGCCTTCGACCGGCTCGGCAGCCCGGTGCCGTTGGTGCCGATAGCGATCGACCCGCCGGACCACACCCGGTTCCGCCGACTCCTGGATCCGTTCTTCAGCCCGAAGAGAATGGCTGAGAGAGAGCCTGAACTTCGCAAGCAGGCCGGTGAGCTGATCGACGCCATCAAGGTGAAGCGATCCTGCGACATTGTCGCTGAACTGGCTACTCCCTTCCCGTCGCAGGTGTTCCTGACGCTATTCGGCCTGCCGCTCGAGGACCGCGACCGGTTGGTGCAGTGGAAGGAATCCATTCTCGAGTTCACCGATCCGGCTAGTGCCGAGCCGACGCCCGAGGTGATCGATCAGGCGTTGCAGCTCTACACCTACCTCAGCGAGCACATCGCACAGCGGCGCGCCAATTCCGGCGGCGGCGACCTGCTGTCCCAGCTAATCGACCTGAAGGAAGAAGGCGGCATGACCGACCCCGAAATCCTGGGCCTGTGCTTCCTTTTTGTGCTTGCCGGACTGGATACGGTCACCGCTGCCCTCGGCTTCTCCTTCGCGAGGCTCGCCTCCGACAAGGAGTTACGGAACAGAATCACCAACGACTATGCACTGATCCCGTACTTCATCGAGGAGCAGCTCCGGGTCGATCCCCCGGTTCCTTTTGCGCCGCGGGTCATCACCGAGGACGTTGAGGTTGCCGGCTGTCGGCTGGCCAAGAACACCGACGTGCTGGTCAGCTATGGCTGCGCCAACCGCGACCCACAGCTCTACGAAGAACCAGAACGAGTGCATCTGGACAAACGCCCGCCGCACTTCGCGTTCGGCCGGGGCCCGCACCGGTGCCTGGGCTCGCACCTCGCGCGGCTGGAGCTGCGACTGATTCTCGAGGAGTGGCACAGTCGGATCCCTGAGTACTCCCTGGCCCCGGGTGCCGATCCCAGGGCTCCGTGGCCCAACGGCACCCTCGGCCTGGACGCGGTGCCCCTGGTCATCGGCTGACGCCGGCAGGCATCAGCCCACTTTGGGAATCACTTCCTCGGCCACCCACTGCATGTGGTCGAGGTAAGCGTTGAAGTCGTCGAGCGGCGGCGGATTGACCCACGTGTCGGTGACGCCCAGTTCGGCAAGCCGGCTGCAGGTATCGATCACCTGCTGGGCGCTTTGACCAAATTGTGCGTTCGGGTCCTCGACGATCGCATGCTCTTCTCCGATAGACAACACGGCAAGGCTGTAGAAAACCGAAAAGGGCCGGTCGTCGAAACCGGGCTGAGAGTGCAAATAGTCGATCTTGGCGGGCAGTTCATCCGGCTTTGTCAGCCAGGGCGCCCAGCCGTCGCCGAACCGCGCGGCCCGGCGCAGCACGGCATCGGCATCCCCGCCCATCCACACCACCGGGCGGGGTTCCTGAATTGGCTTGGGCCCGAAGGCCACATCGTTGAACTTCACGAACTCGCCATCAAAACTCGGGCTGTCGCTGCACCAGAGCTCGAACATCGCAGCAAGGTACTCGTCGGTCATCCGTCCCCGTTTGGTGAAAGGCACTCCGACAATGTCGTACTCCTCCTTGAGCCAGCCGACTCCGATCGTGACCTGTGCCCGGCCTCCGCTGAACCAGTCGAGGGTAGCGATGGACTTGGCGGCGATCACGGGATTGTGCAGCGGCAGGATCGTCACCATCGAACCGATCCTGATCGTCGACGTGGCGCCCGCGATGAACGCCTGGGCCGTGGTGGCGTCGAAGTAGTGGTTGCCTGATAGTTCGAGGTGTCGGCGGGGAGTCAGGAAATGCTCGGGCAGAAACACCATCGAATAGCCCAGCTGCTCGGCACGTCTCGCGACGCCGACGATCTCAAGCCCGGTCAGCTTGTGTTCCCAAGGTTGGGTGATCGCCGCGACGTGCATGCAGTTCGGCAGATAGACGGCAAATCTCATTGCTGGCCTTTCCGTTTTGTCCGGAAATGCACGGCGCTGCCGTGGGAGACGGCGCGAGCTCGTGTGATCTCAAACCATATGGCAGTCGACTGCCACCGTCAATACAGTTCCCATGATACGGTAATACTGGCAGTGGTCTGTCACGTTAGGAGGCGCATGGAAAACGAGGGCGGTGTCGCGCCTCTCACCGACCCGATCCGTGGGACCAGCGAGCCACACCGGCTGTGGACTTTGACCAATGTCGGCGAAGCCACCCCGGACATCTTGTCGCCGCTGTGCTGGGCACTATGGGGTGCCGGGGTAGAGTTCGCGTCGCGCGGCGGCCTCTACGATTTCGGCGTTTTGCCCCGTTCGACCCTATTGGTGCCGAGCGATCCCAACCAGTGGAGCACAGCATGCTTCTTCGGCAGGCAGGCGATGAATGTCGATCGTGCCCGGGAGCTGGCGGGTCTGCTGCCCGGGATGACCGGCGACGACTTCGAACGCGACTTGCTGGGTTCGGTCCGCCCGGACGCCACGCCGACCAAGAGCAATCCAGCACGGCTCCCGATCGTTGCCGTCAAGGGGCCCATCGCGCTGGCTCGCGAACGCACCGCGCCCTACCGCGTTCACGCCGCGCAGATGCGTTGGTGGCAATCCATAGTGCTGACCGGCAACTGGACGGATGCCGCTGCGTTGCTTGCCGATTCGGCTGTCCGCTTCTGCACGGCGATGCGCGTACACGTGCGCACCCGGCTGATCTTGAACGCGTTGCGGTCGCGGGTCACCTCGATCGCCGAGCGGCTGGGCCGCAACGATCTGGTGCCAGCCTTGCTGGCCGGTTATGGCGGAGTTATCGAAACAGCGCTGGCCGACGACGTGTGGTCGCTTGGCCGCGGCGACCTGAAGATCGGCGAATTCCTCATGCGGCATGGCTTCCATGGGCCCAACGAAGGAAACGTGATCGGGCATTCCTGGCGGGAGGACCCCAGCGCAGTGCTGCGCGCGGCAGCGTCGCACACAGCACGCCCCGACGACGAACGGCCACTATTGCGCGCCAACCGCGCAGTTGCCGCCCGGGAGCGAGCCGAGAAGGAGCTGCTGACAGGGCTTTCACCGGTTCGGCGGTCGCTGTTGCGCCGACTCCTCAGGTTTGCCGGCGTTCAGGTGCGCTCGGTCGAGCTCACCAAGGCCGCGTTCCTGACCGCCGTCGACGGGTGCCGCGCAGCCGCGACCACGATGGGACAGGATCTGGCCGCCGCCGGAATCCTGGCCCGGCCAGACGACGCCTTCTACCTCACCATCGACGAACTGACTGCCCCGCTGCCGACCAACGTGCGCGAGTTGGTCAACTTCCGCCGCGCTCGGCGCGAGGAGTACCGCCACATCGAGATCCCCCACGTGTTCACCGGGATGCCGACCCCGATCCGGGTAGCAGACGGTAGCCTTGGGGACAACGGTGCGGTACGCGGAAAACCCGCTGGCCCAGGGGTTTTCGAAGGAACCGTGCGAGTCATCCTCGACGCGGATTCCCAGGATAGCCTCGAAGACGGCGAGGTATTGGTGTGCAAGTTCGTCGACCCCGGTTGGACCGCATTAGTTTCGCTCGCCGGGGCACTCGTCACTGACATCGGCAGTCCCGCGAGCCACGGCGCGATCGTCGCCCGCGAGCTGGGCATCGCCTGTGTCGTTGGTACCGGTAACGGCACCCGGGCGCTCCGCACCGGCGACGTCGTACGCGTTGACGGAACGACGGGCGAGATCGCCGTGCTGAAGCGCTCGGCCAGGCATTAGGAGGCCATCATGACAGCTGCGACCAACGACCTGTCCTCGGGCCTGCCCGATGCACGCGAGGCCACCGTCCGAACCCCGCCGGACTGCCCCGGCTGGACCGAGAACCTGCTATTCACCCCATACGACCCGCAACGTGACATCGGAATGTGGCTACATCTGGGCACGGTGGCCAATATCTGGGAGATGTGGGAGGAACGGGTGCTGATCGCGCCTCCGGAAGACCACGGTGTGCTGGCGATGTGGGGCTACCACCGCACGCCACCGGAACGGCAACCCGGCGGCGCAAACCTCGAGTTCCGTTGTGAGCACCCATTCACGAGGTGGCACATCAGTTTCGATGGTTTCTGTGTGCGCTCCTCGTATGAGGCGATGCGCACCGGCCTGATCACCGACGGTCCGAAGAGTCACGTGCAGCTCGACCTGGATGTCGAGTGCCTCACACCGGTCTGGGACGCCGAGGCTGCTCCCCCCACTAAGACGGGCGCTGGCATGGCCGAACAATCCTGGGCACGTGAGCATTACGAGCAACTGACGAAGGTCACTGGCCAGCTTGCCATCGACAGCGTGACAACCGAGTTCGACGGATACGGTTGGCGCGATCATTCCCGCGGAGCCCGCGACGCCAGCACGCTCACCACGTGGGGCGGTCATGTGATCACCGGTGCCGTGATGCCGAGCGGCCGAGCGTTCGGGATGTGCCGGTATTGGGCCCCGGACGGTCGAGTCACGTTGGAGGGCGCATACGTCGTTGAGGACGGCTTACTGCGACATGTCGACATCAATCGTGCTCCGCCACCGGCGGTGCTGATGCGCACTGGCGAAACCTACACGCTGGAGTTGGCAGGACACCTCCCGATTCACGGCACGGTGCGATCGTCATTGTGGATCTCAATGGCCGATGGGTTGCCGTACGGGGTCATGGATCCGTCACGGGCCTACACCGTCAGCTGGGCACGTGTCGAGTGGGACGGCGAAGTCGGGCACGCGTATATCGAGCGCTCGAACTTAGCGGGAGCCTGATTGACCATGACAGTCGACTGCCATATTGTAGTTCTCAATAGCCCTCGGGAGGGCCCTGTCGGAAAGGCGTGCCGGTGGCCAAAAACCTGTTTCTCGTGCTAACGAATCCGATTGAGGGCCAGGACGATGCCTTCAACGAATGGTACGACACAAAGCATGTGCCCGAAGTTCTCGACGTTCCGGGCGTAATTGCTGCGCAGCGTTACGATCTCGCGCAGGTCACAGTACCCGCAGACGAGGACCTTCCCGCGCAATTGCCTCCGCCGACCCACCGCTATCTGGTGGTCTACGAACTCGACCGGGACCCCGACGCGGTGATGAAGGAATTCCTGGCACGGGTCACGACTGGCAAGTTGTCGCTCGGCGAAACGCTGGACTTGAGCACGATCTCGCTGACTGGCTGGACGCCGCACGGCGAACGCCGCGTAGCGGACCACAATGGGTGACCTGCTCGAGGTCATGCTCGCGCAGCGAGCGTGCCGACGATTCGACCCAGCCAGCAAGGTGCCCGACTCTCACATCGAGCAGATGCTCGACGCGGCGGTACACGCGCCGAGTGCCGAGAACACCCAACCGTGGGTGTTCGTGGTAGTCACCGACGAGCAGACCAAGGCGCATCTGGCCGACTGGTGGACGGAAACATGGAACGCGGGCGGGAAGGAGTTCATCCGCGGGAAGTTAAGTGACGAAACGCTCTTCGCCGACCTGGAACAAGGGTTCAGCGGTGGTTTCGCCGCCGCGCCCGTGGTTGTGGTGGTGTGTGCCGATCTGTCGCGGGTCGAAGAGGCCTATGCGCCCGCATCCATCTACCCCGCAGTGCAGAACCTGTTGCTGGCGGCCGCCGACCTGGGTTACGGCTCATGCCTCACCACGGGTCTAACCATGTTCGGTATCGACCGCGTGCGCGAACAACTGGCGCTGCCCGACACGATGCTTCCGATGGCGGCAATTTACCTCGGCCGTCCGGCAAAGAAACTGTCCCCGCCACGGCGTCGGCCTGCGACGTCGATGACTTTCCGCGACCGCTTCGGCAGCCCGTGGTGACGAGAACGGAGTCCAGCCAATGCCGTTGGGGATAACCGAAGACCATATCGCACTGGCCGAGGTCGCGCAGTCGCTAGTGACGCGTCACGGCGGTACGGCCGCGGCGCGTCGTATTCTGCTCGACGGCGACCTTGCGGGGCGCTGGTGGCTCGACGACCCGCTATGGAAGGAGATCGTCGCAGTCGGCTGGCTTGGCCTCCACGTCGACGAGCAGTTCGGTGGTCAGGGTTATGGATTGCCGGAGCTGACCATCGTGTTGGAGCAATTGGGCCGAGCTGCGATCGGCGGACCGTTCCTACCGACGGTCGCGGTTTCTGCGCTGATCGCCGAGTCCGGCACCGACGAGCAACGAAAGCGGTGGCTTCCCCAGCTCGTCTCCGGTGACGTCGTCGCAGGAATCGGCACGAACGACGTTGCGGTCCTGGCAGGTTCGACAATCACTGCGGAAGCGGTTGCCGCGCTGGCGGAGCCAGGGGCTGACCTCTTCCTGGTCCCGGTAGGCCAGGACATGGTACTCGTCGAGAAGGGAGACGCTGTCACCGCGCGCCGCACCGACTCCGTTGATCAGCTGATGCGAGCCATTGCGGTCCTCGGGCTGTCGTCAGCGCGGATCGCTGACGTGTTTGCGGGCACAGCAGGCGATGCCGTGCGGATCCTGCGGCTGCTGGCCACGGCGGAGGCCGTGGGCGGACTGGGCGCCTGCACCGAGATGGCAAAGGTGTACGTCGCCGCCCGCGAGCAGTTCGGTCGGCCTATCGGATCATTTCAGGCCATCAAGCATCACTGCGCGAACATGCTGATGGATACCGAACTCGCGGTGGCAGTCGCCTGGGATGCCGCGCGGGCTCGCGACCCAGAGGCTGAGTTGGCCGTGACGATGGCGGCCGGACATGTGCTACCGGCGTATCAGCGGGTGGCGCTGAACAACGTCCAGGTGCATGGAGGCATCGGCTATACCTGGGAGCACGACGCCCACCTGTACATCCGGCGTGCGACTGTGCTGCTGACCTTCGCAGGTGGACCCGACGTATTGCGCGACAAAGTCGTCGAGCTGCAGCGCAGTGGTGCGCGCCGCTCCCATGCAGTGGATTTGCCCGCCGTCGCTGATCAATACCGGCAGGCTGCGCGGGATTTCCGTGCCAAACTCGAGGGGGCCGACCCGCAGCAGCGGCGAAAGCTTTGGGCGCACTGTGGTTACCTTCAACCCCACTGGCCCAAGCCATACGGTCGAGACGCCGATCCCGTCGAGCAACTCGTCATCGAGCAAGAGTTAGCGGGCCTCGACAAACCGAGCCTCGGGCTTGGCGAATGGGTGGTGCCGACGCTACTTCAGCACGGCAGCGTCGAGCAGGTCGAGCGACTGATCTGGCCCAGCCTTGACGGTGAGATCCGCTGGTGTCAGTTGTTCAGCGAACCGGGCGCCGGTTCGGATGCGGCGGCGGTCACTACTAAAGCGAAGCGGGTCGACGGCGGCTGGCTGGTCACCGGGCAGAAAGTCTGGACCAGCGACGCAGCGAACTGTCAGCGGGGTCTGGCCACCGTGCGCACGGACCCCGATGCGCCCAAACACAAGGGGATCACAACGATGATCATCGATCTCGAGGATCCCGCGGTCGAGATCCGCCCACTTACCGAGATCACCGGTGAAGCGTTGTTTAACGAGGTGTTCCTCAACGAGGTCTTCGTGCCCGACTCAGATGTGGTGGGTGGGGTCAATGCTGGCTGGGTGGTTGCGATGGCGACGTTCGGCAACGAACGGGTGTCCATCGGTGGCGGCTCGGTGACGCTCCAAGCCGGTCGCTTGCTCGACATTCTGTTGCGCCACAACGCCGATGACACCGGGCTGGCCCGTGAGGTCGGCGCGCTGCTCGTTGAGGCATATGCCCTTGCGGCGCTGAACCTTCGGCAGGCCGCCCGAGCGGTCTTCGCGGCCGGGCCGGGTATCGAAGGCAATATCGCCAAGCTCTTCGGAGCCGAACACGCGCAGCGTGTAGCTGAACTGGCGCTTCGCATCACTGGGCCTGCTGTACTCCTCGGCGGTGAAGGCAAGGTGGTGCACGATTACCTGTTCAGCCGCTGCCTGACCATCGCGGGTGGCACCAGCGAGATCTTACGAAACCTCATCGCCGAACGCATCCTGGGTCTGCCCCGGGAACCAACACCGAAGTAGACCGGAGAATCGACATGACTTGTGCTGTCATCGGAATCGGCCGCACAGCCTACTGCCGCAACTCAGGCCGTACGACGCGGAGCATGGCCGTCGCTGCGTGTCGGGATGCGATCGCCGACGCCGGACTGATACCCGCTGACGTGGACGGGATCTGCACATACATGGTCAATGACTCTGAGCAGCCCATCTATGTGGGCTGGGCGTTGGGTATCGATGAATTGGCGTGGGCCAACGCGATGTACGGTGGCGGCAACATAGTGGCCGACCAGATCGCCACAGCTGCCGCGGTAATCGAGGCCGGGTTGTGCCGAGCGGTACTAGTGTATCGGTCGCTGAACGGTCGCTCCGGCTACAGGTTCGGAACCATCCAGGGCCCGATTCAACTCGATCATGACAACCAGTTTGACGCTGTGTCAGGTTTCATGGTCCCGCCACAGTGGTTCGCAATGTGGGCCCGCCGCCATCAACACGTATACGGCTCGACGTGTGAGGATCTCGGACAGATCGCGATCACCCAGCGTAGACACGCCGGACCCAACGAACACGCCCTCCGCCGGGAACCTCTCACCATGGACGACTATCTGGCCTCCCGCTGGATCAATGAGCCGTTCCGGGTGCTCGATTGCGCATCGGAGGTCGACGGCGCGGTGGCGATCCTGGTGGCTGGTGAGGACATCGCCGCGGACGCCGCGCAGCCGCCGGTGTGGCTAGTCGGGTCGTCGAACTCTCAGGGCGGCGCGAATTGGACGATCTGGGACGACCCTACCGAGATGTACTCGCGCAGTGCCGGTCCGAAGATTTGGAAGAAGACGGGCCTGTCACCGGCCGACATGGACGTGGCGTGCATGTATGACTGCTTCACCTACACCGTAATGGCCACCATGGAGGGATTTGGATTTTGCGAAAAGGGTGAAGTCGGCAAGTTCTTCTCCACTGGCCGGGCCACGTATGGTGGTGATGTCGTGGTGAATCCACATGGCGGGCTGCTGTCCGAGGGCTACGTTCACGGACTCAACCACCACTACGAGGCGGCGCTGCAGCTGCGCCACGCCGCCGGCTACCGCCAGATCAAGGATGCACAGCTGGCGCTTGTGACCGCTGGCGGGGGACCGTTCGGTGGCGCCAACATCTACAGCAGGGAGAAGCCGTGACCAACTCCGCATTCGCACCGCCTATCCCGGTCCCTGATCCGGACACTGCACCCTTCTGGGAGGGACTTAAAGACGGCAAGTTGATGTTGTGTCGGTGCGATGACACCGGCAAGTGGATTCATCCCCCACTGGAACGCAGCCGATTCACCGGTGGGCCCGTACATTTCGAGCAGGCTAGCGGCGAAGGCACGCTCTTTAGCTACATCGTCGCGCGTCAGCCTCTGGTGCCGGGGCGGACACCCCCATACGTGATCGGGATCGTCGAGCTCGCCGAACAGCCAGGCTTGCGGATCAACGCGATTATTGCCGTGGACCCCGCCGAGGTCCGGATCGGGCAACCGGTGCGAATGCGTGTCGTTGATCTGGGGGACACCGGCTTTCGCGTGCCCGAGTTCATCTTGGCTTGACGGCGGCTTGGATCTTGGATGGCTGGTCGATGCTCATTGAGCGGCCAGCTGGTGCTTGAGCATCAACTGTCCCAACGCAGGTTGAGAGAGTCCAGCCCGAAAACTTGCCCGCCATGCTCAACGGGTTGCTCGACAACCTCGTACTCGGGGATGCGGCGATGCCACTCCTCAAGGATGACCACAGGTGGCGCGTGATCCCACGATTGAACTCGACGCGGCGCGCATCAGGGTCGGCAGTCTCGTCGCGGCCGGCGGCGGCCATGGGAAAGGCGGCCATGTCGCCTGCTTTGACAGGGCAGCCGTGAAAATCCATGTCGCGGGTGGGTTTACGGGCGGTTTGCACGATCGGATAGACACGCAACAGTTCCTCGACCGCCCGAGGAATAACCTGGCGGTCGGCAACAATCCGTGCCCGGTCGGCGGGATGGGTCGCCAAATGCAGCATAGCGTAGGACAGCTGACTGGCCACCGTATCGAGGCCCGCCATGAACAACAACAACTGGCAGCTCAGCAGATCCCCGTCAGAAACCGGCGCGCCGTCGATCGTCCAGCCGATTGCCTTGCTGACGATATCGTCGGCGTCCGGATTCGGCGCCATCCGACGTTGCCCGATCAGCCCAGCGAATTAGCCCATCACCTGCTGCATGCCCTCGAACCGTGCAGCGTTAACTTGCTCACCGACGCCCTGCTGGTGCAGGATCTTGTCCTCCCACTCCAGGAACTGGTCGAGATGGCCGACCGGCATACCCATGATCTTCGGAAACACGATCGACGGAAAAAGCCACTTCGCATGTTCGGGTGGATCGATCATGATCGGGATCCACTTGTATGGCGGATCGGGTTCGGTGGGAACGATAACGCTGCTCGACCAGAGCTCCGGGTGCTGTAAGCCGTCCAGGATCACCGCGTGGTCGGTGAACATCCAATAGCCGTCGCCCTCGGCGTTGCGAAACACCGGCCGCAGCCGGTCCTGGACAGCGTCGAGCTGACGAAAGTGCGTCAACGCGGGAGCTGATGGAGAGTTTAGTTCCAGGGTCTCCACGGGGCATTGCCACAGTGGCTGCTGATCGGTCATACCGCCTCTTTGATGGTGTCCCAGTCACAGCCCGTCAGTTCGGCGGACAGTTCCCACAACCGGCGCGCGCTCTGCGGATCGCGGGCCTTGGCAAGTAATTTCGTCGGCTTGGGCTTGCCCCACTGGTGAAATAGGCCGCGCGGCGCGATGTATGTTCCGTTAGGCAAGTCGGTTGTGACGGCCTGAATCGTCGAGCGCGCCCCATTAGCTGGGCTCTGCGCGATGTGCGGGGCCAGCGTTTTACCGGCCCACCGCAGCACTCCCGTGCCGTCGCGAGTGATATCGGTGGCGGTCATGCCAGGATCGGACGCATACGCCCGCCTGCCCCGGCGGACCAATTCTGCGACGAACAATAGGTTGGCCAGTTTCGATTCACCGTACGCCGACCACATGTTGTACCGGCGCCGCTGCCAGTTCAGGTCGTCGAAGTGGATGCGGGCCAGGGCGTAATTACTGCTGGCGACGACAACAACGCGGTCGCGGATGCGGTCGCCGAGCAGGCAGGTGAGTGCGAAGTGGCCAAGGTGATTGGTGCCCATGTGAGCTTCGAAGCCATCCGTGGTCCGGGTCAGGGGAAGTCCGAGCACACCCGCGTTGTTCACCAGGACGTCGACGAAGTCGACGTGATCGGCGAACTTGCGCACGCTGGCAAGGTCCGCCAGGTCGAGGTGGTGCACATCGACGTGGCCTGTCATCGCAGCTGCGGCTTCTTCGCCCTTGTCCAGCGTGCGACAAGCGATCACCACCTGGTGGCCGGCTGCTGCCATGGCCGACGCGGTAGCCCGGCCGACACCGCTGTTGCCGCCGGTAACGATGATTCGCACAGCGCCCTGATCCTCTCTTACGTAGGTGCAATTGGCAGCTGGGTGCCAAATTAATCGGCAGTGTGATCCAACACAATACAAGGCAGGCCATGCTAGCGATTGTCAGCGCAGCAGCTCCGCGGTGCCCAGCTCGGCGTAGGCCACCGCGAACCGGCGCAGGACGGCGGTGACCAGTTCGGTCGAGTACATCTGATCCGGGGTGATGGCCCACATGCAGAATCCCCATGCCGGGGTGCGGCGGTAGGAGATCCACATGTGTTCACGGTCCGGCAGCGCCTCGACGCCAGCGGTTTGCAGCCGCGCCAGATAGCCGTCGAGCAGCTCGCGCTCATGCGCCCGGCGTAGCTCCGGTTCCAGCGCCCCTACCAGGGCGTAGCCGAAGTCATGCGCCCATGAGCCGCGCCGTACCAGTTGCCAGTCAAGCACCCCGACCCGGCCATCGGGCAAGACGTAGGTGTTTGCGGGATGAGGGTCACCGTGCAGCAGTGTGAGGGGTTCTTCGGCGGAGTATTCGGCCAGCCGCCAGAAGGTATTCTCCATCGTGTCGGCGTCCACGCCGGCAACCTCGAGCAGCTTCTTTTTATACGGCACTTCCAGCAACGCACGGATGATGCCGAACCCGTCGGCGTGCAGGAAGGTTGCGAACGGCCCGCGCACCGGGTGCTCCAGCCAGCCCAAGTCACCGCTGTCGCTCATTCGCGGACTACCCCAGAATGGCGCATGAACTTGAACGAGCGTCTTAAGCAACTCATCAACTTCATCAACCGTCAGCCCGGCAATGGCGTCGGGGAATCGGGCACCGCGATCCGTCACATCTTCTGTGATAATCAGAAACTGCGACGGCCCCTCGAGGTGGTCGGCGAAGTACACGGTCGGCGTTTCGGCGTCGATGCTCGGCCGCAGGTCGCGGTAAAAGCGGGTTTCATCGTTGAGCAGCACGGTGCCACCCCCGCCGACCGACAACGACTCGTCAAACGCCTCCGGCAGATCGTGCACGGTGCTTAGCTGCGTCTTGACGAACAAGTGCCGGGGCAGAGCGGCTTTCGGCTCGGCATAGCTCACGTCGAGGTGAACGTGCGAACTCGTGCCCTGAGATGTCCGCCGTAGCTTTACTCCAGTGACGGCCACAGCGGGGTCGTAGCCGCGCAATACCGCCGTCAGCACTTCGGGCGTCAGATCGTGTGGGGAACGCAGGACAAGAGCTTGTGCTCGACCGCTCAATGTCAATCCTCAGTGTTTTGGCGGAATGCGACAGTATGCTGCCATCGTAGTACTCGACTCATCTTAGGTGCGCGTGTTCGACGAATAAGCCAGGACTTTCGGTTCAGCATTCCTCGTGACTGCAGTGATTGCAGTCCCCGAATTAACTATCGATTGACATTATGGCAGTACACTGTCATAATGAGAGACACTGGCTGTCGGATGGGATTGCGGTTATCCGACCAGGGCTGGGTTTTGATTGTCGAGGTTGCCACGGCGGCTGACAGGGAGAACCGTGACGAGGGGCATACGCAGGGCTAGCCCTCTGCGAGTCGGCCATCCTCAAGTCGTGGCCCTTGATGGCACAGCGAATCTGCCACGAGAAATCGTCGGCAACAAGGGTTTTGGTATCGACGCAATGCGCCGCCTCAGGTTGCCGGTACCGCCAGCCTTTTGCATCACCCGCGAGGCATCCGAGCAGTTCTTTGCCGATCCCGCGTCTGGTATTGACTGCATTTGGGATACCGTGGTGCAAAAGATTCGCTGGCTGGAACGGGAGACATCGCGGACGTTTGGTCGTGGCCCCAAACCGCTGCTGGTCAGTGTGCGGTCCGGTGCGGCGCAATCGATGCCCGGCATGCTCGACACCGTCCTGAATCTGGGTATCAACGATGCGGTTGAAAAGGCGCTGGCCTGGTCACGGGGCCAGGAGTTCGCGCGCGATACCCGCGCCCGATTTGAAAGTAGCTATCGGCGCATCGTACTAGGTGGCAACGAATGCGAGGCGGTGCCTGACGACCCATTCGCACAACTGCGGCGAACGATCCAGGCAGTGTGCGCGTCATGGAACTCGGCACGTGCCACTGCCTACCGCAACCATCATGGCCTGGACGCTCTACCCGGCACCGCAGTTGTGATCCAGGCGATGGTGTTCGGTAATTCCGGACATAACTCCGGCACCGGCGTGCTGTTCAGCCGGAACCCGATCACTGGCGCCAATGAGCCGTTCGGCGAGTGGCTTCCGGGTGGTCAAGGCGAGGACATCGTGTCGGGCGGAGTCAATTGTAAGCCGCTCAGCGCGCTGCACGATGAGCAGCCAGAAGTATGGGCAGCGCTGCTGAGTGCCGCTTGGACGCTCGAACAACTTGATCGTGACGTCCAAGACATCGAGTTCACTGTCGAGGCGGGCAGGCTATGGCTGCTGCAGACCAGAGTTGCCAAACGCTCAGCGCAGGCTGCGGTCCGGTTAGCGTTGCAGCTGCGACAAGACGGATTGATCGATGATGCTGAAGTACTGCGCAGAGTGACACCATCGCACATCGAGACCCTATTGTTACCATCTGTCCAACCCGAAACCCGATTGGCTGCTGCACTTTTGGCCAAGGGGCAGCCAGCCTGCCCTGGGGTGGCGTCGGGCCGGGCCTACACCGACGTCGATGACGCACTGGATGCCGCTGCCCAGGGCCAGGACGTGATACTGGTCCGTCCCTCGACAAGCCCAGAAGATGTGCAGGGCATGCTGGCCAGCCGTGGGATCGTGAGCGAGGTCGGCGGCGCTACCAGCCATGCCGCGGTAGTCAGCCGCGAAATCGGTCGACCGGCTGTGGTGGGTTGCGGTTTGGGGGTAGCTGAGACTCTCAATGGCAGACTGATCACTATCGATGGCTCTGAAGGTGAAGTGCGCGAAGGAGTTCTGGAGTTGACGGCATGGTCGGAGAGCGATTCCGCCGACCTGGCCGAGCTGGCCGAGCTGGCCCGCCGGCATAGCCCACTACGGGCGCATGCCGCCGGTGAGTACCCGACGCTAGCGAGCAATTCTGAGGCCGCCATACGCGATGCGCTGTCCGCCGGCCACACCGACGTTGTCTGCCCAACACCGCTTATCACGATGTTGACCGCCATCAGGCTCGCCGATACCAGGAAATGAAGTTGCGCCATGACCGAACTGGAGGTCCTGCAAGCCGTCCGACTCAAGGGCAGAGTTAACTTGGCTGAACTGGCCAGGACCGTCGGTGAAGACCTCCCGCTAGTCGCTTCCACCGTGGCCCGGCTGGCTGAGGCCGGGTTACTTGTCGCAGGCCATACACTCAAGCTCAGCACCGCTGGGCGGCAGCGCTTGACTGCGCTGTTGGCCCACGAACATGCGGCCGCCAATCGAGCCGAACTTTCGGGTATCTACAACGATTTTCGCCGTGTAAACGCCGACTTCAAAGCACTGGTCACTGACTGGCAGCTTCGAGAAGGCCAGCCCAACAACCACGGTGACCCCGACTACGACGCCGCAGTGCTAGCCCGACTCGACCGCACCCACAAACGGGTACTGCCGATCATCGCCGCGGCCGCAGCGCAGGTGCCGCGGCTGCGCGCATATGGCGACAAATTGTCGATGGCGCTGGAAATGGTGCACGCAGGCAAGACTGAATGGTTCACCCGCCCGGGCATCGACTCTTACCACACGGTATGGTTTGAACTACACGAAGAACTGATCCTCGCCACCGGACTGACGCGCCAGTGTGAAGCCGAAGTGGACCACTCACATTGAGCCGACCGCAAGACACACGCCAGTCGCAGTTGGGCGTGTCTGCGTAGATATGACAGTAGATTGCCATGGATGAGTATCGTGGGTCAGGTGACGGGCGCGAAGGCCACACCTAAACATTTGCCGTCGTGCATCGTTGTAGTGCCGGGGCAGACACCGAGGCCGAGGAGGCTGGCGGATGGCGCGCGGTGATCGCTCGCCCCGTGACGAACATGCGGACCGCACCCGATCTGCGTTGGTAGACGCGGCGTTGAACCTGTTCAGTGCCAAGGGCTACGACGACACGACGACCGAAGAGATCGCCGCGAAGGCAGGGGTTTCGCCACGCACGTTTTTCCGCTACTTCCCCACCAAGGAATCGGTCTTGTTCTTCGGTGAATCCGACTTTATCCACGCCTTTAGCGGCGTTTATCTGGCGCAGCCGGATACGATGTCAGACTTTGACGCGATGGCAAACTCGTTCGCGCTGCTGGCGCCGTCGCTGAAGCGAATCCGCAAGAGGATCGGGCAGTATCGTGAGGCTGTCGAGTCGTCACCGGTATTGCTAGGTCGCGAGCGGCAAATTCACGAGGCTAACGCCGATATCGTGGCAAAAGTCATCGCCCGCCGCCGGCACCTGGCCAGGCCCGACCATGAATGCCGGTTGCTGGCGGCGGTCGGAGTCTTGCTTCTAGAGCGAGCGATCAGCCGTTGGCTGGCCGCGCCGAATCGGGCAGTCGATGACGTGATTCGTCAGGAATTTGCTGCGCTGCCAGCCGCGCTCAAGTGAGACCGCTACGGTTCACTGCGGGAATCCGGTCAACTCTGCTGCGGCATTTGTCCGGGTGGCTGGGTTGAAGAAGACGGCATCACCTCAGGAGCGCTATGACGACGGCCTCACCCAACCGGAGCCAGCTGCTCGGCGCTAACTCGCGGGAAGTTCAGCATTCTGCGCGCGTTCTGCTCAACAATCAGCCAGCATTCGTCGTCGGGTACATCGGCTAGAACTTCGGCGGCGCGTTTGCGGGAATTCGGCCAGTTGGAGTCGGAATGTGGGAAGTCGATCTCCAATGTGATGCGGTCGACACCAATCGCATGCCGGTTGGATAGGCCGTGCTCGTCGTCGATAAAGCAACCCCAGAAGTGCTGGCGGAATAAATCCGAAGGACGAGTGTCGAAGTCGATGTCTTGGTAGTAGCGATGCCGCTCCCACACGTAGTCAGATCGCTCCAAGATGTATGGCACCCAGCCGATTCCGCCCTCAGCCAGCGAAATCTGCAGGTTCGGGAACTGCTGAAGCTTGCCAGAGAACAGCAGATCGACGGTGGTCCACATCAGGTTGGTCGCGAACAGGGTAGTGGCTACCGCGAAGGGTGCGTCGGGCACCGTCAGCTGCCCGGGCACTGGCTTCACCGAAGAGAAGCAAAAGCCGGGCACGAAAGAGCCCGAGCCGAAGTGCAGCGACACTGGCATCTGCGCATCGGAACAGACCCGCCATAGCCCGTCCCAGTGGTCGGTGTGGAAGGAAGGCAGACCCAGCGGCACCGGGCTGTCCGGGAAGGACACCGTGCGTGCCCCTTTGGCCGCGACCCGTTCAGCCTCGGCGATGGTCGCGTCAATATCCCACACCGGCAGTATGGCCATTGGCACGTAGCGCCCCGGTGCGGTGGCGCACCACTCATCAATATAGAAGTCGTTCCACGCCTTGACGCACAGGAGGGCTAGCTCCTTGTCCTGAGCCCGGATAAAGGTGCCTCCGGCGAAGCCCGGGAACGACGGAAAGCACAGCGCGGCTTGTACACCGTCGAGATCCATGTCGGCGATCCGCGCAACGGGGTCGTAGCAGCCGGGGATCATGTCCTCATAGCGGACGGGATCCAGGCCCCACTGCTCCGGCGGCTTGCCGGCGACTGCGTTGAGCCCGATTGTGGGAAAAATCTGGCCGTCATAGCTCCACAGGTGCATGCCGTCTTGCTCGATGATGCGAGGACCCTGCTCGCGGAACTTCTGTGGCAGCCGGTCCTGCCACACGCGCGGGTGTTCGACCAGGTGGTCGTCAACCGAAACGATCTGGTGGTGGTCGTGCAATGGCATCGCAACTCTCCCGATAAGCGGTTTCTGACGATCCGTCTTGATTTCTGACGATATGTCTCGCACAGTATATGATATGGATCACAAATGTCCAGAGGTAAGAGGAAGGTCATGGCTGCGACCCACTATCCGCCACCCTCCCCGCGCGAAAAGGTCAACGAGGACGACCATGACCTGTTGACCTTCGGCGAAGCCGGCGAACGTCTGCGCATAGAAATCGCGTCCGCCGAAGCGGCCGAAGCGGAACTGTTGCTCTCCGGCTCCCGTGCCGACCTGGATAAAATCAGGGCTCGGTTGGCGGCCCTCCGCGCGGCAGCAAAACGCAACACCGCCCAACCGATCAACGACGCGAACTTCGAGAGATTCTTCGGGTACCCGGGCAAGGCGAAGCGCAACATCTCCGGCTCCCCGAGCGACTGATGGGACAATCCGAGAAACTGCGGCGCCCCGGTTATGCACCAGCTAGCAACAGGTTGGGTCGCCGCGGCCGCCACACCCGCGGTCGGATTGTCGGCTCCGCAGCAAAACTGTTTGTTGCCAAGGGTTTTCATGGCACATCGATAGAGGCGATCGCCAAGGCCGTCGGCGGGTCTCGGGCAACCGTCTACCAATACTTCGAAAGCAAAGAGGCGATATTTGCCGAGTTGGCAAGCAAATGCGAGCCAGCGGTGCTCGAACACGGTCAACAGCTGGGCCGCCTCGGCCCCGACCTCGAGGGCATGCGCAACCTGCATCGATGGCTGCGGGATTGGGCGAGACTCTATGACCGCTACGCGATGGTGTTCCTCGAGTTTCCGGGCGTCGGGACCATCGAAGGCCTGCCGCAAACCGATGCCGGTGCCGTCTCCGACCGCTACGCACAGCTGGTCACCGAACGACTCCGTGCGGCGGGGGTAACCGGTATCGAGCCGGGAGATGCCACCGCTGCGCTGTTACGGATCTCACACATGGTCAACCTTTATCGGTTTCGTGGCATGTTCGGGTTGCGATCCGAGAAAACAACCTCCGAGTCGTTGTCGATCGCCATGCAATTGCTACTCTTCCCGGAGACACCCGTTCACGTGATCGAAACCGTGGCCGCACCAGGGTCTGTTACGCCGTCCGAGGGAACTTTGCCCAGCATGGTCATGCATACCCCACCTGACGAGCCCGAACTGCCAGGCCCGTCGCCGATTCGGGAGGACATCCTGGCTGCCGGTTCGTTGCTGTTCCTGGAACGGGGGTACTACTCGGTCGCCATGGACGAGATCGCTTCGGCCGCGAATGTCAGTCGTGCCACGCTGTATCGCCACTTCGGCAACAAGGCGAAGATCCTTGACGAACTCACCGGCCGGGCGGTGGTCGAGGGCAAGCACCTGGCCGCCGAGCTGTATCAGCTGGCGGACGCCTCATCTGGTTTCGATCAGCTCCACGCCTGGTTGGCCCGCTATGTGCGGTTCCACCGCAGCTACGGCGGCGTGATCCGGGCTTGGTATGACGGCACGCTCGGCCAACGGTTGGCGGAGATGGTCAGCCATGGCATTACGCCGTTCCAACTGGCTGCGACTGCGCTATTGCGCCGAGCGGAACTTCCGCCGGGGATGGACTTACGGGTTGGCGCGGCAATTTTCATCGCCGTGCTGGGAAGGATGGCGGAACGGTCTATGTCTCACCACCGGACTGAAACGGATTATGACACCGCAGGATTGATGTTGCTGATATTGCGGCGGTCACTATTGGGCGACTGGGGGCATTGCCGCTAGCGAAGCTAGGACTGGCGGAGCCGGAATTTTGAGTCAAGTTTGACGTGCTGGGTGAGGTGTTTGGTTTCACGCAGCGAGTAATGTTGTGCGACTCAGGTTTTCGTGAGCCGCGTTGTAGGCGCTGGTGTTGCGCGTCGCTGAGGATGACGATGATGACGTCATTGGGGTTGACGACGATCCGGCGATGAGAACGGCCCCGCTAGGGGTGGTGAGTGGGGCCGTGGTGGGCGTGGTGACAGCGTTGCTGTCGCGTTGACGTGGTGTTGGTCGGGTTGCCGCGGATCGGGTTCAGTCCGCAGCGATTTCGCTGATCGCGATGCGTGCCGCCTTTTCGTCGACGATGGCGTGATCGGCGGCGAACGCGGCAGTCAGCGCGTGTAGGGCCAGGTTGTTGACCGCGCGGGGATGCATGCGGGAGGCGTTGTGGATCAACCCGATTGCGTCATCCGAGAACAGGTGTCGGCTCGTCCAGCGATTTTGCAGTGATGGCGAATCTAGTCGGCGGTGTCCGCACCGCTCATCCCGGCGATGCTGTAGCGCACCGCGATGCGCTGATCCAGGGCGGCCAACACCCCCAGTCGGAGGTGCTGGCGCAGGCTGGGTTGGCCCACCATGATGACCGCGAACAGCGATCCACTGTCCATTTCGTGGTTGGTCAACAGCCGGATCGCTTCGAGCTGATGGTTATCCAGTAGGTGTGCTTCATCGACGACCAGCACGGGGTTGCGGCCCCGTTCGGCGTGTTCGCTGGCAGGGCCTCAGCGGCCTGCGGTGCCAGGGCGGATTTGTGGTAGGCGGGGGTGTGCCCGGGGTGGCCACGATGTGGGGCAGCATGCCGCGCACCCCGATGGTTGGGTTGGCCAGGTGATGACCACGTGCCGGGACGGATCCAACGCTGCGGTGGCCGCGCGCACGGCCACGGTCTCCCCGGCGCCGACCTCGCCGGTGATCACACCGATCGCGCGCTGGTCCACACACCAGGTGATGCGTGCGACCGCCTCGCCGTGTCCGGGGTGGCGGTGCAGCAGGGTGTCAGGTCACGCCCGAACGGCATCCGGGTGAATCCCCAATGTGATTGCAGCCGTTGAATACTCACGCCGACACCTCACTTTCTGGATCGTCATCGACGCAGGGTTGAACGTCATCGATGGAGAGCTGGCCGGGAATCTCGCCGTCCTCGCTGCTGCCGTAGAGGGCGTGATAGCCGATGCGTTCGTCACCGCGCAGCTGCTCGTGGTGGGCGGCCGCGCGGCCGGCGCCAGATAGTCGATCCCCGTCGCCGGCGGCTCAGGCTCAGGGTTCTCGGGCCGGGCTTTCGGGTGCGCATGGCGGGAGATGATGTGCGGCAAGGCTTTCCCATATGACTTGTCGCGGTAGCGGACCTCGATGGTTTCCAGGTCAAACGGGGAGAACACCAGCTCGACCTTGCGCCCGACCAACGCAGGATCGACCTGGTAGGTGTTGGTGTGCAGCGACACGGTGGCAGTCTTGGCCACCACGCGGTACTCGACCACAGGAACGCCTCGGTCAAATCGTCGGCGGTGGGTATCGCCGGGGTGTGGCCCAACCGGTCCCAACCGGCCTCCCACCGATCCAGCGGAGGCTGCCCGGTCTCGGTGTGCACCCGGCGGTGATATTCGGTTTCCACCCAGGCCACGAACAGCCGGTTGAGTTCCAACAGCGCGGTAGCGTGATCGACCCCGGCGGCAGTGAGGTCTTCGCTGCTGGTGTCGGTCACCTCGACAAGGAACTGTTCGCGCACGGTGCGAAAGAATCGCTCGATCTTGCCCCGTCCTTGAGGTCGTCCGGGTGCCGAATGCACCAGGCGGATACCGAGTTTCGCGCACGCCCGCAACAACCACGCATCACAGAATGCGCTGCCATTGTCCACGTAGATCCCGGCCGGGACACCGCGGGCGGCCAGCGCCGGGCGCAACGCGGCGGCCAGGCGCACGGTGTTTTCGGCGAAGCCGAACCGATGGCCGACTGCCAGCCGGGAGTGATCATCGATGAACGCGAAGAGGTAGTTTTTGCGGTCCCCAACCCGTGGCCCATGCAGGCCGTCGCCGACCCACAGCGCATTGCGGTCGGCGGCCTCGAACCGGCCGAACACCGCCGGGACCTCCCCGCCGACCGGGCCCATCAACTCCAGCCGATGGAAATGACGCAGCAGAGTGGACTCCGAAGGCGCCCACCCGGTGGCGGTGCGCAGGATCCGCGCCACCTGTGCCACGGTGCGGGTCGGATTTTCCCGCTTCAGCGACGCCGCCAGCTCCAGCACCTGCGCATCGGTGCGCGCCGCCAGCCGCCGCGGGGCGGGCACCAGCGCCTCAAAACCGCCGGCCCGGTAGCGGCGAATCCAACGATCCAGCGTCTCCCGCCAGATGCGCACCTGGCTGCCGGACGGGTCAGCATGGGTTCGGCCAGCCAGCGATCTCGCGCACCAGCCGCCCGCGCTGCTTGGTCGACAGCCCCTCATCCAGGGCCGGGCAGATCAGCTGATACCGGAACAGTCCGATCGCCTGCGCCCGCTCACGGCGCTTGTGCTCCTCCAACGACACCTTCTCGGTTCTCCTCTCCACTCGAAGCCCTGCCCGAAACCGTTGCCGGGCAGGCGCCTTGGCGAAGATCACCGATCACGCCGGGCGCGCGTAAGGGGCGATTCGTGTTGCAGCCATCCAGCCGCGTGGTGGCGGCCAGCCCGGCGCGAGCAGCCGCCCACTACTAGCCGTTACCGCCACCCCATCCGGCGTCACCGCGCCGAGCAACCCGGCCGAACCGAACCGGAACCTGATCGCGGCGGTCGCGGTCGCCACCGCGGCCAACAGGTCGCGCCACGCACAACCCGTCCCGTCCGGGATCCTCACGTCCACCCCGGCAGCGACTGCCACACCCACAAACCAGACGCGAACCGCCTCCAGCCGCGACCCTGCGCGACGCAGCCAGCCCCGCACCGTCGCCGCCGGCACACCCAGACTTGCGCCGATCCTGCGATGCCCAGCCCCCTCAGCTCTGGCGGTCAACACAGTCCAAATCCGTTCCGCCGCATACGCTCTGCGCAACAGCACAGTCACCTGTAACAACACATGCGTCACCAAGCAGGATCGGCAATGCGCCCGTCTCGGCCGCACCGGATCGCTGAGCCCCTCAATCTGGCGGGGTCGGGCATACCCCCAGCCGCCGAGCACCCCGTTGCCACACGTCGGGCAGCCGATCCCGCCGGCCGCCAGCCGGGACTCGTCGCGGACATGGTCAGCCTCTACCGTCACCATCGGTGCCTCCGAGCACTACAGCGCGGCACCCCACAAGCCGGCCAAGACTTGAGCGGGGTGCCGCACACCCATCAGTTCCTCGTCACACTGACGGTGCACACGAACAAGATCAACCCCGCCACCACACCGACCGCCAGACCGGCAGCCTCAACGAAGAAAGGGCACCCCCCGTGAGGCTGTCAAGTTAACGGTGCAACTGGTTGTCGTAGTGTTACTTTCGGCCTGGGGTCAGTCGTCTCGGGAAAGCGATCTAGAATGCGTTGAGCGGCGCCTTCCACCGGTTCATCCAACGCTTGCGGCCCTTGCCGGTTGGATCGAGGCTCATGATCGCCAGGTAGATGCACTTGAGCGCGGCCTGCTCGGTCGGGAAGTGGCCGCGGGCGTTCACGGCCCTGCGGATGCGCGAGTTGAGGCTTTCGATGCTGTTGGTCGTGCAGATCACGCTGCGGATTTCCTTGTCGAAGGCCAGGAACGAGACGAACTCGGCCCACGCGTTCTCCCACAGCTTGATGATCGCCGGGTACCGCGGGCCCCAGGTCTGGCTGAACACGGCGAATGCTTCCAACGCTGCGGACTCGCTGGCCGCGGTGTAGACCAGTTTGAGATCTTTAGCGATCGCGGCCCAGTCACGCTTCGAGGCATAGCGAAAGCTGTTGCGCAACAGGTGAATGACGCAGGTCTGGGTGATCGCGGCCGCCATACGGTCCCGATGGCGTCGGGCAGGCCCTTCAGGCCGTCGCACACCACGATGCACACGTCGTTGACTCCTCGGTTTTTGATTTCGGATAAGACCCGCAGCCAGTACTTGGAGCCCTCCCCGTCGCCATGCTCGCCGGCCCACAGCCCCAGCACATCGCGGGTGCCCTCAACGGTGACACCCAGCACGATGTAGGTCGGCCGGTTGGCGACGTTGCCGTCGCGGATCTTGACGTTGACCGCGTCGATGAACACCACCGGGTAAACCGGGTCCAGCGGCCGGTTGCACCACTTGCTCATGGCCTCGATCACCCGATCGGTGATCGTCGAGATCATCTGCTTGGACACCTGCGCCCCGTACACCTCGGCCAGGTGCGCGGCGATCTCGCCACGGGTCAATCCCTTGGCCGACAACGAGATCACCAGCGAATCGATCCCCGACAAGCGACGCTGGCGCTTGCGCACGATCTGCGGCTCAAACGACCCGTCCCGATCCCGCGGCATCGCCACCTCAACCGGCCCGACATCGGTCAGCACCGTCTTGGTACGGGCGCCATTGCGGGAGTTGCCGCCATCACGGCCGGCTGGATCGTGCTTGGCGTAGCCGAGATGATCGTCGAGCTCGCCCTAGGCCGCGGATGTGGTACTGCTTGATGCGGGTGTGCTTGTAGTCCACGTAGAGGCTGGGGGTGACGCCCTCGGTGATGACCCTGGCACGGAACGGTGCCGGTGTCGCGTGTGGTCCGCGCCGGATTAGCTTGCGGTCAAAGACCAAGGCGACCTGTTCGGGACGGCCGATGTCGAGGTTGTCACGGATGACCTGCTCGAAGAACTTCCGGCCCGACACCGGCTTGTCCAGCATCTGGGTCAAGGAGAACTCGGCCTGCAGGATTGACAGCTCGTAGCGGTAACCGGCGGTGCGGTCCGCGGCGCTATACGGGTGCGGCAGGATGGCAGCCGCTTGCGTAGCAGCGCATCGATCTGGTCTTCTCCGAGCTGGTCGCAGATCCGCTGTAGCCGGTCCATGTCATCGACAGCGGCGAAAGCCATTGTCGAGCTCGGTGAACCCGGTCCCCGCCTTGGCGGCCTGCCGCTGAGCCCAATGGTTACCGTTGATGCACAGCTTTGCGTTGTAGGGGAAGTAGGAGCAAAACTTTAAAAAGAACGGGCCGAAATCGGCGTCGAGGCAATAGAAGTAAAAATGGTTGACCAGCCCGGTCGCCGGCACGATCCACGGATAGAAATCGCCGTGAGTGTCGCGACGCTTCTCGGTACGAAACAGCTTGGTCTTCTCCTGCGCCCGCCCGACGAAGAGCACCCCTCGGTGCCGGTGAACCCGCGAATACTCATGGGCGATGTCGTCTTTGCGTTGCGCCTTTGCGAAATCGACCCACGGCAGCCCGCGATCAGCGGCGAAGCGATGCACCGCGGCGCCAAACGCCTCGGTGATGCGAGCCAGTGGCGCGGTCGAGGCGATTGGCAACCCCCAGCTGGCGGTGCACATAGGCCACCAAGCCGGGCCGCGTACTGCAAGCCCGGCACATAGACATTGCAGTACATGCGGTCGATGCACTGCACCTCGCACACCACATGCTCGGACAAGACATCGCCGACGGATCGCGCTACGGTCATCACAGGCTCCGATCGAGACGGGCGGCCAGTAGGCCCACCAACCGCTACAGGCGGTTCATGCACCGGGCCGGGCTTCCGGTCACGGTCTTACCCCCTCGACCGGAGCCCCTGAATATCCGGTGACCAAAGGCACGCCTCGTCGGGCTGGAGCGAAGCCCCGGTTAGTTGTCCCTGCGCAAAAAATTGGCCAGATTCTGCAGCGCCTCAGTGGCGCTGGATATCGCCTCTTCGACTTCACGTGTGCGCGAGAGGAACTCACCTCTGCTCACGTCGCGCGCCTCCAGAGCCGGCGCAACAAAGTTTCGGAATCGCTTGCGCACAGCTTCTTCCGACCGGTTGATCTCTTCGGCTGCCAGGTAGGTTTGCTCCACGAGGAAGTCGACGAGCTCGTCCAGGCCGACATCGGTGCGTATTTCACCGTTGCGCTGACCTTCCTGGAGCACAGGACCCATCACTCCCACTGCAGCCGCGTGCACGCGCGGGTTATGGATGGACGCCGAATGTTGGGCTATCAGAGCGGTGATCGAAGGGTCTGTCGGGAGTTCACACGCGGTGTAGATCAAGGCGGCCTCCACTTTTGCGAACGCCCCGGTCTTGCACTTCATCAATTCGTGTACAGCCTTTATATGGCGCTGCGATCGCAATAGCGCAACCTGAACAAGGACTTCGGACAGGGTGCCGAGTTGCCTGAACGCCGTGGCCCGCGATACCCCGGCTCGCCGCGCGATCGCCTCCATCCGCACATCATTGATGCCGCGATCAGCGATTTCGGCGTCTGCTGCGCGGATCAGACGGAATCGGACGGTGCGCTCGTCACCGTTGACGACGGCCACCCCGGTCACGTGATCGCCCCGGCGACCTTTAACTCAATGAGCTGCTGGTCATCGAATCCGAGTTCCTGAAGCACGTCGTCGGTGTGCTCGGCGAACTGCGGCGCCCGCCTCAGCGAGGCTGCAGCATCGTCGAACTTCACCGGATTGGCGACCAACTTCTGCGGGCGTCCGTCCGCGTCGACCACCACGGCGATGCGGCCATTGGCAATCAGCGAGTCGTCATTGCCGACTTCCCAACCGTCCTGCACGGGGGCCCATGGACCACTGCCCTGTTCGAGCAAGCGCGCACACTCGGCGAACGTGCGGTTGCCGATCGCGTCCTTGACTATCTCGAATGCAGCGTCGGAGTTCTCAGCCAGTGACGCCATAGTGGCGAAGCGCGGGTCGTGGGCGTAGTCGTCGCATCCCATCAGCCGGCAGAACTCGGGCCAGTACCGGGTCGGCTGCAGCATCGACAGCTGGATGAACCGGCCGTCGCAAGTCCGGTAATTGCCGGTCAGCGGGTTGTACGGCACTTGAGTCTTGGTGTCCATCTTCGGCAGCGGCCCCCCGGCCAGTAGCGCCATGTTCACGTTGAATTGGGTGGCCCAAGCACCGACAGCCAGCAGCGAGACGTCGAGCACCGACGGCCTACCGGTGACGCTTCTGCCATACAGTGCTGCCGCCACCCCACCCGCGATGGCTAGTCCGCCGATGTTGTCACCGTAGGCGCCGGCAGGCATAAACGCGGCCCGTTCGGCGTCGCCCGGAGTGACACCTTCGGCGCTACCGCCACGGGCCCAAAAAGCAGTGGCGTCGTAGGCGCCGGTGTCCCGGTCCGGACCTTGGGTGCCGAACCCGCTGCCGGTGACATAGATGATGTCGGGGTTGATATGACGCACGTCGTCGACATCGATATGCAGCTTAGCTCGCGTGGTCGGCAGATAATTTGTCAGAAAAACATCGCTACGCCGGATCAACTCTTCGAGGACGGGTCGCGCTTCGGCGACCGCAAGGCTGAGCCCTATGCTGCGCTTCCCACGGTTGGGTGCCTCCATGATCGGCGCGAACGACGATCCCGGCACACTGGCCGCATGACCCAGCACGGTGACCAGCCCACGTTGGGCGTCGCCGGTGACCGGGTTCTCGATCTTGATCACGTCGGCGCCCCAATCGGCCAGCACCGCACCGGCCGCCGGGACAAACGTAAACTGGGCGACTTCGAGGACTCGGATTCCGGCAAGCGGACGGTCCATCAGGAATCCCACACCAAGGGCAACGCGTGGAGTCCGAGTTGGCCACCGCTCTCGAAAAGCTCTGCGCCGGTAGCGAGGCGATAGTGTGGTATCCGTTTGTGCCACTCTTCGAGCGCGATCCTGAGCTCGCGGCGCGCCAGGTGGGAACCTAGGCAGCGGTGTGGCCCAGCACCAAAAGCGATGTGGTTGTTCGGTTTCCGCGTGATATCGACGGTGGTAGCGTTCGGAAACGCCGCCTCGTCACGGGTAGCGGCGTTCAACGGGATGTTGACCATGTCACCGGCCTTCATTGGGCAACCCTGCAGCTCGACATCTTTCATCACCTTTCGCGCAGGTATGACGATTGCGTACGCGCGCAAGAACTCCTCGACGGCACTCGGGATGACAGTGGGATCTTCGACGATCCGGGTGCGATCGTCGTCATTGCGGGCTAGGTGCAAAAAAATCCAGCCCAACGTGGCCGACACCGTGTCAAGACCGGCCATGAACATCAGCAGACAGAACGAGAGCAGGTCGGCATCCGATACCGGCTTGCCGTCGATCTGGTAGTCGATAGCCTTGCTGACGATGTCGTCACGCGGCTGCTCCCGGCGTTCGGCAATGATCGTCGAGAACCGGCCCATCACCGCCATCATTGCGGCAATTTGCTTCTGCTGCGCGGTCTCCTCTCCCAGATCGGTGTGAAGGATTGCGTGTTCCCACTCCAAGAACTGGTCCAGCTCGTTGACGGGCAGCCCCATCAACTCCAAAAAGATCGTGGTTGGGAAACGCTGCGCGAAATCGGCGATGAAATCACACGATCTGTCGTCGGCAAGGCCGTCGATCAGGTTGATTGCGCGCTGACGCACCGTGCCCTCGAGGCGCTCGACCGCGCCCGGAGCGAACAGCGGGCCCAGCTGGCGGCGCCATTGCTTGTGTTCGTCGCCGTCAAGCATTTCTGGGATCCACTTGTATGGCGGATTCGGGTCCAGCGCGGTGACGACGCTGTTGGAGAAGGTCTCCGGATCCTGCATGATCCGCAAGATGCCCTCATAGTTGACGACGGTCCAAAACCCCGGCCCAAAATCGTTGCGAAACAACGGATAACGCGCCCTCAGCTCATCATAAGTCTTCAGCCACGTTCCTGCTGGCTTGGTTGCGGTGTAGTCGAAATTCAGCACCGGAGACTCCCCGGCGCGCTTCTCCACCGTAGTCACGACACCCCTGTACGTGAGATTAGTTATGGTGTTCATCTCATAAGTGAGACTATTTGGCATAGAGTATCAGGGGTTCGAGTAGGTGTCGAGACCTGGATCACATTCCCTCACTATGTGACCGCCCGGCGACTCTGCGAATCACGGTCGGATCTCACCGGTGGAGGCCCACGCACCCGAAGTCGGTATCGCGAGCCGGAATGCACGGCGATGCGTTCTTTGACGATCGACACCGCACATACGCCTCTAAGGCATCGGGTGTGAATACCGCCATGTCGCACAATTACCGACTTGTGCAGCGATCGGCCACTGGCCCGGCCGACAGAGGGTTACATTTTTCCGTACAGGACGTACTACAGATGCCCCGATGAACTCCAATGAACGAGGTGGGCTCGTGTGGAACCGATTCGCTGCCAGGTGGGCACTCGGCTCGGCCCTCTTAGCCATCGGCGCATGCTCATCGCTGCCGCCGGCACAGCCGGGAACCTTGCCTCCGGGAACGGCGCAGGTGACGATTGACAACAAAGACATGCCTGAGACGCACACGGTGCGTTGCACATCGATCGAGTCGTTAACGACGATCGCGACGGGCACAGCGGCTGCGGGCGTTGACGCACTCGTGTCGAATAAAGATGCCCTTAACGCCAAGTCGGTCAGCATCCACGGCCTGGGCGGGTTCACGGGCAGCTACGTGGAAGGTCTCCAGGGCCAGGCACACGCGACCATGAGAGGGCAGACCTACATCATCCGCGGCAGTGCCGACGGTTTCCGACAGAACGACCCGAGCGCCAGGACGACTGGCACATTTGTGATCAAGGTGGCCTGCTAGCAGCAACGCCGATTGCCACACTGTCGGCCATGGCCTAGCGAGTCCGCGGCCCAGTCACAGAAGCAACGTCATTTTAAGGTCAACCATCCGGCAGCAGATCGCACATCGCGAGTGGACGAGCCGCGCCGCTCGCACTGACCGATACACCATAGATTTGGACGATCGGCACCAGCACTGCCCCGCACAGAAGCACCGCCTGAAATGCCAACGGCGCACTGGACGCAATTCGGCAGCTGTACCGCCACGACGTCGCCAGCGCACACGCTGAGCTGTTGAAAAGCAGCAGCCAATGCCCTGGCACGGTTGTGGATTTCCTCCACCGCAAGCGTCTGGACTGCTGAGCCGGTGACGAAAACCACCGGGGTGGAACCAAATTCAGCGGATCTCGCAATAGAAGGCATCGATACACGTCCGGTCCGAAAACCAGCCTTCGCGATACCATTTGTCGCAAAGCTGTCTATAGTCGAACGACATCAATTCAACCCACTACTCCCGGACTGACCTCTATTAGGACATCGCTAACCCGGTGCTGGCCCCGACAAGCATCACCGTGAATCCACTTAGTAGACGCGCACTTAGCCGTCACACTTTGATGACGATGCCTTGGGTAAGTGTGACAATGACGGCGAGTATCAGAATAAATGCGACACATCCCGCCACCAGCTTGGCGGTTTGTGCCCACAGGGCCGCGTCTGTTGCTGGCGGAAGAAAGAACTCCGCCGGCATGTCCTTCATGCTTGCCCACTTGTAGTCGCGGCCACGCTTCACTGTACGTCCTTTCGGCTCACGGAATGTAGGGGCTGTCGGCGCCGGTCAACGCACGCAACGCAACCAGCGGGACAATAAGAAACACGAAGAAACTAACCTGGAAGCCAATGAACCAAGCACCCAGCCTCAGCAATTCAAATCGCCAGCGGGGGATCGCCACATCGTAGTTGAGGTAATTGTCGAATTCCTGCTGCTTGGTGAGGCGGGCGGGCCTGGTGGCAACAGCCGCTCCACCCGTCCCGGACATGGACGTCCCGGCCCAGCTAGCGGTCCGTTTGCGCACGGTGAAGCGTTCCAAGCGGCAGAAGCGCTCCAAGTGGTTTAGCCCGCGTATCGGCGGTTTACCCGCCCAGTATGCGATGAGGTTGGGCCAGATGCACATCAGGCCGATGGTCCACAGCAGGGTGATGCGCCCACCGTTGTGCCATTCGATCAGTGGCCCCAACCCGGGATCGTAGGTCCACCATCCCACCGCGGTGGCGGTGCCCTCGGTAAGGAAGTCCCATGCGTAGTTGACCGGTACGGCAAGCATAAGCATGGATTTGAGCATGCTCCACCCCAGCCGTGACGACACCCATTGACTAAGCCAGAGCACCAAAATGGCGTGCACGCCCCAGTACACCGCGTAGGCGAACGGCATGAACAGCGGATCGTTAGGCGTCTTAATCGGCAGCCAGTCCAGCAAATGGTGCCGGGCAAACGCGGGGCTATAGAACAGCATCTGGCCCCAGTCGCCGACGGTTTCCATCCAGTACACCGCCATGCTGTTGAACAGGAACAAGAACCCCCACGTCAGCCGGCGCCGACGAATCACATCGGCGATTGCCAGCAAGATAAAGACACTTCCCACGAAGGGGATCACCCAATTGAAAAACCAGACCCCGGTGGGTTGCACGGTGGCCGGGGGCGCCAACTGTTCTTCTGCCAGGCTGATCAACCCGGATCCTTTGCCAATCACAACCCGATAAATCTACAGATATTTAACCTAGTTATCCTTAGGCTGGGTGTCCAGGAACCGTCGACATCTGCGACCGAACGTTTGGAGAGCGTACGACAGCCATGTCGCTACCTGATCTGGTCTTGGTCCACGGCGGCGAACACGCCGCCGACTGCTGGGAGCTTACTGTCGCCGAGCTGCGACGGCTGGTGCCGGAATTGCGGGTCCTCGCTGTCGATCTGCCCGGTCATGGAGCCAAGCCCGGCAACCTGGCAACCGCCACGATCGCCGAGTGGGTGGATTCCATCATCGCCGACATCGAGGAGGCCGGACTTGGCGATATCATCATCGTCGGTCATTCGATGGCCGGGGTAACGGTGCCGGGCGTGGTGGCCAAGCTTGGTTCACCCCGAGTACGCGAAATGATCCTGGTGACCGCGTTCGTTCCCCCGCAGGGCTCGGCCATCGTGGACACGCTGGCCGGTCCGTTGGCCTGGTTCGCCCGCCGCGGTGCGGCCAAGGGCAAGCCGACGAAGGTGCCGACAGCAGCGGCAAGGTTTGCGTTTTGCAACGGGATGACGCGCGAGCAGCGAAGATTCACGCTGTCGCGGCTCTACACCGAATCGGTCCGCATTCCAGCCGAACCTGTCGATCGCAGCGGCCTGCCCGACGACGTCCCCCGGACGTGGGTCATGACGACCCGCGACCGGGCGCTGTCAGTCCGGTCTCAGCGCAACAGCATCGCCGCACTCGGAGGTGTCCACAAGGTGATCACCATCCCGGGGTGCCACGACGTAATGATCAGTCATCCAAAAACATTGGCGCGCATTCTTATCGAGCGTTGCCACGCGAGGCGGTAGAGCCATCCGATGGCGACTCAGGTTACCGCCCTTGGAATTTTGGGCTGCGGCGCTTGACGAATGCCCGGACGCCCTCCAGGAAGTCGGCCGTACGAGTCAGCGCCGTCTGGCCCTCGACTTCGAGGCGGCTCACAGTTGGAAGTGCCGAGAGCGTCGCTTCGCTTAAGGCTCGCTTGAGCCAACCGTATGACATGGTCGGCCCACTCGCCAGGGCCTGCACGACCGTCGCCAACTCAGTGTCATAGCTCTCGTCGTCGACCACATGTGAGATCATGCCCCACTCAAAGGCTGTTGCCGCTGGAATCTTTTCGGCCAGGATAGCCATCCGCGCTGCGCGCGCCCGGCCGATCGCTACCGGAACTAAGCCTGAATCCGTGGATGGGTGATTTCGTGTTGCCGTCGACGCGGTTGTTTTGGGATGCGGCCGAGTGTGGCGCGGTGGGGCGTGGGTGATCCGCTGGCCTGTACCAGCTTTCCTTTGGGTTCCTTGGGTCGGGCCTGGGATGGCGGGGCGGACAGGGCTTGGAAGGTGGGGTCAGGCGGCGCGGGGTTGCGCGATCGGGTAACCGATGACGTTGTGCCACAGGGCCTTCCATCTGGCTCGCCAATGCCAGTGGGCGGGTAGGTGCAGCATTGGTTTGCGGGCCGGGGCGGCGAAGCGGGCCGGGATGTTGATCAGGTCGCGGCGCAGGGTAGCCCCGCGGGCCACGGCATGGTGGCCACCGGCGAGGGTGCCGACGGCGCGCAGCAGGTTATGGGCGATCACCGCGCAGGCCAGCCAGGCGCAGTTGGCCGCGAACAGCCCCGACGGGATGTGTGCCAGTGGGCCGTCGATTAAATCGGCGAAGGTGGTTTCGATGATGGCGTGGCGTCGGTGGGTGATATCGGCCTGGTCGACCGGCAGCGCGGAGTTGGTGACAAACGGGTGATAGCGCCACACCGGAAACAACGCATCCAGGTGGCGGGCGTCTTTGACCCGGCGCACTACCAGCCGCACGGTCAGTGTTCGGCCGCGGGCCAGGCGCAGGGTGTAGGGGGTTTCGGCGACCTGGGCATCGGAGATCAACGCCCCGGTGTCGGGGTCTTCGACCGCGCCCGGGTAGTGCACCGGGGTCCAGGCGGCCTCGTCGATGGCGGCGATCGCGGCGTTGATGCGCTTGTTGCGGCTGATCGACAGGGAGAATTCGGCGCCTCGCTGAATGCAGGTGGTGATCACTTTCTTGGTGCCAAACATTGAGTCGCCGCGCACCAGGATCGGCGCGTCGGGGTTGATCGCTTTCGCGGTGGTGATCGCCTGCTTGAGCTGGTATGCGGCACCGCGCCCGGAGGCGGCTTTGCCGCTCCGTAGCTGCGCCTCGGCGATCACCGGCGCGGCGGTCGCCGTGGAGATGGTGGTGATCTGTGGGGACAGGCCCAGCCGCAGCAGCGCGCGGCTGGCGATCTTGGCATGACCGAAGGAGGCGCCCTGCTTGGCGTGGCCGTAGACCGGGCGCAGCAGCGAGTCGATGTCCAAAAACATCCGCTCGTCGGCGCCAGCCAGCAGCGGGTGCGCGCCGCCAGTGCGATCAGATGCTCGCGGGCCACTGCGGCGAGTTGTTTGGTATGCCCGAAGGTGAACTCGCGCAAAAAGATCCCCAACGTCGATGGGGCATATACCTCGTTGAACACCCGGGGTGTGCCGCCGGCGCGCAGCACATTGGCATCATCGATGCTGTCCGCGCCGCACATCATCCCGGCGACGATCGAGGTCAGCTTGCCAGCCGGGTTGACCGCGCCGGACTTCACCCGAGTCGACGGCAGATCCACGCGCTCGTTGATCAATTCCGAAAGACCGGTCTGCTCAGCCAGTTCCAGCACTGGCACCAACCCGGCCGCCGACAGCAGATTCTGCTCGTCAAACACCGCCGATCCGGTGGTGAACGTATACGATGAGTGCATCGAAAGTGCCTTCCCGGACTATGGACAAATGCGGCCTCAGCACTCGTATTGTCCCAGTTCAGAAGGCATTTTCGCTGTTCACACGCCGATCAAATCACCGGAACCATCCACGGATTTAGGCTAAGGCGGACGCCCCGCCGTCAGGCATGAGCCCGACCTTGGTGAAGGCCAACTGGAAGAATGCCGACCGGGCAGCGACCACCAGATCACATGCCAACGCCAGCGAGCAACCGAGGCCGACGGCGGCTCCGTGGACACCGGCCACGACCGGCTTAGGGAGCCCAGCAATGGCCTGCACCATCTCGTTGGCGGCGACAACGGCGCCGTCTGTGTCGGCGCCGGTGAGATCGCCGCCCGAACAGAACGCGCGTCCGGCGCCGGTGAGCACCACGACACGCACTGACTCGTCGTGACCGTCGTTGACCCGCGCCTTCAGCTCCTTCAGCATGGGTGTATTGACCGCGTTGAGCTTGTCTGGTCGGTCTAACACAATCCGCAGCACGCCTCCGTCTCGGTGCCACGAAATACCGTTCATGCGTCGTCCTACAAGCCCAAATCGCGGCCGATGATGTCCTTCATGATTTCGGTGGTGCCGCCGAAGATCGTGTAGATGCGGGAGTCGACGTAGTCGCGGGCGACACGGTATTCGTTCATATAGCCATAGCCGCCGTGCAGCTGCACACAACCGTCGATGACCTTCTTGGCCAGCTCCGTGCACCACCATTTCGCCTTGGCCGCCTCCACCGCGGTCAACTCGCCGTCGACCACAGCTTGAAGACACCGGTCGATGTATTGCTCGCCGATCTCGAGTTCGGTGTCCATCTCCGCGAGCAGGAAGCGGTTGTGCTGAAACGTTCCGATCGGTTGACCGAAAGCTTTGCGGTCCTTCGCGTACTGCAGAGTTTGGCGCCAGGTTTCGCGGGCCCCGGCGATCGCGGAAATGGCGATGGATAACCGTTCGGAGGGCAGGTTGTGCATCAAGTGGTAGAAGCCGCGCCCCTCCTGCCCAAGCACGTTGGACGCCGGGACGCGAACATTCTCGAAGTGCAGTTCGGCGGTGTCCTGGGAGTGCAGACCCATTTTGTCGAGCTTGCGCCCGCGGGTGAAGCCTTTCGTCCCCCGCTCGACAACCAGCAGCGTGAAGCCCTTATGTCCGGCCTCCGGGTCGGTGCGCGCCACCACAACGACGAGATCGCAGTTGATCCCGGAGGAGATAAAGGTCTTGGAGCCATTGATGATCCAGTCGTCGCCATCGCGTACAGCCGAGGTTCGGATACCGGCCAGGTCGCTGCCCGCACCGGGCTCCGTCATCGCGATCGCGACGATGGTCTCCCCAGTGATGATGCCGGGCAGCCAACGCTCCTTCTGTTCGTCGGTGGCCAGCGTTTTGAAGTAGGGGCCGACGACGTCGTTCTGCAGGCTCAGCGCCGGGGCGACCGATCCCCATTTCGCGAGTTCCTCATTGATGACGGCATTGAATCGAAAGTCGTCCGATCCGCCACCGCCGTAACGCTCGGGCATGTTGAATCCGATCAGGCCGTACTTACCGGCTGCCACGTACGCCGAACGATCGACGATCCGCTCGCGTTCCCATTTCTCGGCGTTCGGCGCCACCTCGCGCTCAATATACTGCCGTGCAGTCTGCCGCAGTTGCTCGTGCTCGGGCTCGAAAACCAACCGCTTGATGGTATCCTCATTCTCCGTGCAACCGGCGTAGTTCCTCTCCGACACGTCCCGCGATCCGTGAGACAAGCTGCGCCCCTCGGCGTCTCAACTCCTCGTCGGGCACCGGCAGTGCCACGGCCCCCGTCTGCTTTGACGGCAGCAATACCTTGGCCGTGCCCTTGGTGGTCGTCTCATCGCGTTGATTAGTCGCGGCTACCTCAATTGTCACCGGTTCGCTTGGGCCAGACCCTTTGTCGGTCACCACACCGGTGCACTTGTGGACGTCGCCGTGGTAGTTGAAACCTCGAAGCTGCAACTCCATCTCGGCCAGCCATCCGTCGTCGCCGATCCAATTGGTCAGTAGATGACTGACCCAGGCAGCCCGCATCTGTCCATAGTCGTAGGGGGCTGGAATGCCTAGCTCCTTCGCCCGCGCGGCATCCCAGTGCAGCCGTTGCACCACGTCGGGTACACCGTACTCGTCGGGCGTATAAAACGCCGGCATGCGCTGACGCAGTTTGTGAGCGTACTTGAGCGGGCCGACACCGTAACCGCCCCAGCCCCAACCCATATGCATACTGATGATATCGACGACCGTAAGCGGACCCTTCATCACCGGGGTCAGTTCGTCGCCGATCTTTACGTCCTCCCACCAGTTCGGTTCGGCGCCGCGACGAACCTCGGCATCATAGACCGCGTCGACCTCGGCAAGTTCTTCCGGCGTCCAATGTTTTCGTTCGATGTGCGAGTACTTGCCCGACCGCTTCGAGCCGTGGCGTTCGGCGCTGATGTAGGACTCGTCGCGCGTCGCGATCGGAGTGCCGTTGGCGTCGACATACAGGTAGCGGTATGTCTCCTTGACCGAACGCCCGCCAGCGAATTGACTCTCCTTGACCTGCACATCGAGTGTGTAGGTCTCGCACAGCACAGGCCGTCCTGCATACACCGGCTGATACCAAGTCCATTTCACCCCGGCGTAGTACTTGCCTGTGCCACGGAAGAGGCCACGGAACAGCTTCTTGCGTTGCGGGTCAGTGAATTTCGGCGTCTGGTCTAGACCGGTGCTGATCAGAAACGTCGGCGGCGCGATCTGGCCGTGCCAGCGGGTTTTCGCACCGTATTCAGGATCATGAAACAGCGGATTGTCGTCACCGCAGCCAAAAGCGAAATGGCTTATCGCATCAGCGCTCGGCAGTTTGTTCCACGCCTCATCACGCTGGTTGACCGGGATGCCGATCTGCGCCTTCGCCCGCGCAATGTCTTCGTCGGTGATCCGGCCCTCGATCGCCGCGGTGTCGGCGTCCGATTTCGCGGAGGTTTCTGTAGTGCTCATAATGTCCTCCCTAGAACTTCAGTGTCGCCCCGGCGTCGACCCGCAGTGACAGCCCAGTGACGTATCGAGACTCGTCGGAGGCCAGAAAGCACACCGCGTTGGACGTGTCTTCGGGCTCCACGTAGGGAATCGGCATTGCCTGCATCACTGGAAACGCCAGCAGGGCATCTTCTTTCGTCGGGTGCTCCAGATCAGGGCGAAACGTCTTGTACATCAGATCGTTGTGCAACATTGGTGAGTTCACATTGGTCGGATGCACTACGTTGGCCCGAATTGACAGCGGCGCAAGTTGTTTCGCCAGTGCCCTCGTGTAGCGGTCGATCAGCTGCTTGGCCAGGTTGTACCCCTCACCGCCTGGGCCGACCGGACCGACGCTGCCGGCCGCTGTTTCGGCGATCAGCCCCGCAACGGAGCCGATCGTGATCACCGAAGCGCCGGCCTGCAGATACGGCAGCGCAGCATGCACCGTGTTCACCACGCCGATGAAGTCGACGTCGAAGGCGTCCGCGAAGGCGCCTATCGGAACGTCGCTGCCCAGCGGACAGATGCCAGCGTTCGCCACCACGACGTCGAGCCTGCCGAGCTGCGCCACCGCTTCGGCCAGTGCTCTGCTCACCGCGGCTCGATCTCGGACATCCACCTCGGCGGTGATCGCCCGTCGCCCTGTCTTTTCCACCTCCAGCCCGGCCTCTTCCAAGTCGCGCCGGGTGGCCAGCGGATAACGGTTCGTCTCGATGTCCTGGCAGATGTCGAAGACGATGACGTCAGCTCCCTCTTCGGCGAGTTTGACTGCATGGCTACGACCCTGGCCGCGAGCTCCACCCGTCACCAGAACGACTTTGTCCTGTACCCGTTCGGCCATGTTTCTCCCGTGTTTTCCGTTTCTGTTCTCACTTCTAAGGCAGGAAAAACCGACTGATCACAGCAGCTCGAGGATGGTCGCGTTGGCCTGGCCGCCCTCGCACATGGTCTGCAGTCCGTAGCGAATTCCATTGTCGCGCATGTGGTACAGCATCGTGGTCATGATGGGGGAGCCCGATTCGCCTAGCAGATGGCCCAACGCGAGTGCCCCGCTGTTGGGGTTGGGGTTCTTTTCATCGGCGCCGATATCCTTAAGCCAGGCCACCGGAACGCGCGCAAATGTCTCGTTGACCTCGAACACGCCGATGTCGCCGACCTTCAACCCGGACTTCAGCAGAGCCTTCTGGGTGGCCAAAATCGGCGCAGTCAGTATGATCACCGGGTCGGCGCCCGCTAACGCCGCGGTGTGTACTTGTACAATCGGCGTGCAGCCCAGCTCCCCGGCTTTCTCCGCGGTCATCAGCAAAAGCGCCGCCGATCCATCGGAACTCTGACTGGAGTTCCCGGCGTGGATCACCCCGTCCTCCTTGAACGCAGGTTTTAGCTGTGCCAGCTTCTCGATCGGCGTGCCGCGGCGAATGCCCTGGTCTTTGACCACCGGGTTGCCATCCTGATCGGCGATTGGCGCGATCTGGTCGTCGAACGCGCCAGAATCCTGTACCGCTGCAGCTTTTTCATGCGACGTCAACGAAAACTCATCTAGGGTGGTGCGGTCGAATCCCCAACGCACGGCGATCATCTCAGCGGCTATCCCCTGGTTCGGGAAATCCCCGCAACGGTCCATAAACCGCTGCGGAAACAGGTCACCCCTACAGCGGTCGAGGATCCCATCGGCACTCGCGACATTGATTCGACGCCGCCGGCCACCACAACGTCATAGTGCCCGGCCACCACGCCGGCGGCAGCGAAGTGCACTGACTGCTGCCGAACCGCCTCCACAATTACAGCCTGAGCCACGAAATTCTCCTTAAACAGTTTAATATATTACTAATTCTTACTGGGTCTGTTCCGACGCGCGCACCCGGGGTTCTTCCCGGAGCGATTCGAGCATCGCAATCAGCTGGCGCCGGTCGATTTTCAATGCCGCGCCGCGGGGCAACTCGTCGACGATGTAGATCTCCGCGGGCACCTCGTACGGAGCCAACGCCGACCTGCAGTACTCCCGCAGTTTGTCGGGCGTCGTCGCGGCACCAGCGCGCAGCTCCACACCGGCGACCGGGATCTGACCAAGCCGTTGGTCCGGCATGCCGGCGACCGCCGCGTCGGCGACGGCGTCGTGGCCCCGTAACACCGTCACCACGGTTTCCGGCGCGATCTTGAACCCGCCGCGCATAATCACATCATCGGCACGCCCGTCGATATACAGGAAACCATCCTCATCGAGATGAGCCAGATCGCTGGTAGTCACCCAGCGGTTGGCGCCTCCACCCACTTGCGGGGAAGCGACCTGCAGCCGCCCCGACCGGCCAGTGGGCAGGACCGCTCCGTCGTCATCGACCACCCGCAGCCGCACGCCTGGGAACGCTCGCCCGACGCTGCCCTTCTTCTGAGCCCACCGCGCCCGGAAGTCCCGCACCGTCCACCCGGCGACAGCACCGGAGAACTCGGTGGCGCCGTAGACGATCAGGATCGGGATCCCGTATCGCTCGTAGAAGGCGTCGACCAGGGCCGGGTCCACCGGTGCGGTGCCTGCATTGACCGCACGGAGGCTGGAAAGATCCTCCTGCGGAATATCAGAGTCGAGAACCGAGCGGATTGCCGCAGGCGGTAATCCGGCCAGTATCGGCTTGTGCTCCTTCACCGCCGTGTGCCAGCCCGCCACCGTGAACCGCTCGAGCAGCACGAACCGCCGCGCGGACACCAGCGACTGCAGCAGTGCCCACAACCCGCCGATGTGCACAATCGGGATGGTCACCATTGCGACCGCGCCGGTGAATGGAGGCTTGTCGCGCACTTCTGGTCGGTTGTGGTGCCGCAGCGCCGCGGCCAGAGACGCCTCAAGCTGTCGGCGGGTCAACGGGATTCGTTTCGGCGGCCCGGTTGTGCCGGAGGTCAGCATCTCGATCGCGACCGCTGGGTCACCGTCGCGGGGCTCGCGGCTCGCCGTGGTCCGCAACTCAACCGCGTCGCCGTCCACACTCCAGCCAGCCGCGCCCAGTTCGGCAACGGCTCCGCGGAATGCGGTCTCCGACCACAGCTTGTCCGGAGCCAGCACGTACGAGGCTCCGGTGGTGGCCAGGTCGGCGCTCAGGCGGTGCGGCGGTTGCAGCGGGCTGACGGTGACGAGGATTCGTTCGGCGCGAAACAGCGCGATCAGGGCAGCGACAGACTCCATGCGGTTGCCCAGCACGACGGCGACCCGGCCGCCTCCGGCGCAACCCGCGGCGCCCAGTTCGCGGTCGATCCGCTCGGCGAGCTCACGCACCTGACCCCAGCGCACCCACCTGCCATCCTGCTGGAGCATGTCGGCGAGATCGTCGGCCGTCCACAGCCGGGCAAGCGCATCATCGAGGCTTGTCATTGGCTACTAACGTAGATTACATGGTTTACTAGGTCAACTTCCTAGCTTGGAGATGAGGGTGGATTTCGGGCTGACACACGAACAAGAACAGCTTGCCGAGTCGGAGCGCTCGTGGCTGACCCGTCACGATCCCATCGCGCGCATCCGCGCGGCCGGGGACGACGTCCCGATCACCATCGATCCCGCCGCAGTGGCGCACGCGGCCGAGTCCGGACTGCTGGCGCTGTTAACGCCTGAGGTCGGTGGGACACACATGGATCTCGCCGTGCTGAGCGAAGCGCACGGATATGCGGCGAGTTCGCTACCGTTGGCCGACCTCGCGCTCGCGACCTGGCTGCTCAGTCAGGCCGGGCATGCAGAGAGCGTTCACGCGGGCGAGGGCGAGTTGCTGACCGGACTGGCACGTGGACCGGTTGGCCTCATCGAGCGAGACGCTCTCACCTTACGTGGCGCGACGAGCCCGGTACCGATGGCGGCCGAAATGGCCAGCTTCGTGGTCGTGGGTAAAACCATGAAAGGCGAGTATCTAGCAGTGCTTCGCAATGCCGAACTGGTCGGCATGAAGACCCTCGACTTGACGCGCTCATGGGCGCGGCTGAACCTCGACGCGGTCGTCGAAGAGTGGACGAAATTACCGGCCGGAACGCTCAGTTATGTCCGCGACGCACTGGCCGTACACCGCGGGCTTGACGCACTCGGGGCCGCGGCCCGGCTACTGGCGATGACGGCCACCTACGCCGGGCAACGCCAGCAGTTCGGGGCGCCCATCGGTTCCTACCAGGCAGTCAAGCACCATTGCGCCAACATGGTGCTGGCCGTGGAGGCCGGGCGATCCACCCTATGGGCGGCTGCGGTGGCACTCGACGGCGCTCCGGACGGGGCACGTACACGCGCCGCATCAGCAGCCGCAGCCTACGCCAAGTCGGCGGCTAGCGAGGTGGCCAGCACCGCTTTACAGGTGCACGGTGGCATCGGCTTCACCTGGGAACACGACCTGCACCTGTTGTTGCGCCGGATCAAGGTCGACGAGGCATTCGACGGCACCGTGGCCGAACACCGGGCCGCACTCGTGTCCATCAACGGCCCAAGCGGTTGAGAACTGCGGCGCGGCGGCGGCGCGCAACGCATCAAGGTAACGGTCCAAGACTTCGCCCTCGTAAGATCAGCGCACGTCCGGCTCCAGTCTGGTCGTCATCTAGTATGTCACCTCGCGCAACCCTGGGCCTCGCCAAACCACTTGCCAGTCAAGCAAACCCGAGCGCCCATCAGGCATCGAGGCGGTGTTTCCCAGGTGCGAATCGCAGTGCAGCAGGGTCAGCGGGCTGGACTCGAACTCCTGGTAGTAAGTGTCGGCATGTGCGTCTAGTTTCGCCGCGACAGCGCGGACAGCAGCGGTGGTTTCGGGCCGATCCAGGGCGATTGGGCTCCGCGTTCCGCGGCGGTAGAACATCCTCAGTATCGCGTTCCCGGCCGCGGGCTTCCAGGTTCGTGCCGATCGTAAGTCGGTTGTGAACCGTGGGCTCGACCAAAATCGGGAATGCAGGCTGGCGAAAGTGTCGACCAGACCGCGGGCATGCTCGATCTCACAGCGGTCGGCCAGTGCATACGGCTGCGTACCTTGGGCAACAACGTCTTCGAGGATGAGGAGGCAGCGGGCACCGACGGCCGCGCGGGAGAACCAGGCCCTCGGTGCAACAACCATCCAACTCGCCCGCGACCTGCTGGTAAGCAAACCTCGTTGACCGCCATGTCGAGTGCGGCAACCATCGCACGGTTCTTCGCCGTCAGAGGCGTGCTCTTCACGAACAGCTGCGACGGCTTACCGGCCGCTTTGGCAGCCTCGTTCCATTCGACGGCGGGCCTGCGCCGGTCCGTCGTTCCGGTAGTGCCACCTCGCGGCGTCACGGACAATGCGACCGCGCCCGGCACATTTTTGGCGAGGTACGCCGTCAGCCATTCTTCGGTTGCGTCGCCAGCCTTAGACGGCGTGCGGACCCGGGGGTCGGTGGCGACACTGCAGATACAAGCTGACCGATGGCCTTCATATTTACCGCGACCCAGTCCGCTCGCCTGGCCACGTTGTTTCACCGTTTCTCGCGGGGTAGGCGCAAACCGCGCTCGGCGATCAACGTTCGCATGATCTCTGAGCTGCCACCGGCGATGGTGTATGCGCGCGCATACAGCCATTCGTCCTGCCAGCGCCCGTTGTCGAGCACATCCGGATCTCCTGGGACCAGCACTCCCGACTCGCCGCCCAACTCGACTGCAAACCGGGCCATCTCGAGGTTCAGCTCGCTGAACATCAGCTTGGCCATCGCAGCGTCGTGCCCCCGCTCTTTACGGCGCAACCAGCGGGTGAGGTTGGCGTATGTCAGCGCCGACAACGCCTCGACCTCCGCGGCGAGCTGTCCTATCCGGTCGCGCACCCGGTCGCTGTCGATGGCCGGACGACCGTCGACGGTGACACGGCGGGCGAGCGCAATCAGCGCGTCGATTGCCAGTTTCAGCTTGACCACATGGGCACCAACACCGGTGCGCTCGTGCGCCAAGGTTGCGTTGGCGATCGCCCAGCCCTCTCCGGGTGCACCGATCATCGCTTCGGCCGGCACCACGACGTCGTCGATAAACACCTCATTGAAGTCCGCGGTTCCGGTCAGCTCGCGGAGGGGGCGCACGCTCACCCCCGGGATGGCCATGTCGAGGATGAACGCGCTAATTCCCTTGTGCTTAGGCGCATCCGGATCGGTGCGGGCCAACAGGTAGCCGTAATGCGCCCAGTGGCCGTCGGTGGTCCATACCTTCTGGCCGGTGACCCGGTAGGTGTCGCCGTCGGGTACCGCCCGGGTACGCAGCGACGCGAGGTCACTGCCGGCGCCGGGCTCGCTGAATAATTGGCACCACAGCTCGCGCCCAGCGCGGATGGCAGGTAGGTGGCGACGCCGTTGTTGGTCGGTGCCGTAGTGGATCAGTGCGTGCGCGGCCAGCACACCGGCACTTTGCACGCCGGGAACTTGTGCGCGCGCCAGCTCCTCGCTGACGACTATCGCGTGCTCGGCCGAGCGGTCGTCTCGGCCACCAAACTCCTTGGGCCAATCGGTTCCAGCGTAACCGGCCTCGTACAGGCGAGCCGTCCACTCCTGCAGCACCTTTAGCTCGGCTTCGTTCTCCGCACTGCGCACTCCCGCACGGAGGGGGATCGCGGGCGCATACTCGGCGATAAACGCCCGGACTTCCTCCCGAAATGCCGCCAGCTGCGGGCCCATGTCGTATGTCATAGCGCTGTGGCCTCTTTGCGCGCTGCGGCCACCACATCACGAGCCGCACGATCACGCAGCGCCTCAGCTCGGCCGACGAGGACAGCATTGGCGCGCGCCCGGCGCAGCAACAGATGCGCCGGATGCTCCCAGGTGAAGCCGACACCCCCGTGAATCTGGATCACACCCTCACCAGCCGCCACCGCGGCGTCGAACGCGGCCGCTGCGGCCAGATCGACCGCGCGATCAGAGCCCGTCGCATCGAGCTCGTCGGCGGCAGCCAACACCTGGCTGCGCGCACCTTCAAGCGCCACCAGCATGTCGGCACACCGGTGTGAGATGGCCTGGAAGCTGCCGATAGGGCGCCCAAATTGCTCTCGCTCCCCGGCCCACGCCACGGCCATCGCCAGCGCTCGGGAACCTACACCAACCGAGTCGGCTGCGACCGCAAGTAACGCCCGAGGGCGGGAGGCCTCGAGCGCTCCACAAACAGCGCTGCCGACTGCAAGCAATTCCCCTGACGCCCGGTGCAATGTCACCGAGCCGATCGTGGAGGTGAGATCGAACGGTTGATGCGCGACCACGTCAACCGCGTCATCGCTAGGATCGACCGCGACCACGACGGGATTGTTGGAGTCGGTTTCCTCCGCCAACACCAGCAACAGCTCAGCAGCCGGCGCGCCGGCAACCAGTGGCAGCGTGCCGGTCAGCCGCGACCCCCGCCACTCCGGCAATTTGGCGCCCGAAGTCACCCAGCCGGAATCATCGAGTGGAACGGCGAGCGCGGCTGGCGCCCCAGCGGTGATCCGCGTGGCCACCGCCGTGGCACCGATGCGGACGGCGACATCGAGGGCGGTGACAGTGGGCACTAACGGCACCGGGGCGAGCGCCTTGGCGGTTTCCTCGATGGCGGCATACAAGAGCCGCGACCGCGCGCCTGCGCCGCCCATCGATTCGTCGACGGCCAGACCCGGCAACCCGAACTCAACGAGCGCCGCCCAGACTTCCGGGTCAGCGGCGTCGATTGGCCGGTTGACGTCGAGCAGTGACGAGGTGTCGAGCCGGACTTTTAGCGCCTTGGCCAACACCTTGCGCAGCCGGCGTTCGTCCTCGTCGGCGACAACCAGCGGGTCACCAGGTGCCACCACCGCCTTTCGCCTGCCCTCGCCGCGGTGCGAAGGCAGCCCCAGTACCGTCTCTGCGATGGTGTTGCGCTGAATCTCCGCGGTGCCCGCTCCGATCGTCGTCGCTCGACTCATCAGATAGCCGAACGTCCAGCGGCCTTTGTCGACGGCGCAGCTTGCCCGGCTGCCTAACGCCGCATACGGACCCGCTGCGCGCAACGCAAACGCGTGCATCTGCTGTTCAACTTCAGATTTCACCAAGCGGTTCACCGAGGCTACGCCGCCGGGGTCGTCGCCGCGTAATAGTGTGGCGAGACCACGCGCGCTATTCGCCGCAATGGTGCTCACGCCGGACTGGAGCCGGGCGATGTCTTGGAGAACCAATGGGTCATGGTCCAGACCTCGCGAGGCGATCAACTCGATGAGCTTGTTCGCGGTGCGACGGTACTTGAACTCGTCGGCTATAAACGCGGTAGCGCGCTCGTGGCCGAGCGAGGTGTGCATGATCGACCAGCCTTCCCCCTCGTTACCGACCCGGTTTTCGAGCGGAACCTCGACGTCGTCGAGAAAGACCTCAGCGAAATGAGCCCCACCACTGATATCACGCAGCGGTCGAACAGTGATCCCGCGACTTTTCATTGGAATGAGCAGGTAGGTGATGCCGTTCGTGCTGCGTCCGGGTGGGCCGGTGCGCACCAGGGCGAACATCCAGTCGGCGCGGTCGGCCATCGACGTCCAGACCTTCTGGCCAGTGACACGGTAGGTCTCGCCCTTGCGGACGGCCCGAGTCGACAATGACGCCAGATCGCTGCCGGCGCCCGGTTCCGAAAAACCCTGACACCAGAACTCGTCTGCGCGCAGCAGCGGCCTCAAAAAACGGTCCTTCTGTTGCTGGGTGCCGTAACGGATGAGCGTCGGTGCAACGATGAACGAAAGCGGACATGGGTGCGGCGGCACACCTGCCTCGGTGATCATCCGGTAGTACTCCAGCTGGTCCTGTACTGAGAGCTCGAGGCCACCAACCGATTTCGGCCAGCTGGGAGCGGCTAGGCCATTGTCGACCAGCTCAGCGTGCCACGCGCGGGCGATCTCGATCCGATCGGGTTTGACCCCATCGGCTCTCGTCCTCGCTTGGGCACAGGCCTGTCGCAACGCATACTCAGCGAGCAGGTTCCGGAGTCTAGCTCGCCAGTCGTCAGGCACCATGGCGTTCCCCTAGAAGGCTAACTTGGTTATCTATGTTAGCAAGTGTGGCTCGCCAAGCTGCTGTTTGGCAAACTGCCGACGTGAGTCACCTACATTGAGCCCGTGTTGAGCGCGGGCCGGTGGTGATGCCTCAACAATTTTGACGGCGTGGTCGCGGGCAAGGCGAGCTGCCCGACGGTTACTGGCGCGACAGCAGTCTGCTGTTGCGCACGGCAGCGACTGGAGCGGGCCACACACCGCTGACTTCGGGTCGGCTTGTCAGATGTTCCAGCGCAACGGCAGTCGATCGAGGCTATAGACGCCGCCAGTGTGCTCTGACACCACTGACTCGTCGGCTATTTCATAGTCCGGGATCCGGCGATGCCACTCCTGGAGTGCAACGGTCATTTCCTGTCGGGCCAGGTGTGAACCGAGGCAGCGGTGCGGTCCGGCACCAAAGGCGATGTGGCGCGGCCGCGGCGCATCGAAATCAACTGTGCCGCCGCGCGGGAATTCGTTCGGATCGCGGTTCGCCATACCGAGCGGGAAGGCGACGATGTCGCCCTTCTTGATGGGGCAACCGTGAAAATCCATGTCCTTGGTGGCGATTCGAGCGGTCTGCACGATCGCATAGGCACGCACCAGCTCCTCCACGGCTTCGGGCGCTTTGGAAGGATCGGCCACGAGTTTCTCGCGGTCCGCGGGATGAGTCGCCAAGTGGTAGAACGCATATGACAACTGTGCGGCGACAGTGTCCAGCCCCGCCATGAACAACAACAGCATGCAGGACAGCAGATCGTTATCGGACGGCGCCTCGCCGTCGATCTTCCATTCGATGGCGTGGCTGACGATGTCGTCGCCGCGGGCCCCGGGGTCTTCGCGCTTCTGGGTAATCAGTCCGGAGAAGTAGCCCATCACCTCCAACATGGCGTTCAAGGCCATAGAGCGGTCCGGGTCGCTTTCGGGTGTGGCATGCAAAATCTTGTCTTCCCAGCGCATGAAGTCTTCGAGCTTGTCGGTCGGAAGGCCCATAATCTGCAAGAAGATAGTCGTGGGAAACACGGCGGCGAAATCAGTATAGAAGTCGCATGAGCCGTTCCCGCGGAACTTCTCGATCAGTTCAGCGGCAAATGCGCGCTGTGCGTCCTCCAGCTTGCTGACGCGTCCAGGCGAGAAGTACAGCCCTAACACGTGCCGCCATTTCCCATGCTCGGGCGGATCGAGCATCATGGGGATCCACTTGTACGGCGGGTTGGGCTCGATTGGCACCATGACCGCGTTCGAGAACAGCTCGGGTTGTTGAAGACCCTCAAGGATCGCGTCGTGGTCGGTCATGACCCAGTAGTCGTTGGCATCCTCGTGAACGCGCCGAAACGGGCGGTGCCTTTCCTGGAACCGATCCAGTCTCGCAAAGTTGGAACAGGGCGGGTCCCCGCCACGTAAGAAGCGGTACTCCAATACCTGGTCGTCACTCTGATCGATCATCACTGCTCCTTTGTAACGGATAGGTGGTGGCCCTTGCCCGATCTTTGCCTGCCGGCTGCACGCAGTGCCCGCCACTGCGGTATCGGCCAGACGTCCTGGTCCTCACCGGCGAGCCGGTGGCCGTCTAGTTGCCAGTCGAGCAAGGTGCATGCGCACACGTGGTTGCCGATCGACAGCAGCAACCGGCTCAGTCCGCAGGCGTGCCCACGGACCCGGTCACCGTCTTCGGTCTCGGCATCAACCGTGACGGCGGTGATCCATCCTTCAACCGGGTGGCGCTCGACCCCCCGGACACCCTTGACAATTCGCGACAGCTTGGTTTCCCGGCGCAGATAGCCGCAGTAGATGCGCTCCTCCCCGTCACCGGCGGGCGCGGAGTAGCTGAGCAGACTCATTGCTGGCCCAGCGGCCCAGGTGTAGCCCACGCGCCGGTATCCCCGTTCGGGTCGCGGGCCCCAGGAGCGGTCCCGCATGGCGAAGCAGTCCACGGGTATCAGTTCCCCGTCGAGTGTGATCGTCCCGGTGACATGACCGGTTTGGTCGAAGTGCTGCGCATTCGGGTACGGCGGTTCGCCGGTGGGCAAGGGCACCGGGGGCTCGAGGGCCTCGAATTGGAGTTGTGCGCTGATCCGGCTGCGGTCGTCGTAAGCGATGCCATAGGCCATCAGCGGCTCGTGGACCTCGATGCGCATCCCGGTCGGAAAGGCAAGACATGCCGGTTCGTATTGCGTCGGCAACTTCAGATGAGCGAAGTACTCGTAGAACGGCGCGTCGGGAGGGTGGGGGCTGGAGTCGTCCCACAGCCACATGCCGCCTGCGGTCACCCCGGCGTTCTGGCGCACCGAGGCGTAGATCCAGCCGCCAATGCGGCGCTCGGGCACGACCAATGAGTACCAGAAGGTCTCGGTCTCATAATGACTGTCGCCCGGGGGATGAAGGCGATCGTCGTTGGGCCCAAACATATTCCGGATGCTCATCGTGTGTCGCTCCGGGTGGACAGTTCATCGGGCAGCGGATCGAAGCGTCTGCTGGCCAGCACACCCATCGCCGGGCGCATCAACTCGTGCTGCAGGCGAGCCCGGATCAGCAGGTAGCCGACGATGTCGATATTGGTCAGCGAGTCCTGGTCGATCTGGTCCGCAAGCTGCCGGCGGCCTTCGTCGATGGTGTCGGGGCGTCGGCCGAGCACCTTTTCCAACGCATCGAGTTCTTGCTGCTCTGCGGCCAGCCCGCGGCGGTCAATCTCGCGCAGGTACTTGACGATTCGGGCCAAGCCTTTCCCGCGGACGGCTGCGAACGGCTCGTTGGTGGCCGGCACGATGATGTCTTTCAGTTGTGCGAGGATGGTGTCGTAAAGCCATTGCCGATCGGTGTGCTCACCATCGAGCTGCACCGGGATTTCGCCGCTGAGCCCGTATTGTTCGGCCAGCGCATCGGCGAGCAGAGTGTTGTGCAAAGTTTCGTAGATCAGCGTGTTGCCAACTTCGCCGTGAATGTCGGCCTCAATGGTGCGACGGAATCCGAGTACCACTACTTTGAATTCGGCCAGCAGCCGGTAGTAGCGGACGCGGTCGAGGTCGACCGTTGTGCCGGAGAACTTTTCATAGTCGGCGAGCCGGTCGGCAAAACAGGTAAATGGCTCCTGGACCGCGCGCAGCGCGAGCCAGCCCAGATCGGCCATCGGATCGCCGAAATGTGCCAGTTCCCAGTCCAGTACCGCAGTGATGCGCCCGTTGGAATACAGAAAGTTACCCGGGCCGGTATCGCCCTGCACGATCACGGGGTCGACGTCAACGTCAGGGATGTTGGCCTTCAGCCAGGCGAGGCCGAATTCGATCGTCGGGTCTTTCGGCGGGTCGGCGAACCGGTAGAGCGACTCCCATCGGGCGATGTCCGCCTCGACGCAACGCCGTAACGGGCTGCGAGGCTCGTCGATCTGTACGCGTGCGGGGTCGACGCGGTGCAGGGCGGCGAGTTTCCTCATGAATTCACGGGCGATTGCCAGCCTGGTGTTCTCGTCCTGGAGTCGGGAGAACCACGCCTGACCTTCCACCCGCTCGCACAGCATGGCCTGCAGGGTCGGATGGCACGCGAGCAATCGCGGGACGGGCACGCCCGTGTTCTGCAACGCGGCGTAGAAGCGTGCTTCGCGGTTGAGCGTGAATGGATCTCCGGTGGCGGCGGGGTTGGAATGGTCGAAACGCAGAAACAGTGATTGCACTGTTCCGTTGGGCTGTTGCGCGTCGATCAGCCAGGCTTCGCGCCGGCCGCCGCCGGGACGACGTCGGGCATGAATGCGCGCGGCCCTGGTGATCTCTTGTAGCCACGACCTGATCGCCTCCGGCAGGGCAGCCGTCGTTCCGTGCTGGTCGGTCACGGCCGCGCCGCCGGGATCTCGACGCGGACGGTATCGATGCGGCCCCGTGAGTCGCCGTTGAAGAACCGGCGCTGGTCGGTGTCTGCCGTAAGCAGGAAAAGCGTACGGCCATCCGGGCCACCAAGTTCGACTCCCGTTGCCCATCGCCCCGAGGTTCTGATCACATCGGTGATCCGCCCGCCCTCCAGCACTCGGACGAACTTTTGTTCGAGGTAGCACCCGACCCAGGTCGCTCCGCGTTCGTCAAGAGCAAGCCCGTCAGGATGCAGTCCGGGCAGCGCGGCCCATGTTCGGCGATTCATCAGGCGGCCATCGTCGCCGATGTTGAAAGCGGTGATTCGTTCTCCGAATGTCTCGTTGACCAGCAGGGTGGTGTTTCCCGCGGTCAGGACCGCACCGTTGGGGAACGCCAGATTTTCCGCTTCGCAGCTGACCGCGCGGTCCGGTGCAACGCGGACGATCGCGCCGCCCGGCGGCGCGCCCTCGGTATCGGCGGAGATGCGTCCTACGGCGCCTACATATGCAGTGCCGTCCGTAGCAACCGCCATGTCGTCGAGCTGTCCTGCTGCCGTATCACCCAGCTCCGCATACACCTCGATACAACCATCCCCTATGGTCAACAGGCGCGCCGTGGTCATAGCTACCACCAACGGTGTGCCATCCGGCAAAAAACCAATGCCACCGGGCATTTCGTCGAGTTGGGCAACCGTCGCAACGGTTCCACTCAAGTCTGCGGTGCACACGCGCTTGGCGATCATGTCGGAAAACCAGAGCTGTCCGGCTCTCCAACGCGGCGCTTCCGGAAACAGCAACCCGTCCACAAGCGGCGCGGCGCCTGGTACCTCGGTGGTGGACTTCATCAGCTTCTTCGTCCAGTCGGTGTAGGTCAGCACTCGTAGTGAACTAGGTTATATAGGTAGGCCCGGTGCCTCAATGTTCACTTTGTGCGGTCGGCCAACAAACCAACAGAACCGCCTCCCTTGGCCTAGCGTTGCCACCGGACACCCGTCGAGTTGGTCGTGCGACCGCAACAGGGTTCCGAGCCGACAGCGTCGGGATTGCTTACGCTGATGTCGTGACTGCTCGGCCCGGGGAACATCCGCGTGTCTGCGTGGCGCGTCGCCTTACCGCGGATGAAGGAGGAAGAGGAGTCCGGTAAACGCTGCTGGCCGCGGCCGATGCCTGCTACGCGACAAGGGACCGATACGTAGCCGCATGAGCGACATCGTCCGGCGCGCAGGCGTGCACCGGTTGACGACGGCTCGGCGGATGCTGACCGGCCCGAAGCGGCCCGACCCGGGCGAGCAGGCCCGACGGGCGCACGCTGCGGCCGCGAGGCTTCAGCGACGATTACAGCAGCGTTTCCCGTTCGCCATGGTGATCTTCGATGCAGACTGCGGGGGCGCAGTTCATCAACCACGAGGTAGTTGCGTCCAGGGGCGTGGTGTATGAGCCGGTAGGGCCGGTGGGCGTGTCGTAGCGCGGTAGAGGGCGGTCATCGCGTGATCCTTCGAACGATCAGCAAAGTCAACCGAAGGAGAGCAACGCGATGACCTCACCACACCTTATCGACGCCGAGCAGCTGTTGGCCGACCAACTCGCCGAGGCCAGCCCGGACTTGCTGCGAGGGCTGCTGTCGGTGTTCATCCACGCCTTGATGGGCGCGGAAGCCGACGCCATCTGCGGGGCGGCTACCGCCAGCGCAGCGATGAGCGGTCCAACAGCCGCAACGGCTACCGGCATCGTGATTTCGACACCCGCGCCGGCACCATCGATGTGGCCATTCCCAAGCTGCGTCAGGGCAGCTATTTCCCGGACTGGCTATTGGAGCGACGCAAACGCGCCGAGCGTGCCCTGACCAGCGTGGTGGCCACCTGCTATCTGCTGGGAGTGTCCACCCGGCGGATGGAACGCCTCGTTGAAACACTGGGTGTGACGAGGCTTTCCAAGTCGCAGGTGTCGATCATGGCCAAAGAACTCGATGAGCAGGTTGAGGCGTTTCGCACCCGCCCGCTTGACGCCGGCCCGTACACGTTCGTCGCCGCTGATGCCCTGGTGCTCAAAGTCCGCGAGGCGGGCCGCGTCGTGGGCGTGCACACCCTGATTGCCACCGGCGTCAACGCCGAGGGCTACCGCGAGATCCTGGGTGTGCAGGTCAGCTCCGCCGAGGACGGGGCAGGCTGGCTGGCGTTCTTCCGCGACCTGGTCGCCCGCGGCCTGTCCGGGGTGGCGCTGGTCACCAGCGACGCCCACCCCGGCCTGGTCGCCGCGATCGGGGCCACCTTGCCCGGAGCGGCCTGGCAGCGCTGCCGCACCCATTACGCGAACAACCTGATGGCGGCCACCCCGAAGTCCTCCTGGCCGTGGGTGCGCACTCTGCTGCACTGCATCTTCGACCAGCCCGACGCCGAATCGGTTGTTGCCCAATACGATCGAGTCCTCGACGCATTGTCGGACAAGCTCCCCAAAGTGGCCGAACACCTCGACGCAGCCCGCCCGGATCTGTTGGCGTTCACCGCTTTTCCCAAACAGATCTGGCGCCAAATCTGGAGCAACAATCCCCAGGAACGGCTCAACAAAGAAATCAGGCGCAGGACCGACGTCGTGGGCATCTTCCCCGACCGGGCCTCGATCATCCGCCTCGTCGGTGCCGTGCTGGCCGAACAACACGACGAATGGATCGAAGGACGACGCTACCTGGGCCTTGACGTGCTCACCCGCGCCCGCACAGCACTGACCAGCACCGACGAGCCCGCCGGACAGCAAACCAACACCACCCCAGCCCTGACCGCCTAGACTGCCACCCGAAGGGTCACGCGATCGAACGAACTCTTACACCACGTCACTGGGCTTGGCCCACGAGGTCGCCGCCTGGTTGCAGGCCCGCGACATCGAACGGACCCGCTCGCGGCCCCTTCCAGAAGACCGACCAGGCGCATGTGGAGTCCAAGAACAACCACGTAGTGCGTAAGCATGCGTTCTACTGGCCCTATGACACCCCGGCCCAGCTGGAGTTGCTCGATCCGCTGTGGCGGCTGGTGTCGTTGCGGCTGAACTCTTCACCTCGACGAAGAAGCCCGTCAGCTACACCACCGCCGCCGACGGTCCCGCAAGCGCGTCTACGACACCCGGCCACCCCTTGTCAGCGCGTGCAGGTAGCGAACGTCATTGATGCGCAACAGAGACGCGGCCGCCCGAATCCAGGGCATCAACCCGGCCAATCGGACCCGGCAGATCAACACCATCCAGATGCAGCTGCTCGACCTAGCCAAGGCCGATACCGAGGCCCTTGCCGCCGCCCGCCACATGGTACCTGCAAGCATTACAACCTTCAATCAACCGATTGGCCAAGGCGAAGTAGTGCAAGCCTCCACGCCGTCACCATGACTGAGGCACCAGCTACCGCTTCGCGCTCACTTTTTACGTAAGGCGCCTCGACCGCCGCCCTCTAATCTCGCCTTCGGCCACGCGATACCGCCCGATGTAGGCACCTGACCCTCAGCACCGGTTTCGTCACTCTCCTTATGGCAGCGCCCGCCCGGCCGACGGGAAATGGCGAAGAATCTCAGCGTGCCGGTGGTGCGTAACGTGCCGCCGAGTTACTGAGATGCCAGATCAGGGCTGGACACAATTCGTCAGCGGCCTGGGTGATGAGGTAAGGCGTCTGATAGTCATTGGAGGGCTGAAGCCCGCCCTGATGTCAGCGACGAGGCACGGTCGCCCTTGGCGCGCCTGTACGCGAGTGCCGAACCCGCGTCGCGGCAGTCGTGACCCGGGCTGACAGTCACCGGCACAACGCCAGAACGGCGGCACCACGGAACCCCGACTCGATGGCCGGTTTGTAGACGCGGCCCGTCGGCACACCCTCGACGTCCTCAACGACCACGACATCAACGGCGACGTCGGTTCGGATGGGTCGACGCCCCAGAACCGCGCGAACGCGGCCGGATTCAGAGGGCAAGGTAGGCGAGACGGTCGCGATCAACCCCGCCCTGGCCATCGGCGGTATCGAGCTACTCAACCCAATGCTGGTATGACCTCACCCTCCCGCGCGCTCATGCAGGACTGCGCCAACACCGCCATCGGCGTGTAGTCGGAGACCAGCCTGGATTGCAGCGTCGTGGTGGCAATATACGGCCAACCGGCCTAATCGGCGCCTTTCGCAATGTCGGCACGCAGCCGCTTCTTGTCCACCTTGCCGCTGGCTAGCATCGGCAGCTCATCGACGATCACCAGTCGTCGCGGCACCTTGTAACCCGCAAGTTTTTCACGGCCATATTCTTGGACCGCGGCCAGTGTGGGCGTTTGGTCGGGGCGCGGCACTACAACCGCGCAGACGGCTTCACCCCACCGTTCGTCGGGTGCCCCCACTACCGCGCAGGCTAAGACGCCGGGAACGCCGCTGACGACATCTTCGACCTCGGGCGAATAGACGTTCTCGCCGCCGGTGATGATCACGTCCTTTTTCCGGTCGACCAGATACAGCAGACCGCGGTCGTCAAGGCGGCCGATGTCGCCGGTGTGGCACCACCCGTTGCGCAGCGTCGCCAAGGTCGCGGCATGGTCGTCCCAGTAGCCGCGGAACAGCGAATTTGATCGAACGACGATTTCGCCGGCCTCACCCGCCGGCATGTCGTGACCATCGTCGTCGACGATCCTGACCGCAACTCCCGGGAAGGGGAAACCGACCGACCGCAGTTGGTCGGCCGCGTCGGGTCGGTCGACCCGGTGAAGTTCGCGCGGCAGACCAGAAACGATTGCTTCGGTTTGCCCGTACAGATTCAAGAAGCCGGCTCCGGGCAGTTTGGAAAGCGCCTGGCGCAGAATGATCATCGACATCGGTGCGGCCGCATAGACGACGGTGTGCACGCTGTTAAGCCGGTGATCCTCATCGATTTCGTCTAGCAGCGCCTTCAACATCACCGGCGCCAGGTGCAGGACCGTTACCCGTTCTGCAGCGGCCAGCCGGACCGTCTCGGCGGGCTCGAATTGCTTCTGCAGCACTACCGTGCCTCCCCGCGCATGCACGCCGCCGATAATCGCGATCGCGCCGATGTGAAACATCGGCATGTTGATCAAGGCGCGGTCGTCGCTGCCTGACCGCAGTTCGGTGTTCATCGTCAGCGCCACTTCTCGCAGCTCTCGCTGACCGATGATGCAGCATTTGGACGCTCCGGTTGTGCCGCTGGTGAACAACAGGCATGCGATGTCTTCCGGGCGCGCAACTAGTGGCGGTTCGCCCGGAACCCCCTCGGCAACAAACTCTTCCAAGCATGGCATCCCAGGCTGACCCGCGTCGCCGAGGGATACCAGCTGCTTTAGCCCTGGCACTTGCGGAGCAAGGTCGCCTATCAGTGGCGCGAATTCCGCATCGCAGAACACGATTGACGGGGTTACCCTACGGAAAGCATCCAACACCTCTGATGGCGAGAGTCGAAAATTGATGGCCGCCAGGATAACTCCACTGAGCTGTGTCGCAGCAAGCACTTCACCGAACTCGATACTGTTGCGCGCCAGGATCGCAACGCGATCCTGGGGTCGTACCCCGGTCGCCATCATCGCCGACACCATGCGCAAGGCACGTTCGCGCAGGTCTCGGTGGGTAAGCATCTGCTCGCCCTGCCGGTAGGCGGCCACATCGGGAAACCGGTTGGCATTGTCGGCTACGATGTCGCCCACAGTCATGCTGGAAAAGGGGTCGCCCATCACCGCTTCAGTTCTCAGTGGTTAGGGGCAGCGGTCCACTCTCGACGACTAGTCGGAGAAACCCCAGATCGGCGCCGACCTGCTCGGCAGAGGCGACCGCAGCGGCGACGTCCTTGCGTAGGAAGGGAGCCGCCCTGGCACCAAACGCTTCCATCCCAATGCGCTGTGCGTATGCCGCGGCGTTACTCCAGCCACTGCACACCGACAGGGCCTGCAGCAAGGCATCCGGCGCGACCTTAAGTTCCTGACCTGTGGCCACGGCGGCGGCCACTAATTGTGCGTTCGCGGCGAAAAGCATGTTGTTAACGAGTTTGATGTCCAGCGCGGTGCCCATTGCACCAGTGGCGATGATCGGGTTGGCGTAGGCCGCGAGGATCGGCCTTACCCGCTCCACCGCGTCTGCATCGCCGCCTGCCAGCACGGTCAGTTTGCCCTCGGCGATGTCGTCGACGGTGCCGCTCACCGGTGCATCGATAATCGCAGGCGGCACCGAAGAGCTGGTCGACAACTCCTGCAAAGTGGCGACGGTTCCGGTGGTATGCGAGACAAAAACCGCATCGTGCCTTAAATGTGCGATGAAACCGTCAGGCCCCAAGCCGGTTTCACGAAGCTGCGCATCGGAGAACAAACAGGCAATAAGGATATCGCTGCGGGTTGCAAGGTCTGGCACCGATTCGGCAAGCATCGCGCCCTCGTCCTTAAGCCGCGAGCAGACGTCGTCGCGACGGGCGAATACCAACACGGCGTGCCCTGCGCGGAGCAAGCGCCGCACCATCGGTTCTCCGAGCTGCCCTGCGCCAAGAAATCCGACTGTGGTCAACGGCTTCGTCCTTCCGTATAGAGCCCTTTCACCTTGACCATGGACCGCGAGCCAGCCGCAGCCGTGGCTTGACCGGTGGGTGCCGTCGGTCGCCGCCAGACTGACCAGGCCCGGCCTCGGCGAGCACCGTGGTGCGCGACGGACAATCCGCAACAGCGCGTCGAGTCCGGTTTGCGCAAGTCTTCCAGGCTCACTCGCGCAGTGAAATTGCCCGCTCCGGACAATTCGCCACTGCTGTGCGCGCAGATTCGGCTTCTTCGGGTGCGACTGTGCCGTCGCCAATTACTTGGCCATATCCGTGATCGTCGTCGGTGAATACCTTTGGCGCGTACATATAGCACAGGCCATGGCCGGCGCAAATATTGGCATCAACCGCTACTTTCATTGCGCGACTGGCCCTTCCAGTGTGAGGTGTAAGGACTCTAGACCCACGGTCCCACGCGGCCAATGTACCCGAGGCGTAGTTCCCGGAGTGATGTGGTAGTGCGGGATTTGTTTATGCCACTCCTCGTACACGATGTTCATCTCAAGTCGCGCCAAATGGGAGCCGAGGCAGCGATGCGCACCCATACCGAAGCTGATGTGTCGGTTGTCGGCGCGGTGAAAATCGATGGCATACGGGTTGGGGAACTCCGACTCGTCTCGATTAGCGACGGCAAGATAGTTGGTGACCCTGGTGCCAGCCGAACATGTCAAGTCGCCGATTGTGGTCTCCTTGGTAGTGACGCGGGGTACGAAAGGCGCGGGCGGGTCCAGACGCAGCAACTCCTCGGTGGCGGCGGGGATCAAAGTTGGATCGTCGATGATTTCCTGTCGCTTGCCAGGATTCTCGGCCAGTCGTTGCATACCGAACCCGAGCGCGTCCATAACGGTGTCTAGGCCGGCGAGTACAAAAAGGAAGCACAGCCCGATGGCTTCCTCGTCGGTCAGTGCATGAGGTGGCTGCAGGTTCAGGACGCGGGTGAGCACATCGTCGCCCTGCTGCCCGCGGCGAGTTTGAATCAATTCAGACAAGTACATAAACAACTCGGCGGCCTTCTGCAGGCCTTTGCTTGCGGCCTCCTCGTCAGTTGTCACCGACCCTGAGGCGGAGGCGAGGCTGAGCACCGCATTCTTCCACTCGATGAATTGGTCCCGCATATCGAGTGGGAGCCCGAAAAGGGTGAGAAACACCTGGATCGGGAACACACCGGCGACCTCCGCGATGAATTCGCACCTGCCGCGCGCAGTAATCGGTTCGATAATTTTAATGATTTGTCTTCTTAGTTCGGGTTCAAGCGGCTTAATTGCCCGGGGACTGAAAAACGGCTGCAGTATTTGACGGTAGCGGGTCTGCTGCGGCGGGTCGAATGCGATCGGCACCAGCGGCACCGGACTCGCCAGCACGTCAAACGCCTTCTTGGAGGAGAAGGTCGCGGGATCCTTGAGCACGGTCTCGACGAGGTCACGTGTGGTTACCGCGTAGCCATCCTCCAGCTCAACAATCGGGCTCCTTCCCACTATCAGCCAGGCCTCATCACGAGCTTCCGGCATCGGTAAGTCGTCGGTGTGGATCTTAGGAATGGCCTCGGCGGTCATGGGTCCTCCGTTGGCTTAGTGACCCTGTTCACTGCTAAGTTTGGCGCATGGACCACATACATACAACTGTATGCCTGTTTTCATAAGTGTTCGGGCCCGCATGACACTGCTGTGCGGTCACGATTCCACTGCTCGCAGCGATGCGGGCAGATCCGACAGCGTGCGGCGCGGCGGCACCGTCCACTGCCAGTTGCCTGGAGGTGACAGCGGTGCGGTTAGCGCAGGTGCCCTACCGAAAACGCTCATCTAACATTGGTGTCACTTGGGGAAATGGAGGGGATGCCCGCGGTGTCGTCGCGTCGACTGGTCGTGTGCGCAAGCCATAGCCCCGGCAAGGAACGTGACGTCGAGCAGCGGTTCGGGCGAAAGTTTCGCGCAGCCCTGGCCGCAGCGGCCAAAGAGGTCGAACGTTTTGATCCCGAGCTGGTTGTCTTGTTCGGCGGAGACCATCGCCGCGCATTCCGGCATGTCGTCCCGGCCTTCGCCGTGACGTTTTCAGCATCGATCATCGCCGAGGGTCCCCATCCCGCCGGGCAGCTCACCGTACCGTCGGCGTTCGCGCAACACCTGGCCGATCACTTGTTGGGGGAAGGTTTCGACATCGCGGTCTGCCGCGACGTAGGACTGGACCATGCGTTCGCCCAACCGATTCGGGATCTTCTGGGAAGACTGGACGCCAAGCCGGTGATTCCGGTCCCGGTGAACTGCGCCACGGCTCCCCTACCCAACGGCCGACGGGTCGTGGAGTTCGGCACGGCGGTCGGGCGTTTTCTCGACGACGTGGACCACCGGGTTCTGCTGATCGGTACCGGTGGGCTCTCGCATTCACCGCCGAGCCTCGAAGTCGACACCTACAATCTCAGTGACGAAGAACGCGCGCGGCTCATCGCCCAGGGGATGGCTGACGCTCGCACCAAGATCCGGCCCGAGTGGGATGGCGAAGTCCTGCAGGCGATGTCGAGGTGGGACGTCGATGCGCTGATCGGTCTGGTGGACTCGGCTCAGGCGCGAGCCGGTTCCGGTGCCAACGAGATTCGCACCTGGGTTGCGGCGGGCGCTGCCGGCGGCGGAAAGCCGCTCACTCCGCTCGTGTACGAGCCCGTGGCGGAATGGATCACCGGGATGGGGGTCGCGATCTCGGCGTCAACACTCGGCTCAATCAACCTGCTAGACCAAAAAATCCGCGCCTGATGCAGGTCAACAGCAGCTCGACGACCGCACCGCGGCTGATTGGGTCAGGCAGATCGGCTGCCGCTTGCGGGACGCGGGTCACCAGCGCCCGCACGATGAGCGCCGAGATGATCGGGTCGAATGCGAAGGTCCCCGGGCGCCTTGTCAGCATCCTGGCCACCCCTAGATCCATCAGCACCTGCCCGTTTTCTCCGATGGCAATCACCGTCGGTTGGTCCGTGGTGCCCTCTGCCCACGCGTCGATACAGCCCGAATACCGATCGTAGAAATCGACATAGGTGGCCAGCCATCGCCGCAGAGTCGATTCGTCGTCGATTGGGTCGGCGTGGGCAATCCGTTCAGCGAAGGTCTTTGCCGGAGAATAGATTTCCGCCGCAACTGCCGTCAGCAGATCTTGCTTGTCGCTGAAGTACTTGTAGAAGGTGCCGCGGGCGACGTTGGCCGCCTCGACGATGTCGTCCACACTGGTGCTGCGATAACCGCGTGCGCGGAACTGTTCGGCACCGGCGGCGGCCAGCGCATTGACGGTGTTCACAGCGCGCTTGCTCAAGGTTGCGGTGCGATCGCTGATCGAAAGGCCATCTATACCAGGCTCGGGTGGCACCTCGATGGCGGCCAGGTCTGCCGCCGGGTCGGTACTGGCGTGAAGGTGCAGACTGCTGAAGACCGCCGGGGGGGTGCCCGGAAACAACATGAGTTGGAGGAACACCGAGAGCGTGTCAACGACTGCCTGAAGACTGCGGCCGTATGCGCGCCCAGTGTGGACGAACAGATTCAACCGGTGCACCAGGGCTGTCATCGTCATCGCCGCGACCTCGGGATCGATGCCGCACACACCGGATGCGGCGAGCCGCTCGGCAATGCGGTGGTTATAGCTGCGGACGAATCGGGTGATCTGCGGGCGTACCTGGGTATCTGATGAGGCGACCGCAGTCCACTGGATGAACATGGTCGAGTACTTGTCGAAGACCCAGCTCCACTCGCCCAGCCACCAGTTCAGGTTGTCGAATCCCACGTCGTCGGGCCCAAGCGGGCCTATGCGCCGCGCGACCCGGAACAACGCGCTGCCGCACTCGTTGAGCAGCTCCAGAAAAATCTCGTCTTTGCCCTGAAAGTACTGGTAAAGCGTGGCCCTGGAGACCCCAGCGGCCTTGGCGATGGCATCGACCGAGGTGTCGAAGAATCCCAGGCGGCCGAAGAGGTCCAGTGATACCTCGGTGATCCGGGTACGCGTGGTGGCACCCCGCACCCCGACCGCAGGGCTAGAGGGACCGTAGCTGGTACGGCGGACGATCGATGCTTCGGACATGGTCAGTCCAGCCTATGGTCGATCCGCCGCAAGCGCGCCACCCGACGAAGCGTTTCGTGGTATCAGGAACTCCGCGGTCCCGGTGATCGCGACCCCGCCGGTTTGCCGACGGGCGCTCAACTCCACCGTCACCCGGTTGCCGTCGTCCTCGCCGGTCACCGCGACAACGTGACCTGAGCAGGTGACCACGTCGCCGGGCCAGACCTGCTCACGGAAGCGGACACCGAATCGTCGGATCGCATCGGCGCCCAGCCAGTCGGTGGCGAAGGTGGCCAGTAGTCCGGCAATCAACATGCCTTGAGCGAAAGCCGAGGGATAGCCGACGGATCGGGCTAGATCGTCGTCGTAGTGCATCGGGTTGAGATCCCCCGAGGCACCGGCATACCGCACGAACATCTGCCGGGTCATCGGACCGAAGCTCCGCGGGGCCGCTACGGTGCCTACCTGCAGACCCGTGGTCATCGTGGTGCCGTTTCGATGAAGGTGCCTTTCGCCTCGGCCACCAGCATGCCGTCGGGGTTGCGGTACTCGGTCACCACGGTGGCGAACTGCATGGTTCCGCTGCGCTTACCCGGTTTGGAGAACCGGTCGATGATCCGCTCGCGGGCGGTCAGCACGTCGCCGGCCTTCGGTAACGGGCCGTAGAAGGTGTACTCCTGTTCGCCATGCAACAAACGCTTTCGGTCGAAGCCGACGCTGACCCGCGCACCCGGTGGTGCCCAGCGGGCTGCCGTGGTCAAAAACGTCGGCGGAATGATCGCATCGGGCCCACGATAAGCGGCATTGCCCGACTCGGTGGCCGCCGCGAACTCGGCGATCTTTCCCCGCTCGATGATGACTTCCCACACCTGGCCAGTGGAGGGCTCGGCACTGCGTTCCGGTGCTTGGCTCATGGTGGCCAATACTGTCAGAAAGGTAGTGTCAGTGGTAGCAGACATCGGTTTTTTAGTTGTAAAACGCCTTGTACGAAAATGACATCACTGCCAGAATCAACGTCTATGATCATGTTGCCGGCTGCCTACGCTGGGGGTAGGTGGGTCACGGGCGGCGAGGGGCAGGTCGCAGTCAGGTCACCCACGTCGGGTGAACAGCTTGGCACGGTGGGTGTCGCGGGAGCGGCCGAGGTCGACGCCGCTGTGACGGCGGCCGTGGGGGCGCTGAAGTCGCCGCCATGGTGCGAAGCCTCCCCGACGGACCGGGCTGCTGCGCTGACGCGAGTGGCCGATGCACTTACCGCCCGTAAGAGCACGCTGGCCGACCTGACGACTTCTGAGATCGGCTCGCCACGCTCCTGGAGCACATTCGGCCAAGTGCTGACTGCCGTGGGAGTGCTGCGGGCATATGCCAGAATCACACCCGATTACCCCTTCGAATCGACTCGGCCGTCAATGACCGGCGGCACCGTCGATGTCCGCCAGGTGCCGCTCGGGGTGGTGGGAGCGATCATCCCCTGGAACACGCCGCTGTTCATCGCCGCCCTGAAGCTGGGGCCGGCGCTAGCCGCCGGTTGCACCGTCGTGCTAAAACCCTCGCCGGACGCGCCGCTAAGCATCGGGGTGCTCACCGAAGCGATCGAGGAGGCCGGCCTGCCACCCGGCGTCGTCAACGTTGCCAACGGCGGAGCGGCCACCGGTCAGTACCTGGCGTCGCATCCCGGTATCGACAAGATCACCTTCACCGGTTCCACCACCGTCGGTGCACAGGTCGCGGCCGCGTGCGGCGCGCAAATTCGCCGCTGCAGCACCGAACTGGGCGGCAAGTCGGCGGCCATCGTGCTCCCGGACGCCCCGCTGGAATCCACGGTGACCGGACTGGTTGGCGGCGCGATGGGCAACAACGGCCAACTCTGCGCTGCGCTGACTCGGATCTTGTTGCCCCGCAGCCGTTATGACGATTTCGTCACGGCATTGACGAGTGCGGTGGCGAAGCTGACGGTCGGCGATCCGGCGGATCGGTCCACCGACATCGGGCCGCTGATCAACAAGGCCGCCCGCGAGAAGGTGGAGGGTTTCCTGGAGCGGGCCCGGCGCCAGGGCGCGACGGTGCTGATCGGTGGTGACCGCCCGGCCGGTCCCGGGTGGTTCCTCACTCCCGCAGTGGTCGCCGCTTCCAACGATATGGAGATCGCCCGCGAGGAGGTATTTGGCCCCGTGGCGGTGGTGATCGAATACGACGATGCGGCCGGGGATGCGGCTGCGGTGAGCATCGCCAACGACTCACGATATGGCCTAGTCGGCGCCGTGTGGTCAGCCGACACCGAGCGTGCGACGGCTGTGGCATCGCAACTGCGTGTCGGATCTGTGGCGGTCAATTCGACGGCGGTGCTGGACTTCGGCAGCCCCTTCGGCGGCTTCAAGCAGTCGGGAATCGGCCGTGAGGGCGGCCCAGAAGGCATCACCGGCTTTGTCGAGTATCAGGCGATCATCAAGTAAGGAAGGAGCTCGATGCAGACGCAGGCCGCGGTGCTATGGGAGCGAAACACCACCTGGTCGATCGAGACCATCGACCTCGATCCGCCGAAACCGCCGGAAGTGCTCGTCGAGTTGCACGCCTCGGGGATGTGTCATTCCGACGAGCACATCGTCACCGGCGACATGCCGTTCCGGCTGCCCTGCATTGGCGGCCACGAGGGTGCTGGCGTCGTGAGGGCCGTCGGCGAGCATGTGTCGTGGCTGCAGCCCGGCGACCACGTGGTGTTCAGTTTCATGCCATCGTGTGGCCGATGCCCGTCGTGCTCGACGGGCCACCAGAGCTTGTGCGACCTCGGAGCCAAGATCTACTCGGGCATGCAGATCTACGACGAGACCGCCCGCCACCACGTCAAAGGTATAGACCTGGCGCTGGCGTGCGGCATCGGATCCTTCGCGTATCACACCGTCGTGCACGAGGCGAGCTGTGTGATGATCGCGAAGCACTACCGGTTGGATCTGGCGTGCCTTTTGGGCTGCGGATTTGTCACCGGCTGGGGCTCCGCGGTGTACGCGGCCGCGGTGCGCCCCGGCGACACCGTTGTCGTCGCAGGCGTCGGTGGCATCGGCGCGGCCGCAGTGCAGGGCGCCCGACTGGCCGGTGCCCGCACGATCACCGTCATCGACCCGTCGGAACACAAGCGCGACGAGGCGCGCAAGATGGGCGCCACACATACCGCCGCCGACTGGATCGAAGCCAAAGATGTTGTCGCCGAGGCGACTTGGAATCGCGGGGCCGACAAATTCATTTGCGCCATGGGGGTTGGCGACGGCCAGTTGGTCGCACAAGCATTGGCGATGACCGCCAAACGCGGACGGCTGGTGATCACCAACATCCATCCAATGCTGGAGCGGGATATCCGAGCCAATTTGATGGATCTCACCCTGAGCGAGAAGCAAATCGTCGGAACGCTTTACGGCTCAGGCAATCCGCGTGCCGACATCCCGAAAATCCTCGAGTTGTACAGCGCTGGCCAAGTGGACCTGGAGTCGATGGTCACCAGAACCTATCCGTTGGAAAAGGTCAACGACGGCTATGCCGACATGCGCGCCGGGACTAACATCCGCGGCGTACTTGTCTATCCGGGGGCCCAATAGCTCGCTGTCCGGGCTGCTATGGCGCTCCACCGTCGGCGAAAATTGTCTGCCCGGTGAGGAATCCGCATCGGTCGGACAGCAAGAATGCGATCAAAGACCCGATCTCATCGGGCTGCCCAGGGCGACCCAGGGCCGCGTCGAAGCCGAAATCGTCGACGAGCGCACGCTCCAGTGCCTCGTGGTACGGGTAGCCCTTACTCTCCGCGATGTATCCCCGGATCATGTGCAGGGCTTCGGTTTCCACCGCCCCTGGTGCAACACAGTTGGCCCGGATCCCATCATGGCCGTGTGTACGGGCGATACCGCGGGTGAACGTAGCGACGGCGGCCTTGAGGCTGGCGTAGGGCAACCGCGGTTCGTGCGGAGCGCGCGCCGAATAGGCCGCAGTCGTCACGACCGCGCCTTTGGTCCTGGCCAGGTGCGGTAACGCGGCCTGGACGCTGCGAGTGGTCGCAAGCAACACATCGTGGAAGGCCTCATCCCATGCGGCATCGTCGGCGTCGATGGGCATCATTCCGGCTGTGCCCATCGTGACAGCAATACCGTGCAGGCTTCGACCCAACTTCTCGACTGCATCGCCGACCGCCTCGGCCGCGGCACCGGGCCTGCTCACGTCGTATGTCAGCCCATGCGCTGCGGGGGCACCCACCTCCGACAGGGTGGCTGCCGCTTTTTTGGCCTTCGCCTCGTCCCGGCCGACTACCGCGACCGCTGCGCCGTCGGCCGCAAGCACTTTGCGGCCGCCAAGCCAATGCCAGCGGTGCCGCCGATCACGACGAACGTTTTGTCCTGCAGATTCAGGTCCATCAGGGTAGCGCCTTCCTTATATGAACATAATTGTCAGAAGGTTAACCCACCCAGCATCTCTGCGAGAGGCACACATATACCATTACCTAGACTGCCAGCGGATTCGATCCCAAGGCTAATGTTGCCATTGAGTGACACTAATGCCAGAATCGGATCGTGCCTGTTACTGAAACCGGCGAACTGGAGTTCCGCTCGCTCATCGACTTGCAATGGTGGCAGGACCGACCGGACGAGCGCCCCGCGCTCTACGCACGGCTCCGGGAAAAGGGCCGGCCCATTTTCGTCCGCACCAACCGCTTTGACTTGTCGCCGGCGCGCGGATTCTGGGCGGTGGGAAACCACGCCGACATCCTCGACATCAGTCGCCGGCCCAGCGAGTTCAGTTCCGCCGCTGGCACCCAGATCTTCGACCAGACCAAACAGATGCGGGAATACCGCGGCTCGATCATCGACATGGACGACCCAGAGCACATGCGACTCCGCAAGATCGTGTCGCGCGGCTTTACTCCTCGCATGCTCTCGGAGTTACGCGGCCTGGTCGAGCAGACCACCGCCGAGATCCTTGATGAGATGCCGCCATCGGGCGAGTGCGATTTCGTCAGCGCATTCGCGACCTTGTTGCCCCTGCGGATCATCGACAGCATGCTCGGGGTCCCGCGCGAGCACGAACAGTTCATCCTGCGGGTCAGCGATGTCGTTCTCGGCGCCTCTGATCCGGAGTACGTGCCGGATCAGAGTGTCGCCGGTATCGAGGCCGCGGTGACCGAGCACAGCGAGGGCCTGATCAGGCTCCTTAGGGACATCGCCGAGGACCGGATCGCCAATCCGACCGGTGATGTGATCAGCAAGCTGGTCACATCCGATGAGGAGAACCTGACCCCACAGGAATTGGCGAAGTTCTTCATCCTGCTGCTCGGCGCCGGCAACGAGACGACGCGCAACGCGCTGACACATGGCCTGCACCTTCTCAGCCGCCACCCCGAGCAGCGTGATCGACTGCTCGCCGACTACGACAACCTCGCACCGAGCGCGATCGAAGAGATCCTGCGATACGCCAGTCCGGTAATTCACATGCGCCGCACGGTGACCACCGACGGAGTAGCGCTGGCGTCGGGTAGCCACACCTTCCAGAAGGGCGACAAGGTCGTCATGTGGTATCCGGCGGCCAATCGGGACCCGGCAGTGTTCCGCGATCCCGAGGTGTTCGACATTGCCCGCTCACCCAACAACCACGTTGCTTTCGGCGGACCGGGTCCGCATTTCTGTCTCGGCGCTCACCTGGCCAGACTCGAACTCAACGTCGCGTTTAAGATGCTCTACGACCGCTATCCAGACATCACCTCGGTCGGAGAACCGGTGATGTTGCGCTCGAACTTCGTGAACGGCATCAAACATCTGCGGGCCGCGTATACACCATGATGCACGAGGCGAGCGTGTTATCCGAGATCGGCAGCAGCGTTATGACCATCACGCTGAACCGGCCCGAAGCCGCCAACGCGCTGCGACCGGTTGACCGTGACGCGGTCATTGCGCTGATGGGCATCGCCGACAGCGAGGCCGAGGTGCGCGTAGTGGTGCTGCGGGCCAATGGTAAACACTTCTGCGCCGGTGCCGACGTGGCCTCACTTGCCGAGCGCCGCGCCACTGCGGAGAAGAAGGTGCTGGATCCGATGCGGCGCATCATGAACGGCGCCCAGAAACTTGTGGCCGCCGTCCTCGACTGCAACAAGCCAGTGATCACCGCAGTGCAAGGTGCCGCGACCGGTGTGGGCGCTCACCTCGCCTATGCCTCCGATCTCGTCATCGCCACCGAAAACGCCTACTTCGCTGAGTCTTTCGTAAAGCGCGGGCTGGTGGTAGACGGGGGTGGCTGTTATCTGTTGCCGAGGCGGATCGGTATGCAGAAGGCCAAGGAAATGGCATTTTTGGGTGAAAAGCTCGCTGCTGCCGAGGCGCTAACGCTGGGCCTGGTCAACCGTGTGGTGTCGGCCGACGAACTCGATGACGTGGTGGCGGATTTCGCGGCCCGGCTAGCTGTGGCGCCCACCAGCGCGATCGCACTCACCAAGCGCCTGCTCAATGACTCTCCCGACACCGACCGGGCCGCTGCGTTCGTCGCCGAGGCGATGGCTCAGGAGATCCAGTCGTATTCGCACGACTCGAAAGAAGGTGTCCAGGCGTTCACCGAGAAGCGGCCGACCGAGTTCACTGGGTGGTGAAGACAGTGGGGCGAGCAGACATCCCGATCATCGATGCGGCGAGCACACCCTACTGGGACGCGGCACGAGAGGGTCGGCTGGTAATCGCCAAGTGCGGGTCGTGCGCCAAGGTGCACCATTACCCGCGGCCGTTCTGCCCATACTGCTGGAGCGATAACATCCACCCGGTCCGGGCCAGCGGCCACGGCACCCTTTACACGTACTCGACGGTCTATGTCAACGACCTGCCACCATTTCGCGACCGGTTGCCATATGTAGCCGCCATCGTCGAACTGGCCGAAGGCCCCAAGCTAATGACGATGATCGAGGGTGCGTCGCCCGACCAACTCCGGATCGGGATGACGGTAACAGCTCGTTTTAGGCCGGTCGACGACGACCCTGACTCGCCATATCTGACCGTGTTCACCCCGACCGAGGAGAGGCCATGACAGGACTGCTCGACGGCAAGGTCGCCCTGGTCACCGGTGCCGGGCACGGCATCGGCCGCGGGCACGCGCTCGAGCTGGCAAGACACGGTGCCGTCGTGATCGTCAATGACCTCGGCACTTCACTTTCCGGCGAAGGCAGCGGAAAGGTCGCCGATGAGGTCGTACAGATCATCGAAAGTCGCGCTGGCAATGCCATTTCCGACTTCAGCGATGTCGGCGATGAAGGACAGGTCGAGCTGATGGTCGAGCGCGCCTATTCACAGCTGGGTCGCCTGGACATTGTCGTCAACAACGCTGGCATCGTCCGCGACAAGGCGATATGGAATATGACGGCCGACGATTTCGACCTTGTAATGCGGGTGCATGTCCGAGCAACTTGGCTGACCAGCCGCGCGGTCGCACGCAAGTGGCGGTCTGAGGCGAAAGCCAACGGCGGCAAGGTGTATGGGCGAATCATCAACACCACATCCGGTGCTGGATTGCATGGAAATTTCGGGCAGACGAATTACAGTGCAGCCAAAGCGGCGATCGTCGGTATGACGCAGACGCTGAGCCTGGAACTGGCGTCTATCGGCGCGACCGCGAACGTGATCAGCCCTGGCGGCCGTACCCGCATGTCGGCGTCGATGCCCGGGGCAGCGGCACCGATCGAACCCGACGAACTCAGCGACGACGAGTTCGACCCCAAGGATCCAGCATTGAGTTCGCCAGTGGTGGCCTGGCTGGCCAGCCCCGAGGCCGGTCATATCAGCGGGCAAGTCATCCGCGCAGTCGGCGAGGACCTCCAGCTACTCAAGGGTTGGCATCCGGTTTCCAGCGTGTCGAACGGCGGAAAGCGCTGGGAGGCAGGAAAACTTGGCGTCATTATGGGTACCGATCTGTTCGGCACCCGCAACCCGGGCCTGCGATTGGGTGGCTGAACGCAGCTTCGCCACGAGACGACTTTGCGCCGGTTGCCGCGGCGACCGGCGTCGCGAATTTCGCGGAGGCCGGAGCACATTCTCTTTGCGCCGGTAATCGAGATGCATGGAAAGGAGGCTCGGGCCTGGAGCGACGCGATCGTGGCATTGATACCAGAGGACGGCCGGGCCGAGATGTCGTTTGTGGGGCGTTATCACGATCACCTTCGCCGAGAGAATGGACGGTGGCTGTTGGTCAAACACATCGCGGTGAAAACCGGAGACCCCCTCCCTGATGATGAACGACTACCGTCGGCTCTCCCATGGCGAGACGGCCGATGTTAATCGATGACCGTGGGCGTTAGGCCGTTTCTCGGGCATCTGCGGGCCAGGTCCGCTCGGTCGGTGTTTCGAACTATGCGGATCGCGGTTACCGACGCCAAATAGCAGCAGGACGGTGGACTCCGCTGGACGCCGCTAGCGCGGACCTGATCCGTTTGTTTTACCGGTGCCCTCAACGCATGTGATGCGTCTGGGCTCAACCGAAAATGCGATGTGGAACACTATCGCGCTCAACTGGCCCGGCACCGATAACCAGTCAATCTAACGAGGGCACCCAGGCGCACGGAACAATGGTTCGAGCTGGTCGGGAGTGCTGCCGTGTAACACCAGCTCATCGGCGCCAGCGTCACGATAACGCTCGAGAACTTCGACGCACGCCGATGCCGAGCCAATCGCGGCGGCGCTAGCGGTCCATTCGGCCGGCAACACCGACGCGACGTCTATGAGTTCTTCCAGGGTAAGCACGGAATCTGCCGCGCCCTGCAAGCCCGCCAAGCGGGGGTGAGATCGCAGCCGCGCCAATTGTTCTCGGTCCCATCCGTTGACTGCGGCCAATTGCTCTCCAAACCCGGGCACCTGGTAGTAGGTCACCGCTCGCGCTCCCACCACCGCGACTTCCTTCTCGGGAGGCAGTCCGCAGGCGACCACCACGGTGGCGTAGACGCGGACACTACCCGCCCGACGGCCGGCTGCGCGTTCAGCGGCTCGAACCAGCGCCACCGAGCGGCCTACCGCGTCTGGGGTGAGAAAGGGGTGCAACAGCACACCGTCGAAGTGGCTGCCAGCCAACGCCAGGCTCTTCGGGCCGATCGCCGCCCAGACCAATGGCGGCACCGGCTGGTCGGGAACGTCGTTGAGCCGCAAACCCGGATACCTGCCAGCCGGACCGTCGTAACGCACCCTCTCGCCCCGACATAGGCGCCGAAAGATGTCGGCATAGTCGACGATCGACGCATTGGTCGCTGGCGGCAAGCCCACCGCGGCCCACATGGCGTCGACCGATCGACCGACTCCAATGATCATGCGACCGCCCGAAAGCGCCTGAGCAGTCATAGCCAGGGAGGCGAGCAGAGCCGGATGCCTAGACTGGAAATGCGTTATACCCGAAGCGATCTGGATCGTTGGCGTCACCTGACTGATCGCACCGGCAAGCACCCCGAAGTCTTTGGTTCCCCACCGTTCGCTGAGCCACAACGTCGACATACCCAGTCGTTGGGCCGCTTGCGCCTGGCCTATCGCCAGCCTCGGATCGCTGATGCGTCCCGGCAGCGCGTAGACACCAAGGGGTATCCGGTCAGTCAAGCAATCTGTCATGCAGGTATTCTGACAGTAGTGTTCAGTTTTCGGCAGGTGTCTCATGGCATACGTGGCGCATTGCGACATTGTTGACGCGCGCATCCGGGAAGCACTGCGCTGGTGGCTCCCGCCGCGGATCGCCCCGGGCGGTGTGGCGTCGTTCGATATCTCCGAGTTCACCGCCCCGGACTCCGGGTACTCAGGAAAGACGCTCTTTTTCACCGCCTCCTGGGCCGATTCGGCGGGACGGCGGCACAGCGACAATCTGGTCATACGGATCCAGGCCAATGATCACCAGTTGTTCACCACACCCAACGCACCACGACAGGCCGAGGTAATGCGGCGATTGGGCCGACACGGAATTCCGGTGCCGCACATCGTCGGCGTGGAATACGACCAGACGGTGTTCGGAGCCCCCTGCTATGTGATGAGGCGCGTGAATGGACGAGTACCGTCAGACGTTCCCAGCTGGCATAAACGTGGTTGGACCGCCGAGCTGTCCGCTAGTCAGCGAGAACTGCTCTGCGACAACGCGCTTCGCGCGCTGGTCGACATCCACCAGATCGACGACCCCGAAGACCTGCAGTTCCTGCGGGCAGGGCCCGGTACGGATGCCACAGCGCTGCAGCGGTACCTGCACAACTTGGTCAGCTGGTACGAGTGGTGCCACGACGATCTGCGTGTCGGCGCCGATATGTTGAGACGAGCGCTGGCGGTCATTCTCGACTCCGCCCCGGACGACGAGACGGAGACCATCGTCTGGGGAGACGCACGTGTCGGAAACATGTGCTTCGCAGATGACCTTTCGGTGCTCGCATTGTTCGACTGGGAGACGGCAACCACCGGGCCGCCCGACATCGATCTGGGCTGGTGGGTTATGTTTGAACGTTTTCTCTGTGAGTCGCTCGGTCTCACCCGGCCGCCCGGTGTTCCCGATGACGCAGAGTTCGAGCGCCGGTACCGGGATTTCGGCGGCGCGCTTGGCGGCGACAACGTCTACTACCAGCTGCTGGCTGCGTTTGTGCTGTCGCTGATCACCAACCGGCTCGCTGTGCTGCTCGCGCGGGGCGGGCTCGAGACCGCGACCGCCAAAAGCTACCCGCAGCGCGCGGTCGGTTTGGTCGAGCACTACCTGCGACAGCTGTAGTCCCCAGCGTGCCTGCTGCGGCCCGCATCATCACCGCAACAGCCAGCCAGGGGTGATCTGACCGTTCGGCTGCCGGGCCTACCCATCTCCGACGGGTGCGCGCGGGTCAAGACCCTCACGCGCTGTCACTTGCTGGGAAGCCGACGCCGCAAAGCGGCCCTATCCACCTTCAGCATCGGCGTTAACGGGAGTTCATCGAGGACTACGAGCTCGTCCGGCGCTTTGTAGTCAGCCAGTTGCTTTTTCACGTGCGCACGCAGTTCCTCCAAGGACGGTGGATCGCCCGCCGGCACCACGAAGGCCACACCGATCTCACCGATCACCGGTGCTGGCCGTCCGATAACCGCCACCGTCTTCACGCCCGGATGCTGCACGAGCACCTTTTCCACCTCTACCGGATGGATGTTGTAACCGCCGCGGATGTACATGTCACCGCTGCGGCCGGTGATTGACAGATTGCCGTCGTCTCGGATAACTCCCACGTCGCCGGTCCTCAACCAACCTTCCCGAAGCACCGATGCGGTTAGTTCAGGATTGCGCCAGTAGCCGCGCATCACGCACGGCCCGCTCACCTCGATGACACCGTCATCAGCGACCCGGACTGTCATTCCCGGCGCCGGGCGGCCAACGGTGTGGAACTGGATATCGGGCGGATCATCAGGCTCGGTGCCGCAGATAGTCGGACATTCCGTCATCGCGTAACGCACGACAAGCGCCACTCCCAACCGGTCCGCCACAGTGCGCAGCAGATCGGGCGGCGCAGGGGCGGTGGCCGCAACTCCGATTCTTAAGTGCGGCAGTACATCCGCGCAGACGCCTGGGATCTCCAGCAGCTTGGCCCACTGGGTCGGCACCGCGCCTGCGACGGTGATGTGCTCGTCGCGCAGGATCGAGAACATGGCCGGTGCCGACCATGGAACCGGCGGGACTACCAGGGTGGTACCCCACACGAGCTGGTCCCACAACTTGAACATATAGCCAGCGTGAGCAAACGGCGTCGACGTCAGCCGCCGGTCGTACGGGGCGCTCATCACACCCGCCGATTCTGCGCCAGCCGCCAAATTTGCGGCGTCGAACACCGCCCCCTTGGGGGCACCCGTGGTTCCGCTGGTGAAGATGACAGTCACCGGGTCGGCGGGGTACAGCGCCACCGCGGGCAGCGAATCGCTGCGTTCGCAGTGTTGGGCTAAGCTGTCGCGAGACAGCACCGGCCGGCCACAGGTGCCAATGGGGTCCAATCGATGGTCCGCTACGATCAACGCTGGACCCGCTTGACACATAACCGCCTCGACCTCGCGTGGGCCCAACCGGGGATTCAAACCAGTGGTGATGGCGCCGATCATCGCCGCGGCCGCGTAACACGTTGCGTAGTCGATGCCCGACGGCAACCACAGCGCGACCACGTCACCCTTACCGACCCCCGCGGCGGCGAACTGGAGTGCGACTGCACGGGCCCGGCCGACCCAATCGGCGAAGGTGATGCGACCGCCGGGCTCCACATAGGCTTCCCGGTCACCGTGAACGACGGCGGCGGCCTCGAGCAATGCCCGGGTGTCACCGCAGGTTGCGTCAAGCGGCGGTCGCGGCACTACGGCTCCTCGGCACCGAGAATCATCGTGCCGCTTGAGCAAAACCAGCCACCGGTGGCGCTGACACAGGCGATCTTCGCGTCCGGCACCTGCCGGGGCCCGCATTCACCGCGCAGCTGGCGAACCGCCTCCACAAGGAGGAATAGCCCGCGCTGACCCGGATGACACGCTGACAGGCCGCCCCCGTCGGTGTTGGTGGGCAGCGCACCGCCAAGGCGCAGCGATCCCGCCTCGACGAACCCGCCACCCTCACCCTTCGGGCAAAAGCCAAGATCCTCGATGGTGCACAGCAGCATGTAGGTGAATGCGTCGTAAAGTTCGGCCACGTCGACGTCGCCGGGACGCACGCCGGCGCGCGCGAACGCCAACGATCCGCTCACCGCCGCAGGTCCGATCGTCATGTCATCCCACTGCGAGGTCAGCATGTGCGAGGTGGTTTCGGCGGCGCCAAGTACCCACACAGGTTGAGAGCGCAGATCTTTGGCCCGTTCGCCGTTCACCATGACGACCGCGGCGCCGCCATCGCTGCGGATACAGCAGTGCAGCTTGGTGAACGGGTCTGCGACCATCGGGCCGGACATCACGTCGTCGACGGTGATCGGGTCACGGTAGTAGGCCTCGGGATTGTCCGTGGCGTTGAACCGGGCAGACACCGCCACCTCGGCCAGCTGCTCGATGGTGGTGCCATACTGGAACATGTGGCGGCGTGCGGCCATCGCGTACTTCGCAATCAAGGTGTGCCCGTACGGCGCTTCCCACTGCAGCGGTCCGCGAGCACCCCAGTTGATGCTTGCTCCGCGCAAGCCCTTTCGCAGATCTGCGCGCGCCGTCGAACCGTAGGCCAACAGCACCACGTCAGCGTGTCCGGCGGTGATCGCGTCGGCTGCGTGGGAGGCCATCGCTTCCCAAGCCGCGCCCCCGACGGCGGTGGAGTCAACCCACCGCGGCCGAAGCCCGAGGTATTCGCCCACGTCTACCGGGGGCAGCGCCCCCTGCCCGGTCGAGGCAAGCCCGTCCACGTCGGCCGGCGACAGGCCCGCGTCGGCCAGCGCTCGTCGGCTTGCCTGTGCGATCAGCTCGTAGGGGCTCTTATCGTCGACCCTCCCCACATCGGAGAGCGCCACCCCGGCGATCGCGACGGCGCCACTCACTGTGCGCGCTCCTGGGCGAGCAGCTGGGCCAGCGCCTCAGCTGGCTCAACGAACAAATGGCGAAGTACGTGTGCGCGCTTCAGGTACAAATGCATATCGTTCTCAAACGTGTAACCGATTCCGCCGAACACCTGGATACCTGCGGCAGCGTTATCCACAGCCGCCTTGCCGGCCACGATGACAGCAGACAGCACCTGCAGCAGCGCATCAGCTCGTCCGCTGTCCAAGGCGATGGCGGCGAAGAAGCTTTGTGCTTGGGCGGCCTCGGCGGCGACTGCCATGTCCACGCAGCGGTGCTTGATCGCCTGATTCACCCCGATCGGTTTGCCGAACTGGACCCGGATCTTGGCGTGCTCCGTCGCTGCCTGGGCAGCGGCGGCGGCCAGCCCGGTCAGGTAGGCAGCCGAGAGCACCATCGCACGCCCCCAGATCCAGTCGGTGTCTGCGGGCAGCCAATGCAGCGGCGTGGCGGACTGGACGGCCGCCGAGGCCATCCGTGTGGCGGGGTCGGCCGGCTCGACGACGATTGGTTCGCCGAATGCTGCGATGTCGACCAGCGCGGCACCGCTGCGTGCCACCAGCAAGGCGTAGCGTGCGCCTACCGCGTCAAACAGGTCGAACGTGCCTTTGACCCGATGCGGCTCACCGGGCCCCCGCATTACCGCGAGCGCGACTAGTGCGCGCCCCGAACCGATCTCGTCGGCACGCTCGGCGTCGCCACACACTGCGGCCAGCCGCGCAGCCAATGTCCCGGCCAGGAAGGGTCCGGGAGCGAGATGCTTGCCGAGCTCGATGTGCAGCAGCACCTCGTCGTCGAACGCTCGACCTAAGCCGCCGAGATCCTCTGGCAGTCCCAGGGTCAGCAGGCCCATCTGGGCGCCGTCGCGCCACACGTCGGCACGCACCACTGATTTCGCGTGGCGGTCGGCTCGGATGTGTTGGACAGGCATTCGCTGCTCAAGGAATTGCGCTGTAGCCGAAACGATTTCGAGTTGTTCAGCGCTGGGCAAAAGATTCATTGTCGTTCGCCTGTCTACCGCGGCAGTCCGAGGACGCGTTCGCCGAGGATGTTGCGCTGGATCTCCGATGTCCCGCCGCCGATCGACTGCGAAAACGACCAGTAGTAGTAGCCCACCCAGCCGTCGTCGTCCCACCGCGACGAGGCCCGTAGAGCACCCGGTCCGAGGATGTCGAGCGCGAGTTTCGCGATTTCCTTGGTCAAATCGGCATAGAGCAGCTTGACCATCGAACCTTTGGGGCCGGGTGTCTCGGATTGCATTGCCAGGCAGATGTTGGAGTAGGTCAGCGCACGCAGCGAAGCCACCGAGGCCCGTGCCTGCGCCAGCCGCCGGGCGATCTCGTCGTCGGCGATGGCGGGCCGACGCCCATCAGGTCCGACATGGTCGCGGGCATAATCGATCAGATCCTCGACGGTCTTTGCCAGTCGCACCTGGTTTGCGGTAAAAGCTGTTCCCCGTTCGAACGACAGCGTGGCCATCGCAACCGACCACCCGTTGTCCACCTCGCCGACGACGTTGGACAGCGGGATCCGCACATTGTCGTAAAACACCTCACAGAATTCGGCACCGCCCTCGATCGTCTCAATCGGACGCACATCGATACCCGGGCTGGACATGTCGCAGATCACCCAGGTGATGCCGCGGTGCTTGCCTTGGGTGTTATCGGTACGCACCAAAAGCTCCTGGTAGTCAGCGACGGTGGCGAAGCTGGTCCACACCTTCTGGCCGTTGACGACGAGTTCGTCGCCGTCAATGACGGCCTTGGTGCGCAGTGCAGCGAGATCGGACCCGGCGTCGGGTTCGGAGAAGCCTTGGCACCACACCACTTCTCCGCGCAGGATTTTCGGTAGATGAAACGACTTCTGCTTTTCGCTACCCCTGGTGATTAGTGTTGGCCCTGCGTGGGATAACCCGACGAAGCAAGCGTCGATCCCCGGGAAGCCCCTGGCGGCATATTCCTCGTACCAGATCAACTGCTGCAGCAAGGTCAGCCCCTTGCCGCCGTACTCGGTGGGCCACGTGATGCCGGCCCAGCCGCCTTCCCATTGGGTGCGCTGCCAGGCCAGGTCGTACTCGCGGATGCCAGCGTGGTCGCGCGGTCGCGGTTCGACCGGCTTGTTCTCGTCAAGCCAGGTGCGGACCTGGTCGCGGAATTCCAGCTGATCAACCGTGAAATCCAGGTCCATACTCGCGGAGTATAGGTGACACTACAGTCAGAAATAAAGCTCAGATCGAGGGCTTCCGGTACCTGGCCACCAGCTGCTCGGTACCGCGGGCCAGCAGCGCGACGTCTGCACCGACCAGAATGAATGTCGCACCCGCAGCCAGATAGCGGCGCGCGATTGATTCGGTGAATGCATTCACCCCGGCTGCCTTCCTGCGTTCGACCACCGTCGCTAAAGCCTTTTCGATTGCGCTAACGACCTCAGGGTGTTCAGGTTGGCCGAGTTTGCCCATCGAGGCCGCGAGGTCGGCCGGACCGATGAACACCGCGTCGACCCCGTCGATGTCAGCGATGTCGCCGACGCAATGGAGCCCCTCTGCCGATTCCACCTGTACGGTCAGTGAGACTCTATCGTTTGCAGTGACAACATAGTCAGAAATGCGGTTCCACCGCGACGCTCGCGCCAGCGCGCTGCCAACGCCGCGAGTGCCTGCTGGCGGATACCGGGTCGCGGCAACTGCGTCGGCTGCCTGCGCCGGGCTGCCGATCATCGGCACCAGGAGATTGGTCGCGCCGATGTCGAGTAGCTGCTTGATCAACACCGGGTCCGCAGCGGGCGGGCGCACCACTACATCGGCATCGGGGTAGCCGGCGAGCACCTGCAGCTGCTCGAGCGTGGTGCGCAGGTCGTTGGGCGCATGCTCCTGGTCCAGCAGCACCCAGTCGATGCCCGACCCGGCGCAAATCTCGGTGACGTACCCGCTGCCAGACGCGATCCACATGCCGAATCGTGGTGTACCGGAGCTGATGTGTTCGACCCAGCGATTGCTCACCGAACCGTCTCCTCGCGGTCAAACACCACCGACACCGTCCCGAGTGCGCCATAATCGGCGACGAACGTGTCTCCAGGCTCCGCGAACACCGGCTTAGTGAACGACCCGGACAGGATCACCTCGCCACGCTGAAGCGAAACCCCATACGGCGCTACGCGATTGGCAAGCCAGGCTACGCCGTTGCCTGGATGGTTAAGCACCGCCGCCGCCACCCCAGACTCCTCAACCGTGCCGTTGCGCAACAGCAGAGCTGCCACCCACCGCAAGTCGACGTCGAGCGGCCGGAACACCCGCCCACCCAGCACCAGACCCGCGTCGGCAGCGTTGTCGGCGATCGTGTCGACGATCGTGCGTAGGTGACCGGTGTCAGGGTCCGACATCTGCACCCGCGCATCGAGGATCTCCAGCGCTGGGGTAACGAACTCGGTGGCCCGCAGCACATCGAATAACGTCACCCCCGGTCCCCGCAGCGTATCCCCGAGCACAAACGCCAATTCGACTTCAATCCGCGGCCGGATGAAGTGGCCCGGTGCCACTCGGCCGCCGTTGTCGATGAACATGTCGTCGAACAGCGCGCCATAGTCCGGTTCATCGATCGATGCCGCGCGCTGCATCACCTTCGAGGTAAGGCCAATTTTGCGACCCTTGACCGCGCGGCCGTCGGAGACCTTCAGGTCGACCAGCGCCCGCTGCACGGCGTACGCGTCCTCAATGGTCATGTCGGGATACTCAAGCGACAACTGCCGGATCGGTTCACGCTTCTGCTCGGCGGCGTAAAGCCGCCGAGCGATCTCGGCGATCTCATCGGGACCTGGCCGTTTCATTGGCACAGTGTCACTTGGTGAGGAAGGCGACTGCGGCCGGATTGAACGATTCGGGATTCTCGAAATGCGGCCAATGGCGTACGTCGGGCATGTCGAAGATCTCGGCGCTGGGGATCAACTCGGCGATCGCGGTCGCGGTGTCCTGGTAGACGCCGAGGTCGCGGCCCGAGGCCACGACCATCACCGGCGCCGTGATCGACCTCCACTTCTCCTCCGGAATCAGGTTGCGTTCGCGTGCGGTGGCGTCCTGCAAGATCAACAGGTGCTCGATGGTCGCACGAGTGTCGGCGCGCTGATATATCGCCCGACGCAGCCCGATAAGGTCGGGCAGCCGGTTGGCTTCGTCGGCGATCAGGTGCTCGAAGACTGTGTACAGCGACTCCCAAGTGGGCTCGTTAACGGCCTTGGTGCGTTCAGCGCGAATCCGCGCCATGTTCGCTGCGGCCGCCTCCTTGCCCGCGGGTGACATCAGGATCATCTTGTTCACCCGGTCGGGATGCGACACTGCAATTGCCGCGGAAACCCAGGCGCCCAGCGACATCCCCACGAAGTGAGCGTTGGCCATGCCGAAGTGGTCCATCACCTTCAGCACGTGCTCGCGGTAGACGGCGATCTCGTAGTCGTAGTCGGGCTTGCCTGAAAACCCGTTGCCCACCATGTCGATCGCCACACAGTGGAAGTGCTCAGACAGCGCGGCCAGATTCGGCGCGAACGTCTCCCAGTGTCCGCCCGTACCGTGCAGCAACACCGCGTGCGGCTTATCGGGCAAACCGGCCTCGGCATAGCGGGTCCGCACCAGCGCGCCGTTGACCTCGATATCGATGAACCCCTGGGTGAACGCCACCTCCTTGAGAAGCATCCATATGCTCCGGTAGTTCTCTGTGTCGACCAGCGCGCCACCCACTGACGCCGGTGGCGCTGACCGTTGCTCCATCTCGTCTCTCTTCCGCTACTTCTGACATCAGTGTCAACTACAGTTTGGGGTCATCGACGTCCTTCGGCGTGTTCGATTAGTGTGCATGTTCGCACGTAGACAACGCAATAGCGGATCTAGAGAGCTGATGTTTTCGGCTAGGCACTTCTGTCTATTCAATTGATTCTGACAGTAGCATGCGGTAATAATGTTTTCGTGAACACCGCGGTCCCGGGGCGGCGCGTGCTGGCGGACTTGGTCAACGAGTTCGCCGCCGTCCGGCTGTCACTGGACCTCAACGGCAACGGCCCGCGGCTGCTCGTCGAAGATCTGGAAAGTGGCGCGCACATCTTCTTGTGCCCGCTGGAATTGGCCAGCTTTACCTTGGCGACCTACGAAGACCGCGAAGACTGGTTGCGCGTGGGCAACTACAGAGGGGATCGCGAACGCGGCGGGCTGAGCCGGTGACTGCCACTGCCGAGCTCGTCGGCTTTGGGATGACAGCGATGTCGCTGCAGGCGGGCGCGACTCCGGTCCAACTGGCTTGCCAGGCCACCGCCGCAGCACTAGCCGACGCCGGCATCGGCCCGGGCGACGTCGACGGGTTGCTGGTCGGATCATCCCAAGGGGTGCGCCCGGACCGGCTCGGCGTCGGTTTCGCGGCCCACGGCGGCTTCGCCGACCTGCGGCTGCTTGAGCACGTGGAGATCAAAGGCGCCACTGCGATTGCGATGATCCAGCGTGCAGTGCACGCAATTACCGCCGGCGAGGCGTCGACCGCGGTGTGCGTGTTCGCCGATGCCCCGCTGGTGTCGGGCAAGGGCTCGGGCTCGACATACGCACACAGCGGCGGCAACACCGGAGTACGTGGGCTGGAACGCGCTTGTGGTCTGCTCGGCTCGGTACCCACCTACGCGCTGCTGGCGCAGCGCTGGTTGCACGTCACCGGGTCCAGCACCGACGACCTGTGCGCGGTGGCCACCCAAGCGCGGGCCTGGGCGATGGGCAATCCAGACGCCGTCATCCGCGAACCCCTCGACGCCGACGGTTACGCCGCAAGCCCTATGGTCGCCGATCCGCTGCGGCGTGTGGACTGCGCGCGCCCGGTCAACGGTGCCGTCGCGGTGGTTATGAGTGGCCGGCGGTCGATCGGCACCATGCGGGTGCGGATCCGCGGCAGCGGCCGCCACCACCCGGTGAGGCGCCGACGGTCAGGGGCCGAGTCGTGGTTCGGCGGCGGAGTCCGCGCTGTCGACGACGCACTCGCGCAAGCCGGCCTTGCGCGCACCGACCTCGACGTCGCCGAGCTCTACGACCCGTTCTCCATCGTGACGCTGATTCTGCTCGACGAATACCGGCTTACCGGCGATGCGCCCGCCGGCGCGTTCGTCCGCGACGGCCAGATCGGCCCCGATGGACTGCTGCCCACTAACACCGGCGGGGGCCAGCTTTCGGGGTACTACCTACAGGGCATGACGCCGCTGGCCGAGGCCGTCATCCAGCTGCGCGGTGCAGGCGGCGCCCGCCAGGTGCCTGGCGCGGCCATCGCGCTGGTGGGCGGCATCGGGGGACGAATGGACCACCATGCGGCGCTGGTCTTGGAGCGGGCGGCATGACACTTCCTGAGTCAAGCTCAGGCTGCGTTGGTCAGTCTTTGGGTTCCGCCGTGGAGGTTGGGGTCATAGGGCTGGTGGTTGTGCCAGCAGCGGTAGATCACGCGGATCCAGGCGCGGGCGAGGATGCGGACGGCATGGGGATGGTCGTGGCCGCGGGCGCGGGCTTGGTTGTAGATGTGTGCGGCCCAGGGGCTGAAATGTCGACTGTTGTCAGCGAATGTGGTGGTGGCTCTGCGGAAGCGTTGGTTGCACGCCCAGCGGAAGTGCACGGCGTGTTGTTTTCCGGACTCTTTGGTGACCGGGGTGACGCCGGCCAGGGCGGCGACCGCGTCGGGCGAGTCGTAGGCTGCCCGAGAGTCGCCCCACTCGGCGAGTACCTGGGCGGCGTTGATCTGACCCGACCTTGGCAGCGACGTGAAGACCTCGGCGTCCGGGTGCTCCTCGAGGTGGGCGACGGACCGGTCGAGTTGTTTGGTGGCTGTGTTGAGCGCGTCGAGCACGGTGACCAGGGCGAGCACAGCATCGTGGATGGCTGCGGTCAGTGTCGGGTCAGTGGCGCCAGCAGGGGCACGGCGCAGCCGGGTAACAAGCTCGGTGGCGGGGCGGCGACCGGAGTAGCCGTGCTTGGTCAAGAATGCGGCCAAGCGTCTTTCACCGAGGTGAGCGGCCGCGGCTGCGGTCGGGTACCGGCGCAAGAACGTCAGACTGATAGGCGATTCCACATCGGCGAAGATTTTCGTTGCTCTGGGCCAGTGGGCCTCGAGCAAGGAGCTGAGTTGGTTGGTGGCAGCTACCCGCATCTCGACGATGTCGTCGCGGGTACGGACCACGGTGCGCAGCGCTTTGGTCTGGGCCGAGTGGGGCGTGACCGGGTGGAGTCGGTGGTGGCGCAGTCGCAGGTACTCGGCGATCACGAGTGCATCACCGGCGTCGGACTTGGCACCCGAAACAACCTCGCCTTCCCGCCAGGTCTTGATCGCGTTGGGCGACACTGGGATTACTGGATGGCCGGCGTCGAGCAGCAGGTCGACCAAGCGGCCGTTCGGGCGTTCGATCCCGACATGATTATCGGCGGGATCGCCGTACTTGGCGAGCCGACTGATCAGCGATGCAATGCCGTGGGCGCTGTGTTCAATAGTGAACTGCGCCAGTACTTTACCAACCGCAGACACCACGCACACCGCGTGGATGGCGGCGGCCCGGTCCAAACCTACATAGATGGTTTCAGGGATCTGATCCGACACCAGGGCTCCTCGGGTTGGCAGCGACGACCCGGCGAGGGGATCGACGGCCGGACGGTCGCTAACTGGCGCTCTGCGGCGCGTCTTCCTGAAGCTGGTCTGCGACCCCGGGAGGACCGAGGGCGGCGGTGTCATGCAGGCCCTCTACGAGCGACCACACCTGGCCGTCACCTCGGCCCCCGCCGAGTCCCTCCTACGAACGCCCATCGGGCACTCGCAGAAAGGATGATGCCCTAGTGACCACGATGGCGAACGCGACAATGGACTGGCTGCTCCAGGCGGCACTAGCCCCCGATGCCGACGACGAGCTGATCCGCCCGCTGTATGAGGCCGCGGCGCGTCGTGAACTCAGGCTGCCGCGCTGCCTCGGATGTGACCTACCGCTCGAGCTTGAGCAGCAGGTCTGTGACCGCTGCGGCTGCCAACAGCGGTGCTGGGCACCGGTGGAACCGGTCGGGGTCGTGCATTCATCGACCCTCATGCACCGCCGGGAACCAGGCCTCGTTCGCGCCGAGCACCCCTATCCGATCGTCGACGTCGAGCTCGCCAGCGGACATCGCATCGTGATGACCACCACCGCGCCCTGCGACAGTGCGCCGCCCATCGGCGCTGCGGTGCGCGTCGGCTACCGCCATCTCGGCGGTGTCGTGATTCCCGCCATCGACACTTGGGAGGACCACGCGTGACGACTTTGGACACTGCCGCCGCGGTCGACGATTTCGACGTCACCACGGTGGTGCAGACCGATCGTGTGCACGGATCGGTGTACACCTCGCCGGAGATTTTTGCTCGCGAGATGGACACTATCTTCAAGACAGGCTGGGTCTATGTGGCCCACGAGAGCGAGATCAGCGAGCCCGGCGACTATCTGACCCGCATGATTGGCCGTGACCCCGTCGTGGTGGTCCGCGGCAAGGACGGCGTCGTACGCGTGCTGCTTAACCGCTGCACACATCGCGCGAACAAGCTGTGCAACGCGGAGAAGGGCACTGCCAACTCGTTCCGCTGCCCGTATCATGGCTGGACGTTCAGCAATACTGGTGTACTGCAGGGTGTTCCGATGCGTGAAGCCTATGGTGGCACATTCCAGCAGATGCGCTCCGAGCTAGGGTTGGTCCAGGCTCCGCGTGTCGACAGCTACGGCGGCTTTATTTTCGCATCCCTTGCACCAGGGAACATTTCACTTTCTGAACATCTTGGTAGGGCAACGACTGCCATCGACCGTCTGCTGAACCTGTCCCCCACCCACTCGATCGACCTGCGGGGAAACTGGATGAAGCACCTCCACCACGCCAACTGGAAGATGGTGGTAGAGAACAACGTAGACGGCTATCACGCGCTATTCACCCACGCGTCGGTCTACGATGCGATCCGGCCGGCGAAGGTATCGCATGTGCCGAGCAAGGTCGACGTGGTAGTCCGCGACATGGGCAACGGGCATTCCGAGATCGACTACAGCAACGAATACCGCAAGCTCAACGAGGAATTCGTTTGGTACGGGCGGATTCCGCGCGAGAAGCTGGCCGAATACGTTGAGGCGCTGGAGCGCACCTACGGTCCCTCGCAGGCACACGATGCGCTGGTTGTCGGCCCACCGCACACGCTGATCTGGCCCAATCTGTTCCTGGCAGAGATGAACGTGATGTTCGTCGAGCCGCAGGCAGTGAACCGCACCATCGCTTATACCACCGCGGTGCTGATGCCCGGGCAGGACAAGCTCAACGAGCGCACGCTGCGGCGTTCCGAAGGCGCGATGGGGCCTGCGGGGTTTCTCATCGCCGACGACGGCGAGATCGGCATGCGCAACCAAGCCGGGCTGGCCGCCGAACTACCGGAGTGGCTGGTGCTCTCGCGCGGCATGGACACCGACATCGAGGACGAGACCGGGATCGTCAACTCAGACAAGAGCGCCGAAACGCCGCAACGCGGTTTCTATGCCCAATGGGCAGCGGTCGTCGGCGGAAAGGTGTGACCGATGACTGTTGACACCCAACCCGAAAGCCCGGTCATGCGGCCGCTGCCGGATCCCGAGGTCCTGTCGTTTTTGTATCTGGAGGCGCGGCTGGCCGACGAGGGTCGGTACTCGGAGTGGGAGTCGCTGTGGGCCGACGACGACACAGTCGAGTACCGGGTGCCGATGCACCCCAACGACGACCCACGTACCACCCTGGCCTACATCAACGACAACGGAAGGCGCATCAAAAGCCGCGTGGCGCAACTAAACACCGGCAACCGGCATTCCCAGAACCCACCGTCAGTGATGCGCCGGGTGCTCTCCAACAGCGAGGTCGTGGAACAGAGCGAGAACACCGTGACCGTCGAATCCAACTTTGCCCTCTTCGAATACCGTGTACGGCAACGATATTGGGCCGGTCGTGTCGTTCACACCGTCCGGCGATCAGAGAACGGGCTGAAGCTGATCCGCAAAATCGTGCACCTCATCGACGCAAGTGGACCCATCGACACTCTCGCATTTCTGATCTGACCATGCTCGTCGGAGACATCGCCACCAACAACGCCCGCCGCTATCCGCACAAACGCGCGCTCGTCGAGGGCGACCGGGTGCACACCTGGTCGCAAGTCGATGATCGCGCTCGGCGATTGGCGAACTTCTTGACCGGCCGCGGATTAATGCCGGGGGACCGGGTGCTGGTTATCGCCCGCAATTGCATTGAGTGGCCAGAGATCTCGTTCGGCCTGGCAAAGGCGGGACTCATCGCGGTTCCGGTCAACGTCCGCCTAGCAGTCGACGAGGTCGCCCATGTCCGCGACGACTCCGGCGCTCGAGCGGCGATCGTCCATTCCGACCAGTTGAAGAAGTTCATCGGCGAGCTTTGCGAGATGGCCGTAGTGCTCGGCATCGACGGACGCCGGACGCTCGGCGACACCGACTTGGTCACCGACTACGAGACGGCGCTGGCGCACACGTGGCCTGCCCCGCGACACTTCGACATCTCGCCTGACGATCTCGCGGTCATCCTCTACACCAGCGGTACTACCGGGCGGCCCAAGGGGGTAATGCACACGCACCGCGGGTTGCTGTACCAGGCGGCCGACACCAACCTGGTCACCGAGGCCAACCGCTCTGACGTGATGTTGGCAACCACACCATTTTTCACAGCCGGCGGCATGGTCCGCACAGTGTCATGGCTGTATCTCGGCCAAACGATGGTCATCCACCAGAAGTTCGATCCGCAGGCGGTGATCGACGAAATCGAGCACAGCAGAATCACTTTCACCACATTCATCCCCACGATGTTGCAGCGCACGCTGGCTATCCTCGAAGAGGGTCCGCGGCGCGACATGTCGAGCCTGCGCCGCATCTCCTACGGTTCTGCCCCAGTGCCACCGGGTCTGGCGCGCCGGGCGATGGACTTGCTCGGCTGCGACCTGCAGCAACGCTACGGACTCACCGAGTGTGGCGGACAGGCCACCATCCTGACCCCCCAGGACCACCGTGACATCGTTAACGGCAAAACCTCGATCGCGACGTCGTGTGGCCAGGAGACGCCGATGTGTGCGATCCGCATCGTCGACGCCGAGGGCAATACCCTGCCGGCGGGCCAGGTTGGCGAGATCGTCATAGTCAGTCCCGCCAATGCGATCGGCTACTGGAACCGCCCCGAACAGACCGCCGAAACGTTCCGGCCGGACGGGCTGCGCACCGGCGACCTCGGCTACCTCGACGACGAGAACTACCTACACATCACCGGCCGTAAGACCGACATGATCATCTCGGGCGGTTTCAACGTCTATCCCGCCGAAATCGAACGAGTCATCGGCCGCCATGACGGGGTCGACATGGTGGCCGTGGTCGGCGTTCCCGACCCCGAGTGGGGCGAGACCCCGGTAGCCATGGTCGTGCCTAAACGCCATGTGACCGATCGGGATCGGCTGACTTCCGAATTGTCGTCGCTGTGTCGAGCCGAATTGGCCGGTTACAAACAGCCCCGGCGCTTCGAATACTGCGATGAACTTCCCCTCGGCCCAGCGGGCAAGATACTCAAACGTGAGATCGTTAACCAGGTGATACAGGTGGCTAACTCGGTTGAGAGGATGTCGGTGACATCCCGACGTAGCGAGGAGGCCAGATGACCAACCTGACCGGTCTGCAGACCATCGAGTTCGAGCTCTCCGATCACGTGGCGACCGTGACGCTTAATCGGCCCGACCGGTTGAACAGCTTCAACGAGTTGATGAGTCGTGAACTTACGGCGGCGTGGCAGCGGGTTCGCGACGACGAAGATATTCGTGTTGCTGTGCTGCGCGGAAACGGTGAGCGCGCGTTCTGCACCGGCCTCGACGTGTCCGAGGGCACCTGGTGGACCGACCAACCGATCTTCAACCAGGAAGACCCCGGTGTCGTGCTCGGGCCGAAGGCACACCGGGTGTGGAAGCCGGTCATCGCCGCGCTACACGGCATGGTGGCCGGTGGAGCGATGTATTTTGTCAATGAATGCGACTTCGCGATCTGCTCGGAGTCCGCGACGTTCTTCGACCCACATGTCAACTCCGGTGCCGTCTCGGCGCTGGAGCCGATGGGCATGCTCGCCCTTGGAGTGCCGTACGGAGAGGTGATGCGATGGGCTTTGATGGGCAGCGAGGAACGCATGTCCGCTCAGACTGCGCTGCGCATCGGCCTGGTTACCGAGATTGTCCCGGACAACGAACTACGCTCGCGTGCAGCCCAGTTGGCTGCCGAGATCGCCGCTCGCCGTCCCCAAGGCATCCAGGGAACCGTGCGCGCAATGTGGGAAGCGCGCGACCTGCCGCCGAGCATCGCGGCACGGCACGGCCTGTCCTACACCCACATTGGCAACCCCGGCGACGGGCGCAGCGACTCGCGGGCCAACAAAAGGCCACCGCGAACCCGATGAGGAAAACGCGATGAGGGAAGCGGCAACCGAGCAACTAGTCGAATTCCAGTTGCTGGTCGGTGGCCAGCAGGTAGGCGCGGCACGCGGCGCCACGTACGACAGCATCGACCCGTACACCGGAAAACCGTGGGCCCGGGTACCCGACGGCGACGCGACCGACATCGACCGTGCGGTGACGGCAGCGCGGGAGGCCCTCGACGGACAATGGGGCCGACTCACCGCGACCGCCCGCGGCAAGCTGCTGTGGCGGCTTGGCGAGATTCTCTCGCGCGAGGCCGAGAACCTAGCCGGACTTGAGGTTCGCGACGGCGGGAAGCTGGTGCGTGAAATGGTCGGCCAGATGCGTTCTTTGCCGGACTACTACTTCTATTACGCCGGGCTGGCCGACAAACTGCAGGGCACGGTCGTGCCGACCGACAAGCCGAACTATTTCGTCTACACCCGCCACGAGCCGGTCGGTGTGGTGGGCGCGATCACGCCGTGGAATTCGCCGCTGCTGCTGTTGACGTGGAAGGTGGCAGCGGGCCTCGCCGCGGGTTGCACGTTCGTTGTCAAGCCCAGCGAGCACACCCCCACCTCGACCCTGGCGTTCGCGAAGCTGTTCGCCGAAGCGGGCTTTCCGCCCGGCGTGATCAACGTGGTGACCGGGTGGGGCCCGGAAACCGGGGCAGCGCTGGCCTCGCATCCGGGCGTCGACAAAATCGCGTTCACGGGGTCGACCGCCACCGGCATCGAGGTCGGCAAGGCCGCCATTGCGAACATGACCCGGCTCACCCTCGAACTCGGCGGCAAATCGGCACAAGTCGTCTTCGACGACGCCGACTTGGACGCCGCCGCCAACGGTGTGGTCGCCGGGGTGTTCGCCGCCACTGGACAGACTTGCTTGGCGGGTTCGCGTCTGCTGGTGCATGAGAGGGTCGCTACGGCGCTGGTGGACAAGGTCGTTGCCCGCGCCACCACGATCAAGCTGGGCGATCCCAAGGATCCGACGACCGAGATGGGTCCGGTCTCAAACGCTTTACAGTACGAAAAAGTGTTGTCGCACTTCGCATCCGCCCGCGAGCAGGGAGCTAACATTGTGTGTGGCGGCGAACCCGAAGACAGGCTCGGTGGATTCTTCGTCAAGCCTACCGTCCTGACCGGGGTCAACCCGTCGATGCGCGCAGTTACCGAGGAGATCTTTGGCCCGGTGCTGGCAGTCATGACTTTCGCCGATGAAGACGAAGCCATCGCCAAAGCCAACGCCACCGAGTTCGGGCTGGCCGGCTCGGTGTGGACCAAAGACGTGCACCGCGCTCATCGCGTGGCCGCAAAACTGCGTGCCGGCACCGTCTGGATAAACGCCTATCGTGCTGTGGCACCGCACGTTCCGTTCGGTGGCATGGGTTTCAGTGGAATGGGCCGGGAGAACGGCATCGAGGCTGTCAAGGATTTCACCGAGACCAAGGCGGTGTGGGTGGAGCTGTCCGGGGCAACCCGAGACCCCTTCACGCTGGGATGAGCTTTCCTATCCAGCCAAGACGTCGCTGGCAACGTGCAACCACCACAAATTCGATCCGTTACTGGCGCCGAGCTTTGCGGCGGCCGCAACTTTTCAGCCCGGCTGCTGGCTCCCCGAACGTCCATGCCCACTGAGCGGCGTCAGTGTGAACGCACACCAAAATCGATGTCCCCGAGGCCGTGAAACGGCGAGAAATCCGCTTTCGCATACCACGACGGTCGGGCCTGGTGCCCTGGTTGAGGCCGAGCCCATTCGACCCAGTTTCCCCAGTCATTGCGGCTGAGCTTGTCCTCTAGCGTCTGTGGAAACAAGCGCTCGGCAGCGCGGTAGCGTTTCGCGAATGCCTTCATCTCCCCCATCACCCAAATGTCTTCCTCTCGGCTCCACTTTCCACCACCGGCGTAGTCGACGATCTGAAACGACGGGAAATCAATTGGGGGTGCAGCCGGTTCGGGATTGTCGGCACGGTTGAGGCACTCGTACACTACCCGGTTGCCGTCGATGACGTACCACTTCAACACGGTGTACACCATCGGAGAGGCCCCCATCGTACCTTCAAGGTAGCGGGCTATCTCCTCAGGACCAGTGAAAGTGCCGTAATAGTGGTCGAAATACTCAGCGTCGTCAGTAAAGAGATTGGCCCAACCGACCCAGTTCTCCATGACCGGTCCGGTCATGTAGTAGTGCCGAAATTCCTGCTCGACTTCGTTGCGATCGGCCATCGATACTCCTTCGAGTCCTGTCGGAAAGTTCCGATCGATTCAGCACTGGCGACGATTCGGTCCGGGTCGGCGGCCGCCGCTCGAGAACTTTCGAACCGGAGCGTCCGCGCGCAGGCCAGCGCAACCGCGGCCACCTTGGTCACCGGACCAATTTAATCCAATTCTGACGCTATGTGTATATCATTGCTTTGCCTGCTGACAGATGGTTTCGCGCAAATCGAACAACCCAATCGACTACCGTCTTCTGACGATATCGTCATGGAAAGGGGCTTCGTTGACGCGCACACCCAACCCCGCCCAAGCTCCACTGTCCGGTCTCACCGTCGTCAGCCTGGAACAGGCCGTCGCCGCGCCCTATGCGACAAGGCAGCTGGCCGATCTCGGTGCCCGCGTGATCAAGGTGGAACGTCCCGACGGGGGTGACTTCGCCCGCGGATACGACCGCAGCGTAAACGGTGAGTCCAGTTACTTCGTCTGGCTGAACCGCGGTAAAGAATCACTGACGCTCGATTTGAAACATACGGAGGGCCAACGGATCCTGCACCGATTACTCACGTCGGCAGATGTGCTGGTGCAAAACCTGGGACCGGGAGCCGCCGCGCGGATGGGCCTGGATGCCGCGACGGTCGCGCGCCGCTATCCGCGGCTGATCGTCTGCGACATCACCGGCTACGGAACAACCGGACCTTGGTGCGGCCGCAAGGCTTACGACCTGCTGGTGCAGGCCGAGGCCGGCCTCTTGTCGGTGACGGGAAACGGTGACCAGGTCGCCCGCACCGGGATCTCGATCGCGGATATCGCCGCTGGCATGTTCGCCTACTCGGGCATTTTGATGGCCTTGCTCGTGCGTACCACCACCGGTCGCGTCGCTCCAGTCTCGGTCTCACTGTTCGAAGCACTCGCGGAATGGATGGGCCAGCCCGCCTACTACGCCCATTACGGCGGCACGCCGCCACTGCGCACCGGGGCCCGCCATGCGACAATCGCGCCGTACGGCCCTTTCACCACCGGCGATGGGGGCACAGTATTACTCGCTGTTCAAAATGAGCGGGAATGGCAGCGGCTGTGCGGGCAAGTACTTGGCCTGCCCGGTCTACTCACGGATTCGCGCTTTGCGACAAACTCCGACCGCGTAGCGAATCGCGACTTGGTCGAGGAAGAGATCCAGGCCGCGACCGCAACGATGACCGCCGACGAACTTGCCGGGCGCCTCGAGACAGCGGGCATCGCATACGGACACCTGACCGGTGTCGAAAGCCTCTGGTCGCATCCGGTGCTGCTCGGACGGGACCGCTGGGGGCAGATCCTCACACCGGGCGGCACCATCGGAGCGATGCTGCCGCCAACGTTGCTCGGCGGAATCGAGCCCGTGCTTGGCAACGTCCCCGCCCTGGGCGCGCACAGTCACGCGATCTTGCAAGAGCTGGGCTGCAGCGATGACGCCATTCACGCGCTCGCCGCAGACGGGGTGATCACGCTCGGATGAGTTCAAACGCCGCTAATCCAGCTAGCCGTGTGTTCTGACAATTGCGTCAGATATGAGCGTACGCCGATTATGCTGACGACACAGATAACTCTGCCTGAATGGCGCTCGACTGCGACGCTCTATTCACTTGCTTCTGACATCTATGTACACTCACCATCGACGGATCGCTTCCGAGTGCCGCAAAAAGGAGATCCCGATGGACGTCGATACTCAGGCGGCTAACGCTGTGCTGGCCGGGTTGCGGCCGTATCCGGTGGCGGTTACCAGCGTCGACGACGGATTCGCAAACGGCCTGATCTGCCTGTCGGCCGGTTCGGCGAGCATCGTGCCGGAGTTGCCGCGTGCCACCGTAAGCCTGACCAAGTACAACCGGACCCACGACATGCTGGTCAACTCCGGTGCCTTCGCCATGCACATGCTCTCTGCCGGCGAGGGTGAGATCGACAAGTCGCTGGAGATTCTGATGACCCTCGGCGGAAGCTCGGGTCGCGACGGTGACAAGATCTCGAAGTTGCGTACCAAGCCGGGGGTGACCGGCGCCCCGATCCTGCTTGACGCCCACAGTTACGTGGAGTGCCGGATCACCGGGTCGCTGGACAACGACGAGAACACCATCTTCGTCGGGGACGTGATCGCCGCAGAAGTGTTCAGCAGTGCCCACCGGCTGCGGATCGGTGAGGCCTGGGCCAAGCTGCCGGATGAATGGATCGAGCAGTACGAAGCCAACCACGAGCCGCAGTTACAGAACGCGCGTGAACTGCGGGCGGCAGCCGCGCGATCGGCGTGAGCGTCGACGGCACCGGCGCGTGGAAACTGCCGGAAGAGCTGGTTCTATTGCGCGACACGGTGCGGCGATTCATGGCCGCCTACGTGCACCCGATCGAGGACACCTTGCCGCATGACAGCATCGGGTTGCCGCGCGACCAGCTCGTCGAGTTGCAGGCGAAGGCACGCCAACTGGGTTTGTGGGCCCTGCAAACCCCGGAGGATTTCGGCGGCGCCGGGTTGAGCGTGCTCGGTCAGGTCGTGGTTGCAGAAGAGGCTGCAAAGTGCCGTATGGGCGCATTCTTTCCCGCGCTTGGCGCATTCGGTGGAAACCCGCCCAATGTCATGTTCAAGGCCTCCCCCGAGCAGTTCGCCACTTACGCCAAGCCGATCATCGACGGCACGATGACCAAGGCCTACACCGCGATCACCGAGGCGTCCGGAGGGTCCGATCCGGCGCGGGCGATCAAACTTAAAGCCGTTCGCGACGGCAACGCTTATGTCCTTAACGGGTCGAAGATGTGGATTTCGCATGCTGCCGAGGCGGATTGGGGTGTGGTGTACGCACGCACCGGTGAGGGGCGTGACGGCATTTCGTGCTTCATTGTCGAAAAAGACACTCCAGGATTGACTTTCAACCGTATCGAGGTGATGGCGTCATTTGCTCCCTACGAACTGCACTTCGACGACGTCCGGATTCCGGCGGACCGGCTCATCGGCGGAGAGGGTCAAGGCCTCGCACTGGCCAGCGATTTTCTGGTGCACAGCCGCATCATCTATGCTGCGGGCCCCATCGGCATCGCGCAGGCGGCCTTGGACCTCGCCTGTCGATGGGCAAGGGAGCGAGATATTTTCGATGGCAAGCTCGCCGACAAGCAGGGCATCCAATGGATGCTCGTCGAGAGCGAAGTGGAGCTGCGGGCCGCGCGACTGCTCGTATATCAGGCCGCCTGGAATGCCGACCTCGGCCACAATGTCCGAGTCGACGCATCTATTGCCAAGCTCTATGGCACCGAAATCGCCTATCGGGTACTGGACCGTTGCATACAAATGCACGGTGCGCTGGGGCTGTCGAAGGAGCTACCACTGGAACGCTGGTTCCGCGATTTGCGTGTCAAGCGACTCGGCGAGGGGGCCACCGAGGTCCAGCGCGAGGTCGTAGCCCGCCACCTTCTCAGTGAAATGCGATGAACACCGGATTGAATGATGAAGAAAGCCTACTAGTCGAAACGGTCCGGGCATTCATCGACCGCGACGTCAAGCCGACGGTGCGCGAGGTCGAGCATGCCGACGCCTATCCCGAAGCCTGGATCGAGCAGATGAAACGCATCGGGATATTTGGCTTGGCGATACCTGATCAATATGGCGGTTGTCCCGTGTCGATGCCCTGTTATGTCTGGGTTACCCAGGAGTTGGCCCGCGGCTGGATGAGTTTGGCCGGCGCGATGGGCGGCCACACCGTGGTGGCCAAGCTGCTGTCGCTATTCGGTACTGAAGAGCAGAAGCGAAAGTACCTGCCTGCCATGGCCACCGGCGAGTTGCGGGCCACGATGGCTCTGACGGAGCCCGGTGGTGGCTCGGACTTACAAGCGATGAGCACCGTCGCACGTGCCGACGGAAAGGAACTCGTCATCAACGGCGCGAAGACTTGGATCAGCAACGCTCGCCGTTCAGGTCTGATCGCGCTGCTGTGCAAGACCGATCCAAACGCCACGCCCCGCCACAAAGGCATGTCCGTGGTCCTCGTCGAGCACGGCCCTGGGCTGACGGTCTCGCGAGACCTGCCCAAGCTCGGCTACAAGGGCGTGGAATCTTGCGAACTTCGTTTCGACGACTGCCGGGTTCCCACCTCGGCGATCCTCGGCGGCGTAGCCGGCTGCGGCTTTAGGCAGATGATGAAAGGCCTTGAGACCGGACGCATTCAGGTCGCGGCACGAGCGCTGGGTGTCGCGACGGCCGCGCTGGAGGACGCCCTCAGCTATGCCCGGCAGCGGGAGAGCTTCGGCCAGCCGATCTGGAAACATCAGTCGGTCGGCAACTATCTGGCCGACATGGCTACCAAACTCACGGCTGCGCGGCAGCTCACAAGGTATGCCGCGGAGAAATTCGACAGCGGGGAGCGCTGTGACATGGAAGCCGGAATGGCCAAGCTGTTCGCATCCGAAGTGGCGATGGAGATAACGCTGAATGCAATCCGAATCCACGGCGGCTACGGCTATTCCACCGAGTACGACGTCGAACGCTACTTCCGCGACGCTCCGTTAATGATCGTCGGCGAGGGCACCAACGAGATTCAGCGCAATGTGATCGCAGCGCAATTCGTCTCACGGGGAACTTTGTAGTGCCGAGTATCCCGCTTGGCTCAGTCACGGGATGTCGGAACAGGCTCTGGACAGTGATGGTCAGCTATGTCAGATTGAACGGCAGTGATGCTAAGAAATCTACCCGTACGGCGGCGAACCGAAGTAGACAAGGGATTCGAAATTGTGTGATGGGTCGCAAGCACACCAACTCGCGGACATGCCCTCATACACGCGTCCGGGCTTGCGGCTGGCACCCACACCGACCGCAAACTCAGAAGCGTTCTGGAGCGGTGGCGCGCACGGCGAGTTGCTGATTGCGCACTGCCGCGGGTGTGGTCACTTCTTCCATCCGCCCGGTCCCGTCTGCTGGCGGTGCCGCAGCACCGACGTCGCACCAAAGCCAGTCTCTGGACGCGCTCGGGTGGCGGCGTACACAGTCAACCGTCAACCGTGGATTCCCGGTCTTGAACCGCCATACATCGTTGCGATGGTTGAGCTTAACGATGAGCCCGACGTTCGGCTCATCACCAACATCGTCGATATTGCGATCGACGACGTCCGCGTCGGTCTGGAGGTCGAGGTGTTTTTCGAAGATTGGGCGCCGACATCCGGCGACGAGGCCACCTGCGTCTGGATCCCCCTGTTCCGGCCTGTCACCGGGGCGACCACGTGAGCGGCCCCTTCGGTGGCAAAGCCGTCATCACCGGTGCCGGCAAGTCGCAGGTCGGACGGCGGCTGGGGCGCACCGGCCTCGACCTGACTATTGAAGCGGTCACCAGGGCCATCGCGGACGCCGGGCTGAGCGTCGACGACGTTGACGGAGTGGCGAGCTACCCTGGACCCGGCGTGCCCGACCCCGGATTCTCCGGTGCGACAGTCACTGAGGTCCGCAACGCGCTCGGCTTGCGTAGCCGGTGGTACATGTCCGCGATGGAGACCGCCGGCCAGATCGGTCCGGCGATCGAGGCCTGTATGGCGGTAACGCTGGGGCTGGCCAACCACGTCGTCGTGTACCGGTCGGTGTGGGAGTCGACCGCCGCCGCGCAGGCCGGCGGTGGGCGGGCCTCGGTCTTGTTCGGGGGCGGCAAGTTACCGCCCCACTTGGAATGGGTTGCACCGTTCGGTGCGCTGTCGGCCGCCAACTGGTTGGCGATGCCCGCCCAGCGCTATATGCACGATTTCGGGTTGCGGCGCGAACACCTCGGGGTGATAGCAATCAACGCACGTCGTAACGCCGCGCTGAATCCAGATGCCATCTACCGGGATCCGCTGTCGATGCAGGACTACCTCAACGCGCGGATGATCTCCGAACCGTTGTGCCTCTACGACTGTGACGTTCCGTGCGACGGCGCGACGGCGGTAGTCATCTCGCGACGAGAGGCCACCAGCGGGCTGCCGCGGCATCCCCTAACCATCGAGTCCGTCGGCCCCAGCATGTACGAACGCGCGACCTGGGACCAGCGCAGGGACATTACGACGATGGCCGCCCACGACGCCGGAGCGGCGCTGTGGGAACACACCACGCTGACTGCGAAAGATGTCGACATGGCCCAGCTGTATGACGGATTCAGCTTCCTGACGGTGATGTGGCTCGAGGCCCTCGGGTTCTGCGAGCACGGCAAGGTCGGCGAATTCCTCGGCGATGGAGAGGGAATCGCGCTGGACGGGTCGTTGCCGCTAAACACCAACGGCGGTCAGCTTTCCGGTGGGCGCCTGCATGGCATGGGTTTCCTACACGAAGCGTGCGTGCAGCTGTGGGGGGAGGGCGGGGACCGGCAGGCCCCCAAGACGCCCGAGGTGGTCGTTGTCGGTGTCGGTGGCGGGCCGGTCGCCGGCACCATGTTGATCAGTTCCCGCTAGGCAGGAGTGCATTATGACTCTTCGCGTCGGCGTGATCGGGGTGGGCTGGGGCTCCCACGTGCAGGTACCGGGCTTTCGGGCGGCACAGGGATTCGATCCGGTGGCGCTTTGCGCGCGTACCCCCGAACGGCTGCAACGCGTTGCCGACAAGGTCGGCATCACCGACACCTCGACCGACTGGGAATCATTCGTCGCCAGAGACGATCTCGACGTCATCTCGGTGGCCACACCCACGGTACTGCACCACGACATGACGCTTGCCGCCCTCGAAGCCGGCAAGGCGGTGCTGTGCGAGAAGCCGCTCGCCGGTGACCTCGACGCGGCCCGCGACATGGTCCGCGCCGCCAGAAAGTCTGGCCGGCCGACCGCCTGCTGCTTTGAAAACCGTTGGAATCCGGACTGGCTTGCAATCGCTGACATCGTTCGCTCCGGATTCCTCGGCAAGCAGTACGTCGCGCGGATTAGCCGCAGTGCGTCGTACTGGCATCCCAGCCATGCACCGCAAGCCCTGTGGATGTACGACAAAAACCAGGGCGGCGGTTACCTCGCCGGGATGCTCGTACACGACCTGGATTTCCTGTGCAGCATCCTGGGCCGCCCGAAAGCGGTATGCGCAGAGGTCCGCAGCAGTGAACCGGTGCGTCGCCTACCGGACGGCGAGATAGTCAACGTCACCGCCGATGACACCGCCGCGCTGCTGATGCGAATGGAGTCGGGTGTAATCGCCATCATGAGCGTTTCGGTAATGGGTGCACACGCCGATCACTACCGCCTCGAGTTGTTCGGCGCCGACGGCACCGTCATCGGCGACGGTAACCTGCGCTCGACCTCCTACACGGTGGGCGCTGCCACCGATGACGGACTGCGCCCACTGCCGGTCAGTGACCGCGCGCCTGCTCACGCCGAGAAGCTCCCGAAAGGCCTTGCGGGACAAGCCAGCCGAGCGATGGCATTGATGCTCGAAGACTGGCTGCCTGCATTCGACGGTAAACGTTGCCAGGCCGCCACATTTGACGACGGCCTGCTCAGCCTCGCGATCATCGACGCCGCTCACCGATCATCAGAAGGTGGCGGCTGGGAACCCGTGCATGCAACGGCCTGAGCACGGCACCACAGACCTCGGTGTCGTCCGCTACGAGCGCGACGGCGCCATCGCCCGTGTCGTGCTCAACTGGCCCGAGCGGGCGAACGCACAGTCCTCCGAGATGGTGTCTCAGGTGGACGCCTGTCTCGACGAGGCGCGCCGCGACTACGGTGTGAAGGTCGTCATCATTAAGGGCAGCGGCAACGGCTTTTGTGCCGGTCACATCATCGCGCCCGATGCGTACCCGGAATTCGCCGAGTCTCAACGACATCTCAGCAGCAACTACCTGGGCAGCAAAGAACTGTTTTTATGGCCGACGCTGCGGTTCTGGGAATTCCCGAAACCGATGATCGCTCAAGTGCACGGCTACGCGCTGGGCGGCGGCACCTACTGGGCGCTGCTGCCGGAGATCACGATCGCCTCCGAGGACGCCTACTTCCAGATGCCACTGGTGCCAGGGCTCGGTTTCCCCGGCGGTGAAACAATGATCGAGCCGTGGGTGTTCATGAACTACAAACGGGCGGCCGAATACCTCTATACGGCGCAAACATTGTCCGCCGACGAGGCTTTCCGCATGGGGCTGGTCAACCGCGTTGTCGCCCCCGAGGACCTGGAGGCGGTGACCGAAACCATGGCCGCACAAATCTCGCGGGCCCCGCTGTCGACGTTGATGGCCACCAAAACCATGCTCGTGCGGGCCTGGGAACAGATGGGTATGCGCCAGCACCTTCAGCTGTCGGCCGATTTGATGTCGGTGATGGAGCACACCTCGGATGCTCAGGCTCTGAGGGCGGACCTGCAGAAAAACCGCCGGTTACCGCGCGAGCAGGCAGCCAGAGACTAGGGCTCGCCGCAGAGGCACCCTTATTGGCGCGTCATTGCAAAGATCATCTCGGCCGCGACAGCGATCACCTCGTCTTGGTCGACGCGCACCGATTGTGTCTGTACTGCGTACCAGGCGCGTTCCAGGAGCCCCATCACCGCGACACCGACGGTTTCCGGGGAATGTCGGCCATGGCTGGCGATGGCCTGTCCAAGCTTCCACGCCGCGCGGGTCAACATGTGGTCACGTGAGCGTCTGAAGGCCTCGTCATCCGGCGCCGAATGCGCGGCCGCCATCACGAATGCGCCATGGCGGTCCAGATAGCCGAAGTAGTCGGCGACCCAACTGCGCACATTGCCCAGTTGGTATGAGCGCGGAAGCCGCTCCCACTGGGCGATCACCGCAAGCACGTCGTGATAGGCGGTTTCACCGAGGACGTTGAAAACCTCACGCTTGTCTTTGAAATACGTGTAGAACCCGGCCCGGGAAATGCCACAGGCCTCGGTGATCGCGTTGATGGGCGTGCCGGCATACCCGCGCTCGAGGAACAGTCGCCGGCTTGCTTCGAGGATCGCCGAGCGGGTCCGCTCGCCACGACCGGCCTCGAACGTATCGACGGATCCGGCCCCAGAGATGACGGCCATAGCAGAGACTCTAGATGACAGATCTGTCAACTGCCAACAAACAGGTAAAATCAGCAGTATACGGGCTTATCTGGGCTCAGACTTGACACTCTCGTCAAGACGCGTCAGGCTAGTCGCATGACTCAGTTCACTGAGGCGCCGATTTTCGATGCCGACCAGCACATGTACGAGACCCCGGAGGCGTTGACCAAATACCTGCCGGACCGATTCCGCAAGGCGGTGCAGTTCGTCCAGGTGGGCAGGCACACTCGGATCGCGATCCTGAACAAGATCACGGAGTACATCCCGAATCCGACGTTTGAAAGGGTGGCCGCGCCCGGTGCGCACGAGCGGTTCTACTCCGGGCAGAACCCTGAAGGGCTGACGATGCGTCAGATGACGGGCACACCGATCGAGGCCCCGGCAGCCTCCCGCAACCCAGTGGACCGGATCAAGGAGCTCGATCGGCAGGGCGTCGATGAGACCCTGGTGTATCCGACGCTGGCCAACTTGGTCGAGCATTCCGCCGCCGAGGACCCCGAGCTGACCGCGGCGATGATCCACGCCCTCAACCAGTGGATGCTCGAGCAGTGGGGCTACACCTACCAAGACCGGCTGTACATGACCCCGGTGCTCACACTGGGCCTGGTTGATGAGGCGCGCCGCGAGTTGGAATACGTTCTTGACAACGGCGCCAAGGTGGCGTTGATCAAACCAGCCCCAGTCAAGGGCTATCGCGGGTGGCGCTCCCCGGCGCTGCCTGAGTTCGATCCGTTCTGGCGCGACGTCGAGGATGCCCGCCTGCCGATCGTGGTCCACGCCAGCCAGCCTCCGCTGGAGGAATACGTCAGCAAGTGGGAGCCGCCTGAGACCAACAGCGCCTTTGAGATGTCGGCGTTCAAGTGGGTGGTACTCGGGCATCGTGAGATCGCCGACATGCTCACCAGCCTGATCTGCCACGGCACCTTGACCCGGTTCCCGAAGCTGCGCATTGCCAGCGTCGAGAACGGCAGCTCCTGGATCCATCCGCTGTTTCATGACCTGCAAGACATATACAAGAAGATGCCGCAAAACTTCGAGGAGCACCCCATCGACGTGTTCCGGCGCAATATCTGGGTGTCGCCGTTCTGGGAAGGCTCGGTGGCCGATGTCGTCGAAACGGTTGGCTGGGACAAGGTGATGTTCGGCTCGGACTACCCACACCCCGAAGGTCTGGCGACCCCTAAGGGATTCTTCAAGTACGCCGAAGGCATGGACCGTCGCCGCACCTACGATTTCATGGGCGACAACGCACGGCGCTTCATGGGCCTGCCCATCCGCAATCCCGACCCCGACGCTACCAAGCCGCCAGCGCTGCAAACCGCGGGCGCATAACGACATATCGGGCGTCTACGTTTTCAGGGCATGCAGATCCGGGAGCATGTCGACTCCACTAAAGCCGCCATCATCCTGCACCCGTCAGGCATGGCGATCAGCTTTGCCGAACTGGAGGCGCGAGCCAACAGGCTTGCACACTTCTTCCGGCAGGCCGGGCTGGCCGAAGGCGACACCGTCGCGGTAGTCATGGAGAACAACGAGCACATTCATGCGGTGATGTGGGCGGCGCGCCGCAGCGGCATGTACTACGCGCTGATCAATACTCACCTGACTGCAGCCGAAGCCGCCTATATCGTCGACAACAGCGGTGCCAAGGCGGTTGTCGGCTCTCGCGCGATGCGCAAGATCTGTGAAGGGCTCGCCGAGCACCTGTCGGCCAGGCTGCCCCAGCTGCTGCTGATCGCCGACGATGACCTCGTCGGCTGGCGACGCTATCCCGACTGCGTGGCCGATCAACCGTGCACACCGATCCCCGAGGAACTCGAGGGCGACTTGCTCCAATACTCATCAGGCACCACCGGCCGCCCTAAAGGGATCCGGCGAGAACTGCCCCATCTCTCGCCCGCCGAAGCACCCAACATGCTCCAGCCGTTGCTGACAGCAGTCGGGTTGTCCGGTGAGGCCGTCTATCTGAGTCCTGCGCCGCTATATCACACCGCGCCGTCGTTCTGGTCGATGTCGGTGCAGTCGCTCGGTGGCACCACCGTGGTAATGGAAACATTCGACGCCGAGCAGGCCTTGGCGTGCATTCAGCGGTACCGAGTATCCCACGCGCAGTTCGTCCCGGCGATGTTCGTGCGGATGCTCAAACTCCCCGAGAACGTGCGCAATTCGTATGACCTGTCCAGCCTGCGCCGTGTCGTGCACGCAGCCGCGCCCTGCCCAGTCGAGATCAAAAAGCAGATGATCGACTGGTGGGGCCCAATCATCGACGAGTACTACGCCGCCTCGGAGGCAGTGGGAGCCTCATTTATCACAGCCGAGGACTGGCTGGCGCATCCGGGTTCGGTGGGTAGACCATTGGTCGGTATCCCGCACGTTCTCGACGAGAACGGCGTCGAGCTGCCGCGCGGCGAGATCGGCGAAATCTATTACGAGGGCGGCTACGCCTTCGACTACCTCGACGACGAGGCCAAGACAGCGGCGTCGCGGGACGCGCACGGCTGGGCCACCGTCGGTGATATCGGCTACCTCGACGAGAATGGTTACCTGCACCTGACTGACCGCCGCCACCACATGATCATTTCCGGTGGAGTGAATATCTATCCGCAGGAAGCCGAGAACTTGTTGATCACCCACCCCAAGGTGCTCGACGCTGCCGTGTTCGGCATCCCCGACGAGCAGATGGGCCAGTCAGTCAAGGGTGTTGTGCAGACCGTCGACCCTGCCGACGCCACCGACGAGTTTGCCGCGGAGCTGTTGGCGTGGGTGCGGAAGCGTTTGGCGCCCTACAAGTGTCCGCGGTCTATTTCTTTCGAGCGGCAACTACCCCGCACCGACACCGGCAAGCTCTACAAGCAGGAATTGGTGAAGAAGTACTCCACCCCGCTGAAGGCCGTCTAACTTTCGCGCAACCCGTTGTAGATGAACTGAGATAGCTCGTCGATCACCGCCTTTCGCGACGGGGTGTCGTCATCTCTGAGATATGTCTTGGGCAAGAATGTCGCGATCGCACCCACGAAGAGCAGCACGATCCGGAGCTGCAAGGCCGGCGAAGAGCGCCTGACCCCGTCGATGGACAGCACGGTGTCGACCGCCGGCAGCATCGCACTGAGCGTGTCATTGATGCGGGACCGTAGGACGTCGAGCTCGGCGCCGGTCGGTCCCTCAGTGAACAAGTGGACCATCGCGCGAGCGATTGCTTGGTTGTCGGAGAGGAAGCAGTAGAAGTCAGTGGTGAAGCGGTGCGCGAGTTCTTTCGGATCGAGTGACTGCAGGCCGGGGTCATCGAGCCAGCGGCGGTGCAGACCGTCGACAGCGTCTAGCAGTGGCCTGCCAACCGATTCGAAGAACAAGCCTTCCTTGGAGTCGAAGTACCGAAAGATCAGGTCGTGGGAAACCCCTGCCCGGTCGGCGATTTCGCGGGTGGTGACCCGATAGCCGTGTTCTGCGAAGAGCTCTCGTGCGGCCTCGCGCAACAAACCCTGCGCGCTGCCACGCCGCACCCGGGGAGCTCGACGCAACGCCACAAACCCACTTTAGCAGCGAGCTGGCTTGATAGTGGATCAATGGTTGACTAGCGATGCGAACCTCGATTAACGTGGCGGCATCCCGTTGTTCCCTCGCTGGGCGGGAGAAAATGGCATGCACGTGAAGATCGAGAAGGCTGCGGCCTGGCTGGGCCTGGTCATGGTTGGAGTGTTCCTCGTCCTGTTTGTATTTGTTGCAGGATTCATCCCACCCTACGACCCATCCGCCACCGCCACAGAGACCGCCGCTCGTTACGCCGACAACGAGCTGCGCATCCGCATTGGCATGGCGTTCATGATCTTTCTTGCATTCCTCTTCGCGCCCTTTTTCGCGCTGCTGTCTCGGCAGGTGAGACGGATCGAGGGCTACTGGGGTGTCATGTCGGTTACGCAGATCCTGCTCAGCGTGACATTCCCGTTCGGGTTCGCGCTGTGCGCGATTTTCGCTGCTGCCGCTGCCTACCGTCCGCACGCCAATCCCGATGTCACGCAGGCGCTTAGCGACATGTTCTGGCTGATCTTCGTCGGCCTGGTTGGCCCGCTCATCACCCAAGTGCTCATTCTTGCCTTCGCTGTGTTCATCGATAAGCGCGAGGTGCCGAGCTTCCCACGCTGGTTCGGCTACTTCCAGATCTGGTACGCGGTCTTCGGGGTGCCGGGTGCCGCGGTGTACGTGTTCCACAAGGGGCCCTTGGCGTGGAACGGTTTGTTCGCCTTCTGGATTCCGCTCACCGTGTTCTGCATCTGGATGATCGTTACTACGGTGATGTTGGTCAAGGCGGTCGACGTCGAGGCCGCCGAACGCGCCGCTAATGCCGCCGAGCGCAAGTGGGAACAGGCGGCGTGAGCCAGCAGGCAACGCGACTGGCCACCAAGACAGCCGCGTCTACACCAACGGTGCCCCGCCCTGGCCGTCGCGTCCCGGGTGAGGGGGGTATCTGGATCGTCTTGTTCGGCGACATGCTGGTGTTCGGCGTGTTCTTCGTGACATTCATGTACGAGCGCGGCCGCGCTCCCGAAGTGTTCGACCAGTCGCGAAGGATGCTGAGCATCGGCATTGGGTTGACCAATACTCTGATTCTGCTGACCGGTTCATTGTTCGTTATCACCGCGATCCACGCGATCCGTTCTTCGGAGCGGCGGGCCGCCCAGTGGCTGTTGGTTGGAGCATTAGCGTGCGGCTTGGCGTTTGTCGGGCTCAAGGCGGTCGAGTACGTCGCCAAGGTCAGCCAGGGACATACCGCGAACCAGAACACATTTTTTTCTTTATTTCTTCATCCTTACTGGCCTGCACCTGTTCCACGTACTGATCGGCATCGTGGTCTTGGTATTGCTGTTGACGCAGGCCGGTCACGTCGAGCTTGGTACAACGAAAATGGCGCTCGTCGAAGGAGGTGCGTGTTTTTGGCACCTCGTTGATTTGCTGTGGATCGTCTTGTTCCCGCTCCTGTACCTGGTGAGCTGACGATGACGCCTTCGCTTTTCCGGGCCCGTTCCACCGCCGTGTGGGTCGTCCTGGTTGTCGCCACGGTCGTGTCGTGGGCGGTAGGCCACGAGCACGGGACCGGATCGGCTATCGCCGTCGTGGTTCTCGCCGTGGCCGCCATAAAGGTTCGCTTCGTCGGTTTGGACTTTATGGAATTGCGGGATGCCCCGCTCTTCCTGCGCGGCACCTTCGAGGGCTATTGCGTAGCGCTGTGGTCCGTCTTGACCGGCATGTACTTGTGGTTGTGAGGCGTTGGAGCTCCGCTGCAGCCCCGAGCTGGCAGGTGGCGCGGACGTTCTCTCCGCGCCAGGTCAATGGGTCTTCCGCACACCACGCTAGTCGCTGGCCGGCAGCGGCTTAGCTTCCTTGATGGTCAGCGGGGTCTGGCCGATGCTGAGCGTTCCGGCACCCGCCTTGGTCACCAGGATCTCCGCGCCGCTTTGGTCGACGTAACGCTTACCCATCAGATTCCCGTCGGAGAACGCGGGATCGAGGCGGGCGTCCGCTGACGGCTGGCTGCCGATCGGCAGCATCGGTACCCCACCGGCGCGCAGGTCATCCAGGCTGTCCGCCGCCCTAATCACGATGACCTGGGTATCGCATACCTGGCTCTGCAGACGGGTGCCGTTCTTGATCACAGTCGCTCCTTCACTGGCTGCTCGCGGGGAACTCTCGGTATTCGTCGGTACGCAAGCTTGCAACGATGTCGCGGCGCAGCAACTTGCCGGTTGTATTGGTGGGCAATGCGTCCCAGAAGACCACCCGATCGGGTGTGCGAGAACCGCGCAGGCTCGCGCGAACATGCTCGCGCAGTTCTTCGGGATCTGGCTCACAGCCCTCGACCGGTACCACCACTGCGACGATGGCCCGGCCCCAGTGCGGGTCCTCGACACCCACCACCGCAACCTGTTGGACGTGTGGGTGTTCGGGGTGGGCAGGCGATAATTCAGCGACTGGATTCCGTCGGCGCTGAGCCGCGAAATGCTCAAAGCGAATCCTTCTTGACGGGCGGATACCGGATTAACTTAGTGTAAATGATCAATCCGCTATATAGTTATCTGGTTAGGGCGGGCGTGGGCGGCGGGCCGTTCTCCAGTTCCGCCGCAGGCCTGCTGGGAGGACCGCAATGAGCAATTCGCCGGAAATAGCCATCATCGGCGTGGGACTGCACCCGTTTGGGCGGTACGACGACCGGTCCGCGCTGGAGATGGGGGCGGTGGCGATCCATCGCGCCCTGCGCGACGCTGGCGTCGACTGGAAACAGGCCCAGAGTCTCTACGCCGGAAGCCTCGAGGTCGCCAACCCGGAAGCAGTCACCGGCCTGGTCGGCATGACCGGGCTACCGGCACGCGCCGTGCTGAGCGGCTGCGCGACTGGCAACTCGCTTCTCACCCTGGCCGCTCGCGACGTGCAGAACGGCGAGGCCGACATCGCCGTGGGTGTCGGCTTGGACAAGCACCCGCGTGGGCCGTTTGGCGCCGACCCGGCCGTGTCGGGTCTGCCGCAATGGTACGGCGACCAGGGCATGTTTCTGACCACCCACTATTTCGGCACCAAGATCATGCGCTACATGCATGACCACGGCATTACCGAGCAGACGCTGGCCAAGGTCGCCGAGAAGAATTTCGCCAACGGCTCCCGCACCCCGCACGCCTGGCGCCGCAAGGCGATGAGCGCAGAGACCATCCTGGCGTCGCCGATCGTCAATGCGCCCCTGCGGCAGTACATGTACTGCAATCCCAACGAAGGTGCGGCCGCGGTGGTTGTCTGTCGGGCCGACAAAGCCAAGCAGTACACGGACGCCCCGATCTATCTTCGTTCCACGGCGCTGCGCAGCCGCCGCGAGGGCGCCTACGAACTGCTTCGCACCTCGATCGAGCTGCCACTCGTTCCCGGCACCACGGCCGAAGCCGCGGCCGCCGCCTACGAACTAGCGGGCGTCGGGCCCAACGACATCGATATCGCGCAATTGCAAGACACCGACTCGGGTTCAGAGCTCATACACATGGCCGAGACGATGCTGTGCAAGGACGGCGAGCAAGAGGCACTGCTGCACGATGGAGCCACCGAAATCGGCGGACGCATCCCGATCAACACCGACGGAGGCCTGCTGGCCAACGGCGAACCGGTCGGCGCGTCCGGGCTCCGACAGGTGTTCGAACTCGTGCATCAGCTTCGCGGCACCGCCGGGGACCGGCAGGTGCCCAACAACCCGAAGGTGGCCCTCGCACAGCTCTACGGGGCGCCCGGGACCGCCGCGGTCGCAATCCTCAGTCGGTAACCGCCAAACGGAAGGACAGCCCAGATGACGCGGACCGATTCACGTCAGCGCGCCGAGGTCGACCTCGACCATCACTCCCCGGAATTCCGAGAAGACCCCCACAGCACGTTCCGGCGGATGCGCGAATCAAGTTGCCCGGTGGCGTATTCGCCGCACTACGGCGGATTCTGGGCCCTGGTCGATTACGCTTCGGTCTTCGAGGCTTCCCGCGACGACGAGCTGTTCAACTCCGCGCCGTCCATCGGGGTACCGCCTAGCCCGATCCCGTTTCCCATCCTGCCGATCGAATCCGACCCACCCGAAACATTAGAACTGCGCGAAGCAACGCTGAGGCGGTTCTCCCCGGCCTCGGCCGAGCGGAGTTGCGTCCAGGGGCGTGGTGTATGAGCCGGTAGGGCCGGTGGGCGTGTCGTAGCGCGGTAGAGGGCGGTCATCGCGTGATCCTTCGAACGATCAGCAAAGTCAACCGAAGGAGAGCAACGCGATGACCTCACCACACCTTATCGACGCCGAGCAGCTGTTGGCCGACCAACTCGCCGAGGCCAGCCCGGACTTGCTGCGAGGGCTGCTGTCGGTGTTCATCCACGCCTTGATGGGCGCGGAAGCCGACGCCATCTGCGGGGCCGCTACCGCCAGCGCAGCGATGAGCGGTCCAACAGCCGCAACGGCTACCGGCATCGTGATTTCGACACCCGCGCCGGCACCATCGATGTGGCCATTCCCAAGCTGCGTCAGGGCAGCTATTTCCCGGACTGGCTATTGGAGCGACGCAAACGCGCTGAGCGTGCCCTGACCAGCGTGGTGGCCACCTGCTATCTGCTGGGAGTGTCCACCCGGCGGATGGAACGCCTCGTTGAAACACTGGGTGTGACGAGGCTTTCCAAGTCGCAGGTGTCGATCATGGCCAAAGAACTCGATGAGCAGGTTGAGGCGTTTCGCACCCGCCCGCTTGACGCCGGCCCGTACACGTTCGTCGCCGCTGATGCCCTGGTGCTCAAAGTCCGCGAGAACGGCCGCGTCGTGGGCGTGCACACCCTGATTGCCACCGGCGTCAACGCCGAGGGCTACCGCGAGATCCTGGGTGTGCAGGTCAGCTCCGCCGAGGACGGGGCAGGCTGGCTGGCGTTCTTCCGCGACCTGGTCGCCCGCGGCCTGTCCGGGGTCGCGCTGGTCACCAGCGACGCCCACCCCGGCCTGGTCGCCGCGATCGGGGCCACCTTGCCCGGAGCGGCCTGGCAGCGCTGCCGCACCCATTACGCGAACAACCTGATGGCGGCCACCCCGAAGTCCTCCTGGCCGTGGGTGCGCACTCTGCTGCACTCGGTCTTCGACCAGCCCGACGCCGAATCGGTTGTTGCCCAATACGATCGAGTCCTCGACGCATTGTCGGACAAGCTCCCCAAAGTGGCCGAACACCTCGACGCAGCCCGCCCGGATCTGTTGGCGTTCACCGCTTTTCCCAAACAGATCTGGCGCCAAATCTGGAGCAACAATCCCCAGGAACGGCTCAACAAAGAAATCAGGCGCAGGACCGACGTCGTGGGCATCTTCCCCGACCGGGCCTCGATCATCCGCCTCGTCGGTGCCGTGCTGGCCGAACAACACGACGAATGGATCGAAGGACGACGCTACCTGGGCCTTGACGTGCTCACCCGCGCCCGCACAGCACTGACCAGCACCGACGAGCCCGCCGGACAGCAAACCAACACCACCCCAGCCCTGACCGCCTAGACTGCCACCCGAAGGGTCACGCGATCGAACGAACTCTTACACCACGTCACTGGGCTTGGCCCCGAGCGGTTCCGCGAGTCGGCACGTGAGATGACCGATGAAGCGATCGACGCGTTCATCGAGCGCGGCCACTGCGACTTGGTGGGCGAGCTGACCACGCCGCTGCCGGCGCGGCTGATCCTTCGGCTGCTCGACTTCGATGAGTCGCGCGCCATGGAATGGGTGCACTGGGTGCACTCGACCGTCCACGACCGTGCCCACGACCCGGAGAAGGCCCGCGAAGCCGGCATGGCGATGTTCGGCGAGATCGCCAAGCACATAGAAAGGCGGCGCTCCGAAGGCCTCGGCGACGACCTGTTCAGCGACATCCTGCGGGGCACGCTTAACGGGAAGCCCCTCGACGACACGCAAATCACCATGTACGCCTTCCTGATGATGCTCGGCGGCATGGACACTACCAGCGGCTTCACCGGAAATGTGCTGCTGCGCTTGTGCCAAGACCCCCTGTTGCGTCGGCAGTTGATCGCCGACCCTGAGCTGATCAAGAAGGGCACCGACGAGCTGCTGCGGTTGTACTCACCGACGCTGGGCCTGGCCCGCACCGTGTCCCGCGACGCGGAGTTCCATGGCCAGCCGCTGTGTGCCGGCGATCGGGCCATCCTGATGTGGGGAGCGGCCAACCGAGACCCGGAGATGTTCGAGGATCCCGACACGCTTGATTTGGCCCGGCCGAATGCCAAGAAGCACATGGCATTTGGTGTCGGCATGCATCGCTGCCTCGGCTCGCACTATGCCAAGATGATGTTTCAGGTGATGGTGGGTCAGGTGCTGAAACGCCTGCCCGACTTCGAGCTCGCCGGCGACCCCGAACGGTTCGCCGACGCCGGCGAGGTCTACGCGGTGCGCAAATTGCCGGTCAGGTTCACGCCGGGTCCGCGCAAGGGCTAGCACAGGCCATGGCTAAGACAGTCATCGATGGCGCCCAGATCGAATACTGCGACACGGGATTGGGACCGCCGGTGGTATTCGTCCATGGTGTTTACGTGACCGGAACGTTGTGGGACGACGTCACTCACCGGCTATCCGACAGGTACCGCTGTATCGCGCCGACATGGCCGTTCGGCGCGCAACGCAAACCGGTCGGCCCGAACGTCGACCTGGGTGTAGAGGCGGCGGGCCGCCGCATTCTCGGACTGCTTGAGGCGCTGGATCTCTCCGACGTGACACTGGTAGCCAACGACACCGGCGGCGGAATCGTGCAAGCCGCGCTGGGCGACGACTCGCTGGACTTCGCTCGTGTGGCCCGGCTAGTTTTCACGAACTGCGACAGCTTCGGACACTTCCCGCCTTCGGGTTTCGCGCCGCTGGTGCGGCTATGCCGGCTCAGTGCAACCCTCGGGGCGGGCGTGTTGCGGCTGCTGGCGACCGGTCCCGGACTCGCCCTGTTCGCCTCGGCAGTCACTCGTCACGGCATCGACCGTGCGCGCTGGTCGGCAATCTTTGGCGGCTTCGCCGACTCGGCCGTGGTTCGCCGGGAGGCGGTGCGCCTCACCGCCGACCTTGACCCGCGCTATACGTTGGCCGCGACAGCGGCGATGAAGGCCTGGGACAAGCCGGTGCTGATCCTGTGGGGTGACTCCGACCGGCTGTTCCCGATGACCCACGCCCGCCGACTGGCCGAGACCTTTCCGCATGCCAGGTTGCACACAATCAACGACAGCTCGACCTACGTGATGCTCGATCAGCCGGCCGAGACAGCCAGCGCGATCAGTGAATTCGTGGCAGGTGCAGTCCGGTGACAACAAGCACCATTACGTCGCTGCTCGATGAAGCCGCGGCGACCCGGCCGGATCGGCCGCTGCTGCGCGATATCACCGCCGCAACGCTGACCGTGGGTGAGGTCGCCGACCTGGCCTTGGCCGCTAGCCGTTGGCTGTGGGACGTCGGCGTGCGGCCCGGTATGACGGTCGCCTGGCAGCTGCCCTCGCATGTTTCCGCGGCGCTGCTGATGCTGTCACTGGCCCGCGCGCCCGTCACCCAGGCGCCGATCATCCACATCTACCGGCGGCGTGAGGTAGCAGCGGCCGTCGACGGTTGTGGCGCTGACGTGTTGATCGTCGACGGCTCGACCGGCGACAACGCCCCTGCGGGCACCCGCGTCGTTGAGCTGCCGCCCGATTTCGCCGCCGTATTACAGGCGTTGGGTCCGCGCCCGGCTTCGGAGCTGGTCGCCCAGACCGCGCCCGCCGATACCCGCTGGATCTACTTCACATCTGGGGCCACCGGCCGCCCGAAAGCGGTGCGACACTCAGACGCGACGCTGCTGACCGCCGCCCGCGGCTATACCGCACACCTCGGGCTGGGGTCTAAACGCGACGAACTGGGAACGATCGCCTTTCCGATCGCGCACATCGGCGGCATTGTCTACCTGGCCAGCGCGCTGCTCGCCGACTTTCCCGTACTGATGATGCCCAAATTCGCGCCTGAGCACCTGGCCGGGCTGCTCGCCGAACACCGGGTCACGGTCACCGGTGCCAGCACTGCCTTCTACCAGATGATGCTGTCGGCGCAGCTAGGCAGCGGACGCAGCGAACCTGTGGTGCCCTCGCTGCGGATGCTGATCGGCGGTGGCGCCGCCTGCCCAGCCGAGTTGCACAAGCAGGTTCGCCAACATCTCGGCATTCCGATCGTGCACGCATACGGGATGACTGAGGCACCAATGGTGTGCGTCAGCAAGGCCACCGACACCGAAGAACAGCAGAGCTTCTCCTGCGGCTCGCCCATACCGACGGCCGAGGTCCGGATCGGTGAGCGTGACGAGATCGAGATCCGGGGCGGCAACGTTACCCCCGGCTACGTCGATACCGAGCAATGGAGCCGGGCGCTTACCCCCGACGGCTGGTTCCGCACCGGCGACCGCGGCTACCTGCGGCCCGACGGTCGCATCGTGTTAACCGGGCGGATCAAGGACCTAATCATCCGCAAGGGCGAAAACATCGCACCCGACGAGATCGAGAACGAGCTACTGGCCCACCCGCTGGTGGACGATGTAGTGGTGCTCGGCCAGCCCGACGAGCTGCGCGGCGAGCTGGTGTGCGCGGTGGTGCGGCGGTCGCCGCACCACCGCGACGTGACCCTCGATGAATTGTGCAGCTTTCTCGACGAGCGCGGTCTGATGAAGCAGAAGTGGCCGGAAAGGCTGGTCATCGTCGACGAGTACCCGCTGACCGGTCTGGGCAAGGTCGCGAAGGCCGACCTGGCCCGGCAGATAGGAGTAGCGCGATGACACGGCTCACTGCTGATGAAGCACGCGAGCTCGGACAGACCGTCCGCGCAGCCTGCGAACGGCTGGCCACCGAAGAGCGGGTCCGTGCAATCGCCTACGGCGATTCGGCGGTCGGCGGCTACGACACCGAACTGTGGCAGGTGCTGTGCCGGCAGGTCGGTGTTGGCGCCATTGCATTGCCGGAAGACCTGGGTGGCGCGGGCTACGGGGCGAGCGCCCTGGGCGTCGTCGCCCATGAACTCGGCCGGGCCCTGGCCCCAGTGCCGTTCCTGGCGTCAACGGTGCTCGCGACCGGCCTGCTGGCGGACACTCGCGTAGATGGGAAAGTGCTGGCCGGGCTCATCAGCGGCGAACGGACCGCGACAGCCATCCTCACCGAGCGGGCGGGCTCGTGGAACCGCAGTGCCCTCGCAGCCGTGGCCACCGCCGACGGTGACGGGTGGAAGCTGAGCGGCAAAGCACACCACGTGCTGCACGGCGGGGCAGCCGACGACCTTGTCGTCATCGCCACGATCGACGCGCAACCCGCGATCTTTCTAGTCAATTCCGCCGACCACGGTGTGATCGTCGAGCCCGAGCCTGTCCTGGACAGGACCCGGCCGATGGCCACTATCGAGTTCGCCGGCGCCGCAGCCGTGCGGCTCAGCGGTGACGGCCCGGTCGACGACGTGATCGAGAGCAACTTCGACCGGGCCATCGCGGTGCTATCCGCCGAGCAGGTCGGGGCGTGCGAGCGGGTGCTTGAGATAGCGAGCGATTACGCCCGAACCCGCGAACAATTCGGCCGGCCGATCGGCAGCTTCCAGGCCATCAAGCACCGGTGCGCCGATATGCTCGTCGACCTCGAATGGGCCCGATCGGCATCGCTGGCTGCGCTGCAATCCGTGGACGGCGAGGTCGGAGATTCGCGCTGGCGCGTCAGCATGGCCAAGGCGGTCTGCTCCGAGGCATTGCGGGCCGCATCGCATGCCAACCTGCAAATTCATGGTGGCATCGGCTTCACCTGGGAAGACTCGGCGCACTTGTACCTCAAACGGGCGCGCACCGATGAGGTCATCTTCGGTGGGCCCGGCGTGCACTGGGATCGCCTAGCGGCGGAAGCCAAGCTGCTGTAGGCGCAGCCGCTTGCTGGAGTTCTACGGGCAAGACTAGTCTTAGCAGAAATAACTAAATGTTTTTCTGTTTGACGGGCCGAGCGAGGAGGCACCGATGCCGTTGCAGCCTTGGATGCAGCTGATCTCTGTCGATGACCATCTGATCGAGCACCCGAAGGTGTGGAGCGACCGGCTGCCCAGGAAGTACCTGGAGGCCGGGCCGAAGATCATCGAATGGGAGCGGCCCGACACCGGCCAAATGTGCCAAGTGTGGGAATACGAGGGCCGCATCTATCCCTACATCGGGCTGAACGCGGTGGCCGGCAAAAAGCCCGAGGAGTACGGCATCGAGCCGGTGCGCTACGACGACATGATCCCGGGATGTTACGACCCCAAGGCACGGGTTGCCGACATGGACATCGACGGGGTGCAGGCGATGACGTGCTTTCCGTCGTTTCCACGGTTCGCCGGCGCGGTCTTCGCCGAGGGCGAGGACAAGGAACTGGCCAAACTGTGCTCACAGGCCTGGAACGACTTTCATCTCGACGAATGGGCAGCCACCGCCCCCGACCGGTTCATCCCGGTTGCGATGATTCCGTTCTGGGACATCGACGCCAGCGTGAAGGAGATCTACCGGGTTGCCGAAAAGGGCGCCAAGTGCGTGACTTTCCCGGACCTTCCCGACAAGCTTGGCCTGCCGTCGGTGCACTCCGATCACTGGGATCCGGTGCTTTCGGCGATGGAGGAGACCGGCCTGGTGCTGGCCCAGCACTTCGGCTCCGGCGGCTTCCCGCCGCCGATCGCGCCGGACGCCCCGTTTGCGGTGTTTATCGTGCTGATGGGCACGATGTCGATGACGGCGATGACCGACTGGCTGTTCAGTCACACCCTATACCGGCATCCGAAGCTGAAAATCGGCCTGTCCGAGGGCGGAATCGGTTGGCTGCCCTACATTTTGGAGCGCGCCGACAGCGTGTGGAGAAAGCACCGCTTCTACAACAACATCAACCAAGACCACCCACCGAGCTACTTGTTCAAGAAGCACATCCACGGCTGCTTCATCGAGGACGACTTCGGCGTCGACGTGCGCCACACCATCGGTGTCGACCGGATCACCTGGGAATGCGACTACCCGCACTCCGACTCGTATTGGCCGCAGAGCCGTGAACGCGCGGCCGAGACGTTTAAAAACGTTCCCGACGACGAGGTGCACCGCATGGTGGAGCTCAATGCCCGCGAGTTCTACAACTTCCCGAGGGCGGCCTGAATTGGTCGATCGGACAAGCATCGAGCAGCTACCCTTCGACGACTGGGCCGACCAAGACCTGTTGACCAAACACGAGGCAAGGAAACGACTGATCGAGGAGATTAGCCGCACCAGAGCGAGACTCGATCAGCTTCTGATCGAAAGCCCAGACGCCGAGGCGGAAATTACGCTGCTGTCAAGACGCGTGCACGCAATGGAGTCGATTCGCGGTGAGTACGACGTCTATCTCGACGGGAATCGAGGTGTCGGTGGCGACTGACGCTGCGGAAGACGCGCAGAATCACGCGGCCCTCCGATGCCGCATTCGCGCGTTCCTGGAAAGCGCTCCCAAACCCACCGGGCTGCGTAACTACGGGCCGACTCCGGCGGAAACCGACGTCGAACCGGGCCGGTCCTGGCACAAATACCTAGCCGAGCACGGCTACGTCTGCCTGCATTGGCCAGTGGAATACGGGGGCGCCGATGCGTCAGTGGCCTACCAGGCGATCTTTGCCGAGGAATGCGCACGGGCAGGGGTTCCGCGCCAGCTCGCCATCGCCGGTGTCGATCTCGTCGGCCCAGTCCTCATCAAATTCGGAACCGCTGAGCAAAAGGCGAGATACCTCGAACCCATCCGACTCGGTGATCACATTTGGACCCAGCTGTTTTCCGAACCCGGCGCCGGCTCGGATCTCGCCGGCGTGCGCACGCGTGCGGAGAAGACCGACACCGGTTGGCGGATCAAAGGGCAGAAGGTCTGGAGTTCGGCGGCGAACTCGGCTGACTTCGGGCTCCTGCTGGCCCGCACCGGCCCCGATCGACACCGCGGCCTGAGCATGTTCATCGTGCCGATGCACGCCCCCGGCATCACCGTGCGCGCGCTCACACAAATCGACGGCGAAAGCAAATTCAACGAGGTCTTCCTCGACGGAGTCGAACTTGCCGATGACGCGCTAATCGGCGAGGTCGGCCAGGGTTGGGGCATCGCGCTGGTAACTCTGGGACGCGAGCGGCTGACCATCGGCGCCAACGCGGTGGGCATGTTCAAGCTGCACGAGCGGATGGTGCAGGCGGCGCGCGACCACGACAACCTCGATCCAGTGGTTGCCCGGTCACTCACCAAACTGTGGGCTCGAATCTGGCTGCTGCGCTTCACCTGGGAGCGGGCAGTCAGGGACGGAGACCTCACCTCACCGGCCTTCTCCGTGCTCAAGCTGATGAGTTCGGAAACCGACCGCGACCTCGCCGATATGGCCACCGACGTGCTAGGCGCCGACGCCTGTGTAAACCCCGAAGATGACGACCTGGTGCATGCGATGCTGGTCGGCCGAGCCCAAACGATCCTCGGCGGCACCAGCGAAATCCAGCGCAACATCCTTGGTGAGCGGGTGCTGGGGCTCCCGAAGGAGCCGCATTGACGACCACCTCGGAGCTTTCCGAGTCGCTCCGGACGCTGCTGCCGGCTGGAGGCACCATTGCCCTCGGCGATGGTGTCGGCGCGCTACGGACCCTCGAGGACGGCCAGCCCGTCGGCGCGGTGTTGTCGGACACGGCTCGTCAGATCGGCACGGTGCGGCTGGTCCTGGGCTGGCTGCCGGCCCCACAAAACGGCATCGACCCCGACGCATTCGCCGAGGTGATCGCATTAATGCCCGGATGGGGCCTTCGCGATCTATTGCGTTGTCCTCCAGCGCGTTTCGTTCCGACCCCGCTGTCGGCTATTCCGGCGCTGTTGGCCGGCAGCCTTCGGCCAGACGTGCTGATCACCCGTCTAGTCGAGCGCGGCGGACGGCTGCATTTCGGCACCGAGGTGTCCTGGCAGCGTGGCCTCGTGGAATCCGGTGTGCCGGTGCTGGCGATTCTCGACACCACCGCCCCCACCGCCAGCGCCGAAGCCCCGGTCAATCCGGATCAGGTCACCCTCGCCGGCCGCACGTGCGACGGACCACTCCGCATGCCGTACAAGGGACCCGAACCCGTCTACGAAGCGCTGGCCGAAGCGGTACTTCGCTTTGTTCCCGCGGGGGCGCGGCTACAGTACGGGCCCGGCCAACTGGGTACCGCGCTGCTGTCGCGGACGACGGTACCGCTGCGCATCGACACGGGCCTTCTCACCGATGCCGTGGTCGACCTGGACAAACGTGGTCTGCTGGCCGCGACACCGTCGGCCAGCTATCTGCTAGGCAGCCAAACCCTCTACGACTGGGCCGACGGCAAGCCGATCCTGCGAGGTATCGAACACACCCACGACATCACCCGGCTATCGAACGGTGACCCTTTCGTCGCAGTTAACACCGCGATCGAGATCGACCCCGTCGGGCAGATCAACGTTGAAGGCATCGGCGACAACGTGTTCGGGGGCATAGGTGGGCACCCCGACTACTGCGCTGCGGCGTCCCGCAGCCGCGGCGGGCTGTCCATCATCGCGGTTCCCTCCAGCAACGAGGGGCGTTCGCCGCTGGTGCAAGCGCTGAGTCGGCCCGCATCGACACCCGCCTACGATGTCGACCTGATCGTCACCGAATCTGGTTGTGCCGATCTGCGAGGTGCGGATTGGCAGCAGCGTCGCAGACTCATCACCGAATTGTTCAGCGATTGGGGGCAAGCCACCGATGCCTGAAGGTCCGCTGAGCGATCGAGTCGTCCTGGTCACGGGCGGTGGCCGCGGTATCGGCCGCGCGCACTGCCTTGCGCTTGCCGAGCAAGGCGCCGCGGTCGTCGTCAACGACCCAGGTGTGGGTCGCGACGGCAGCGGCGGCGACGCCGGAGCGGCGGCCGCAGTCGTTGCCGAAGTCGAAGCAGCCGGAGGCAAAGCGGTGGCCCACACCGGATCGGTGTCGGTGTGGGCCGACGCCGCCGATATGGTGAGCACGGCTGTAGACACGTTCGGCACCCTCACCGGCGTGGTCAACAACGCAGGCATCGTGCGGGATTCCACGGTGGTCAATGCCACCGAAGCCGACTGGGATGCTGTAATCGCCGTTCATCTCAAAGGCACCTTCGCGGTAAGCAAGCATGCGTGTGAGTACTGGCGAGCACAATCCAAGGCAGGCAACCAGATCGATGCACGCATCGTCAACACGATCTCCGGAGCGGGACTGTGGGGCAACGTCGGGCAGAGCGCCTACGGCGCGGCGAAGGCCGCGATCGCCAACCTCACCATCGTCACCGCCATGGAGACCCGCCGCTACGGGGTTGCCGTCAACGCGATTTCACCGCTGGCAGTCACCCGGATCAGCCAAGACTTCTTCGCCGGTGAACGATCCAACGATCCCGCATTGGACCCAACCCGCAGCTCTGCCGTCGTCGCGTGGCTGCAGTCACCGGAATCTTCGTGGCTTACCGGACAGATCTTAAGGATCGACGGCCACAAGCTGATCCGGATCGAAGGCTTTACCGAAGCCCCGCATCAGTACCACGCCAAAGCCGGTACGAGCCTGCAGTTCTACGAGATCGGCCAGGCGGTGAGCTGGCTATACGGCACATCGCCAAGGGGTTTGGCCGGCCCACTACCAGCTCTACCAGCTACCTGAGCGAGGTTCTGCAACTTACAGTGGAGCTTCGCTGGGCCCGCCCCCCGATGACCCGTGGCTATGGCCCGAGACTGTGGAATCCTGCCGAGGCGGTGGCGACAACGCGGCCGCCGCAGCCTTCGTCGACCAGCGTTGCCTCCACCCCGATCCTCGGCCCCTGCGCACCGACCAGCGTGGCGGTGGCCACAAACGGGCCTACGTAACCGGGTCGTACGAACATCACCGTGTAGTGATCGACCTGCAGATCGGCAGTCTGCAAAACCCGCTCGAACTCATCGGTCATCGCCGCCTCCAAGGCGATGTTTATCGCTCCTTGATGCAGCGCCAAGTGCGGCGAGGCAATCATCGGAGTCACCTTGTCGATCTGGACCGCGCCGTCGTCGCACCGGGCAATCCCGAAAACATCGCGCAGCGGAGGAAGATTCGGCGAATCCGTGATGCCAGCGACCGGGTTGGCGACCGGACAGAACCCGGGCGGTACGTCACCCAGGCTCACCCCACTGCCTGTCGAGATAGCGATCACCCGCGTGTGATCGGCGGCGTCGACGACACGGGCCCTGCTGAATCCCATGCGCCGGCCCACGCTGATGACCTCGCGAAGCACCTCAAGGCGTCCGACGTCGTAGGCAGGGTCGAGAATATCGTAGGTCATCGTCACCGGCGCCGGAACGCATTCGTCGTCTCGCCAGTAGGGCTCGGGCGACAAAATGGTCAACGGGGCCGCCATGATGCCGCCGCTGGGGTTGCGCATGTCGTGGCGCAGTGGCATCGTCTCCTTCTCGACACCGGCGTCCAGGAAGGGTGTTGTCTTGCCCAGGTAGGTGTAGATTTTCAAGGCACGCCAAGACTTTTCGAATTGTTTCCAGTGTTGCTCGGGCGGTACCGTCCGGATGTCACGGTACGCTTCGTCGGTCACGGTGCCTCGCCAATTCCCTTGGGTAAAGATTTGTTGTTGTCGTGCGATCACGTAGCTACGCGTAGAAGGCCGAGCCGCCGTCAACGTTGATGTTCGCACCAGTCGTGTAAGTGTTGCGCCGGGACGCGAGAAAACAGATCACAGGACCTATTTCGTCGGGCATGCCGGCGCGGCCGAGATCGGCGCGGATACCGAAGGAGCTAGAGATATAGCTCATCACCGAATCGGGATCGTCAGCGCGCACGCCCTGCTCAGGTGGCAGGGTAGCGATATGGCGGCGCATCTGGTCGGTGATGAAAGTGCCAGGCGAAACCGTGTTACACAGTATGCCTTCGGGCGCAAGTTCAAGCGACATATTCTTTGTGATGCTGTTCAATGCGGCCTTGGCGGCCGTGTATTCGATAAGACCGTATCCCTGGCTACGTGCCGACATCGCCGACACGTTAACGATGCGCGCCCAACCGGCTGCCCGCAGCAGCGGCAGCGCACAACGCGCACAGCGTACCACTGCTAATGCGCCGACCACGTAGGCATCAATGAACTGCTCATCGGAAACGTGTTCCCAGCCAAGCTGCGAAACCGCTGGTCCCGCAGCGCACACTAGGGCGTTCAGTTGGCCCCAGCGTTGAGCCAGTTTCGCGAAACCGGCCTCGACAGCACTGGCGTTAGCCACATCGACCGAAACGCCGAACGATTCAGGGCTGCCCAACTCAATGAGTCGTTGGACTGTCTCATCCAGGGCACGCTGCTCACGCGCCATCACGACAACCCGAGCACCCTCCGCCGCGAAGCACTCGGCCGCGGCACGGCCCATGCCCTTGGTGCCGCCTTGGACGCAGACAGTCGCACCAGCAAGACCCAAATCCATTCCGACCCCTCGCAACTTGTTTGTGGTTAGTGCTCTTTCCTGCACGTGCACGACCTGCTGGCGTGCGGGGCGGCCACTGACTTCCTCAGAAGGCTGACCGGTGCAGGCCGCCGTCAACCTCGATCCAGTTCCCGGTCATATATCCGGCGTGCTCAGAACACAGATAAACGACCAGCGATGCGATCTCCGCCGGCTTGCCCATCCGCCCAGCGGGTACTCGGGCGTCGTTAAGCATGAATTCGCGCCGCTGCTCGTCGGTATGCAGTCCCACGTGGTTCTTGACGTAATCGATCGCGTTGTCGGTCTCGATCCACCCAGGCGCTACCGTGTTGACGCTGATCCCGTAGCGCGAGTACTCGTCGGCGACCGTCTTGAGGAGGCCGATGGTCGACGGACGGGTGGCGTTGGCGACCACGTGATGAATGCTTCCGGTGGGTTCTTTGGCCGTCGCCGACCCGATATGCACATATCGGCCCCATCCCGCATCCACCATTCCGGGCAGCACGGCGTGCAACAGATGGAACTGGCTGATCGTGTAGGCCTCGAAAGACTCGCGGTATGGCTGAGGGTCGGTGATATCGGCAAAATCCCCCGTCCGCAGGTACTTAGTCTGCCCGATGACAATCAGCGGAGGTCCGAAGTTGTCGCGAACCTGCCGGACAGCGTCATCGACGTCGGCGCGCCGGGTGATATCGGCCGGGATGCCCATCGCCTCACCTCCGCGGTGCTGAACATCCTCGACTGCAGCATCGATATCGGCGCGCTTCCGCGCGACAATCGCCACCGGACACCCCTCGTCCGCGAGCATCTTCGCGGCCTCGAATCCGATGCCCTTGCTGCCACCGACAACCAGAGCCACCCTGCCCTTAATGCCCAAATCCACAACGAACCCCTTCCCTTGCCAGCTAGCGATTGAAGTGCTTCATCGGCCGTTCGACGAACTCGAACACCACGCCGTCGGGTGAGCGCAGGAAGGCGATGTAGAGCCCGTCGATCTTGGTGCCCGGCAACTGGCACCACACCGGCTCACCCTGTCGCTCAACGGAATTCGGCAGCAGTGATAGCGCTTTCTCAAGGTTCTCGACTCGCAGCGCACAGCGGTAGAGGCCCTGGCGGTTACCGCCCCAAGGCACCGGATCGTGGCGAGCGGTGTCGGGATGCTGCACCACGGTGAGGCTAAACTGCTCGCCATCCTCGGGTAAGCCGAAGCGGGCCACCATACAGTCAACCAGGCCGGTGGACCCACCGGGAGCGAGCTGCTCGGCTGAAACCTTCGTGCGAGTCAGCGGCTGCAGCTCGGCGAAACCGATGGCGGTCAGAAAGCCCGCGGTCGCAGATGCATCAATGGCCGCGATGCGGATCCCGTCGAACGTTGCTCGCCCCGGCCCGACACCGGCAGACCTGTCGGCCAGTTCGATCACGGCACCGTCGTGGTCCAGCACCAACACTGACTTGGCGCCTGATATCAACCCCTCAATCGGGTCACCGACGATGCCACCCGCGTTCCGCAATATTGCTGCCGTACCCGCCAAGTCGGCGACGGTCATCAACGTCGACCGGATGCCGGGGCGCGTCGGGTCGCTGCTCGGATCGGGCTCCAATGGCGGACTGCTATACTCGATGACCTCCAATGCGCAACTAGCACGCCCGCCCCTATCATCATAGAGAAACGATGTAGCACAGTATGTTTCGCCATCCAGCCCCAAGATGCTGCCATCCGTGGCCACTGCGGGATCGGTACGCATCCGCGCGGACAGCCCGAGCTGCTGCGCATAAAGCCTCTCGGTAATACTCAGCGATTCGCAGTTGAGGTTGACGTGCAGGAAGCGCCGCGCCAGATGCTCGGAGACCGGCACGGTTACAACACCACCGACTTCACCTTGAGGTCGATGATCTCGTCTTCGCTGTAGCCCAGTTCGGCCAGCACAGCATCGGTGTGCTCGCCGTGCCCCGGCGCACGACCTAACTCCAGCGGCGTATCGTCGAACTGCACCGGGCTTGCGGCCAAGGCGAACTCGTTGTTGTTCGCGTCGATGGTCCGCGGCAGGTAACCGTTGGCCAACGCCTGCGGGTCGGTGTGCACTTCGTGGGCCGTGCGCATCACGTCCCAGACGCCGTCGAACCCGGCGAACGCCTTCTCCCAGTGGGCGAGATCTTCGGACTCGAAGGTCCTGCGAAGCTCGGCGATACAGTCAGCACGATTCGCGAAGCGCACCGCCGCGTTGGCGTAGCGCTCGTCGTCGATCAAGTCCGGCCGGTTGATGCGCTTGCAAAAGTCCGCCCAGAACCGGTCGGCCTGTAACAGCACGAATGCGATGAACCGGCCGTCTCGGGTCTTGTAGATGCTAGCTACCGGGTTGGGCATGTCCTCCAGCTGGAATTTTGGGATGTCCGCCCCGGTGACACCCGCACCGACGATATCGGGCCCGAGTTGCCAGATCGCTGCACCCAACAGGGATACGTCAACGACCGACGGTTCGCCGCTGCGTTCCCGCTTGACCAGCGCTCCCGCGATGCCCGCGGCGATCGCCAGCCCGCCGTACACGTCACCGAATGCGGGCCGCTGGATAGGTGGATAGGACCCGTCGCCGAGCGCGTACGCGTGACCGATTCCGCCGCGCGCCCAGTACGCAGCGAGGTCGAAGCCGCCGTGATCGGCCAATTCTCCTTTGGTGCCGTATCCGTGGCCGCGGGCGTAGATGATCTTGGGGTTGCGCGCCCGCAGCTGCTCGACGTCGACCCCCATCCGCCGCCGGGAATCCGGCAGCAGGTTGGTGAGGAAAACATCGGCGGTCTCGACTAGCTTCATGAGTAGCTCGTGACCCTGCGGGCTCGAAATGTCGAGCCCGATGCTGCGTTTGCCTCGGTTGGGTTGCTCGATGAAATGGTTGACGCCGCTGGCGCCTGCAACAATGCCCGAGCTGATTAGGCCCCGCTGCGGGTCACCGGTCTCCGGATGCTCGATCTTGATGACGTCCGCGCCCCAGTCGGCCAGTACGGCGCCGGCCGAGGGGACGAAAGACCAGGAGGCGAGTTCGATTACCCGGATACCACTGAGGATGTCGTTCATGGTTCCTTCACTTGTCAGGCCAGCGGATAGCCGATGACCTTGGTTTGCAGATGCTGTTCAAAGCCCTCCAGGCCGTTCTGCCGGCCGATACCGCTCATCTTGTAGCCACCGAACGGCGCGTCGGCGCCGTAGAACAAGCCGCTGTTGACGTTCACCGACCCGGTTCGGATGCGGCGGGCCACGGCCATCGCGCGCTCATTGGAGCCCATCACTGTCCCGGCCAGCCCGTACATCGAGTTGTTGGCTAGCGCCACCGCGCCGTCGTCCCCGCCGTCGTAGGGAGTAATGGTGAGCACCGGGCCGAAGATTTCCTCCTGGAAGATCTTCATGTCCGGCGTAACATCAGCGAAAATCGTTGGTGCGACGAAATACCCGCGTTCGCAGCCCTGCGGCGCGCCGCCACCGACCGTGACCCGCCCGCCCTGCTGTTTGCCGACCGCGATGTAGTCCATCACCCGGTCGCGTTGCCTGGCCGACACCAGCGGGCCACAGAAGTTGGCCGGATCGGCCGGATCCCCGCACCCGACTGCGGCGAATGTCGCGGTCGCCACCTCGACGGCCTGGTCGTAGAGCTGGCGGGGCACCAACATGCGGGTGGCAAGCGCACAACCCTGCCCAGAGTGGATCAACGCGCCCATGCAGCCGGGCAGCGCAACCGACATGTCGGCATCGTCGAGCACGATGTAGGCCGACTTGCCGCCCAGCTCAAGCAGAGTGCGCTTCATGGTGTCGCCCGACAGTCGCTGGATCAGCCGGCCCACGGCCGTTGATCCGGTGAAGGAGATCATGTCGATGCGGGGGTCGGTAACGAGCCGCTGGGCGATGTCGTTGTCGGAGGCAGGCACGATGTTCACCACGCCCGCGGGAATGTCGGTCTTCTCGGCGATGATTCGTCCCCAGCGCAGCGCGCTCCACGGTGTTTCGATCGCCGGCTTGAGGACCATCGTGTTCCCGGTCGCCAGAATCTGACCCATCTTGTTGCTGATGATTTCGAACGGGAAATTCCACGGGGTGATGGCCCCAACCACCCCCATCGGTTCCTTGACGACCACTCGGTTGTAGGGCACGCCCATCTTGGCGTCCTGATCGAGCATTCGCTCCCATTGGAATTGCGTGATGAACTCCGCGGGCCAGCGCACCGCGTCGGCCAGCGGCCAGTCCAACTGCGCGATGTAGGTGGAGCTGACAGGGGCGCCGGCCTCCGCGACCAGCTCGGCGCGCATGTCCTCTTTCTCCTCCTGCAGCGCGTTATGCAGTTGCCGAAGACAGTGTTGACGGAACTCGCGGTTGGTCGACCAGTCGGTCGTGTCGAATGCCCGGCGCGCGGCGGCGATCGCCTCCTCCATGTCATCGGAGCTGGCGTCGGTACACACACCGAGCACTTCTTCAGTGGCCGGGTTGATGTTGTCGGCGGTCTTGCCGGTCGATGAGTCACGCAGTCGACCGTCGATGTAGAGGCGCGTTTCCGGGTTGAATCGGTCAGTGGTGGCGGCGACCGGTGAAACCGACATTGGCCCAACCTCTCGCTTGCGGATACGGGATGTGGTCTAGTCTACTGCTTATAGCTAATTGTTTATCGGATTATGCGGAGGTTACCTTGTCGACAGCGGTGGCCGAGCGCCGGCGTGACTACGTCGCGGATGTCGCGCTGTATCGGCAAGACTTCCGACGCTATCTAGCCGGTCTAGATTGGGCGGATGATTGGCGAGAGGCTTTTTTCAGCAGCACCGAAGACGGCCTCGCCCACGACGCCCGGGTGATGGCTCTACTCCATGACGTCGGCTGGAACCGGTTCGGCTGGCCCGAGCAGGCCGGAGGGTTGGGCGGCAACGAGATTCACCGGGCCGTCTACTACGAGGAACTGGGCAATGCGATGCTGCCCATTCCCGCACAGCAGTGGTCGCTGGAGGTGCTGGGCCCGGCGGTGCTCAAGTTTGCGCCCCAGTTGGCCGAACAGCACCTGCCGGCGTATCTGAGCGGTTCGGAGTGGTGGGCCCAGGGGTTCTCCGAACCCGAGTCGGGCAGTGACCTGGCGTCGCTGCGGACCCGCGCGGTCGCCGACGGCTCGGGAAAGTATGTGATCAGCGGCCAGAAGATCTGGACCAGCCAGGGGCCGACGGCTACCAGGCTGCTGGTGCTCGCCCGCACCGGTGCACCGGAGAGCCGCCACCGCGGCCTGACAATGTTCATGGTCGATGCGGACAGTCCGGGGGTCACCGTCCGTCCCATCGCGTTGGCGAGCGGGCGGCGTGAGCTGGCGGAGGTCTTCTTCGATGACGTGCGGGTGCCCCGCGAACGGCTAATCGGGGACGTCGACGGCGGCTGGGCCGTGACGATGCACCTGATGCAGTTCGAACGCGGCATGTATGGCTACGCGGTGCTTAACAAGGTGCTGACCGAGCTGGGCAGGTTGCGCGCCGACATGGCCACCCGCGGCGCTTCGGCCAGCGCCCGCGAACGCTTCGCTCGGGTATACATCGACGTGGTGGCAGCACAGGCGCGCACCGCGACCACTGTCCGCGCCCTCGCGCGCGGCGACACCGTCGGGCCTGCCAGCAGTGTGGACAAGCTGCTGTTCAGCAAGGCCGAAAAGGCGGTCAACGACCTCATCCTTGATGTGCAGCGGGAATGGCTGATCGCCGGCACGCGAGAAGGGCAAGTTTCGCCGAGCCGCGACGAACTCGACACAGCGCGGGCCGAATGGTGGTATTCCCGCGCGGCGACCATCATGGGCGGTACTGCGGAAATCCAGCGCGGCATCATCGCCGACCACATCCTGGGCCTGCCGAAGGAGAAGCGGTGAGCGTCGACGAATCCTGGCCGATGATCGAGGAAGCGGTGTTCCGGCTCTTCGAAGAGCTGGCCACCAAATCGGACCACGTCGCCGTCGGGCCGCGCCTGGCTGAGCTGGGCTGGTCGGACATCGAGGCCGAATACCCTGTTGAGTCGTGTGAGCTGTTGTTTCGTGCGCAGGGCCGCTCACTAGCCCACACCGACTGTCTGGATCGAGTCATGCTGGCCGAACTGACCGCGCTGCTTAACGAACCGGCCGACGGAATCGTGCTGCCCAACCTCGCCGATAGCTGCACTCCCAGCTCGGCCGAGGGCCAGGTGGCCGGCATTGTCGTGGGATGTCCACGGGGCCGCATGGTGGTGCCGGTATCAGGTGCTATGGGCACGGTATCGGTAGGCGTCGTCGACGCCGACCGGCTGACCGCTAGCCGGCTGGACACGTTCGACGGCTCGGTGTGCTGGTGGCACGTGTCAGGTGCGCTCGACGGCGAGCTGATCGAGGCATCCACCGAATGGAATCGGGCAATCTCGGCGGCGCACCGTGCACTGGCCACTGAGCTGGTCGCGGTGGCCGACCGGGCGTTGCGGCTCGCGGTGGACCACATCAGCGCCCGCGTCCAGTTCGGAATGCCGATTGGCTCCTTCCAGTCGCCCCGACATGCGCTGGCCGATGCCGCGGCCACCCTGGCGGGCGCCCGGGCGCTGCTGGGTGAGACCTGGCGCTATGGCGGGCGGATGTCGGCACAGACCGCCAAGGCGGCGGCCGGACGGGCGCACCGAGAGGTGGCCGACGCCGCGCTTCAGGTGTGCGGCGCCATCGGGCTGACCGCCGAGCATGAACTGCACCGGTACGTGACCCGCGGCTTTCAGATCGATGCACTATGCGGGTCCTACCAACAGCTTGAGGCACTGCTAGCCGACCGGCTTTTCGAGACCTACTCCCCTGGTCGTTGGCTACCCGCGATCATCGACTGGGGCTGACCAGACCAGACTGGAGGATCGTCGTTGCGCCGCAACATTTTTGAACAGGTCCACGAGGACTTTCGGGCAACCGCGCGGGAATACTTCGAGCGCGAATGTGCGCCGTATGCCGAGAAGTGGGAACGCGATGGCAAGGTCAGCCGCCAAGCCTGGCGCGCCGCGGGCGAGCACGGGTTGATTGGGTGGGCGCTGCCCGAGAAATACGGCGGCCTCGGCGTCACCGACTACCGGTTCAACCAGATTATGGCCGAGGAGTTCTTCGCCACCGGCTCAGTCGGCCTTGGTTTCGGCGTGGCCAACGACATCCTGGTGCCCTACCTCAACGACCTGACCACTGAGGAACAGAAGCACCGTTGGCTGCCCAAATTCATTGCCGGCGAGCACATCGGCTCGATCGCGATGTCTGAGCCGCCGCCGGCTCAGACCTGGCAGGCATCAAGACCACCGCCCGCGACGAAGGAGACCATTGGGTGGTCAACGGTCAGAAGACGTTCATCAGCAACGGTCTGCTGTCCACGCTGGTGCTGACCGCTGTCAAGACCGATCCCGCGGCGGGGCACAGAGGAATCAGCCTGCTGATGATCGAAGAAGGCATGCCCGGCTTCACCCGTGGCCGCAAGCTCGACAAGATCGGTCAGCACTCCGCCGACACCGCAGAATTGTTCTTCGACAACGTTCGGGTACCAAAGGAAAACCTCGTCGGCGAGCTCAATCGCGGCTTCTACCATCTGGTCTCACACCTGGCCACCGAACGGTTGGGGGTAGCCTGCTACGCGGTCCCGGCGGCGCGCAGGGCGCTCGAATTGACCAAGGCCTACGCGCATGAACGCACCGCCTTCGGTCAGCCGATCGGCAGGTTCCAGGTCAACCGGCACTTCATCGCCGAGATGCAGACCAAGCTCGACGTTGCCCAGACCTACCTGGACCAGTGCGTGCTGGCGGCCAATGACGGCACGCTCACCGACGAGGATGCCGCCGGGTTGAAATGGTGGTCCTCGGAGATCCAGTGGGAGATCGTCGACCGATGCCTGCAGATGCACGGCGGTTACGGCTATATCAACGAGTACGAGGTGGCCCGGCTGTGGCGCGACTCGCGGGTGCAGCGGTTGTACGCCGGCACCACGGAAATCATGAAGGACCTGGTGGGCCGAGCCATGGGGTACTGACGATGATGTTGCTCACTCGTGGCGGGTCGCTACCCACGCGTCAGTTAATCTGTAAGACAGTTAAATGAATGGTATTTGGGGCGTATTCGCCAGCGGAGGGAGCGGCAACGTGGAGGTCAATAGCCTTCGGGAACCAAAGATGGCCGAACGGGTGGCCACCGTGCTGCGCCGAATGATGGTCCGCGGCGAACTCGCCGAAGGCACCATGCTGCCACCGGAATCCGAGCTGATGGAGCGATTCGGCGTGTCCCGGCCCACGCTACGGGAAGCGTTTCGGGTACTGGAGTCCGAGTCACTGATCAACGTCGAGCGTGGGGTACGTGGCGGCGCCCGGGTCACTCGCCCACAGCGCCAGACGCTGGCCCGCTACGCCGGCCTGATCCTCGAGTACGAGGGCGTCACATTAAAGGACGTCTACGATGCTCGGGTCACCATCGAAGTGCCCGTGGTCGTGCAGCTTGCCACCAAGCGGAAGCCCGCCGCGATCGCCAAACTCGAGGAGATCGTCGAAGCCGAAGCCGCGCTGAAGCCGGGCACCGAAGCCGTCGACCAGCTGACCGACTTCCACGCCGCTATCTCGCGGCTCTCGGAGAACAAGACGCTGCAGATGATCAACGAGATGCTGCACCACATCATCGAGAAGGCCAACCGGTCACTGCAGCCGACCACCGGCGTCCGCGCCGAGCAGGCGGCGCAGAAGTCAGCGAAAACCCACCGGATGATCGTGGACATGATCAAGGCCGGCGAGGCCGAGCGCGCCGGCGAGCTGTGGAGTCGCCATTTGCGAAAAGCCGAGGAGTTTTTGTTCACCGGTGCCGAGCTCTCGACTGTTGTCGACCTGCTGGAATGACCGCATCCGGTTGCGCGATGAGCGCTCGGCCCGAACACCACGGGACTCCCCAGCCCGATATCGAAACACCTGACACCCTGCTGCGGCGGTTCGGTATCGACGTTTTGGACGCCGATGTCGCCAGTACCACCGCGGCCATGTCGATGCCGATCGCCGGGATGCGCAACCCGTTCACCGGCCTGCCGACGATCGGACCGCTAGCCATCTTGGTCGACGCGGTCAGCGGCCTAGTCAACCACTTCCGACGAGAGATCGGCGAATGGACGGTGTCTAGCGAGTTGACGCTGGAACTCAGCCCCGACGGCGGCGACCTTGCGTCGGCCGATCCGGAGGTTCCGGTGACGGCAACCGGGCGACCACTTGGCCCCAGAGGCTCCAGCTCATTGTCGTTCTGCACGCTCACCTGCGGCGACGTGGTGATCGGCGGAGCCACGGTGCGGTCGTATTTCATCCCGACGGACGATGTGACCCTGGATGGCCCAGCCGACGGTTTGGTCAGGACCGCCCAAACCCCGCTAGCTGAGCTGATGGCCGTGACCATCAAGCCGACGTCCGACGGTACGCGGGTGCTGTCGCAAGGTGTCGATCCGATCCTGAACAACGCTATCGGGGTCATCAACGGCGGCGTCGCCTCCGCGGGTCTGGAGCTGGCGGCGTCGGCAGCCATGAACAGCCGCGGCGGCCCAACGATGCGCACCGCCTCGGTACGGGTGAATTTCCTGCGTCCCTTCTATGCCAGCGAGCACTCCCGGTACGAAGCCGCTCCGCTGCGGATCGGCCGAGGCACCGCGGTCACCGACGCAGTGGCCCTTGGAGACGCCGGCAAGGTCGCGGTCGCGGCCCGTGTCACCGCCTACCGCTGACCCCTATTTGTTCGAGCGTGCCCGAAAGGCGGTCACCCGATCCTTGAATTCCTTGGTCGAGAACGATGTGTACTCCGCGGCCAAGGCGTATTCCAGGACTCCCAGCGCCGCTCGGCTCAGGTGCATGTTCAGCGCGACCTTGGAGGACCGCACCGCCTGGGCGGGCAGAGCGGCGAGCCGCTCGCCCAGGCTCAGCGCCTCCTCCAGCACCTTGTCATCGGCAACCACTCGGGTGACGAGATTCAATTCCTTGGCGATCGGCGCGGTGATCTTGTCGCCTAGCAGCACATACTCCTTGGCCTTCATCATCCCGACCAGCAGCGGCAGCATCGCTGCGCCGCCATCGCCCGCCGTCAGCCCGACAGCGACGTGCGGATCGGCGAGGTAGCTGCTCTCCCCCATCACCAACAGATCCGACAGCAGCGCTACGGAGCAGCCCAGTCCGACCGCCGGCCCGTTGACCGCGGACACCAGCGGCTTGCCGAAATTGATCAACTCGGTGAAAACCGTGCGCGCATCGGCGATCTGTTCGGCCCGCGCCTCCGGGTTTTCAATCAACCGGCCGAACATCACCATGTCCCCGCCAGCCGAGAATGCCTTGCCCACGCCAGTTGTGACCACTGCCCGGACCTCTTCATCGTCGAGCAGCACCCGCCAAATGCCGGTCATCGCCTTGTGCACCGCTTCGTCGACCGCGTTGAACGCCTCTGGCCGGTTGATGCTGACCACGTGCACTGAGCCGACCTTTTCGACCAATAGCGAAGGGGCAAACGCCTCGTATCCGGGCAGCGTTGCGATTTGTGACGTCGTCATCAGGCTCCCGTCAATATTTGTCAATCGAAAGAATGGTCACGGCCGACACCGCGGTGGGACCGCCAATATTGTGCGCCAATGCTATTCGCGCGCCGTCCACCTGATTCTCGGCCTCGCCGCGCAGCTGGTTGAACAGTTCATAGCACTGCGCCACCCCGGTAGCTCCGGGCGGGTGCCCCTTCGCCTTCAGCCCTCCACTTGGGTTGACCGGGATAGAGCCGCCGACGTAGGTTTCACCGGCCTCGATCAGTTTGTAGGCCTCGAACCGGCCGGCGAAGCCGAGGTCTTCGTAGCTGATCAGCTCGACGCCGGTGAAACAGTCGTGGACCTCGGCGACGTCGACGTCGTGCGGGGTCACCCCGGCCATGGTCATCGCAGCCTTGGCGGCGCGTACCGTCGGCGGAAAGGTGGTCATGTCCGCCTTGTGCTGGTGCATCACTCGATCCATGCCAATTCCCAGGCCGCGCACCCACACTGGCTGATCAGTGTAGCGATCGACCACGTCTTCAGCGGCTAGGATTACCGCCGCGGCACCGTCGCTTTGCGGCGTGCAGTCATACAATCCGAACGGGTCCACCACGATCGGCGCAGCCAATGCCTGCTCGATGGTGATCTCGTAGCGCAGTTGGGCTTTGGGGTTCTTCAGCGCGTGGTAATGGTTCTTCACGGCCACCATCGCCATGTGCTCTTTGGTGGCAGGCGATTCGTGCAAGTAGCGGTTGACATGCAGCGCAAAGTTGGCCGGGGCCACCAAACCCAGTGGGTAATCCCACGCGTTATCGCGGGTAAACGCCGCCCATTCCCAGAAGGTACTATCCGTCGCAGTCTCGCGCACCTTGTCCGCGCCGACGACTAGTGTCTCGCGCCAGAAATTCGTTACATAAATGTAATCGGTGCGGATCGGCGGTGTTCCACGGCGAAACGCATTGGTGCGTGGGATGATTCGCATGTGGCATCACAGGGGCGACCGAAAGCGGAATTGGTGTTGACCGATGAAGAACACGAGACGCTGACCCGGTGGGCGCGGCGGCGCAAATCCGCCCAGGCGCTGGCGTTGCGGTCACGGATCGTGCTCGGTTGCGCCGAGGGCTTGACCAACAAGCAGGTCGCGGCGCGCGAGCGGGTATCGCAGCCGACCGTGGGCAAGTGGCGGAGCCGGTTCGTCGAGGCACGGCTAGACGGGCTGGTCGATGACCCCCGGCCGGGCCGGGCGGCGTCGGTGAGCGCCGAGCAGGTCGAGAACGTGGTGGTGGCCACCTTGGAGTCCACTCCGGCCAACGCCACGCACTGGTCGCGGGCCTCGATGGCCCAACGCTGCGGGCTGTCGAAGTCCACGATCGGGCGGATCTGGAAAGCATTTGAGCTGCAACCACATCGGGCCGAGCACTTCAAACTGTCCAATGATCCGCTGTTTGTGGAGAAGGTCTATGACATCGTCGGGCTCTATCTTGACCCGCCCGAGGCCGCGGTGGTGCTGTGCGTGGACGAAAAGAGCCAGGTCCAGGCGCTGGCGCGCAGCCAGCCGGCGTTCCCGATGATGCCCGGCATGCCCGAGAAACGCACCCACGACTACGTGCGCTCGGGCACCACCAGCCTGTTCGCCGCCTTCGACATCGCCGACGGCACCGTGATCACCGCGCTGCACCGGCGCCACCGCGCCATCGAGTTCCGCAAGTTCCTGGCCAGGATCGACGCCCAGGTCCCCGACCACCTCGACGTCCACCTGGTCTGCGACAACTACGGCACTCACAAAGCGCCCACCGTGCAAAGCTGGCTCGAGCGCCACCCTCGCTTCCACATGCACTACACCCCAACCTATTCCAGCTGGATCAACCAAGTTGAGCGCTGGTTCGCCGAGCTGACCCGCCAACTCCTTGAACGCGGCGACCACCGCAGCGTCCAAGCACTCGAAAAAGACATCCGTGCCTGGGTCGCCGCCTGGAACGACAACCCCAAACCATTCGTGTGGACCAAGACCGCCGAACAGATCCTCCAGTCCATCCAACGACTAATGAAACGAATTTCTGGCGCGGGACACTAGCACCACGTCATACAGCCCCGACGCGACGGCTATGGTTCCGTTGCGGATCGCGTCATTGCCGGTGGCGCAGGCATTTTCGACGCGGGTGACGGGAATCTCGACGAGATCGAGGGTGTCGGCCAGGATGCCCGACGGGAAGCCGTCGGTGGTGGACAGTTCCCCGAACCAAGCGGCCTGGATCTCCGACTTGTCTATGCCCTTGTCGACGTGTGCCACGCACTCGGCGTAGGCCATCGGCACCAAATCCTTGATCCCGAGTTCGAAATGCTCGGCGAACGGCGTCATCCCGGCGCCGACGATGGCAACTCTTCTCACGCGGACGCTCCTTGTGGGAGTTGCTTACCCGGCCAGAACGCGTAGCCGTAGTCCGGGACGCCGGCGCGGGTGGCGATCCTGCGCAACACCACCGAACCCGACTCCCCGATGCTGACCTCGCCGGCCGGCACACCGGTGACTTTGAGCAGCACGCGCACCGGACTGTCATCGAGCTGCACCACCGCCAGTGAGTAGGGGCTGGGTAGATCGGGCACCGGGAACTGGATCGTCGTCTGCGTGTAAACCGTGCCGGTGCGCGGCAACGCTTCCAGCCGGTACTCGGTGGCCAGGCCGCCAGCAGAATCGACGCGGGCGCGCGGCGGGAACATCGGTGAACCGTCGATGCCCGGCCGTTGATCGAAAAGCGCTGCCTGCCAACGCAGTTTGGATTCGAAAGCGCGAGCGTAAGCCGGCAGTGAGATCGGGATCCCGGTGCCTTGAGCGATCCGAAACACGGGCAACTCTCGGGCGGAGGCTTCGTCGCGGGTGATGCGCGGCGATCTTACGCCAAGGCTTAGCTCGGCAGCAGTGACGCTCGACTGCTCGACCGCCAGCACGATGCCGGGAGTGTGGTTGTCGATGGCCTCGGCGATCAGCCGGATCACCGCAGCTGCCGAGGTCGCGGGCTCCTCGACCGCGGCGGAAACATCGAACCGATGACCGAGCTGCGCTGCCGTCACGCCGGCCACCGCCGCAACGGCTGGAGTGCCGGTCACTCCTAGGCGCGCCAGCGTGGACTTGACGCCGACCTCGCGCTGCAGCCGAGGGTCGGTATAGGTGTGCCGGCAGCCGTTACAGGTCCGGACCTGCATAGGCAGACTTCTGGTTTGGCGCGTGACTGCCGTAAGTTTCGCGCCAGATCCGCCGATCAGCACCGCCGCGGCGCCCACGGCGGTGTCCGAGTCATCGGCGGCGACTACCAGCTTGCCGTCGACGCCCATGATGATCTGATCGAGAACGGTCGGTGCAGCGCCCAGCACCTCGGTCACCGGCACGTCGGCCGGCAACGACAGACCGGCCAGCAACACCGCCCCATTGTCTCCTTCGAGCAGCGGGAAGTCGCGCGAGACCATAACGACATGCTTGGCCGATCCCGTGGGATCAGCTGCCCGCCCGGCTGCCACCGCCATCGTCACCGCGTCTTCGTCGGGCCCCTTGACCCGGCGGCCGCCTTTGCTCCAGGGAGGCAGATACGTGCCAATCCCTACGATCTCCGTCATACCGTCGCTCCCTTAACGGGGCCCGTCCGATTCCCACGCAAATAAGCTATATAGTTACAGCATTTGGCCAAGGATAACATCCCGGGAGGGACTCACTGTGCGGGATCGAAGCCTCAAGGACCGCGTCGTCATCGTCACCGGCGCCAGCCGCGGCATAGGACGCGAGATTGCGGTCCGGGTAGCGGCCGACGGCGCCAAGGTCGCGTTGATTGCCAAGACCTATGCACCCCATCCGAAAATCGCGGGCACCCTGCCCGAGACCGCCGAGGCGGTTCGCGCGGCCGGTGGCCAGCCGCTGCCAGTGAAGTGTGACGTGCGTGATGCCGACGCCGTCGCGGCCGCCATCGGTGCCGTGGCCGAGAAGTTCGGAGCCATCGACGTGGTCGTCAACAACGCGGGGGCCCTGGATTTGCGCGGCACCCTGCAGCTGCCGCCGGCTGGCTTCGAGCGGCTGCTGGCGATCAATGTCAAGGGACCATTCGCGGTGGTCCGAGCCGCGTTCGAGCATTTGCAGCGTTCGCAGAATGCCCACATCGTCAATGTCTCCCCACCGGTAAACCTGCATCCTTCTTGGGTCGGGGCACATGTGGGCCACACCGTCGGCAAGTACGCCGAGAGCCTGTTGACGCTCGGATGGGCCGCAGAGTTCGCTTCGGTTCCGATCGCGGTCAACTCGCTGTGGCCGGCGACCACTGTGGCGAGCACCGGGATGATGGCCGCGCTCGGAGAGGCGGAAGTGCGCTCCCAGGCCCGCGGTCCGCAGATCATGGCCGATGCCGTGCATGCTCTGGTGACTCGGCCAGCCGCTGATTGCACCGGCAACTTCTTCACCGACGAACAAGTGCTCCACGACGAAGGTATCGAAGACTTCTCGCACTATCGGCTGGCTGCCCGCGAAGACGATCTCACGCCGAACTTCTACCTCCCAACAACACCGCTGCCTACCGGGTAGACACAGACGATGAACTCCTTCGACGTGTTGTGCGCCAATGACACTGAATTGGCCGAACTGCGGATGGCGATCCGTGAATTCTTGCATTCCGACCGCGCCGAGTTCGATTGGCATCCGGCCGTCGATTCCTGGCTGTCCTGTTGGGATGAAGACTTTTCCGCGCGGCTCGGCGATGCGGGGTTCCTCGGGCTGACCATCCCGGCGCGCTACGGCGGCCGCGGGCTGGGGCATCTGCACCGCTACGTCGTCACCGAAGAGCTGCTCGCCCACGGCGCCCCTGTGGCCGCCCACTGGGTCGCCGACCGCCAGGTCGCACCCGCTTTGCTCACCTACGGCAATGAAGAGCAACGGCAGCGTTTACTACCGAAGATTGCTGCCGGTCGGTGCTATTCGGCGATTGGGATGAGCGAACCCGGCGCCGGATCCGATTTGGCGGCTGTGCAGACCAAAGCCACCCGAACCGACGGCGGCTGGCTGCTCAAGGGCACCAAGGTTTGGACCAGCGGCGCACACCACGCACATCAGATCGTGGTGCTGGCGCGCACCAGCGAAGTCGACCAGGCGCATCGCCACGCGGGGTTGAGCCAGTTTCTCGTGCCGTGCGATTCACCGGGAGTGACGATAAGCCCGGTAGTACTGATGTCGGGTGAGCACCATTTCAACGAGGTGTTCTTCGACGACGTGTTCGTGCCGGACGCCGATGTGCTTGGTGAGATTGGCGACGGCTGGCGTCAGGTCACATCGGAGCTGTCGTTCGAGCGCAGCGGGCCCGAGCGATTCCCTTCCACGGCTCCGCTGATCATCGCGGCGTTGCGACAGCTCGCGAATCGACCGGAGGTCGATGACCACATCGCCGCCGATGTGGGAGAACTGCTGGCCCAATTGATCTCGCTGCGCCAGCTATCGGTGTCGGTGGCCCGTGCACTGGCCCGCGGCCAGCAGGTCGCCAACCAGGCGGCACTGGTCAAGGACCTGGGCACCCAATTCGAGCAGCAGTCCGTCGACCTGGTCGCCAACCTGCTTTGCGATGCCTTACCCGATCCGACGTTACAGACGCTGTTTCGAGCGGGCTGGTCGCACCGTCCGTTGTTCACGCTGCGGGGCGGCACCAACGAGGTTTTGCGTTCCGTCGTGGCGCGCGGGATGGGCTTGCGGTGAATGCCGAAAACGCCCTGGCCGGCGGTGTTTTTGACGTATCGATCCGCGATGACGACGTTGCTGAACTGCGTCGGTTGGTCGACGACATCAGTCGTCGGTCATTCGACGCCCGCCTCGGCCACCGAGGGTTACCCGAGCAGTTCGACCATGCGCTGTGGGCCAACCTGGAGGACAGCGGGCTGACTCGATTGACGAGTACGCCCGACCTCGGTGCGGGACCGGCCGACCTGGCGACGGTGCTGCGCGGTCTAGCCTGCCGCGCCGGTGCCGTGCCGCTGCCCGAGACCGATTTGCTTGCGGCTTGGCTGGCGCAGCGGGGCGGCTTCACGCCGCCCGCCGGGCCATTGACCGTCGCAATTGCTAACGCTCAACCGACCGGGAGCCGGATCGCCGGAACCGCAAACGATGTGCCGTGGACCCGGGCATCGGCCGCGATAGTGCTCGCCGCCACCAGCGCCGCTGGCGTTCACGTCGCGGTGATCGATCCTGGCGAGGTGAAGATCACCGACGGTCACAACCTGGCGGGCGAGCCGCGCGATCGGGTGGACTTCGACACGCCGGTGAATCGCTTCCGCCTGCTCAATGCCTCGGTGGGCGCCGAGCTGCTGCAGCGGGGCGCCTGGGCGCGATGCATGCAGATCATCGGTGCGCTGGACGCGACGGCGGAGTCGTCGGTGTTCCACACCCGCGAGCGTGTCCAGTTCGGCCGTCCGCTGAGCAAGTTTCAGTCGGTCCAGCACGCCTTGGCCGCGATGGCTGGTGAGATCGAACGGGCTCGTGCTGCCGCGACGCTCGCCGTCGCGGCAGCAGCCGACTACGGATTCGGCGCCGCGCCGACTGATTACGCGGTCGCCGTCGCCAAGGTGGTAGTCGGCCGCGCGGTAGGCCGGGTCACTACCAGTGCTCACCAGTTGCACGGCGCGATCGGCGTGACCGCCGAACACCATCTGTGGCTGTTTACCATGCGGGCGCAGAGCTGGGCCGGCGAGTTCGGCAGCACCAGCCGGCAGGCCCGCACGCTGGGCCGCATCGCGCTTCGCGTCGAAGACCCTTGGAACATCATCATCGGCACCAAACTGGCCGGTTAGCAGTAAGGAGAAGAAGTGACAGTGGCGGCATTCGACGGCGCGTCGGCAATCGTCAGCGGCGGCGCGGGTGGATTGGGTGAGGCGACCGTACGGCGCTTACACGCCGAGGGCCTCGGCGTCGTCATCGCCGACGTTGCGGAAGACAAAGGCAAAGCGCTCGCCGACGAGCTAGGCCAGCGAGCCACGTTCGTCAACACGGACGTCACCGACGAGGAAAGCATCCGCGCCGCGATCGAGGTGGCTGACGATCTTGGAACGCTGCGGTATGCCGTTGTCGCGCATGGCGGGTTCGGTGTGGCGCAACGCATCGTCCAGCGCGACGGCACCCCAGCCGATTTCGGCGGATTCACCAAGACGATCGACCTCTACCTCAACGGCACCTATAACCTGGCGCGGCTGGTGGCGGCCGCGGTGGCGGCAGCCGAGCCGCGCGACGGTGGTGAGCGCGGTGCGCTCGTGCTGACCGCATCGATCGCGGGCTACGAAGGCCAGATCGGCCAGAGCGCTTACGCCGCGGCGAAAGCAGGCGTCATCGGGCTTACGCTTGCCGCGGCGCGCGATCTGAGCGCAGCCGGCATTCGCGTCAACACCATCGCCCCCGGCACCATGAAAACGCCGATCATGGAGTCGGTGGGCGACGAAGCCATCAAGCAATTCGCTGCTAATGTTCCGTTCCCCCGTCGGCTCGGCGAACCGAGCGAATTCGCGGATGCGGCGGTGTTCCTGCTCACCAACGGGTATGTCAACGGTGAAGTACTGCGATTGGACGGCGCCCAACGGTTCGCACCCAAATAGGTTGGGCCGTGCCAGAATCTGCCGGAAGCACCCGAGGCCTACAGCCGCCCGTCGATCCTCAAGTCGGGGTGGACCCATTCGGGTGAACGCTTCTCCTTGAAGGCGCGAAAGCCCTCCCGGGCCTCGGGACCGGTAAGGCTGCTGTGCATTCCGATGCGGTCGAACAATCCCAAATAGTGGTCCAGGCTCGCCTTGATGGAAGCCCTGGCGGCCGGCGCTGTCCGACAGCATTGTGCGAGAACATCGCGTGCGGTTTCGAGTAGCTCGTGGTGAGCAACCACGCGTGCCACCATCCCCCAGTCGAGTGCCTCCCGGGCGGTCAGGACCCGGCCGGTGAACATCAAGTCACGGGTGCGGACCGGGCCGATGATGCGGGCCAGCATCTGGCTGTAGTACGTGTCGGCGATCCCGCGGAAAAGTTCCGGCACCCGGAAGGTCGCGCGCTCGCTCACGACAGCCATGTCGCTACACAGCGCAACCTGCAGTCCCCCACCCTGGCATAGGCCGTTAACCGCGGCTACCACGGGCTTCGCCGAGGTACGCAAGGTGTCAAAAGGCGTCACATCCATGGAAAGGGTGGATGCGAAATCCATCCAATCGTCGGCACCGCCCTGGCCCAAGTCGCCGCCGGGGGCGAACACATCGCCAGTCCCGGTGATCAGCAAACCGGCAAGTTCCTCGTCAGCGTTGACCCTGCTGATCGCGTAGCGAATGCCGAAATACATTGCCGGGGTGAAGGCGTTTCGCGCCTGCGGTCGATCAATCGTGCAAATCGCGAAGGGGCCTTGCCGGGTGAATGTCAGAAACGGCGTGCCCAACCAGTCGCCGTCAGGCGGTCGAGGATTGCTGCCGTCGCGGGATTGCGCCATGTGTACTCCCTGTGTGTTGCTGGTTCGTGACTCTCGGCCGCATCCGCTATGCGTCTGGTTCACCTTGCTAACTATTAAACTAGTTGTAGGATTCGACCAACCCAGCTGCACCGTCAACGGAGAGGAATTGGCCATGGGCTTGTTGGATGGTCGCGTTGTGTTTATCACCGGCGCCGCGCGCGGGCAAGGCAGATCCCATGCGGTGACCTTCGCCGAAGAAGGTGCCGACATCGTCGGCGTCGACATCTGCGAAGACCTTGACCTGGTGCCCTACCAACTCGGGACGATGGAGGATCTTGAGGAGACCGCACGTCTGGTCGAGAAGACCGGCCGGGGCATGGTGATTCGCAAGGCCGACGTACGCGATCTGCCTGCGTTGCGGGCCGCGTTCGACGCGGGGGTGCGCCAGTTCGGCCATATCGACACGGTAATTGCCAATGCCGGAGTCATCCTGACTAATCCCGACGAGCGTGACGCATCCGAAGCCCTGCGGCTCGGTGTCGACATCATGCTGATCGGCGTATGGAACACCTTCCAAGTCGCGATCCCGCACCTCAGGGAACGCGGGCAGGGCGGAAACCTCGTCGCGACAAGCTCCATGGCGGCATTGCTTGACCTGACCGACGGCCGGGGCGGCACCGACGCCTACAACATGTCAAAGCTTGCGATCACCGGGCTGGTGCGGTCCTATGCCAATTTCTTGGCACCAGAACGGATCCGGGTCAACGGGGTCGCGCCGACCAATTGTGCGACGCCGATGATAACCGAAAACCCGGCACTGTTCAAGGTGATCGAGCAAACCCCGCACCTAGTGAACGCGATGCAGACCGCGCTACCCGATTTCCCGATGATCGACCCCAAGGATGTGTCAAACGCGATTTTGTTCTTGATCTCTGAGTATGGGCGCAGCTTCACAGGAAGCGTGCTCAAGGTCGACGCCGGCATGGACATCCGCCGGTGAAGTTCACGCTCGAGTACCCCAGTGAGATCCCGGATGCTGCGCCGGCATTCCTGGCGCCGGACGTGATCACGCGACTGGCGGTTCAAGCCGAGGAATCGGGTTTTGACGCCATCGCGTTCAGCGATCATCCGGCTCCCTCGATGAAGTGGCGATGCTCCGGCGGCCATGACACCTTCGAGCCGGCGCTCGCCTTGAGCTACATCGCCGCGGTCACTACGCGCATCCGTGTCATGACGAACCTGTACGTGCTTCCGTTCCGCAACCCGTATCTGGCAGCGAAGACCTTGACCAGTCTGGACATCCTGTCCGGTGGTCGGCTGATCGCCGGGGTTGGCGCGGGCTACCTACGATCGGAGTTTTCGGCACTCGGAGTGGCTTTCGATCAACGCGCCTTTTTGCTAGATAGCGGACTGGACGCTCTCGTGCGGATCTGGACTCAACCTGACCAGCCGGTCATCGGAGAAGATTTCGCCGCGACTGGTCCGATGTGGCTTACCCGTCCGGTGCAACACCCGCATCCGCCTATCTGGATCGGCGGTAACGGCAAGGCGGCCCGTCGGCGAGTGGTGCGTTACGGCCAAGGCTGGTGCCCTGTCATCGCGCCACCGTCGATGGCGTCCTCAATTCGCACCGCCGTCATTGACAGCCCGGCGAAGTTCGGCCGCGCCGTCGAGGAGCTGCACGCCGACCTGTCCAGTGCGGGCCGCGATCCGGCCAGCGTCGACGTCCAGATCGATGTCCCTGTCATCAACTTCGATGCGCATCACTCGGTAACACGCTCATTGGAGCGCCTCGACGAATTTGCCGACCTTGGTGCGACGTGGTCGATCGTGCATGTCGACGCCTCCTCGGTGGGTGCCGCCGCCGAGTACCTCACCGCCTTCAGCGACACCGTCATTCGGACGCGTCGAGATCAACAACCCGCCAACGTCAGCTGACGAGGCGGCGTACCGTAGTCACCGACTGCGGATTCGGCTGCCACAGAATGTGTTCCACAACTGCGGCCGCAATTCGATGATTACCCGGTCTTGTGCCGCCAACATCCTAACCATTGCCTGTGCCGTTTCCTCGTCCGCGGTGACCTGCCGACAAAACGCCCGATAGAACCATCCAGCGGTCAGCAGGTCATCGTGCACCGTCGCCAGTGTTCGCGCACTGACCATCTGCTCCGGCTCCCACGGGGTGCCGGCACTAGATACCGTGACCGCACTTCGTGGCTCACGCATTAGCAATGAAACCCGGGGCCGATCACGAAACGACGTGACCCAAAACGCGTCGTCGTGCCATACGAAGCTCTGAACGGCGGCCACCGGCCAGCCGTATCAATTCAGCCAGGCGAGTGTGCACTCGGTTTGCGTCTGCAGCAGCAGCCGTCGCTCCTCATCGGTGAGCCGCAGCCGAGAACAGTCCATCGTATTGCCCCTCCTGGCAAGGTGTACCAAACGACCACTGGTCACAAATCGATTGTCCTGGAGACCAACTCGTCGCCGAGCCGAGCCACCTCGTCACGCATGTCGGCGATCGTGTGGGAGCGAATCGCGACGGTGAGCCGGTGGATGCCGAAGTCCGCATAGACCTTTGCCTCTTCGACCGTGCGCGCTCCGCCAGCGGTGAATTCCATCGCGGACGGATCGCGACCAACAGCCTGGGTCTCGCTACGCACGCGATCCAGCAGCTGGGGCAGCTCGACTAACGGGTCGTGACCCGGGAAAATGAACGGAAAGTAGCCGTCACCGCGGGTGGCCGCGCGCCGGATCGCCGCATCCGATGCGCCGCCAATCACCAGTGGGATCGATCGCCGCACTGGCCACGGTCGGCATTCGACCTGCTCGAAGTGGACGTAGCGACCGTGAAACGAGGCGGTGTCCTCACGCCACAGCCGTCGCATCGCGTCGATGTACTCATCCATCCGACGTCCCCGGTCGGCGAAGTTCATGCCGACCGCCTGGTATTCCTCCGGCAGGTCACCGACGCCGACACCGAGCAACACCCGCCCACCCGAAAGGTGATCTAGCGTCGCGGCCGACTTGGCCAATACGACTGGTTGATGCTCCGGCAGAATCAGCACCCCGGTGCCTAACCGGATCCGGCTGGTGGTCGCGGCCACGTAGGCGAACCAGATGAGCGGGTCGGGAATGCCACCACGGCGGCTCAGCCTGACCATGCTACCGTCTGGCGAGCCTCGGTAAGGCGTGGCATCCGGGTGTTTGGACATGATCACGTGTTCAGGTGCCCACAACGACTCGAAGCCAGCCTGCTCGGCGGCCTGCGCCAGTGCAACTGCACTGTCAGGATTGGGAAAGCCGGTACTGGAGAAGACGATTCCCCATTTCATTTGTCGATACCGCCTCTCAACGCAGGTAGGTGTAGCCGCCGTCAACCATCAAAGTGGTGCCGGTGATGTAGCTGCCGTCATCGGATGCGAGGAACGCGACGACGCGGCCGACGTCTTTTTCGGGAACGCCGAGCCGACGCAGCGGTATGTGCGGGATCAGATCGCTCTCACGAGACAGCCCGAGCTCATTCTCAAAATTGTCGAGACCCGGCGTCGCAGCGAAGGGACACAATACCACCGCCCGTATTCCGGATGGTCCCAAATCGACGGCGGCCACCCGGGTAAGAGCGCGCATAGCTTCTTTGGCCATCGCGTAGGCGGCCATCGCCGGCGGCGCCGTGATGCCCACCCCGGAGGCCACATTGACGATCAGGCCCTTCGACGACCGCAGCGCCGGTAGTGCCGCTTGCATGAGCAGGAATGCAGCCATCGGGCCAGTGCGCCAGGACTCGTCGAGATCTGCAGAGCAAAGCTTTCGTATCGCGCCGTAGTTGAAACTCTGAGCGGCGTGAACCATAATATCGAGGCGCCCCCAGGCATCGGTGACCGCGGCAACCCCCCGCTGGATGTCTTCAGGCTTACGCACATCGCATCGAACGGCGATCGCTGCACCACTGCGCTTTTCGATTTCATCTGCGGTCTGCTCGCATTGCGCCAACGATCGCCCGAGCACCGCAACTGCCGCGCCGCGATCGGCCAGCGCCAGGCCGGTTCCCCGGCCGATGCCGCTGCCACCGCCTGTGATCAAGGCCGTGCGGCCTTCCAACATCGTGTCCATGCCACCTCGGTAGCACGCACCTACGAGACCCCAAGATTATTTAACTGTTTTGATGATTGATTTTGGGCTAAAGCGTCAATCTAGACACCCATCGGTAACGGCAGAGAGCGCCAGAGGACGGGACAACGATGATCGACGTCGCGCTCACTAAATAATGGATTGACATTAATCTTGTGCCCTGCCAAGCTGGCGTAGCAGGCGTCACACCAGCCGGTCCACATCACGCGGGTTTCTCCAAGGAGCGATCATGGCGGCGACCAACTCGACTTCTGAAGGCCCACTCGCCGACCTTGTCGTGGTGGACCTGTCGACCACCCTCCCCGGGGCGCAAGCCACGCAGTTTCTTGCCGACTGCGGAGCCAACGTAATCATGGTGGAACCACCCGACGGCAGCCCGATTCGCCGACTGGCAGGATGGCCGGCGCTGCTACGCGGCAAACGCAGCGTCATACTCGATCTGCACGATCACGCGGATCTGGACCGACTTCGGGACCTGATGTTCCGAGCCGACGTCGCGGTCAGCACCCTGCGCCCAGCGGCCACTGAACGAATCGGCCTGACTCCGGACCTGCTTGGCAAACGTTACCCGCGGTTAGTGGTCGCGAACATCACCGGCTGGGGCTCGACCGGCCCGTGGCGCAACTACAAGGGCTGGGAAGCCCTGATCATGGCCAAAACCGGGGTGATGCACGAAAAGCGGACAGTCACGCGCAGGCCCGGACCCGTCTACGTTTCGGTGCCCTATGCGTCCTGGGGCGCCGCGCAGGCTGCCGTGCAGGGCATTCTCGCGGCGCTCATCGAACGCGGCTCGAGCGGCCGTGGCCAGTTTGTGGAGTCCAACCTGGTCACCGGAATGGGCGCGATGGACCCCTACAACTGGTTCTACGAGATGGTGTTGCAGCGCTACCCGAACGCCTTCGAACCGATGGACACGCCGTTCGACGACCAAGGTCGCCCCCAGGCATTTCTGATTTACGCCCTTTTGACTGCGCCGACAAAGGATGGGCACTGGCTCCAGTTTGCCCAGGTCTCGCCGCGATTGATGCAGGCCTGGTTGAACGAACTGGACTTGATGACAGAATTGGCCGATCCGAAGTGGCAGGGTTTCCCGATGCTGCCCAGCGCTGAACTGCGCACCGAGTGGTGGGATCTGATGCTGCAACGCGTACACACGCGCACGCTTGCCGTGTGGGAGCAGGCTTTCGCCGCAAACCACGACCTCAGCGGTGAGCTTTTCCGCAGCCCTCAGGCGTCACTGGATCATCCGCAAGTACGTCACGAGGGCCGAGCGGTGACGGTGATCGACCCGGACCTGGGACCGGTGCGCCAGCCGTCGACGCTGATCCACATTGACGGCAAACCACTGACGAGGTTGCGGCCGGCACCACGGCTCGGCGAGCACAACGCCGAGCTGATATCGGACGCAGTCGCCTTCCCGGCGGTGACGGTCACATCCGATGGCGGACCGAACGATCTACCGCTGCACGGTGTGACCATCCTGGAATTCGGCAGCATGTTCGCCGGACCCTACGGCGCCACACTGCTCACCGATCTCGGCGCCCGAGTGATCAAGGTCGAGCCGCTCGACGGCGACAACATCCGAGCCCTCGTCGCATTCCCGGAAGCCGGTGGGGCAAAAGTACTGCAGGGCAAGGAAAGCGTGGCTATCGATTTCACCAAACCCGAGGGTCTTGAGCTGGTATATGAGCTGGCCAAACACGTCGACGCTGTCTTGCAGTGCTTCCGCGGCCAAGCGGCTACGCGGGCCAAAATCGATGAGGCGACGCTCAAGGGCGTCAACCCCGACCTGGTATTCGTCAGCGCCCCGGGTTACGGCATCGATGGCCCGTACGCGCATCGAGCGGCCTACGCGCCCTCTATCGGAGCAGCATCAGGCCTAGCGGTGTTGGACAGCCGCGACGCTGCGCAGCCGCCGACAGACCTCGACGACATGCACCGCAAGGCAGCGGCATTATTCGCCGGAAGTGCGGCCCCTGCCGTACAGGCTGACGGGATCGCGGCGCTGGGCGTCGCCTCGGCGTTGCTGGTCGGGCTGTATGCGAAGCGACGCGGACTGGAACTCTCGAATATGGTCACCACGATGCTGGGCACGTCACTGCAGGCACTGATCGGGTACAACATTAGCTACGCCAGTCGTCGGAATGACGAGATGGCCGATGAGGAGTTTTACGGCGTCAATGCGCTCTACCGGATGTACCGCGCCGCCGACGGCTGGATCTTCCTGGCCGCTCCGCTCCCCCATGAATGGCCGGCGTTCGCCAAGGCCATGTCGGCGTATGTCGACCTGGACGCTGACGAAAGATTCGCCACGGCTGCCTCACGGGCAGCTAACGACGCCGCCCTGGTCGATGCCTTGACCCCGGTGTTTGCCAGCAAGTCCAAGCTGGAGTGGGAGCACGAGCTGACGTCGCACGACATCGGCTGTGTCGAAGTGGTGGAACGCAATCCAGAGCTTGAGCTGCAGACCGACCTCTACTTCGAAGCGGGCTACTCGGTGGAAGCGGTCAGCCCGATTTTCGACCGCCATCGACGGCTGGCGCCGCTATACCGGTTCTCGCGGTCGCGCACGAAGGCTGACGCCGGGTGCATGATCGGCCAGCACACCGACGCAGTGCTGCGCGAGATCGGTCTCGATGACGACCGCATCGCTGACCTAAGGTCGCGCCGCATCATCGGCGGCGGTTAGCCGTTAGCTGCCGCGTGGTTGGGTGAGCAGGGCACGGGTCTCGTAGGATACCGGCGCGGTGAGCATGCCTACCCACCCGTCGACGTAGTTGTGCAGCTGTGCTTCGCTGATTTCTTGGCCCGACCGCGCGGATTGGCCCAACACGTTGACAATGCCGATGTAGAGCTGGAAGGTGCGTCCTCGCCGGATCCGGTCGGGCAAGTCCTGCAGCGCAGCCTCGACCAACTCCTCCAGTTTCTCCTGCGTCCAATCATCGTCGAGGTGATCCGGCCAGTAGTCACTGCGGGCTCGCGGATCCTCGGCGAGCCGGGCCAAAAACGGCACGAACATCTCCCCAGCCCTGATGCTGTCGGCGAGCGGCCGCACCAGCAGCCACACCACTGCTCGGGGGTCAGCCTCCTTGCCCTCCTCACGCATCCGCTCAAGCATCTGCTGCCTGACGGTGCCGAGCGTGTGCTGGCGGAACGCGATCAGGGCCCGGATCAAGCCGTCTCGTGAGCCGAAGTGGTAGCGAATCACCGATGTGTTGGATTGGCCGGCGGCTTCCTGGATTTCGCGCAGCGTCACCGCTTGGATGCCCTGGGTGGCGAATAGCCGCTCAGCCACCTCCATGAGCATCACCCGTGTCGCTTCGCCCGACGCGTTACGACGACGCGTAGCCGCGGGCAGCTCACTACCAGCCATCGGGCACCTCCTTCGGCGTCGCTACCAGTCTGACCTGCACAACGCTATCCCAAAATATTAATATGTATCCATTAAAAGTACTGGACTTTCTCCCGGCGACCTGCCATCCTCGATGTAAGCCGAGCAGCGGCCCGTTGGAGGAGCGATGACCAAGATCTGGACGAACTCGGGTGATTCCCACTTTCTGGAACCTGACGACCTGTGGCAGTCGCGGTTGCCCAAGCGTCTCGCCGAACTGACCCCACGCGCCGAAAAGGATCCCGACGGGGAATGGGAAACCGTTTACGTCGACGGCCAGATCTTCAGGCGCAAGCTGCCCTCCTCGGCGATGGTGAAGTTCGCCGAAGAAAGCATGAAGCCACAAGGCAGCCGCGACGCGCGGGCCCGGCTTGCCGACCTGGACAAGGAAGGTGTATGGGGTGAGGTGATCTTCCCGTCACTCGGCATGTGGGCCTCAAGTTTCCGCACGCCCGAATTGCTCAAGGCGTGCATTCGGGCCAGCAACGAATGGGCGCTCGACGAGATCGCGTCTGTGTCGGATCGCTACGTCGTGACCGCGCAGGTCTCGACGTTGAATGTCGACGACGCGGTCGAGGAGTTGCATTGGGCGGCCGAACACGGATTCAAGGCGGTCTTCTTGCCGACCACGCCGCACCCGAGCGCCGACGACTGGCACCGCGAGAGCTGGGAACCGTTCTGGGCGGCCGCCGAAGAAGCCAGCATGGTACTGGCCTTCCATATCGGCACCGACCCGGTGAACATGACGGTGGGTGGTGCCAGCGGTGGATTGGGCTTGGTGTACCGGGGGCCGGGCGGCGCAGTGATGAATTACGCCGAGACCACCTTCTCCGGTCAGCGGGCGGCGATGAAGATGGTGGCCTCCGGGGCGCTGGACCGTCACCCGAACTTGAAAGTGCTCATTTCCGAGGGTGGGGCCACGTGGGTTCCGTTCCTTGGCGACCGGATGGTCGAGGGCTACCGCCAACACCACATGGCGGTGCGTCCCAAACTAAGCCGAAACCCCAAAGAAATCCTCTACAACCAGGTATATGCGTCGTTCCAGCACGACGAAACCGCGGTCGCTGCCTATGAACACATGGGATACCGCAACGTGATGTTCGGCAGTGACTACCCGCACATGGAGGGTACGTTCGGCCATACCCAGGACACACTGAAGACGCTGTTTGACGGGGTCAGCGAGCAAACCCGGCTGCGGATCACCCAGGGAACGTTCTACGAACTGTTTCCCCACGTTCCCCCTGTTCCTGCGGAAGCAGCTTAAGCCGTGCCTGGCACCACTGGTTTGTGCGACGTTGCGATCGTCGGCATCGGTGCGACAGCGTATTACAAGCGCGGCCAGTCGCTGCCCAAAACCACGCTGGAGCTGGCCTGCGAAGCGATTCTGGCCGCCTGTGAAGACGCCGGGCTGTCGGTCACCGACATCGACGGCTTTGCTTACTATTCCGGCGCCGCCGCCGGTTACGCCGAGAAGATGGATACCGCCGATTTTGTCGAAACGCTCGGCATTCCCGAGATCCGGTTCACCGCGGCGCTGACGGCGGGCGGCGGTGGCTCCGCAGGCGCGATCGGTCTGGCCCGTGCCGCGATTGTCGCAGGGGATGCCCGTGTCGTGGTTACGGTGATGGCGCTACAGCAGTCCAAACAGCGGCTGGGATCGGTGTTTTCGGCCATGGAGCCCGACCCGGTCAACTCGTTTCTGCAGCCCTCTGGCCTGTTCGGCCCGGGTCAGTTGATGTCGGTGCTGGCCCGACGTCACATGCACCTCTACGGCACCCGCCGGGAGGCCTTCGCCGAGGTCGCCATGTCAACTCGGGCCAACGCGGCCAACCGCCCCAAGGCGTTGCACCGTGAACCACTGACACTCGAGGATTACTTCAACGCACGAATGATCGCAGAACCGTTGTGCCTGTATGACTTTTGCCAAGAGACCGACGGAGCCGTCGCTGTTATCACCACCGGCATGGACATGGCACACGATTTGCGCCAAAAGCCGGTGCCGGTGGTCGCCGTCGCCCACGGAGGGGTGCGGGAATGGGGCAGAGCGTTCGCATGGATGGGCATGCCCGACGAATACTTCGCCTCCTCGGGTCACAAGCCGATCGCCGATCGTCTCTACCGTCAGGCGGGTATCACGGCCGCCGACATCGACGTGGCGCTGCTATACGACCACTTCACTCCGATGGTGGTGATGCAGCTCGAGGACTACGGCTTTTGCGACAAGGGCGAGGGCGGACCGTTCGTGGAGAGCGGCGCGATCCGCTACCAAGGCGGTTCCATCCCGGTGAACACCCATGGCGGCCAGCTGTCGGAGGCATACATCATCGGGATGACCCACATCGTGGAAGGGGTTGAACAGATGCGCGGCACCGCGATTAACCAGGTGCCCGGCGCCAAACTGGCATTGGTGACGGGTGGCCCGGCGAGCCTTCCGGTCAGCGGCCTCGTTTTAGGACGTGCGGCATGAACACAACCACGACCGCGACTCTGGCGACCACGATCCCCGGTGATCTCGTCCGCATCGCGGTGAACAAAACCACCGAACCGTTCTGGGAGGCCGCCCAACGGCGCCGCTTGACAGCACCACAATGTGCCGAGTGCGGCGAATTCCGGATGCCACCGACGCCTTTCTGCCCTAACTGCCGATCAGCCGCTGTGAACTGGGTTGAATTATCCGGCAAAGCAACCGTTTACAGCTTCGCCGTGGTCCACGGCTTTCCCGGAATGCCTGAGCTCACTTTGGTGCCGGCCGTCCTCGACCTGCCCGACGCGCCAGGTGCGCGACTGGTCTCCAACATCATTGATGTCGTTCCGGCCGATGTGACGATCGGAATGACGGCTCAGGTGGACTTCTCGCCGATCTCCGACGGGTGGCTGCTTCCGGTCTTCCGTGCCATGGCAACCAAATCAGACAAGGACTAGGCGGAATGTCCGACCACGATAGCGCGCTACACGAAAAGCCATTGGAGTTCGTCAGCGGTATCGCCAACACGGGTGGCTTCTGCGACGGTCAGGCAATCATGCCGGTAAACGGGCGCTACCGCTGCTATTGCTCCTGCGGCAGCTGGACAGTCGAGACCGACGATCCTCAGGAGGGTCTGCACCAAGCCCGCATCCACACCGGCAGCGTGTCGGCCTGACGACAAACGAAAGGATAAGTGCCGATGGGAAATCTGGAGGGCCAGGTCGCATTCATCACCGGCGCAGCACGCGGGCAGGGCCGCGCACATGCTGTCCGGCTGGCCGCCGAGGGCGCGGACATCATTGCGCTCGACATCTGCCGCAACATTGAGTCGATGGACTACCCCAACGCCAGGCCGGACGACCTGGACCAGACCGTCAATCTGGTGGAAAAGCAGGGTCGGCGAATCATCGCCCGCCAGGCCGATGTTCGCGATGCCGATGCCGTCCAGCAGGTGGTCGACGAGGGACTGCGGGAGTTCAGCCGTCTCGACATCGTGATCGCCAACGCCGGAATCATAAGACTTTCCGGTGGGGGCGATTCGACACAGGTCTTCCGCGACATCGTCGACGTCAACTTGGTCGGCGTGTGGAACACAGTGCGGGCAGCCATCCCGGCACTCATCGACGGCGGACGCGGTGGATCGATCGTACTTACCAGCTCAACCGCCGGGCTCAAGGCAACGGGCACCGACCGGGCTGGCGCGCAAGCCTACACCGCCTCCAAGCGCGGTCTGGTCGGTCTCATGCAAGTATGGGCAAATGATCTCGCGCAATATTCCATACGAGTCAACACCATCCATCCGACCGGTGTAGCCACGGGAATGGTCATGAACGACACAATGGCCAAACTGCTTGCCGCTAACGACGTCGCGCTGGCGGCGATGCAGAACGCGCTGCCGATCCAGATCCTGCAACCCGAGGACATCGCTGCAGCCGTCGCATGGCTTGTCTCCGACGAAGCGAAGTTTATCACCGGCGTCGCGTGGCCCCTCGATGCAGGCTTCTCGGTTCGCTAGCAGATCGCAAGGGTGAGATTCCTAGTACGGCAGTCGATGTTCAACGGCTCGCTGTAGATCCCGACGAATTCTCGCGCATCAATGGCGCTTGACCCGACGTCGGTATGCCAACTAGTGACGTGGGTTCGCCATCCTTCGAGCTGCATGCGTTGCACGGTATTCATGAGCCCACCACCCGCACCCGGCGCGCCAGCCTGGTTCGGTGCGGCGCACCACCTTAATCGACATCACCCGCAATGAGGGTGCCGTCGATCCCGTTTATCTCGCCGGACGTGGCCGAGACCTGCTGACCGCGCGGGACCGATCCGCTCGCGAACTTGGCCAGGCGCGATTCAATGCGACAATCGACATGATTCCGCGGGTGGTCCGGCATATCGAGACCATACCGGCGGTTGACGGTATCTCGCGGCTGGCGGGGTGCCGGCTATGAGCGAGCTCAGGGCCGCCGTTGACCGGGCCGCACCTCAACTACGGCAACGACAAGAACTGCGCTACACGTTGCTTGACGACGTCCCGGTAGCAACATTGATTTCCGGACACGCGTTGTCGCCCTCTGGCGTGCTCGGCGTCACCGCGAAGTCGGGCTATCTACCGGGTCGCCAACCAGTGTGCCGGCTTCGTTACCGGAGGTTTGCTTCTGAGCTCATTCGAGGCTGGCGACCCGGCCATCGTTACCGGTCCGATAGCACCCGAGCTCGACGGCGGCGACGATGCGGGTGCGTGGCATCCAATGGCGCCGTTACCGATTGATGGCATGCGACGGCGCCGCCGGCTCGACATCGCTTTCGATCAGAGTGCCAAGAAGGCCAACATCGATGCCATGTTCCGCGACACCTACGTTCGCGGCGACGGCCAGAAGACCATCATCCACGAATATACTTTGACCGCCGCGGTCGACGTTGACAACGGTATGTTTCTGCGTTCGGAAGCCGTGCCCCGAGTGCGGTCGTGGCAAGAAATGTCCGGCTGCGGTCGCCAGCGCCCGCAGAATCCGGAATGACATTGACTGACTTGCATTTCCGGGTACGCAGGGAGCTGACTTGCATCACTACATGTACGCACCTCAACGACCTGCTGCGCAGCATCGGCGATACAGAGGTGTCATGGATCAGCTCCGCGGTGATGCCAGCGATTAAGCGGATTGAGCACCGCTATGGGTGGACCACGCGCCGATCAGTTCATCGACGGTGGTGATGCGGCCCAGCAGAGCGATGGTGTGGTTAAGCACCTGCTCGCCGTATGCGGCCGGAGTGCCGCCTACAGCGTCTCGTGGCACCACCAGATTGAAGCCAGCCTGGGTGGTGTCTCCCGCGGTGTGCGGTAACGCCAGGTTCAGCGACACACCGGTCAGCACGACGGTGCGAATACCGAGGTTCGCTAGCACCGGCAGAAGCTCGGATCCCGCGGTGGGAAACAACCCGTGGTGACGCGGCAGCACAAGATCGATCGGCGCCAGCAGTTCAGGAAGAACTTGCGTGGCTTCGCTGCCCGGCCCCCATTCGGTGGTGGCCGGCCTAAGCGCGCGCCACAGGCGGGCGGTGCCGACCTCGGTGCCGCCGAGGGCCCCTTCGTAGGTTGCGTGCACAACGCGAATGCCCGCACTGCGAGCAGCATCGAGCAGGCGGCGCAGATTGATGATTAGATCACAGGCGTCTGCGGCTAGCTGAGGAAGCACCGACGCGGGTCCGAGGACGCCATTCTGGCATTCGACACACACCACGGCGACGTTGGACGGATCGTCTGAAATCATGTTTGATAATGACATCGTGGCTCCTTGTCTGAATCCGCCAGCCTGCTAATCAATTCGGCCACTGCCGCCACAACCGTGTCTCGCGAGATTGTGGGAATCTCGTTGTGCTGTGTCATCAACCAAGAGCGCTCAAGCATCGCCATAATTGCCAGTCCCAGCGCAGGTGAATCCACCTCAGGCGGGGTCGTCGATAGCTTGGCAATGCGATCACCTAACGCTTGCGCGGTCCGACGGTGCGAGCGGGCCCGCGACGCGCGGAAATTGCGGTCGTCGGGTGAGTCCTCAGCCGAGCGAATCACGAAGGCCCCGTTGCGATCAAGATAGGCAAAATAGCGGGCAACCCAATCACGGATCGCGTCTTTGCCGGGCGCGTCGCCCAACTCACCGAACGCCTCCACCACACCCAGGGCTTCACGATACGTTGCTGTGCCCAGTTCGATGAACAACTGCCTCTTGTCATGGAAGTAGTAATAGAAGTTGGCGCGGGTGACCTGCGCCAAATCTGCGATATCTTGAATGGTGACACCGGAGAACCCTTTGCGCGCGAAAGCGATGCGCGCCCCCTCGAGGATAGCCTGACGGGTCCGGTCTGATTTGCGAAGTTTGGCGGCCGGGGCGAAGGCGTTAGGCGCCATGAGCGACAGCCAGCTGGGGTCGGTCATCGGCCTCCGGGTAGAAGCGTCGGGCCCATGCGCGAAGGCGCTTGAAGCCCGCCGCCTCAGAAGTCGCAAGCCCCGGCGGATCCATGTAGCGTTGGTGATTCCAGATCTCGATATCTTGTGGCAGTGCCTGTTTGGCTGCCGCGAGGCGCTGGGGGAAGTCGCTGGACTCGTCGTCGATCCAGTATCCGGCGAAGATATCCGAGGTGGTTTCGTTGACCGGGGTAGCGCAGATCGAGATCACCCGAACTCCCTCGCGGGTATGTTCGCCGTTGAAGCTCACTCCGAGACCGCGCCAGTAGATTTCGATAGTGTTCAAGGTGTCCTCGGGGCGATCGACACCGTCGAGCCATCGCCTGCCGAAGCCGACTTTCGCCGACCACGTTGTGTCGTCGGTGTATTCGCGCAGCACCGTGGGGCTGATCGGAGTGCGGTGGACGAACCGGAAATGATGGGGGTCGACGGCGTTTTCCGCAATAGTCTGAGGATGCACGGACACTCGCTCGAACCGGGTACGGCAGTCAGCGTCGAACGGGTAATAGCTGCGGGACGCGATGTGAGGACCTAGCACTTCGAAGCCATAGGGCACCTGCCACAACGGCTCTCTACCCGCAGCGTCATGCCAAATGTAAATGGACTCGTTGCGCTCCGTGACTGGATAGGAACGGATCCGCCGGGCCTTTGTTTGGACGATTCTGGTACGGGATGCGGACATTGCGTCCCTCGCCATTCCAGACCCACCCGTGGAACGGGCACTGAATGCCGTCGTCGACGACGCATCCCCCGTACGCGAGATTCGCGCCGAGATGCCGGCAGTGAGCGTCGAGGACATTTACCGTGCCGTCGTGGCCCCGGTACGCGACCAAGTCGCGGCCAAAATAGTGCAGCGGTATTACCTCGCCAACCCCGAGATCAGCACTCCAAGCAACCTGGAACCATCCCGTCGGCTGCATGCTCGGCAGTGGTTTCATCCGAGCACCCTCCCTGGCGATGCGACTCATCAGACGACGTCAGAGGGTAGCATCGTTTTGACAGAAATGTCAAAAATTAGCTTGAGCTGTTGGCCGACCCGAAACTTGCTTGTGGTTGAATTGCTAATGGCTACAGAATGATCCGGCGCAGGGCCAAACCTTTCGATCCCGCCCGATGCAGGAGATAGGCAGCGTAGCGACCGGCTCGTTACTGTCGACGACCACCAACCTGACCTTGGTACGCTTTACATAGTTTACTAGGTTATCCACCTCTGCGACCTTTGGGATGTGAGCATGAAATGGGGTCTCCCCTGGCCGGGCAGGCAGCGAGCAGCCGAGGCTGAAGACGCTGGCGCGAGCGCATTCTGCGCGGGCGAATTCAGCGACCACAATGCGTACGTGACCAGCGCCGAGATGGCGCTCGAAACGTCGAAGGCGATGGTCGGTCCAGGCATCGCATACGCATTTGCGCGGTCGCCGTTCGTCCATGCCGCATCGGCCCGCCATCTGAGCAAGCATGCTCCCGGACGGGTGTTTCTCGGCCTGGGTGCCGGCACACTACGAATGAACCGGGACTGGTTTGGCGTCGACGCGTCGCATCCGGCCCCCCGGATGGCCGAACTGATTAAGGTGATCAGGGCATATCTACATGCCGAAAACGGCGAACGCATCCGGCACAGCGGCAAGTTCTACGCCATCGACGCCGACATCCGCGCCCCGGTCCATGGCCGGCTCGAGGTGCCGATTCTGGTGGGGGCATTCAATAAGGTCATGCTGCGCACCGTCGGCGGCTGCGCCGATGGCGTGCTGGGCCACGGCTTGTTCACCGATCGCTGGTGGGACGAGGTGGTCGATCCGCAACTCGCGCGCGGCGCCCAATCGGCTGGCCGAGACCCTTCCTCGCTGCGCCGCTGGGGTTGGCTGCTCACGGCAATCGACGACGACGACCCGAAACGCGCGATCCGCGAGGCGCGCCTGCAGGTTGCGTTTTACCTCACGGTGCGAACATACAACACGCTCGTCGAACTACATGGCTGGCAGGACCAGGTCGACGCCATTCGCGCAGCGTTTCGAAGCAATCGCCCCGACACCATCGCCGAGCACGTCACTGACGAGATGCTGTGGGCCATCGCGATCTGCGGCGATACCGAACAGGCCCGCGCAATGCTCAACACCCGCACGCGGATCCCGGACACCGCCTTCCTGTCCCCACCGAGCTTCCTGGTGGAGCGGCGGCGACGCTCACAATACGATGCCGCGGCAATACGGTTCGCGGCGAAGCTGAATTGACTGTTTTGGGGGCAGGACCGCGCAACAACAACCGAAACGTGGTTTACTGAGTTATATAAGTTACCAGCAGGACGGGAGATATCAGGTGGCGCGGCCGGAAGTACTTGCGCTCGCGCTGTCACCGGAGAAAGCGTTCGGCGCGGTGCGGTCACCGAAAACGGCTGAGGTCGTTGCTCGCAGACTACGCAAGATGGTCGTTGACGGCCAGCTGGCCGACGGTGACTTTCTGCCACACGAGGCAGAGCTCATGGCGCATTTCCGGGTGAGTCGGCCGACCCTGCGAGAGGCCGTGCGCATTCTCGAATCCGAACGGCTAATCGAGGTTCGGCGCGGGTCGCGAACAGGTGCCCGGGTGCGCATCCCAGGTCCGGAGATCGTCGCCCGCCCCGCCGGTCTGCTGCTTGAACTGTCCGGCGCCACACTGGCCGATGTGATGACCGCGCGCATAGCGATCGAACCCGCCGCGGCCAAGCTTCTCGCGGAGACCGGCACCGAAGATGCGCACAACGAGCTGAGGAACATCGTCAATAACATCCCGGCCGCTTGGGAAGGCGGCGAATTGCCGCGCGCATCGGCGAATCTGCACCGCAGGATGGTCGAGTTGTCCGGCAACACAACCCTGGGCATCATCGCCGGCATGCTCCACGAGATCTCTGAGCGCCATACGGCCGCAGCGGTCGTCGGCGTCGACAAGGGGGTTCCAAAAGCCGAGTACACGAGACTGTTGCGATCCTACCGACGTCTTGTCGATCTGGTCGCCGCACGCGACGGTGAGCGGGCAGAAACCCATTGGCGTCGACACATGCAGAACGCCGCTGCTGCGCTTCTGCGGGGCTATGAGAAAACCAAGGTACGCGACATCATGGACTGAGCCACGCGCCGTCCGTCAAGTCGGCCCGTGCCCGGAACGACTGTTGCGCGGTACGGTCCAGGCATAATCGCAGGGTTTTCTGTAGCGCTTTGGGCAGTGGCGTCAATGGCGCTCACTGGTGTCGGGTCTGCGGACGTCTCGCATGCCGCGCCTTTGGGCGACGAAGAGCCCGGCCAGCGGTCCTTTGTACGCACACCGCCGAAAGTGCTATGTGTTTGGGGCCATGGCGGGAATGTCCAGGTGGGCGAGAATGCGGCTGGGCAGCAGCCGCTCCACCAGTATTGCACCGTGCTCCTTCGCACCCCTCCCGACATCGTCGGTGCGGCCCGTCGAGCCCAAGTCGTTGGTGCCGCGACGCAACCGCATGCCCGGCCCAATCTCATATGCGTGGCTCACGGGCCACCGATAGGAGCCTCGCCCGGACTCGGCTCAACGAACCCCGGCTGCTAATGCCCACCCCCGCGACATGACAACCGCTGGATCGGTAGAAGCTCGCCGCGCAGTGGTTAGTATGTGGACATTTAATCCGAGTGGGCCCGGCGGCGCTAGCATGGTCGTCCCATCCAGTTCCTCGGTGTCTATGAAGACGACGTCGCGCGCCTCGATGCCGGCTGATGGTTCAGTCGCCGCCTGCTGATCCCACGCACAATCGACGCCGTCCATCGACGCAGCCGCGCCCACAAAGCCACCGATACCGAAATTTGTCGGTGCCGCCGCCTAGCAGGGTTCACCATGGATCTCTCCCCAAATTCCCACGAGACTCGGGACATGCTCGGCCAAACGGTATAATTCAAAAATGGTCCGTTATTTGGCGGGATTGCCAGCATTGGTGGTACTGGCGCTTGTTGCTGTTAGCCCTCCGGGGGTATCGCGGGCGTCGCCAGCAAGTGGTGACGGCTCCGGGCAATGCTCGTTCGTTCTCACCCCGCCGAAGCTCGTACAGGCTTCGGGTATGACCGTCGTGATGGCCGCGATGCATCCAGGGCCGTGCCCCATCGACGCTGAACCCAATTCCTCGGTGGTGTGTCTCTCCATAGCCGGCGACAGCACGCCCGGACAGTGCGCATCGAAGAATGGTCGCAACCCGGCGATCGTCTACTACACATACTGGCCAGGCGCCACATACGTGGTCAAAGGCCTCGGCTGCGCCAGCACGTTCGCACCGCCGTATACCGTCTGCCAGAACTTCGGCCCGTCGCAGACAACCGTGTGAGGCGCGGGCGCTCAACGACACCGCCAGCGTGAAGGCGTCCTTACACCGGGTCGAATCCCGAGATCAGCCAGCGCTCACCGATCTTGTCCATGCTCACCCGCACGGTGGAGGCCGTTTCGGTGGGTGCGCCGTTGCCGACGGTCACTGTCTGGTCGACATACACCAGCACCACCGTGTGGTCGGGACTTGCCGACACAGAGGCCGCAGCGGGAACGGTGGCGATCGCCGAAATGTGGTCTTTCTTCGAACCGGGGATAACCACATCGTGCACCAACTGCTTGTAGGAGTCCTTGAACTTGCCGGTCAGCCGGTCCTGCGCGGCGCCGAGGTCTTTTTCGACACTGTCGGGCTGATAAGACAGCAGCGCCACGGTGGACTCCTTGGCCGCCGCGACCGACTCGACCGCGGCCAGCGCTGATGCGCGGTTCCACGAATCTTGCCACTTCAAAAAACCGGCCGCCGCCGCAATCGAGAGCGCCAGAATGGGCAGCGCCACAAAGGCGAACACTCGCGGCCAGCTGGTGCGACGCCACAACGCCTGCAGCACACCTTTTTTGATGTCGTTGCTTTCAGCACCGCTGGAGTTAACGTCCTGCGTGCCAGGATCGACGTGGGCGTCGTTGGTGTCCCCGACCTCGGCGGCGTCGTCGCGCTTGTCTGTTTCGGGCTCGAGTTGCCCGGTTGTCTCCTCGGCGAGCACGGCTGCATCCTGCTCGGCGCCAGCATCGCTTTCAATGGGCACTGCGGTAGTTCCTTTTCTGGTTCGTGGGCTCGGCCAGTCAATGCCCGAGGCACGGACCAGCTCATGGCACAAACGCGACGTTGGACACCTTGGCCTCGTCTCCGTCCTTGTGCACGGTGATCCGCATTCGCCAATGCCGCGGTTCCTGTTCGGGGGCACCGATAGTCGAGGTGTTGACAGACACCGCCACCAACACTTGGGCTTCGTCACCCGATTGGGATTCCAAACCTGCCTCGGTGATGGTGCCCACCGATTTGGACTGTACTTTTTTGACCAGCTCGATGAAAGGCTTGGAGCGCTTCGAGAAATCGTCGTAGAACGTGCCGGTCGCGGAGTCCAGAATACGCTGTATATCGGCGTCGGCGTGCTGCCAGTCGATCGTTGTTAGATCCAGCGCGCCCTGCCTGCCGACCTGAACGAGCAGCGCACGCTGTTGTTGGGCCTGATGCGATTGATACCCCCGAAAACCCAGCCATCCGGCCAGCACCGCCAAACCGACCATCATCACCACTCCCACCAGCGTCGCCAGGCGCACTGGTGACATCGGCGTTTTGGTCGGTGCAGCATCTTCCGACCCCTCGTCAGATGCGTCGTCGGCTTTGCCGTCCACCGCCGCGTCGTAATCCTCGGCTTCCTCGCCCTGGCTCGCCGCCGCAGCGCCCGTCGGCTCCTGGGGGTCGATTTCCTGCGTGCCGACACCGTTGCGTAGGCGACCCTCATCGGTGGGGCCGCGCGACGGCGGTGGTGCCGTGCTCTTCTCGGTCTCGCTCACTTCCTGGTGGGCGGGGTCAGCATGCTCTGCCATGTCTGCTCCTTTGCGGCGCCGCGGCCCAGCTCGGCTTGGGTGTACATCCGCCCGTCGGGTCCGACGTACATACCGGTGGCGGGATCGTACTGGACCGCTGCGATCGGTGGTGGTGGCGGACCGGGAGGGGCCGGTGGTCGCGCCTGACCCGGCGGTTCTTCGCCTGGCCTGAACTCCGGGACACCCTGGCCGGTATAGGTCGCGTTCGGATCGCCCTTCCAGTTGAAGCCGTCGTTGAGCGGCACGTAGGCCTCGTCGCTTTCGCACAGTTTGACCGTCGGGGCCCGTTTGCCGGGGCGGGTCTCGCACGGGAGGTTGCGTGCACCGCGCACATTGAGCAGCGAGTCCTGCGGCACCCGGCAGTAGAAGTCGCCATTGGGAACGTCCGGGTAGTCCTCGTAGCTGGCCGCCCGCTGCTGCTGGGCCGGCAGGAATCCGGTGGTACAGGGCGGCGGCCAGTTGAGATTGAGATTAAAGCTCAGGTAAGCGCCGTTGTAGTCCTGCTTGGTGTTGCGGTTGGCTACACCGACCGCTTGAATATCGGCCGCGCCCTGCGGCAGCTCCACCAGCAAAGACTCCAGGTTATCCCGATAGGTGACACCCACCTGGCCCACACTGACCAGATTGGCCAGCACGATCGGCAATGTGGGGGTCAACCGGTCCAACAACTGCCGGCCTTCGGCGGCCGCCGGGCCGCCCTGTTGCAGGACGTGCGCCAGCGCTGCGTCGTTGTTTCGCAGCTGCGACGTAATGCTCGCCAGGTGCGCCGCCCATGCCTGGATCGCATCCGATGACTGGATTTGGCTGTCCAGCAACGGTTTTGACCCGTCAATCAAGGAAACCAGCGCGTCCAGGTTTTTGCGCGCATCGATCGCTAGCTTGGTGGTCCCGTTCACCAGCCGGGAAAGCTCCGGGCCGAGCCCGCCTACCGCGATGTAGGACTCGTCGACCACCGTTTTGAGGTTCTCGCGCGGGATCACCGCCAAGCCCCGGTTGGTGGCCTCCAGCAGCGAGTTGATGTCCGGCGGTACATAGGTGCGGTTCGCCGGGATGACGTCGCCGTTTTTCAGCGATGGCCCCTGCGCGCTGCGTGGCAGCAGCTCCACGTATTGCTCGCCGACCGCCGATACGCTATGCACCTGCGCGTTCGAATTGGCCGGGATGTGAATGTCGGAGTCGAGCTGAAGCTCGGCCTGCACGCCGTTAGGGGTCAGGCGCACGTCTTTGACCCGCCCCACTTCGACCCCCCGGTAGGTGACGTTGCCGCCCGGGTACAGTCCTCCCGCCCGGGGCAACTCCACCTTGACCGTGTAGCGGTCCACACCGAAGAACACGGTCGGTACTTGCATGAAGTTGAAGAACATGATCATGCCCGCGATCAGACTGATCACGACGAACACCACGAGCTGGATTTTCGTACCCCGAGTGAGATGTAGCAGCATGTCAGCGCCCCTGGTCGAAGCGGTAGGGGACGACCAGCGGGTTGCCGGGGTTGTACTGGCTGCCGGCCATGCACGGGCTGGGCATCTGGCCGATGGTGCGGCCCCACTGCAGTTCCAGCTCGGTCAGATTGCACTCGAAGCGGGTGCCGGTGAAAAGCGACGCGTCAAGCCGGCTCAGCGTCAAGTCGATCACCGCGGTCAAGTTCGCGTAATCACCGCGCAACCATTTGCTGAGCGTGTCCTTCGGGAACGGGAACGTTCCGTAGAACCCCAGTGAGCGTGTCAGCGCCGTCCCGGCGTCGGCCAATGACTGCAGCACCGGGCCCAGATCCTTGAGCTCCTTGACCAGGTTCTGCTTGGTCTTGTTGACCGAGTCAGCAGCTAGTGCGCCGAATTTGGCCACCTCGGCCAGCGCGTCGGCGAGGTTGTCGCGCTCGTCTTTGAGCACCGTCAGCGCCTCCGGGATAGTCCTGAGCGCCTTGTCGATCACCGGCTTCTGATCAGCGAATTGGCCGACCAGGCTGTTGAGGCTATCCGTGGCGGCAATGATGTCGGTTTTTTGGTCGTTGAGGTAGGCGACGAACTTATCGAGCTGTTGCAGCAGACTTCTCAGATCTTGTTCGCGTCCGGTGAAAGCGGTGCTGAGCGCCTTGGTGATGTCCTGCACCTGGCCCAAGCCGCCGCCGTTGAGCAGCAACGACAAAGCAGCCAGCGTGCGTTCGGTCGACGGATACGCCCCGCTGGACGACAAGGGGATCAGTGAGCCGTTTTTCAGTTTGCCTTCGGGCGCCACCCCCCTCGGCGGCGCCAGTTCGACGTGCACCGAACCGAGCAGGCTGGTTTGACCCAGCGTGGCGGTTGCGTTGGCCGGCAAGTCGATGTCGCCGTCGATCTTCATGGTGACCAGCGCATGCCAGCCCTGGACCTCGATCTTGGTCACATTGCCGACCGTCACGTCGTTGACCCGGACCCGAGAATTCTGTTGCAGATTTTGCACGTCGGGCATCTGCGCTTGGACGGTGTAGGAGCCCGGTCCGCGGCCCTTGGTGCCTGGCAACGGAAACGAGTTCGCGCCATGAAAGCCGCAGCCGGATAACCCCGCCAGCGCCAACGCTGCCAGCAGTCCCGCTCCGGCGCGGCGCCAGGACCGTGATCGGCTCATTGTCCACCTCCGGGGGGCACCATCATTCCGCGCAGGCCTTCTGCCGGATTGGTCGGCGCCGGCTGCGCAACCGGTCCTGGCGCCGGTGCCTCTGCGGCCCGCGGCGAGGGGCCGGGCGGCGCCGGCCCATTGCCCGGCGGCGAGCCGGGCTGGGCGGCCTGTGGCGCGGGCGGCTGCGGGGGAACATAGTCGGGGCGCAGCCAGTCCTCGCTATAGGTGATTTCATTGGGGCGCGCCGTGGCGCCGACGAAGGGATTAAGACCCAATAGCAGGTAGTTGACCTGGCGGTTTTTGATGATCGGCGCCAGATACTGCACGCAGAGCTTCGCCGATTCTTTGGCGCCTCGCCGGGCAGCGGCTTGCACGGCGCCGCAGATGAACTGGAGCGCGTTGGCGAAGTTGTTGAGCCCCAGGATGCCGGTCAGCGTGCCTTGTGCGGGTTGATAGATGTTGAGAAAGTTTTGAAACCCTGTGGGCGCCACATGCAACAGCTGTTTGACGTCACCGATGCTCTCGTTTACCGCCTGCGTCACCGAGGCCAACTTGTCAGAGGTCGTGCCGAGGCTCTCGCGGTTGTCGGCGACAAAGCGTTGCACATCGTCAACCACATCGTTGAGGTTGCGGACAGCGTTGGCGACTTCGTTGGGGTCGTTGGCCAGCAGATTGGTTACGGCGGCCAGGTTCTGGTTGAGTTGTCGTAGCACGTCGCTGCTGTCGTGCAGGGCAGAGACCAGAACCGACAGGTTTTTAAACGTCGTGAACAGGTCGTCGCTGTGGTCGCCGAGTGCCGAAATCGCCTGTGACAACTTGATAATCGTGTCGCGGATCTCGGGTCCCTGGCCCCGCACGTTGTTGGCCGCCGTGTTGACGAACGCCCCCAAGGTGCTGGTTTCACCGGGTTTGGTCGGCTGCAGTATCTGCGTCAGCTTTTCTAGCTGCTGACGAAAGTCGTCGTACTCCACCGGAACCGCGGTGCGTTGCGGCGGGATCACCGCCCCATCGCCCATTACCGCACCGCCGGTGTAGGCCGGCGTCGGAGCAATGATCAGAACCTGTGGATGAGCCTCGGCGAGGCGGCGTGATTGGGCGCACCTTCCCGAGGATGATCTGAAGTCCATTTGTCTGATCAAGGACCGGCGTTGACGCGCTGGTTCGGGAAGGTACGACCCATGCTCAATGTAGTCCCTGAGGCCGGCGATCGTGATGGTTCGGCTGCGCCTGTCGTGTTGGCGGGCCCGGTGTCGTCGGTGATCGATGAGATCGTGCGCGAGGGTGCGCAGCAGATGCTGGCCGCGGCGTTGCGGGCCGAGGTGGCCGCCTATTGTGCCCAGTTCGCCGATGAGCGCGACGAGAACGGGCATCGGCTGGTGGTGCGCAACGGCTATCACGAGCCGCGTGAGGTGACCACCGCCGCGGGTGCGATCGAGGTGCACGCGCCGCGGGTCAACGATAAGCGGGTTGACCCGGAAACCGGTGAGCGGGTGCGGTTTTCCTCGGCGATCCTGCCGCCGTGGGCGCGCAAGACCCCGCAGGTGGAGCAGGTGCTGCCGCTGCTGTACCTGCATGGGCTCTCGTCGCAGGACTTCGGGCCGGCGCTGGGCCAGTTTCTGGGCTCGACCAAGGGCCTGTCGGCGGCCACGATCACCAAGCTGACCCAGACCTGGCAAGCCGAGCAGAAGGCGTTTTCGGCCCGCGACCTCTCGGGTGTGGACTATGTGTACGTGTGGGCCGACGGCATCCACGTCAACGTGCGCCTGGAGGAGACCAAGCTGTGCCTGCTGGTGCTGATCGGGGTGCGCGCGGATGGCCGCAAAGAGCTGATCGCCCTCGATGACGGCTACCGCGAGGCCACCGAGTCGTGGGCGGATCTGTTGCGTGACTGCAAGCGGCGCGGCATGCGCGCGCCGGTACTGGCCATCGGGGATGGCGCACTGGGGTTCTGGGGCGCGCTGCGCGAGTGTTCCCGGAGACCAAGGAACAGCGCTGCTGGTTTCATAAGATTGCGAATGTTCTTGCCGCACTGCCGAAATCCGCGCACCCCGGCGCGAAGAAGGCGCTCGCAGAGATCTGGAACGCCGAGGACAAACGCCACGCGCTGAACGCGGTCAAGGCATTCGAGGCGGCCTACGGCGCCAAGTATCCCAAGGCGGTCGCCAAAATCACCGACGACCTCGACCAGCTGCTGGCCTTCTACGACTTCCCCGCCGAGCATTGGGTGCACCTGAGAACGACAAATCCCATCGAATCCACCTTCTCAACGGTGCGTAATCGAAGCAAGATCACCAAGGGTCCGGGCTCACGCGCGGCGGGAATCGCCGTGGCCTACAAGCTAATCGAGGCCGCCCAGTCACGCTGGCGCGCGGTGAACGCACCCCACCTGGTCGCCCTCGTCCGGGCGGCGCCAAGTTCGAGAACGGCAAACTCCTCGAACGCACCGACGAACCGGCCACCGAGGAAGCCCGGAAGGAGGCCGCCTGAAATTCTCCATCCACAGATATTGACAATTGCTCCCGGCGTCAACTGGATGGCCCGAGGTGTCACCAATGACGGCGAGATGATGACAGCTTTGGCGTCAGCAGGAACCTTGTATTTGTCGTTGTACCAGAAGCTGATCTTGACGTGGTCGGGCTGCGGTTCGATCTTTTCAACCTTGCCGACCGGCACACCGAGAATCACCACGTTGTCGCCGTTGTAGAGCCCAGTGCTGTTCGCGAAGTAGCCGGTCACCTGGATGCGGCCCAGGCCGGTCGCCGAGCGCACCACGACGAAGGTACCCCCGATCAGCACCAGCACCAGCGCGATGGCGACGCCGATCTTCACGACACGGGAGTTCACCGTGCACCACCTTCAGCCGGCCGGCCCGGGCCCGGCTGGGCGCCGATCGGTCCCGACCCGCCCAGCACCGGCGGCTGGGTCGGCGGTATCTGACCCGGTGCGGGCTGCTCGACCGGCACAGACTGCGGCGGGATGGACTGACCTTCTCCTGGACCCGGCGGCGCCGGGGTCCCGGCGGCGGCCCGCCGGGCGGTGGCGCGGGCGGCGGCTCCCGATACGGGTAGCAGCCAGGGCCGGGCAGCGGCACGCCCGGGGGACCGCACGGCTGCTGGCCCGGGTTGCCGGTGATCGCGTCCGGAATGGTTCTGCGCGGTTCCCCGCCCTGGCCAGTCCGCGGATAGGGAATCGGCAGCGGCGGTGTACCCGGCTGGCCGACCTGCGGATCGGCCCGCTGCGTGGGCAACAGCACATTCGGGTCGAGCCCCAGGTCGGAGAAGGCCGCATCGATGAACGGCTGCACGAACTGCCCGGGCAACAAGTTGGCCACATACGCCTTGAAGAACGGTCCCGATGACACCGCTTCGCCGAGCCCCAGGGCGTATCTATTGAGCCCTACCAGGGCCTTCTGCACGCGTTGTTTACGATTGTCGACGATCGTGAGCACCTCGTTGAGCTTGTCCAACGTCGGCTTCAACGTGTCACGGTTCTCCGCGATGAAGCCCTTGATTTGCTGGGCCAGCGCGGAAACATTGTTGGCGATCTGGTCCAGTGCTCGGCTTTGGCTTCTGAGCTGCACCAGAAGCTCATTGGTGTCGGCGACCAGCCTGACTACTTCGTCGCTGCGTTCGGCCAGCACCTTGGTGGCCTTGTTGGCGCTGCTCAACAGGTTTCGCAGCTGGGCGTCGCGCTCGTCGAGTGTCTGGGAGAATCGCGCCACCCCCTGCACCGCAACCTTGAGGTCAGGCGGTGTGTCGGAGAACGTGGTGGCCAGCACGGCCAGCGATTTTGACAGCTGGTTGGTGTCGAGTCCGCTAATGGTGTTGGTGAGATCACCCAGCGCGTCGGGCAGTTGATAGGCCGACGTGGTCCGCTCCAGCGGTATGGTGCCGCTCAGCGGCTTGTCTCCACGCGGTGTGACCTCGAGGATCTTGCTGCCAAGCACGGTTCTCAACTTGACGGCCGCCTCGGTGCGGTCACCGAGGCGAACGTTGCGCGCCACGGTAAACTTGACCAGCACCCGCGGTCCGTCCAGCTCGACGCTGGCGACCTGCCCGACCCGGTAACCCGACACCAGGACATGGTTGCCGGCCGCGAGCCCACCCGCCTCAGCGAAGTACGCCGAGTAGACCTTGTCCCTGTTGACGAACCACAGCTTGTCGTAGTTCAGCGACAGCATCATCAGAGCAAGGATCACCCCGAGGCCGATGGCCGCCAGGGCGAACGGATCGCGCTCGGAGAAGGGTTTCACCGCGGCGTACACCTCCCCGTGGCCTGCCCGGCCAGCTTGATATACACCGGCTGGCCGCCTTTGCCGTTGAGCTTCAGCACGATGTCGCACAGATAGAAGCTGAAGAAGTCTCCGTACATGCCTTGCCTGTTGAGTATTTGGGTCGCATCGGGCCAGGTTTGCAGGAAGTTGTCGAAATAATCGCGGTCGGCCAACACCGTGGCGGCGGTCCGATCAGCTTCGTGCACAACCTTTTTCAGCGGTGGACGCGCCTGCGCCAGCAGATCGGCGACCGAGCCGGCAGCGGCGTTGGCGAACACCACCCCGTTGGTGATGTCTTGTTTGCGGGCTTTGAGACCCGCTACCAGCTCCGAAAGTGAGTCGATGGCCTTGGCGAACTGGCTGCTTTGGCCGCTCAATGACCCCAGCACGCCGTTTAAATTGGTGATCACCTGACCGATCAGTTGATCGCGGTCGGCCAAGGTGTTGGTCAGCGCCGCAGCCTGGTCGAGGAAGGAACCGATTGTCCCGCCCTGCCCCTGGAAGGCCGCGATCAGTTGGCCGGTCAGCTTGTTGACCTGATCCGGGTCCAGCGCGCGAAACAGTGGCCGAAACCCGCCGATCAACGCGTCGAGGTCCAGCGCCGGCTCGGTGCGGCTCAGCGGGATTGTCGCACCCGGGCGCAGCCGCTTGACTCCCCCCGGCTCCTTCTTCCAGTGCCATATATCTGCCGCCGATGAGGTCGGCGAAACGGATGGCGGCCCTAGTGCCCTCGGTGAGCACCACTGAATTGGCCACGCTGAACTCGACGAACACCGTGGCGTCGGGCTGGATGGAGATGTTTTTGACCTTGCCAACCTCGACGCCGGCGATCCGGACAAAGTTTCCGCCTTCCAGCCCAGACACGTTGGCGAACTGGGCCTTGTAGGTTTTCTCCGGCTGAAAGCGCAGCTGCCCGAACACAGCGATCAGTGCGAACATGCCAAGCGCGGACACGACGGCGTAGATGGCAAGGCGCCACAGCGCGCCTACCAAATTCTCTCGCATGTCGGCCTTTCCTCAGATATCTGCTCGATCGTGTGGACTCTTGACGGCGGGTCAGGGCGCTGGAGCATACGGCGGTTCCAGCTGCACGCACTGCTGATTGAGGATTCCGCAGGTCGGTTGCTCACCGGAGGGCACCGGCGGCACGAACGGTTCTGATCCGGCCGGCGGCGGTCCGGGTTCGCGTGGCCGCCCGGGCGGAGGCGCTGGCGGCAGGCCGGGAAATAGCGGCGTTCCGTCCGGTGCGTACTGCGGCGCACCATAGGGTGCCGGGCTGTTGTAGCCGGCGGTTCCCGGGACTGGACCCGGCGCTGGTGGCCCCGGATGACGAATGCTGGGTGGTCTGAGATCGCCGCGGGTGACCGGGGCATAGTCGACGTATCCGGGGAAGCCGATGCCCGGGTTGGGCCGCACGTCCATCCCGGTACCCCACCCGGTGTTGGTGACCAGGTAGCGCTGCGGGAAGTTCTTGGCGACGTCGGGCAGCGATCCGCAGCCTGGCTGGCCGCCGGGTCCGCCCTTGGCGCCGTTGATCGGCAGATTATCGGGGAAGCGGTAGGTGTCATCGCCCAGCAGCAACGCGACGTCGAGGATCACCGAGTAGCCGTTGTGGCCGCCGGCAACATCCAAGAAGCCGAAATCCAAGACGTTCTTTCCGCCGACCAGCGTGCAGGTTAATTCGGGGTTGTACTTCATCAACAGTCGGGTGGTGGACTCCAGCAGGTTGATGCCGTGCACCAGGTTGTCCTTATTCGGGCCGATTAGGTTGGTGCCGCTGCGCGACAGCCCGGCGACGTTGAGCAGCAACGAGTCCAATGCCGGGACGTTGCGGGTGATGGTGGCGCTGGTGGTGGCGGCCGCATCGAGCACCGTCACGATGTTGCGTGCGGCCGCGCTGTAGGTGTCGCTGAATCCCTTCAACGCCCGCCAGTCGGCGCGGATGGTTTCACTGCGGGGATTGATTTCCGACAGGACCTGGTGGAAGTCGGTGGTGGCCTCGCCGATGGCTTCACCCTTGCCGCGCAGAGCATCACCCACCGCGGTGAGCACAGCGTTGAGCTTGGGGGTGTCGACCTGGTTCAGCACCCCCACGAGGTTCTCGAACACCGTGTTCACCTCAGTGCTGACGTTGCGTGATATCACCACCGCGCCACTCGCCAGCCGCTTCGGGCTGGGGTGCTCCGGTATCAGCAGGTCGACATATTTGGCGCCGAATGCTGTGGTAGCGGTGATTTGGGCGGTGACGTTGGCGGGGATGTATTTCAGCTGCTCGGGGTAGAGCTCCAAGCGGAGTTTGACCGGGTCTCCTGGCTGAATCGACGCAACTCGGCCGACTTGGACGCCGCGCAACTTCACCTTGGCGCCGGGCTCCATCACCAGCCCGGCCCGGTCCGAGGCCAGGGTCACCCTGGCATAGGGCTGGAGGTCTCTGTTGAACGCCGCTATCGTCAGCAAGATCCCCCCGGTGATGGAGGCGATGAGGATGACCGTCCACAGCGCCGGGTGCAGGCCTGCCTCGCGTCGTTTCGTTTTCATTGGCCGCTACCCGGACAGGTTGAAGTTGCCGGACACCCCGTAGGCGGCCATCGCGACCACTAACTGCGCCACTACGGCCACAACCAACGAAGCGCGCACCGAACGACCGACCGCTTCACCGACGCCAGCCGGTCCGCCTGTGGCGTTGAAACCGTAATAGGTGTGCACCAGCATGACGGTCATTGCCGTCGCCATGACCTGCAGCAACGACCAGATTAGATCGGTTGGCTGCAGATAAGTACGGAAGTAGTGGTCGTACACACCGGGGGCTTGCCTGAAGATGAAGACCACAAGCGTCCGCGTCGCCAGATACCCTGCCAGCGAAGCCATGGCCCACAACGGAATTGTGACCAGCACACCGGCCACTATCCGTGTGGATACCAGGTAGCTGATTGCTCGGATGCCCATTACCTCGAGCGCATCGATCTCCTCGTTAATCCGCATGGCACCCAGCTGTGCAGTGGCTCCGGCGCCGATGGTGGCGGCCAGTCCGATAGCGGCGGTCAGCGGCGCGGCGAAACGCGTGTTGATGTAGGCCGAAGCGAAACCGCTCAACGCCTCCACGCCGATATCCGACAGCGATCGGTATAACTGGATGCCGACGAAGGATCCAGTCGACATGACCAAAGTGGTTACGACCACCACGGTGCCGCCGATGACGGCCAGCGCACCAACGCCCAGACTCATATTGGCGATCAGACGCAGCGTCTCAGCTTTGTAGCGCGCGACAGCATCCCACGTCAACGTCAGCGCCTTGGCGTAGAACGCGGTTTGGCTGCCCAGTCGGTTCCACCCGTTGGCCAAGCCGCGCACTCTGATGATCAGTCGGGGCAACCGCGGTCCGGCAGGAACCGCGCTCGCGGCAGGGCCTGCGCCCATTGTGCTCGGCGCAAACCGGTGTCGGACGGGCGCTCCGCTCACATCGTCACCTTCGTGCCGACCGCGACCAATACGACGTTGATCACAAACAAGGCCACGAATGTGTACACCACCGTTTCGTTGACCGCGTTGCCGACACCTTGTGGACCACCACCAACAGTCACGCCCTTATAGCAGGCGATGGTGCCGGCGATCAGGCCGAACAAAGCCGCCTTGGCGAACGCGATGACGATGTCGGGCAGCCCGACCAGGAGCGTCAAGCCCGCCGCCCAGGCACCTGGAGTGACGTGTTGGAAGTAGACCGAGAAAGAAAAACTGCCAACCAAGCCGACGATGGTGTTGATCGAGTTGAGCAACAAGCCGTTCAGGCCGAGCGCCAGCACCCTGGGCACCAGCAGTCGCTGGACCGGGCTGATTCCCATCACCCGCATCGCGTCAAGTTCTTCACGGATGGTGCGAGCGCCGAGGTCGGCACACATCGCTGTGGCGCCGGTTCCGGCCACCACCAGCACCGTGGTGATGGGGCCGATGTAGACGACGCCCGCCAGTGCAGCCCCAGCGCCGGATACGTCGGCGGCACCAATTTCGACCAGCAGCACGTTGATGATGAATACGGAAAGCGCGTTGAACGGAATCGATAAGAAGATCGTCGGGACGATCGACACCCGAGCCACAAACCAACTTTGGTGGATGAACTCCCGCCACGCGAAGGGCGGATGCGCCATCTGCACGACGGTGTCTAGCGTCAACGCGAAGTAACTGCCGACCTCGCGTAACGGCTTGCCGAAGGTCTCTGCCCTGCGACTACCACCCGCCGAGACGGGGGCCCCGACCGTCGGCGGGGCGGCGGGCAAAGCAGGCTCAGTGTGCGTTGCAACCACTAGTGCACTCGCTCGCGTCTAATCTCAGCCGGCATAGACCGACGAATCCTCCCCATAGCGGTAAAGACCACATGCCGAGTTCCCACGGTGTGGCCCACAGCACAGCGGACGCTACACCATGAGTTTCATGCGACGCAACGTTTCACCACTTTTATTGTTAACGTGCTAGGCCAATGGACATCTGTCCAACTAGGTCGATTTGCTGAGCGATCAGACAAATTGAATCCTTTTGTCGCAATCACCGCCATCTCCACGACTGCGCTACTCACAGCGCGAAAGGACCATCAGAGCTGCTCACCGCACCTGACTCGGCAGTAGCCACCCTCAGTGGTGGTCGCCCAGCGTACAGCAAGCCGTTCCGGACGCTGCACGGAATTGGACACGCCGTCTAGCTTTGTAAACCGCGGTAACAGCGTATAGGAGTTTGCTCAGCATTACCTCTTTTGGGTTCAGTAATTTTTCAGACGACGCGATTAGACATCTCAGTAGACGCTATAAAGGGTGCCGGACACAGCCGTGCAAGATTTATCATTGGAGAAGGCAAGCAAATCGCCATGTGCGTAAGATGGGACCGATTAGGGGGTTCTTCGTCCGGGTCACACATAAACAATTGAGAAAAAGCCGATTACAGATAAAAACCTAGTCAGTTGAATCTGGTAGGCGCTAAGCTCACAGCGTCTGGCACAGCGGTCCTTGAACGGCGCTGTGGACTTGGGGTCACCACTGTGGGTCGCATTGTCGGCAACGGCCCCCATTTCAAGGTCGTGTCGGGGCAGTGACGGCGCTCCGACCAGCGATAATGCGAAACGGCAAGCGTCTGGGATTGGCGTCGGGCAAGCGGCGACGACACTGTTGGTCCCGCCAATGCCGACAGCCAGGGCATCTGAACGCTGCCGGCGTCTTCTTCGGCTCGATCGGGCAATTATCCTCACTGATGACTATTCAGCGCGCCGACGTGAGCTTAGGGTGACAGGGTCGAGGCCCGAAGTTGTCATAAATCGGTCGTGCTCGATGCCGCGGCAGGCAAAACATCTATCTATATATCGGATTGAATCATTTGTATGTTTAAGCTCAGGAGGCCCGGCGTAAGGCGGCCGCCGGGCGCCGAATGTAGGCAGTTCTGATTGCGGCCCGATGGTTGCTGCCCCGTTAGCTCCGGTTGCTCGATATAGCGATCGGTTGTGTGTGCGCCGTCCCGCTGCGTGCCGGTTGCGTGCTCGGGGTCAAACCGAGCGCCGCGATCACGTTCTACCCTTCGCTACCGCAAGCAAGATCGTCAGGCCAGCCGATCAGCGGCTTACCCGCGGTGTCGGGATTGCTTGTATCACCCCTACGCAACGAAGGCCCTAGTGTGCTCTTGTGAACGCTCAGCGCGAGCAACGCCGTATGGGTTCTTGCGGCGCCGCCTCGCGCTCGGATGAGGACGAGGCGCGCGACCGGTTATTGGCTGCAGCCGACGCGTGCTACGCCGAGAAAGGCCCCGTACGCACCCGGATGAGTGACATCGCCCGACGTGCGGGAGTGCACCGATCGACGGTGTACTACTACTTCCCGAATAAGGACGCACTGCTCGCGGCCTCCTTTGTGCGAGTACTCGCCGCCACCCTGGAAGCCGTCGAGCAGTGCTGGCAGACCGACGAACCATTCCTAGATCAGCTCGTCGCGGCAAGCCTGCGCGGCAACGAGATAGCCCGCCGCTCACCGATAATGCAGTCACTGATCGAAGACCACCAAGCCCTCGGCGCTGCCTACCAAGCCGCTGAGGGCTCCGAGGTGTGGCGGGCCAAACTTGCCGAGGCGCTGGTGCAGCGCCTTGAGGCTGCCGCCGCTGCCGACGAGGTTCGCCGAGACCTTCCGGCTGACACGTTGGCCCGCTGGATCGTGCGGATCAATTTCAGCCTCATCGCCGAACCGGCCAGGCCCGAGGACGGGGGCGAAGACGGCGTACTGCGTAATCTGCTGGTCGCCTCCCTGAGACCGCGGTATTAGGGTTACGGTAGGAGGCCAAGCCCAGTGACGTGGTGTAAGAGTTCGTTCGATCGCGTGACCCTTCGGGTGGCAGTCTAGGCGGTCAGGGCTGGGGTGGTGTTGGTTTGCTGTCCGGCGGGCTCGTCGGTGCTGGTCAGTGCTGTGCGGGCGCGGGTGAGCACGTCAAGGCCCAGGTAGCGTCGTCCTTCGATCCATTCGTCGTGTTGTTCGGCCAGCACGGCACCGACGAGGCGGATGATCGAGGCCCGGTCGGGGAAGATGCCCACGACGTCGGTCCTGCGCCTGATTTCTTTGTTGAGCCGTTCCTGGGGATTGTTGCTCCAGATTTGGCGCCAGATCTGTTTGGGAAAAGCGGTGAACGCCAACAGATCCGGGCGGGCTGCGTCGAGGTGTTCGGCCACTTTGGGGAGCTTGTCCGACAATGCGTCGAGGACTCGATCGTATTGGGCAACAACCGATTCGGCGTCGGGCTGGTCGAAGACCGAGTGCAGCAGAGTGCGCACCCACGGCCAGGAGGACTTCGGGGTGGCCGCCATCAGGTTGTTCGCGTAATGGGTGCGGCAGCGCTGCCAGGCCGCTCCGGGCAAGGTGGCCCCGATCGCGGCCACCAGCCCGGGGTGGGCGTCGCTGGTGACCAGCGCCACCCCGGACAGGCCGCGGGCGACCAGGTCGCGGAAGAACGCCAGCCAGCCTGCCCCGTCCTCGGCGGAGCTGACCTGCACACCCAGGATCTCGCGGTAGCCCTCGGCGTTGACGCCGGTGGCAATCAGGGTGTGCACGCCCACGACGCGGCCGTTCTCGCGGACTTTGAGCACCAGGGCATCAGCGGCGACGAACGTGTACGGGCGGCGTCAAGCGGGCGGGTGCGAAACGCCTCAACCTGCTCATCGAGTTCTTTGGCCATGATCGACACCTGCGACTTGGAAAGCCTCGTCACACCCAGTGTTTCAACGAGGCGTTCCATCCGCCGGGTGGACACTCCCAGCAGATAGCAGGTGGCCACCACGCTGGTCAGGGCACGCTCGGCGCGTTTGCGTCGCTCCAATAGCCAGTCCGGGAAATAGCTGCCCTGACGCAGCTTGGGAATGGCCACATCGATGGTGCCGGCGCGGGTGTCGAAATCACGATGCCGGTAGCCGTTGCGGCTGTTGGACCGCTCATCGCTGCGCTGGCGGTAGCGGCCCCGCAGATGGCGTCGGCTTCCGCGCCCATCAAGGCGTGGATGAACACCGACAGCAGCCCTCGCAGCAAGTCCGGGCTGGCCTCGGCGAGTTGGTCGGCCAACAGCTGCTCGGCGTCGATAAGGTGTGGTGAGGTCATCGCGTTGCTCTCCTTCGGTCGACTTTGCTGATCGTTCGAAGGATCACGCGATGACCGCCCTCTACCGCGCTACGACACGCCCACCGGCCCTACCGGCTCATACACCACGCCCCTGGACGCAACTCGGTAGGAACCGGCCGCGCGGCCATGTCACCTACGGCCTATTGCCGTCGTACCGGGCTAATCGCATGCACACGCGGTGCCTGCGTTGTACGAACCGGTCGCTGGCCTGCAGGATCCGTGTGAGTGGCGAACACATTCGCGGGCAATCGATCCGGCGCTCGATGGTGGAGCATCGTGTTAACAACTGCTTCGACGGCGCTGGCCGCTTCGCGGTTTGAGCCATTCCACACCGGTTGAGCCGAGCGGCGGCTACATTCCACTCACGGGAGGTGTGGCAGACATGGCTAGACAGATCTTGGGCGAGCTCGTCGGGGACCGGTTGCTGGTGCTCAATGCGTCGATAATTTTCCTGGTCGCGGCGGGTGTTGGCGCTTGCTCATCGTCGCCCTCCTCGCTTCCACCGGGGGCGTTGCCCGCCGGAACGGCGAAGGTGACGATCAACGATCGAGCTCTACCCGAAACGACCGCGGTGAAGTGCACGGCAATCGGGCCGTTGACGAGAATCGTCACAGGCGACCGGGCAGCCGGGATTACGGCATTGGTATCCAACCAAACTCGGCTGGCGGCCAAGTCCGTCACCATCACAGATCTCGGCGGCTTTACGGGCAGCTATACAGAAGGGCTCAGCGGCAACGCCGATACCAGTATGAAAGATCAGACGTATGTAATCCGCGGTACGGCAGCTGGGTTCGACACCGCCAAGCCCAACCTCAGGACAACCGCGAGCTTCGCCCTGCGGGTCGCATGCTAGCCGCAGCCCTAGAGTAGAGGCCCACTGCGGTTGGCTCGTCTGGCGGTTGGTGTAGTTGGCGACGCGGTGCCCAGCCGCCAGAGACGGCGAGGCCACAGTCCGTGGACATTCGGTTCGGGGGTAGCTGCGAGCATCGTTCGAAGCCCTTTGAGCGTTGGGCGGTAATGCGTGTCGGCAGCAGGTTCGGCCGCCGTTGCACCGCCCGCCAATTGCGACGTTCTACAAGCTGTCGGTGCCATACCGACTCTTTCCCCCGGCTGACCAGCGAAAGCGTAATATGTCTATCTCATTTGCACCGTCAAAAGTTGGGATCTACGATGCCCACAGTGTCGGGCTTGCGCTTGAACCGGAGGCACCCCGGATGACATCGAAGATCACACCGCCACGGGGTGCGTTGTGGGTGTGGGGGCGGTCGCAATCACGACTGGACTGGCCGACAATCAGCGACGCCACCAGCGTGTCCCTTCCGCTGGCGGGCAAAGCCGGTCAACCAGTCAAATGGATGTCGCCGGGACGCGCCGCGGGACTCGCCGTGTCGCCGACGACCGGTGCTGCAGCAATCACCGCAGCATGCGCGGGAGAGGAAGGCCAGCGGGATCAAAGCCCTGGGCGAGCAGCGTTGGCAGACCTGCGCCAGGTGCGCAGCGCTTCGAGACCCCCACTCTGGCCATGCGATCACCGTTACCAAGGCGGTGGTTGGCGGCAGCGAGGGCGACGCCCGTTATCGCCCACCGCCTTTGGCGGCTGACAACGAGGAGAATGACATGCAGTATCGGCCGCTGACTCTTCCCGCACTGGTGGTTGCCGCTGCCGGCACCATGCTGGCCACTCCCGCGGCCCACGCGGACGGCGACATCAACACGCTGATACCGAACAACAAACGGTTCAACGACGCTGTCGTTGCCAACGTCTACACCATGCAGCACCAGGCTGGCTGCACCAACGACGTCAGGATCAATCCACAGCTGCAACAGGCCGCGCAGCGGCACACCAGGGATATGCTCAACAACCGAAACGTCGACGGTGACATCGGCTCGGACGGGTCCACCCCGCAAGACCGCGCCAACGCCGCCGGCTTCCACGGTCAAGTGGCCGAAACGGTGGCGATCAACCAGTCCATAGCAATTAGTGGCAACGACTTGATCAACCGGTGGTACTACAACCCCGCGTATAACGCCATCATGTCCAACTGCGCCAACTCTCAAGTCGGGGTGTGGTCGGAAAACAGCCCGGATCGCACTGTCGTGGTGGCCGTATACGGCCAGCCGCAGGGAGCGGCCCCCGGCAACCGGAATGCAGCCGAGCCGCCGCCGGTGACCTCATCGGACAACATCCCGCTCGATCCCGTCCCGGACTACGACGCCAGCGACGAGCTCGAGTTCGGCATCAGCTGGTTGCCCTGGATCCTGCGGGGCGTTTACCCGCCGCCCGGCTATCCACCGGAGTAGGCGAAAGCTTGCTCCTGGCTGTTGACGGTCAAACCGGCTTGTTTGCAACGCACGGCGAGCGGGGTGTGATCGAGGCCGTCGCGCTGATACGGTTCAGCATAACCTCGCGAGGAGGCTAGTTCCAGCGCAGCGGCAGGGAGGTCAACGAGAACGTATTCGCAGGAAACGCGATCTGCGGCGTGTAGCCGGGTTGCACCTCGAATTCCGGTATGCGGGTTAACCATTCATTAATCACGAAGGTGAGCTCCAGTCGCGCTAAATGTGATCCCAGGCAGCGGTGCGGCCCGCCTCCGAAGCCCCAGTGCCGGTGGACCTTGCCATCCATCACCAACTCATTGTTTGAGAACTCGTCGCTGTCGTCACGGTTGATTGCCGCCAAGCACAACATCACCGGAGTGTCCGCTGGGAGCGTGACGCGGCCGATGGTCACCGGTTGGGTGGTTACCCGAGGCACTATCGGCGCGGGGGGCTCCAGCCGCACGATTTCCTCAATGAACACCTTCACCTGCTCGGGATCGCGGCGCAATTCTGCCCGCAGCGCAGGGTTACGGGCGAGCTCGAGCAGTGAGAATCCGATGGCCGCGGTGACGGTATCGAGCCCGGCCAGCACAAATAGATAGCTCAACCCGATGGCTTCAGCGTCGGTGAGTGGCTCCTCGCCGGTGAGAACCTGCGACAAAATATCGGGCCCCGGATTGGCCCGACGCTCGTTGATAGCGTTAGTCAAATAGGTGAACAACTCCACGGCAGGCGTCAGATCGGCGCCTTCAAGACTTGGGCCGTAGTCGGACAGTGCGATGACGGCGTCTTTCCACCGGATCAATTGATCGCGATCGGCCAGCGGCAAGCCATACAGCGTTAAAAACACTCGGGAAGGGTACGGAATGGCGATGTCGTTGATTGCCTCGCACTGACCTTTGGCGGCGATATCGGTGATGATCTCAGCCGCCTGAGCCTGTAGATCCGACATCATCGCGCTCAAGGTGTGCGGGCTGAAAAAGGGCTGCAGGACCTTGCGAAATCGGGTGTGCTCCGGCGGGTCGTAGGAAATGGGGACCAGCGGCATCGGGCTGCCGAGCATGTCGAACGCTTTGCGCGAGGAGAAAATCTGCGGGTTGCGCAGCGCATGCAACACGTCCTCGCGGCGGGTCAGGTAGTAGAAGTGGTGCGTCAGCACCACCGGTCCCAGATCGCGCAGCGCCGCCCATCCAGCACCGCGATCGGTAGCCATCGGCAGGGAGGCCCAGTCCACTTCGGGGACGCCGTCGATGCCAGTTGTAGTCCCGGGCAAGGTTGTCATGCGAGTTATCTCCTGGTCGCTGGGCTTCGATTGGACACGCCCGGTGCCGGCTGATCGCCGTCTGCGGCCACTGCGGCGTCGCCGTTCCAGGTCGGCACCTGTCCGCGGCCGCCATCAAGGACGCCGACAGCTCGGTTTTCCGATCTCGTTATTTGTTTATCTTATTACGTATAGGAGTCCCATGCCGCTGCCCGCAAGGATCCGACGTGCCTCACCTACTTTGAGCGCGTGGCCGGTGGTGGTGCCTCGGCTATTTTGAGCGCGTAGCGCGGAAGGCTTGCCTGATGTGGAGGGCAAGATCGATAGCCTGCAACGCGGCCCGCTGGGGCTACTGGCAGACGGCTGGAATGCTGAAGGATGGCCCGCTGCAATAAGGGCCACAACACGTGCTGGGCACTGTCAACGCCGTTCGTCGCCCAAACCCGCCGAGATGTCCGGGCCGTCTGTTAAACAGCTGGCGGTTGATGCCGATGGTCTTGTGGGTTTGCGCCGATCACTTCCCGGCTATGTCGCCTTGAAGCCCGCTGGTAGGACTTTCAGTTCCCGGGGGTGGCCGGTAGCCAGCCGCGGAGTTCCGCAGCTGCCAGATTTGCTCCGGACAGTATTGGCTCACCGCGTAGGAGACGAGATAATTCGCCGCGTACTCATCGTTGGGAGTCACGTCGTTTTTCACGTCCCCTATCACTTGGGCGAAGCTTTGGCCCGCGCTGACCTTGTCGCAGATCCCGTGGCCGTAACCTATTGCGTCACCGTTGGGAAAGTTGTATTGGCGGCGCACCGTCACGTTGTACAAGTAATCCACGTCGGGCGACGGAACGGCATGCGCCTTCGCGGATATCGTCAATGCGGCTGCACTTATTGCAGCCGCGGCGACGAGGACCAAAGCAGCGGATGAGCCGCCGCGATAGTTGGTGCGAGGGCAGTACCGGCGCGGAGTCATGGTTGTCCTTAACCTCAAGTGACGGGATGAGCTCAGTTTATTCCCCCAGATGTCGCCATTGCCGTTTCCCCAGAAATCTGGCTTGAGGCTTCAGCGTCTTCCGCGTCGGCGAACGCCAACGGCCTTGAACAAGGCCGCCGATCCATGCCACCGGCAGTGCAAACCACCACCAATCCACAGCATCGCGATGATCGCTGGACTCTAGAGCGCAGGGCACCCGGTTACCCGTCGCAGCTTAGCCGACAAACTGGCGTATCGAGCGGCTGACGTCCCAGCATCACCCTACTGCGGCGGAAAGGCTTTGGCGCTTGTCGTCGCTCATCGGCGGGACGTTGAACAGCTCTTCGAAGGTTCCCGTAGCACCTGCTCGGCAAATGCGAGGATCCATGTTGTCGAACAGTGGATGCAGCGTCTCCGAGGTGTGGCCATACGCACCACTTCTAGGTGGGGGTACTCGTAACCCCACACCACGTTGGAGTATCCGGTGTCCTCGCTGATCTGCACCGCACTGACGTCGTGCTGGAAGGAGGCGTAAACCTCTTGGCGCATAATCTCACTGGGCAACCGATTCAGCCTCTGTCGCGCAAACATATCGTGCTGGCGGTAGGCCTCGTCCAACCGGTCACCCAGAGCGGGCACCCAGCCTGCGCCGCCCTCAGCGATCAGCAGCTTCAAACTGGGATGGCGGTGCAGAGCGCCGCCGACCACGAGATGGGACACCACTCGCATGCCGGGATAGCGGTCTCCATGTAGTTGACGATGGCACCGCCCGGCCCCCGGTAAACGACGTTGTTATCCCCGGTGCCGATGCGGTAGGCAAGCCCGGGCTCAGCTGAGCTCTCCTCGGTAGTACTTAGTTTAGGATCCGGCGACCGCCTATTTCGTTATCTGTATAACCGTATACACTGGCGAGTGATCGCCCGGCCTTCCCTTCCGGCGCCAGTACCCATCGGAGGATCATGTCCGCAGCAACCTCACACGCCGTGATCGTGGCCGCAGCTAGGACCGCGATCGGCACGGCCCACAAGGGCACACTGGCCAACATGGCAGCAGCCGAGCTGGCCAAACCCGTGGTCTCCGCGACAATCGAGCGCTCGGGTCTTGCCCCAGAGGACTTCGACGACCTGATTCTGGCCGAAGTAATGCAGGGCGGCGGGGACATCGCTCGCTACGTCGCGGTGGATCTCGGGCTCACCCAGCTGCCCGGGGTGGCGCTCAACCGCCAATGTGCGTCCAGTCTGACCGCGATCGCGGTCGGCGCAGGGCAGATCGCGTCGGGGATGAGCCGCGCCGTGCTCGCCGGTGGCACGGAATCGCTCTCGACGGCCCCGACCGCCCGCAAGCGCAAGCCGTTCACCACCGGCAAGGAGCCCGGCGACTACGCCGACCCCTGGTTCTCCTACTCGCACCCGCCAACATCGGATGCACCGGCTCTCGACATGTCGATCACGGTCGGGCACAACTGCGCCGTACAGTTCGGCATCTCGCGTAGGGCCCAGGACGAGTGGGCTTTACGCAGCCACCAGCGCGCAATCAAGGCGATTGACGCCGGGTCCTTTGCCGATGAGATCGTACCGATCACGGTGCCACAGCCCGATGGCGGAACGAAAACCTTCGCCGAGGACGAGCATCCTCGCCGCGACACGACGATGGAGGTCCTGACCGGGCTCAAAGTGCTACACCCCGAGATCGACGGGTTCACGGTGACAGCCGGAAACTCCTCTGGTCTCAACGACGCCGCGGCCGCGGTGGCGCTCGCCGCGCCCGATACCCATGCAGAGCCGATGGCCCAGGTGCTGTCGTGGGCGTCGGTCGGTGTGCCACCCAGCCAGACGGGGACTGGCCCGATCAAGGCGATTCCCAAGGCACTCCAGTTGGCGGGCCGCAAGATTGAGGACGTAGCCCTGTTTGAGATCAACGAGGCGTTTGCCGCCCAGGCCGTGGCTTGCTCCCGCGAGCTGGGCCTCGATGAGGAGATCGTGAACGTCTATGGCTCGGGCATCAGCCTGGGTCATCCGATCGCTGCAACCGGCGCGCGAATGGTCACCTCCGCCATCTACGAATTGCGCCGCCGCAGTGGTGGACTGGGCGTGTTGTCGATGTGCGCCGGCGGTGGCATGGGTTCGGCGCTTGTCATCGAGGTGGACTGACATGACGCAAATGCTTGCTGAGGGACTGTTTCGGGTCGAGGGAGATCGCGCGGTGTTGCTGGGCTCGCGGCGGCGGGCCAGCGGAGTCGTGAAGTTCCCGGCCGAGCGCGCGGAGCTGTTCGACGATACCGAGGACATCGAGCCGATCGAGTTGTCTACGGCGGGAACGCTATTCACGTTTACGACTCAGGAGTTCCCTCCCCCACTGCCGTACAAGGGAATACGCGCACCTGAACAGTTTCGCCCCTACGTTGTCGGCTACATCGAACTCCCTGAAGGCTTGCTTGTCGAGGCGCTCATTGTCGGCGCCGACGCGCGTGACCTGCAAATCGGTCAACCGATGGTCTCTACCACCACCGTTTTCGAAACAGCCGATGGACAGTCGTTTCTGACGTACGCGTTCACTCCAGCGTAAGAGCGCCTGAGGACCCCAGAAGTATCGCTTGGAGGTAAGGCATGAAGGTTCGGGTTGACAACACCAAGTGCATGGGACATGCGCAGTGCTATGCAGCACATCCCAAGCTGTTCCCGATCGATGAGGCCGGCTATTCGATCCTGCAGCCCCATGAGGTGGAACCCGAAGATGAGCAAGTCATCCGCGAAGGTGTGGCGGCATGCCCCGAGCAAGCGCTGATCCTCGAAGAGGGCAGCTGACACAACGTCCTTCCGGTGACGGCGCTGTGACCCTCGTTGGCACCGCCACAGCGCCACGCCTCGCCGTCGAACGGCTCGACGGCGCCATCGTCATCCTGACCATCACCCGTCCGCACCAATGCAACGCTCTGGACTCCCAAGCGCTGCGCGAACTGCATCGACTGCTGAACTCCCGCACGGCGACCCAGTCGCAAGGGTCCTTGTACTCACCAATGTAGGCAGCCGCACGCTTGCCCGATCAGGCACGTGCGCTCTGAGCGAGAGCTTCGCTAGCCGGTGTCGGCGACGCATTGTCGTCCTAGTAACGCGCGTACCAGCGTCGGAATTTGCCGATCACGCGTTCGTTCGGATTATTGAATGCCGGGTGCGGCAGATGACGCTTGTGTTCCCAAATCACAATGTCGCTATCGAGTTGCTCGAATACCGCCGAGGCGAGCACAGGCATGAATGACTCCGCGGTGGACTCGTCGCAGTGGTCGTCGATGCGAATGTTGACCGTGATGATAAGACTGACTTCGTCATGACCGATCGGCGTCACGTACACCCGCTGCAGGGCATGGATTGGCATGCCTTTCGGCATCATGGTATTTCCCCCGAATCCCGGACCATGAAGAAAGATTCGTCCTTGGAGGGCCACGTCGTCGGCGGGACGAAGGGCGGGATCCACCGCTTCGGGTGCCGACTCGCACAGTAACTCGAACACGTTTCCCTCGGCACGCACTTGGGCTGTCGCTTTTATCATGTGCGTTTGGTGGACGAAGAGGAAATGCGCGAAATCGGCGCCGTTCTAGAGAATTTCCTGAGGGTGGGAGCGCAGGGTGCGCCGCGTCACCTGAGGGGCTGTCCAGTCTTCGCCATCGAACAACCGCGGCATATGCCTGGCTATACTGGAAAACCTGAGTCCGAGTTGGCGGCTGTATAAGTTAAACGGTGTAACTCCTGAGAAAGAAGGAGAGCACTGTGACTGATGTGATGACGGACAGGAAAGCCGCCGAGATGCCCGACGCGCAAGGCGTGGTGCGGCTTGACGACCTTGACGAGCAGCTGGTCGGGCAGCTGGTGGATCGGCCCCGCTCGGAGGGGCTGCGGTTGACCGGGGAGGACGGGCTGCTGGGCCAGCTGACCAAGAGAATCATCGAGTCCGCGGCCCAGGGCGAGCTCGATGATCATCTCGGCTACGCCAAGCACGATCCAGCCGGCCGTGATGGCGGCAACTCCCGCAATGGCGCCCGTACCAAGACGGTGCTGACCGATGTCGGGCCGGTTGAGGTGGCGATGCCGCGGGATCGGGACGGGTCGTTTGAGCCGCAGATCGTGCGCAAGCGCCAGCGTCGCTTGTCGGGGATCGATTCGCTGGTGATCTCGTTGTCGGCCAAGGGATTGACCCGTGGCGAGATCGCCGCGCACCTGGCCGAGGTGTACGGGGCGCAGGTGTCCAAGCAGATGATCTCCACGATCACCGATCGGGTGATCGAGGCCATGAGCAAGTGGTGCAACCGGCCGCTGGACCCGGTTTACCCGGTGGTGTTCATCGACGCGATCAACGTCAAGATCCGCGACGGCAACGTCGCCAACCGGCCGATCTACATCGTGCTGGGTGTCACCGTTGAGGGCACCCGCGATGTGCTGGGGCTGTGGGCCGGCGAGCATGGCGACGGGGAGGGATATGGAACGAGCACAGGTTCGTTTGGCCGGATTCGGGCTGCTGCCTGAGGTTTTCCCGCCGATTGGCGTGTCGCTGATCTTCAAGGTGTGAGCCCGTGAGTTAAGGTACTGCCTCGAAACACCAGGTGTGAGGAAGGTGTGCGGGGTGGGCGACGGGCGGCTGCGGGTGATCACGGGCGTGGTCGCGCCGGTCGTCGAGACGCGGGATCCGCAGCGGTTTCAGGCCGAGTGCGTGGAGGCCTTCGTCGCGTCGTGGACCGCGCGAGGGTTCGCCGAGTCGACGATCGCCAACGACGTTGGGGTGTTGGAGCGGATGCTGGCGGCGCTGGGGCGCCCGGTGTGGGAGGTGACCGCCGACGACGTGGACCGGGTGGTGGGTGAGTTGGCCAGCTCGGGTCGGGCGGTGTCGACGCGGCGCAACTATCTGCAGGTGTTCAAGGGCTTTCACCGGTTCCTTGAGGTCCGCAAGGCGGCCGAGATCGAGGCGGCGTTCGGGGTGCGGCTGGACTGTCCGATCGATGAGTTCAACGCCGCCCGCCACGTTGGCGACGACACGCCCGCTGCGGAGGCGCCGCCGAGGCCGGAGCGGGTAGCCGGGTTCTTCGAGTTCCTCAAGTCTCGGATCGCGACCGCTCGCAAGTACGCGCCGGCCGCCCGGGATTATGCGCTGTTCCGCACGCTGTATCACGCTGGGCTGCGTTCGGAGGAGGTGGTGATGCTGGACCGCTCGGATGTGCATTTCGGGCGCGGCCCGTTCGGCAAGCTGCACGTGCGGTTCGGCAAGGGCGCCAAGGGATCCGGGCCGCGACCGCGCTGGGTGCCGATGCTCGACGGGCTGGATCTGGTGTTGCGCTGGTATCTCGACGATGTGCGCGGCCGGTTCGTGGATAGCCCAGTGTTGCTGTGTGATGAGTTCGGTGGACGGATGGCCGCGGCCACGATCCGCAACCGGTTGCGGCATTTGATGAGCGTGGAAGGACGACCCGACGCTGAGTGGTTCAGCCCGCACGGGATGCGCCGGGCTTGCGCGACCCACAACTATGAGCGTGGCGTGGATCTTGTTGCCATTCAACAGCTTTTAGGTCATTGGACGGTGGCATCGACGATGCGGTACGTGCGCCCGTCGGAAACCTTCATCGAAGACGCCTACAGCGCGCGATCTCGGCGACACTGAGCGAACTGACCGGACAGGGGTGAGCATGCAGATTAGGTGGAAACTTCGGATGGCCGCCGCCCAACGCGAGGTGTGGACCGGCGCCCAGCTGCAACGGCTGCTCGCGGAGAAGGCCGGATTGCAGCTGTCCTCGGCGTCGGTGTCGGCGTTGTTCACCAAACAGCCCAGCCAGATCAAGCTGTCCACTCTCATCGCGTTGTGCACCGCGCTGGAGTGCACGCCTAACGATCTGTTCGATGTCGACACCACTCCGGTCGAACGGCCGGCGCGCCCGGCACCGACAAGGAAGGCGGCGGCCGCCAGTGATTCGTCGACATCGCGCCGGGGCCGATCGATGCCACCGATCTGACCAATGACGCGGCGGAACCGGGGCTGTCGGCGGTGCGGTCGAGGCGTCGCCAAACCCGACCGCGATCTGTGTGCTCGCTGCCACTGGGCAGCTTCACACGCGCCGGTCAAGCACCGTTGCCCGCATTGCGGGGTCGATCGCGTTCTGCGGTCGGACTCTGGCCGTTGCGAAAGGTGCTCACGCGCTTGCCGGATCTGCGGCGCGCCTGTGCTGTTCGTCGACCGGGACCTTTGCAAGGAGTGTCGTCGACGGCAACGCTTGGATGCCAACCGTGTCGAGTGCCCGCGCTGTGGGAAACGCCGGGTCTTACGGTCGGCCACCGGCTGGTGCGGATCATGCTCACATCCTGGTCGGCCACCGAGCCCGGACACGGCCTGTGTCGAGTGCGGCAAGGTGACCCGACTGGCCGGGGCAGGGCGGTGTCGGTCCTGTTGGGCCAGCTCGCCCCACCGCATCCTGGTGCGCGCAACGAACGTCGCTGTTGCACTGGATGATCCGCCTGATTGGCTAGGCGACTTCGGTGCCTACCTGGTCGGACGTCACCATCCCAGCCGGGCCTGCGGCATGCTCACCAGATTGGGAAACCGGTTGGCGGACGACACGACTGCCGTGCATGCACGGACGCTGCTAGAGTCCGTCGCCGCGGACGGGCCGCTGGCGCGGGCCCTGGAAGACTTCCTCACCGCGAACAAGCTGGCGATACCCCCGGACCGCGACGAACGCCGCGCCGCTGCCCGTCGAAAGTCACGCATCGATGCTGTGCCTGAACCGCTGCGGTCGGCGGTGGCCGGGTTCGCCGAGCACCTCGTCGCCGGCCGCGATCGCGCCCGCCGCGCTGGCACCCACCCGCGCGGGCACGCCACACTCGAGGCCCGGCTCACCGCGATGCGTGATTTCGCGCAGTTCCTGACCGAGTGCCGCGGCAAAACCGACTGGGCCACCGTCGATGTCGGCGACATCGAGGCGTTCCTGCATGCTCATCCCGGCCGACGCGCCTCCTATCTGACCGGGCTGCGCCAGTTCTGCCGCTACGCCCGGCGGCGCCGGCTTATCCTCATCGACCCCACCGCCGGCCTGAACGCCCCGCAAACGATGGCATTTCGCGGACCGACCCTGCCCCCCGGCCGGCAACGCGAGCTTTTCCGGCGGTGGAGCACCCGCCCCGACGTGCACCCGCACGAGGCGCTCGTCGGACTGGCCGCCCTGCTACACGGCGCCACCACCCAAGAACTGAAGCACCTCACCGACGACGACATCGACCACACGTCACGTCGCGTCCAGTTCGGTCGCCGACCGCAGCCCACCCCATTAGACCCATGGACCTGGACCACATTGCAACGCTGCCTCGATCACCGTAAGAGACTCGGCAGCAACAACTCCCACGTTCTGATCACCATGCAGACCAAAGCCACCCGAGCAGCGGCCTCCGACAGCTACCTCAAGAACACCCTGCGCGCGGTCGGCATTCAACCCCGCATCCTGCGCTCCACCCGCCTGGTCGACCTCGTCGGCACCGTCGACCCCAAACTCGTCGCCGACATCTACGGCCTGACCAACGAGGCCGTCATCGCCTACCTCGCCGACCATGTCGATGACGCCCGCCTGCCCAACCCGTGACAATTCAGGCGCCACCTCGCACAGGTTCGCGCGAACCCGTGCGCTTTCTCCAAGTACTGGCTGCGGGTCTTATCCGAAATCAAAAACCGAGGAGTCAACGACGTGTGCATCGTGGTGTGCGACGGCCTGAAGGGCCTGCCCGACGCCATCGGGACCGTATGGCCGGCCGCGATCACCCAGACCTGCGTCATTCACCTGTTGCGCAACAGCTTTCGCTATGCCTCGAAGCGTGACTGGGCCGCGATCGCTAAAGATCTCAAACTGGTCTACACCGCGGCCAGCGAGTCCGCAGCGTTGGAAGCATTCGCCGTGTTCAGCCAGACCTGGGGCCCGCGGTACCCGGCGATCATCAAGCTGTGGGAGAACGCGTGGGCCGAGTTCGTCCCGTTCCTGGCTTTCGACAAGGAAATCCGCAGCGTGATCTGCACGACCAACAGCATCGAAAGCCTCAACTCGCGCATCCGCAGGGCCGTGAACGCCCGCGGCCACTTCCCGACCGAGCAGGCCGCGCTCAAGTGCATCTACCTGGCGATCATGAGCCTCGATCCAACCGGCAAGGGCCGCAAGCGTTGGATGAACCGGTGGAAGGCGCCGCTCAACGCATTCGAGATCGCTTTCCCGAGACGACTGACCCCAGGCCGAAAGTAACAACACGACAAGGAGTTACACCGTTAACTTGACAGCCTCCCGACCACCGAAAACAAGATCATCACAGGCCGGCTGAAAAATCAGGGTCTGACATTTAGCCTCTGTGTGAGTCCACGGGCAGGTCCGAGGGTCCGACTGGGACACGTGGTGATCCCTGAAGTTTGAGCGGCCTCCCGTGGACTTCGGTGTCTGGTCGTGCGGTGTCCTTGTTCGGGAACTTGGAGCCAGCCGGTGGGTGTAGACTCCTGCTTAGAGAATGTCTGGGCCGTGGCCGCGGCGCTCAGTCACCTGGTGGTCTGAAAGAGCCAGTGGCTGAAGGGTTTTACAGTGACATTGACGTTGGGGATCGACGTTGCGGTTCGGGCTGCGCATCAAGCGACGCTGTCCCGTGACGGCAAGACGGTGTGGCGGGGTCGTAAGTTCATGACCCGCACCGAGGAGCTGGAGCGGGTGTGGGCCGATGCGGGTGTCGAGGATCCGGCCGAGCTGACGGTGGTTGTAGAGCCCACCAGAAACGCCTGGATCGTGATCGCCGAGTGGTTTCGCCGGCGCGGCGCGAAGGTGGTGATGGTGCCGACCACGCAGTCGGCTGACCTGCGCAAGTACTACTCCAAGCACGCCAAGAACGACCGGATCGACTCGGAGCTTTTGGCCCGGCTGCCGCTGCTGCATCCTGATGGGCTGCGTGAGTATTCCGGCCAAGGGCCGGCTAATCCGTTGCGGCGGCTGGTCAAGCAGCGTTCCACTATGGTCAAGCGCCGCACCGCGGTCTACGCCCGCCTCGACGCGCTGATCGAGCTGCTGGGACCGACCTGGTATGCGGTACTGGGCTCGAATTACGGTAACGCCGCGCTGGAACTTTTGGCTCGTTACGCCGATCCGCACGCAGTGATCCGGCTCGGCCAGGCCAGACTGGCCCGGTTCCTTGCCACGCGGTCCCGCGGCAATTGGCGTGACGAGCATGCCGCCGGCCTAATCGCCGCAGCCAGAGAAACCCTCGCCCTATGGAATGTCGAGGGCACCGATGGGATGGACTTCGCCGAACTGTCCGCCGATATCGCCCACGAGGCCGAACAAGCATTGTTTTTGACCCGTCAGATCAAAGCGATCGACGAGCGGATCGCCAACCTCTACACAGACGCCGACCCGCAGGGGATCGTCGCGTCCGCACCCGGCGTCGGCCCCACCATCAGCGCGGTCATCGCCGGCCGGATCGGCGACCCGCACCGGTCCACCTCGCTTGCGGCGATCCGCGCCTACACCGGACTAATCCCGAAAGTCAGCCAATCAGGGGTGGTCAAGACCGAATCGTCGATCACCAAGGCCGGCGACCCACTACTGCGCGAAATGCTTTACACCGCAGCCGATCAGGCACGCAAAGTCGACCCCCAATTTGCCGCAAAGTACCAGCGTCTGATGGCCGGGGACCGCCACCACGACTCAGCGATCTGCCACCTTGCCACCATGCTGGTCACCCGCATCGCCACCTGCATGCGCGCAGGACAGCGCTACCAACTGCGCGACATCGACGGAACCGCGATTACAGAATCCGAAGGCCGCGTCATCATCAAACAGCGTTACCAACTCGACCCCCGCCAGCGCGACCACGCCCGCCACAAACTCATGCACAAGCGCCGCAATAAGGCGGGCCAGGCGTAGTTGCGTCCAGGGGCGTGGTGTATGAGCCGGTAGGGCCGGTGGGCGTGTCGTAGCGCGGTAGAGGGCGGTCATCGCGTGATCCTTCGAACGATCAGCAAAGTCAACCGAAGGAGAGCAACGCGATGACCTCACCACACCTTATCGACGCCGAGCAGCTGTTGGCCGACCAACTCGCCGAGGCCAGCCCGGACTTGCTGCGAGGGCTGCTGTCGGTGTTCATCCACGCCTTGATGGGCGCGGAAGCCGACGCCATCTGCGGGGCCGGCTACCGCCAGCGCAGCGATGAGCGGTCCAACAGCCGCAACGGCTACCGGCATCGTGATTTCGACACCCGCGCCGGCACCATCGATGTGGCCATTCCCAAGCTGCGTCAGGGCAGCTATTTCCCGGACTGGCTATTGGAGCGACGCAAACGCGCTGAGCGTGCCCTGACCAGCGTGGTGGCCACCTGCTATCTGCTGGGAGTGTCCACCCGGCGGATGGAACGCCTCGTTGAAACACTGGGTGTGACGAGGCTTTCCAAGTCGCAGGTGTCGATCATGGCCAAAGAACTCGATGAGCAGGTTGAGGCGTTTCGCACCCGCCCGCTTGACGCCGGCCCGTACACGTTCGTCGCCGCTGATGCCCTGGTGCTCAAAGTCCGCGAGAACGGCCGCGTCGTGGGCGTGCACACCCTGATTGCCACCGGCGTCAACGCCGAGGGCTACCGCGAGATCCTGGGTGTGCAGGTCAGCTCCGCCGAGGACGGGGCAGGCTGGCTGGCGTTCTTCCGCGACCTGGTCGCCCGCGGCCTGTCCGGGGTCGCGCTGGTCACCAGCGACGCCCACCCCGGCCTGGTCGCCGCGATCGGGGCCACCTTGCCCGGAGCGGCCTGGCAGCGCTGCCGCACCCATTACGCGAACAACCTGATGGCGGCCACCCCGAAGTCCTCCTGGCCGTGGGTGCGCACTCTGCTGCACTCGGTCTTCGACCAGCCCGACGCCGAATCGGTTGTTGCCCAATACGATCGAGTCCTCGACGCATTGTCGGACAAGCTCCCCAAAGTGGCCGAACACCTCGACGCAGCCCGCCCGGATCTGTTGGCGTTCACCGCTTTTCCCAAACAGATCTGGCGCCAAATCTGGAGCAACAATCCCCAGGAACGGCTCAACAAAGAAATCAGGCGCAGGACCGACGTCGTGGGCATCTTCCCCGACCGGGCCTCGATCATCCGCCTCGTCGGTGCCGTGCTGGCCGAACAACACGACGAATGGATCGAAGGACGACGCTACCTGGGCCTTGACGTGCTCACCCGCGCCCGCACAGCACTGACCAGCACCGACGAGCCCGCCGGACAGCAAACCAACACCACCCCAGCCCTGACCGCCTAGACTGCCACCCGAAGGGTCACGCGATCGAACGAACTCTTACACCACGTCACTGGGCTTGGCCCCAGGCGTCACAGGAGTCGCCAAGCGCTCCAACATCCCAGCCCGCTAAACCCAAGCCTACGACGAGCCCACAAGTGGCTTGACTTCAGTTAGGAACTCAAAGACCCCGGGTTGTAGTTAGGCAGGCCGAGCTTGCCGACAGGATCTGGAACCCCACCAGTAGATGGATTACGGGGGTCAGGTGTGGGCGCCGGGTCTCGCTTCCAGGTTCTGTCGACAGGACGCACCTGCTTGCGATCGTCGTCGCCCGTTATCTTGTCGTCCGGCCTGGCTTTCGGCTCGTCGAAGGTGAAGGTCTCCAGCGCGGACAGCGCCTCGTCCATCTTCTGGGCGTTCTCGCGGTCATGCTCCAACATTGCCGCGACCCGATGCCGGATGTAATTGCGGTGCCTTCTAGCTTCCTCCTGGCGTTTCTGGTACTCGGCGTCGCTGGCGAGCTTGCCGGTGTAGGTACGGTGTAGTCCGGCCCGACCAAAAACCCCGCTTCGCGCACTTCCTGCACCGCGTCGAGCACCGTGTTGCGGCTGGCGGTCATCTGGTCGAAGGCGGCCACGCACACCTTGTCGCCCGCGCGCAAGGGGTCGATCGCGCCGACGGTCACTCGGTCCAGGTCGCGCTGGCGGGCTTCGAAGTTGGCTTGCTGCGCCTGGACCGTCCACTCGGTGCCGCCAGGGTGCTGTGCGGCGTCGCGGGCCGCGGTGAAGGTGTGCTCCAGCCAGTCGGCGGCACGACGGAAATAGTCTGCGGAGTCCAGGTAGTGCTGGAAGCTGGCGGACTCGACCTCGGGCAGCGACGGCAGCTCGGGTGGCTCAGCGAGCATCAGAGTCTCGCGGACGCGCCGACCGCGCGCAGCTTGGCCGCCGAGGCGGCTTCGTTGTTCTCGAAGCTCTCGGCCGCGTTGGTGAGTCCGTCCGCCGTGGAGCGCTGGCGGGTGCTCCCGACTGTTAGGGCTTTGGCGGTGGCGGCGCGGTACCGGTTGGACCTGCCCGCCCCGGACTGCCAGGGCGACGCCGCCGGGTTGAGCGGGGCGTGACTGCGGACAGCTCGGCTGCTCTCCCCTCGGACTGGACGGCCTCGACATGCAGCCCAGCCGGGTCGACCTTCAGTGAGCTCACGCTGAGCATTGGTAGTCAGGGGCGCGGTGTCTGCAAGGCAGACCCGTTTCCCCATCCCCCTTTCAATCCGTGCGTGCGGTTTTCCCGCACACGGCTTACCGATGATCTTCTAGACATGGTTACGCAGCCTTCGGGTAACGGATGGTGCCACGAAGTCGATACAGGCCGTGCCCGTTGAACCACGGCTCAGTCCACTGATCAGCTTGCCCAGCACGAAGGTTGCGGCCCCGCTTCTTAACCATCAAGCGGAACAACCGCCGCCACACGTACCGGTCGATCTGGGTGAACTTGTCGGCGGCGTTGCCGGTGCGAAAGTAATTTCCCCAGCCGCGCAAGATCGGAGTCAGCTCCGCGATGATGACGCGGATGTCTGTCCCGGCGCGGTTGCGGCCGGTGCGGTCGCGGACCTTCTCCCGCAGCCGCTTCATCGCCCGCTGTGACGGCCAACGGTGCAGGTAGTAGCGCACGATGCGCCGTTGTTCCCACAGCCGCCCCGACATGCGAGCTCGGAAGTGACAGCCCAGAAAATCCAGCCCCTCCCGACCCTCCCGTAGGTCGACTACCTTCGTTTTGTCCGGATGCAGCCGCAATCCCAATGACGCCAAGATTTCTCCCACCGCCGCCAAGGCGTGCTCGGCTTGTGCCGCGTTGCGACACAGCACCACACCGTCATCGGCGTAGCGCACCAACTCACCCACCCCACGGGCAGATAACTCAGTGTCGAGCACGTGCAGGTAGATGTTGGCCAGTAGCGGCGAGATCACCCCGCCCTGCGGTGTGCCTGCGACCGTCCGCTCCAACACACCTTCGACCATCACTCCTGCCTGCAGCCACAAGCGCAGCAGTTTGAGCACCCGCCGATCCGAAACCCGTTTACTGACCTGAGCCAGTAGCCGGTCGTGGTCGATTTCGCCGAAGAAATTGGCGATATCGAACTCGACCACAAACTGATAGCCCTCGATGAACCCGGTCCGCAAGCGTTCCTTAGCCATCGTCGCCGACCGCCTCGGCCGAAACCCATACGAGCACGACAAGAAATCCGCCTCGAAAATCGGTTCCAACACGATCTTGGCCGCCGCCTGGGCCACCCGGTCTCGCACCGTGGGTATCCCCAACGGCCGCTTACCGCCCTGTGGTTTGGGGATCTCCACCCGGCGCGCTGGCGCCGGACGGTAACGACCCGTGCGAAGGTCACCGCGCAACTCACGCAACATGCGGTCCACGCCGTAGTCCTCCACCGCGGCCACGGTGATGCGATCCACCCCGGCCGCGCCCTTGTTCTTGCACACGCGAAACCACGCCTCCCACAGGACGTCACCCCTGTAGATACGGTCAAACAGGGCGTGGAAACGCCGACCCTCAGACTGCTTGGCCGCAGCCCATAGCGCCCGTTGCAGTTGTCGCACTTTCACTCCCGACGGGCTCAACGGCTCGTCATCGGCTACGGCAAGCAATGGCTTGCCGGGGTTATTGGACCGGAGCGATCCGGTCATGCCCTCACACTTACCCGCTTCGCGCACGTGATCAAAGCAGGGGCCCTTCCCTCCCGACGCGTTATGCTGCACGCCGATCAGCGGTACTATGACCCCCTCGGACTCCCGCTGTGCTCCAAGGACTTTCACCATCGGCTTATACCCTTGGTCTCTTGCCCGACGCGGGCGTGCGCAGACGGGTCTCTCCAGTTCCGAACCAGACTGTGTGCACGTGCCATCTCCCCTACCCCGAGGAGACCCGACGAGCTGACCCCGGACCGGGACTCGCCGGACGTGGCCTTCACCGTGACATGAGCGGCTCGGCTCTCCTGTTGTGAATCTGACGAGGCTGCAGAGTTCGCGATGCTGCTACGGCCCGTGCACTTGCTCCCTCCAAAGAGGCTCTTGACACCCCGCTTAGCCCGTCGCCTCTCAGCGACGAACCGGGGCCTGCTACCCGGCGCTCCGGTGCTTACCGGGACGGGACTTCCACCCGCTAGCCTGATCCAGCTTTCTGGACGCACCATGCCCGGATTGTAACGGTCGCGATTATTGGAGGGGAACGCGTTGCCGAGCAGGCGACAATACGACGAAATCGGGGGGACCAGGCACGCAGGCGAGGTTTCAGCGTCGGTCTGCGAGCATCACCGCGCGCAGGCGAATCGCGCAAACGGACTAAAAGGGGCGGCATCGTACTGTTAGCCGCGTTTCTCGGTCCGCGCGTCTCGAAATCGGTCATTTTCGTGCGGTCAGCGATTTGCTAGGCGCCTGGCGCTCGACTAGCCCGTACGAGGTTGACTCCGTCGTGGGCACGCGAATGAGCATCTTCGGCGAACGCGTCCAAGGCACGTACGGCGAATGCAGGGTTCATCGCAGACCGAACTTCTTCCCTTGTCGTCCAACGAACTTCGCGAGCTTCAGAAGTGGGGTGCGTGTTCCCCTCGGCGGGATGGCAACGGTAGACCAGCGCGACAATCCCTTGGGCGAGGTTCTTGTAAACACCGGTAAGGCGTTCCACAACGACGGTCAACCTTCACCGACTGCGCAGAACCGAAGCGGGCGACCCGACGAACAAGACCGGACAAGAACCGGACAAACCCCACCATCCATAGAGTGCAGAAACCGTGTCCATGCAGGTCAGACCTGGTGGCCAGGGGCGGGATCGAACCGCCGACCTTCCGCTTTTCAGGCGGACGCTCATGCCGACTGAGCTACCTGGCCGGAAGACAGCGTGTGTGTCTCGCCGCGATGGCGACCCTGACGGGACTCGAACCCGCGACCTCCGCCGTGACAGGGCGGCGCGCTAACCAACTGCGCCACAGGGCCTTGCCTTGTTTTATTGTCTGCTCCGCGTTGCCGCGTCGCGGTACCCCCTACGGGATTCGAACCCGCGTTACCGCCTTGAAAGGGCGGCGTCCTAGGCCGTCTAGACGAAGGGGGCCAGAACCGAATCTCTCCGGGGTACTCGCAACGTGGTGTCGTTGGGAGCCACGCCAGCTTAAGTTACCGCCGACCGAATCCTCAAACGAGCCGCACCCCACAAACGCAGTATCCTGTGCCTCGCGCCCCTATAGCTCAGTTGGTAGAGCTACGGACTTTTAATCCGCAGGTCCCAGGTTCGAGTCCTGGTGGGGGCACTGTGCCGTTGTGACCTGCGGCAATGCCGGTCGGCGGCCTGCCGGCGTTGACGCCAACGCACGCTTTGGGTATTCCCGGCCCATGAAGGCAATCTCACGGCGCTCTTTCGGCCAGCTCTTCGCGGGAACGGGCCTGCTCGGCGCAACGGGCGTCGTCGCCGGACTCGCGGCGGGCTGCACCTCGAAACCGGCGACATCGCCGTCCACCCCCGCGGCCCCGCCGCCATCCGGGCGAGGCGTGGGCTTCGTGCTGTCTCACGAGCAATTCACGACGGCTCAGCTGCTGGACCAAGCGGAGGCTGCCGAGCGTGGCGGGTTCCGCTATTTGTGGGCCAGCGACCACATCCAACCATGGCAGGACAACGAGGGGCACGCGATGTTTCCGTGGATCACGCTGGCACTGGTGGGCCAACGGACCAACCATGTCCCCTTCGGCACCGGCGTCACCTGCCCAATCTTCCGCTATCACCCCACGACCGTCGCGCACGCCTTCGCCTCGCTCGCGGTCCTTCATCCCGGGCGGGTCTTCCTCGGCGTGGGCACCGGCGAGCGGCTCAACGAGCAGGCCGCAACCACCCAATTCGGCAGCTACCGCGAGCGCCACGACCGCCTGGTCGAAGCTATCCAACTTATCCGCCGACTCTGGAGCGGACAGCGAATTTCGTTCCAGGGCCGTTATTTTCAGACGAACCAGCTGAAGATCTACGACGTGCCGAAGTCACCGCCACAGATTTTTGTCGCGGCGGGCGGCCCGAAGAGCGCGCAGCTGGCCGGCCAGTACGGCGACGGATGGATCACTCAAGCCGACAGCGTCAAAGACCCGAAGCTCGTCGCCGCGTTCAACCAGGGTGCGCAGGCCTCCGGCCGTGACCCCGCCAATCTGGGCAAGCGTGCCGAGATGTTCGCCGTGGTCGGCGACCAGAACGACATCAACCACGCCGCCGAGCTATGGCGGTTCACCGGCGGTGCCGTCGACCAACCGAACCCCGTCGACATTCAGCATGCGGCCGAGCGTAATTCGCTTGACAAGGTGATCAAGGGCTGGACGACCGGCACCGACCCGGCTACGCATATCAAAGCGGTGCAGGCCGTTCTCGACGCCGGTGCGACGCCATTTATGCACTTCCCCCAGCGCGATCCGACCACGGCGATCGAGTTCTACCGCACGAAGGTGCTACCAGAGCTGCACTGAACGGCTAGCGCAGCACCGCGCTGAGGTAGGTCACGTCGGCAAAGGCCGCCGCCACGTCGTCGTCTGGATAGACGAATCCGTTTTCCGCGTGCAATTGCGCGACAGGGCGGTGGGAAACCTGCCAGCCGCGCCGGCTCAGGTACTCGATGATGTGGCCGCGTTCGCCGTGGTAGACAAGTTCGTTGAAATCGACGACGTCGAAGCCCAATTCGGCCATCCGCTCGTGATGCGCGCGCCATCGCTCGTCGGCGAAAATTGCAGTGTCGGGTACGAATTCCAATGCCAGTCGGCTGCCCGCCGCGCTCAGCGCGGTGATGCGATCGAACAACGCGTCTTGGGCCTCCGACGGCAGGTAGACCACCAATCCCTCGGCGCTCCACGCCGCAGGCACTTGGGAATCGAACCCGGCCTCTTGAAGCGCTGCGGGCCAGTCGTCACGCAGGTCGACGGCCACGGTGCGCCGCTCGGCTTTCGGCTCGGCGCCCAGCTTTTGCAGTATCGAGGTCTTGAACTCGACGACCTCGGGCATGTCGACCTCGTAGACGACGGTGCCGGCCGGCCACGGTAACCGGTAGGCCCGCGCGTCCAGTCCCGCGGCGAGAATGACCGCCTGGCGAACACCGCACTGCACCGCGTCGAGGAAGTACCGGTCATAGAACCGGGTTCGCACCGCCATGCCCCGGGCCATCCGGTCCGGGTCGAAATCGGAGCCCCCCCTGACCGGTATCTTGCCGTCCACCAGCCGGGTGTAGACGTCGATCCCAACCGCACGCACCAGCGGAGCGGCAAACGGGTCGTCGATCAACCGCCTCTCAGAGGCCAGCGCCCGCTGCGCAGCGACCATCGTCGCCGTCGCTCCCACGCTCGTCGCGAGATCCCAGCTGTCGCTCTCGGTGCGCACCATCTCGCCCTCATCCCGACCGTGCCAGCAATATAGTTAGGCTATTTACTACCACACGAGTCTGCGTATCGCGCAGGCGGGGTTGACACGGCCGGGCCGCCTTGCACTATTATCTGCGTATGCATGCAAATAGCCAGGGCTCGCGGTTACCCGAGGACCAGGTCAGTCTGGTGGTCGAGGTGTTCCGCATGTTGGCCGACGCCACCCGGGTCCAGGTGCTGTGGTCGCTCGCGGAGCGCGAAATGTCGGTCAACGAACTCGCTGAGCACGTCGGCAAACCCGCGCCGTCGGTGTCACAACACCTGGCAAAGCTCCGGATGGCGCGCCTGGTGCGTACCCGCCGGGTCGGAACGACGATCTTCTACAGCTTGGAAAACGAGCACGTGCGTCAGCTGGTCGTCGACGCCGTCTTCAACGCCGAGCATGCCGGCCCGGGGGTGCCACGGCATCATCGCACCGACGCCGGGCTGCACGTGGTTTCCGAAACAACGGCACAACAAGGGAGATGAGGACTATGCCACACCACGACCACGCTCACGAGGCGCCGCATTCGCACGAGCACCAGCACGGCGGCGTGGCTCACACCCATGTGCACACCACGCACGAGCACGACCACGTCGAGCACGAGCACTCCCACATCCACGACGACGGAACCGAGCACACCCACCAACACGTGCACCAGTCAGGGCTCGAGGAAGCGCACATCCACGCCCACAGCTGATGGGTCAGACGTTGGGGCAGTAATGCTTTGGGTTGCCACGCTCATCAAGCGGCGGCAGGTTGCGCGCGGGCGTGTGTACTAGCGGGGCATCGGCCGGGATGCGGCCCGTGGCACGGTCCCATCCCGCCCGGGCCCGGGGATGCTTGCGGTAACGACAAGGCACGCAGGCGAAGATCAGACGCACCAGGTCGCCGAAGCGCCGATGCAGCCACTCATCGCGGCGCGACCAGGTATAGCCCATCAGCTCGCGAATCGGCGGATCGTAGAGACCGACCGTCAACCAGACAAAGAACGGCGCCAACAACTTTCGCTGCACCGCCCACAGCCAATCCGGAACCCATTGCGCAAACGGCGGTTTCGGTAACGTCGTCAGATTGAGCACCTCGCGGGCGGCCCAGTTGTTCTCCAGCACTTCGCGGCACATGTGGTCCCAGTAAGCCTGGAATTCCTCCCAGGTCTTTGGCACGGGTCGCATGCTCATGCCATACATTCGGTACCACTCGACGTGCTCGTCGAACAGTCGACGTTTTTCCGCCTCCGTCAGTCCGCCGCAAAATCGTTCGGCCACAATCAAAGTGCCGACGAAGAACGTGGCATGCGCCCAATAGAAGACGTCGGGATTCAACGCGTGATAGCGACGACCCTGCCTGTCGACGCCCTTGATGTCGACGTGGTAATCGCGTACCTCTGCGCCGGTCAGTGGGGCGCGGTCACCGTCGAAAACCACGCCACCAATGGGATACAGCGAGCGCAGCAGCCGCGGCCAGCGTTCCCGGAAGAACGTGGAGTGTTCTTCGACTGCCGCCCCTAGTTGAGGGTGCATGTTCTGCATGGATCCCGCCCACGGGCCCTGCAGCATGCCACGCCAGTCACCGAAGTACCGCCAGGTCAGCGACTTCGGGCCCAGCGGCTTGGGCGGCGCCTGGTATCCCAGCTGCGAAACCGGGCAGCCGGTGGCCACCCCGCTTTCGCTGGTCAGCGGGAACGGGGCAGACGTATCTTGGGTCACTGAGATATGTCCTGTCGCGGTCGGCAATTCTGACTACGTCCGTTGTCAGTTTCTAGCCTAGGAGAGATGTGCCTTCGGGTCAACGACGGGGCCGCTGGTCCGGCGTGCCCCTGCAAGATCGCCAGGCCATGCGCCGTGACCGGCTGATCGCCGCCGGGGTGCAGCTGCTCGGCGGCGAACAAGGACCGGCGGTAACCGTCCGCGCCGTGTGCCGTAAAGCCGGCCTGACCGAACGCTATTTCTACGAAAGCTTTTCCGACCGCGACGAATTCGTGCGAGCCGTGTACGACGACGTGTGCACGCGCGCCATGTCGACCCTGGCGTCGGCGAGCACGCCGCGGGAGGCCGTGGAGCAGTTCGTCGCGCTGATGGTCGACGATCCGGTGCGGGGCCGGGTGCTGTTGCTGGCGCCAGGTGTGGAGCCGGTGCTGACTCGCTCCGGGGCGGAATGGATGCCCAGCTTCATCGACTTGCTTCAGCGCAAGCTCACCCGCATCAGTGATCCGGTGCAGCAGAACATGGTCGCCACCAGCCTGATCGGCGGGCTGACCGCCCTGTTTACCGCCTACCTGGACGGACGACTGGCGGCCACCCGCAGCCAGTTCATCGACTACTGCGTTGAGATGTTGCTGAGCAGGGCCGCGGCCGCCCCGTAGCGCGAGCGGACCCGCGCGGTCTCGATCTGGACATGCGGCTGAGTCGGCCAAACTTGATGCTACTGGCATACACAGATATATTGACTGCAACCATCAGGCACAGATAACTGGAGGGTCCATGCCGTCAGAGCTGACCGACCTACAGCTGTTGCACGAACTCGAGCCGGTCGTCGAGAAGAACTTGAACCGGCACCTATCCATGCACAAGGACTGGAACCCGCACGACTACATCCCGTGGTCGGACGGCAAGAACTTCTACGCGCTCGGCGGCCAAGATTGGTCCCCCGAGCAGTCGAAGCTCTCCGACGTCGCACAGGTGGCGATGGTGCAAAACCTGGTCACCGAGGACAACCTGCCGTCCTATCACCGTGAGATCGCCATGAACTTCGGCATGGACGGCCCCTGGGGGCAATGGGTCAACCGCTGGACCGCCGAGGAAAACCGGCATGGCATCTCGCTGCGTGACTATCTTGTGGTGACCCGCGCGGTCGATCCCGTCGAGCTGGAGAAACTACGCATCGAGGTGGTGAACAGGGGCTTCAGCCCGGGCCAGAACCATCAGGGCGAGTATTTCGCCGAGCGTCTCACCGACTCGATCATCTATGTCACGTTCCAGGAGCTGGCCACCCGGGTTTCGCACCGCAACACCGGCAAGGCGTGCAACGAGACCATCGCCGATCAGCTGATGGCCAGAATCTCGGCCGACGAGAACCTGCACATGATCTTTTACCGCGACGTCAGCGAGGCCGCGTTCGACATCGCACCCAACGTGGCGATGTGGTCGCTGCACCGGGTGCTGCGTCATTTCAAGATGCCGGGCTTCCTGGTGCCTGAGTTCCGCCGCAAGGCCGTGATCATCGCCGTCGGCGGCGTGTACGACGTGCGCATCCACCTTGAAGATGTGGTGAAACCGGTGCTGAAGAAATGGCGCATCTTCGAACGTGACGATTTCACCGGTGAAGCCGCCTGGATGCAGGAAGACCTCGCGCTGCTGATGGACGAACTAGAAAAAGAGTGCGAGAAGTTCGAGGCGTCCAAGCAACGTTACCTTGAGCGCCAGGCTCGCAGGCAAGAGAAGATCACCGCCGAGCGGGTGCTCAACACCGCGGGAACGCTTCGGATGAGTCGGCGGTAGCCCGCGTTGCGGATCGGTCCGATCACGCTCGCCAGCCCGGTGGTGCTGGCCCCGATGGCGGGCGTGACGAATGTCGCGTTCCGCACGCTCTGCCGCGAACTGGAGCAATCCAAGGTCGGCACGGTCAGCGGGCTTTACGTCTGCGAGATGGTGACCGCGCGCGCACTGGTCGAGCGCTATCCGGCCACCATGCACATGACGACGTTCTCCCCCGAGGAGTCACCCCGGTCGCTGCAGCTGTACACCGTCGACCCGGCCACCACCTACGCGGCCGTGAAGATGGTCGCCGACGAGGACCTGGCCGACCACATCGACATGAACTTCGGCTGCCCGGTGCCCAAGGTCACCCGGCGTGGCGGCGGGGCGGCGCTGCCGTACAAGCGGCGATTGTTCGGTCAGATCGTCGCCGCGGCTGTGCGCGCCACCGAGGGCACCGACATACCGGTGACGGTCAAGTTCCGCATCGGCATCGACGACGACCATCACACCCACCTGGATGCCGGGCGGATCGCCGAAAGCGAAGGCGCCGCCGCGGTCGCGCTGCATGCCCGCACCGCCGCCCAGCGCTACTCCGGCAGCGCGGACTGGGAGCAGATTGCCCGGCTCAAAGACCACGTGCGCACGATTCCGGTGCTCGGCAACGGCGACATCTTCGACGCCAGTGACGCGCTGACCATGATGGCTGCCACCGGGTGCGACGGCGTGGTCATCGGGCGCGGCTGCCTGGGCCGGCCATGGCTGTTCGCGGAGTTGTCGGCCGCTTTCACCGGCCGTCCCGCGCCCACCCCGCCCACGCTGGGGGAGGTCGCCGACGTCATCCGCCGGCATGCCAGCCTGCTAGCCGCCCATTTCGGCGAAGACAAGGGGATGCGTGATCTGCGCAAGCACATCGCCTGGTACCTGCACGGGTTTCCAGCAGGCTCGGAGTTACGGCGGGCGTTGGCGCTGGTCAAAACCCTTGATGAGCTCGACGCCCTGCTAACGCGACTCGACGCCGATGTTCCGTTCCCGCCCGCTGCAATCGGGCCGCGGGGCCGGCAGGGATCGCCCGCCCGGGTGGCGCTGCCCGACGGGTGGTTGGCCGACCGTGACGACTGCACCGTACCGGCGGGTGCCGACATCATGCACTCGGGCGGCTGACTCGGGTACCGCCTCGACGTCGCGTTTCTGCGCATGGCTCAGTACGATGTGGAACTTGTTGCAGTACGCGCAGGCGGCGAACCCGCTCGGCGAGCAGCGGCGCGGCTGCCACAACCACAGCGCGACCTTACGAAAACGGCGCGGTTCTGCAGTGCCGTCAGCATCGGCGCTGCGTGGACGCACGCGCTCTCGACTGGGTACCCACCAGAGTTCGGAGGCCGGTAGGACATGAGTGACGGCGACTACGGCGCCACTCCCGACCCTCCGCGGAGCCCAGGTGCCGACGACGCCAGCCTCACCCGGACACGGTCCCCGGCGCCACGCCCGCCGTGGGAGCGCTTCTCGCCGCTCTCGTCGCCAGACCATGCCGTCGATGCGCGCCCGTTCGCCGGAACGCGGCAATGGTCTGCGCCGCTGCCGGTGGACGAGACCGCAGGCCACGCCGAGGACGCCGAGCCGACGGGCTGTCACACCGACGGCGGCTTAACGGTCGCCGACCTGATCGCCAAGCTCGGTGGCGCGCCTGCCCAGCGGCCCCGCCATCATCACGCGGCTCCGGAAACCGAGCCACCCGTCGACGTCCCTGCGTGGCCTGCGCAGACAGACGACGAACGCTTCGAGCCGGTGCGCAGTCTCGCGCCACGCGCGCCCGCCGCGGAATCCGAACCCGAGCAAACCGCGGTGCTGCCCAAGGCGTCGAGCAGGGTGCCGCCCCGGCGGATCGGCACCCCATCGACCGCCGAAGATGCGGACGCTCAACCCAAGCGCGGTCGCCGCCCGATGCTGCTCGCCGCACGCTGCATCGCAGCGTTGATGGCCGTGTCAGCGCTGGCCCTGACCGGCGGGGCATGGCAGTGGAGCGCCTCGAAGAACAACCGGCTCAACAACATCAGTGCCCTGGACCCCCATTCGCGCGACGTCGTCGACCCCAATGCGCAGCATGGTGACGAGAACTTCTTGATCGTCGGCGTCGACTCGCGCGCCGGGGCCAACAGTCAGATGGGGGCCGGCGACACCGAGGACGCCGGCGGCGCGCGCTCCGACACCGTCATGTTGGTCAACATCCCGGCGAGCCGTAAACGGGTGGTCGCGGTGTCTTTTCCACGCGACCTGGCGATTACCCCCGTGCAATGCGAGGCCTGGAACCCAGATACCGGTGCTTACGGTCCGCTCTACGACGAGAAAACGGGGACATACGGTCCCAAGTACGTGTACACCGAGACGAAGCTGAACTCGGCGTACGCATTCGGCGGCCCGAAGTGCCTGGTCAAGGTCATCCAGAAGCTGTCCGGGTTGTCGATCAACCGCTTTATCGCCATCGACTTCGCTGGGTTCGCCAAAATGGTGGACGCGCTCGGCGGCGTGGAGGTGTGCAGCAAGACCCCGCTGAAAGACTACGAACTGGGCACGGTGCTCGCGCATGCCGGACGGCAGATCATCGACGGGCAAACCGCACTGAATTACGTGCGCGCCCGCCAGGTCACCACCGAAGATAACGGCGACTACGGGCGCATCAAGCGCCAGCAGCTGTTCCTGTCGTCGCTGCTGCGTTCGCTGATCTCGAGGGAAACGTTCTTTTCGCTGACCAAGCTCAACAACGTGGTCAACTTGTTCATCAGCGAAAGCTACGTCGATAACGTCAAGACCAAGGACCTGGTCGACCTCGGCCAGTCGGTGCAGGGCCTCACCGCCGGCCACATCACGTTCGTGACCGTGCCGACGACCGGCGAAACCGACGAGAACGGCAACGAGCCGCCGCGCACCGCCGACATGCGCGCACTCTTCGACGCGATCATCAACGACGACCCGCTGCCCAAAGAAAACGACCAGAACGCCACGTCGACGCCGCCCACCAAATCCACGACCAGCAAAGCGCCGCAGCCCAGTCCGGCCACCGAGGTCCGGGCCGAACGGGTCCAGGCTGTCACCGCCACCCCGCAGGAAATCACCGTGCAGGTGTCCAACTCGACCGGCAAGACCGGGCTGGCCACCACCGCCACCAACGAGCTACAGCACTACGGCTTCAAGGTGATGGCGCCCGACGACTACCCGAGTTCGCTGAACGGCACCACAGTGTTCTTCTCGCCGGGTAACGAGCAGGCCGCCGCGACGGTGGCAGCGACACTGCCCAACTCAAAGGTCGAGCGGATCACCGGAATCGGGCAAGTCGTGCAGGTGGTGCTCGGCCCGGATTTCCGCGCCGTGTCGGCTCCGCCGCCCGGGGGCTCATCGGTCAGTGTCGAAATCGATCGCGGTACCAACAGCACACCGACCAAACTCCCGGAAGACCTGACGGTGACCAACGCCGCCGACACCAGCTGCAAGTAACCACAGGCAAATTCGCGGTGATCCGAACCCGGGAAGTCGGCATTCATCGCCAATTCATGTCGCCCTTAACCCCGGTTGTGGTGTCAAGAACGTACGCTTGACACATGCGGACCGCTTACCATGAACAGCTCGCCGCATTATCCGAGCAGCTCGGCGAAATGTGCGGGCTGGCCGGGGTCGCCATGGAACGCGCAACGCAGGCGCTGCTGCAGGCCGACCTGGTAATGGCCGAGCAGGTGATTTCCGACCACGAAAAGATCGCTGCGCTCAGCGCGCGGGCCGAGGAAAGCGCCTTTGTGCTGCTGGCATTGCAAGCACCGGTCGCCGGCGACCTGAGGGCGATCGTCAGCGCTATCCAGATCGTCGCCGATATCGACCGGATGGGTGCGCTGGCGCTGCACGTCGCCAAGATCGCGCGGCGGCGTCATCCCCAACACGTGCTTCCGGAGGAAGTCAACGGCTACTTCGCCGAAATGGGAAGGGTCGCAGTCGAATTGGGTAACAGTGCCCAGGAGGTACTGCTGTCCCGCGACCCGGAGAAGGCCGCCCGCATCCGCGAAGAAGACGATGCGATGGACGATCTGCACCGACACCTGTTCACGGTGCTGATGGACCGCGAATGGAAGCACGGGGTGGCCGCGGCCGTGGACGTGACGCTGCTGGGCCGGTTCTACGAGCGTTTCGCCGACCATGCCGTGGAGGTCGCGCGGCGGGTCATCTTCCAGGCGACCGGAAAGTTTCCCGAAGGCAAGTTCTCCGACAACGACACGCTGTCGGCTTCGGGTTAACCGCTTCGGCTAGCCGAAGCGGCCGGAGATGTAGTCCTCGGTCGCCTTTTGGGTGGGGTTGGAGAAGATCTTCTCGGTGTCGTCGATCTCCACCAACCGGCCCGGCTTTCCGACGGACTCGAGGTTGAAGAACGCGGTTTGATCGCTGACCCGGGCAGCCTGTTGCATGTTGTGGGTGACGATCACGATGGTGTAGTCCTGCTTCAACTCGGCGATCAGGTCTTCGATCGCCATCGTCGAGATCGGGTCCAGCGACGAGCACGGCTCGTCCATGAGCAGCACATCGGGTTGCACTGCGATGGCCCGCGCGATGCACAACCGTTGCTGCTGACCACCGGACAATCCTCCGCCGGGCTTGTCCAGGCGGTCCTTGACCTCGTCCCAGAGGTTGGCGCCCCGTAGCGAATATTCGGCGGTCTCGTCGAGCACCTTGCGGTTGCGCACGCCCTGCAGCTTTAGCCCGGCGACTACGTTGTCGCGAATCGACATGGTAGGGAAGGGATTCGGGCGCTGGAACACCATGCCGATAGCGCGGCGCACACCCACGGGATCGACACCGGGGGCATAGATGTCGTCGTCGTCGAGCAACACCGTACCCTCAACCCGCGCGCCGGGAATGACCTCGTGCATCCGATTCAATGTGCGCAATACGGTCGTCTTGCCGCAGCCTGATGGGCCGATGAACGCCGTGACGCTGCGCGGCAGAATCGACAGCGACACGTCGGCGACCGCTTGGAACGACCCGTAGTAGATATTGACCTCTTTGAGATCCAACCTCTTGGCCACCGAAACTCCTACAACTTCCCAGGCGCAAACATTTTCGCGACCAGCCTCGCCCCCACGTTAATCACGGCGATCAGCAGGATCAGCGTCAACGCGGCGCCCCAAAGCCGATCGGTGGGGACCGGGTTGGCGCCCGCGCCTGCTGATGTCTGGTCATACATCATGCCGGGCAGCGATCCCATGAACCCGCCGAACAAGTTGAAGTTCATGGTCTGCGAATAGCCGACCAGGATCAGCAACGGAGCCGTCTCACCCATCACCCTAGCCAACGCCAGCATAATCCCGGTGACGATGCCCGACAGTCCCGTCGGAATCACAATCCTGGCAACGGTTTTCCACTTCGGCACACCCAACGCGTAGCTGGCCTCACGCAAATCCACCGGGACGATTCGCAACATCTCCTCGGTGGCCCGCACGATCACCGGAATCATCAACAGCACCAACGCCAACGACACTGCAAACCCGGAGCGGGGAAAACCAAGGGTGGCCACGAAGAGCGCGTAGATGAACAGCGCCGCCACGATCGAAGGGACTCCGGTCAGGATGTCCACCGTAAACGTGGTCAGCTTGCCCAATCGACTGCCGCCACCGTATTCGACCAGGTAGACGGCAACGAAAACGCCGATTGGGATGGAGATGACCGCGCAGGCCAGTGCCTGCAGGACGGTGCCTACGATCGCGTGATAGGCGCCGCCGCCGGTGACGAACGCGGTCAGACCGGCTTGCGAATGCGTCCACCACACGCTGGACGTGACGGCGTGGAAGCCCTTGACCGCCACCGAACACAACACCCACAGCAATGGTACGAGGGCGATCGTCACCGACAGCGTCACCAACACGGTCGCAATGTTGTCGGCGGCGCGTCGACGCAAACTGACCGCGGCGAATGTCCGCGCCTTGACCGGGCGGTCCAGCATCGACGTCATCGGCGCCTTCTTCCGGCAACCGCGGCCCGCGCCAGGGCGTTGACCACGAACGTGACCAGGAACAGCACCAGCCCCGCCGCGACGTAGGCGCCGGCCTTGAACTGGTCGTTGAATTCCGATGCGGCGGCCGCGATTTTGGTGGCGAACGTGTATCCCCCGTCGAACAGCGACCAGCCAAACGCCGATTGAGTGCCGCGCAAGATAATCAGCAACGCCACGGTCTCACCCAGCGCACGGCCCAGCCCCAGCATCGCGCCGCTGATGTAGCCGGAGCGGCCGAACGGCAGCACGGTGGTTTTGACGACCTCCCATCGGGTGGCGCCCAACGCCAGCGCGGCTTCGATCTGCCCTTGCGGGGTTTGCACGAAGACCTCTCGGGTGACGGCGGTGATGATCGGCAGGATCATCACCGCGAGCACGATCCCACCGGTGAAGATCGTGCCCCCGCCAGCCACCGACGCGTTGCCCGTGGCGAACAGGAAGCACCGGCCCAAGTGCTCGTTAAGCCAGGTGGCGATCGGCCGCAGTTGCGGTGCCAGCACATACAGGCCCCAGATGCCGTAGATGATCGACGGCACCGCGGCCAGCAGGTCGACCGTGTAGGCCAGCGGCCCTGCAGCGCGCCGCGGCGCGTAATGGCTGAGAAAGATTGCGATGCCCAAAGCGACGGGCATCGCCAAGATCAGGGCGAACAGTGACACGAACACCGTCACCTGCAGCAGATCGCGAATGCCGAAGTGCATCGCGGAGGTGTCGGTGGTAATCCAGTTGCCGCCGTAGGTGAAGAAGTTTTCCTTGTCGCGCGCCAGCGCCGGTATGGCGCGCCACAACAGGAACACCCCGATGGCGCCGACAACGATGACGATCAGGACGCCGGAGCCCTCGGAGACGCCGCGAAATAACCGATCGCCCAGGCGCGGCTTGCCGCTGGCCCACGGGCTGGTGGGGGCGGGCGGCGGTTCCGGGATAGCCGCAGCGACGACCTCGCCCGAACCCGCACCGGCTGGATTGGGTGTGGTCACCGTGGTCCCATCGATCCCGTCACTTTCGGCTCTGGCATCCATCTTCACCGCAGACACTGCGACTGATCGGGCAATCACGACGATTACTGGATCGCGTTGACCGCGGCGACGAGGCGCTGCTTGAACTTATCGGGCAGCGGCACGTATCCGGCGGCCGACAGTCCATCCTGGCCGCCGTTGGCGGCCACTGTCAGAAACGACTTGACCGCGACCGAGGTGGCCCGGTCATAGCCCTTGGAGCACACAATCTCATAGGTGGCCAGCACTAACGGGTAGGCACCGGGCTCCTTGGTGGCGTACAGCGCGGTCAGGTTCAGCATCAGGTCGTTGCCGTGGCCCTCGAACCTCGCGTGGTCGATCGCGTTGCGGGCCGCCTCGTCGGTGAGCTTGACAGCTCCGCTGCCGGTGTCGATTTGCGCGACCCGCACACCGGCCTGGTCGGCGAAGCCCTTCTCGACATAGCCGATTGCACCGGGCGTGGTCTGCACGGCCTGGACCACGCCCGCCGACTTTTGCGCGCCCTCGCCCACTCCGCCCTGAAACTCGGTGCCGACTCCTTTGGTCCAGCTCTCGGGTGCGGCCGCGGTCAAATACTTCTGGAAATTGTCGGTGGTACCCGAGGAGTCCGAGCGGTAGACGGGCGTGATCTTGGTTTCCGGCAGCGCCGCATCGTGATTGAGCGCCACCATCGCCGGATCGTTCCAGCTGGTGATCAACCCGCTGAAAATCTTGCCCAGCACGTCGGCGTTGACCACCAGGGAGTCGACGCCGGGCAAGTTGTAGATCAACGCGATCGGCCCGAATACCAACGGCAAGTCCCACGCCGGATTTCCGTTGCAGCGCTTGGCCGCTGGCGCGATTTGGTTGGCGACCAGCGGCGAGTCCGACCCGGCGAAGTCGACGTGGCCGGCAATGAACTGCTCGCGGCCGGCACCGGAGCCGGTCGGGTTGTAGGCCAGACTTTTGCCTGGGCATGTCTGACCCCAGGCTCGGTTGAACAACGCGATCGCGTTCTGCTGGGCGGTCGAGCCCTCGGCGGTCAGTTCGTTCTTGCCGCCGCAATCGACAGCTGGCTTCCCGGACGCGCCTTTGCCCGAGGGCGCGTTGTTGTCGCTGCCGCAGCCGGTCAGCGTCAGGGCCGCGATCGCCGTCGCGGACACCACGACGTCCCGTGCCCTGCGGACCATGTCGAGCTTCACCTGGCCTTGCTCTCCTGGCTTCGCTTAGTAATCCCGGTATCAGCTCGCCAGCCACCCGGAAGGTATGCGCCGGCGATGGCCACGATCCACAGGAGAGGTAAACAGCGGGTGAACGAACGTGGGGATCGTTTCGCGATCACCCCGGAGCGGCTGCGTAGGCGGTGTCGACGCTGTGCAGCGTGAAACCCAGACCCTGATAGGTGCGCACGGCGGCGACGTTGTCCGACTCGACGTAGAGCATCACCGTGGGTTCCGCGGCATCTTTCAGCCGGCGGGCCAGGGACGCGACGCCGATCGCGGTCAGCAGGCGCCCGAGTCCACGGCGGTGCACGGCGGGGTCGACACCGACGACGTAAACCTCGCCCAGGCCGGGATGTGCGGGGTGCACCTTGGTCCAGTGGAAGCCGAGCAGCCTGCCGGTCGCGGTGTCGAACGCCAAGAACAGACCGTGCGGGTCGAACCACGGTTCGGCGCGGCGTTCAGCGAGGTGGGCTGCGGTCCAGCCGCCTTGTTCGGGGTGGTCGGCGAATGCGGCGTTGTTGACCCGCAGCAGCTCGGCGTCGTCGGATGGGCCGGCGTAGGTGCGGATTTGTACCCCCTCGGGAATCGCTGGCTCCGGCACGTCGCGCAGCGGGCGGCGCATCTGCCACAGTTCACGCACCGCCACCAGCCCCAACGCCGAGGCTGTCGCGCGCGCAGGCTGCAGTGTGCCGTGAGCCCAAAAGCGGGTTCGCCCACCGGTTTTGGCCAGCGCAGCGCGTGCCATCGCAGTGCCGATACCGCGGCGGCGGGCTCGTGGGTGGACCACTAACTCCGCCATCGGGGCTCCCCGGTCGTGAGCCGGTGCGAGGTTGAGATAGCCCACGATCGATCCACCGCCGGCAGCCAGTAGATGCTCGGTGCGCTGGTGCGCCAGCTCTCGCAGCACCTGCTCGCCGACCGGTGCTATTCCATCGAAATCTGTTGCAGCAGAGATGATTTCCCGCACCTGACGCTGTTCGTCGTCGGACAGCGCCCAGCGCCAGTCGCCCGGTGTCACTGACTGCGCAGCGGGTCGACCAGTGGACCTTGCACACCGCCCTGGTCTGGCTCGATGTCGTCGGTATTCTGCGGTTCGGGGTTTGACGCGCGGCCTCGCGCCGGTCGCACAGCCTTATATCCCACGTTGCGGACGGTGCCGATCAGCGCCTCATGCTCAGGGCCGAGTTTGGCGCGCAGTCGCCGCACGTGCACATCGACGGTGCGGGTGCCACCGAAGAAGTCATATCCCCACACCTCGTGCAGCAGCTGGGCCCTGGTAAAAACCCGGCCGGCGTGCTGCGCCAGGTACTTCAGCAGCTCGAATTCCTTGTAGGTGAGGTCGAGCGGGCGGCCGCGCAGCCGCGCAGTGTACGTGCCCTCATCGATCACCAGTTCGCCGAGCGTTATTTTGCCGGCGGTCTCCTGGTCCGCCAAGCCGCCGCGGCGGCCGACCACCAGCCGCAGCCGCGCATCGATCTCGGCCGGTCCGGTGCTGGGCAGCAAGATCTCGTCGAGGCCCCATTCGGGGCTGACCGCCACCAGGCCGCCTTCGCTCACCACCGCCACCAGCGGCATCGATCTGCCGGTCGAGGCAAGCAGGCGGCACAAGCTGCGGGCGGCCGGCAGGTCGTTGCGCGCGTCGACGATCACAACGTCGGCGGTTCCCGCCTCGAGCAGCGACGACACGTCTGCCGGCGCTGTCCGCACGGTGTGGGCGAGCAGCGACAACGATGGCAGGACCCCGTCGGCGTGCGGGTCTGCGGTCAGAAGCAGCAGGTCCAAAACCCCTCCAGCGTCGTGGGAAGGCCTTCTGCGGGAAAGGCCTCGCCCAAGACTGATGGCGACATGTGTAATTTGCGGCCAGGTCATCTAACGATAACGTGCTACCTGGTAGTTAGCGCGGCGACGATGCAGAGCGCGCAGCGCGATGAGAAGGAGCCGCGCAGTCGCGCCAGCGGCGACGATGCAGAGCGCGCAGCGCGATGAGAAGGAGCCGCGCAGTCGCGCCAGCGGCGACGATGCAGAGCGCGCAGCGCGATGAGAAGGAGCCGCGCAGTCGCGCCAGCGGCGACGATGCAGAGCGCGCAGCGCGATGAGAAGGAGCCGCGCAGTCGCGCCAGCGGCGACGATGCAGAGCGCGCAGCGCGATGAGAAGGAGCCGCGCAGTCGCGCCAGTACGCCAGAATGTGCAGATGCGCAGGATGCTCACCGGTGTGGCGATAGCGGCGGTCGTGCTGCTTGTCGCGGGCGCAGGTGCCGTCGCCGTCGACTTCGCAACGAGCATCTACGCCGAGTACCGGTTGTCTCGCGCCGTGCGCGCCGCCGCGGACCTGGGGTCGGATCCGTTCGTGGCCATTCTGGGATTCCCGTTCATCCCGCAGGCGATGCGCGACCACTACGACGAGCTGGAGATCAAGGCCAACGCGGTCGACCACGCAATGGTCGGCAAGGCCACGCTGGAGGCCACGATGCATTCCATTGGACTGGCCGACTCGTCGTGGCTGATCGGGCCGAACGCCAAGCTGCCGGTGGGCAAGCTGGAAAGCCGCATCATCATCGATTCCGTGCACCTCGGCCGCTACATGGGCATCACCGACCTGATGGTCGAGGCACCACCGGAAGAGACCAACGACGCCACCGGCGGCACCACCGAATCGGGTATCTCGGGCAGCCGCGGACTGGTGTTCACCGGCACCCCGAAATCCGCCAACTTCGACAAGCGGGTCAGTGTTTCGGTGGACCTGTCGATCGCCGGCGCTGACCACGCCACGCTGGTGTTCACTCCCACCGGGATCTTGACCGGCCCGGACACCGCCAACCAGAACGTTCCCGAGGACAAACGGGCCGCTGTGCTCAGCGCCTTCAGCAAGCGGCTGCCCGACCAGAAGCTTCCGTTCGGCGTGGCCCCGACCAGCCAGGGGGCCCGCGGCTCGGATGTAATCATCGAGGGCATTACCGAGGGAGTAACGATCACGCTCGACGCGTTCAGACAGTCATGACCAAAGCGCGACCCACCACGGCACGGGCGGCGGACCAGTGACTGCCGCGGTCGCCGCGATCGCCTCTGCCTGCGGACTGGCGGTCCTGGCTGGCTGGCTTTTGAGTCGGCGGTCCGGAGCCCTCCGCGCAACCTCGCCGCGGTCGGGGGAACCGTTCGACTTACAAGCCACAGGGCTCGACTTCTCCGGCACCGGACCGACCGTCGTGCACTTCAGTGCCCCCTGGTGCGGACCGTGTGCACGGGTGCGCCAAGTGGTCAGCGAAGTGTGCGACGGCCTCGGTAACGTGGCCCACGTCGAGGTCGATCTCGAGTCCAATGCCGCGCTGGCACAGCATTTTTCGGTGTTATCGCTGCCGACGACGCTGATCTTCGACGACGAGGGGCGCCAGCGCTACCGGGCAGCCGGTGTGCCTTCTGCCGCCGACCTGCGCTCGGCGCTGACCCCACTGTTGGCTTGACCCTCGTGCCATTAGGTAAGCTGTCCGACGTGTTCGCCCGCCTTGAGCCGATGCTCACCAAGCGCCGCGCAGTCGACCTGTGCCGCGTCGCGGGCTGCTGCTGTTGTTGTAGCTGCTGAGTAGCGCGCCTTCCGTGCCGCTCTCGGAGCAGCCATTCTGGCGTGCCCCAACCCTTCCCGTTGTCAACAGGAGCAGCTCTGTGTCGAGAACCACCACCACCGCCCAGGTCGACGGCGTCGACGTCCGCGGGCCGCGGTTCGTTGCGTGGGTCACCACCGCGGTCCTCGTGGTGACGCTGGTCGTGTCCGGGTACAGCACGCTGGCGGCCGCTGCCGTCTTGGCGCTGCAGGCCGTCGTCTTCGCCGTCGGTGCTCTCCGCGGGCCGCGGCAGCATCCGTACGGGATTGTGTACGCCAAAGTCGTGGCGCCGCGGCTGGGACCGGTGACCGCACGCGAACCGGTGCCGCCGCTGAAGTTCGCGCAGCTGGTCGGATTGGTCTTTGCCGTCGTCGGCGTGGTCGGGTTCGCCGGCGGTGCACTGTTGCTGGGCCTCGCTGCGACGGCTTTCGCCCTGGCGGCGTCCTTCCTCAACGCGGCCTTCGGTATCTGTCTGGGCTGTCAGCTCTACCCGCTGGCCGCACGGCTTAGGCAAACAGCGAGGTCCGCATGACCACCAACGTTTTCACCTGAGCAACCGAAAGGAACCCGCGATGGCACGTTCCGACGTCCTGGTCTCGGCCGACTGGGCCGAGAACAATCTCGACACACCCGGCGTCGTCTTCGTCGAAGTCGACGAGGACACCAGCGCCTACGACAAGGGCCACATCCGCGGCGCCGTCAAACTGGACTGGCGCAAGGATTTGCAGGACCCTGTCCGGCGCGATTTCGTTGACGCCGAACAGTTTTCAAAACTGCTGTCCGACCGCGGCATCTCCAACGACGACACTGTGATCCTCTACGGCGGCAACAACAACTGGTTCGCCGCCTACGCCTACTGGTATTTCAAGCTCTACGGCCACGAGAAGGTGAAGCTGCTCGACGGGGGCCGCAAGAAGTGGGAGCTGGACGGCCGTCCGCTGTCGACCGACCCGGTCACCCGCCCGACCACGTCCTACACTGCCAAACAGCCCGATAACTCCATCCGCGCGTTCCGCGACGAGGTCATCGAGGCCATCGGCGTCAAGAACTTGGTCGACGTCCGCTCCCCCGAGGAGTTTTCCGGCAAGATCCTGGCACCGGCGCATCTGCCGCAGGAACAAAGCCAGCGGCCGGGTCACATTCCCGGCGCCATCAACGTGCCGTGGAGCAAGGCCGCCAACGAAGACGGCACCTTCAAGTCCGACGAGGAGTTGGCCAAGATCTACGCCGACGCCGGCTTGGACGGGTCGAAGGAGACCATCGCCTATTGCCGGATCGGCGAACGCTCGTCGCACACCTGGTTTGTGCTGCGCGAGCTGCTCGGACACCGAAACGTCAAGAACTACGACGGAAGTTGGACCGAATACGGCTCCCTGGTGGGAGTCCCGATCGAGTTGGGAAGCTGAATATGTGCACACCACCCAAGCAAGGACAGACGTTGCCGGCCAGCGTCGACCTGGAGAAGGAGACGGTGATCACCGGCCGTGTCGTAGACAGCTCCGGCCAAGCGGTGGGCGGGGCGTTCGTCCGGCTGCTGGATTCCTCCGACGAGTTCACCGCCGAGGTCGTCGCCTCGGCCACCGGCGATTTCCGGTTCTTCGCAGCGCCGGGGTCCTGGACGGTGCGCGCGTTATCGCCCGCCGGTAACGGCGACGCCGTGGTAAACCCGTCGGGCGCGGGTATCCACGAGGTGGACATCAAGGTCGCCTGACCGGAAGCGTCGCGGCAGCCGGGGTCACGCTACGCCAACTAGACTCGTGGCCGTGATCCTGCTATTCGAGATCATGCTGGTCGCGGCCGTCGTGGTCATCGCGTGGTTCGCGCTGTATACGCTCTACCGCCTGATCACCGACGACTCGTGAGCTCTTCGGAGCACCCCGCCCGGCGGGCCGAGCGGATCGCTTCCGGTCAACGTGCGGTGGCCCAGGCGGCCGAGCGCGCCAAAGTGACTGCGAGCCGCAACATCCCGGTATTCGACGACCTTCCTATCCCCGCCGACACCGCGAACCTGCGGCAAGGCGCGAACCTGCACGACGCGCTGCTGGCGCTGTTGCCGCTGGTGGGCGTGTGGCGCGGTGAAGGAGAGGGCCGCGGCGCCCACGGCGACTACCGGTTCGGCCAGCAGATCGTGGTGTCGCACGACGGCGGCGACTATCTGAATTGGGAGGCCCGGTCGTGGCGGCTGAGCGAGTCGGGCGACTACGACGGGCCCGCGCTACGCGAGACAGGTTATTGGCGTTTCGTGCATGACCCCACCGATCCGACCGAGTCGCAGGCCATCGAACTGCTGTTGGCGCACTCGGCCGGTTACGTGGAGTTGTTCTACGGCCGGCCGCGCACCCAGTCGTCATGGGAATTGGTCACCGACGTCCTTGCTCGCAGCAAGTCGGGCATGCTTGTCGGCGGTGCCAAACGGCTCTACGGGATCGTCGAGGGCGGCGACCTGGCGTATGTCGAGGAACGGGTGGACGCCGACGGCGGGTTGGTGCCGCATCTGTCGGCGCGGCTGTCGCGGTACGCGGGATAACGGCGCCCGACATGGACAGCCCCCGAGCCGATGTTCCAGGTTGGACGGACCGGGAGGCTCGGGGGCCGGGTGACTGCGGGGAATTCGCCAGCGCGCGCTGCTGAATCCTCGCTTCGCGCGGCTTAACGCGCAGCCACCTCACATGTCCACGCAGCTAGCAATTTGTCGGACCACCTCCTTTCCTGTGTAGGGCTGACCGTACGCGCTCTGCGCCAGCCGGACAACGCCAACTCAGCGGTCGCTGACGACGGCGGCGTCGACGAGTTCAGCGAATTCCGCGGCCATCGGGGCCCGCGGCAGCGGTTGGCCATCGAGCGTGTGCACCCGCGCGGCCAACGTCATGCTCGACACCAGCCAAATCCCTTGGGCCGCAAAGAGATCCGATACACGCAACGCTCGGTAATCGCAATCGTAGCCTTTGGCGCGGGCCACTTCGAAGAGCGCCTGCTGGGTGGTGCCGCGCAGGATCGGATACCACGGCGGCGGCGTGAGCAGGGCGGTGGTGCCGGCACCGCCTTCACCGGCGGCGATCACGACCGTCGAGCGCGGGCCTTCCAGGACGTAACCGTCGGAGCTGACGAAGATGACGTCACCGGCGCCCAGCCGAGCGGCGTGGCGCAGGGCCGCCATGTTGACCGCATAGGACAGTGTCTTGGCGCCGGCCAGCAGCCACGGCGTGGCATCGGCGCCGCTGGCGGGCAGCCCGCGCGGCAGCGTCACCGCCGCGACGCCGTCGCGGCGCGCGGCGGCGATGCGCGGGGCGAGTGCAGTGACGGTGACATAGGCGGTCGGCGCTGACCCGCTCTCCCGGCCGCGGCTGTAGACCAGTCGCATCGCGCCCTCGTCGGTCGTGGTAGCGGCCCACCGGCGTGCCGCCACGTCGATCGCACGCCGCCAGGCTGGCAGATCGGGCTCGGGCAAATCCATCAATTTGGCCGAGTGGCTCAGCCGCGCCAGGTGCGCCTCCACCAGGCAGGCGCCCCCGCCGCGGACCAACAGCGTTTCGAAAATGCCGTCGCCTCGCACGACGGCGAGGTCGTCGGCGCATATCAGCGGCGTGTCGGGTGCCAGGATCTCGCCGTCGAGCGTGACGACCACGCCCGTCTGGCTAGCCATGGACGTTCAGCCTAACCAGCGCTCCGTAGAGTTGGTATGTGACCGCAGTTGCCGCCCCCGACCCTGGGCCCGACGCGGGCGCCGTGTGGCATTACGGCGACCCGCTCGGTGAGCAGCGCGCGGCCGAAACCGACGCTGTGGTGGTGGATCGCTCCCACCGGGCTGTGCTCACGTTGACCGGCGCCGACCGGCAGAGCTGGCTCCACAGCATTTCGACGCAACACGTCAGCGAGCTGCCCGAGGGTGCCAGCACCGAAAACCTCAGCCTGGACGGGCAGGGCCGGGTCGAGGACCACTGGATTCAGACCGAGCTGGGTGGCGTCACCTATCTGGACACCGAGGCGTGGCGCGGCGAGCCGCTGCTGGCCTATCTGCGCAAGATGGTCTTCTGGTCGGATGTCACAGCGGATGCCGCCGACATCGCGGTGCTGTCGCTGCTCGGGCCGCGGCTAAGTGAACAGCCGGTGCTCGACGCGCTGGGCGTGGGCGAATTGCCCGCCGAGATGACGGCCGTGCCGCTACCCACAGGCGGGTTCGTGCGCAGGATGACCAGTGCGCGCACCGGCCAAATCGAGCTGGACGTGCTGGTGCCGCGGCGGGAATCGGCCGACTGGGTACACCGGTTGACCCAGGCCGGGGTGCGCACCGCCGGGGTATGGGCCTACGAAGCCCATCGGGTGGCCGCGCGTCGTCCGCGACTTGGCGTCGACACCGACGAGCGCACCATCCCCCACGAGGTCGGCTGGATCGGCGGTCCCGGCGTGGGTGCCGTCCATCTGAACAAAGGCTGCTATCGCGGGCAGGAAACGGTCGCGCGGGTGCACAACCTGGGCAGGCCGCCGCGGATGTTGGTGTTGCTGCACTTGGACGGCTCGGCCGATCGACCGTCGACCGGAGACCCGGTCCTCGCTGACAGCCGCGCGGTGGGCCGGCTGGGTACTGTCGTCGATCACGTCGATCTGGGACCGATCGCGCTGGCGCTGCTCAAGCGCGGACTGCCCGCCGACACCGCCTTGGTGACCGGCGCGGGTGGGGACGTCGCCGCGGTGATCGATCCCGATTCCCTGCCGCCCGCCGACGGGGCCGGCGCAGGGCGGATCGCCGTTGAACGGCTCCGCGGCACCAACCGATGACGGCTGCTAGAGCGGGCAGGGCCGCCAGCGCGTCGTCGCGGGGCACGGTAAACTACTCGGCAGGACAATAAACGAGACCGACAGATCGGAGCCGCCTACTCGTTGGGCCGCTCCGTTATTGCGCGAGGGGGTTCCCCCATGGGCCGCGGCCGGGCAAAGGCGAAGCAGACCAAGGTTGCTCGAGAACTGAAATACAGCTCCCCGCAGACCGATTTCGAGCGGCTTCAGCGCGAGCTCTCCGGTTCGGGTGCTGACGACTCCAACCGGCTAGACGGCGACGACCGGTTTACCGACGACCCATGGAACGACGAGGACGACTGGCGCCGTTAGAGCCGTCCGTCACCCGTTAGAACCGCGGGTGCTGCCCGACGAGCCTGGCTCGCGGGCCTTCCTTGCCGCCCTTGTTGACGGTGCCCAGCACCCAGCAATCCACGTGCCGGGCGGTCAAGATGGCTAGCGCCCGATCGGTGTCCTCGGGTGCGACGACGGCGACCATGCCGACGCCCATGTTGAATGTTTTTTCCATCTCCGCGCGGCTGACCCGGCCTCGCTGCGCGATCATCGCGAAAACCGGTGCCGGCGTCCACGTGCCGCGGTCGACTTCGGCGACCAGTCCGTGTGGGATGACGCGCTCCAGGTTGCCGGCCAGCCCGCCCCCGGTGATGTGGCAGAAGGTGCGGACTTGGGTTTCGGCGGCCAACGCCAGACAGTCCTTGGCGTAGATGCGGGTGGGCTCCAGTAGTTCTTCGCCCAGCGTGCGGCCGAACTCCTCGACGTAGCCGGCCAGGTTCATCCGGTCGATTTCTAGCAGGACGGCGCGCACCAGCGAGTAGCCGTTGGAATGCAGGCCGGACGACCCCATCGCGATGATGACGTCACCGGGTTTGACACGCTCGGCGCCCAAGACGTCGTCGGCCTCGATCACCCCGACGGCGGTGGCCGATAAGTCGTAGTGGTCGGGCTCGATCAAGCCGGGATGCTCGGCGGTCTCGCCGCCCAGCAGCGCGCAGCCGGCGCGCATGCACCCTTCGGCGATGCCGGCGACGATGGCATTGAGCCGCTCGGGCACGATCCGCCCCAATGCGATGTAGTCCAACAAAAACAGCGGCTCGGCACCGCACACCACCAGGTCGTCGACCACCATCGCGACCAGATCCAGGCCGACCGTGTCGTGTTTGTCCATCGCCTGGGCGATCGCCAGCTTGGTGCCCACGCCGTCGCTGGAGGCGGCCAGCAGCGGTTCACGATAACCGCCGCGCAGGGCGAACAGTCCGGCGAATCCCCCTAGCTTGCTGCGGACTTCGGGTCTGGTGGCCTTGGACGCGAGTGGTTTGAACAATTCGACGGCGCGGTCACCGGCTGCGATGTCCACCCCGGCCGCTGCATAGGTGATGCCCTGATTGCCGGAGTGTTTTCCGGAATCCTTCCGACGGTCCGTCATCGCCGATAAAGGCTACCGTTCAGCGCCGTGCTAGGGGCGCCGTAGCGCGTCTTCAGCCAGAGCGGCCTCGTCGATCTCGGGGCCGGCCTGCACGGCCTCGCGGGCCGCGGTGGCCAGCATGTGCTCGATGACGTTCTTGCCCAGGACGGACTCGCTGGACAGCTCGATCGGGTACGCGCCGTCGAAGCAGGCGGTGCACAGCCGGGACGCGGACTGCTCGGTGGCCGCGATCAGTCCCTCTTGGGAGATGTAGCCAAGCGTGTCGGCACCGATCGCGTGCCGCACCGCTTCGAGCATCTCGTCCTCGTCGTCGACGGCGTTCGCGATCAACTCCGCCGCCGACGGGAAGTCGATTCCGTAGAAGCAGGGCCACTTCACCGGCGGCGAGGCGATGCGCACATGCACTTCGGCGGCGCCGGCCTCACGCAGCATCCGCACCAGGGCGCGCTGGGTGTTTCCCCGCACGATCGAATCGTCGACGACGATCAGCCGCTTGCCCCGGATGACCTCTTTGAGCGGGTTGAGCTTGAGCCGGATGCCAAGCTGGCGGATGGTCTGCGACGGCTGGATAAAAGTGCGCCCGACGTAGGCGTTTTTCATCAGGCCCTGCCCATAGGGGGTGCCGGACTCCTGCGCGTAGCCGACCGCGGCGGGCGTGCCGGATTCCGGCACCCCGATCACCAGGTCGGCGTCGATCCCGCACTCTCGGGCCAGCCGGCGACCGATCTCAACGCGGGCGGCGTGCACCGAGCGATTGGCGATCGTGCTGTCCGGGCGGGCCAGATAGACGTATTCGAAGACGCAGCCCTTGGGTGTGGGCTCCGCAAAACGGCTGGACCGCACCCCGTCGGCGTCGATCGCCAGCAGCTCGCCCGGCTCGATGTCGCGCACGAAGGACGCGCCGACGATGTCCAGCGCGGCGGTTTCGGAGGCCACCACCCAGCCGCGGTCCAGGCGTCCCAGGCACAGCGGCCGCACCCCGTACGGGTCGCGCGCCGCGTACAGCGTGTTCTCGTCCATGAAGATCAGGCAGAACGCGCCCCGCACGGTCGGCAGCAGCTCCAATGCCGCTTGTTCTAGCGTCGAGTCGGCCGCTGCGTGCGCCAGCAGCGCGCCCAGGACATCCGAGTCGGTGGTGGCCGAGCCAGGCAGCCGCGGGTTGATCAACCCGGCTTCGCGGGCCCGGGTGACCAAAGCGGTGCTGTTGACGATGTTGCCGTTGTGTCCCAGTGCCACCCCGGTGCCGGCCGTCGTGGTCCGGAACACCGGCTGGGCGTTCTCCCAGGTGGTCTGCCCGGTAGTGGAGTAGCGGCAGTGCCCGATGGCGACGTGCCCTGGCATGGCCGCCAGCGTCTGCTCGTCAAACACCTGGCTGACCAGCCCGAGATCTTTGAATACCAGCACCTGCGACCCGTCGGCCACAGCGATGCCGGCGGCTTCCTGCCCGCGGTGCTGCAGCGCATACAAGCCGTAGTAAGTGAGCTTGGCGACTTCCTCGCCGGGGGCCCATACCCCGAAGACACCGCATTCTTCGCGGGGCGGATTGTCCTCAGGCTGGGGCTGCAGGACGGTCACGGTCTGACGGCTCCCGAACGTTGGTGACGTAACGGAGTCTACGGGGACGACGGCCGGGTCGCAGAATCCGGCGTGCGTGTTGCGCTGGCGGCTCGTCAAGTCGGCAGGTTCACCAGCGGCAGCCATCGTTCGATCTGGCCGGCCCGCGCACCCGACAGGTGCAGCGCGCCGCCGCTTCGGCCGCCGGCACCTGCAGCAACCCGGTGGCCAGCAGCAGCCACGTTCGCGGATCGGTCTCGACGACGTTCGGTGGGGTTCCGCGGGTATGCCGGGGACCGGCAATGCACTGCACCGCGACGAACGGCGGGATCCGGACTTCGACACTGGCGCCGGGCGCCTGCGCGGCCAGGGTGCGCGCGGTCAGCCGGACCGCGGCGGCCAGCTCTGCTCGCTCCGGGGTGGGGCGGTTTTCGTCACGCAGCCAGTCGGCGACGGCCAAGACGGCTTGGCGGGTCTTGGCCGGGTCGGCGCTTTGACGGGCGGCCATCTGTTAGGAGCGTGACCGCCGCTGGATGGTGAGCGCTGCCGCGGCCGCGGTCTCGTTGATCGCCAGGTGTGTCAGTATCGGCGCGGCCAGGCTGCCGGACCGGTCTGCCAGCCAGCCGAATAGCCACCCCGCCACCCCGGTGACCAGGATGGTCGGGCCCACCGGCTGGCCTGCGGCGCGTGCGTCGGCGATGTGGGAGAGCCCGAACGCGACGGCCTGCACCAACCGTCCCCCGGTGTTACCGAAGCCCCTCGTGGCGGCGGTCGCCAACGCGGCCCGGAATGCGGCTTCCTCGGCCCACACCGTACCCACGGGTATCTGTACCCCCAGCCAGGCCGGCGCCGAGCGCGGCAACGGCCGCGCGGACATCGACAGCCGCACCACCGGCACCGGGGCCGTCACCGCGACCGCGGTCGCCGCGGCGGCCCCCGCCACCACCCCCCAGCGCAACCCGGCCCACAACCGCGGCGGAGACAACCCGATGCGCGAACCGGTCAGCAGTGCTAGCAGCGCGCCTCCGCCAGCTTGCGCGGGTACTCGCCACCGCATCGGTATCCGCGGCACGACGAAGCTCGAGCCGACCAGCGCGGTGGCCAGTAGGAGCGCCCGTAACCGCTCAAAGCTGCTGTCGTGCATCAGTTTTCGGGTCCGTCAGCACTTTCTGACTGTTTGACCGCGGCACGTATCCGCTCGGTGTCCGCGCCCGTCCAGCCATCCGGGGGTATCACCGCGGCCCAGCCGTCGAGGATGGTGTTGCCATAGTTGTGGCCATGTCCGCGGGGCATGCGCTCGGCTTCGGTGAGGTCCGCGCTGACTTGCCAGAACGTCACCACCGGATACCAGCGCATCGACGCGGTGCGGTCTTGCCCCGGTGGTTCGACCAGCCAATCCGGTCGGCTGAACAGCAAACCGGGCGACCACCAGACGACCGGATCGGATGGATGTTGCAGGAACAGCACCCGGGTGCCCTCCCATGGCCCCGCTGCGACGCGGGCGACGTCGGCGGGGTCGACGGCCTCGGAAAAGCGCACCGTTCGCCCATTGTCGTAGCGTGGCTGCACCTCGGTGGTCCCGGGATCGCGTCGCACGATCAGCGCATGCCACAACGGGCTTTCGTGCGGCGGCCCCACCCACAGCACCGCGTCGAAGCCCATCTGGGCGATGTCGGGCAAGAACCCGAACGCCGCCTGCCCGGCCATCGAACCCAGGCTTTCGCCGTAAAGCACCAATTTCGGTCGGTGATCCGCCGGCAGCTGCCGCCAACGGTTGTGGACGGTGTCGATGAGCACCTTCCCGGAATCCATCGACTTTTGCCGGTCGGCCAAGAATGAAATCCAGCTGGGCAGATACGAGTACTGCAGCCCGGCCATCGCGGTGTCACCGTTGTACATCATCTCCAGTGAACGCGCTGCCACCGGATCGATCCAGCCGGTGCCGGTGGTCGGGATGATTACCAGCAGCTTGCGATCGAATGCGTGGGTGCGCTCGAGCTCGTCGACGATGATCTGCGCGCGTGCCCGGTCGTCGGCGGCGGTCTGCAGCCCGGCATAGACCCGGATGGGCTCCTTGGCGGGCCGACCGTTGAGCCGGGTCAGCTCGGCGGCATGCGGGCCGGTGGCGACGAAGTTGCGGCCCTGGAAGCCCAGCGTGTCCCAGGGCGCCAATGACGCTGGGCTACCGGACTTTTCGGGCATCAACGGCTGATGTATGCGCGCGCCGGTGGCGTTGTTCCGCGGCTCGGAGAGGGCGTTGGCCCCCATGAAGAACCCCCGCACCAAGACCCCATTGATCAGGGTGATCAGCAACGCCACGACGATCGTGGTGCCGATGAACAGCGCCACCTCGTCGTGCAGATGCCAGCGCCTGATCAGCATCCGGGCCAGCAGCTTGATAGCGTCGATCAGCGTCCGGCACGTCGCCACCAGGACAGCACTCACCACGCTCGCAACGACCAACGTGCGCAGATAGCTCAGCGTGGTCGGACCGGGGATGCCCATCAACGCCGACACTTGCCGCTGCCATCCCGCGGCCGGGACGAGCATCAGCACCGCCGCACTCGGCGCGATCACGACGACAGCCGCCTTGATCCCGAACAGCACCCGGGCCGGCGGCGGCCACCAGCGGGCGTTGCGCAGCACGAAACGCTGCGCAGCCTTTTCCAGCAGCACGCCCAGGCCATAGCCGAAAGCGGCGTTGATGCCGCCGATCAGTCCTTGGAACAGCCAATCCCTGGGCAGCAGTGACGGCGTCAACGACAAGCAGAAAAACAGCGCGCCGAACCCGACCCCGCCAAAACGCAGTCGCAGCAAGCCCCACGCCCACACCAGCAGCGGGTGCCGGCCGTGGGGCTGGGCGGCATCGCTGAGCGGTTCGGCGGCAGCGTCGTGTACCGGGATCCTCATGCCCGCACACTCATCCGAACAGTGCGGGCAGCACCGCCTCGGAGGTGCCGCGCAGTTCTGCCAGCGATACAGTGAACCGCCCCCGAAATTCGACGGCATCTGACTCTGGGTCGACGACTCCGATGCCCACGGCGGGCAGCCCACGCACCTCGCACAGCGACCGGAACCGACGCTCCTCGGCGCGCGGCACCGCCACCAACACCCGGCCCGTCGACTCGGAAAACAACATCACGAAGGGGTCGATGTCGTCGGGAAGCACGACGCAGCAACCGGTTTCACCCGCCAGCGCGGCCTCCACCACCGCGATGGCCAGGCCACCTTCGGACAGGTCGTGCGCCGCAGACACCAGTCCGTCGCGGGCGGCCGTGCTGAGCACGTCGGCCAACAGCTTCTCGCGGGCCAGGTCGACTTTCGGCGGCAGCCCGCCGAGATGGTCGGCGGTCACCTGGGCCCACACCGAGCCGTCGAACTCGTCATGGGTATCACCGAGCAGCATCAGCGTCTGCCCCGGCCCGTCGCCCAGACCGATCGGAATACGGTGGTGCACGTCGTCGATGACGCCGAGCACACCGACCACCGGGGTAGGCAGGATCGGGGTCGATCCGGTCTGGTTGTAGAAGCTGACGTTGCCGCCGGTCACCGGAATGCCAAGGGCCGCGCAGCCGTCGGCCAATCCGCGCACCGCCTCGGCGAACTGCCACATAACCGCCGGGTCTTCGGGTGAGCCGAAGTTGAGGCAGTTGGTGACCGCGACCGGGGTCGCTCCCGTCACCGCGACGTTGCGGTACGCCTCGGCCAGCGCGAGCTGGGCGCCCGCATAGGGGTCCAGCACCGTGTAGCGGCCGGACGCGTCGGTGGACACCGCGATGCCGCGTCCGGTGGACTCGTCCACGCGCAGCATGCCGGCGTCGGCGTGCGCGGCCAGCACGGTGTTGCCGCGCACGTAGCGGTCGTACTGTTCGGTGATGAATCTGCGGCTGCACAAATGCGGACTGCCCAGCAGCGCAAGCAAAGTGGCGCGCAACTCGGCGCCAGTGGTTGGCCGCGGCAGGCTGCTCGACCGGTCGGCATTCAACGCGTCCTGCGAGGCTGGTCGGGCTAGCGGACGCTGGTATACCGGCCCGTCATGGGCCACGGTGCGCGGCGGCACGTCGGCGACGGTCTCGCCGTGCCAGGTGATGCGCAACCGGTTGCCGTCGGTGACGTCACCGATCACCGTGGCCAGCACCTCCCATTTGCGGCACACCGCTAGGAAAGCGTCCACGTTGTCCGGCGCGACCACCGCGCACATCCGCTCCTGCGACTCGCTGCACAGCACCTCGGCGGGCGTCATCCCGGTGGTGCGCAGCGGTACGGTGCCCAGTTCGATGTCCATGCCCCCGTCCCCGGCGGAGGCCAGTTCCGAAGTGGCACAAGCTAATCCGGCACCACCTAAATCCTGGATGCCGATCACCAGACCGCTGGCGTAGAGCTCCAGGCAGCATTCGATGAGCACCTTTTCCATGAACGGGTCACCGACCTGAACCGACGGCAGCTTCTTGCGGCCCGGTCCGGCCTCGTCACCGCCGAAGGTGTCCGACGCCAGCACCGACACCCCGCCGATGCCGTCGAGTCCGGTGCGGGCACCGAACAGGATGATCTTGTTACCGGCGCCCGAGGCGAAGGCGAAGTGTAGGTCTTCTTTGCGCAACACGCCGACGCACAACGCGTTGACCAACGGGTTGCCGGCGTAGCAGGCGTCGAAGACGGTCTCGCCACCGATGTTGGGCAGGCCCAGCGAGTTGCCGTATCCCCCGATCCCGCGCACCACGCCGTCGACCACCCGGCGGGTGTCCGGGGCGTCGGCCGGGCCGAAGCGCAGCTGGTCCATCACCGCGACCGGTCGCGCCCCCATCGCCATGATGTCGCGCACGATGCCGCCGACCCCGGTAGCCGCGCCCTGGTAGGGCTCGACGTAGGAGGGGTGGTTGTGCGACTCGACCTTGAAGGTGACAGCCCAGCCGTCGCCGATGTCGACGACGCCTGCGTTCTCCCCGATACCGGCCAGCAGGCCGGCCCGCATCTCGTCGGTGGTGGTCTCCCCGAAGTAGCGCAGGTGAACCTTCGACGATTTGTATGAGCAGTGCTCGCTCCACATCACCGAATACATCGCCAGCTCGACGTCGGTAGGGCGGCGGCCCAGAATGTCGCGGATGCGCTGGTACTCGTCGTCTTTGAGACCGAGCTCGCGGAAGGGTTGCGGCTGATCAGGGGTGGCGGCGGCCCGCTCGACGGTATCGACCGCGTGAGTGAGCCCGAACGTCACGGAGCCAGTCTAGGTTCCCGCCGCATCGATACCGCGGTTGACGTTTGCATCCGTGACTAATGGGTGGCCGCTCACCGTCGGGCGACGACGAGGGCCGCATCTGGCGCGACGCCGCCCGGTACCGGCCGGGTCCGGCCAGGGCAAGCACCGTTTCAGCGCTGGGCCGCGAGCGCCCGGTTTCGATGAAGCTCAGATGCCTCGCTGACACGCCCACCTGAAGCGAAAGCTCGAGCTGGCTTACCCGGCGACGCTCTCGCCAGCCACGCAGTAATCCGCCAACCGTCGAGTCGGTCACGGAAAGAAACCGTAATCGCAACGATGCGTGGCGGCGATGTCCTGCGAGGTAATTGTGCGGCCGCAACCGGGCGGCGCCCCGACTCCTGGAGGAAGCCATGACCGACATTCAGTCCGCCCCACTCCGCACGAGCTCCGACTCAGCGACCCCGACGTTCAGCGCTGAGATGTGGGCGGCGTATTGGGCCGCCCCGACCCTGACCCGCGGGTTTGATTTTTGGCCGACGACATCGTCGGCTATTGGTCGGACGACGCCGAACCGGTGCCAGGCAAAGAGGCGCACACGGCCGAGATCGCCGAATTGCTTATCGCCGCGCCGGATTTGAAGCTCGAACTGGTCGACAGTGCAACCGTGCCCAGCGCGGCCGTGGGCGAGCAGCTGGTGTTCTTGCACTACGTGGGCCAAGGCACCGGCCCGGACGGCCCCTTCACGATCCGCGGGCTCGACCGGGTCCGCAGCCGCAACGGCATGGTGGTGGAAAACGTCATCCGCTACGAACCGGCTGTCCTCGCCTCGCGCTGAACCCCCATGTCACTGTGGCGCCAAAAACGCCTGCAGCGCAGCCGAATACGCGGTGACGTCGGCGGCGCCCATCAGTTCGCGGGCGGAGTGCATCGCCAGTTGGGGAGCGCCGACGTCCACGGTCGGGATGCCGGTGCGTGCCGAGGCGATCGGGCCGATCGTCGAACCGCATGGTAGGTCGGCGCGGTGTTCGTATCGCTGCAACGCCACGCCGGCCTGTCGGCAGGCGAGTGCGAAGGCCGCAGCGGTGCGCCCGTCGGTGGCATACCGCAGGTTGGGTTGCACCTTGAGCACCGGGCCCCCGTTGATGGTGACCGGGTGCCCGGGCTCGTGCCGGTCCGGGTAGTTGGGGTGGGTGGCGTGCGCCATGTCCGCCGAGGCCATCATCGATCCGGCCATCCGGCGCAGGAAATCCTCGCGGTCGCCGCCGGCGGCCAGCACGACGCGCTCCAGTGTGGTCAGCAGCAGCTCGGACTGGGCGCCGTGGTCGGAGCTTGAACCGACCTCTTCGTGGTCGAACAACACCAGCACCGGCAGGTAACGGTCCGGTTCGGCGGCCAGCAGCGCTTCCAGGCCGGCATAGCAGCTGGCCTGGTTGTCCAGCCGCGGCGCGCTGAGGAACTGGTCGTCGACTCCAGCCAGCGTGGAGGGAGCCAGATCATGGGTCATCAGGTCGAACCCGAGCACGTCGTCGGCGCCGACGCCGGCGCGCTCGGCGACGTAGCCGACAAACGAGCGGGTGGAGTCGCCGGCGGCCCACACCGCATTGACGTGGTGCTGCGGGTCCAACGTGAGTGACTTGCGGTCTTCGGCCAGGTGGATGGCCAGCTGCGGCACCCGCAGAATCGGATCGTCGATGCGCACCAACCGGTGGCTGACGCCGGCACCGTCGCGCACCGACAGTCGGCCGCTGATCCCCAGGTCGCGGTCCAGCCACGAGTTCAGCCAGGCGCCCCCGTAAGGCTGCAGCGCGACCACCTGCCAACCCGCAACCACGCGGTCGGGCCGCTGCTTGACCCGCAGATTGGGGCTGTCGGTATGGGCGCCGATCACCCGAAACGGCGCGGCCGACGCGCCCGCGCTGTGCCACGCCACCACCGAGCCCGCGCGCACCGTGAAGAATTTGCCGGCGCCGGGCCAGGCCTCGGTCTCGGCCAACTCGACATACCCGGCGGCGCGCAGCGCACGCGCCACCGTGGCACACACGTGGAACGGCGACGGGGATGCGTCGATGAACTCACACAGACCCGCCGGCGTAGCCGTCATGTCCTCATCCTGTCATCGAAGCACCGGCGGGGACGTTAGGGTCGAATCCGTGCCTGCCGTGCAGCCGCAACCGATCCTGCAACCGTTGACGCCGGCCGCCATTTTCCTGGTGGCCACAATCAACGAGGGCGGCGAGGCAACCGTGCATGACGCGCTGCCCGACATCTCCGGGCTGGTGCGCGCGATCGGGTTTCGCGACCCGGCCAAGCGCCTGTCGGTGGTGGCCTCGATCGGCTCCGATGCCTGGGATCGATTGTTCTCCGGTCCACGGCCCGCCGAGCTGCACCCGTTCATACCGCTGACGGGTCCGCGGCACCACGCGCCCGCCACCCCCGGCGATCTGTTGTTTCACATCCGGGCCGAGACGATGGACGTGTGCTTCGAGCTGGCCACCCGGCTGATCGACGCGATGGCCGGCGCTGTGACGGTGGTCGACGAGGTGCACGGGTTTCGGTTCTTCGACAACCGCGATCTGCTCGGGTTCGTCGACGGCACCGAGAATCCCGATGGCCCGCTGGCCGTCAGCGCGACGCAGATCGGCGACGAGGATCCCGACTTCGCCGGCGGGTGCTATGTGCATGTGCAGAAGTACGTGCACGACATGGCGGGCTGGAATTCGCTTTCGGTCACCGAGCAGGAACGTGCGTTCGGCCGAACCAAGCTGGAAGACATCGAGTTCGACGACGACGAGAAACCGGCCAACTCGCACCTCGCGCTGAACAAGGTCGAAGATGACGAAGGCAACGAGCTCAAGATCGTGCGGCACAACATGCCGTTCGGCGAGGTAGGCAAGGGCGAGTACGGGACGTACTACATCGGCTATTCCCGCAGCCCCGCCGTCACCGAACAGATTCTGCGCAACATGTTTCTCGGCGATCCGCCCGGCAACACCGATCGCATCTTGGACTTCTCCACCGCTCTCACCGGTGGATTATTCTTCTCTCCCACCGTCGACTTCCTCGACGACCCACCGCCGCTGCCTGGATTACCCGCTGCGACAGAAGATTCCGACTCCGACGGCTCGCTGGCGATCGGCAGTTTGAAAGGAAACGCTCGATGAACAACCTCTACCGCGAACTGGCACCGATCACCGAGGCTGCTTGGGCCGAAATCGAATTGGAGGCGACTCGGACATTCAAACGGCACATCGCGGGGCGTCGAGTGGTCGACGTCAGCGGACCCGGCGGACCTACCATGGCGGCGGTTGGCGTCGGCCGGCTGACTGATGTGACACCCCCCGGTGACGGGGTGATCGCGCATCTGCGGGCGAGCAAACCGCTTGTGCGGCTGCGCGTTCCGTTTACGCTGTCGCGTTCGGAGATCGACGACGTGGAACGCGGGTCGAAGGACTCCGACTGGGATCCGGTCAAGGATGCCGCCAAGAAGCTGGCGTTCGTCGAAGACCGGGCCATCTTCGAGGGCTACGGCGCGGCGTCGATCGAAGGCATCCGCAGCGCAAGCTCCAACCCCGCACTGCAGCTGCCCGCCGACGTCCGCGACTTCCCCGACGTTATCAGCCAGGCGCTGTCCGAGTTGCGGTTGGCCGGGGTGGACGGGCCCTATGCGGTGCTGCTGTCGGCCGACGCCTACACCAAGGTCAGCGAGACCACCGAACACGGGTATCCGATCCGCGAGCATCTGCGCCGGCTGGTCGACAACGACATCATCTGGGCGCCCGCCATCGACGGCGCCTTCGTGCTGACCACGCGCGGCGGCGACTTCGACCTGCAGCTGGGCACCGACGTGGCGATCGGATATCTGTCCCACGACGCCGAGACGGTGCAACTTTATCTGCAGGAGACGATGACGTTCCTGTGCTATACCGCTGAGGCGTCGGTCGCGTTGAGCGCGTAGCTGCTTTCGTCGGAGCGTGCAGGAATCGTTGCCTAACACGACCTTCCGAACGGCACCTCACCGTCAGGTGGGAGGTGCCTCGGGGCCACGATCGACGCCGGTGCGAAGCTTGACCGACGCCGAATAGGCGTGGGTGCGGAAGCGAAGCACGGGGTCGTCCGAAAGTTCGATCCCGTCGGTAACGCGCATTGGGTCGAATACCACTATGTCGTTACCCTTTTCGCGCTCGTGGTCGAGGCCGACGATTTCGAGCGTGCCCGCGGTGACGAAGTCGGTGCTGTGCCATGCCGCGGAGGGATCGACGGTCGAGTCGTTCGGTCCCGCGATCTGGACGCGGAAGTCAAATTGCGCGGGCCTGTTCGCGAGGCGGGTATTCAGTTCCTCGGTGAGGAAGTCGGGGTGCTTCGCCCGGGCAGCCCGCAAAGACAGGAACTGTTCGCCGGCCGCTGGAGACAGGTGGTAGCGAACGAATCTCGCGCCGCCGTCGGCGTCGATCCAGCGGTAGGCGTGTAACCCGTGATACTCGACGGTGGCGTAGCTTGCCGGGACTTTGTTGGCGGACAGCAATACCGGCAACGCGCCGAGCAGTCGAGGGTGAGTTGCGATGTATTTGGCAATGCGCGCAGGCATGCCAAGGCCGGGCCGTAACGCGTGTAGCAGATCGACGAACCCGGCGGGCGTGCTCGACGTGAACAACCGCGCCGTCTGCGTCGACACGTCGGTGGTCGATCCGTCGGGCAGGGTGAACTTCACCGCCATCCCGCGCACCTGGGGCAGGCCGTCATGCTGCGTCGGGTTGCCTGACCCGTTGGAGAATCGAATCAGTGCCGGGACGGCCGATCCGTCGAGGTGCTTTGCGCGGGACAGTCGGGGCGCCTCGGGAGTGGCGGTGAACGTGCCGCGATACAGCGTGCCTTTCGCGTGCAGCGCCCGATAACCCGGCCGCGCTCCGCCGGCGCCTCGGATCGCCTCGATCGCGTCGTCGGGGGTAACCGGATGTTCCATGCGCGAATCCTAAGCCTAAATCCGTGGATGGTTCCGGTGATTTGATCGGCGTGTGAACAGCGAAAATGCCTTCTGAACTGGGACAATACGAGTGCTGAGGCCGCATTTGTCCATAGTCCGGGAAGGCACTTTCGATGCACTCATCGTATACGTTCACCACCGGATCGGCGGTGTTTGACGAGCAGAATCTGCTGTCGGCGGCCGGGTTGGTGCCAGTGCTGGAACTGGCTGAGCAGACCGGTCTTTCGGAATTGATCAACGAGCGCGTGGATCTGCCGTCGACTCGGGTGAAGTCCGGCGCGGTCAACCCGGCTGGCAAGCTGACCTCGATCGTCGCCGGGATGATGTGCGGCGCGGACAGCATCGATGATGCCAATGTGCTGCGCGCCGGCGGCACACCCCGGGTGTTCAACGAGGTATATGCCCCATCGACGTTGGGGATCTTTTTGCGCGAGTTCACCTTCGGGCATACCAAACAACTCGCCGCAGTGGCCCGCGAGCATCTGATCGCACTGGCGGCGCGCACCCCGCTGCTGGCTGGCGCCGACGAGCGGATGTTTTTGGACATCGACTCGCTGCTGCGCCCGGTCTACGGCCACGCCAAGCAGGGCGCCTCCTTCGGTCATGCCAAGATCGCCAGCCGCGCGCTGCTGCGGCTGGGCCTGTCCCCACAGATCACCACCATCTCCACGGCGACCGCCGCGCCGGTGATCGCCGAGGCGCAGCTACGGAGCGGCAAAGCCGCCTCCGGGCGCGGTGCCGCATACCAGCTCAAGCAGGCGATCACCACCGCGAAAGCGATCAACCCCGACGCGCCGATCCTGGTGCGCGGCGACTCAATGTTTGGCACCAAGAAAGTGATCACCACCTGCATTCAGCGAGGCGCCGAATTCTCCCTGTCGATCAGCCGCAACAAGCGCATCAACGCCGCGATCGCCGCCATCGACGAGGCCGCCTGGACCCCGGTGCACTACCCGGGCGCGGTCGAAGACCCCGACACCGGGGCGTTGATCTCCGATGCCCAGGTCGCCGAAACCCCCTACACCCTGCGCCTGGCCCGCGGCCGAACACTGACCGTGCGGCTGGTAGTGCGCCGGGTCAAAGACGCCCGCCACCTGGATGCGTTGTTTCCGGTGTGGCGCTATCACCCGTTTGTCACCAACTCCGCGCTGCCGGTCGACCAGGCCGATATCACCCACCGACGCCACGCCATCATCGAAACCACCTTCGCCGATTTAATCGACGGCCCACTGGCACACATCCCGTCGGGGCTGTTCGCGGCCAACTGCGCCTGGCTGGCCTGCGCGGTGATCGCCCATAACCTGCTGCGCGCCGTCGGCACCCTCGCCGGTGGCCACCATGCCGTGGCCCGCGGGGCTACCCTGCGCCGCGACCTGATCAACATCCCGGCCCGCTTCGCCGCCCCGGCCCGCAAACCAATGCTGCACCTACCCGCCCACTGGCATTGGCGAGCCAGATGGAAGGCCCTGTGGCACAACGTCATCGGTTACCCGATCGCGCAACCCCGCGCCGCCTGACCCCACCTTCCAAGCCCTGTCCGCCCCGCCATCCCAGGCCCGACCCAAGGAACCCAAAGGAAAGCTGGTACAGGCCAGCGGATCACCCACGCCCCACCGCGCCACACTCGGCCGCATCCCAAAACAACCGCGTCGACGGCAACACGAAATCACCCATCCACGGATTCAGGCTAAGTGTTCAGCACGCGATGTCGGGGCTATCGCGCTGATTATTCGATTGCTGATGTCAGTCGCGCTGCAGCGAGCAGCGTGCGCGCAGAGAGAACGCTAAATAATCATCGAATGTCATTGCGGCGCCTAAGAATAGACGGCACGCCACGCCGCGGCGAGTTACTGCGGGTGGCTTGCCAGGTAGTCTCCGACCGGTATCGGTGACGTCGCGGCGTAGCCGATGGGCAGCAGCACGTCGCCCGCGCTCGTGTCGTAGTAGACGTCCCACCGGTAGTAGCCGGCGAACGTGATGGGATCGGCGGCAAGCACCGCCGCGTATTGGTCGACCGCCCGCACGTATTCGTTCGCGTGGTTGTACCGGTAGATGGCCCGATCATGGTCGTCGGCAAAGCCATTCGCGGCGAGGAAGCGGCCCGCTGCCATGATGCTGTCGCGGGGCGAGTGGATATCGCCGCCCTCGGCGTAAGCGGCGAATGTCGAGGGCAAGAACTGCATGGGACCTTGCGCGCCGGCTGTGCTTACGCCGTTGATGCTGCCGAAGCGGGTCTCGATCAGGTTGATCGCGGCCAGGTAATTCCAGCCGACTCCGGACTGCGACTCCGCCTCGTGGTAGTAGCCCAGCAGCTCGTCGGCCGGAGGTGGAGGTTCGATGCGCCACGCTGGCAGCGTGTCCTGTACCCGTGCCATCGCGGTGAGCTGCCGACGGGCGTCGACGTTGCGGTCGTAGTCGTCGAGTAACACGGGCGGGATGCGCGCTCGCGTGATCGCGTCCCATTCGGGGTGTCGGCCGATGGCGCGGTAGGCCGCCTGCTGGCGGCGCGCCGCCGCGACCAGCGCTGCCTCGCCGATCGACGGGTCACGCAGCGCGAGTTCGTCGGCGACGAGGTCATCGGCCAGCTGACCGGGGTCTGAGACCAGCCGCGGCTGCACGCCCTCTGGGGCGCTCGGCCTGGCAGCCACCGTTGTTGACGCCAGCGGCATGGCGGCCACCGTCCTTGCGGTCGAGGCAGCCGCCGGAGTGGCCGGTGGCGTTGGCGGCCGGGTACAGCTGGCCAGTGCCAGCATGGTCGTGCCCAGGACAAGCGGCGCGGTGCGGCGTTTCGAGCGGACACTCGCGACAGGGCTCCCCATCGGAGACGCGAGTACACGATTACGGCTCACGGTGTTCACTTCCGTCGATTACCTGAATCCCTGCGGCTACGGGGGGTGGCCCTGCAGCGAGTCTTTCGTATCGGACCGTTTGAGATCAATCGCGTATCCCGCTGATCCGCAAGCGGCTACGCGCGTCAGGCCTGTGAGTCGTTTGACTCAGGCTGCAGAAGGCGGGCGATCAGCTGGGTTCCCGGCCCGGGGGCGGCGCCCGGCCCGAGGGCAACCTTGAGGGTGTCGCGGGACAGCGGTTGCCCGCAAGTCGAGCAGCACACCGTCGGTGTGCAGGGATGTCCTTCGTGACTGAACAGCATGGGCGGTCCATCCGATGGGGCCGCCCAGCGGTCGCCCCACACCGTGAGCGCAATCAAGATCGGGATGAGGTCGCGGCCGGCCGCGGTACGCCGGTAACGGTCGCGGGGCGGGCGTTCAGAGTAGCGAACGCGCTCCACGATGTTTGCCTCGACCAGACCCTTCAGGCGGTTGGTCAGCAGGTTGCGCCAGATGCCGAGGAACTTATAGAGCGCGAGTTACGTCACCGAAGCGTTGTAAATTGCCTCGATATTCGAGCGGAGCTTGTCGTTGAATTCCGCATCGGTCTGGTCAACCGTCAGCCCCTCCGTCAAAGCGCGTGAGAAGCTCGCGATCAGCCGGTGGTTGCGGGCCAGGATCTGGCAGCTTTCCGCGAGGCTGTAGCCCCCAGACAAGGCCACCACACGCATCACCCTGGGATGGTCGATCAGCGGTGCATAGAGGTCGTCTTCGTCGGGCAACGTCAGCTTGAGCATGACCTGCGTGCCTTCGGTGAGCTCGTCGAGCTTCGCGGTGAGCGCCGCCACCAGCGCACTGTCGGCTTTGGGCTTGTCGGGGCATTTGATGCTGACCTCGGGTTCGATAATCGGCATGAGTCCACGCTCAGCGATTTTGTGCGCATAGGCGAACTGCTGGTCGACGATGGCTTTGATGCCCTCGTCGTTCGGCTCTTGGATAAACGAACGCATTTTGGTTCCGAAAACTCCCTTGTCGACGGCCCGGTCCAATAACGAGTCGAGTTTGGTCATCGGCTTCATGAGCTGCACACCGTTTTCGGCCTCAGCGAGTCCTTGGTCGACCTTGACGAACGGCACGATGTGCTTCTGCTTCCACAGAAATGCCGCGGTGTCCTCGCCGTTGATGGTTCGGTCCATCGTCTGCTCGAAGAGGATGGTTCCCAATATTTTGTCGCCGGAAAAGCTGGGACTCGACATGAGGCGTTCGCGCATCTGGTGGATAAGATCGAACATTTGCTCGTCGCTGTCGTACGCGTCCTGGGGAATCCCGTAAAGCTTGAGGGCCTTTGGTGTGCTTCCGCCGCTTTGGTCCAGCGCCGCGATGAAGCCATTTCCCGACGCCATCACGTTGCGTTGCTCTTCGTTCACAGCCATCCTTCCGTCGTTCCTGTCTTGGGCCGGCCGGTACGCCGCCAGCGGTCGTCACCACGGCCACACTAGGTGCGTTACGGGCGCCCACAAATCCCGGTTCTGGAGATTACGGCCCCTCGAGTACTAGCATGGCGCACCCTTGCCACATCCGGCTACTACTTTCGAACAGGTCTGCAACCAGACTCGTCCAGTGCCACTGGTCTCTGCTGGCTCAACGGGCGGGGGTTTGCCGGCAACCAACGGAGTGGATACCAAGGCCGGCGCTGTAGGTGCCGAAAGCACGCTCACTGGCAACACCGTGTTGGTCGGCTAAAAGCGTCTCGCCTGCAAGCGTTTCCACAATACGCCAACCAGCCTTGCGCTGACGTTGGTTCGCGTCGACCTGTTAAAGGGCAGCACAGCTGCCCTAAATTTCAGGCTGCCAGAACGGAATCCAGCGCCGAATAGAACACGCCCAGGCCGTCATCGGACGGACCGGTCAGGGCTTCAATGGCATGCTCCGGATGGGGCATCAACCCGACGACACGGCCATTGGCCGAACAGATGCCCGCAATATCGCGCAGCGAGCCGTTGGGGTTGTCGTGGTAGCGAAACACCACCCGGCCTTCATCTTCTAGTTCGTCGAGCACCTGCTGCGGGGCGACGTAGCGGCCTTCGCCGGACTTTAGCGGCACCAGCAAGTCGGCGCTGGGCCGGAACCGCGAGGTCCACGCCGTCGCCGTCGACTCCACCCGTAGCCACACGTCGCGGCAGATGAAGTGCAGCCCAGCGTTGCGGGTGAGCGCCCCGGGCAGCAGACCAGCTTCACATAGCACTTGAAAACCGTTGCAAATACCGAGGATTGGCAGCCCGCGAGTCGCGGCGGCGATCACTTCGCTCATCACTGGGGCGAACCGGGCGATCGCGCCGGCCCGCAAGTAGTCGCCGTAGGAGAAACCGCCGGGCACCACGACCGCATCGACACCCCGCAGATCAGCGTCGGCGTGCCAGAGACTCACCGGCTCGGCGCCGACGGCACGCACCGCCCGGGCCGCGTCGACGTCGTCGAGTGTGCCGGGGAAGGTGATGACGCCGATGCGTGCCGTCACTGCGGTTCCCGGCTGATCGTCCAGTCTTCGATCACCGTGTTCGCCAGCAGCGACTCCGCGATCTCGGCAAGCTCCGAATCGTCGACGGTGTCGTCGACCTCCAGCTCAAACCTCTTGCCCTGCCGCACATCTGAGATGCCGGCGTGGCCGAGCCGTCCCAGTGCGCCGACGATCGCCTGGCCCTGCGGGTCGAGAATTTCGGCCTTGGGCATCACATGCACAACCACCCGGGCCACGGCGCTCCTCGCTGTCGACACCTGCACTATTCGGCGCCAACTCTACCTGCGAGCCGGCGCCGGGCCGGGTCATGGACAAGAGCCGAGGTAGGCCGCGCACAACGGGCCGCTCATCGCGTCGAGAACCTGGGGGTCGGACAGCGTTGGCCACGGCGTCTGCGGCGGCGACGACGACCACAGACTCAGTTCGCTGAGGCTGCTGTTTTGCGGCTCGGCCACCAGGTAGGTATGCAGGATCACCGGCCCGCTGATCACCGCCGCAAGCCGGTTGAGTTCGTCGACCGTGATCGACGGTGACTGGTTGGGTGCGCCTAGCTGGCAGCCGCGCAGGTCCGCGGCCGCGGTGTTGAACACCGAAACCGCGTTCTGGCCGCCGCGCGCGGTGTCGCCGCGCCAGTGCAGCACCTGCGCCTGCAACTGCCACTGGCCCGGGGGATTGGCGACGGCCGCGCGGCTCGCCACGGCATACTCGCGGGGATCGCGTGGCGAAGACGTTGTGGCACAAAGCTCCTCGAAGCGAAACCGTGGTCCCGAACCGGTACCGGTCAGGGGCGCGGCTACTCGGGGCAGCGGGGGCCAGCGGTATGTCCCGTTCAGCGGCACGGCGCCCGGGTCGATCCACGCGGTATCGGGGATCTGGTCGCACACCGGTGGGCAGGTCTCCGGGTCGGCCTGTGCGGGCGGCGCGGGCACGTGGGCGGCCGCCAGGCCGCCGGCGAGCAGCACCGTCACCAGGATTACCCGCATCGCACCACCCCCATGAGCGCACAATCGTAGACATGCAACTGACGCATTTCGGTCATTCCTGTCTGCTTGCTGCATTCGACCACACCGCCGTGCTGTTCGACCCGGGAAATTTCTCGCACGGCTTCGAAGGGATCAGCGGCCTGGCGGCGATCCTCATCACCCACCAGCACCCCGACCACGTCGACACCGCACGGCTGCCGGCGCTGATCGACGCCAACCCCGGCGCCGCCGTGTATGCCGATCCGCAGACCGCCGCCCAGCTCGGCCCGCCGTGTCAGGCCGTGCGGGTAGGCGACGAACTAACCGTCGGCGCGTTGACCATCAGGGCAGTCGGCGGACGCCACGCGGTGATCCATCCCGAAATCCCAGTGATAGACAACATCTCCTACCTAGTCGGCGATGGCGAGCATCCGGCCCGGTTGATGCATCCCGGCGATGCCCTGTTCGTCCCGGACGAGCCGGTGGATGTGCTGGCCACCCCCGCGGCGGCGCCGTGGATGAAGATCTCGGAGGCCGTCGACTACCTGCGGGCGGTGGCGCCGCAGCGGGCGGTGCCGATCCACCACGGCATCATCGCGCCGGAAGCGCGCGGCATCTACTTTGGCCGGCTCAGCGAGATGACCACCACCGACTTCCAGGTACTGCCCGAAGAGAGCGCGGTCACCTTCTAGCGCGAGCAGACGCTAAATCGCCCAAATTGCCGGGCAAAAGCGGGATTTAGCGTCTGCTCGCGCAACCGAACCTAGGCGATGTCAGCGGCCGCGCCGCGGCCGGCGGCACGACCGGAAAAGATGCAGCCGCCGAGGAAGGTGCCCTCCAGCGCCCGGTAGCCGTGCACACCCCCGCCGCCGAAGCCCGCCACCTCGCCGGCCGCATACAACCCGTCGAGCGGCGTGCCGTCGGCTTTGAGCACCCGCGAATCCAAGTCGGTTTCCAACCCGCCCAACGTCTTCCGAGTCAAGATGTGGAGCTTGACCGCTATCAACGGGCCCGCCTTCGGATCGGTGAGACGGTGCGGCGCCACCACCCGTCCCAGCCGGTCACCCCAATAGCCGCGGGCGGCGCGGATCGCGGTGATCTGGCTGTCCTTGCTGAACCGGTTGGCCACCTCGCGGTCGCGGGCGGTGACCTCCGCGGCCACCTTCGCATAATCCAACGGCACCACGTCGGGAACCTTGTTCATCGCGGTTACCAACTCGCGCAACGAATGAGCGGTGACGAAGTCCACACCGCGGTCGACGAACGCCTGCACCGGACCCGGTGGCCCGGATCCGGCGCGCGAGCGCAGCAGCTGGCGCACACTACGTCCGGTGAGGTCGGGATTTTGCTCTTGGCCCGACAGCGCGAATTCCTTCTCGATGATCTTGGCGTTGAGCACGAACCAGGTGTAGTCGTGGCCGGACCGGGCGATGTACTCCAGGGTGCCGAGGGTGTCAAATCCCGGATACAGCGGTGCCGGCAGCCGCTTGCCGGTGGCATCCAGCCACAACGACGACGGGCCCGGGATGATCCGGATGCCGTGACGCGGCCAGATCGGGTCGTAGTTGGTGATGCCCTCGGTGTAGTGCCACATCCGGTCGCGGTTGATCACCCGGGCGCCGGCCTTCTCGGCGATCCCGATCATCCTGCCGTCGACGTGGGCGGGCACCCCGCTGAGCAGTTGCTCGGGCACCCGGCCCATCCGCTGCGGCCAGTTCTGCCGGACCAGGTCGTGATTGCCGCCGATGCCGCCGCTGGCGACGATGACCGCAGATGCACGAAACTCGAAGTCGCGTACTACTTTTCGGGATGACGGCACCCCCCGCGGTTGATCCGAGGGCTCCAGCACGCTGCCGCGCACCCCGGTCACCGCGCCACCTTCGACGATAAGCTCGTCGACCCGGTGACGATGCGCGAAGCGCACCGTCGACCGGTCCCGCAGCTGGCGCGCAAAGATCTCCACCAGTGCGGGCCCGGTGCCCCAGGTGATGTGGAAGCGGGGCACCGAGTTGCCGTGCCCGCGGGCGTCGTAGCCGCCGCGTTCGGCCCAACCCACCAGCGGAAAAATCTGCAAGCCGCGGGCGCGCAGCCAACTGCGCTTCTCCCCCGCCGCGAAATCGACGTAGGCATAGGCCCATTGACGCGGCCAATAGTCCTCGGGCCGGTCGAACCCCGCCGTGCCCAGCCAATCCTGCAGCGCCAGCTCGTGACTGTCGTGCACGCCGAGGCGGCGTTGCTCGGGGCTGTCGACGAAAAACAGCCCGCCGAATGACCAGAACGCCTGCCCACCCAGGTTGGCGGCGTTTTCCTGGTCGAGGATCAACACCCGCAGGCCCCGGTCTGCGACTTCGCAGGCGGCGACCAGCCCGGCCAGCCCCGCCCCGACGATGACGACATCAGCGGCTTGCCCCGCCGACCCGGCCGCGGTTTCGCTCATGCCGCTACAGGGTAGTGACCGAAACGGTCAGGCGGCGTGGGGAACCGCCTGATCGGGCCGCCACTCGTACACGGTGGGCGTGCAGCGGTGCAGCAATGCCAGGTCCACGGCGTCGAGCATCGCCTGCAACGGCCCGGGCTTGCGCAGATGGCGCGCGGCCACCGCGGCCCGGACGATGCCGCCGCGGCGAGCAACGCGCTCCGCCGACAGCACCAACATCCGACACCACCACGGCTCGGTCAAGAAGCCCTCCCCGATGCCGAGCACGCGGGCGCGCACCGTGGTGTGGCGGACCAAGTCGGTGATGCCGTGAAGTTCGGCTAGCAGCCGAAAGCCGTTGCGCGGCAATGCCTTGACGGTGCCCTCCGAAGCCAACCAGCGCGGTGGTGCGAATAATCTGGTGCGCAGCCCAAGGTGCTCGAGCACCCGGTCAGCCGCCATCAACCGCAGGTTCGCTTCGTGGGCCGGCAACGTGGCGAACTCGCCGCGACGCTTTTTAGTGGCCGCCTGGTCATAGCCGTGCAACAGGATCGCGGCACCACCGGCGCGGCGGGCGACCAGCCACTCCACCGTGCCCGGATCGCGGTCGAGGCGGTAGCCGCCCTTGAGCCGCGGCGCCACCAGCAACGACACCGGCACACCCCGGGCATCCATCTGCGTGCAGAACGCGTCGACGTCGGCCAGGGTGTGTTCGCCGATCCCGGAAACCGAGACGATTAATTTGCCAGACACGCCACCAGTCTGACGATTCCAGGTTTCTAGATGGTGACGAACACGCAGACAGCCGACGTCAAAGCGGCCACGCCGCGCGCCAGTTCGTCAGCACGGCCCCGATTGCCCGGCCAGCAGCGGGCTACGGCAACGCAAACTAGCTTGGTCAGCTAAGTGCCGTTACGCTCATGACGTGCATCGCGCCGTCGCGCCCAGCCGCCAGCCGACCACCGGCGAACGGATCTATCCCGACAAGCTCGACGCCGGGCTGCTGCGGATCGCCGGCGTGTGCGCGATCGCCGTGGTCATGGCGATCCTGGACACCACGGTCGTCGGTGTCGCGCAACGCACCTTCATCATCGAATTCCACTCCACCCAGGCCGTCGTGGCGTGGACGATGACCGGCTACACGCTCGCGCTGGCCACCGTGATCCCGCTGGCGGGTTGGGCCGCCGATCGGTTCGGCACCAAGCGACTGTTCATAGGCTCGGTGCTGGCGTTCACGGTCGGCTCGTTGCTGTGCGCGATGGCACCAAACGTCGCGATGCTCATCACCTTTCGGGTGATACAGGGCCTCGGCGGCGGCATGCTCATGCCGCTGACGGTCACCATCTTGACGCGCGAGGCGGGGCCCAAGCGCATCGGCCGGCTGATGGCACTGCTGGGCATCCCGATGATGCTCGGCCCGATCGCGGGGCCGATCCTGGGCGGCTGGCTGATCGACGCCTACGGCTGGGAGTGGATCTTCCGGATCAACCTGCCAATCGGGCTGAGCGCGGTTGTCCTTGCGGCCCTGACCTTTCCCAAGGACCGCCCAACGCCGTCTGAGACGTTCGACTTCGTCGGCTTGCTGCTGCTGTCGCCCGGCGTGGCCGCGTTCCTCTACGGGGTGTCATCGCTGCCGGCGTACGGAACGATCGCCGAGCCGCACGTGTGGGTGCCCGCGGCCGCCGGGCTGACGCTGATCGGCGGATTCGTCCTGCACGCCCTGGGTAAGGATGACCCGCTGATCGACCTGCGGCTGTTCACGAATGGGGAGGTCACCACCGCTAACTCGACGCTATTGCTGTTCGCGGCAGCGTTTTTCGGTGCCGTGCTGCTCATCCCGAGCTGCTTTCAGCACCTGCTGCAGCAGACCGCGCTGCAGTCCGGGTTGCACATGATGCCCGAACGGCTCGGGGCGCTGCTGACGATGCCGATCGCCGGCGTGCTACTGGACAAGCGCGGCCCGAGCAAGGTGGTCCTGGCCGGTATTACGCTGATCGCCGCCGGCATGGCCACCTTTGCCTACGGCGTCGCAACCCATGCGGGATATTTGCCGGTGCTTTTGGCGGCGCTGCTGCTGATGGGTATGGGACTGGGTTGCACGACAATGCCGCTGATAGCCGCGGCGGTGCAGTCGCTCGCGCCACATCAAATCGCTCGCGGCTCGGCACTGGTCCATGTCAACTTGCAAGTCGCGGCGTCGATCAGCACCGCGTTGATGTCGGTGGTCTTGACCAGCCAACTCCACCACAGCAAAGAGCATGCCTACACCACCGTGTTCGTGGTGGCTGCTGTCTTGGCGGTGCTGGCCTACATCCCCGCGGCGTTTCTGCCAAGGAAACCGGTAGCCGCCGCGCCAGGCCTGACGCCAGTGGTGACCCCTTGACCCGAATTAACCCTCGAAGAGCATCCGCGCGATCCGCTCAACGGTCGTCATCGGGTCGACGGCCTTCACCCGAGCACTTACTGCATCGTTGAGCCACAGCATCGAAAACCCGTGCACCAGTGACCACGCGGCCAGTTCGGCGCCGCTCGGATCGGCGTGCGCCTTCGGATCGCGCAAGGTCGCAACGCCGCGCGAAAGTTCTTCTGCCGCTGCGGCTTCCGCGGCGGCCAGACTTGGATCGGAAGGGTCGACCAACGACTTGTCGAACATCACCCGGTAGTGGCCCGGATGCTCCAAGGCAAAGCGCACATAGGCCAAAGCCGCATCGACGAAGTTGGGCTGAGCCTCGGTTAGTGCTGCGGCCAACATGTCAAACCCCTCGGCGGCCAGCGCGGTAAACAGGCCACGCCGATCGGCGAAATGGTGCGCGGGCGCGGCGTGCGAGACCCCCGCTTCACGGGCCAGCTCGCGCAGCGACACCCGGTCCGCGCCTCGCTCGGCCACCAGACGGGCCGCCTGCGTCAAGATCACGGCCCTCAAGTCGCCGTGGTGATATGTCGGCCGGCTCACAGCGACCACCCTATCGGATCATCTTGACAGTGGCTAGATGGCAACCGTATGCTCAGCGCCAACCCTCGAACTTGTCAGTGTCTAGATTGGAGGAGAGATGGCCCCGTTGATCACGCTGCTGATGGCCAGCATCGCGGCCCGCATCGTCGGGTGGCTCGGTGTCGACTATGTCGACAGCTGGCCCAAGGCGCTCGCGGTCGGCCTGGCCGCGATGTTCCTGTTGACGGGCGCGGCTCACTTCGCGCCACCGCTGCGCCGCGACCTCATCGCGATCGTGCCGCCGCGCCTGCCGGCGCCTCAATTGCTGGTGACGGTGACCGGGGTGCTGGAGTTTGTCGGCGCCGCCGGGCTGCTGGCGCCCGCCACCAGGGCGGTGGCCGCGGTGTGCCTGCTGGTGCTGATGTTGGCGATGTTCCCGGCCAACGTCTACGCAGCCCGGATGCCCAACCCACCCAGGTCGATGACGACGCGGCTATCCCTGCGCATCGCTCACGAGATCGTCTACCTGGGCGCTGCCGTAGTGGTCGCGATCGGCAGCAGCTAGCAGCCATGAGTACTGGAACGCGACCTCTTTCCACCGCTCGTAGCGTCCGCTGATACCGCCGTGGCCGGCGCTCATCTGGGTCTTCAACAGCACCGGGTTGGTGTCGGTCTTGGTATGCCGCAACGACGCTACCCATTTCGCGGGCTCGACGTAGTACACCCTGGTGTCGTTGAGCGACGTCATCGCCAGAATCGGCGGATAGTCCCGGGCAGCGATGTTTTCGTACGGCGAATACGATTTGATGTAGAAGTAGACTTCGCTGTCGCGCAAGGGGTTTCCCCACTCGTCCCACTCGGTGACCGTCAACGGCAGTGACGGGTCGAGCAGCGTGGTCAGCGGATCGACGAAGGGTACCTGCGCCAGGATGCCCGCGAAGAGCTCGGGTGCCATATTGGCCACCGCGCCCACCAGCAATCCGCCGGCGCTGCCGCCCAACGCCACTAAGTTCTGCGGCCGGGTCATGCCCGAGTCCACCAGATGCCGCGCCACCGCGACGAAGTCGGTGAAGGTGTTCTTCTTTCGCAGTAGCTTGCCGTGCTCGTACCACAGCCGGCCCATTTCGCCGCCACCGCGGACATGGGCGATGACGAACACCATCCCCCGGTCCAGCAGGGACAGCCGCGCGATAGAAAAGCGCGGGTCCTCACAGATCTCGTAGGCGCCGTAGCCGTATAGCAGTGTGGGAGCCGGCATTTCGATGCCCTGGCGATAGACGACCGATATCGGAATCCGGGCTCCGTCGGCGGCATAAGCCCAGTCCCGGCGTTCCACGTAGTCCTCGCGGCGGTAGTCCCCGAGCACCGGCTGCTCACGCAGCAACGTGCGCTCACCAGTGACGAAGTCGACATCGTAGATCTGTGCCGGGGTCAGAAACGATCCCGCTCCAATCCGCAGTTTTGGTGAATCCCAGCTCGGGTTGGGCCCCAGCCCAGCCGACATCAGCTCAGAGTCGAACGTAATCTCTTCCGGGGGCCCGTAGCCTCCGGCGGTCCGCAAGGGCCACAGCTGGATGCGCGGTAGGGCCTCGCGCCGGTAACTGACCACCAGATGGCCCGCGAAGGCGTCTACCGCGTCGAGGCGCACATCGTCACGGTGCGCGATCAACGTGCGCTGCGCGGCGGGATCGCTGACCGGAGCCTCGACGAGGGTGAAGTTGACCGCGCCGTCGTTGTGCAGGATCAAAAACCGGTCCTGGCCACCGACCACCGCATGCTCCACCGAATACTCGACGCCGTCACGCCTCGGCAGCACCGTGGTGAACTGCGCATGCGGGTCCGCGGCATTGGCATAACGGACCTCGGAGGTGATGGCAGAGCCGGACACGATCAGCACATAGGCGTCGCTGCGCGTGCGCCCCACCGCCAGCCAGAACCGTTCGTCGGCTTCGTGATACACCTTCTCGCTCGGCAACCCCGAGCCGAGCCGATGCCGCCACACGGTGTCGGGTCGCCACGCCGCGTCCACCGTGACGTAGTAGACCGTGCGGTTGTCGGTGGCCCACGTCACCCCTGCGCCGATACCGGTGATCTCGTCGGGGTACCGCTCGCCGGTGCGTAGGTCCTTGAACCGCAGGGTGTAGCGCTCGTCACCGACGTGGTCGACCGAGTATGCGAGCACGTTGCCGTCCGGACTGACACTGGCGGCGCCGAGCGCAAAGAAGTCGTGGCCTTCGGCTTCCACATTCTCGTCCAGCAGCACCTGCTCGCCGGGGATCTCGGTGTGTTCGTCAAAGATCGGCGGATCCCAGTCATCCGGATTGCGCACAGGGCAACGGCATTGGACGCCGTACTGCTTGCCTTCGAAGCTGCGGACGTAATACCACCAGTCGCCACGACGGGTCGGCACCGACAGGTCGGTCTCTTTGGTGCGTGCCTTGATCTCGTCGAAAATCTGTTGGCGCAGCGGCTCGAGGTGGGCTGTCATCGCGTCGGTGTAGGCATTCTCCGCTTCGAGGTGCGTGATCACGTCGGGGTTGGATTTGTCGCGCAGCCATTCGTAGGGGTCGATGAAGACGTCACCGTGATAAACCCGGCGAGTCTCCGCCCGTTTGGCCAGCGGCGGCAGAGCAGGCGTGTCATTCATGCACCGGGACCAATCCAGTCGTCGAAGCGCAGGCCCGAAATTCGTTCGTAGGCTTCGATGTAGCGGGAACGCGTCGCGTCGATGATGTGCTGTGGCAACGGAGGCGGCGGCTTCGAACCGGTCCGGTCCCAGCCCGATTCCGGGCTGGTGAGCCAATTGCGGACGAACTGCTTGTCGAAGCTGTGCTGTACCACGCCTTCTCGGTAGTTTTCGGCCAGCCAGTACCGCGACGAATCGGGTGTGAACACTTCGTCGGCCAGCACGAGGTTGCCGTGGTCGTCGACGCCGAACTCGAACTTGGTGTCCGCGATGATGATTCCCTTCTTCAGAGCATGGTCGGCGGCCTGAACATAGGTTTGCAGCGTACGATCACGCAGCTGGTTGGCGCGCACCGCTCCGACCAGCTCGATTACCCGTGCGAACGGAATGTTTTCATCGTGCTGTCCCAGTTCGGCTTTGGTCGCGGGAGTAAACAATGGGGTGGGAAACCTGCTGGCCTCAACCAAGCCTGGCGGCAACGGGATGCCGCAGAGTTTGCCGGTCTTTTGGTAGTCCAACAACCCCGAGCCGGTCAGGTAGCCGCGGGCCACGCACTCCACCGGGAGCATCTCCAGCTCCCGCACCACCAGCGCTCGTCCCAGCACTTCGTGGGGAATCCGCGGGTCGTCCGGCGGCGCGGCCAGATGATTGGGGGCTTCAACCAGATTGAAGAAAAACACACTCATCGCGGTCAGAACCCGGCCTTTGTCCGGGATCGTGCTGGCCAAGACGTAGTCGAACGCCGAGATCCGGTCGGTTGCGACCAACAACAGGTGCTTGTCGTCGACGCGGTACAACTCGCGGACCTTGCCGCTGGCCACGTGCTGGTAGTCGGACAAAGCGGGGCGCATCGCGCCAGCCTATCCGGCAGCCCAGGGAACCAACACTGTGCTGGGATCGAGGCTATGAGATTGCGCTACCTGCCCTACGCCACCAGACCCGGCCGGCTGCTGGCCCAACTGTGCAGCGATATCTTCGTCGCCCTGTGGACGGCCGCATGGGTGCTCGTCGGCATGGCGGTGCACAGCGCCGTGTCGACCATCGCGGGAGTTGGCCGACAGGTCAACAGCGGCGCGCACGGCATCGCCACCAATCTGCAGTCGGCGGGCCATAGCGCCGAGCGTATCCCGCTGGTGGGCGGCGCGGTCAGCAAGCCGCTCACCGCAGCGAGCGACGCGGCCCTCGACATCGCCGGCGCCGGCCACAACTTGGACACCACTGCCAGCTGGTTGGCCGTGCTGCTGGCGCTCGCGGTAGCCGCCCCGCCGATCCTGGCGGTGATGATGCCGTGGCTAGTCCTGCGGCTGCGGTTCTTCCGGCGCAAATGGACCGTGACCTCCCTGGCCGCCACGCCGGCCGGCGAACAGCTGCTCGCGCTGCGGGCCTTGGCCAACCGGCCGCTGCGCAGGCTGACCGCGGTCGACGCCGACCCGGTCGGCGGGTGGCGCCGCGAGGATCCGGTCACGATCGCCGGCCTGGCGGCCCTCGAGCTGCGGTCCGCAGGACTTCAGACCCGCTAGGCCGACGCCTGGCAAGCCGCTGCGATCCGCTCATGCTGCTGCGGCATTGCATCCGACCTCAAGTCGCCACAAGCCGGTAAACCCCTCGCCGAACAACGGCCGTCAGCGCAGCAGGCGCGGCACTTGCAACAGCCCGGCAACCACCACAATCACCCACGCCGCCAAGGCGTTCCAGAAGAACACCAGCGAAACCGTGTGCAGCGAGCGCACACCAAGCTCGACCGCCATGGCATAGGTGGCCGCTGAGTACATGCCGAGCGGAAACACCATCGCCCACCACACACCGGCAAACTGCAACGCCGCCGGCCGCCGGCTGATGTGGTGCAGCCCGAAGTAGATCAGCGGAGGAATCCACAAGGTGGCCACCAGCCAGCTCACCTGGGTGGTTGCGCGTACACTTCCCGCCAGCCAGCCGGTGGCCAGCTGGTGGATGTAGTCGCCGGCCAGCGTCGCAATGGCCAACGCGCCCATCAGGATCCAGGTATCCGGCTCGAATCCGTCGCGATGTTGTCGCTCCGCGACAGCGCGCCACACGATCAGCACCGTCATCAAGCCGTAGATGCACATCGCCGCCACCCACAACGGCACGGCGACCACCAGCCACCAGCGGTGACCGGTGTAATCGGCAACCAGCGCCATCATGATCACCAAGCCGGAGGTCGCCACGCTGGCCAGTTCCCAAGCGCCGTGCGCGCGGTCCCGCAGTGCCGCCCACGGGGTGCCCCACATGTTGCGCGCGGTGACCAGGATTAGCGCCAGCCAGGCCGACGACGCCACTGCGCCAAGGATCAGGGCGACCCGCACATGGGCAGCCACCCGGCTGCCCAGCACCGCAACAGCAGCGACGAAGCTGAACAGCCGCAGCGTCACATCAGGATCGGCAACGTCCCAAAATGTGATCCGCCGTTTGACCGCGGCAGTGACGATCACCAAGGCGACCAGCGCCAGCAAGGCGAGCGTAGCCAGCACGTCCAGAGTCTCACTGAGCAGCCGATACTGATGACTGCGTGCGGCGATCGACAAGATACCGGTCGCCATCACCGCCGCGAAAGCGTCTGGTGTCAGCTCGATGTCGCTGAACCGCAGCGTCACGACGGGGCGAGCAGTTCCACGACCAGATGCCTAATCCCGGTGTGCCGGTTGCTGCGGGCCCATTCGACCGGTGCCGCGACCCGCACGGCCCCAAAGCGCGCCAGCAGCTCCTCGAAAAGCACCCGCAGTTCCAGCCGGGCCAGGTTGGCGCCCAGGCAGTAATGTACCCCCTGACCAAAACCCAAGTGCGGGTTAGGTTTTCGGGTGATATCAAACTCGTCGGGTCGGTCGAATACAGCGGCGTCGCGGTTGGCCGAGCCTTCCCACACCAGCACTTTTTGACCGGCGTCAATCGGCTGGCCACCCAAGGTGACTGCCCGGGTGGCGGTGCGCCGCTTCGACGGCGACGGCGACGTCCACCGCACCATCTCTTCGATCGCCGTCGGCAACAACTCGACGTCGCTGCGCAATCGGCGCCACTGTTCGGGGCGTTCGGCCAACGCGAGCAGCCCGCCGGCGATCGCGTTGCGGGTGGTCTCCGCGCCCGCGCTGAACAACAAGTGAAAGAACAGGTACAGCTCGGCGTCGGACAGCGAGGGCGCGTCGGGATCGTCGATGGTGGCGTTCGCCACCGTGGAGAGCATGTCGTCGGCGGGTTGGGCACGTTTGCGCGCAATCAGCTCCTGCCCGTAGGCGTACAACTGCGACCCGGCGTCTTCGACATTCAGCCGCGGCATGGATGCGGTACGCGAAGCACCGAAATCGAATCCGGGCTCGACCGCCTCGAATAGCCAGTGCCGGTCGGCCTCCGGCACGCCCAACAGGATGCAGATCATCTGCATCGGCAACTCGGCGGCGATATCGACGACGAAATCGAACGCCACACCCGGAGTAACGCCGTCGAGCAGCCGACGCGCCCGTGCGCGCAGGTCGTCTTCGACGCGCCGGATCATCCGCGGCGTCAACCCGGAGCTGACCAGGCGCCGAATGTGCGTGTGCCGCGGGTCGTCCATCATGTTGAGCACCTGGCCCGCGATGGGCAGGTCTTGCAGCACTGTTCCGCCGAACGGTCGCCCACCCCCCGTCACGGAGGAAAAGGTCACCGGATCGCGCAGCACCGCAAGGGTTTCTGCGTACGTGGCCACTGACCAGAATCCCTCCCCGTCGGGTGTGTGCTCGGTCGGCTCATGCCAGAACACCGGCGCGTCGCGGCGGTGGATCGCGAATAGGTGATGGGGAAAACCGTTGGCAAAGTTGTCCAGGTCGGTGAAGTCGATCTGCGCCAGCGCAACCGAGACCGTCATGGCCTACAGGATCGCACCAGGGGTGTACTTGGCGGCATCCGGGTAATGGCTGACCAGCGCGTCCACCTCCGCCACCACCGCGTCGACCTGGTCGCCGGCAGCGCCGATGAAGGCCTGCCTGTCGGCCAGCACCGCCTCCAGCGCCCGGCGGTCCAGCGGCAACCGGGGGTCGGCGGCCAGCCGCTCCAGCAGCTCAGGCTCACCGCCGTCCCGCATCGCCAGCGCGGCCGCCACCGCGTGCTCGCCAATCACCTCGTGCGCCGATTCGCGGCCCATGCCGGCGCGCACCGCGGCGATCAAAACCTTGGTGGTGGCCAAAAACGGCAGATAGCGGTCCAGCTCGCGCTGGATCACCGCGGGGTAGGCCCCGAACTCGTCGAGCACGGTCAAGAAAGTCTCGATCTGCCCGTCGATGGCAAAGAAGCTGTCCGGCAACGCCACTCGGCGCACCACCGAGCACGACACGTCACCTTCGTTCCATTGCGCACCGGCCAGTTCGGCCGTCATCGCCGCGTAACCGCGCAGCACCACTTGCAGGCCGTTGACCCGTTCGCAGCTGCGGGTGTTCATTTTGTGCGGCATCGCCGAGGACCCGACCTGTCCGGGCGCAAAACCCTCGGTAACCAGCTCGTGCCCGGCCATCAGCCGGATGGTGTGCGCCAGCGACGAGGGGCCGGCGCCCAACTGCACCAGCGCAGACACCACGTCGTGATCCAGCGAGCGCGGATACACCTGCCCGACGCTAGTCAAAATCGTTGAAAACCCTAAAGATTCAGATATGCGCCGCTCGAGTTCGGCCAGCTTCGCCGCGTCTTTGCCCAGCAGGTCGAGCATGTCCTGCGCGGTGCCCATCGGGCCCTTGATGCCGCGCAGCGGATAGCGGTCGATGAGCTCACGCAGCCGGGTCAACGCGATCAGCGTCTCCTGCGCCGCCGAGGCGAACCGCTTGCCCAACGTGGTGGCCTGGGCAGCGACATTGTGGCTGCGCCCGGCCATCACCACGTCCCGATAGGTCAGGGCTCGCTCGGCCAGCCTCGCCGCGACGGCCACACCGTGGGCGAACACCAACTCCAACGACCTGCGGATCTGCAGCTGCTCGACGTTCTCGGTGAGGTCGCGGCTGGTCATGCCCTTGTGGATGTGTTCGTGACCGGCCAGCGCGTTGAACTCTTCGATGCGGGCCTTGACGTCGTGGCGCAGCACCCGCTCGCGCGCCGCGATCGAGGCCAGGTCGACGTCCTCGAGCACCCGTTCGTAGTCGGCGATCGCCTGGTCAGGCACGTCGACGCCGAGCTCCGCCTGTGCCCGCAGCACCGCCAGCCACAGTCGCCGTTCCGCGACGACCCTGGCCTGTGGCGACCAGATCGCAACCATGTCGGCGCTGGCGTAGCGGTCGGCCAGCACGTCGGGGATGCTCACAACGACACAGCTTACGGTCGTGATGCGGCAAGCTGGGCGAATGTACTTCGTAGGCGTCGATCTTGCATGGGGTGAAATCAGCCAGAGCGGTGTCGCGGTGGTCGACGCCGACGGCCGGCTGGTGCATCTCGGCACGGCGCACGACGACGCGAGCATCGAGAACACGCTGTCGGCCTACGTCCGCGACGACTGCCTGGTCGCGCTCGACGCACCGCTGGTCGTGAACAACCCAGCCGGGCATCGGCCCTGCGACCGGGCGCTCAACCGCGATTTCGGCAGGTTCGAGGCCGGCGCGCGCCCGGCCTACACCGGCAGACCCGAGTTTTCGAGCGTTCCCCGCGGGGCCAGACTGGCCGGAGCGCTCGCCCTGGACATCGACCCGCACTCCCAGGCCAAGCGGCGAGCGATCGAGGTGTACCCACATCCGGCCACCGTGGTGTTGTTCGGCCTGGATCGGACGCTGAAGTACAAGCGCGGCCCGCTCGGCACACGCCAGCGCGAATTGCTGCAGCTAATGACGCTGATCGAGCGGCTGGACGAGGCCACGCCTCGACTTCGGGTGAACCGCAACGTGGCCTGGGTCGAGTTGCGCAACCGGGTGACCGCGGCGACCCGCCCGGCGCAGCTGGACGGCGCAGCTGGACGGCGCCGAGGATCCCGTCGACGCCGTGATGTGCGCATACATCGCGCTGTACTGGTATCACCGTCCCGAAGACGTCACGATTTACGGTGATGTCGCGACCGGTTACATCGTCACCCCGGCGCTTCCCTCCGCTGTCGGTACACCCAGCGCGAAACCGCATGAACCCGACGACGTGGCGCGGCGGCTCGCCCGCCTCGCCGCGCTCCTCGAGGACGCCCAGCAAGTTAGAAGCTCTTCGGCGGCGGCTTTCGCCTCCACCAGACGGGCACTGATCCGACGGTTTCCGCTGCCGTGCGGGCCGTCAAATGGCGATCGGGGGATGCTCGAAAGGTGCGAAAACGTCGATGATTTCGAGTAGCGTCGCCCGTGCGGCGGCGCGCGGGTCCTGGCAGTCGTCGACTAGTGCACAGATCACCGCGCCGTCGACCGCGCAGATCATTGTGGAGACCAGGCCGATACGCACCGAGCGACCAGACCGTGCAACCGCTTCGGCAATCGCGTCGGCACGCTGCCGCAGGATCCGCCGCTGGATGTCACGCAACGCGGGCAGGCGCGCACAGGCGATGTAGCGTTCATAGCGAGAAGTCAGCTGGTCCTTGAGCCCGGGATCCGACGCGTCGCTGACGAGCAGGTCCACCAGCACATCGGCGGTGGTTTCGGGGCCGCGGCGGCGCCGGGACAGCGCGGCGACCCGGGCCCGCAGCTGCGCGACCTCCAGCATCCCGATGTGTTCGACGGCGCTGGCGATGAGCTCGTCCAGGGACGAAAAATAGTAGGTGGTCGACGCCAACGGCAGCCCGGCCCGGTGCGCGACGGCCCGGTGCCTCACCGCCTCGAAACCACCCTCGCACAACAGCTCAGCGGCTGCGGTGACCAGCGCGTACCGCCGGCGTTCTCCCTTGGGAGTAACAGCTGCGGTCACCCCCGTCATGCTGCCAGCTCAGTAGGAGCCGCATCGGCCTTTCGGATAAACGCCCATGCGGCGGCACTTAAGATGGCCCGCATGCCCGAGTTGAGCCGTCGGGCCGTGCTGCGCTTGGGCGCCAGTGCGGCGGTCGGAGCGGTAAGCGCTTACGCGGTGGGCGCGCCCCTGCAGTCGCGGCGCGCGGTTGCCGCGCGCGTATCGATCGCGGCCAGCGGCGTGCCGTTGGCACCGGCCCCACCGCTCGAGCCGGCTCCCGCTGCGGCGCCGACGATGTCCACCGGCTCGTTTGTGTCGGCGGCGCGTGGCGGGATCTCCACCAATTGGGCGATTGCCCGCCCGCCTGGCCAGACCAAAGCCTTGCGACCGGTGATCGCGTTGCACGGCAAAGGCTCTGATGCGGCTACCGTGATGGCCGGCGGTGTCGAGCAGGGGCTCGCCCAGGCGGTCCGGGCCGGTCTGCCGCCGTTCGCGGTGGTCGCCGTCGACGGCGGCGGAAGCTATTGGCACAAAAGGGCTTCCGGAGAGGATTCGGGTGCCATGGTGCTGAACGAGTTGATACCGATGCTGAGCAGCCAGGGCCTGGACACTTCGCGGGTTGCGTTTTTGGGCTGGTCGATGGGCGGCTACGGGGCACTGCTGCTGGGCAGCCGGCTGGGTCCGACCCGCACCGCGGCGATCTGCGCGGTGAGCCCGGCGCTGTGGCTCTCGCCGGGGGCGGCTGCGCCGGGAGCGTTCGACGGCGCCGACGACTGGGCGGCGAACTCGGTGTTCGGCCAGCCTGCGCTGGCGGCGATCCCGATCCGGGTGGACTGCGGCAACAGTGACCCGTTCTACGCAGCAACCCGGCAATTCGTGTCGCAGCTGCCCAACCCGCCGGCGGGCGGTTTCTCGCCCGGCGGACATGACGCCGGTTTTTGGAGTTCGCAACTGCCCGCCGAGCTCACCTGGATCGCACCGCTGCTCGTCGGTTAGCCGTCCGCCCGGTGTCCAGCCGCGCGCGGCCGGGGTGTACAACTGTTCACTAAGAACGTGCAGGGCGTTCCAGCGTTCCCGCGGAAAAGCACCACCACAGATAGGACCACAGCGATGGCGTTTTCACTTGAGCTTTCCGATGATGTGATCCAGGTTCGGGACTGGGTTCACGAGTTCGCCGCTGACGTGGTCCGCCCGGCAGCCGCCGAATGGGACGAACGCGAAGAGACTCCGTGGCCGATCATCCAGGAAGCGGCCAAGGTTGGCTTGTACTCCATCGACCTGTTCGCGGCGCAGGCCGCCGAACCGACGGGGCTGGGCATGTTGACGGTGTTCGAGGAGATGTTCTGGGGTGACGCGGGAATCGCGTTGTCGATCCTCGGTACCGGGTTAGCTGCGGCGTCGCTGGCCGCCACCGGCACTCGCGAGCAGCTCGCCGAGTGGCTGCCGCAGATGTTCGGCACCGTCGACGACCCTAAGCTGGCGTCGTTCTGCTCGTCGGAACCCGACGCCGGATCCGACGTCGGCGCGATCGCGACCCGAGCCCGCTACGACGAGGCGACCGACGAGTGGGTCCTCAACGGCACGAAAACCTGGGCCACCAACGGCGGTATCGCCAACGTGCACATCGTGGTCGCCTCGGTCTATCCCGAGCTGGGCACGCGCGGGCAGGCCACGTTCATCATCCCGCCGAACACTCCGGGTTTTCGGCAGGGGCAGAAGTTCAGCAAGCACGGCATCCGCGCCTCACACACCGCCGAAGTGATATTGGACGACGTGCGGATCCCGGGTCGGTTAATCGTCGGCGGGCGAGACAAATTCGAGGAACGAATCGCACGCGTGCGGGAAGGGAAGAGCGCGGGCGGCCAGGCGGCTTTGACGACGTTTGAGCGCACCCGGCCCGCCGTCGGGGCGATGGCGTTGGGCGTGGCGCGAGCAGCCTACGAATACGCGCTGGAGTACGCACAGCAGCGCGAGCAGTTCGGCCGCAAGATCGGCGATTTCCAGGCGATCGCATTCAAGCTCGCGGATATGAAGGCCCGGATCGACGCCTCGCGGCTGCTGGTGTGGCGAGCCGGGTGGATGGCCCGCAACAACAAGCCGTTTGTCGCGGCCGAGGGTTCGATGGCCAAGCTCGTGGCCAGCGAAACCGCCGTCTACGTCACCGACGAGGCGGTACAAATCCTCGGCGGCAACGGGTATACCCGGGAATATCCCGTGGAGCGGATGCGCCGAGACGCCAAGATCTTCACGATCTTCGAGGGCACCAGCGAGATCCAGCGCCTGGTCATGAGCAGGGCGATCACCGGTTTACCGCTGCGATGAGCCGCGCGGCCAAACCATTACCACAAGGCTTACTATAGCTGATACTATAGCGTTTTGCTACGCACGTCCGTCACGAAGGTTACCGAATTGGCTAAGCAGGCAGTCGCCGAGAAACGACAGCGGCGCGAACGCGGATCCATCAGCGTGGACGAAATCCTCAACGGCGCTTTCGAAGTGGCCGAGCAGGTGTCAATCGACAACCTCAGCATGCCGCTGCTGGCCAAGCACCTTGACGTCGGCGTCACAAGCATCTACTGGTACTTCCGCAAGAAGGAAGACCTGTTGGATGCGATGACCGACCGAGCGCTCGGTCAGTACGACTTCGCCACGCCGTTCGTCGAAGGCCGGAACTGGCGTGAGTCGCTGCACGACCATGCACATAAGATGCGTCAGACGTTTCGCGCCAACCCGGTCCTGTGTGATCTGATCCTGATCCGGGGCACGTTCGGCAAAGAAGCCACCCAGGCGGCCTTCCAGAAGCTGGAGAAAGCCGTCGCTACCCTGGTCGAGGCCGGGTTGTCACCGGAGGACGCGTTCGACACCTATGCATCGCTCTCGGTGCACACCCGCGGCTCGGTCGTCCTCGAGCGCCTGCAAGCCAAATCCGGCGGCGCCAGACCGTACGCCGATCGTGCGGTGCGCATCATCGACCCGGCCACGATGCCGCTGATCGCGGAATTGACCAGCAAAGGCCACCGTATCGGCGTGGCCGACGACATCAATTTCGAGTACGGGCTCAACTGCATTCTCGACCACGCCAGTCGCCTCATCGAGCAGAACGCGAAATCAACTGCAGACAAGGCGAATTCGAAGCGCTAGACCTCGATGACGACGGCTCCGCCCTGGCCGCCGCCAGCGCACATCGCAGCCACCCCGATCCCGCCGCCGCGGCGGCCCAACTCGTGTACCAGCGTGGTGAGCATGCGCGCCCCGGTGGCCGCGATGGGATGGCCCAGGCTGCACCCGCTGCCGTAGATGTTCACCCGGTCCTCGTCGAGCCCGTACTCGCGGCACGCGGCGATGGGCACCGATGCGAACGCTTCGTTGATCTCCCACAGCGTGACGTCGTTGGCGGACAAACCGGCGCGGTCCAGTACCTTGCCGATCACCCGAACCGCTCCCAGCCCGGTGTCGCGCGGTTCGACGCCGACAGCCGCCCACGTTTTGACGCTGCCCAGCACGGTGAGTCCCGCTGCGCGGGCAACGCCCTCGTCGGCCAAGGTCAGGGCGGCGGCGGCGTCGTTGGTGCCGCTGCTGTTGCCCGCGGTGATCGAAAACCCCTCGATTTCGGGGTGCAACACCTTCAGTGCCGCCAGCTTCTCCATGCTGGTGTCGCGGCGTGGATGTTCGTCCACGCTGAACTCGGTCAGCGCGCCGTCGCGACCCTGGATCTTCAGCGGGACGATCTCGTCGACGAACTTGCCAGCATCGATCGCCGCGACGGCGCGTTGATGCGACCGCAACGCCCAGGCGTCCATTTCCTCGCGGGTGATGCCGACGGCTTTCGCGGTATTCCAGCCCACGGTGATCGACATGTCGCGAGTGGGGGCATCTTGTGTTTCCGGGTGCGAGGGCGGCATCCATCGCTCCTCGAACTCCAGGTTCGGTCCCGGGATGCGCCAGTTCATCAGCGGCCCGGTCGACAGCGACTGCACACCACCGGCCACGACCACTTCCTCGACGCCGCAGCCGATCTGGGCCGCCGCGTCGGCGACGGCGGTCAGGCTGCCCGCGCAATGCCTGTTGACCGCCTGCCCCGGCACCGACACCAGTCCCGACGCCGCAGCGGCATAACGGGCCAGATCACCACCGCCGTAATGAGATTCGGCAAAGATGATGTCGTCGATCGCTGCCGGGTCGACACCGGATCGCCGCACCGTTTCTTCAAGCACGGTGGTCGCTAACACCTCGGCGGGTGTGTTGACCAACGAGCCCTTGAACGATGTTCCGATTGCTGTCCGCACGGCGTTCACGATCACAGGCTTGGGCATGGCCAGTAATAGTAACAGCTACCGTAACCACGACGATAAGCGGGTCGGCTGCTCAGGCGGGCGGCGCGGCTGCGCTCTTCGGGTTGAGGCTGGTTAAGTGTCCGCTCTCCCTGCCCGCCGCTGGGTCCAGTTGGCAGTCGACGATCGCGGGGTCACGGGATGTTAGCGCCTCGTTCAACGCCGCCTTCAACTCGGTCGGGGTGGTGACGTGATAACCCCTGCCCCCGAATGCCTGCGCGATGAGGTCGTGGCGCGCCTGCGCGCTCAGGACGGTCGGCGCTGGGTCCGCCCCGTTTGGCGAGGCCTCGTCGCCGCGGTAGACCCCGCCGTTGTTGAGGACGACGACGGTAATCGGCAGTCGGTAGCGGCAGACCGTCTCAAACTCCATGGCGCTGAAGCCAAACGCGCTGTCACCCTCGATGGCGACCACGGGCTGTCCGGTCTCGACCGCGGCGGCGATCGCATAGCCCATGCCGATGCCCATGACTCCCCACGTGCCGCTGTCGAGCCGACGCCGCGGCGCGTGCATGTCGATGACATTGCGGGCGGTGTCCAACGCGTTGGCGCCCTCGTTGACCACGTAGACGTCGGGATGCTGCACCAGCACGTCGCGCACGGCCCGCAGCGCGTTGTGGAATTGCATCGGGTGTGGGTCGTCGGCTAGGCGCTGGCGCATCGCGGCGTCGTTGCGGGCCCGACGCTCGGCCAGCTCATCCGTCCACGCCGTCGGTGCGATGACCGGGAGCTCTTGCACGCGGTCGAGCAGCGCGGTGATCACCGAGCCGATGTCACCGGCCAGCGGTGCCGCGATCGGCCGATTGCTGTCGAATTCGGACGCCTCGATGTCGATCTGGATGAACGTCGCGTCGGCCGACCATTGGGGCGGCTCGCCGTGGCCCAGCAGCCAGTTCAACCGGGCACCGACCAGCATGATCACGTCGGCGCGGGCCAGCGCCAGCGAACGCGCAGCCCCCACCGACTGCGGATGCGAATCGGGCAGCAGCCCCTTGGCCATCGACATCGGCAAGAACGGAATCCCGGTGGACTCCACGAATTGTCGAATCTCGTTGTCGGCCTGGGCGTATGCCGCACCTTTTCCCAGAACGATCAGCGGCCGCTGTGCCTGTGCCAGGAGCCGCACCGCGCGATCGACCGCCTCGGGTGCTGGCAGCTGGCGCGGCGCGGGGTCCACGACGCGCCACAGCGTTTCGGCGGCGCTGGCCGCGTCGACGGCCTGGCCGAGCACGGCGCCCGGGACGTCGAGGTAAACACCGCCCGGCGGCCGCAAACCGCGGTGCGGATCGCGCGGGCCACACCCAGGCCGATGTCTTGCGCCCGCCCGATCCGATACGCCGCCTTGGCGAATGGCCGGGCTGCGGCCAGTTGGTCGAGTTCCTCGTAGTCGCCGCGCTGCATGTCGACAAGCGCCCGCTCGCTGGACCCTGAGATCTGGATCATCGGGAAGCAGTTGGTGGTGGCGTTGGCCAGCGCGACGAGGCCGTTGAGGAAACCGGGCGCCGATACCGTCAAGCAGATGCCGGGTCGACGGGTGAGAAACCCCGCGGCGGCCGCGGCGTTGCCGGCGGAGGTCTCGTGCCGAAAACCGACGAAGCGAATGCCCGATGCCTGCGCGAGCCGGGCGAGATCGGTGATCGGGATGCCGACGAGCCCGTAGATGGTGTTGACCCGGTTGAGCTTGAGGGCATCGACCATCAAGTGGAAACCGTCGGTGAGGTCGGGTGCGGGTTGGCTGGCCATGCGTCCACTGTGGTCCAGTCTGGTCACAAGCTCCAACTAGCGTGTAGACGATGACCTCCGCCGCAGATTCTTCGAGCCCGCGCGTCGCGGATCTGTTCCAGGACGCAGCGCACCGCCGTCCGCAGGCTCGTGCGCTCGTCGTCAGCGCCGACCGGATGCCGATCACCTATCGCGGCCTGCTCGGACTGGTCGACGACCTGGCCGCACAGCTGGGCGCGCGGGGGCTGCGGCCCGGCGACCGGGTGGCGCTGCGCGCCCCCAGCAGCGCCGAGTTCGTCGTCGGGTTATTGGCGGGTTCGCGGGTGGGCCTCGTGGTGGTGCCGTTAGATCCTGCGCTGCCGGTCGCCGAGCAGCACGCCAGGATCGCCGCGGCGGGAGCGCGGGTCGTGTTGACCGATGCCGGCGAACGCGAACACGCTCCGTTCCCGTGTTGGTCCATCGCGCTCTGCCACGGCGGGGTCAGCCTGCACACCACTGCCGCGCCGTTTCCGCCGAGCCCGCCACCTGGCGGATTGCGGCCAGATGACGCGATGATCATGTTCACCGGCGGCACGACCGGCTCGCCGAAGATGGTGCCCTGGACCCATGACAACATCGCCGGCTCGCTGCGCGGCATCATCGCCACCTATGGGCTCGGCCCGCAGGACGCGACCGTCGCGGTGATGCCGCTGTTTCACGGTCACGGGTTAATGGCCGCGCTGCTGTCGACACTGGTGTCGGGGGGAACGGTGTTGCTGCCGGCCGGCGGGCGGTTTTCTGCGCACACGTTCTGGGACGACGTGCGAGCCGCCGGGGCCACCTGGTTCACCGCGGTGCCGACCATCCACCGTATCCTGTTGGAACGCAGTGGGATTGACCGTCCACGAGACGGTGTTACGTTGCGGTTTGTCCGCAGCTGCAGCGCTGCGCTCAGCGCCGAAACGGCGCAGGCAATGCGCGCGGAGTTCGGCGCGCCGGTGTTCAGCGCCTACGGGATGACCGAGGCCACCCACCAAGTGGCCAGCACCAGAGACGACCGGGCCGTAACCACCGGCCTGGTCGGCCGCTCGAGCGGGGTCGAGATCCGGATCGTCGGCGAGGATGGCTGGCCCCGCCCGCCGGAGACGGTGGGCGAGGTCTGGCTGCGCGGCCGCACGGTAGTGCGCGGCTACCTCGCCAACCCGGGTGCAACGGCCCAGACCTTCACCGACGGCTGGCTGCACACCGGTGATCTGGGGTCGCTGTCGGAAGCGGGCGAGCTGACGCTTCGCGGCCGGATCAAAGAGCTCATCAACCGGGCCGGGGAGAAGATCTCGCCCGAGCGCGTTGAGGCGGTGCTGTCCAGCCATCCGAATGTCACCGAAGCGGCCGTGTACGGCGTCGCGGACCCGCTCTACGGGGAGACGGTCGCCGCGGCGGTGGTGCCGGCGTCCTCCGCCGCGCCAAGCGTCGCAGAGTTGGCCCAGTTCTGCCGGGAACGACTGGCGCCCTTCGAGGTTCCCGCGAGCATCCACGTGGCCGATGAACTGCCGCACACGGCGAAAGGTTCGGTGGACCGCCGGGCCGTGGCCGAACGGTTCCGACGATGACCGCACCATTTGACTGGGCCTTTCCTTACGGTTGGCCGCGAAAGCCGATCCTGGCCCGCAACGTGGTGTGCACATCGCAACCGCTTGCCGCCCAAGCCGGTCTGCAGATGCTCGCCGACGGCGGCAGCGCAGTCGATGCGGCCGTCGCCGCCGCCATCACCCTCACGGTGGTCGAGCCGGTCTCCAACGGCATTGGCTCGGATGCCTTCGCCATCGTCTGGGATGGCCACCGGTTGCACGGGCTGAATGCATCAGGCCGATCCCCTGCGGCGTGGACGCCGGAGTACTTCGGCGACAAGGGCGTTCCGCTGCTCGGCTGGAACTCGGTCACCGTGCCCGGCGCGGTTTCGGGTTGGGTGGAGCTGCATTCTAGATTCGGGCGGCTGCCCTTCGCCCGGCTCTTCGAGCCGGCAATCTCATACGCCCGCAACGGTTTTCTGGTGTCGCCAACGGTGGCGGAGCAGTGGGCGGCTCAGGTGCCGCTGTTCAAGGATCAGCCGGGGTTCGCCGACGTGTATATGCCCGGCGGCCGTGCACCACGACCCGGTGAGCTCGTGGCCTTTCCCGATCACGCCGCCACGCTTGCGAAGATCGCCGCCACCAACGGCGCGGCGTTTTATTGCGGAGAGCTGGCGGCGCAACTGGATGCGCATGCGGCGGCCAATGGTGCCGTCCTACGGGCCAGCGACCTCGCCGCTCATCGCGCCGACTGGGTCGGCACAATCAGCGGTTCCTACCGCGGCTACACCATCCACGAAATCCCACCCAACGGTCAGGGAATCGTCGCCTTGATCGCCCTCGGCATTCTCGAACAGTTCGAAATAGATTCTGCTCCAGCGGATTCCGCTGACAGTCTGCATCTTCAGATCGAAGCACTCAAGCTGGCCTTCGCCGACGCGCAGGCCTATGTCGCCGACATCGACCACATGCCGCTGCGTCCACGGCACCTCCTCGACCCGGAATACCTCAAACAGCGGGCAACACTGATCGACCCGAACCGGGCCAAGCCGGCGTTCGCGGGTACTCCGAGCGGTGGCACGGTGTATCTCACCGCTGCCGACGCCTCCGGTGTCATGGTGTCGATGATTCAGTCGAACTACCTGGGCTTCGGCTCCGGTGTGGTGGTGCCGGGAACGGGAATCGCATTGCACAACCGCGGCGCGAATTTCGTTGCGACACCAGGGCATCCGAATCAGGTGGGCCCGGGTAAACGACCGTACCACACGATTATTCCCGGCTTCGTCACCAAAGACGGCACACCGGTGATGAGCTTTGGGGTAATGGGCGGGCCCATGCAGCCGCAGGGCCACGTGCAGGTGGTGGTCCGCATCGTCGACCACGACCAGAATCCGCAGGCGGCCTGCGACGGTCCCCGGTTCCGCTGGGTGCAGGGCATGCAGGTCTGCTGCGAGCGCGGCTTTCCGCCGGCCACGCTCGACGAGCTGCAGCGGCGTGGCCACGAACTGGTTATCGCAGACGACTACGACCAGTTCGGTAGCTGCCAGGCGATCTGGCGGCTCGACGACGGCTACCTCGCCGTGAGCGATCCGCGCCGAGACGGTCAAGCCGTGGGGTACTGATGCGACGTCTGGGCGTCGTCACATTGGTCTCGTCAGTCTCCGGGGCGCCAGCGGCGCGCGTCGTCTGGACTAGACGTGGATCTTGCCCTCCGCAGCGAGCAATCCGATGTCGCTGCGAAAGTGCCCGCCGGGCAACTTGATTGAATCGAGGATGTGATATGCCGCCGAGCGCGCCGCGGCTAGGTCGGGGCCGGTGCCCACCACCGAGAGCACTCGACCACCGGAGGACACGATCGCGCCGTCGTCGCGCCGGGCCGTCCCGGCGTGCAATACGCCCTCGGCCTCCGCGCCGATGACTACGTCGCCGAGCCGTGGCCGCCCCGGATAGTTTTCGGCCGCAAGCACCACCACCACCGCCGCACCCTCGCGCCAGCGCAAATCTCCGAAGTTCGCCAACCCGCCGGTGGCTGTCGCGTAAAGCAGTTGGCCCAGCGGCGATTCCAGCAGTGCTAGCACCGACTGGGTTTCGGGATCACCGAAGCGGCAGTTGAATTCGACCACCGCCGGCCCTTTGGCGGTGATCGCCAGACCGGTGTAGAGCAGTCCGCTAAACGGGTTGCCGCGCCGGACCAGTTCGGCGGCAACGGGTTCGACGATCTCGCTGACGATTTGCTGGTAGGTTTCCCTGGGCAGCCAGGGCAACGGTGCGTAGGCGCCCATGCCACCGGTGTTGGGTCCGGTGTCGCCGTCGCCGACCCGCTTGAAATCCTGCGCGGCCAGCATTGGGACTACCGTGCGGCCGTCGACCAGGCTGAACAGCGACACCTCGGGGCCGTCAAGGTAGGACTCCAACACCACCGGGTGCCCGGCTTCGAGCAACCCCGCGGCGTGCGCGCGGGCGACCTCGCGGTCGGGTGTCACCACCACGCCCTTGCCCGCCGCCAGCCGGTCGTCTTTCACCACCCAGGCGGGATCACCCGCGGCCACCCCGAACCGCGCCAGCGCCGCATCCAAATGCGCGGGGTTGTCGATGATCTCGCTGGCAGCGGTGCGTACCCCGGCCGCGGCCATCACCTTTTTGGCGAACGCCTTCGACCCTTCGATTCGCGCGGCGTCTTTGGAGGGCCCGAAGCAGGCGACGCCGGCGTCGCGCAGCGCGTCGGCAACCCCGAGCACCAGCGGTATCTCGGGGCCGATCACCACCAGATCCGGCCGCACCCGGCGGGCCAGCGCAACAACTTCTTCCGCCGAGGTGACGTCGACCGGGTGCTGCTCGGCGATCAGCGCGGTCCCGGCGTTGCCCGGCGCGATGGCCAGCGCGTCGACTTCAGGGTCGTCGCGTAGCGCCAGCAGCAGGGCATGTTCACGGGCACCGGAGCCGATTACCAAGACGCGCACAACACGTCACCCTAGCGGGCCGCCCCGGTTAGTCGAGCGTCTTACCCGTGTGCATCTTGACCGCCGCGTTGACATTGGCCTTCTTGTCGTCGGCGGTTCCTTCGGCGGCGGCCTCCTTGCGCCTGGCCGTGACCCGTTCGATCACGCCGTTCAGTCCCGAGCCGAGCGGGAACCCGACGTAGTGGGTCAGGAAGATCGCCACCTCGCGCAGTTCGTCCTCGGTCAACTCCCCGTTCTGCAACGCGGCGTTGACCTGAACCTCGGCAAGGTCTTGCTGTCCCAGCGCGGTGACAACCGACAACGTCATCAGTCGCTTGTCACGCATGGACAACCCGGGACGCGTCCAAATCCGCCCGAAGAGGTGATCGACGGTCAACGCGAAGTACTCACCCGGCATATCCGGCATCTCCCAGGCGTAGACCTCGTTCATCTTCTCGAGGCCTTTGCGACGCAGTTCGTCCATCGCGTCTCCAATCACTTCGACGGGGCCGTGTGCGGCAGGCCAAGGCCGTCCGCTAACCGCTGCAACGCCACTTCGGCAAGCGGCAGCTCAATCGATAACACCTCACCCAACGCCAGCGCCAGGCTCAGGTCCTTCTCGCCCAGAGCGCGCGTGTGCAGGAACGGTTCATACAAGAAGTGGCCTGGCTCTAGGGGTTTCATGTTTTCACGGACCATGATGGCACCCGGCCCGCCGGTGAGCGCGTCGGTGTGACGCACTACTCGACCCAGGGCTTGAAGGTCAAGTCCGGCTGCCTCAGCGAGCTTCATAGCCTCACACGCCGCAGCATAGGAGGTGAACGTCAACATGTTGCGGGCCAGCTTCATCCGGGTTCCCGCCCCGGGTGGGCCAGCGTGGATGACCAACGACGCCCACTGTTTGAACGCGGGCTTGACCCGCTCGTAGACGTCGCGCTCGGCGCCCACCATGGTGGCCAACTCGCCTTTCTCGGCAGCACCGCCGCCACCGCTGACGGGCGCGTCGACGACGTGAATGCCTTGTGGTTCGAGCTGCTGCGCCAGTTCGACCGCCGTGGTGTCGCTAATCGTCGAGTGGATCGCAATGACTGTACCGGGTTTGACCCGCTGGGCCAGCTCGTCGACCACCTCGCGCACCTGCTCGTCGTCGAGCACAGTGACGCTGACGATGTCGGCCGCGGCAACGTCGGCGATGCTGTCGGCCAGCGTGGCACCGGCTTCGGCCAAGGGGGTCATCGCCTCGGTACGGATGTCGAACACGATCAAGCCGCCGGGCCAGTCGACCAGACGTCTGGCCATCGGGGCCCCCATGTTCCCCAACCCGATGTAGCCGAGCTTCACCTGTTGAGTCATGACCGGATGATCTGCCCGCCGTCGACGTTGAAGATCTGACCGGTGATCCACGACGCCGCATCCGACAACAGGAACAGGCACATGCCGACCAGATCGTCGGGTGTCCCCATGCGCGACAACGGAATCTGCTTAACCATGTCTTTGACGATCTCGCCGGGCGTGACCGTTTTCGTGGCCTCCGTGTCGATCGGCCCGGGCGCGATCGCGTTGATACGGATGTTCATACCGCCGAGCTCGCGGGACAGTTGCTGGGTCAACCCGTTGATGCCGACTTTGGCCAAGCCGTAGAAGTTGGAGTACAGCCACGCCGCGGTCGACGATTGGTTGACGATCGCGCCGCCGCCGCGTTTGGCCATCTGCTTGTACACCGCCCGGGTGCAGATCAGCGCCCCGTCGAGGTTGACGCTCATGAACTTCTTGTAGTAGTCGAGCGGAACGGTAAGCAGCAGGTCGAGTTTCATGCCGCCGTAGATGGCGGCGTTGTTGACCAGGTAGTCGATGCCGCCGAACTCGGTGACCGTGGCGTCGGCCATCGCCTTGGCCGAATCCGGATCCGAGACGTCGACCGGCACGTGGATCGCCTTGCCGCCGTCGGCGACGATCTGTTTGGCCGCGGCCTCGGCGGCGTCGGCGTTGATGTCGGCGACCACCACCGAGGCCCCTTCGCGGGCCAGGGCCTGGGCATAGGCCTGCCCGATGCCCTGCGCCGCGCCGGTGACAATCGCCACTTTGCCTTCCATACTTCTTCCTCTCCGCCGGGTGGCGACTTGTCGCACGCTTCTGGCCACTCGCGACTCAAACCGCTGTCGCAATAAGTTTCGTCTCCAGGTACTCCTCGAAACCGGCCAGCCCCATCTCGCGGCCGATGCCGGATTGCTTGTAGCCGCCGAACGGCGCGTCCGCGGAGTACCACACGCCGCCGTTGACGTTGACGGTGCCGACCCGCAGCCGCGCCGCCACCTCCGCCGCGCGTCCCGGATCGGCGCTATAGACGGTGCCGGACAAGCCATATGGCGAGTCGTTGGCGATACGTACCGCATCGTCGTCGCCGTCGTGGGCGATCACCGTAAGCACCGGGCCGAAGATCTCCTCGCGCGCGGTCCGCGCGTCGTTGGTGAGTCCGGCGATCACGGTCGGCTCGATGAAAAATCCGCTCGTCTTGTCCGCTGGTCGACCACCGCCGCAGGCGAACGAACCGCCTTCGGCCACGGCCAAATCCAGATACCCCTGCACGCGATCACGCTGCCGCGCCGAGATCAGCGGCCCGCACACGGTGGCAGGATCGTTGGGGTCGCCGGGTTTGATCGACCCCATGGTGGCGGCCGCAATACCCACCGCCTCGTCGTACCGGGCCCGCGGCACCACCAGCCGGGTGGTGATCGCGCAGCCCTGCCCGGCATGCATGGACGCCGCGAACGCAGACACCGAGCACGCGCCCGCCAAATCGGCGTCGTCGAGCACTACGAACGCCGACTTGCCACCGAGCTCTAAGAACACCTTCTTGATGTTGGCGGCCGCGTCGGTCATCACGCTGCGGCCGGTGGCGGTCGAGCCAGTGAACGAAATCATGTCCACCCGAGGGTCTTTGGCCAACAGCGCACCCAGACTGTGATCGCTGGAGGTGACGATGTTGACCACGCCGGGCGGAAAGTCGGTGTGCTCGACAATGATTTCGGCGAGCGCGCCTGCGCACCACGGCGTGTCCGGCGCGGGTTTCAACACGACCGTGTTGCCCGCCGCCAGCGCCGGGCCCAGCTTGGCCAGGTTGATCTGGTGCGGAAAGTTCCACGGAGTGATCGCGCCGACCACCCCGACGGCTTCGCGCGCGATCGTGCGCCGGGTCGGGATGCCCAGCGGAGCAGCCTCGCCGAGGTCCTGATTCCATTGGTATGACTCGGCGGTATCTGCGGAGAACGCCAGGTCGTCGATCGGCCCTTCCAGCTGGGCGCTGGCTGTGAGCATCCGCGGCGCGCCGACCTCGGCGATGGTGATCTCGCGCAACTCCTCGACATGCGCGCGCATCGCGTCGCGCAGCTGACGCAGGCAGCGCACCCGAAGTTCGGTGTCTCGAGACCAGTCGGTGTCGTCGAAGGCCCGCCGCGCGGCGTCGATGGCGCGGCTCATGTCCTCGGCGTTGGCGTCGGCGGCGGCGCCCAGCACTTCCTCGGTCGCCGGATTGAGCGTGGGGAACGTGCCCGCGCTGCCGGCACCCAATTTGCCGTCGATGAGTAGGGCACTTACACCGTCCGCCAACAACGCCATCGCGCGCTCCCCGCCAAGTAATGGACAGTTGTCCGAAATCATCCAGTCGAACCATAGCTGCACAGGCGGTGACGGTGCAAGGCCCGCTAGGGGTCAGTCCCGTGGCTATCCCTGTCTTCCAGGGTTTATGGCTCAAATACTTGATTCCGTCGATGCCTATCAGATAGCTTGGACATGTGTCCAGCGATGCAGTGGTCACGCTCACTTCGCAGCCCGATGGCCAACCCGGCGAGGTGCCGCGCAACCGCCGCCAGGAAGAGACCTTCCGCAAGGTGCTGGCCGCCGGCATGGAGACGCTGCGGGAAAAGTCCTACGCGGATCTGACGGTGCGCGCCGTGGCCGCCCGGGCCAAGGTGGCCCCGGCGACCGCGTACACCTACTTCTCCTCGAAGAACCATCTGATCGCAGAGGTGTATCTGGACTTGGTCCGGCAGGTGCCGTACTTCACCGACGTCAACGAGCCGATGGCGATCCGGGTCGACAAGGCGCTGCGGCACCTGGCACTGGTCGTTGCCGACGAGCCCGAGGTCGCCGCGGCGTGCACGACGGCGCTGCTCGGCGGTGGCGCTGACCCGGCGGTCCGCAAGGTGCGCGACCGGATCGGCGCGGAGATTCACCGCCGGATCACATCGGCAATCGGACCCGACGCCGACCCGCGTACCGTGGCCGCACTCGAGATGGCTTTCTTCGGCGCGCTGGTGCAGGCCGGCAGCGGCGCTTTCACCTACCACCAGATCGCCGACCGGCTCGCCTACGTAGTCGGCCTGATCTTGCCCGGGGCCCCGACTGGAGAAGACCGCTCATGACCGTAGAGACGCCGGGACTGGTGCTCGACCCCTACGACTACGACTTTCACGAAGATCCGTACCCCTACTACCGGCGGCTGCGTGACGAGGCTCCGCTGTACCGCAACGACGAGCTGAAGTTTTGGGCGTTGTCGCGTCATCACGACGTGCTGCAAGGCTTCCGCAACAGCACCGCGCTGTCCAACGCCTACGGCGTCTCGCTGGATCCGGTTTCCCGCAGCCCCGACGCCCACAAGGTGATGTCGTTTCTGGCCATGGACGACCCGGGCCATCTGCGGCTGCGCACCTTGGTGTCGAAGGGATTTACCCCCCGCCGGATTCGTGAGCTCGAGCCGCGGGTTCAGCAACTGGCCCGAATCCATCTCGACGCGGCCTTGCAGTCGGAAAGTTTCGACTTCATCGCCGAATTCGCCGGCAAGCTCCCGATGGACGTGATCTCCGAACTGATGGGCGTACCTGAGCCGGACCGGCCGCGGATCCGTGCGCTGGCCGACGGGGTGCTGCACCGCGAGGACGGCCTGGCCGACGTGCCCCAGACCGCCGTGCAGGCGTCGATCGATTTGATGGCCTACTACACCGAGCTCATCGGCGAATTCAAGAAGACCCCTGCTGACAACCTGACTTCAGCGCTGCTGCAGGCCGAGATCGACGGCGACCGGCTTACCGACGAGGAGATCCTGGCGTTTTTGTTCCTGATGGTGATCGCCGGCAACGAGACCACCACCAAGCTGCTCGGCAACGCTGTTTACTGGGCGGCGCGCAATCCCGACCAGTTGGCCCGGGTTGTCGCCGACCACTCCTTGATACCGGCGTGGGTGGAGGAAACGCTGCGGTACGACACCTCCAGCCAGATTCTGGCCCGCACTGTCGCACACGACCTTACGATGTACGGCACCACGGTGCCCGAAGGCGACGTGCTGTTGTTGCTGCCGGGCTCGGCTAACCGCGACGACCGGGTTTTTCCCGACGCCGACGACTACTGCATCGGACGCGAGATCGGGTCAAAATTGGTCAGTTTCGGCAGCGGCGCGCATTTCTGTTTGGGAGCACATTTGGCGCGGATGGAAGGCCGCGTGGCCCTGAGCGAGCTGCTGAACCGTATCCGCGGGTACGCGGTGGACGAAGACAACGCAGTACGGGTGCATTCCAGCAACGTGCGCGGGTTCGCCTGCCTGCCAATCAGCGTGGAGGTCGCCTAAATGCCTCGCTTCCAACCACATCCGGCGCGGCGCCCGGCCATTGTGGCTGGCGCTTCGTCAGGCATCGGGGCGGCCACAGCCGTCGAGCTTGCGGCTCGCGGGTTCCCTGTCGCGCTGGGCGCCCGGCGTGTCGAGAAATGCGAAGAGATCGCCGGCACGATCCACGCGCAGGGTGGCGAGGCGGTCGCGCTCTACCTGGACGTCACAGATCCGGAGTCGGTCAAGGGTTTTGTGCACCGCGCGACCGAGCAACTCGGCGATATCGAGCTGCTCGTCGCTGGTGCCGGAGACACTTACTTCGGCCGGCTGCACGAAATCAGCACCGACATCTTCGAATCCCAGGTGCAGATCCACCTCATCGGCGCCAACAGGTTGGCCACCGCCGTGCTGCCAGGCATGCTGGAACGCCGCCGTGGCGACCTCATCTTCGTCGGATCCGACGTGGCGCTGCGGCAACGACCGCACATGGGCGCCTACGGCGCGGCCAAGGCTGGGCTGGTCGCGATGGTCACCAACCTGCAAATGGAGCTCGAGGGCACCGGTGTGCGCGCCTCGATCGTTCATCCGGGTCCGACCAAGACCGGCATGGGCTGGAGCCTGCCGCCTGAATCGATCGGGCCGATGCTCGAAGACTGGGCCAAGTGGGGACAAGCCCGCCACAACTATTTCCTGCGGCCGTCCGACCTGGCCCGAGCGATCGCGTTCGTCGCCGAAACGCCTCGCGGTGGGTTCATCACGTCGATGGAGATCCAACCCGAGGCGCCGCTGTCGGACGCGCCGGCCGAACGCAAGCAACTGAAGTACCCGGAGGAGTCGTGACAAGTCAAGGGCTGAAAGAGGTTCCGCGTGTCTCAGGCGGTCACGAGGAACACGGGCACCTCGAAGAGTTCCGCACCGATCCGATCGCGCTGATGAAACGGGTCCGCGACGAATGCGGTGACGTCGGCTGGTTCCAGTTGGCCGGCAAGCAGGTTGTGTTGTTGTCCGGTGCGGAGGCCAACGAGTTCTTCTTCCGCGCCAGCGACGACGACCTCGACCAGGCCGAGGCGTACCCGTTCATGACACCGATTTTCGGCAAAGGTGTGGTGTTCGACGCCAGCCCCGAGCGGCGCAAGGAGATGCTGCACAACGCGGCGCTGCGCGGCGAGCAGATGAAAGGCCACGCCACCACCATCGAGCGCGAGGTCCGCCGGATGATCGCCGGCTGGGGCGAAACCGGCGAGATCGACCTGTTGGACTTTTTCGCCGAGCTGACCATCTACACCTCGTCGGCCTGCTTGATCGGAAGGAAGTTCCGCGACGAACTCGACGGTCGGTTCGCCCGCCTCTATCACGAGCTGGAGCGCGGCACCGACCCGCTGGCCTATGTCGACCCGTATCTGCCGATCGAAAGCTTCCGCCGGCGCGACGAAGCTCGAAAAGGATTGGTAGCGCTGGTGCAAGCGATCATGAACAACCGGATCGCGAATCCGCCGGCTGACAAAAGCGACCGCGACATGCTCGACGTGTTGATCACGGTCAAAGACGAGCACGGCAATCCCCGCTTTAGCGCCGACGAAATCACCGGCATGTTCATCTCGATGATGTTCGCCGGGCATCACACCAGCTCAGGCACCGCGGCCTGGACGCTGATCGAGCTGATGCGCCACCCCGACATCTACGCCGGCGTAATCAAGGAGCTCGACGAGCTCTACGCCGACGGCCAGCCGGTGAGTTTCCATGCGCTGCGCCAGATTCCGCGGCTGGAGAACGTGCTCAAAGAGACGCTGCGGCTGCACCCGCCACTGATAATCCTGATGCGAGTGGCCAAGGGCGAGTTCGAGGTGGAAGGCTATCCCATCCACGAGGGTGACCTGGTGGCGGCGTCGCCGGCCGTCTCCAACCGGATCCCGGAGGACTTCCCGGACCCTGACGAGTTCGTGCCGGAACGTTACGACGAGCCGCGTCAGGAAGACTTGATCAACCGGTGGACGTGGATTCCGTTCGGCGCCGGCCGGCATCGGTGTGTAGGAGCCGCGTTCGCCACTATGCAGATCAAAGCGATCTTCTCAGTGCTGTTGCGGGAATACGACTTCGAGATGACGCAACCGCCCGAGAGCTACCGCAACGACCACTCCAAGATGGTGGTGCAACTGGCCCAACCGGCCAAGGTGCGCTACCGCCGCCGCAATGGGGGTCGATGATGGGTTACAAGGTGCATGCCGACCTGGATCTGTGCCAGGGCCACGCGATGTGTGAGCTGGAGGCACCCGACTATTTCCGGGTGCCCAAACGCGGCCAAGTCGAAATCCTCGACGACGCGCCGCCCGAGGAGGCCCGCAAACAGATCGAGCAAGCCGTGTGGGCCTGTCCCACCCAGGCGCTGTCGATCGAAGAGACAGGAGAGTAGGACATGGCTGGATTTCCCCGCTCGGAGCTCGAAGACGTCGTGCAGCGTTGGCTCGACGCCAACCGGGAGGCCGAAAGAACCGGCGACTGGCGAATTCTCGCCGACTTCTACACCCACGACGCCACGTACGGCTGGAACATCGGTCCCAAGGAAGACGTGATGTGCATTGGGATCGACGAGATCCGCGACATCGCGCTGGGTCAAGAGATGGAGGGCCTGCAAGGCTGGCGCTACCCCTACCAGCGGGTCGTCATCGACGACAAGATAGGGGAAGTAGTCGGATTCTGGAAGCAGGTCGCGACCGACGCGGACGGCACCGAGCAGGAGGTGTACGGCATCGGCGGCAGCTGGTTCCGGTATGCCGGTGGCGGCAAATGGAATTGGCAACGCGACTTCTTCGACTTCGGGCATGTACAGGCGCTGTATATGGATCTGATCAAGGCGGGCAAGCTGTCGAGGGGGATGCAGGAACGCATCGAACGCAGCATGGCCGGCGAAAAGATACCCGGCTACTACCCGCTCGGAAAGGCGCCGGTCCCGCTATGGTGACCCCGGCCGTAGCATTGCCGCCCGGATTCGACTTCACCGACCCGGATCTGCACGCCGAGCGCATCCCGTTCGAGGAGTACGCGCTGCTGCGCCGCAGCGCGCCGGTGTGGTGGAATCCGCAGCCGCGCGGCGTGGGCGGCTTCGACGACGACGGTTTTTGGGTGGTGTCCAAGCACCGCGACGTCCGCGACGTTTCCCGGCGCTCGGATGTGTTCTCGTCAGGCTGCAAGGGTGCCATCCCGCGACTGGAGGACGACATCAGCCCCGAAGAGTTCCAGGCGACACTGTCGGTGCTGATCAACAAGGACGCTCCGGAGCACACCAAGCTGCGCGGCTTGGTGTCTCGGCTGTTCACTCCCCGGGCGATCGAAGCGCTGCGGCCCACCCTCGAACAGCGCGCCGAGCGCATCGTAGCGGCGGCCATTGAAGGCGGGCGGGGCGAATTCGTCCGCGAGGTCGCCAGTGAACTGCCAATGCAGGCCATCGCCGAACTCATCGGCGTCCCCGAAGAAGACCGGGTCAAGCTATTCGAGTGGAGCAACCAGATGACCGGCTACGACGACGCCGACGTCACCGTCGACTCACGGGTCGGCGCGGCCGAAATCCTGGGCTACTCTCACCAACTCGCCGAAACCCGTCGTCAGAAGCCAGGCAACGACGTGGTTTCGCGGCTGCTGAGCGCCACCATCGACGGCGAGCAGCTCACCCCGGAGCAGTTCGGCTTCTTCGTGGTCATGCTGGCCGTCGCCGGCAACGAGACCACCCGCAACGCCACGACGATGGGGATGATGGCATTTCTGGAACACCCTGACCAATGGGAGCTCTTCAAAAAGGAGCGCCCCACCACTGCCATTGACGAGATCGTCAGATACACATCGCCGCTGATCTGCCTGCAGCGAACCGCGCTGACCGACACCGTCATCGGTGGCACCGAGGTCAAAGCCGGCCAACGCGTGGTGATGCTCTACGTCTCCGCCAATTACGACGAAGAGGTGTTTGACCACCCCGAGAGATTCGACATCACTCGAAATCCCAATCCACACTTGGGTTTTGGTGGCACCGGCGCCCACTACTGCCTCGGCGCCAATCTCGCAAGGCTCGAGTTGGAGATCATTTTCAACAAGATTGCCGACAAGATGCCGGATATCAGCGGCCTTGGTGATCCTGCTAGGTTCCGGTCCGGTTGGATCAACGGTATCAAGCGGTTTCACACCGCCTACCGAAGCGGTTGCCCGGTCGCACTCTAAGGAGGCTTGGCTTCGTCGATGGCGTGCGTTTTGGACTCGGTGACCACCGACGGCGGTTTGCCGGAAGCCGTCCATAGCGGGCGCGCGCCCGATAGGCTGCGGCGCAGTGTGTGCCCGGTGGATGCGATCCGCAGTTCCCCGCCGGCAAGCCGGCACGTACGCTCACCCAGTCGGTCGCTTCGACGCAGGCTCGGAGCCAACTTTTGGCAGGAGGTTCACGGTGAAGACAAAAGGTGCGCTGATCTGGGAGTTCAATCAACCGTGGTCGGTCGAGGAAATCGAAATCGGTGACCCGCGCAAAGACGAGGTCAAGATCCAGATGGAGGCTGCGGGCATGTGCCACTCCGACCACCATCTGGTGACCGGTGGCATCCCGATGGCGGGGTTCCCGGTGCTGGGCGGTCACGAGGGTGCGGGCATCGTCACCGAGGTCGGGCCAGGCGTCGAGGACTTCGCCGAGGGTGACCACGTGGTGCTGTCGTTCATCCCGTCGTGCGGCAAATGTCAATCGTGTCAGGCGGGAATGCGTAACCTGTGCGACCTCGGTGCCGGACTGCTCAACGGTGCCGCGGTCTCCGACGGCACGTTCCGCATCCAGGCCCGCGGCCAGAACGTCTACCCGATGACGCTGCTGGGAACGTTCTCGCCGTACATGGTGGTGCACAAGAGCTCGGTGGTGAAGATCGACCCGTCGATCCCGTTCGAGGTCGCCTGCCTGGTGGGCTGCGGGGTCACCACGGGCTACGGCTCGGCGACCCGTACCGCCGACATCAGACCGGGTGACGACGTCGCGATCGTGGGCGTCGGCGGGGTCGGCATGGCGGCGCTGCAAGGAGCGGTCAACGCCGGCGCCCGCTACATCTTCGCGGTCGAGCCAGTGGAGTGGAAGCGCGACCAGGCACTGAAATTCGGTGCCACGCATGTGTATCCCGACGTGGAAGCTGCGTTGATGGGCATCGCTGAGGTGACCTACGGCCTGATGGCCAAGAAAGTGATCATCACCGTGGGCGAGCTGCGCGGTGCTGATATCGAGAACTACATGAACCTCACCGCAAAAGGCGGCACCTGCGTGCTGACCGCGATCGGCAGCTTGCTGGACACCGAGGTGACACTGAACCTCGCGATGTTGACACTGATGCAAAAGAACTTGCAGGGCACCATCTTCGGTGGCGGCAACCCGCAGTATGACATCCCGCAGCTGTTGTCAATGTATAAGGCTGGCAAGCTCAACCTCGACGACATGATCACCCGTCAGTACCGGCTGGAGCAGATCAACGAGGGTTACCAGGACATGCTGGACGGCAAGAACATTCGTGGAATCATCCGTTACACCGACGCCGACAGGTAGCCACCCATGACCAGGCCGTTGCGGGTGTTCCAGGTCGCCTCCGGCAATGTCGGCAGCGAGATGATAAAACGGATCGCACGCCATCGTGACCTGGAACTGGTTGGGCTACACTGCTATTCACCGGAAAAAGTAGGCCGTGATGCCGGTGAGATCGCCGGTATCGGGCCGATCGGTGTTCTAGCCACCGGAACGGTGGACGAGATCATCGCTGCCGCGCCGGATTGCGTGACCTTTCACGGCGTGTGGCCCGACCTGGGACTGTATGTGCCGGTGCTGGAGGCCGGTATCAATATTGTCACTACCGCTGACTGGGTTACCGGGTATCACCGGGACACCAATCACCGGCTTTCAGACAGCCGCACCGAATCCGAAGTGCTGCAGGCCGCCTGCCTGCGTGGCAATTCGACGTTCTACGGGACCGGGATGAATCCCGGGCTGGCGCAGATCCTTACGATCGTGCACAGTGCCGACGTGGCGGATATCGAAAACGTGACCTGTATCGAATCCGTGGACGTCTCATGCCACCATTCGGCCCCGACGTGGGCCAACTGCGGCTTTGGCCGCCCGGTCGACGATCCCGAAGTGCCGCATCTGCTGGAACTGGGCACCAGGGTGTTCGAGGACGGTGTGCGGATGATGGCCGACTGCCTCGACATCGCATTGGACGAGGTCACTTTTTCCTGCCAGCTCGGCGCGTGCACCAAGGACGTCGACCTCGGGTGGTACACCTTACCGGCCGGCTCGGTGGGCGGTGCGGCGTTCCAGTACGTTGGCGTCACCGGCAACGTGCCAAGGGTGGAGTTGCATCTGGAATGGCAGATGACGCCGCACACCAAGCCGCACTGGGATATTCAGGGCTGCTACATCACCAAAATCCAGGGCGACCCCTGCATCTATAGCAAGCACCTGATCCTGCCCAAGGCTGGCACCGACTTTTCCAGTCCGGAGTCGTTCGCGGCCATCGGCATGACGGTCACCGGCATGCCGCCCTCAACGCCATCCGTGCGGTGGTCGACGCCCCGCCGGGCATCGTCACCAGTGCCGATCTGCCACTACGCGCGTTCGCCGGCCGCTTCGCTGGCCCAGTCGGTGACGACCCACCGCGGTGAACGCGTTTCCCCATCTGCTGCAGCCCGGCCGGATCGGCGGGATGTCGGTGCGCAACCGGTTGGTGATGTCGCCGATGGAAACCATGTATGGCACCCCGGACGGGCTGCCGTCGCCGCGCACCCGCAACTATTTCGCTGCCCGCGCCAAGGGCGGCGTGGGCCTGATCACCCTGGGCGCCACCGGAATCGACCATCGCCATCTTGAGACACCTGGGAGTCTGCACCTGGGCACCGACGAGTCTGTCGGCGCGCATCGCGCGCTGGTGGAGGCGGTGCACGAACACGGCGCCAAGATCCAGCCGCAGATCGTGCACGCCGGGCCCGACAGCCTGGGCCCAGACATCCACGGCGTGACATCGCTGGGCCCCTCGGTCATTCCGTCGTATCTCACCGGGCGCCCGTCGGCGGAGATCACCAAAGAGCAGCTCATCAAGGTGTTCGACCTATTCAAGGCAGCGGTGCGCCGCGCCGCCGAGGCCGGATACGACGGCATCGAGCTACACGCCGCCCACGGCTATATGCTGCTGGGGTCTTTCCTTGCCCCGCAGCGCAACCGGCGCACGGACGAGTACCGCGGCAACTCGCTGCGCGGCCGCATCCGCATCGTGCTAGATGTGCTGGCCGCGATCCGCTCGGAGATCGGTAACGCGCTGCCCATCACCCTGCGGATCTCCGGCTATGAGCGGATTGCCGGGGGCCGCCCGATTTACGAAACCGCGCAAGTCGCACCGGAACTCGTCGCGGCGGGTGTGGACGCGTTTCATGTGAGCGGCGGGGTGATCGATCGGCTGGTCACCCGGATGGTCAACGGCGCCGACGACGGCAGCGCGCTCAACGTCGGCGCCGCGGCTGCGGTCAAGGAAGTGGTCGACGTTCCGGTGATCGCCGTCGGGCGCATCCACGACCCGGAACTTGCCGAACAAATCCTGGCCGACGGCCGCGCCGACTTCATCGCCATGGGCCGACCGCTTTTGGCCGACCCCGACCTGCCTCGCAAACTGCTTGCCGGGCAGGCGCACCGGGTGCGCAAATGCATCTCGTGTGAAAACTGCATCGACGCCATGGAACTGCGCTTCTCCGTCGACTGCGCGGTCAACCCACGCACCGGCAAGGAAAGCGAGCTGGCCGCAGGTCGCACCGCGCATCCGAAACAGGTCCTGGTGATCGGCGGCGGCCCAGCCGGCCTGGAAGCCGCTCGGGTGGCCGCCGAACGCGGGCACCACGTCAGGCTCGTCGAACGCGATGCTCAGCTGGGCGGCGCCTTGCGCTGGGCGTCGATTTTGCATCCCGAGAACGAGCCGTTTCTGCACTACCTGTGCGCCGAGATCAACCGAAGTGCAGTGGAAGTTCATCTGGGCCAAGCCGTTTCGGCTGACGACGTCGTCGCCCTGGACCCCGACGTGGTGGTGGTCGCTACCGGCGCCCACATAGCCATCCCCGCAATTGCTGGCGCCGAACTTCCCCATGTACGCACCGGCCCGGCCCTGCGAGAGTTGCTGGGCGGGCATGCCGATTCGGCAGCCCCGGCGTGGCAGCGGTTCAGTGCCCAACTGTTGTCGGGCTGGCGCCAGCGGCTCGTGAAACCCGCCGCGGTGCGGTTGGCCACCCGCGCATGGATGCCGCTGGGTCGGCGCGTCGCCATCATCGGAGGCGACCTGGTCGCAGTCGAGCTCGCCGAGTTTCTGGCCAACCGGGGCCGGTTCGTGTCGATCCTGGAGTCCGGCGAAGACATCGCACCGGAAGTGGGCAACAAGCGGAAGACCGAACATATGGATCGGCTGGATCGGCTCGGTGTCACCGTCCACGTCTGCGCTGCAATAGAACGGATCACAAAAGAGGGCGTGGTGTTCACGCCCGCCGGCGGCGCAACCCGCCAGCTGTCCGCGGACAGTGTCGTCATCGCCGGAACACCCGAACCGGACACGACGCTTTTTGACACGCTGCTGGCCACCATGGCCGATACCCAGGTGCATGCCGCCGGGGACTGCAATGGCCTTGGCTTGATCCGCAAGGCCACCGAGGACGGCGCCCGCGTCGCGTGCGCCATCTAGTGAGAGGAAGTGAAAAGCCGTGTCGCAGAGAACGATTCAACAGTCGCCAGCGCTAACTGCCTCGCAGTCGTCGTGGCGGTGCGTGCAGGCCCACGACCGGGAAGGCTGGCTGGCCCTGATGGCCGACGACGTCGTCATCGAAGACCCGATCGGCGACGCGCCCACCAACCCGGGCGGCACCGGTGTGCACGGCAAGGATGGGGTCGCCGCATTCTACGACTCCAACATCGCCGCTAACCAGCTCACCATCACCTGTGAGGAGACATTCCCGTCCAGCTCGCCGAACGAGATCGCGCATATCCTGGTGCTGCGCAGCAAGTTCGACAACGGGGTGACCAGCACCGTGCGCGGAGTGTTCACGTACCGCGTCAACGACGCAGGGCTGATCACCAACATGCGCGGCTACTGGAACCTCGATGCGATGACCTTCGGCAGACAAGAGTGACCCAGCTGCTGTCCGGCCGCGGAGCCGTGGTCGTTGGCGGCTCTCGGGGCATCGGAGCCGCCGTCGCCACCCAGTTGGCCCGCCACGGCGCAGGTGTGGTGGTGAACCGCCGTGAGCAGGATGTCGCCGAGCAGACCGCCGCCGGCATCGCCGCGGGCGGCGGTGCGGCGGTGTCCTATCCGGGTTCACCAGCTGATCCGGCGATCGCAGAATCGTTGATTACCAGATGTATTGACCTATTCGGCGGCGTGCACATCCTGGTGAACTGTGCTGGGATCGCCGAGCCGGCGGGTTCGTCTATTCTCGACATCAGCCCATCCCAATTCCGCGAACTGCTCGATTCCCACCTGGGTACCGTGTTTGCGACTTGCCGCGAGGCGGCGCCCAGGATGGTCGAGCAGGGCGGCGCCAGCATCGTCAACACCGGATCAGTGGCGTTCTTGGGTGATTACGGCGGCACCGGCTATCCAGCCGGCAAAGGCGCGGTCACCAGCCTCACGCTGGCTATCGCTGCAGAACTCAAACAGCATAAAGTCCGCGCCAATGTCGTTTGCCCCGGGGCAAAGACCCGGCTGTCCAGCGGGCCGGATTACGAGGCCACATCGCAGACCTGAACCGGCGCGGCTTGCTTGATGACGCCAGCTCGCATGCATCACTGGACGCCGCGCCGCCGGAGTATGTTGCTCCGCTGTATGCCTATCTGGTCAGCGATCTCGCCGATAACATCACCGGCGAAACCATAGGCGACGAAGCGGCCGTGGTCACCGTGGCGTCCACCGCGGGCCTTCGCGGTCACGGAGTCGGCCCGTCCTACACCAGCAGCAAAAAAGGGGTCATCGCGCTCACCCGACTCGCTGCATTCCAGTACGGCGCCAAAGGTATTCGGATCAATTGCGTGTGTCCCGGCGCTACCGCAGGCGAAGGCATGGGCGCAGCTTTCACCGACGCGGCTATGGCGGCCCGCGCCTCCGCCGACATCACCCTCCTCGGCGACGAGACCAGCTACCTCACCGGACAGGTCATCGCCGTCGATGGCGGCGCCGTCATCCGCTGAGAGCAACTGCGGATGCCAGGAATGCATCTTGACAGGGGGTAGCCGATACCGGCCCATATCCTTGAGCCCATGGCCACTGTCTTCACCAAGATCATCAACCGCGAATTGCCGGGCCGGTTCGTGTACGAGGAGGACGAGATTGTCGCGTTCCTATCCATCGAGCCGATGACACAAGGGCACACGCTGGTGGTGCCGCGCGCCGAGATCGACCAGTGGCAAGACGTCGACCACGCGGTGTTCAGCCGCGTCATGGGCGTGGCGCAGCTGATCGGCAAGGCGGTGTGTCGGGCATTTCACACACAACGCGCCGGGTTGATCATCGCCGGGCTGGAGGTGCCCCACCTTCACGTCCACGTCTTTCCGACCCGCCATCTCAGCGACTTCGGCTTCGCCCATGTTGATCGCCACCCGTCGCCGCAATCCCTTGACGAAGCCCAGGCCAAGATCAAAGCGGCGCTCGCCGAATTGGTTTGACGCTAAACCGATTCCGCCACATGGGCGGGCACGTCGCTGATACGCGGAAGGCTGACATGAAAGCAGCAGCCCTCTCCGGGAGCGGTGGTCACGGTGACCTTGCCACCATGGGCGTACACCAGCGAATCGACGATCGATAACCCCAGGCCGGTGCCGCCGCTGCTTCGGGTGCGCGACGAGTCGGTGCGATAGAAGCGCTCGAACACCCGAAGCGCATCCTGCTGAGTCATGCCGGGACCCTTGTCGGCGACTTCCAAAACCGCGTTGTCACCGTCGGTGCCGACCCGCACGGTGACGTCGGCGGTTTCCGGGGTGTGCTGCAAGGCATTGGACACCAGGTTGCTCAGCACCTGGCGCAGCCGCGCCTCGTCACCGAGCACCTCGGGGGTACCCGGGCCGTCGAGCACCTCCATGGCGATCTTGCGCTTGGGGGCGATCGACTGCGCGTCGTGCACGGCATCGCTTGCTAGCGCCAGCAGGTCAACCCGGCGTCGTTCGAGCGGGCGTTGCGCGTCCAACCGGGCCAGCAGCAGCAGATCATCGACCAGCAGGCCCATCCGGCGCGACTCGCTTTCGATCCGCGACATCAGCATCTCCACGTCGCGGGCGGCGCCCTGGCGGTACAACTCGGCGAACCCTCGAATCGTGGTCAGCGGGGTGCGCAACTCGTGGCTGGCATCGGTGATGAAGCGTCGCATGCGCTCCTCGGAAGTGCGCGCCTTTTCCGCCGAGGATTCCGACGCTGCCACCGCCTGCTGGATTTGCGCGAGCATTCCGTTGAGCGCCAACGAAAGTCGGCCCACTTCGGTTCGCGGATCACGCTCGGGGACACGGCGGTCGAGCTGTCCGGCGGCGATCGCCGCGGCGGTTCGCTCGACTTCGACCAGCGGGCGCAGGCTGCGGTGCACGACCGCGTAGCCCGCGATGCCCAGGACCAACAGCACCGCGGCCCCGATGCCGACCTGCAGCCAGATCAGTGAGCGCAGGGTGTGCTGGACGTCGGAGAGGTCGAAGGCAACCGTGATCAAGCGACCGAGCGGACCACGCACCGACACCGCCCGCCATTGGACATTGGATCCGTTGACCGATCCGACCGTCACCGGGTCGGGCCCGACATCGTTGTTGGCCGGCAGCGCCGGCTCGGCGTGGGAGTCGTTGATGGCCTGCCAGCTGCGGCCGTCCAGGCCGATGACGCGCACGTAAAACTTCGACGGCGGCCGGTCGGCGTTGGGCCCCTCGTAGGGCAGCTGCGAGATGCGACGCGGGGCTTGCACCCAGCTTCGGGACGCGTCGAGCAGAGTCTGGTCGGCCCGGTTGAGCAGGCTGTGCCGCAGGATCGACGTGACCGCGACCCCCGAGACGGCCAGCCCGCACGCCACCAGCACCAAGGTGGCGGCCACCAGGCCGACCCGCAGCGGCAGCCCTCGTTGGTGGTATCGCGCCATCCCCGTATTCTTCGCCTACCGGGTGCTGGTTGGCCGTGGAACCGGGTTCATCGCTATCGGGGCTCCCGCAGCACATATCCCACACCACGCAGTGTGTGCAGCAACCGCTTCTCGCCGGTGTCGATCTTGCGGCGCAGATACGAAACATAGGACTCGACGACGTTGACGTCACCGCCGAAGTCGTAGCGCCAGACGTGGTCGAGAATTTTCGGCTTGCTCAGCACCGTCCCGGCGTTGATCACGAAATACCGCAGCAGCGTGAACTCCGTGGGAGACAGCGACACCGGCTCGCCGGCCTTCCACACCTCATGGGTGTCCTCGTCGAGTTCGATGTCGGCGAACTTCAGACGCGCGGTTCGCGGTTGCGTCTTGCCCTTGCCGGCCCGTCGCAAGATGACTCGCAGCCGGGCCACGACTTCCTCCAGACTGAACGGCTTGGTGACGTAGTCGTCACCGCCGAGGGTCAGACCCGCGATCTTGTCTTGAAGCGAGTCGCGTGCAGTCAAAAACAGTGCTGGAGCGTCGATTCCGTCAGCGCGCAGCCGTCGCAGCACCCCGAAGCCGTCCATCCCCGGCATCATCACATCGAGGATCACCGCATCCGGACGGACTTCCCGGGCACGGTCCAGCGCCGCCGGCCCGTTGGTTGCCGTATGGACCTCGAAACCTTGGAATTTCAGGCTCACCGAGAGAAGTTCGACGATATTGTCCTCATCGTCGACGACAAGGACACGTGCTTCCGGTGCGGTTTCCTGTGTGGCGCCCGATGCCATGCCATCAATTTCCTCGCACGTAATTGAGCGTAACCTCCAAGGTGGCTGTGCACTTGCTGTGAGTTTGGTAGCAGTGGTTATTGTGCCGTCGGCGTCGCAGCAAGCACAGCCCGCCTACACTCAGGGGATGAACCTCGGCAAACGCCTGGCCGCCGTGGCCACCACACCGCTACGAGTCGGGTTGGCGGCGGCTGACGCCGGGCTTGGCGTAGCGACTTCGGCGGTTGGCCTGGCGAAACGAGTGGTGGGGCAGGCCGGCGACCAGCCCGGCTCGGTGACCCACATGTTTGGGCTCGACGACGCGATCGTGCGGGCGAACCGGCTGGCCCGGTTGTTGGACGAGGATGCCCCGCTGGGCCGCGCGATGGCACCGGACGGGCCGCTGGAGCGGCTGCTGCGCCCGGGCGGTGTGGTTGACAGGCTGACGGCACCCGGTGGCTTGCTTGACCGTCTGACCGCGGAGGACGGTGGTCTGGAGCGCGCACTGAAACCAGGTGGGCTGGTCGATCAGCTGCTCGCCGACGACGGGCCGATCGAGCGGATTTTGGCTGAGGACGGGCTAATTGACCGGCTGCTCGCCGAGGGAGGCGTGGTCGACAAGCTGACCGCCAAGCATGGGCCGCTCGAGCAGCTCGCCGACGTCGCCGACACCCTCAGCCGCCTCGCCCCGGGGATGGAGGCGCTGGAGCCGGCGATCGCCACGCTGCAGGAAGCCGTGATTTCGCTGACCATGGTGGTCAACCCGCTTTCTACTATCGCCGAGCGCATCCCATTGCCGGGGCGCCGGCCCCCGCGCCGCTCGCCGCCGCGGACAGTGCCCTAAGTGTGCGCGGGCCGGCCGCTTGCGAAGTTGACTTGCACCTGGACACCACGTTGACATGAGGTGACGCGATCGCCGGGTGCCGACAGGAATGGAGCCGCGTGAGAGACTCGAACTCTCGCCATTCGCCTTACAAGGGCGACGCTCTACCAACTGAGCTAACGCGGCCGGGGCCGGCTCGATGAGCCGTGACGATTCTACGACTCGGTGCCGCGGTCGAAGCCGAGCGGAGCTGCTGCTTGTTTCAGGACTGGCCTACTGCGTTTGGGCCACATGTGCACCATGCCGAGCAAGAGCGGCATCGGTCTAGGTGTGCGCTCCGTATGCACGGCTGAGCATCCAGGCGGCAAGGCCCACTGCTAAAGCCAGTCCCCCGTAGCCCAGCACCGACGGCCACCAAGGTTCGCTGGGCCGGGTGGGCTCCTCGTAACCGGCCAACGCCACCAAGAAGCTGCCGTTGTCGGTAGGGCCGACGCCCGGCAGCGACTGGGTCCTGGTCACCTTGATCTGGGCACTGCTGCTCGGATCGTTGATCTGACCCCACGCCAACGTGGAGTCGTCGAGCAAGAAGGTGTCTTGGCTGCCCGCGGGCTGGCTATCATCGCGGCCCACCAGCTGCACTTGGCCGACTTTGACGATCTGGTCGCGGGCGGGAACGTCAGCCAGGACGTCGTGGTAGACCTCCGGGGGTGCTGGCGGTCTGTAGTCCGGCGGTGGCGGGCCGTCCCAACCCTCCGGCGGTATCCAGGCCCCGCCGTAGAAGCTGCCCGACGCCAGGTAACTTTCGCCGACCGCGGTAAACGGGAACAGCCCAACCGTGGCGACGTCGAGCACGACCCGGCCCCCGGCCGGCACGTAGGCCTCCCGGTAGGCACCCTTGTACGAGTACCGGAAGGTCATCGCCTCGTCGAGCGGGTTGTACAGGCTTGGGCGGTGGTAGGCGTCGTAGTCGATGAAGTCCCAGTGCCGGGGGCGCGCCAGCGTCTGGTTGTCGGCCTTTATGACGTCGACGTTGCCGCTGTGGGCGTTGATCACGTTTTGCACCTGCTGTTTGAAGTCCACCACCTGGAGCATCGGGTGAATCGTGCCGAAATTGATCCGCGTCGGTGGCGCGGCCTTGGCAGCCGCGACCGCCTGCGGTGGCGCCTCCAGCCCCTTCGGCGGTGTCACCAGTGGCGCGTTTCTCGGTGCCCCGGCGGCTGGCGGGTTGATCTGCGGGGCCTGCACCCGAACCGTGCTCGGCGGCGGGGGACTTGGCGGAATGACTTGCGGCGTCTGCATCGGCGTCATGCTGGGCAGCTCCGGCGGAATCTCCGGGACCGGTACCAAGACACTGCTCCGGGGTGCTTGGGCTGGGCGCGGCGGGGGTTCTTCGTAACACGACCGCGGCGACGGAAGGCGATATTCCGCTACCCAGAACAGGCATTCGTCGCAGAAATTGGGATTGGCCCCGGCCCCAGCACACGGAGCCGCCTCTGCCGCACCCGGCGTGGTGGCTGTCATCCAAACCGGTGCGAAAGCCACGGCGGCTGCCGCCACAATCCCGAATGCTTTCATCTGGCAACCTTTCGGGAACCGCACCGGCGGGGGGTACCTACCACCGAGAGTAGTGCGGGCGGCTAGCGGCGGCTTTGACCGTTACCCGATACAGTGTCGCACCTTCTGGCATCGAACCCGGCCCGGACCACGCGCACGCTAGGCAACCTGGTTAGTCAGTCCGTGCTCGGGTAGTGACTCGACTGGGTTGGTTGGGTGCCAGCGACTGATGCCGGGCACATCAGATGTAGTAGGTTTCGCGCCCGCTCGGGTACCCACCGCCGTCGGTGGCGATATGAACGTGGTCGTAGTGGTTTGCGGTTTCTGAGCCGTAGTCCGCGGTCCAACTGGGCGCGCCAATACCCGGGTAGAAGGCCTGCCGCCAGATCACATGCACCACCCCCCCATCGTTTCGCATTGGCCAGGGCAAGCCCGGCGATCTGGTTGCCAAGCTCGATTCCCTCGGGGCTGTGATAGTTGGGGATCATCACGTCGATTGCCAACCCGCTCGGATGCCATTTCAGCGGATCCTGCCGAAACCCGCCGATCGTGGTGATCTCGGGAAACAGCACGCTGATTGCACGGGCCGCCCGGATGGTGTGCACCTGCAACCCCTCCTCCGGCGCGACACCGGGCGGTAATGCGAACTGGAATTGCTGGGCGGTGGTGGGCGCGCTTGCCGCCAGCGATTCCACCTCGGCGCGGCTGGCAAGACGCGGCGCGCTGGCCGGAACGGTCCCCTGGACGTGCGCTGTACTGGTCGGCCCGGATGGTTTCGCCGTGGGGGTTGCTGCCGGGATCTCGGCGCAGCAGGGATGCCGGGTGGCTTGGGCGTGGAAGATGGCGGCGGAGACGGCGATCGAGGCGGCCAATGCCAGCCAGCGGCCTCGACCGTTGGCTAACAAGGCTCTGCTCACGTGCAGCACCTTACTGTCATGTCCGGTGTGGCGTAGCAATTTTCGCCAGCTCTTCGTTGACCACGCGGCGGCGCCCCACACCTCAAGCTCGCGACCGACGATCTAAATCCCATTGCCCGAAATCGGTGGCGAGAACCTCGTCCACGTCCACGTGTGTGCCCGCCAGCAACGGTCCCGGGCTCGACGGCGTGTTGACCACCGACTGATAAAGCACCGCCGCAGGCTCGCGCTCGCCATGCGACCATGCGCTGGTCTGCCACGCCCACCGGTGCCCTGCAGTAGTCGAGCGTCCAATTACGCCGTCTTCGATCGCCCACCGACACGCCTGGGCATGCCCATAGATGCCGGTACGATCCGCCCCGAGTACCGAGTTGATTCCCCGAAACCACTCTAGCGCAACGGTTTTCCAGATTTTCTGGTCGATATCCTCGTCGATGCTGAAGAATATCGGGGCCGAATCGCCTCCCCCTGCCGCGGTGTGGAACCGCAGGGCTGTCTGGGCATCGGCCACGCCGCCGTCATACCCGCGGGTGTAATCGGATGGGTCAGGCCAGCCGGGCTTGCCGTACTGGTAGTTGCTGACCACGTGAAGACCAGCCGCGCGAAGCGCGCCGGCGTACTCGCGGGTGACGGGCTTGAAATCGAAGTTTGCACCCGGCCGCGACTCAGCCACATACACCACCGCTCCGTCATAACCCGCCGATTTGATCTGATCGGCCGGCACCAACCGCTCCGTAAAGTCGATCAACTTACCGCCGGCCGCTGACGCCGTCGGCCCGCCGGATATCGCGGCCAGCATCCCTGAGCTCAGTAGAACTGGTGTGACAGAGGCATATTTGAGGACCTCGCGTCTGGACACAGATCGCGGTCCGCCGCGTCCGGATGGTGCAACCCCACGGTGCACTGCGCGATGGTAACAAGACATGGCCTTACCTCGGCCACTGCGTTGTAGCGACAGCAAGCTGCAGAATACGCAACGATGTGAGCCGGGTTTCGCCACCGCAAACATCGATCCCGGCGCGGGTAGCACAGTCGTGGCAGAGTCGAAGTTGTGATGGCGACCCGATCAGGTGGTAAGCCCCGCCATCGTGCCACCCCGGTGCGCGCACAGGTGCGCCGGAGGCTGGTGCGTGGCTGCTGTGCGCTGGTGTCGGCGGCAGCGGTGGTGTTGACCGGCGCCGGTTGGTGGGTGGCCCATGGAGCACTGGGCGGCATCACCGTTTCTCAGGCGCTGCGTTCTGACGACCCACGTTCCAGCGGCGGGTCGATGAACATCCTGCTGATCGGCCTGGACTCGCGGAAAGACCAGAACGGCAACGATTTGCCGTGGGCGATCTTGAAGCACCTGCATGCCGGAGATTCCGATGCCGGCGGCTACAACACCAACACCTTGATCCTGGTTCACGTCGGCGCCGACGACCGGGTGGTTGCCTTCTCCATCCCCCGCGACGACTGGGTGCCGTTTCGCGGGGTGCCGGGATACCACCACATCAAGATCAAGGAGGCGTACGGGCTCACCAAGCAATACGTCGAGCAGAAGCTCATCGACAAAGGGGTCAGCGACCAAAAAGAACTGGAGACCAAGGGCCGCGAAGCTGGTCGGGCGGCGACCTTACGGGCGGTGCGCAACCTCACCGGGGTTCCGATCGACTACTTCGCCGAGGTCAACCTGGCCGGCTTCTACGACCTCACCCAGAGCCTGGGCGGCGTGCAGGTCTGCCTCAAGCACGCCGTCTACGACGAGTATTCCGGCGCGGACTTCCCGGCGGGCCGGCAGACTCTCAACGCCGAGCAGGCACTGTCGTTCGTCCGGCAGCGTCACGGGCTGGAGAACGGCGACCTCGACCGCACCCATCGCCAGCAGGCATTCCTGTCCGCGGTTGTGCGCCAACTGCAGGATTCGGGCACCTTCGCAGATCTCAGCAAGCTCAAGAGCCTGATCGCCGTGGCCCGCAAAGACGTGGTGCTCTCCGCCGGCTGGGACGAGAACCAGTTTCGCCGGATGGCCACGCTTGCCGGCGGCAACGTCGAATACCGCACCCTGCCCGTGGTGCGCTACGAAAACATCGACGGCCAAGACGTCAACATCGTCGACCCCGCCGCGATCAAGCGCGAGGTGGCGGCGGCGTTCGGCACTCCCGAGTCCGCCGCCCCCACGACCAGCACGCCCAACCCGGCGACGGTCGTCGACGTCGTCAACGCCAGCAGCGTCTCCGGAATCGCCGGCAAGGTGTCGCGCATCTTGCGTGAACATGGCTATACCCCTGGCGAGGTGCGTGACCGGGTGCGCGGTGAACCCACCGTAACCGCAATCGACTACGGTGCGGGCGCGGGCACCGACGCCCACGACGTGGCGGCGCTGCTGGGCATCGACGTGTCCGATCATAGTGATAGCGCCTTGCGCCCCAACCGGATCCGCGTCGTGGTAGGAGACGACTACACCCCACCTTCATCATCTCTCGACGAAACCGCTACCACCTCAACGGCTTCCGGTTCGTACTACACGTCACGCGCCGCCACTTCCACTGAGCCCACGCCAGACCGAGGGGCGCCCATCGACGGCGGTGGCGTGCCCTGCGTCAACTAAACTTCCGGGCGGGCCAAGAAGGCCAACACGACACTGACGAATGCGTCTTTGGCTTCGATCATCGTCCAGTGCCCGCAGTTGGGGAATACATGTAGTTCTGCGTTGGGGATGGTGCGCATCGGGATGAGCGCCATGTCCAGTGGGCTCACCCGGTCGTCGCGACCCCAGGTGATCAACGTCGGCGCCTTGAGCCGATGCATCACCGCCCACGGTTGCGGGCGCTTCGACGCGTCCATGGCCTTGGTCATCTGCGCGAAGGCCTCCCTCGCATGCATCCGCCGCGCGGCCGCCAGCGTCTTGGGGTGGGTGGCCTGCTGCCAGCGCTCCTCGATGAGCTCGTCGGTCACGACTGCGGGGTCATAGACCATCGAATGCAGCCAGCGGATCAGCCGTTCTCGGGTGGGCTCCTCGGTGAACTCCTGCAGCAGCCGGATGCCTTCAGGCGGGCCGGGACTGAAAATATTGCGGCCGATGCCGCCGATGGTCACCAGCCGCCGCACCCGCTCAGGATGTGCGATTGCATAGTTGATCGCGATCGCACCGCCCATCGAGTTGCCGACGATGTCCACCCTGCCCAACTCGAGCGTGTCGATGAATCGCACCACCGCGTCGAACGCGGTGAGCATGGGGTGCCCGCCGAAGTCGTCGCTGACACCGAAGCCGGGGAATTCCAGTACCAGGCAACGGTATTGCTCGGCGAACGCGCCGAGCACGCCGCGGAAGTTGCGCCACCCCGTCACACCGGGACCTGAGCCGTGCAGCATCACCAGCGGTGGCCCGTCGCCGGCCTCGTGATAGCGCAGCACGCCAGCATCGGTCTCGATTTCCCGAAAGGTGTCCTCGTAGCTGACATCTCGCGTCATGCGTGAGTACCGCCGTCGATGCGGATTTCGGTGCCGGTGATAAACGCACCGTCTTCGGACACCAGCATCGCGACCACCCCGGCCACGGCCGCGGGATCGGCCATCCCCGCTCCGCTGGATTCCAGCGTGGTGGGCAGGATCGGTGAAAGTCGGGCGAACAGCGACCAGTCGGCGTCGGCGGGAATGTATCCTGCTGTGGCATCAGTGATTCCGGACTTGATGCTGCCGGGGGCGACACACACTGCGCGCAGTCCTTGGCGCGCGTATTCCAGGGCGATCGCATGGGTAAAGGACTGGATGCCGCCCTTGCTGGCCGCGTAGGCCGCCATATAGGGGTGCGCGAATGCAGCCGATGTGGAGCTGAAGTTGACGATGGTGCTGCGCGGGTTTTTCAGCAGCGCCGGAAGCGACTCACGCACCACAAGGAAGGTCCCCGTCAGGTTGACGGTGATGATGTGGTTCCACAGCTGCGTGCTGGTCTGGTGCGTGTGTGCCGCCCGCAGCATGCCGGCCGCGTTGACCAGCGAGTCCAGGCCACCCAGCGCGTCGACGGCCGACCGCACACCGTCGGCCACTGACGTCTCGTCGCCAACGTCCATCTCTACGGTGGTGAGGCGTTTAGCCGACCCCGACTCCTCGGCGCGGGCACGGGTCTTGTCCAGTACCGCGATATCGGCGGCGACCACAGACGCGCCCTCGTCCAGCAACCGCAGCGCGGTGGCCTGGCCGATTCCTGACGCAGCGCCGGTCACTAGGATGCGGTTGCGCTCAAGTCGCCTCATGTTCTTTCTCCTCGGCTCGCTGGCCCATAACGTATTTGACGATTGGCGTCGTGGTCCAGCCTCATACGCTGGTCAGGTTGAAGCCGTCTTTGCCCAATTGATGTAGCGCAGGATCTCCGGCTGCGGCGCATACTTTCTCGGTCGGACGTCCCATGTCACAGCCGGTTGCGCAGGAACGAGGTGAATCCCGGCGTCGTCTCCACCCGCAGCCGGGTCAGTCTCCGGGCGCTGATACACCAGCGGCCGTCCACCTTTCGGTATTCCTCGTGGTAGTGGGCGTAGCCCTGCACGTGCTCCTCGTGGTCGCCGTTGGTCCACCACAACGAATCCTCCATCGCCCATATCCCGCGAGCCGTGGTGTCCGACGTCAGCGCGATCTCCGGTGTATGACCGTGGTGGACGCTGGTGATCCGCACCGGACCGCCCAAGCAACCGACCACGGCTGGAGACCGGTCAGCTGCTCGCGGTAGGAAACACCAGGCGGCCGTTGCTTCTGATGAGGTTCGGTCATGCTCCAGCCGCTCGATCACGACGACGTAGAGCCGCTCCTGTCAAGCTGGCACAGCATCTGCGAGCTCCAGTGCGGCTATCGCGCAACAGCAACGAGTGCGTCAGGAAGCGTTTTCGCTCAGTGGGACTGCGTCCCACATTGCCGACGCCGTCTGTGACGGTTTGGGGCATGCAAGGCACTGAGGGGGTGCGCCCAGCGCCTTTCCGCGGCCCGAGTCCTGCACTGGTACGCCTTCGCCGAGTGACGTCATTGTGCTGGTTGTCGATCGGCTTGCAGGACCGCTGGTGACCATTCACTTCGTTGCCTCATCTGAGATAGGCGATGTAGCCGGCATCCATTTCAACTGCCTCGATGCCGCCATGCTGTCCGGCCACACACCGTGGGCTCACGAATGGGAGCGCCCACAACTTTCCGCTGACCGGGATCACCAAAGATGTCATGATCACCGACAGGGCACCATCGATCGCGAGTCCCCGACGTTAGGACACAGCATGACCGAGCGGGTAATCGATCGGCTGATGGACATGGCCGACCAGCTGCGCGAGCAGGCGGCCGAGGCGGAGAGAATCGGCCGGCTGACCGATCAGACCACCAAGGCGATGAGGGAAGCTGGATCGATCCGGCTCCTACAAACCGCCAAGTACGGCGGCTACGAGGTCCATCCGCGTGAGTTCGCCGAGACGGTGATGGCTACCGCGGCGCTTGATCCCGCCGCCGGCTGGATCACCGGTGTGGTGGCCGTGCACCCCTACCAGCTCGCCTACGCCGACCCGCGGGTGGCCGAGGAGATCTGGGCCGACGACCTCGACACCTGGGTGGCGTCCCCGTATGCGCCGCAGGGCGTGGCCAAACCCGTCGATGGCGGCTACATCTTCAACGGCCGCTGGCAGTTCAGTTCCGGCACCGACCAGTGCGACTGGATCATCCTGGGCGCCATGGTCGGCGACAGCGACGGCAAGCCGGTCATGCCCCCGCAGATGCTGCACATGATCCTGCCGCGTAAGGACTACGAGATTGTCGAGGACTCGTGGAACGTCGTGGGGCTGCGCGGAACCGGATCCAAGGACATCATCGTGCGCGATGCGTTTGTGCCCGCCTACCGGACCATGGACGCGACGAAGGTGATGGACGGCACCGCCCAGCGTGAGGCGGGCATGACCAAGCCGCTGTACCTGATGCCGTGGTCGACGATGTTCCCGTTGGGAATCACCGCGGCGGTGGTCGGCATCGCCGAAGGTGCGCTGGCGGCGCACCTGGACTACCAACGAGACCGGGTGGCGGCGACCGGAACGGCGATCAAGGACGATCCATACGTCATGTATGCCATCGGTGAGGCCGCCGCCGACATCAACGCTGCCCGCCAGGAGCTGCTGGCCAATGTGGACCGCATCTACGACATCGTCGACGCCGGTAAGGAGGTGTCGTTCCATGACCGCGCAATTGGGCGGCGCACCCAAATCCGTGCGGCATGGCGCGCCGTCATGGCCGTCGACCAGATCTTCGCCCGCTCCGGGGGCAATGCGTTGCGGATGGACAAACCCCTGCAGCGGTACTGGCGCGACGCACACGCCGGGCTTAACCACGCTATCCACATGCCGGGCACCGTCTTTCACGCGTCCGCGCTGAGTTCGCTGGGCATCGATCCGCCCGAGGGTCCGCTGCGGGCCCTGATCTAGGAGGACGGCAGTGAGCGACCTGAAGAGCCTCGGCTACATCACGATTTCCACCAAACAGATCGAGCGGTGGCGGCATTTCGCCTTCGGCGTCCTGGGTTTCGCCGAAGGCAAGGGACCTGACGAGTCCGCGCTATACCTGCGAATGGACGAACGCGCGGCCCGACTCATCGTGGTGCCTGGTGAGACCGACCGGGTGCTCACCGTTGGCTGGGAGGTACGCGACCACCCCGCGCTGCAGCGCGTTAAAGCGGCCCTCGACGGTGCGGGGGTGCCGGTCAAGCAGTTGTCCATCGAGGAGGCCGAGGCCCGCCGCGTGGAAGAGGTGATCAGCTTCGAGGACCCGGCCGGTACCACGCTCGAGGTGTTTCACGGCGCGGTGCTCGACCACAGCCCCGTCATCACCCCGTTCGGTGCGAAATTCGTCACCGGTGACCAAGGTATGGGCCATGTCGTGCTGCCGGCCACCGATCCCAATGGGTTGTTCGACTTCTACACCGATGTGCTGGGTTTCCGTTCTCGCGGCGCGTTTCGGGTGCCGCTACCGAAGGAGTTCGGCCCGGTGCGGGTTCGCTTCCTCGGCATCAACGAGCGACACCACAGCCTGGCCATTGTCCCGGCCGCACACCAGCGCGACCCCCGCCTGGTCCACATCATGGTGGAGGTCGACAGCCTTGACACGGTGGGGCAGGCGCTGGACCGCGTCAACGCCGAGGGATTCCAGCTGTCGTCGACGCTCGGTCGGCACACCAACAACAAGATGGTGTCGTTCTACGTCCGCGCGCCCGGCGACTGGGACATCGAATTCGGCACCGACGGTATGCGTGTCGACGAAACCTATTACACGGCGGAGGAAATCACGGCCGACAGTTACTGGGGCCATCAGTGGGTCGGCGATCTACCGGCGGCGATGCGGCCATGACTTCGATGACCGACGTGCATCCCGTCCCGGCGTCGTCGATCAGCGGGTGGGATCACGAGGCCGACGTGGTGATCGCCGGCTACGGTGTGGCCGGTGCGGCCGCCGCCGTTGAGGCCGCCAGAGCCGGCGCCGATGTCCTGGTGGCCGAGCGCACCGGCTCCTGGGGCGGGGCGGCCGCCATGGCGGGCGGGTTCATCTATCTCGGCGGCGGCACACCACTGCAAAAGGCTTGCGGTTTCGAGGATTCCGTCGACAACATGGCGGCCTTCCTCAACGTCGCGATGGGACCGGGTGCGGACGAGAACCGCATCGCCGACTACTGCGCCGGCAGCGTCGATCACTTCGATTGGCTCGTTGACTGCGGCGTGCCGTTCAAGGCGGAATTCTGGGGGGAACCCGGCTGGGAGCCACCGGGCGATCAAGGCCTGATGTTCACCGGCGGGGAGAACGCCTTCCCATTCAACACCATCGCGAAACCCGCTCCGCGCGGCCATGTCCCGCAGATGACCGACAAGCGAGCCGGCGAGGCGAGCGCCGGTTACATGCTGATGAAGCCACTGGTCGACACCGCCACATCGCTGGGTGTGCGATCCGTCTACGACGTCCGCGCCGTCTCGCTGGTCGTGCAGTCGGACGGCCGCGTCGCCGGGATTATCGCGCGCCAGTACGGGAAGCGGCTCGCCGTGCGTGCGCATCGCGGCGTCGTCTTGGCCTGCGGCAGCTTTGCCTACAACGACGCGATGGTCGCCCAATACGCCCCGCGGATCGCCGGGCGCCCGGCCGCGTCGATCGAGCAGCACGACGGTCAGGCCATCAGAATGGCGCAGGCGCTCGGCGCGGACCTGGCGCACATGGATGCCACAGAGGTGGCATTCCTGGTCGATCCCCAGCAGACCGTCCGCGGCATCCTCGTCAATGGTCGCGGACAGCGCTATGTCCCCGAGGACACGTACTCCGGCCGGATCGGGCAGCTCACGCTCTACCAGCAGGACGACACCGCGTTCTTGATCCTCGACGGCGACGCACAAGACGAGGCCATGGCCGCGACGTCGGCGACACCGCTCCTCAAACGGCAGGCGACATGGGTCTGCGAGACCGTGGCCGAGCTCGAACGCGAGATCGGCCTGCCGGCCGGGTCGCTGCAAGCCACCGTCAACGCCTACAACGATGCCGCCGCCCGCGGCGAGGATCCGTTGCTGCACAAGAAGCCTGAATGGGTAAGGCCGATCGGCACGCCGGTCGGCGCGATCGATCTGCGCGGGAGCACCGCCGGGTTCACGCTGGGCGGTTTGATGACCACGCTGGATTCCGAGGTGCTGCACGTCGGCGGAGAGCCGATCCCCGGCTTGTATGCGGCGGGACGCTGCACTGCAGGTCTGGCCGCGTGGGGTTATGCCAGCGGGATCTCGTTGGGCGATGGCAGCTTCTATGGGCGTCGCGCCGGTCGTGCCGCCGCCAAGGGCTGAGTCGTTCCAGCATTCGTCGAGGTCGGCGCCGTCCATGAGATGTGTTGGCCCAGCCTCTGTGCCGCCTATGTGACGGATTCCATGCCAGCGTGCTAGAAACAGAAATATTTCTATTAGTCATGTGCCGCACCGCGAGGAGGCGTCGTGACCGTGACCGTCGGATCAACCACGCCAACTGCAGTCATCGATCGGGTATCGCTGGTGCTGGACGCGTTCGACGGCGGTGGCAGGTTGACGCTGGCTCAGATCGTGCGGCGCACGGGCTTGCCGCGCTCGTCGGCACACAGGCTGCTCGAGCGGCTGGTGCAACTGCGCTGGCTGCGCCGCAGCGGTCGTGACTACGAGTTGGGCATACGGCTGATGGAGCTGGGATCTCTTGCTGTCCACCAGGATCGGCTCCACCGCGCGGCCACACAGCTGCTGCACGATCTGCACCGAGCCACCGGGCTGGTGGTTCACCTTGCCGTTCTCGACGGCTCCGACGTGGTGTACCTGGACAAGATCGGCGACCGGATGACCGCCGCCATCCCAGTCGCGTGGGCGGACGGCAGCCGGCGCATTGCACGGCGGTGGGCAAGGCCATAATGGCCTACAGCAACACCGCCGACGCAATCAACCTCCGCAACCGCAAAACCAGATACTCGATCAGCAGCCGGTCGCAGTTGGACGTCGAGCTGGCCAAGGTGCGTGCCCATGGCGTGGCGTTTGACCGCGAGGAGTCATTGCCCGGATTCGGCTGTGTCGCAGCCCCTATCGGCGATCCCGGCGAGGCTGTCGCAGCGGTGTCAGTATGCGGACCGATGAGCCGGATGTTGTTCGATCAGCGCATGGCTGCGCCAGTGCGAATGACAGCAATGCACATCTGGCGCAACGTCGACGGCGGCCCGCGGCATGTCGCGCCGACGCTGCAACCGCTACGCCCGCTGCGTGTGGCACCGACCCTTCGGCCGTGCGCGAACCAGGGCCACTGCGGGACGCATGACGCCGGACCCGGACATGGATACCGATCGACCACAAGTTCTGTGCGGTGAGCGGAACGCGATGGACGATCGAGACTGGTCGTTTACCTCGACTCTGATGCTGACCTTATGGCACGCTTCGATGCCCTCAGCGACTACAAGACCGTTCCCAATCCCAATCTGCGCGCCCTCGAGAGGACACCGTTCTATGCGGTCAAGATGGTGCTAAGCGTCTCGGCACCTGCGGCGGCCTGCGGGCCGACGACCGCGCCCGGGTGCGACGCGAAGACGGCAGTGTGATCGAAGGGCTCTACGCGATCGGCAACACCGCGGCTAACGTGTTCGGGACCACCTATCCCGGTGCCGGTGCCACGATCGCACAGGGCTTGGTGTACGGCTACATCGCTGCCCGTGACGCCGCTGGAGCATGATCAGTCCGATTCTTCCGCGTTCGCCTTCTTCTCAATCTCGTACCAGAATTCCGGTGCGGGCCAGGGAATCTTAGTGGGCTCGCCGTCTGGGGCACGGGGGAAGACGGCTTCGGCCTCGTCGAGCTCTTTGATCAACTTCAGGGCCAGCTCCCGCTCGTTGGCGTAATACCTCTCGGCCCATCGCAATGCGATTCGCGCGTACGCCCAGGACGGGTCAGCGCCGGCCCAGCGTGCGTCCTTGGCCGCCTTGCGCTGCATCTCGTCCGCATAGGCCACGTGTTCTTGCAGCAACTCCTTGAGTCGCGTCGGGCTGGTGAGATGTCCCAACGTCACCCGCAGCAGTGCGCCGTGCTTGAGCGTCGGCGGGTCGACCGGCGTGTCGTTGGCCCACCGGGTCACCGCCTCCAGACCGGCTTGGGTGATCTTGTAGAGCCTCCGATTGCGGGTGCCGCCGGTGTTCTCGACACGCGAGGTCACCAGGCCCAGTTGTTCGAGTCGTTTGAGCTCGGAGTAGATCTGGCTGTAGGCCGGGCTGCCGTAGTAGAAGCGCATGCTCCAATCGATGAACTTCCGGATGTCATAACCGGAGAGCTCGTGCTCGTATGACAGCATGCCGAGCAGCGCCCAACTTGTCGCCGCGAGATTCGGCTTGTCCGGGGAATCGCTGCCGTCCATCAGCTGCGTGCCGGGGCTAGCCGCTTGAGCGCCAGCCCACCTTCGAATGGCCGGTAGCCGAACGCCGCGGGAGCGCGATACCCGGTGTCCCCGAGCGGGGTGTGCACCTCGGCGACCGTGGGCCCGATCTTCTCGGCGACGGGCACCAGCGCGTCAAGGTCGAAACGGTACAGTCGACCCGCGTTGCCGCCCAATATCTTCCGGCACTCGTCCTGCGACCTGTTGTGCAGAGCCCAACGGATCGCCAGCTTGGAATGCGGGGTGAAGCCCTCCTCGTGCGGATAGTCACTGCCCCACATGATGTGGTCAGCACCCATGAAGTCGATCATCGCCGCGTCGTAGGGCATCAACTCGGCAGCCAGGTAGCAGTTTCGCTTGACGTATTCGCTTGGGCTCAGGGTCAGCTCATCGACCGACGATCCGCCGAACATGCCGTAGGTGCGGTTGTGGGCCTCGGATTTCATGGTGGGCACCATCGCGTCGAGAATGGCCAGTTGCTGCTGCACCCATAGCGTGCCCTGCTCGGTCGGCACGAACCGCAGTGACGGATAGCGCTCGAACACCCCGGCAAGTATCAGGTGACCGAGGGTGCGTTGGGCCCACAACGCCATCTCGGTGATCAACACGGCGTTGGATGCCGGCTGGTCCATCGGCATCTCGGGGCTGCCGGCCCCCGCATGCTGAACGATCGTCAGGTCAAGCTCGGCGCATAGCCTCCAGATCGGTTCGTAGCGGGTGTGAAAGAGCGGGGCAACGTGGGGGTCGCCAGGTGAGACCGGGGGAATGAGCACGCCGCCGAAACACTCCTGGTCGGCCCCCCAGCGAATCTCCTGCAGCGCCAAGTCGACGTCATTGGGAAAGATCTGGATCAAGCCGCGCCGTCGGGTGGGCGCCAGCGAACAAAAGTCGACCTGCCAGCGGTTGTGGGCCTGCACGCCGGCCCAACGTTTCTCGAACTCGTCGCGAGTCCGGGGCAGGCTGATGGTGATGTTGGGGGTTGTCGGGAAGAACGGGGGCACGGTGTTGGGCAACAACACCTCGCCGGCCACCCCGTCGGCGTCCATTTCGGCAATCCGGAATTCGTGGTCCCAGTTCCGGTTGGCCGTGGCGATGACAAGGTCGTCGAACGGGCTGACATAGGTCTTGGCCCAGGCGTCGAATTCGTCGTGCAGGCGCGCGGGCAGATACTGCTTGTAACCGTAGAGATCAGCCCCGGCGTGGGTGTCCGTCGAGATGACGACGTAGCGGTCGATCGTGTCCCAGGTTGCAGCCATCGGATCCTCCGGGTTGTGGCTATACCAGGCTAGCTTCCTGATCGGCCCGACGACCGACAAGATCGTCATCTCATTGAGCGGACTACCAGTCGTCGCCTGCCCACGGCAGCAGCGGGCATGGTGGAGATCATGCGGATCGGATTCATCGGCTTGGGCAACATGGGTCGCGGCATGGCCGCCAACCTCGTCAACGCTGGTCACCGGGTCACCGTCTACAACCGCACCGCCGCCAAGATGGAAACACTTGTCCAGCAGGGCGCTGCCCCCGCTCACGCTGTCGCCGAGACGTGCGGCGGCGAGGTGGTGGTCACCATGCTCGCCGGCGACGAGGCGGTCGAAGAGGTCACGTTGGGCGAGCACGGCATCCTGGCCTCGCTCGCGTCGGGCGCCACCCACGTCTCGGCGAGCACCATCAGCGTCGGCCTGTCGAAACGCCTCGCCGCCGCGCACGCCGAGGCCGGTCAGCAGTATGTCGCCGCACCGGTGTTCGGAAGGCCCGAAGCCGCTTCTGCGGCAAAGCTTTTCGTCGTCGCAGCCGGGGCACCTCAAGTGCTCGACCCGCTGACCCCGCTGTTCGATGCGATCGGGCAACGCACCTTCGTGGTCTCCGAGCAGCCGCACACCGCCAACCTCGTCAAGCTGTCCGGGAATTTCCTGATCGCCTCGGTCATCGAGTCGCTGGGCGAGGCGATCGCGCTCGTCGCCAAGGGCGGGGTGGACCCGCTGCAGTACGTCGACATCCTCACCTCGACGTTGTTCAGCGCGCCGGCCTACCAGACCTACGGGGGGCTGATCGCACGCCAGCAATTCCAGCCGGCCGGCTTTGCGGCCACCCTGGGGCTCAAAGACATCAAACTGGCACTTGCCGCCGGTGACGAGCTTCGCGTCCCGTTACCGCTCGCCGGCCTGCTGCGGGACCGGCTTCTCACCTTGGTGGCCAACGGCCAAGGCGATCTGGATTGGTCGGCGATCGCCAGCCTTGCGGCCCGCGACGCGGGTGTGGCCTCAGACCACTCCGCGTAGCCCGTCGGCGCCGAACACCGGTTCCAGCATCGCGCTGAAATCCGGGCCGCGCCGCAGCGCGTGTCCGCCGTCGACGTTGATGACCTGTCCGGTGATCCAGCTGGCGGCATCGCTGAGCAAAAACATGGCCAGGTTGGCGACGTCGTCGACCTCGCCCACCCGCGGCAGCGGAGTGCAGATCCGGTAGTCCTCGCTCAGCTCCGGCGACTCGGTGATCGCGGCCACCAGGTCGGTGCGGATCAGCCCCGGCCGGATGCCGTTGACGCGGACCCACGACGGGCCCAGCTCGTCGGCCGCCAACATCATCAGGTGGTCGACGGCGGATTTGGTCACTCCGTAAGCCCCGAACCAGCGGTGGGTGTTGCTGGCCGCGATCGACGAGATCCCGACGAACGATCCGCCGCCGCCGCGCACGAGTTGGCGCGCGGCATGTTTGAGCACGTACATGGTGCCGTTGACGTTGAGGTCGACGGTGCGTCGCCAGGCCTCGGAGTCGATCTGAGTGATCGGGCCAATGGTCTCCGAGCCGCCGGCGCAATGCACCACGCCGTGCAGCCGACCGTGCCATGCCGTCGCGGCCTCCACCGTCTGGGCGATCTCGTCCTCGTCGGTCACGTCGGCAGACTCGTAGCGGATCGAGCCGCGGGTGGCGGTGGTTGCCTCGATGTCTTTCACGGCGCCCGCCAGCCGGTAGGCGTCGCGGCCGATGATCATCACCGCCGCCCCGGACCCGACCAGCCCGCCCGCTACTGCCTTACCGATGCCGCTGCCCCCTCCCGTGACCAGATATGTCCGGTCCTCGAACGAAAGCCGCACGTTAACTCCTCACTTCACAGCCGAATCCGTCGCACCCATCGAACCACGCGCCTGTTCGACCGATGGCGGAGTAAGCCGTCCATTACAGCACTTCCGCTACTTACCGTAGCGATATATGGTGGGCGGGTCTCCACGAGTCTCGTCACACCGTTGGCGGCCGTCGGCGAGGACGGCCGGCACTTACACACCTGCCCGCTGTGTGAAGCCATGTGCGGCTTGGAGATCCGCGTCGAAGACGGCAAGGTCGCCGGCAGCCGCGGCAACCGCGACGACCAATGGAGCCACGGCCACACGTACCGGTCATCGACAAGTACGGCATCCGAGCCGTCACCGCCCACACCGGCAACCCGCTTGCGCATTCCTTTTCACTGGCCCGTTATGCGGGCGTGCTGCTCGGGATGTCTGGCATGCCGGTCACCTTTTCGCCCGGCACCGTCGACCAGTGGCCGAAAAACCTGTCGTCGCATCTGATGTACGGCCGATGGTGGGGCTTCCCGGTGCCGGACATCGAGCGCACCGACCTGCTGGTGATCATGGGCGCGAACCCGGCGGAGTCGCAGGGCTCACTGCTCGCCGCCCCCGATGTCATGGCGCTCATCAAGCGCATCCGGCGGCGCGGCAAGGTGGTGGTCATCGACCCGGTCCGTACCCGCACCGCAGCGCAGGCCGACGAACGGCTGCCAATCACTCCCGGCACCGATGCGGCTTTCTTGCTCGCGATCACGCACACGCTGTTCGACGAGGACCTGGTTTCCCTGGGCGCGCTGGCCCCGCACGTCAAGGTGTCGCGACGATGCGGCGGGTGGCCGCCGACTGGCCACCGGAACGGGTGCCGGCCGCGGCTTTCGCGCCGACTGACACGCCCGGGCGAGGAACTGGTTCTGGTCAGCCGCAGGCATTTACGGTCGAACAATTCGTGGCTGCACAATGTGCCGGCGCTAATGAAGGGCCGCGACCGCTGCACGCTGTTGATGCATCCAGACGACGCGCATCGATGCGGCGTGGCCCACGGCGACATCGTCACGGCCAGATCGCAGGTTGGGGAGATCCAGGTTCCGGTCGAGGTCACAGACGCGATCAAGCGTGGTGCCGTCTCCATGCCGCACGGCTGGGGCCACGGCAAACCGGGCACGCGGATGGCCGTGGCCAACGGCGCTCCGGGTGCCAACACGAATGTGCTGTCGCCGCCGACATTTCTCGACGAGCCGTCAGGTAACGGCGCGCTCAACGGGATACCGGTGACGGTCAGCGCTCTCTAGGGCTCGTCGCGGCGGGCGATCTTCGACGGTTTTGCGTTGCGCCAGTCCTCGACCTCGGGCGGCAGCCCCACCGGGTAGCGGTTTTCGTTGTAGGCAGCCCAGTGCGCATGTCCGAGCTCGTGCACGTGGAATGCGTGGCGTAGCGCCTCGGTGAACCCCATCGCGTCGGCGGCGGCGTTGACCGAGTCTTTGATCAGCAGCGCCGCCATCGTGGGCCGCTCGGCGATGCGCCGTGCGAATTCCAGTGTCTTTTCCTCTAGCTGGTCGAGCGGAAAGACCTTGGACACCATGCCGAGCCGGTACGCCTCGTCGGCGTCGAGCGAATCACCGGTCAACAGCAGTTCTTTGGCTTTGCGGGGGCCGAATTCCCAAGGGTGCGCGTAGTATTCGACGCCCGGCATGCCCATGCGCACCCCGACGACGTCGGAAAACTTCGCGTTGTCGGCGGCGACGATGAGATCGCAGGCCCAGATCAGCATCAAACCCGCGGAGATCGCGTTGCCTTGAACCTGGGCGATGGTGATCTTGCGCAGATCGCGCCAGCGGCAGGTGTTGTGGAAATAGAAGTGCCATTCCTGCAGAAACGTCTTCTCAGCGATGGGGTCTCGGGTGGCGCCGTAACCACGAAACGTCGGATGCTGGGCCGGGCCGGGCTTGCGTTCAGCCAGCGCGGCCTCTGAACCCAGGTCGTGGCCGGCGGAGAAGTTCTTGCCGCGCGCGGCCAGGATCACCACCCGGACGTCGTCGTCGGCTTCGGCGCGCAAGAACGCCTCGTCGAGCTGAACCAGCAGGGTGCGATTCTGGGCGTTGTGGGCTTCGGGCCGGTTGAGCCACACGCGGGCGATGCGGCCCTCGTCGAGGGTTTCGTAGGTAACCAGCTCAGCGGACTCGCCGTCAACCGCGCTGGTGCCCACATCATCGTGGACTGCCATTTCGCCACCTCACCTGGGTTTGTCAGATGCTTACAGATTACGGCCACCACGTAACGCGCCCGCCGGTGGGTCGCCGGCCAGGCTCAGGTTGCAGGGCCGCAAGTGGGGCGCACGCTGACTGCATGCTCGGTGAACTCGCACGGCGCCTGCGGCCCAAACCGCGCTTCGCCTACAGTGATGGCATGCCTACCAAGTCTGACCCCGGCGAAATCGGCGACGTGGAACCATTGACCGACAGCACCGCAAGCCAGGCCAGGCGCGTAGTGGCCGCGTACGCGAACGACGCCGATGAGTGCCGGATGTTCCTGTCCATGCTCGGCATTGCGCCGACGAAACACGAGACCTAAGTGAGTCCCGGGGAAGGCCAGGGCCCCAGAGGTTCGGGCTCCGGGGATTCCGATTTCGTGGTGGTCGCCAACCGGCTGCCGATCGACATGGAGCGGCTCGCCGACGGCACCACCACCTGGAAACGCAGCCCGGGCGGGCTGGTCACCGCGTTGGAGCCATTGCTGCGCCGTCGCCGTGGAGCCTGGATCGGATGGCCCGGCATCGTCGACGCCGACGAGCAGCCCATCGTCGAAGAGGACCTGCAGCTGTACCCCGTCCGGCTGTCCGCCGACGACGTCGCCCAATATTACGAGGGGTTCTCCAACGCCACGCTGTGGCCGCTGTACCACGATGTCATCGTCAAGCCGATCTACCACCGCGAGTGGTGGGACCGCTATGTCGACGTCAACCGCCGATTCGCCGAAGCGACCTCACGCGCGGCTGCTCGCGGCGCCACCGTGTGGGTGCAGGACTACCAGCTGCAGCTGGTGCCGAAGATGCTGCGCGAACTGCGGCCCGATCTGACCATCGGTTTTTTCCTGCACATTCCGTTTCCGCCGGTCGAACTGTTCATGCAGCTGCCCTGGCGCATCGAGATTATCGAAGGTCTGCTCGGCGCCGACCTGGTGGGCTTCCACTTGGTCGGTGGCGCTCAGAATTTCCTGTTCCTGGCGCGGCGGTTGGTCGGGGCCAATACCTCTCGCGGGGCGGTCGGTGTCCGATCCCGGTTCGGCGAGGTCGACCTGGGGTCGCGCACCGTTCGGGTGGGCGCGTTCCCGATCTCGATCGACTCGGCTGAGCTCGACCGCAAGGCCCGTGACCGCAACATCCGCCGGCGGGCCCGCGAGATCCGGGCCGAGCTCGGCAACCCCCGTAAGATCCTGCTGGGAGTCGACCGGCTCGACTACACCAAGGGCATCGACGTTCGGCTGAAGGCTTTTTCCGAGCTGCTCGCCGAGGGCCGCGCCAAGCGCGACGACACCGTGCTGGTCCAGCTGGCCACCCCGAGCCGTGAACGCGTTGAGAGCTACCAGATCCTGCGCAGCGACATCGAACGGCAGGTCGGCCACATCAACGGTGAATACGGGGAGGTCGGCCACCCAGTGGTGCACTACATCCACCGTCCCGTTCCCCGCGACGAGCTGATCGCGTTTTTCGTCGCCGCCGACGTCATGCTGGTCACCCCGCTGCGGGACGGAATGAACCTGGTGGCCAAGGAGTATGTCGCCTGCCGCAGCGACCTGGGCGGCGCGCTGGTGTTGAGCGAATTCACTGGCGCCGCAGCCGAATTGCACCAGGCCTACCTGGTCAACCCGCACGACACCGAACGCGTCAAGGACGCCATCGAGGCGGCGCTCAACCAGACCGACGAGGAGGGACGGCGCCGGATGCGGGCCATGCGACGCCAGGTGCTCGCCCACGACGTCGACCGCTGGGCCCGGTCGTTTCTCGACGCGCTCGCCGAGGCGCATCCGCCGGGCTCTGGCTAGCATGCACGGCGAGCGCGATACTCATTGCAGTGTTTTGCACTGTTTCGCGCCGACGCAAAGGAGGCATCAGGTGACCGTCGCTCGCGGGTTGACCGCTGCCGCCGTTTTCACGGCGTTCGAAATCGGGCTAGGGGTGGCGTTTGCGAGCCCGGCCGGGGCGCTGGCACCGCCGGCGGACGGCATCTACACCTTCAACCAGGCGGGCGCACCGGCGGCCACGTGGAAGGTGTCGTCCCTGTGCGACCAAGTGAACGGGAGCCGCTTCTACCAGGACTATGCCAACCCGATAATCCAGGCCGATTTCTGCGCTGTGAATGTGGTGAGCTACACCGAAAGCACCATCAAACGTGAAGACAAGCTGCAAAACTTCACCGGCAGAGCCCGGCTGACCAATGGCCTGTGGACCTTCCAAGTCAAACAGGACGCCGGAGTGTTGTGCCCGGACGGCAGCACCGCGCAGTCCACCGAGACCTATGCGTTCGACGACGAAACGATGACGGGCACGCATACTTCGCTGCACGGTGATGTGTGTGGTCTGCAGCCCGCGATGCGCAAGGAGCCGTTCAGCTTGCAATTCGTCGCGCCGCTTGAGCCCCCTGTCGAGCGTTATCCGCTGCACTGCAACGACATTGCGATATGCTACTGAGCCGCCTCAGATCGGCGTGATGTAGTTGATCAACCACTTGCCGTCGATCCGTTTGTAGTCGACCCGCAAGCGGCTGCCGTCGTAGACCGGTTGCCGTGACTTGTCCGTCACAGTGCGGTTCAGGTAGACCATGACCGTGGCCGAGTCACGTTTGGCGGCCATGACTCCCACGCCGACGACGCTGGCCTGCACCACCACTTCGCGTTTGCGTGCCTCCGGGATGATCTGCTGGTTGGCGCTTTTCTTGAACTCCTGCCGATAGTCCGGGGTCAGCAGAGGATACGCGTCACCGAGGCTGCGTTCGACGGTTTGAAAGTCATAGCCGAAAACCTCGGGTATCTGCTTTGCGGCCAGCGCGGGCAGGACCGCCCGCGCCGACTGCTCGCCACGGGTCTGGACCCGATCCCAGTAGAACCAACCACTGGCCGCAGCCAATGCGACGAACACAGCGCCCAGCACGCCGGCGGTGATCAGCTGCAACCGCCGCATCAATTCCCGCCTTCCGGATACTTCAGGTCGTAACCGGTCATCCGGCCGTTGTCGTCCTCGTGCACGATGACCCGCATGCGATAAGGCATGGAGGGCTTGTTGACCCCGTCGATGTCGGTGACCGTGACCCGCACCGACACCAGCACGGATGCGTTGTCGGTGACGTTGTCGACGCTTTCCAGCGCCGCGCCGTTGATCACCGCCTCGGAGCTGGCTTTGGTGTCGCGGAACAGGATTTTGAGGTTTTCGACGTTGTTGTTCGAGTTGAGCATGCTGCGCAGCGGCCCGCTGGTGCCGTCGACGAATCGATTCACACTCTGGTCGATGGTGTCGGGGGTGTAGCTGAACATGTTGACCACGGTCTGGGTGGCGGTGTCGACGAACCGTTGGTTGCGGGCCTGTTGGGCGTCGGCGTGCCGCTGCTGGACAACGAGCACGGTCAGGCCGGTGGCCAGCAGCGCGACCGCGACCACGCCCACGCCCAAGCCGACCCATCCGACCAGGCGACGATGCGCGGGCCGCCGCGGCGGCGGTCCCGGCGGCGTCGTGCGCGGCTTCGATGGCGTGGCCGATGCCTGCACCCGGACCGTGGTGGTGGCGCTGGATTCGCCTTTGGCCGGCCCGGCCGCGCGCGACGCCCGACGACGAGCGCGTTGCCCCGCCGTGTCGGAGCCCGTCGGTCGCCGATCCACCGCCCCCGGCTCCTGTGCTGGCACTACAGCTGCCTTGGATCGCGCATCAGGTCCACCCAGTTCTCCGCGCTCGACGCCTTGCTCATGCCGGGCGCGAAGATACCAGTGCCGCCCGCCGGATCGGTGAAGGCTCCACTGTGCTGGTCGTAGGTGGTGTAGGCCGGGCCACTGGCCTGCGGCACCGGGCCAGGCGGCGGGCCCCAGGGCTTCGGGCCCCGGGCCTGCCGGCGGGGGATTGATCCCCACCGGCGGTGGCGGCGGTGGAAGCCACTTCGGGTACGGCAGCTGTGGCGGCTGCGGCGGGTAGGGCGCTGGCGGTATCCACGCCGGCCGGCCGTCGGTCCCGCCGGTGTTGGGCGGCGGCGGCACGGGGAACGGTTGATTGGGCGCCGGGCCGGGTCCCGGCACCACCCCGGGTGGCGGCGGACCCACGATCGGTGTGCCCGGGTCCGGATCGGTGCCGGGGGGGATATACGGAAACTTGTTCGGCGGCAACACGTTAAGGCCGTTCGTCATCGGAGTGCCGTAGGGAATCGGCGGTCCGCGCCACGGGTTGCTGCCTATCGGCACGTAACCGCGCGGGTCACGGCACAGCTGCACGGTCGGTGCCCTTTTCCCGGGGAACTCCTGGCATGGGTAGTTCCGTGCGCCGCGCACCGTGGTGGGGTCGTTCTGCGCCACCTTGCAGTACATGTCCGTCGGCAGTTCGCGCAACGTCTCGTCGGCGGGTGTCCGGATCAGTGGCGGCGGAAGGAACCCGGTATTGCAGGGTGGCGGATCGCCCAGGTCGATCTTGAAGTCCAGCTTGGCTCCCTCGTCTTGAGGTACGCCGCCGGCGGCAGTGGTGATCGCAGCGAACAGTGCCGGCAGTACCACCAGCAGCTGCTCGAGCGTCTTGTGGTAGATGACGCCAACCCGGCCGAGGTTGGCCAGACTGGCCGCCAGCATCGGGAACGAGGGTCGGATACCGGAGAAGGCGGTGCTGGCCTCATCGGCCGCGCCCGGAACCACGGTCAGCAATTTGCGAACCTGCGGATCGGCGTGGCGTACCTCCGAGGTGAAGCGGGCCAGCCCGTCGGCCAGCGACCGGATGTCGTTACCGGAGCGGATCTGCGCTTGCAAGAACGGGCCCACCTGGTCGATCAGCTCCGAGGTCTGCGGATAGTAGGCATTGGCTTCGTCGACCAGCAACCGTGAGGACTCGATGAGCCGGGCCAGTTCGGGACCAGTGCCGTTGAACGCGGTGAAAGTTTCGTGCAGCAGTTGCCGCAGCCGCGTGTCGGCCACACTGTTGACCAGTGTCTCGGACTTGCGCAGCAGGGTGGCAACGTCCTCGCTGAGCCGAGTATTACTGCGTGCAATGCGAGACCCGTTGTGCAGCTTGGTCGCTGACGGGTCATCGGGCGGGACGAGGTCGACGTACTGCTCACCGATGGCAGAAACGCTTCTGACGCTCGCGGTAACGTTCGACGGGACCGGGGTTTCGCTGTTGAGACGCATTACGGCGTCGACACCGTTGTGGTTTAGCCTCACCGACTCCACCCGGCCGACTGCGACGCCGCGGTAGGTGACGTTGGCGTTCTTGTACAGGCCGCCGCCCGCCGCGAAATCAGCGGTCACGCTATAGGTGCCCAGACCCAGAGTGGCCGGCAACCTCAGATAAAAAACCGCGATCAGGGTGACCGTGACGACGGTGACCACCGCGAAGACGACAAGCTGGATTCTGGTCAGTCGGTCATTCATCAGCGCGACCCCTGCTGTGGTTGCCCCGGCGGGAGCTTGAACGGGTCGGCGGCTTGCCCCGAGAGATTCGCCAGTTCACCGGTCAAAAAGTCAGGCGGGTTGAGGATCTCGCTCATGTGCATCATGTTCGGATCGAGTGCATACGATGTCGTGAAAAACGTTTCGCCGAGCCGTCGCAGGGTGAGGTCGAAGGTGGTGAACACGTTGAGGTAGTCGCCGCGCACCGCCTGCTTGATGCCGAAGTTGGGGAACGGGAATGTCAGCAACAGCTGCAATGAGGTGACGAAGTCCTTGCGGCTGTCGGCGAGCGCCTTGGTGACCGAATACAGACCCTTGAGGTCTTCGGCGAAATCGCCCTTGATTTGCGAAAGCACGTGGGAGGCAACGGTTGCGACACGTCTCAACGCAGCAAACGCCTCAACGATTTGGTCACGGTTCTTGTTGAGCACCCGAAGCGCATCGGGCAGCGTGTCCAGCGTGCGGCCCAGGCTGTCCTTGCTACGAGCCAAGATCGCGGAGAAACGGTTCAGCCCCTCGGCGGCGGCGATAATGTCGTTGACTTGCCGGTTGAGCCCCGCCGTCAACTCCGCGAGCTTGGGCACGAGGTTGGTGAACTGGCCCTCCCGGCCCGCCACCGCCCGGTATGTCTCATCGGTAACCTCTTGCAGGGCACCAAGATTGCCTTTGTTGACCACCACGCCCAGCGCCGCGAGGACCTCTTCGGTGGTGGGATAGCGGCTGGTGCTCGATTCGGCGATCCTCGAGCCGTTGCCGAGCCTGCCCACCGGTGGCTTGTCCACCGGCGAGGCCAGGTCGATGTGCTGGGAGCCGAGCAGCGACGTCTGCGCCACCTTGGCGGTGGCATTGGCCGGCAGCACCACGTTGTTGTCCAGCGCCAATTCCACAGCGGCATAGAAGCTGCCATCCGCTCGCTGGGCCGCTTGGATGCCCGACACGCTGCCCACGGTGACGTCGTCGACCATCACAGGAGAGTTCTGCGGCAAGGTCGCGACGTCCGTCAGCTCCACAGTGACCTTGTAGGAGCCCGGGCCGTGACCGGCTGTGCCGGGCAAGGCAATCGAGTTCAATCCACCGAATTGGCAGCCGGCGAGCACCACGCTGCCCGCCGCCAATGCGCCACCACGCAACCAGTTCCGGCTCATCCGCCGGCCCTTTGCTCCGCGGGGGCGGCGCGGTCGGCGGCGCCGGGCCGTTGGGTGCGGCGGCCGGTGACGGCGCCCCGGCGCGGGCTTGACGGTCGGGGCAGGCGGCACCAGCAGCGCTTGCAAGTCCCCGGGCTTCGGCGGATGTACACCGGGCGCCGGAATCCAGGTGAGTTCCGGGATCGGGGTCGCGGCCTTGGCTTCGGTGGCTGGGGTGTCGTAGATGATCTGACCCTTATACGCCGTGATCGAGTTGATCGGGTGAAACAGAATCGGCGGATAGTTGACCGTCAAGCGGCGCAGCACCGGACCTAGCCGCTCGCGGCAGAGCTCGGCCCGGCGGTAATAGTCCGGGGCCGCTTTTCCGGCGGCGGTATCGAAGGACCCGCCGCAGATGAACTGCACCGGGTTGGCGAACTCTGGTATCGAGAGCAACCCGTTCACCGTGCCCTGCGCAGGGTCGTAGATGTTGTAAAAGTTGGTGATCCCGGGACCCGCCACGTGCAACACCTGCTCGATGTTCTCGCTCTGGTCGCTCAACACCTTGGTCAAGTCGTTCAGCTTGTTGACCGTTCCGACCAACGTCGAGTTGTTCTCGTGCAGGAAGCCCCTTATATCGGTCAGCGCGGTGTTGAGCGTGCCCAACGTGGTGTCCAGATCGCGCGAGTTGTCGGCGAGCACCTGCGATACCGATGCCACGTGACCAGAGAATTCGACGATCTGCTCGTTGCTCTTCGAGAGCGCGTTGACGAGAACCTGAAGGTTTTTCACCGTGCCGAAGATGTCGGTGCGCGAATCCGCCAGGCGCCCAGCGGCTTGCGAGAGCTCGCGGAGTGCAGCGTGGAACGAGTCGCCGTTTCCGTTAAGGGTGTCCGCGGCCTGGTTGATCAACTTGCCGAGGGGACCTTGCATCTGTCCCGCCGTCGGACTGAGTTGGCTGGCCAGCTTGCTCAGCGCGTCTTTCACCTCGTCCCATTCCACCGGAACCGCGGTGCGGTCCAGCCCGATGACCGCACCGTCAGGCAATGCCGGTCCACCGGTGTAGGCGGGGGTGAGCTGAATAAACCTGGCTGCCACCAGGTTTGGCGCCATGATGACGGCCCGGGCGTTTGACGGCACCTTAACGTCGGGAGGAATCGACATGACGATCTTGACGTCGGAGGTTCGCGGCTCGATGCGGTCGACCCGGCCGACCGGCACGCCCAGGATGCGGACCTGATCACCGGGATAAAGCCCTACCGCGGATGTGAAGTAGCCGACGATCTTGTGGCTGGCCCGCGTGGGCCACACCAGGTAAACACCCGCCACCAAAAGCAGGGCCAGGGCGGCGGCCACTACCACCCGCAGCCCCCGCCTGCGTTCCCCGGCGACCGAGAAAAGCCTCATGGCGACTTGGGCCTAATGATCCAGCGCTCCTGGATCAGTCCGCGCAGATAGTCGGCGAAACTGTCGGGGAGCTTGTTGGGTTGGAATACCAAGTCGAACACGATCGACACCAACGGCGCCGGCAGGACGCTGTAGACATTCACGTTGAATCCAGGACCCGAACCGACCACCTCGCCGAGCGTGGTGGCATACGGCGGCAGGCGTTTGAGCGCCTCGGTGATGTACTCGTGGCGCTCATTGAGGTCGTCCAGCACCTGGTTGAGCTTGCTTAGCGACGGGCCAAACTCGCGGCGGTTGTCAGCAACAAACCCGGAGATCTGTTGGGCCAGCTCGTCAATCCCGGAAATCAGCTGAGCCAGCGCGGCGCGGCGGGCGTCCAGCGCGGCAAACAACTGATTGCCGTCGAGGATCAATTTGTTGACCTGCTCGGCACGTTTGGCCAAAACAGCGGTCACCGACTTCGCGTGGGCCAGTAGACCATCCAGCGCTTCGTCGCGGCGGTTGAGGGTGCGCGACAACGATGTCACCCCATCCAGGGCACCGCGCAGCTGCGGTGTGGCGTCATGCAGCGCGTCGGTGATGACGCGCAGGGACTTCTCGAACTGTCCCTTGTCCAAATTGCCGGCATTGCTGCCCAGATCTTCCAGCGCGCTGCCCAGGGCATACGGTGTGGTCGTTCGGCTCAGCGGAATGGTCGACGTCCTTGCGCTGCCGGCCGGTGTTACCGCGATCGACCGTTCGCCGAGGATGGTGTCAGTGCGGATCGACGCCAGTGATTGGTCACCGACAACGATGCGGCGGTCGACGGTGAACGACACCTTCGCGGCGTCTCCCGCCAACGTGACCGACCGCACCCGGCCTACCTTGATGCCCGAAACGTAGACGTCGTTGCCGGGCGCGATGCCGCCGGCGTCACTGAAGTAGGCGTCGTAGGGCTTGCCCTGCGGCCAGAACGGCAACTGGCTATAGCCGAACGACACCAACACAATGCACGCCACCAGCACCACACCGAAGATGCCGGTGCGGAGAGGGTCACGACCGTCTCTGCTATTTGGCAAAGGCGCACCTCCCCTTGCTGGGATCGACCTGGCCACCCATCGGAATCAGCAAGTCCCCGCCGACCGGGCCGTTGAGCTTGATCGTCACCGAGCAGAAGTAGATGTTGAAGTAGGCGCCGTAGGAGCCGAGCGCGGCCAGACGCAAGTAGTCCTCAGCCAGCTGCTCAATGTCGTTATTCACCTCGGCTTTTCGCTCGTCGAGCTCGGTGGCGATGAGCCGAGTGTTTTGGACCACGCCCTTGAAGGCGGGACGGGAGTTCTGCAGCAGCGAGGTCAGATCGCGTTGGGCCGAGGCCAGCGGCGGGATCGCTCCGGCCACCGCGTCGCGGCCCTGCGCCAGGCCGGTGATCAGTTGCTGCAGCTGGTCAACGCTGGCCGAGAACTGGGCGCCCTTTTGGTCGACGGTGGTAAGCACCGTGTTGAGGTTGTTGATCACCTCGCCGATGAGCTGGTCGCGTGCGCCCAGTGTCGACGTAAAGGCGTCGGTGTCGGCCAGCAGGTTCGACAGCGCCCCTCCCTGGCCCTGCAGGAGTTCGATCACGTAACCGCTGATGGTGTTGATCTTGTCGGCATCCAGCCCTTTGAGCACCGGCCGCAGGCCGCCCAGCAGCGCATCGAGGTCTAGCGCCGGCTGGGTGTGCTGCTCATCGATGGTCCCGCCAGGCGGCAGCTTGCGCAGCCCGCCGGGACCGGAGGTGATCTCCAAATACCGGTCGCCGACCAGGTTTTCGTACCGGATCACGGCACGCGTCGACGAATACAGCGTGTAGCGCTTGTCCACGCCGAACGTCACGTTGACACTGTTGTTCGGGTTGAGCTTGACGTCTCTCACCGACCCGACGGGCACCCCGGCGATCCGGACCTTCTGGCCGGGTTTCAACCGTGTCGCGTCGATGAAGTTGGCGTGGTAGGTGTTTTGCGGACCGAAGCGGAATTCGCCGAACACCACTACAAGGCCGACAGCGACCAGCAGCATCGCGATGGTGAAGATGCTGACCTTCACCATCATCGCCCGGTGAGATTCGTAGCGCGCCATCAGAAATCGTCTCGTTCCGCGAATGCGCCGTGGAACAGGAACTGCAGCGTCGACGGTGCGTCCACCTGCATTTCGGTGAACGGCTCGTACGGAATATACGCGTTGTCGGTAACCAGGAACGGCGCCCGGTACCAGGAGCCACCATTTTGCTTGGTCGGAATGTCAGGTAGGCCACGGCAATTCGGGCCGCCAGAGGCGTTGACTATCGGCAAGCTCTCCGGATAGGTATACGACGGCGCGCCCAACACAAAGCTCGACGAGGTGAACAATCCCGCCTTGCGCACGCCGAGCAGCGGGGCGAATTCCTTGATACCGCGGTCGATGCCTTTGAACAAGCAGCCAAATTCGGGTGAGTAGTCAGCGGCCACCTTGAGCGGGGCGCGGAACCGCTTGATCGCGTCGATGAGGTTCTGTTCGGCTGGCGCCAGTGTGTCGTAGACGGTGTTGGACACCCCGATCGCCGCCAGCAGGGTGTCGTTGAGGTCGCTTTGCTGGTCCACGATCGTCTTGCTGATCGTCGGCACGTTGTCGATCGCGGTCGTCAGGTCCGTAGCAGCGTCGGCGTAAATGTTGGCTACCGCGGCGGTCTTGCCGAAATCTTGTTGCAATGTGGGCAACTTCGGATTCGTTTGCTTGGTAAGGGTGTTCAGGCCAGACAGCAGGGCCCCGAGGTCATTTCCATGGCCACGCAGGCCTTCGGCGAGGGCGCTCAAGGTGCCGTTCAACTCGACCGGGTCGATCTTGTGTAACAGGTCAATCAGTGATTGGAACAACGTGTTGACTTCAACCGCGACCGATGAAGCCTGGACATGCGCACCCGGGCGCAGCGACATGGGCAATGGCGACGGGGGCGGAACGAATTCGACTGATTTTGCACCGAAGATCGTGTTGCTGGCAATGTGCACCGTTACGTTGGCCGGCAAGTAGTGCAGGTCGTCGCTGTTGATGGCCAACGTTAGCTGCGCCTCGTCGCCGGAATACGCGATGTTTTTGACCTTGCCGATCTGGATGCCGCGGTATTTCACCTTGCCGTCGCGTTCCATTACCAACCCGGCGCGCGGCGCGGTAACAAAGACCGTGTCGGTCGACGAAAACGCCGCAGTGTAGGACAAATACGTCAACACCACGAAGCCCACGATGGCACTGGCGAGCACCGCGGCCGCCAGCCTTATCTGAGTGCGTCTGCCCACCTTTGCCACCGTCCCTCAGCCGGAGAGGTTGAAGTTACCCGAGGCGCCGTAGACAGCCAGGGAGATCGCCAAGGTAATGACCACGACAACGATGAGCGACGTCCGCACCGCCTGGCCGACCGCTAGGCCGACGCCGACCGGTCCGCCGGATGCGTTGTAGCCGTAGTACGTGTGCACCAACATCACCGCGATCGACATCACGATGGCCTGCAGGAAAGACCACAGCAAATCCGTGGGGTTGAGGAACGTGTTGAAGTAGTGGTCGTACAGGCCCGCCGATTGACCGTTGACGAAGATCGTGATGAACCGTGCGGCGAAGAACGAGGCCAGCACCGCCAGCGAGTACAGCGGGATGATGGTGATCAGCCCGGCGATCAGCCGGGTCGACACCAGATAGGACACCGAGTGCACCGCCATCGATTCGATGGCGTCGATTTCCTCGGCCACTCGCATTGCACCCAGCTGGGCCGTGGTGCCCGCGCCGATGGTGGCGGCCAGCGCGATACCGGCCACGACCGGGGCCACGATGCGGACATTGAGAAACGCCGAGAGAAATCCGGTCAGCGCCTCGATCCCGATGTTGCCCAACGATTCGTAACCCTGGACCGCGATGACGCCGCCGGATGCCAGCGTGAGAAATGCGGCGACGCCGACCGTTCCGCCGATGAGCAGCAGGGCGCCGGTGCCCAGCGTCATCTCGGCGACAAGCCGTAACACCTCTTTGCGATAGCGGGTGATCGCGTTGGGGATCCAGCGCACCGATTCGCCGTAGAACAGCGCCTGCTCGCCGAAAGTGTCGACCGGCCCGGCGAACCGGGACAGCAACCGGCGCATGCGCAGCGTGACGTCGTAGCTCATCTGCGCCACTCCTCCTCATCGCTGCGCTCTGCATCGTCGCCGGCGCGGCTCATGACCTGCTCACCGGGCCAGTACCCGCACGCCGATCGCGGTCATCACAACGTTGATCACGAACAAGCAGATGAACGCGTACACCACGGTTTCGTTGACGGCGTTCCCCACCCCCTTCGGCCCACCCTTGACCGTCAGGCCGCGATAGCAGCCGACCAGCCCGGCGACCACCCCGAACAGCAGCGCCTTCACCTCTGAGAGCACGAGCTCGCCGAGATGAGTCAGCACCGTCAGACCGTTGACGAACGCACCGGGGTTGACACCCTGCAGCAACACCGAAAAAACGTAGCCGCCGCAGATGCCGATCGCCGACACCAACCCGTTGAGCAACAGCGCCACGAAGGTCGATGCCAGCACCCGAGGAACGACCAGGCGCTGGATAGGGTCGATCCCCAGCACCCGCATGGCGTCGATTTCCTCGCGGATCGTGCGGGCGCCCAGATCAGCGCAGATCGCGGTGGCCCCGGCGCCGGCGACCACCAAGACGGTGACCACCGGCCCCAGCTGGGTGATGGTGCCGAACGCGGTGCCCGCGCCGGACAGGTCGGCGGCGCCGAGCTCGCGCAGCAAGATGTTGATGGTGAACGCCACCAGCACGGTGAACGGGATCGCGACCAGCAGCGTCGGGATCAGCGATACCCGCGCAATCATCCAAGTCTGCTCGAGAAACTCCCGGAACTGAAAGGGTCGGCGAAAAGCCCCGCGTAGGGTTTCCAGCGACATTTCGACGAACCCGCCCACAGCCCGGGCTGGAACCGCGAGCTGTTCGATCAACCTGAGGTCCCTTCTGGGCCGGGGTCTCTCTGCAACGTGACGCGAAGCTCCGCGTCCCCCTGCGCGCGCCGCCTTAGCTCCCTACCGCCGGACGCTGCTCCGCGTGAGCCGGATCATAGTAACTAGAACAGGTTCCGGTGTCAAAGAACCACTAAATTAGACAAAAGTTAGTAATTTAGCGAGGTCAGACGGATTGTGAGCCACGTCATTCTGTAACGTGTTCTAGGCCGCGAACGCCGGTACCTGCTTTCGTCAGCGCCCGATCAAGACCCCATCAGGCCGGTCGCCGAGAAGTTGCGCTCCGGATCCCGCCCAGCAAAGTAGTCGTGCAACGTCGCGCTGAGCGTGTCGGGGTCCCAGGCCGGCCCGTCCGCCGCGAACTGGCGCTCCACCGTGGGTGCGGCCACCAAGGTCACGCGCGGGCCGTAGACGATGAAGAGCTGGCCGTTGACCGCTTCGGCCGCCGGTGACGCCAAGAACCGGACCAACGTGACCACATGGTCGGGTGAAAGCGGGTCGATCTCGGCCGTCTCGGGTGCCTCGCCGAACACCTCGGCCGTCATCGCGGTCCGAGCGCGCGGGCAGATCACGTTGGCGCAAACGCCGTAGCGGCCTAGCGCCCGCGCCGCCGAGAGAGTCAGCGCGGTGATACCCGCCTTCGCGGCAGCGTAATTGGCCTGCCCCACCGGGCCCACCAGCCCAGCCTCCGACGAGGTGTTCACGATCCGGCCGTAGACCGGGCCACCGGATTCCTTGGCCTTGGCGCGCCAGTACGCGGCCGCGTTGCGGGTGAGCAAGAAGTGCCCGCGCAGGTGCACGGCGATGACCGCGTCCCACTCCTCGTCGGACATGTTGAACAGCATCCGGTCGCGGGTGATCCCGGCGTTGTTGACCACGATGCCCAAGCCGCCCAGCCCGTCGGCGCAGGCGACCAGCTCGTCGGCGGTGGCGCGCTGACTGACGTCGCCGGCGACCGCGATAGCCTTGGCGCCCGCGGCGGTGATCTCGTCGACGACGTCGGAGGCATCCAGTGCCGTGGCGATGTCGTTGACGACGACGGTGGCGCCGGCGCGCGCCAGGCCGATGGCCTCGGCGCGGCCCAGGCCCGCGGCCGCGCCGGTGACCACCGCGACCTTTCCGGACAGATCGGTCGCGTTCGTGCTGTTAGCCAATTTATGAATACCTCTAGTCTTCCCGCTTCAGGGCCGCCCGCGGGCACTCGGCGATCGCCTGCTCGGCCAGCTGTTCCCGGTCGGGCGGTATCGGGTCGGTCTTCACCACGGCGTAGTCCTCGTCGTCCAGCTCGAAGATGTCCGGCGCGATTCCCATGCACACCGCGTTGCCTTCACACCGATCGCGGTCCACTATCACTCGCACGGCTCTCCTCCTTGGCCTATCCGGTTGCCGGTAGCACCACCATACGACGAAGGCTCGCTGGACCCGCATACTAGAACGTGTTACAACCAGGAAGGTAGACGGAACGCGAAGGGACCGCCAATGCGCATCGGTTACACCCCTGAGCAGGAGGAGCTGCGTCGCGAGCTGCGGTCGTACTTCGCCAAGTTGATCACCCCGGAACGCCGCGAGGCGCTGAACTCGACGTCGGGCGAAATCGGCAGCGGCAATGTGTACCGCGAGACCGTCGCCCAGATGGGTCGGGACGGGTGGCTGGCACTGGGCTGGCCCAAGGAGTACGGCGGGCAGGCCCGCTCGCCGATGGATCAGTTGATCTTCACCGACGAGGCCGCCATCGCGGGGGCCCCGGTGCCGTTTTTGACCATCAACAGCGTCGCGCCGACGATCATGGCGTTCGGCACCGAGGAGCAGAAGAAGTTCTACCTGCCCAAGATCGCCGCCGGCGAGATCCATTTTTCGATCGGCTACTCCGAGCCGGGTGCGGGCACCGATCTGGCCAACCTGCGCACTACCGCGGTGCGCGACGGCGACGACTACATCGTCAACGGTCAGAAGATGTGGACCAGCCTCATCCAGTACGCCGACTACGTGTGGCTGGCGGTGCGCACCAACCCCGAAGCCAAGAAACATCGCGGGATTTCGGTGCTGATCGTGCCGACCACCGCCGAGGGCTTCTCCTGGACACCGGTGCACACCATGGCCGGTCCCGACACCAGCGCCACCTACTACTCCGATGTCCGCGTGCCGGTGGCCAACCGGGTCGGCGAGGAGAACGGCGGCTGGAAGCTGGTCACCAACCAGCTCAACCACGAGCGGGTGGCATTGGTGTCCGCGCAGCCCATCATCACCGCGCTCAACCAGGTTCGGGAGTGGGCGCAAAACACTAAGGACGCCTCCGGTGCGCGACTGATCGACTCGGAATGGGTGCAGCTGAACTTGGCACGGGTACACGCCAAAGTCGAGGTGCTCAAGCTGATCAACTGGGAACTGGCGTCATCGAACGAGGCTGCCCCGTCACCGGCCGACGCGTCAGCCGCCAAGGTGTTCGGCACTGAGCTGGCCACCGAGGCCTACCGGCTGCTGATGGAAGTGCTGGGCACCGCTGCCACCGTGCGCCAGGATTCGCCCGGCGCGGTGCTGCGCGGCCGCATCGAGCGGATGCACCGCGCGTGTCTGATCCTGACCTTCGGCGGCGGCACCAACGAAATCCAGCGCGACATCATCGGCATGGTGGCGCTGGGACTGCCGCGAGCCAACCGCTGACCAGCAAAGGACTCACCGATGGATTTCTCGACAACCGAAGCGGCCCAAGACCTCGGCGGCCTGGTCAGCACCATCGTGGACGCGGTGTGCACACCGCAGCATCAGCGCGAGCTCGACGCGCTCGAGCAGCGATTCGACCGCGAGCTGTGGCGCAAGCTGATCGACGCCGACGTGCTGAGCGCCGCCGCACCGGAGTCGTTGGGCGGCGGCGGATACGGGGTGCTGGAGCAGACCGCGGTGCTGGTTGCATTGGGCCGGGGACTGGCCGCGGTGCCGTATCTGGAATCGGTGACGCTGGCCGCGGCGGCGCTGGCCCGATTCGGCTCCGTCGAACTACAGCAGCAGTGGGGTGCGCCGGCGGTCAGCGGCCAGAAAATCCTCACCGTCGCGCTAGACGCCGACATGGGTGAGGGGCCGGTACAGGCGACCAGCTGCGGCGACGGCTACCGGCTCACCGGCACCCGCACCCAGGTGGAATACGGCCCGGTGGCCGACGCCTTCTTGGTGCCCGCCGAAACCCAATCCGGTACAGGCGTTTTCCTGATTGTAGTCGACGATCCCGGAACAGCGGTGACCCCGTTGGAGACCACCGGTTTGGACAGTGTCGGCCATCTGGAGTTGTCGGGTGTGGAAGTCGGCGGTGGCCGGCTGGTCGGCGGCGACGAGGTCGCCGACTGGCTGTCGTTGCGAGCCGCTTTGGGCCGCAGCGCTTTTCAACTCGGCGTGCTCGACCGCGGATTACAGATGACCGCTGAATACGCCCGCACCCGTGAACAGTTCGACCGTCCAATCGGCAGCTTCCAGGCGGTGTCGCAGCGGCTGGCCGACGGCTACATCGACGTCAAAGGTTTGCGGCTTACGCTGACCCAGGCCGCCTGGCGGGTCAGTGAAGACCTACCTGCCGACACCGAAGTAGCCACCGCGGCGTTCTGGGCCGCTGACGCTGGGCATCGTGTGGCGCACACCATCGTTCACGTACACGGTGGTGTCGGAATCGATATCGACCACCCGGTGCACCGCTATTTCCTGGCCGCCAAGCAGACGGAGTTCGCGCTGGGCAGTGCTACCGGAGCGCTGCGGCGGATCGGCCGCGAACTGGCCGACACACCCGTTTAACTGATGGCCGAGGCGCTGCCCACCGTCGTCGACTTGCTGAGACCGCTCGTCGACGTCGACGATCGGGGCGTCTACTTCGAGGACTCGTTTGTCAACTGGCGCGACCACATTCAACACGGCGCTGCGGTCGGCGCAGCACTGCGGGCCCGCCTGGACCCCGCCAAACCGCCGCACGTGGGCGTACTGTTGGAAAACACCCCGTTCTTTTCGGCCGTGCTGGTTGCGGCTGGGCTCTCCGGCATCGTGCCGGTGGGTCTCAACCCGGTGCGTCGCGGCGCCGCGCTGGCCCGCGACATCCGCCACGCCGATTGCCAGCTGGTGCTCGCCGATTCGAATTCTGCTGCGGCACTCGGTGATATCGAGTATGTCAACGTCGACTCCCCCGAGTGGACCGACGAGGTCGCCGCGCACCGAGACGCCGAGGTGCGGCTGCAAGAAGCGCGGCCCGAGGATCTGTTCATGCTGATCTTCACCTCGGGCACCAGCGGTGACCCCAAAGCGGTGATGTGCAGCCACGGCAAGGTCGGGATAGCGGGTGTGACGATGACCGACCGCTTCAGCCTCGGCCCCAACGATGTCTGCTACGTGGCGATGCCGCTGTTTCATTCCAACGCGGTGCTGGTGGGATGGTCGGTGGCGTTGGCCTGTCGCGGCTCGATGGTGTTGCGACGCAAGTTCTCCGCGTCGCAGTTCCTTCCCGACATCCGCCGCTACGGCGCCACCTACGCCAACTATGTGGGCAAGCCGCTGTCGTATGTGCTGGCCACCCCGGAGCGTCCCGACGACGCCGACAATCCGCTGCGCGCGGTGTACGGCAACGAAGGCGCACCCGCTGACGTCGAGCGCTTCGCCCGCCGATTCGGGTGCGTGGTGATCGACGGGTTCGGCTCAACCGCGGGTGGGGTGGCGATCAGCCGGACACCGGACACGCCGCCGGGTGCGCTGGGCCCGTTACCCGACGGGGTGGAGATCGTCGACGTCGACACCGGGCAACCGTGCCCGCCCGGCGTGGTCGGCGAACTGGTGAACACCGCCGGAGCGGGCCGGTTCGAGGGCTACTACAACGATCCGGAAGCCACCGCGCAGCGCATGGCCGGCGGTGCCTATCACAGCGGCGACCTGGCCTACCGCGACGAACGAGGGTACGTGTACTTCGCCGGCCGGCTCGGTGACTGGCTGCGGGTCGACGGCGAAAACCTGGGGACCGCGCCCATCGAGCGGGTGCTGGCGCGGTATCCCGACGTGACCGAGGTGGCCGTGTATGCGGTGCCCGACCCCGCCGTCGGCGACCAGGTCATGGCGGCCCTGGTGCTGGCGCCGGGAGCGGAATTCGACGCCGACAAGTTTCGCGCCTTTCTGGCCGAGCAGCCCGATCTCGGACCCAAGCAGTGGCCGTCGTATGTCCGGATCTGCAGCACGCTGCCGCGTACCGCGACCTTCAAGGTGCTCAAACGCGAGCTGATGGCCGAGGGTCTCGACTGCGGTGACCCGGTGTGGCAGATTCAGCGATAACCCTCGTCGAAGCGGGAGGCCGGTCGAATGACGAAGCGCCAGCCGACGGTCGCGATCGTGGGAGCCGGGATGTCCGGCTTGTGCGCGGCAATCCTTTTGCAGCGCGCCAGGATTGACGATGTCACACTCTACGAGAAGGCCCACGAGGTCGGCGGCACCTGGCGGGAGAACACCTACCCCGGCTTGACCTGCGACGTGCCGTCGCGTTTCTATCAGTTCAGCTTCGCGCCAAATCCGCGCTGGAGCCACTTGTTTTCACCCGGCGGCGAGATACAGGCGTACTTCATTGACGTGGCTAAGCGGATGGGCGTCTACGACCGGATCCGATTCGGAACTGAGATTGTCAGCGCCGAGTTCGACGGGGGCGGCTGGGTTGTGTCTACCGGGGGCGGCGAGAAATCTCGTGCCGACTTCCTGATATCGGCGACCGGCGTGCTGCACCACCCGAAGATTCCCGCCATCCGCGGACTCGACGACTTCTCGGGTCCGGTGTTTCACTCCGCGCGGTGGGACCACAGCGTAGAGCTGCGGAGCCGCCGGGTCGCGGTGATCGGGACCGGCTCGACCGGAGTGCAGATCGTCTCGCGGCTGGCCGGCACGCCAGCCACATTGACCCTGTTCCAGCGCACCGCGCAGTGGGTCATGCCGATGCCCAACCCTCGTTACCCGCGGCTGACGCACCGCACCCATCGAGCCTTTCCGTGGCTGGACCACCTTGGCTACCACGCATACCGGGTCCCGATGGAGTTCTTTTCGACCGCACTGGTCAAGCCCGGATGGCGACGCCGGTTGGTCGCTGCCCTATGCCGGGCCAACCTGCGCACGGTGCGGGATCCGCAACTGCGCAAAGCCCTGACCCCGAATTACATGCCGATGTGCAAGCGGCTGGTGATCTCTGGTGGCTTCTACCGCGCAATCCAGCGCGACGACGTCGAGCTGGTCACCGCGCCCATCGATCACCTTGAACCGCGCGGCATCGTCACCGACGACGGCGTCCTGCATGAAGCCGACGTAATCGTGCTGGCAACGGGGTTCGACGCGCACGCCTACATGCGACCCATGCGGGTGACCGGTCGCGACGGGATCTGCCTGGACGAGGTTTGGCGCGACGGGCCGCGCGCGTTCGAAACCGTTGCCATGCCTGGTTTTCCGAACTTCTTCATGCTGCTGGGCCCGCACAGTCCAGTGGGCAACTTTCCGTTGACCGCGGTCGCCGAATCGCAAGCCAATCACATCCTTCGGTGGATCCGTCGCTGGCAGCGCCGCGAGTTCGACACGGTGGAGCCGACCGTGCCGGCAACCGAGGCGTTCAATGCGACGCTGACAGCGGCGATGCCGGACACCGTGTGGACTACCGGATGTGACAGCTGGTATCTCGGCAAGAACGGGCTGCCCGAAGTGTGGCCGTTCACACCCGCCAAGCACCGCGCCATGCTCGCCGAAACGAAGCTTGAAAACTACGACCTGCGCGTCGCGCCACCGGAACTGGCCCGGCATTGATGCGACCACCGCTGGCTACGCCTCGACAATGTCGTGTCGGTAACGCTCGAAAAGGGCGAGGAAATCAGTTTTTTCGGCTTCGCCGATCCCGTTTTTCGCTAGGGCCGCAGCTGCGTACTGCATGTTGGCGTTCCACTCCGCTTCGGTGATCCCCAGGCCGGCGTGTGCGGTTTTCATATCGCGGCCGAGATATCTACAGGGTCCGCCGCTCAGGTCACACATCTGCTCGATTAACAGCTGGTGAGCCCGCGCCTGCGAATCGAAGCTGCGGCCGGAGGCGAATCGGGCGAAGGCGGGATCGGTGCGCAAGCTGTTGAACAAGTCCTCGATGATGGCGGCGATAACGTCGTAGCCGCCGATCCGCTGGTACAAAGATGCCATGCCAGCCCCCAGCACGTGTGGTGACGCTACCTAATTATCGACGCCGAGAATGCGTGCGGCGTTGCCGTACAGAAACTTTGGCCACACCGCGTCGCGGAAGGGGACGTCGGGCATTTCGGTGAAGATTCGCTCCAGCGATAGTCCCATCGGGAAATACCCGGCATAGAGCACTTTGTCCGCGCCGCGCGTGTTGGCGTAGTCGATGATCGCTTTGGGGTAATACCTAGGCGCGAACGCCGATGTCGAGTAGTACAGGTTCGGCCACTTGAGCATCAGCTTGACGGCGAGGTCCTCCCAGGGCTCGCAGCCGTGGCGGGTCACGAACACCAGGTCCGGAAAGTCGAACATGACAATGTCGATACGCGCAACGTCCTGCGGCCCGAACGGCACCCGTGGCCCGGGCACCCCAGCGCACACGAAGATTGGTATGCCCAGCTCGACGCACGCAGCGTAGATCGGGTACATCTTCGGGTCGTCGATCGGTACCTGCGGGAACGTACCCGCGGGGAATACCGACGTGGCCCGGATACCGAACTCGTCGTGTTGCCGGTGAATCGCCTTCACCGACCCCATCACGTCGTTGGGGTCGCTCACGGTCCCTGATGGCACGAACCGGTCCGGGTGCTTTTTCAACGCCAGTTGCGACGTCTCGTCGGCGACCCCGATCAGACCCTTCTCGATTCCGAAGCGGTCCATCTCGTGCAGCGTCACCCCGATGGGATCGGTGGTGGGCAGGTCTTTCGGCACCTCCTTGAACAGGTACTCGACCGGGAACTCGAACTCCTCGCGCGACTCGCGGTCTTTGGTCTGCCTGCGGATGAAGTCGTACTGACCGAAGCCTTGCCGGGGGAAGCCGATCATCGTGTCGAACACCGGCAGCCCGGCACAGCCAGCCATGAGTTCCTCCGCATCCAAGACTTGCCGCTTGCGGCGTCCCCAAGATTGGGACAAGCGTCGATTTTTGTCCAGTGGTCCGGGCTCGGTCGTCAGCCGAACATGGAGGGCACCACGGCCTCGATCAGGTGCGGTCCGGGGGCGGCGAAGCCGGCCTGCAACGCGTCGGCGAATTCCTCGGCGGTAGTCACCCGGCGCGCTGGGACACCCATGCCTTCGGCCAGCTTGACGAAATCGATTGCGGGGCGAGTCAAGTCGAGAAGTCCGCGAGCCTTGGGCCCGGGGTTGTTTTCGACGCCCACGCGTTGCAGCTCCAGCCGCAGGATGTCGTAGGCCCCGTTGTTGTAGACGACGGTAGTGACGTCGAGATTTTCGCGGGCCTGGGTCCACAACCCGGAGAGCGTGTACATCGCTGAGCCGTCGGATTCCAGGCACAACACCGGTCGATCCGGCGCCGCGATCGCCGCACCTATCGCAGCCGGGATGCCGTAGCCGATGGCACCGCCGGTGAGGGTCAGCCAGTCGTGTGCCGGGGCACCGGCGGTGGCCTGCGCCAGCAGCAGGCCCGAGGTGTTGGATTCGTCGACGACGATCACGTTCTCGGGCATCAGCGCACCGACGACATCGGCTGCCGACGCGGCGGTCAGGGCACCGGTGGGCAGCACCGGTCGCGACGGCGCAGCCAGCGGCGCGGCGATCCCGGGCGCTACCTCCTCGGCCAGTGCGACCAACGCATCGGCGGCACCGACGCCGCCGGCGAGATGGTGGACTTCGCAGCCCTCGGGGACTAGGTTGCTGGGCTTGCCCGGATAGGCAAAAAACGACACCGGCGACTTGGCGCCGGCCAGCACAAGATGTTTGGCCCCGTCGAGCTGGGCGGCGACGGCCTCAGCGAAATAGGCGAGGCGCTCGACGACGGGCAGTCCGGCGCCGCGCTGCACCCGGGTCGGGAACGTCTCGCAGTACCAGCGCGCGCCGGTGATTGTGGCGATGCGCGCAGCGGCGGTCAGCCCGGACTCGCGGGTGGCGTCGCCGCCGACCAAGATCACCGTCGGCTCACCCGAGCGCAGCACCGTGGCGGCCCGAGCCACGTCGACAACCGGCGTCCGCCGCGCCGACACCGCCTTGGCTGTCGTCGCACCGTCGGACCACGACACGTCCGCAGGCAGGATCAGCGTCGAAATATGTTGGTTTGCTTGGCTTGTGGCGATGGCCTCGGCGGCATCGGCGGCGAGCTCACCGGTACTGCGGCTGCGGCGCACCCAGCCCGACACGCTGGCGGCCAGCGCGTCGATGTCGGATTCCAGGGGGGCGTCGTATTTCTTGTGATAGGTGGCGTGGTCGCCGACGACCACCACCATCGGCACCCGGGCGCGGCGGGCGTTGTGCAGATTGGCCAGACCGTTGGCCAGCCCCGGCCCGAGGTGCACCAGCACCGCAGCGGGCCGCCCGGCGATGCGGGCATAGCCGTCGGCCGCGCCGGTGGCCACGCCCTCGAACAGGGTCAGTACGCCGCGCATCCGCGGCACGCTGTCCAGCGCTGCGACGAAGTGCATCTCGGAGGTCCCGGGGTTGGCGAAGCACACCTCGACTCCGCCGTCGACCAGCGTGTTGATCAACGCATGTGCGCCGTTCACGTCTGCGCCTCCCGTTGGCCGAGCCCGAAGATACGTTCGGCGTTGCCGTGCAGATACGCGCTCCGGGTCTCGTCGTCGAGCCCGAGTTCGTCAAGTCCTGCCAGTGCGTGCGCGTGCGTGATCATCGGATAGTTGGTGCCGAACAATACTTTTCGTTGTCCGGTGCCGGTTTTCAGGAACCGGACAAGTTCGTCGGGGAGCCGTTTGGTGGTGTAGGCCGAGGTGTCGATGTAGACGTTTTCGTGCTTGCGGGCGACGGCGACCATCTCCTCGGTCCACGGATAGCCGACGTGCCCGCATACGATGACAAGCTCGGGAAAGTCCAGCGCCACCTGGTCGATGTAGGGAATCGGGCGGCCGGTCTCTGACGGTCGCAGCGGACCGGTGTGGCCGACCTGGGTGCAGAACGGCACCTCCAGCTGCACACATTCGGCAAACAGCGGATAGTACCGGCGATCGGTGGGCGGGGCGTTCCACAGCCACGGCACCACCCGCAATCCGACGAACCCGTCGTCACGTACGCGTCGACGCAGCTCGCGCACTGCCTCCATCGGTCGATCCAAGTCGACGGTCGCCAAACCGGCAAACCGGTTGGCGTGCAGGCGAATCCAGTCGGCGACCTCGTCGTTGCTGACGAGATCTTGGCCGTTGGGGCCGCGCCACGCACACAGCAGGCCGACATCGACGCCCGCGGCGTCCATGGACGCGAGGGTGGCCTCGATCGGGATTTCGGTGTCGGGTATCGCATCTCCGGTCCAGCGCCGCAGCGATGCGAGCATGTCGCTGCGCAGGAACCGCAAGGTCGGATGTTGCATCCACACGTCGATGGTCACGCGCCTCGACTGTAGATGGTCAGCTGTCGCGGATGCCGTCCAGGCGTCGAGTGGCAGCCTCGAAGCCGCTCACCAGGTCGGCGATGATCTCGGCGACGGGGCGGATGCGTTTGAGTTGCCCGACGATCTGACCGGCCGGCATCGCCACCACGCTGGGATCGTTGGACCGGTTGAGTCGCTGGTGGGCCTCCCCGACCAGGATGTTCTGCAGCGGCATCGGCAGTGGTTCAGGCGCGTCGGGGGCGTCCCAGGCGTCGGTCCAGCGGCTCTTGAGCAGCCGTGCCGGCTTGCCGCTGTAGATCCGGCGACGCACGGTGTCGCTCGAGCTCGCGGCCAGCAGCGCTTGCTGGACGACCGAAACTCCGGAAGCGTGGCGCGCGCCCAGGTCGTATTCGGCCGCGCCCAAAAACGCCGAGCCCATCCACACCCCGGACGCGCCCAGCGCCAAGGCCGCGGCGAGTTGACGCCCGGTGCCGATCCCACCCGCCGCCAACACCGGAACCCTGACCGCGTCACAGACCTCTGGCACCAGCACCATCGACGCGATCTCTCCGGTGTGGCCGCCGGCCTCATAGCCCTGGGCCACCACGATGTCGACACCGTTGTCGACGTGGCGACGGGCGTGCGCGGCGGTGCCAGCCAACGCCGCCACCGGCACCCCCGCCTGGTGTGCCTGCTCGATCACGTCTGTCGGCGGCGAGCCGAGGGCGTTGGCGATCAGCTTGATCGGATGGTTGAGCGCGACCTCGACGTGTGAGCGCGCCACCGAATGCAACCAGCCCAGCACTCCGGCGGAGCCTTTCTCGTCGGCGGGCAGTGGCGGAACACCCAGGGCGGCAGCCGTTTTGTCAACGAACTCCCGGTGTGCTTGCGGGATGAGCTTGTCGAGGTCGGGCGCCGCGCCCTCGGTGGGGATCTTCGCCGGCATGACGACGTCGACACCGTAGGGCTTACCGTCGGTGTTGGCGTCCATCCACTGCAACACCGGTTCCAGCTCGTCGGCATCGTTGAACCGCACACACCCCAGCACGCCGAACCCGCCGGCCCGGCTGACCGCTGCTGCGACTTTCTCCGACGGCGTGAACACGAAGATCGGGTAGTCGATCCCGAACCGGTCGCACAGCGGCGTGCGCATCAGGGTCTCACGCCCTCACGTGGTTGGCATGCACCTCGTCGGCGGGCCGCGCTTCGGTCTGCTCCTTGGCCCAACGGTAGTCCGGCTTGCCCGCGGGTGATCGCTTGACCTCGTCGACGTACCAAAGTCTGCGGGGCACTTTGTATCCGGCGATCTCGCTGCGCACGAACTGGTCGAGTTCGGCCAGGGCCGGGCGTGCTCCGGGCCGCGGTTGCACGACGGCGGCCACACACTGGCCGTAGCGCTCGTCGGGCACGCCGACCACCAGCGCGTCGAACACGTCGGGGTGACCCTTCAGCGCTGCCTCGACCTCTTCCGGGTAGATCTTCTCGCCGCCGCTGTTGATCGACTGCGAACCCCGGCCCAGCAATGTCACCGTGCCGTCTTCCTCGACCGTCGCGTAGTCACCGGGAATCGCGTAGCGCACGCCGTTGATGACCTTGAAGGTGGCCGCGGACTTTTCCGGGTCCTTGTAGTAGCCGACCGGGACGTGGCCTCGCTTGGCGATGACCCCCCGCACCCCGGAGCCAGGTTTGACCTCGTTGCCGTCCTCGTCGAGCACCACGGTCCACTTGTCGATGTTGACGCGCGGGCCGCCGGTGTGCGCCTGGCCTTTGGCGACGACGCTGGTGCCGCCGAAGCCGGTCTCCGAGGAACCGATCGAGTCGGTGATCACCCGGTTGGGCAGCAGCTCGAGCAGTTTCTCCTTGATGCTCGGCGAGAACAGCGCCGCGGTACTCGCCAGAAGATACAGCGATGACAGGTCGTAGTCGTTGTCCTTGCTCAGCGCGTCCAGGAGCGGCCTTGCCATCGCGTCGCCGGTGAAGAACAGCAGGTTCACTTTGTGTTTATGCACCGTCCGCCACACCTCGTCGGCGTCGAATTCCGGTGCCAGCACAATGGTTCCGCCGGAGAACAGCGCCATCCACGTCGCGGATTGCGTGGCGCCGTGGATCATCGGGGGAATCGGGAACCGGACCATCGGTGGCCCCGCGGCCGCTTGCTTGGCCAGGTCGTATTCGTCCTCGACGTATTCGCCTGTGGCGAAATCGGTTCCGCCCAACAGCACCCGGTAGATGTCCTCGTGGCGCCACATCACGCCCTTGGGGAAGCCGGTGGTGCCGCCGGTGTAGAGCAGGTAGATGTCGTCGGCGCTGCGCGGGCCGAAATCTCGTTCCGGCGAGCCCTGTTCGAGCGCGGTGTAGAACTCGACACCGCCGTAGCGCTGGTAGTCCTTGTCGCTGCCGTCCTCGACGACCAACACCGTCTTGACGTTTGGGGTTTCCGGCAGGACGTTTGCGACGCGGTCGGCGTACTGACGCTCGTGTACCAGCGCCACCATGTCGGAGTTGTCGAACAGGTAGCGCAGCTCGCTCTCGACATAGCGGAAGTTGACGTTGACGAGGATGGCGCCCGCCTTCACGATGCCCAGCATCGCGATCACGATCTCGTTGCGGTTGCGACAGTAGAGGCCGACCTTGTCGTCCTTCTTGACGCCCCGGTCGATCAGGTAGTGCGCGAAGCGGTTGGCCTTCTCCTCGAGCTGCGCGTAGGTCAGCTGATCGTCGCCGCAGATCAAGGCGACACGGTCAGGCACGGCGTCGATGGCGTGCTCGGCGAGATCGGCGATATTGAGGGCCACGGCCCCAAATTAGAACGTGTTACATTTCCTGACAAGTCCGGGGCCTATAAGCAGGAAGGCAGACACCCGTGAAAGAACCCGATGCCCTCGTCGAGCAGCGCGGACACACCCTGATCGTGACGCTCAATCGGCCGGCGGCCCGCAACGCGCTGAGCAGCGAAATGATGGCGATCATGGTCGAGGCGTGGGACCGTATCGACAACGATCCCGACATCCGCTGCGCGATCCTGACCGGGGCCGGCGGCTATTTCTGTTCAGGCATGGACCTGAAGGCGGCGACCGCCAAGCCACCGGGCGATTCGTTCAAGGACGGCAGCTACGACCCGTCGCGCATCGACGCACTGCTGAAGGGTCGACGGCTGACCAAGCCGCTGATCGCCGCGGTCGAGGGCCCGGCCATCGCCGGCGGCACCGAGATCCTGCAGGGCACCGACATCCGGGTCGCCGGCGAAAGCGCAAAGTTCGGTATCTCCGAGGCCAAGTGGAGCCTTTATCCCATGGGCGGCTCGGCGGTGCGGCTGGTGCGGCAGATTCCCTACACCGTGGCCTGTGATCTGCTGCTGACCGGCCGGCACATCACCGCCGCCGAGGCCAAGGAGATCGGACTCATCGGCTATGTCGTGCCCGACGGGCAGGCGCTGGCCAAGGCTTTGGAGATCGCCGACGTCATTTCGGCTAACGGGCCGCTGGCGGTGCAAGCGATCCTGCGCGCCATCCGGGAGACCGAAGGCCTGCCCGAGAACGAGGCGTTCAAGATCGACACCCAGCTGGGGATAAAGGTGTTCCTGTCCGAGGATGCCAAGGAAGGGCCGCTGGCCTTCAAGGAGAAACGGCCCCCGCAGTTCAAGGGCCGGTAACCCTTTGCGCCGAACGTGTACTGGGGGCGGGATTCGCTCCGATTTTCCGCCCTAAGTACACGTCCGATGGGCTTGTCGGTGCCGGGCGGCACACTCCCGCCATGGGGGAACCGTTTTTGGGAAGCGAAGCGATCGCTGGCGCTCAGCTGACCCGCCACGCCCTCAGAAGCAAGTACGTCGCGATTTATCCGGATGTCTACATTCCAGCCGGCACCGAGGTCACAGGCGTGCAGCGCGCACGCGCCGCCTGGCTGTGGTCTCGGCGGCGCGGCGTGATCGCCGGCCATTCGGCTTCGGCTTTGCACGGCGCCAAATGGGTCGACGCCCGCGCACCGGCCGCGCTGCTGTACGACTATCGCCGGCCGCCCAGCGGTATTCGCACCTGGTCGGATCGTGTCGATGACGACGAAATCCAACTGATCGCCGGCATGTCCGTCACGACGCCGGCACGCACCGCCCTCGATTTGGCATGTCGCAACCCGGTCGGTAAGGCCGTGGCCGCCATCGATTCCCTTGCCCGCGCAACACACCTCAAAATGGCCGACGTCGAACTACTGACCGACCGTTACAAGGGCCGACGCGGTATCCGGCGAGCCCGTATCGCACTCCCCCTCGTCGACCCCGGCGCGGAATCGCCCCGGGAGACGTGGCTGCGGCTATTGCTGATTCGCGCGGGCTTTCCTCCGCCAACGACCCAGATACCGGTGTACGACGAGTACGGCCAGCTCGTCGCCGTCATTGACATGGGCTGGGAACACATCAAAGTCGGCGTCGACTACGAGGGCGACCACCACTGGATGAACCGGCGGCGGTTCTACCACGACATCCGGCGCGCGGAAGCGGTGACGGAGTCGGGGTGGATCGACGTGCGGGTCACTGCCGAGGACACCGAAGGCGGCATCATCGGCCGAGTATCGGCGGCCTGGGATCGCCGAAAGTGAAGCTGTTGCGAGATCGTGCCCTTGGATTCAAGCGCTGATTTTTCGCAGCAGTTTCACGCTCGGCGCAGCGGCTTGGTCGGTGTGAACACCACCGGCATCGACTCCAACCCGCTGACGAAGTTCGCCGGACGTAGCGGCAGCGGATCGTCGGAGGCCAACCGCAGATCGGGTAGTCGTTCCAGCACCCGCCGCGTCATCAGCGTCAGCTCCAGGCGGGCCAGCTGGTTGCCCAGGCAGAAATGCGTGCCGAAACCGAATGCTAAGTGGCTGTTAGGGTTTCGGGTGATGTCGAAGCGTTCGGGTTCGACGAATTCCGATTCGTCGAAGTTGGCGGACTCGAAGAGCAGCATCATCTTCTCGCCCTTGTACAGCTGGGTGCCGTGGAACTCGGTGTCCGCGGTGAGGGTTCGGCACATGTTCTTCACCGGCGACGTCCAGCGCAGCATCTCCTCGATCGCCCCGGGCAGGTGCCGATCCGAATCACGCTGCAGCATCTCCCACTGGTCTCGGTTACGCAGCAGCTGCTCGGTGCCCCCGCTCAAAGTGTGCCGGGTGGTCTCGTCGCCGCCGATCAGGATCAGCAACGTTTCGGAGACGATCTCTTCATCGGTCAGCCGCTCACCGTCCACTTCGGCGTGCACCAGCACACTGGTCAAATCGTCTGTGGGCTCCTTGCGGCGCGCGGCGATGGTCTCCAGGGTGAACTCGGTGTAGGCGGCATTGGCGTCCAGCGCAGCCTGCCAATCCGCCTCGGCGATGGTCGAACTCAGCGCGCACACCAGATCGTCGGACCACTTGAGCAGCATTTGCCGTTGCTCGGGTCGCACCCCGAGCATGTCGCCGATGACCGCCATCGGCAGCGGCGCAGCGAGGTCCCTGACGAAATCGCACTCGCCGCGCTCGCACACCGCGTCGATCAAGGTGTCGACCAACTCTGCGATCGACGCCTCTCGGTCGCGGACTCGCTTGCGGGTGAAGCCTGCGTTGACGAGCTTGCGCCGCAGTAGGTGTGCCGGGTCATCCATGTCGATCATGTGCGGCAACGCGTCGACACCCGGCCGGATACCGCCGGCGTTGGAGAACAACTCCGGCTGCCGCTCGGCGTCGATCACCGCCTGGTAGGTCGACGCCGCGGCCAACCCGTTGCGGTCACGGAACACCGGCTGGTTAGCGCGCATCCACTGATACACCTCGCGGGCCCGGGGGCCGTCGGCGTAGAACCTACCGTCGGTCAGATCGATGTCTGGGATCGTGACAGTCATCAACTAACCTCCACCTATGCCTGGTTCACAACACACGATCGCCGGAACGGTGCTGACCATGCCCGTTCGGATTCGGAAGGCCGACGTGCACGCCGCGATGTTCTCGGTCGACGCCGCGGCGGCGCAAAAGCTCATCGACTACAGCGGTCTGGAAGTCTGCCAGTACCGGCCCGGACGCGCCGTGGTCAACCTCATGCTGGCCCGCTACTTCGACGGCGACCTCGGGCAGTATCACGAATTCGGCACCGCCGTCATGGTCAACCCGCCGGGTTCGCGCGCCCACGGCTGGCGGGCATTCAAAGACGCCGCCGCGTTCATTCACCATCTGCCGGTCGACCAGTCGTTCACGTTGGAGGCCGGTCGCCGCATCTGGGGCTTCCCGAAGATCATGGCGGACTTCACCGTTCGCGAACGGCGTCGCTTCGGTTTCGATGTCAGCGCCGAGGGCTTGCACATTGCGGGCATCGACTTCGGCCCGGGCTTGCCGGTCCCGTCGATGTTCACTGCGCGGCCACAAGTACTGAAGACCTACACCCACGCCGAAGGCAGCACGCGGGAAGTGCCCTGGGAGATGAAGACGGCGGGCGTGCGGGGCCGCATCGGCGGCGCGACGCTTCGTTTGGGGACGCATCAGTACGCCGACGAGCTGCGGTCGCTGGGACTGCCCAGGCGAGCGTTGGCGTCGGGATCGGTGCGCAACGTGGAGATGACGTTCGGCGACGCACGCCCGATCTGACCGGCCCACCCGGCCAATCTAGAACGCGTTCTAATTCGCTGGCAAGGCTTCGCGCAAAGCGGCCGCGGCCGAAACTAGACCAAGGTGGCTAGCTCGCGGACCTGCTCCGGGCTGCGCGCCGAGACCACCATCATGGTGACCCCGGCGGCCTCCCACACGCTGATTTGCTTACGCACGTAGTCGATGTCGCCGACGATGACGGCGTCGTCGACGAGCTCATCGGGGATGACGTTGGCGGCTTCGTCCTTGCGGTCGCTGCGGAACAGCCGAGTCACGTCGTCGACGACCTCGGCGTACCCCATCCGGCGGTAGACGTCGGCGTGGAAGTTGGTGTCCTCGGCGCCCATGCCGCCGATGTAGAGCGCCAGATACGGCTTGATGCCGGCGAACGCGGCGGCCCGGTCGTCGGTGATCACGACCTGCGCGGTCGCGCAGATCTCGAAGTCCTCGCGGCTGCGGCGCGCGCCGGGGCGCGCGAAGCCCTCGTCCAGCCATTCGTTGTACATGTCGGCCAACCGCGGCGCGTAGAAGATCGGCAGCCAGCCGTCGCAGATCTCGGCGGCCAACGCCACATTTTTCGGCCCCTCCGCACCCAGCATGATCGGCAGATCGGCCCGCAGCGGATGGGTAATGGGCTTGAGCGCCTTACCCAACCCGGTCGTGCCCTCGCCGGTCAGCGGCAGCGGGTAGTGGGGTCCGGCGCTGGTCACCGGCTTTTCCCGGGCCCACACCTGACGGATGATGTCGATGTATTCGCGGGTGCGTGCCAGCGGCTTGGGAAACGGCTGTCCATACCAGCCCTCCACGACCTGCGGACCGGACACGCCAAGCCCCAGGATGTGCCGCCCGCCGGACAGGTGATCGAGCGTCAGCGCGGCCATCGCACACGCGGTGGGGGTGCGCGCCGACAACTGCACCACCGAGGTGCCCAGCCTCACGCGTCTGGTGGACGCACCCCACCAGGCCAGCGGTGTGTAAGCATCCGAGCCCCACGCCTCGGCGGTGAACACCGCGTCGAACCCGGCATCCTCGGCCGCGGCGACCAGCTCACCGGCGTTGTCCGGCGGCTGAGCGCCCCAGTATCCCAGCTGCAACCCGAGCTTCATTAGACTGCCTTTCGACCGATTCTTGCCTCGATTGTTAGAACCTGTTCTACTCGAAGACGTGACAGCCAGCTCAACTCGCCTGACCCTGATCGATCAACCCGAGCCACCCCTTTCGGCACCGCTGACGTTGTCATTCGACTACACCCGTTCAGTCGGTCCGACGCTGGGCAAGTTTTTCACCGCCTTACGCGACCGCCGCATCGTCGGAGTGCGCGGGTCCGATGGCCGAGTGCACGTGCCGCCAGCCGAATACGACCCGGTCACCTATGAACCGCTGGGCGAGATCGTACCGGTGTCGACTGCGGGCACGGTCGAGTCCTGGTCGTGGCAGCCCGAGCCGCTGGAGGGTCAGCCCCTGGACCGCCCGTTTGCCTGGGCGCTGATCAAACTCGACGGCGCCGACACCACCCTGCTGCACGCCGTGGACGCCGGCGCCGACGGACCGAAGGCCATGCGCACCGGCATGCGGGTGCACGCCCAGTGGATCGACGAGCCGGTCGGCGCCATCACCGACATCGCGTATTTCGCGCCCGGCGAAGGCGAACCGGAAACAAGGTCTCCGCAGACCAGCGACGATCGCGACCCGGTGAGCATGCTGACCACCCCGATCCACATGGAGATCCAGCACACCGCGTCACATCCGGAGAGCGCATATCTGCGGGCGCTGCAGGAAGGAAAGCTGCTCGGAGCCCGCACCGGCGAGAACGGGAAGGTGTACTTCCCTGCCCGGGAAGCGGATCCGGCCACCGGCTTGCCGCTTGACAACTATGTCGAGGTGTCCGACACGGGCACGGTGACCACGTTCGCGATCATCAACATCCCGTTCGCCGGGCAGCGCATCAAGCCGCCCTACGTGGCGGCCTACATACTGCTCGACGGCGCCGACATCCCGTTTTTGCACCTGGTGACCGAGATCGACGCCTCGGAGGTGCGGATGGGCATGCGCGTCCAGGCGGTGTGGCGGCCCCGCGAGGAGTGGGGGCTGGGCATCGACAACATCTCGCATTTCCGGCCGACCGGCGAACCCGACGCCGACTACGACACCTACAAGCATCACCTGTAAAGGGCTGTACCACCAATGAGCGCTCGCAATGTTGCGGTCGTCGGCTTCGCCCACGCCCCGCATGTACGCCGCACCGACGGCACCACGAACGGCGTCGAGATGCTGATGCCGTGCTTCGCCAAACTCTACGACGAGCTCGGCATCACCAAGGCCGATATCGGCTTCTGGTGCTCAGGGTCCTCCGATTTCCTTGCCGGCCGGGCGTTTTCGTTCATCTCGGCGATCGACTCGATCGGCGCCGTGCCGCCGATCAACGAATCACACGTCGAGATGGACGCGGCGTGGGCGGCCTACGAAGCCTACATCAAACTGCTGACCGGAGAAGTCGACACCGCGCTGGTCTACGGGTTCGGCAAGTCCTCGGCGGGAATCCTTCGCCGAATACTGTCACGGCAAACCGACCCCTACACGGTGGCGCCGCTGTGGCCGGATTCCGTGTCGATCGCCGCGCTGCAGGCCCGCCTCGGACTCGAGGCCGAAAAGTGGAGTTTTGAACAGATGGCCCGCGTCGCCTACGACTCGTTCGCGGTGGCCCAGCGGGTGGACCGGGTGCCGCCGCCCAAGAGTCTTGAGGACCTGCTGCAGCGACCGTTTTTCGCGGACCCGCTGCGGCGCCACGACATCGCACCAATCACCGACGGCGCCGCCGCGATCGTACTCGCCGCCGACGACCGCGCTCGCGAGCTGCGCGAAAACCCTGCCTGGATCACCGGTTTCGAGCACCGCATCGAATCCCCGGTGCTGGGCGCACGCGATCTCACGGTGTCGCCGTCGACCACCGCAGCGACGAAGATCGCCACCGGCGACAAAATGCGCACCATCGACGTCGCCGAGATCCATGCCCCGTTCACCCACCAACATCTCATCCTCGCGGAGGCCATGCGGCTGCCGGCATCGGTCAAAGTGAATCCGTCAGGCGGCGCCCTGGCAGCGAACCCGATGTTCGTCGCCGGCCTTGAGCGCATCGGATTCGCCGCCCAACACATCTGGAATGGGTCGGCACGACGCGTGCTGGCACATGCCACCAGCGGGCCTGCGCTGCAACAAAATCTAGTCGCGGTTATGGAAAGGAAGAACTGATGGCGCTCCCACGACGATGCAGAGCGCGGAGCGCGATGAGCAGGAGTTGCGCCGATGACTAAGCAGCTTGCCGCAGTGCTGGGCACCGGGCAGACGAAATACGTCGCCAAGCGGCACGACGTGTCAATGAATGGCATGGTGCGCGAGGCCATCGACCGAGCACTGGCCGACTCCGGTGTCACCTTCGACGATATCGACGCCGTCGTGGTCGGTAAGGCACCCGACTTCTTCGAAGGCGTCATGATGCCGGAGTTGTTCATGGCCGACGCTGTCGGCGCTACCGGCAAGCCGTTGATCCGGGTGCACACCGCCGGTTCGGTAGGCGGGTCCACCGGAGTGGTGGCCGCCAGCCTGGTGCAGTCGGGCAAGTATCGCCGCGTGCTGGCGATAGCGTGGGAAAAACAGTCGGAATCCAACGCTATGTGGGCGCTGTCCATCCCAGTGCCGTTCACCAAGCCGGTCGGTGCCGGGGCGGGCGGCTACTTCGCCCCACATGTGCGGGCATACATCCGCCGCTCGGGCGCGCCGTCTCATATCGGCGCCATGGTCGCGGTCAAGGACCGCCTCAACGGCGCGAAGAACCCGTTGGCGCACGTCCAGCAGCCCCACATCACCCTGGAGAAAGTGCTGTCGTCCCAAATGCTTTGGGATCCAATCCGGTTCGACGAAACCTGCCCGTCTTCCGACGGGGCGTGCGCCCTGGTCATCGGTAACGAGGAGATCGCCGACCAACGTGTCGCCGACGGTCATCCGGTGGCCTGGATCCACGCCACCGCGTTGCGCACCGAGCCGCTGGCTTACGCGGGCCGCGACCAGGTCAACCCGCAGGCCGGCCGGGACTGCGCGGCCGCGCTGTGGAGCGCCGCGGGTATCACCAGCCCGATCGACGAGATCGACGCCGCCGAGATCTATGTTCCGTTTTCCTGGTTCGAGCCGATGTGGCTGGAGAACCTCGGATTCACGCCCGAGGGCGAAGGCTGGAAGCTCACCGAGGCTGGGGAAACGGCGATCGGCGGGCGGCTGCCGGTGAACCCCTCCGGCGGCGTGCTGTCGTCGAACCCGATCGGCGCCTCCGGCCTGATCCGTTTCGCTGAGGCAGCCATCCAGGTGATGGGCAAGGGTGGGGCGCACCAGGTTCCGGGTGCTCGCAAGGCGTTGGGTCATGCCTACGGCGGTGGCTCGCAGTACTTTTCGATGTGGGTGGTAGGGGCCGACAAGCCGTGAGCGGCCGCATGAAATACACGTGCAGCATCGCGATGGGTCCCATCGACGAGCTACTCGACATTGCCCGCACCGCCGAGGAAGTCGGCTTCGACTCCATCGCATTGCCCGATTCGCTGTTTTACATGGAGAAGGCCGCCGCCGACTACCCCTACACCGCGGACGGATCACGGATGTGGGACGAGAACACGCCCTGGGTGGACCCGTTGATCGCCGCCGCCGCGATGGGCGCGGTCACCTCGACGCTGCGGTTCTACACCAACGTGATGAAGCTCGGTTCCCGCAACCCGTTGCTGCTGGCACGCCAAGTCGGCTCGGTCGCCAACCTCACCAACAACAGATTCGGCTTCGGAGTCGGCATCGGTTGGGCACCCGAAGAATTCGAATGGTGCGGGCAGCCCTATGAGCGCCGCGGAGCTCGGGTCGACGAGATGATCGAGGTTATCAAGCTGGTGCTGGGCGGTGGCATGGTCGAATTCCATGGCAAATTCTACGATTTCGACCGGCTGCAGATGAGCCCTGCGCCGTCGCAGCCGGTGCCGTTTTACATCGGCGGGCATACGGAGCCGGCGCTCAAGCGGGCCGCCCGGGTCGGCGACGGCTGGACCAGCGCGATGATGACGGCCGAACAGCTCGCCAAGACCATCAGGCGGCTCAATGACTTGCGCGCCGAATACGGTCGCGCCGACCAACCGTTCGAGTTCCAGGCCGTGTGCATCGACAAGTTCGGCGTCGAGGGGCACCGCGAACTCACCGCGATCGGCGTCACCGACAACATCGTCATCCCCTGGGTTCTCGACGGCCTGGGCTTCGACGCGCCGCTGAACAAGAAACGCGACTCGCTGAAGCGCTTCGCCGACACCTACATCCACTCCGGTTGGCAGGACCGGTCATGACCGAGCATCCGGCGCACGCCGCTGGCCGCCGCTCACGAGAAGCGGTGCAGGCCAAGGACAAACAGGCCTGGCTGGAGGTGTTTGCCGACGACGCGATCGTCGAAGACCCGATCGGCCCATCGGCTTTCGACCCTGAAGGCCAGGGGCACCGGGGCAAGGAAGCGATCTCGGCGTTCTGGGACAAGGCGATCGCCCCCGCTGACAAGATCGAGTTCAACTTCCGCGACACGTTCCAGTGCGGCAACGAAGAAGCCAATGTCGGCAACATCGTCATCACCATGGGCGAACACCAGATCACCGCCGAAGGGGTTTTCACCTACAAGGTTGACGACGACGGCAAACTGGTTGCCCTGCGCGCCTACTGGGAGATGGACCGCGCCGCCGCGACCGCGCGGCCGGTCTAGACGCCGAGCAGACGCGTAGACACCCTATCTTGTGCCGAAATGGGTGCTACGCGTCTGCTCACCCACCCCTAACCCACTGTCGTTGCACTATCGATGGAGAAAACTGTAACGTGTTCTAATTAGAGGCATCGAGTGGGAGGTGACAGGTGAGTACCGACAGCGTCGGCGTCCGCGACATCGACTCCGGCACCCTGCCGACCAGGTACGCCCGCGGTTGGCACTGCCTGGGGCCAGTCGTGGAGTTCTTGGACGGCGAACCGCACGCGATCGAGGCATTCGGTACCAAGCTTGTCGTGTTCGCCGACTCGCACGGCGATCTCCACGTCCTAGACGGCTACTGCCGCCACATGGGCGGTGACCTGACCCAGGGCACCATCAAGGGCGACGAGATCGCCTGCCCGTTCCACGACTGGCGCTGGGGCGGGGACGGGCGGTGCAAGCTCGTGCCCTACGCCAAGCGCACACCCCGCATGGCCCGCACCCGCTCGTGGACCACCGATGTGCGCAGCGGCCTGTTATTTGTCTGGCACGACGTCGAGGGCAACCCGCCGCCACCCGAGGTCCGCATCCCGGAAATCCCGGAGTGGGCCAGCGACGAGTGGACCGACTGGCGCTGGAATCGCGAGCTGATCCCGTCGAATTGCCGCGACATCATCGACAACGTCGTCGATATGGCGCACTTCTTCTACATCCACTTCGGATTCCCGACCTACTTCAAGAACGTCTTCGAGGGCCACGTCGCCTCGCAGTACCTGCGCACCGTTGGCCGCCCAGACGTCGACCTAGGTGGTTCAAGCTACACCGGCGAGCAAATATTGGATTCGGAGGCTTCGTATTTCGGGCCGTCGTTCATGATCAACTGGTTGCACAACAACTACGGCGGATACAAGGCCGAGTCCATTCTGATCAACTGCCACTACCCTGTCACCCAGAACTCGTTCATGCTGCAGTGGGGCGTCATCGTGCAAAAGCCCAAGGGCATGGACGAAGAGATGACCAACAAGCTCGCCGACGCGTTCACGGTGGGAGTCAGCAAGGGGTTCTTACAGGACGTCGAGATCTGGAAGAACAAGGCGCGCATCGACAATCCCCTGCTGGTCGAGGAGGACGGCGCGGTGTATCAGTTGCGGCGCTGGTATGAGCAGTTTTATGTCGACGCTGCCGAGGTCACTCCGGAGATGACCGACCGGTTCGAGATCGAGGTCGATACCACGAAGGCCAACGAATTCTGGCACGCCGAGGTGGAGGAGAACCTGCGTCGGCGGGCCGAACAAGAGGCGGAAGGACAAGCCACCCAGCAGTCACGATGAGTCCGCACAACGATCCCTGCGTCCCCGACGTCGACCGGCTGGCTCGATCGATGCTGGCAGTGCACGGGGCCCACGACGACGAACGGCCGCGCCGGCCGGGAGGGCGCGGCTCGACGACACCCGCCCCTGTTTCGGATCCGCAGCGCGCCGCCGCGCTGCGTGAAGCCACCCAGCGTGACAGGGAGCGATACCTCAGCTGGGGTCTACAACCGGTTGACTGCCGCTTCTGCCACGTCTCCGTGCTGGTCAGAAAGCTCGGACCCGGACATACCTCGGTGCAATGGAGTTCGGAGGCCGCTCAGCGTTGTGCCTACTTCGCGACAGTGCGGGAAGCCGGTGGCGACACCGCACGCATTCCCACCTGCCCGAAGCTGGCCGACAGCATCGATCACGCGATCGCCGAGGGCATTTTGGAGCCGGTGCCGTCGACGCCGCCTCCGGGCGACGGCTGATCGTTGCGAAATAGGGCGCTTTTGCGTCTGCGCGGGGGGAAGGTGCCGTCAGAGCCCGGCGAACCGCTCCTTGACCGACTCGGCCGTCAACCCGTAATCGGCTAGCGAATACCTGTGTTTGGGGGCCCGGGGGCCGGTTTGGCTTTCGGCGTGGGCCTTTTCCATTGCCGCCAGCGCTTCGTCGGTGAGTGTCAGTCCGAAGTGACGATAGATCGCCTTTACGGTGCCGATCGGGTCAGCGACGAAATCGGCGTAGTCGACGTCGTAGAACTGAGCCGGATTGTATTTGGCCCGTGCGGCGTTAAAACGTTCCAGCCCGCGCGACCAGGTTTCCATTGCGTCGTAGCCAATCTGCGCGCCCACGAAGGTATTCGACCAGCCCTCGGTGGTGTGCTGCGCCAACGAGCACATCGAGGCCATGATCGTCTCGACCGGCCGATGCGTCTGTATCACCAGCGCGTCGGGGTAGGTCGCCATGAGCGCGTCGAGAGCGAACAAATGGCTGGGGTTTTTCAACACCCACCGCTTGTCGGCGTCGTTGAGCCCGATCAGCTGAAGGTTTTTGCGGTGCCGCCGATATGCCGGCGTCCAGTCCTGCTCTGCCAGCCACTGCGCATAGCTGGGCAGGTGGGCCAGCGTTTCGTACGACACCGAATGAAACGACTGTCGCAGCAGCTGCCAGCATTCCTCGAGCTCGGCAGCGGCCATGAAGTGCAGCCCGGTGTAGCCGGGGTTCTCCTCGTGGTGGCGGGTGTACTGGGCGTCGAGCTCGCGATACACCGGATTTGATTCCCAGGTCTCGCGGGGCGGGCGGGGCTGCGGGTACTCGGCGAGCCACATCTGCAAGCCCTGATGGGCAGGGTCGGCGCCCAGCAGCCGGTGCAGCGCCGTGGTCCCGGTGCGCACCAAGCCGGTGACGAAGATCGGCCGCTCGATGACGACGTCGGCGTGCTCGGGGTACTGCTTCCAGGCCGCCTCGGACAACAATCGCGCCACCAGCGCACCCCGCAGGAAGAACCGGTTCATCTTGCTGCCCAACGGCGTCAGGTCCGCCTCGCGTCGGTAAGAGTCGAGCAAGACGGTTAGCGCTTCACGGTAGTTGTCCTCGTCGCTGCCGAAATCGTCCAGCCCGGTAACTTTGGTGGCCGACTCGTGCAAGTCCTCGACGGTGCCGACGTCGGTGCGCCCGGTCATGCTTTGTACTCCCCGCAGTTGACGTCGAGGGTCTGCCCGGTGATACCGCTGGCCAGGTCGCTCGCCAAAAATATGATGGCCGAGGCGACTTCGTCCTCGGTAGGCAGCCTCTTGAGGTCGGAATTAGCCGCGGTGGCGCTGTAGATCTCCTCCACTGTCGTGCCGTACTTGCCCGCCTGGTGCTCGAAGTAGCTCTTCAGCGTCTTTCCCCAGATATAGCCCGGTGCAACAGAATTGACGCGAATGCCTTGCTCGCCCAGTTCACTGGCCAGCGACTGCGACATGGCCAGCAACGCCGACTTGGCCATCTTGTAGGCGCCATACTTCGGTTGAGAGTGCCGGATCACCATGGAGTTGACGTTGACGATCGAGCCTTTGGACTCTGCCAGCGCAGGCGTAAAGCCCTGGCTGAGCCGCAGCGCGCCCAGCACCGTGAGTTCGATCGCGTCACGGATGTGCTGAAAAGACGTTCTCGCTAGCGGTTTCATCGACGGCACCCGGAACGCGTTGTTGATCAGCACGTCGACCTTGCCGTAGGCCGCCATAGTGGAGTCGATGAGGTTGGCCACCTGCTCGTCGTCGGTGATGTCGGTGGCGACCGCTACCGCACGACGCCCAGTGTCGGTGATCTGCTTGGCGACGTCGTCCAGGCGCTCGGCAGTGCGGGCTGCCAACACCAGATCTGCGCCGTCGCGCGCACATCGGCGAGCCAGCGTGCTGCCCAGCGCGGGCCCTACACCGCTGATCACCACTACCTTGCCGTCTAGCAATCCGGCCATTAGCTACCCCAGCATCCTGCTCGCAATTTGGCGCTGGCGAAGGGCTATTCGTGCACGCCAGTCATCCTGGGAGATTTTGTTGTACTCGTAATACGGCAACGCGGACGGAACCGCTTCGAAGTCAACGATTTCGACGGTGGGCCCGTCAGCCTCGGTGAGGGCGCGTGACACCCGTTGCCACCGGAACTGCAGAAAGCCGCGCCGATGCCCGAGCGTCTCCACCCAATTGGTAACGCCCGGATTCTGATCGGCGACCACGATCCGGATCTTGTCGTCCGGATCAGCTTGGGCCTGAGTGGCATTCAGCGACGTCTGGTGGTTGATGTAATCCAGCGAGATGTACCACATGCTGCCCAGCTGGAAGCCCAGATAGGGAGCGTCGCTGACCGGCACCGTAATGATCAGCGCCTGATCGGCCGACAACTCGAAATGCCCGGCCGAGGAGTACTGGGTGGCCAGCCCGCCCGGCGTCAGACGGGGCGCCACCATGGTATTGACCGGGATGTTGAGATAAAACCACTGCGGGAACTGCAGCCATGTCTTCACCCGCTGAACCAATTGCCTTCCCGCCGTGGCGTAACGCTTTTCGATTGTTGCGCGGGTCAGTGGCGGCGGTGCGGTGCCGGCAGTGTCAAGCCGCGAGATCGCCAGCGTCCCACGCTGCTGGGACCAATCGCCGTACACCTCGCGGATCACCAGTTGCCCAGGACTGGTTGGGCGCAGCCGCCACTCGAAGCTGCCGTCCTCGGCGATGTCGAGTTCGCGGTCGTCGAACGCCACCTGGCTGGCCGGCACGTTGTCGTCGGTATATTCGCCGCCGAGCAGCTGGAAGCTCAGATCGGTGGTGGTGCCGCGCCGGCCGGTGACGACATAGTCGTGGTCGGGAAGCACACGGGTGCCGAAGTAGAGGGTGTCCGGGTTGTCCAGGCCCATCTTGGTGAACGGCCCGGTGCCCGACAACAGGAACGGGTGGTCGCGCTCGTAGTTGAACGCCATGTGCGTGCAGGCTTCGATGCAGCCGGCCAGGTATTGCAATCCTTCGAGCAGGTCGGCTTCGGTCTCGATGTGTGCAGCAGCGGCGACAAGTTTCTCGGCCTCGGCGATCGCAGAGGCTAGCGGCTCAGAAAAGGACGCAGCAGACACGCCTAGACGCTAGAACGTGTTCTATTTTTCGTCAATGGGCGAAGATTCCAGGGTGTCGGCCACAGCGCTTACCGACGAGACCGACTCACTACGGTACGCACTGCTGCGACAGGTCGATCAGATGCTGCCGCACATCTGGGTGCCGGTTGAGGTAGTCGATGACGCTACCGTTACCGCCCTCCGCCTGAGCCCTGGCTTGCAGCTGCTGGTGGAGGTCCGGGTGCTTTTGCAGGTACTGGTCGATCGAGTCACCGACGGTCTGGTTGCATGGCGGATCTGCGGTGGCTGTGCTGGCCAGGGGTAGCGCGATCACCGTCGCGGCAGTCGCAGTGAGTAGCCCGCCGGCAAGCCGGCCATACAGCCCGCAACGAGGAGCGCCGACCGTCTTGGATGTGCTCATGCGGACCAGGCTACCCGCGTGGCCTGTGCGCGCCTCTAGCTCAGGAACGGCAGGGCTGCGCGTGGTGTCAGTGGCTGACGACCTGTCCCTGCTCCTGCTCGCGCTTGATTTCCAGGGCGATGTCGATCAGCTGGTCTTCCTGCCCGCCGATGAGTTTGCGTTGACCAGCCCGGTACAGCAGCGCCGACGCGGGCACGCCGTAGCGTTCGGCCTGCCGGACCGCGTGTTTGAGGAAGCTGGAGTAGACCCCCGCGTAGCCCATGATCAGCGCGTTGCGGTCGAGCAGGCATTCGGCCGGCATGGCCGGGCGCACCACGTCTTCAGCGGCGTCGGCGATGTCGAAGAAGTCGATGCCCGTCTTGACGCCAATCTTGTCGAACACCCCGATCAGCGCCTCGACCGGAGCGTTGCCGGCGCCCGCGCCGAAGCGCCGGCAGGACCCGTCGATCTGCTTGGCGCCTGCTCGCACCGCCTCCACCGAATTGGCCACCCCCAAACCGAGGTTCTCGTGGCCGTGAAAACCGACCTGGGCGTCGTCGCCAAGCTCGGCGACCAGCGCCGCGACCCGGTCGCGCACGCCCTCGAGCACCAGCGCGCCGGCGGAGTCGACGACGTAGACGCACTGGCAGCCCGCGTCGGCCATGATGCGGGCCTGCTTGGCCAGTTTCTCCGGCGGAATCGTGTGGGCCATCATCAAAAACCCGACCGTCTCCAGCCCCAGCTCCCGGGCCAGCCCGAAGTGCTGGATCGATACGTCGGCCTCGGTGCAGTGGGTGGCGATCCGGCAGATCGACCCGCCGTTGTCCTGGGCTTCTTTGATGTCGTCTTTGGTGCCCACCCCAGGCAGCATCAAAAACGCGATTCTGGCCTCTTTCGCGGTGTCGGCGGCCAGCTTGATCAGCTCCTGCTCGGGAACCTTGGAGAACCCGTAGTTGAACGACGACCCACCCAAGCCGTCACCGTGGGTCACCTCGATCACCGGAACCCCGGCCGCGTCCAGCGCCGCCACGATGGCGTGCACCTCGTCTTTGCTGAACTGGTGGCGTTTATGGTGCGACCCGTCCCGCAGCGAGGTGTCGGTGATCCGCACGTCCCAGATGCTGTCACTCATTGCGCCGCCTCCTCCTCATCGCTGCGCTCTGCATCGTCGGCGCCGGTCATCGCGTGCCTCCCGCAACGCTGAGCGTCTCCTTGGCGATCTCCTCGCCGACCTTGGTCGCCGCCGCGGTCATGATGTCCAGGTTGCCCGCATACGGCGGCAGGTAATCCCCGGCGCCCTCGACCTCGATGAAGGTCGTGACCACCGCCCGGCCACCCGAATTCAACGACGGCTCGTCGAACTGCGGCTCGTTGAGCAACCGGTATCCCGGCACGTAGGTCTGCACCTCTTCGACGACGTCGTGGATGGATTTGGCGATCGCGTCGCGGTCGGCGTCCTCGGGGATGGCGCAAAAGATCGTGTCACGCATGATCATCGGCGGCTCAGCCGGATTCAAGATGATGATCGCCTTGCCGCGCTGCGCGCCGCCGATGGTCTCCACACCGCGGGCGGTGGTGTTGGTGAACTCGTCGATGTTGGCCCGGGTGCCCGGCCCAGCCGACACCGAGGCAACCGAGGCGACGATCTCGGCGTAGGGCACGTCGACCACCCGCGACACCGCGTACACGATCGGGATCGTGGCCTGCCCACCGCAGGTGATCATGTTGACGTTGGGGGCATCGAGGTGCTCGCGCAGGTTCGCCGGCGGAACCACCGCGGGGCCGACCGCGGCGGGCGTCAGATCGATGGCCCGGATCCCGGCCTCGGCGTATTTCGGCGCCGCCGCCTTGTGCACGTAGGCGCTGGTGGCCTCGAACAACAGGTCCGGTTTGTCGGGCTGGGCCAACAGCCAGTCCACGCCCTCGGCGGTGGTTTCCAGCCCCAGCTTGCGAGCCCGCGCCAGGCCCTCGCTGTCCGGGTCGATGCCCACCATCCAGCGCGGCTCCAGCCACTCCGAGCGCAGCAGCTTGTAAAGCAGGTCGGTGCTGATGTTGCCCGACCCGACGATGGCGACTGAAGCTTTGGACGGCATGAACGCTCCTCTGATTCGAAAGCCCTATTCGAAAGACAACCGCACCGACCCCAGGCCGTCGAACTCCGCGACGAACGTATCGCCGGGCCGGGCGTCGACGGCTCGGGTGCACGAGCCCGGCAACACGATGTCACCTTCTCGCAGCCGCACACCAAAACTTTCCACCTTGCGGGCCAGCCAGGCCACCGCGGTGACCGGATTACCCAACACGGCATCACTGCGGCCCTTGGCCACCACCTCACCGTTGCGCGCCAACACCGCCTCGATCCCGGTGACGTCGACCTCGGCCGGCGAAACCCGGGCCTCGCCGAGCACAAACCCCGCCGAGGACGCGTTGTCGGCGATGGTGTCGCACAACGCGATGTTCCAGTCGGTGATCCGGGTGTCGATCAACTCGATCGCGGGGACCAACGCCGCCGTCGCACCCAGCACGTCGTCCTCGCTGCACTGCGCGCCCGGCAGATCAGCGGCCAAAATGAAACCGACCTCGACCTCCACCCGCGGATACAGGTACTTCGCCGCCCGCACCGGGATGTGCTCGAACACCTGCATCTCGTCGAGCAAATGCCCGTAGTCGGGCTCGTCGACCCCCATCATCTGCTGCATCGCCACCGACGACAACCCCACCTTGTGGCCCACCACCCGGGCACCCGCGGCCACCCGCCGGCGGATATTGATCAACTGGATTTCGTATGCGTCGACGGGGTCGATCTGCGGGTGGGCCGACGTCAACGGGGCGATCGGCTCCCGGCTGCGCTCCGCCCTTGCCAGATCGGCGGCGAGCGCTTCCCGGATGGCGGTTGAAAGCATGAACCGAAGTCCCCTCGTGGCTGTGACCGGGGCAGTAGCGACAGCCCCTGGCAATTCTATAACGTGTTCTACATGACAGCTCAGGAGTTCGACGTCGTCGTGGTCGGCAGTGGCGGCGCCGGCATGGTCGCCGCCCTTGCCGCCGCCCACCGGGGCCTCTCGACAATAGTCATCGAAAAGGCCCCGCACTACGGCGGGTCGACCGCCCGATCCGGTGGCGGCGTGTGGATCCCCAACAACGAGGTCCTCAAGCGCGACGGGGTCCGCGATACACCCGAAGCTGCCCGTCGCTATCTGCACGGAATCATCGGAGACGTCGTCGAACCGCAGCGCATCGACACTTACCTGCAACGCGGCCCCGAGATGCTGTCGTTCGTGCTGAAGCACACACCGCTGAAGATGTGCTGGGTGCCCGGCTACTCCGACTACTACCCCGAGGCCGACGGCGGCCGCCCCGGTGGCCGCTCGATCGAGCCGAAACCGTTCGACGCCAACAAACTTGGCGCTGATTTGCCCGGCCTGGAGCCGCCGTACAGCAAGGTACCGATGAATGTTGTCGTGATGCAGCAGGATTACGTGCGGCTCAACCTGCTCAAGCGCCACCCGAAGGGTTTTCTGCGCAGCATACGAGTGGCTGCTCGCACCTTCTGGGCCAAGGCGACCGGCAAGAACCTCGTCGGGATGGGCCGCGCGTTGATTGCGCCGCTTCGGATCGGGTTGCGGGAGGCCGGTGTACCCGTGCTGCTCAACACCGCCCTGACCGATCTCTACGTCGAAAACGGCGCGGTGCGTGGCGTATACGTGCGCGATACCAGTGGGACGGAATCGGCGGAGCCACGGCTGATCAAGGCCAGGCGTGGCGTCATCTTGGCCTGCGGCGGATTCGAACGCAACGAGCAGATGCGGGTCAAATACCAGCGTGCCCCGATCAACGCCGACTGGACGGTGGGCGCGGCCGCCAATACCGGCGATGGGATTGTGGCTGCTGAAAAGCTCGGCGCTGCTTTGGATTTGATGGAGGATGCATGGTGGGGTCCGACGATCCCGCTGCCGAACGGGCCGTGGTTCGCGCTGTCCGAACGCAACGCGCCCGGCTCGATCATCGTCAACGCCGCCGGCCAACGCTTTATGAACGAGGCGCTGCCGTATGTCGAGGCCACCCACCGGATGTACGGCGGAAAATGGGGCCAGGGGCCGGGACCAGGTGAGAACATTCCGGCGTGGATGATCATGGACCAGCAGTGCCGCGACCGGTATTTGTTCGCCGGCCTGCAAGGCGGGCAACGCATCCCACGCAAATGGCTGGAATCCGGAGTCGTGGTGATGGCCGACACCATCACAGAGCTGGCCAAGAAGATCGGCGTGGACGTCGACGGGCTGGTGCGCACCGTGGAACGGTTCAACGGGTTCGCCCGCGCGGGCGTCGACGAGGACTTCCACCGGGGGGAAAGCGCCTACGACCGCTACTACAGCGATCCGACCAACAAGCCCAACCCGAGCCTGGGCGAGCTGAAACATCCCCCTACTATGCGGTCAAAATGGTGCCCGGTGATCTGGGCACCAAGGGCGGCATCCGCACCGACGTCCACGGTCGCGCACTGCGCGACGACGGCACCGTCATCGAAGGGCTCTACGCCGCGGGCAACGTCAGCGCCCCGGTAATGGGACACACCTACCCCGGTCCGGGTGGAACCATCGGACCGGCAATGACATTCGGCTACCTGGCGGCATTGCACATCGCTGAAGCAGTACGGGAGGCGCCTACAGATGCCAATTGATCCAAGCGTTGCACTTGGCGCCGAATTCGGAGCCGTCGAATTCTCCTGGACAGCAACAGATGTGCAGCTCTATAACCTGGCCCTGGGCGCAGGAGCAGATCCCCTCAGCCCGCGTGAGCTCAGCTACGTGCGCGACCATACCCCCCAGGTGCTACCGACATTCGGGTGTGTCGCGGCGTCGTTTCACGAGGTGGAGCCGCCGAAAGTGAGCTGGCCGGGGGTGGACATCGACTTGGCCAAGATCCTGCACGCCTCCGAAGAGGTCAGGGTGCCCGCGCCGCTGCCGCCGTCCGGAAGTGCCCGTGCCATAAGCCGGATCTCCGAGGTATGGGACAAGGGCAAGGCCGCGGTGGTGGTCCTCGAGACATCGGTGACCGCGTCGGACGGAGCACCGTTGTGGACGCAGCGGCGCTCGATTTTCGCCCGCGGCGAGGGCGGGTTCGGCGGCGAGCGTGGGCCCTCAGGCGGCGGGTCGTCGGCCGCCGCACCGGAGCGGGCACCGGACGTCGAGGTCGACATCCCGGTGCTGCCGCAGCAGGCGTTGCTGTACCGGCTCTGCGGCGACCGCAATCCGCTGCATTCGGATCCCGAATTTGCTGCCGCTGCGGGCTTTCCGCGACCGATCCTGCACGGGTTGTGTACCTACGGCATGACGTGCAAGACGATGGTCGACGCGATGCTGGACGGGGATGCCGGCGCGGTTGCCTCCTTCGGCGCACGATTCTCCGGTGTGGCATTTCCCGGCGAGACGCTCAAGGCCGGCATCTGGAAAGCCGACGGCCGGCTGCTGGCCAGTGTGGTGGCGCCCGCCCGCGACAACGCGGTGGTGCTCAGCGGAGTGGAGTTGGTGCCCGCGTAGATTCCTCGCGGCCCCGAATGCGACTCCGGCCGTAGGAACATCCGGCTAGATTCCGCCGTGACGTTACGATCGACGCGCGTCAGCCCAGGATTAAGCCGGACGTCGGCACCCCGGTGCCAGCCGTCACCAAGACATGCTCGACGTTCGGGACCTGGTTCACCGAGGTGCCCCGAAGTTGGCGCACCCCTTCGGCGATGCCGTTCATGCCGTGGATATAGGCCTCCCCGAGCTGGCCGCCGTGTGTGTTGATGGGCAGCCGCCCGCCGATTTCGATCGCGCCGTCGGCGATGAAGTCCTTGGCTTCGCCTTTGCCGCAGAAACCCAACTCCTCCAACTGAATTAGCGTGAACGGAGTGAAGTGGTCGTAGAGCACCGCGGTCTGGATGTCGGCCGGCTTGAGCCCGGACTGCTGCCACAGTTGCCGACCGACCAGACCCATCTCGGGCAGGCCGTCGAGCTCGGGCCGGTAGTAACTGACCATGGTGTACTGGTCGGGGCTAGAGCCTTGAGCAGCCGCCTCGACGACAGCCGGCCGGTGCTTGAGGTCTTTCGCGCGCTCCACCGAGGTCACCACAATCGCGACCGCTCCGTCGGTCTCCTGACAGCAGTCCAGCAGCCGCAGCGGCTCGGCGATCCACCGCGAATTCTGGTGATCCTCAATCGTTATCGGCTTTTGGTAGAAATACGCCTTCGGGTTCTTCGCGGCATGTTTGCGGTCCGCCACTGAGATCACACCGAAGTCGCGGCTGGTCGCACCCGACAGGTGCATGTAGCGCCTGGCGATCATCGCGACCTGCGCGGCCGGGGTGGAAAGCCCATGCGGATACGAGAACGAGTTGTCCACGCCGGTGGAATCGGCGTTCTCCGTCAGCCGGGTCTGGACCTGGCCGAATCGCATTCCGGAGCGCTCGTTGAACGCACGATATGCCACAACCACATTGGCGATCCCGGTGGCGACAGCGATCGCCGCCTGCTGGATGATCGCGCACGCCGCGCCGCCGCCGTAGTGAATCTTGGAAAAGAACGTCAACTCGCCGATTCCCGCCGCCCGTGCGACGGCGATCTCGGTGTTGCTGTCCATTGTGAACGTGGTCAGCCCGTCGACGTCGGACGGGCTCAGCCCGGCGTCATCGAGTGCGTCTTGGACCGCTTCGGCGGCCAGCCGCAGTTCGCTGCGGCCGGAGTCTTTCGAGAAGTCTGTGGCCCCGATGCCGACGATCGCAGCCTTACCCGACAGCATCGCCACCGCCGATCGTCAGCGTGGTCGTCGCGATGACATGATCGCCAAGGCTGTTGCGGCCCACCACGTTCACTGTGATCACCCCACCCTCGATCGCGGTGACTTCACCGGAGAAGGTCACCGTGTCGTAGGCATACCACGGCACGCCCAGCCGCAGCGAAATCGACTTGATCAGCGCCGACGGGCCGGCCCAGTCAGTCACATACCGCTGCACCAGCCCGGTATCAGTCAGGATGTTGACGAAGATGTCCTTCGAGCCCTTGGCTTGTGCCTTGTCCCGGTCGTGGTGCACGTCTTGAAAGTCGCGGGTGGCCAACGCTGTCGAGATGATAAACGTGGGATCGCCGTAGATCGACAGCTCCGGCAGCTTGGTCCCGACTTGCACCGCTGGGGCGCTCATGTGTCCGGCTCCCAGGCGTAAAGTGTCCACTCCGGTCCGCTGTCGCTGGCCGGGAAGTCCAGATAGATTGCGCGAACCGGCATTCCGATCTCTACCTTCGCCGGGTCGACATTGCGCAGTTCGCCGAGCATGCGGACGCCTTCCTCCAGCTCGACCAAAGCGACGACGAAGGGCAGTGTGCGGCCGGGAACTTTCGGCGCATGGTGCACCACGTAGCTAAACACTGTGCCCTTGCCGCTGGCCACCACATAGTCGACCGGCGCTTCTTTGTCTTGCCAAACGGCCGGCACCGGCGGGTGCTGCAGGCTGCCGTCCGCGCGGCGCTGGATTCGCAGCTCGTGAGCGTTGACGCCGTCCCAGAAGAACTTCGTGTCACGCGAGGCTGCCGGCCGCATCAGAGCCGCTGGATCAAGGTCCTCGGGCACAGCTGGCCTGTCGGCATCCTTCGGCCGGAATTTGAGTATGCGCCAGTTCATTTCGGCTACGTCTTCGTCGCCGACCTGCCACACGATGTGCTGGTTGATGAACCAGCCTTCGCCCAGAGCGGTTTGTTTGGGCCCGATCACGTCGCCGAGTTCGGCGCTGACGCTGACTTCTTCGCCCGGGCGCAGATACCGGTGATAGGTCTGCTCGCAGTTGGTCGCCACCACCCCGACATAGCCGGCGTCGTCGAACAGCTGGATGATCCGGCCCAGCGGGTCGTCGTCAGGGCGGACACCACCTAGCCCCATCATCGTCCACACCTGAATCATGGCTGGCGGTGCCACAATTCCGGGATGACCGGCGGCATGGGCGGCTGCCTCGTCGACGTAGATCGGGTTGCGATCGCCGATGGCCTCGACCCAGTTGTTGATCATCGGCTGGTTCACTGGGTCGCGGCCCAACCGTGGCTTGCTTCGCCCAGCCGCCTTGACCTGTGCAACCGCTTCCTGGATGTCGCCCACCGTGGTCATCGCGGCACCCTCGGCACCTTGAGACCCGCGGCGGCGATCATTTCCCGCATTACCTCGTTGACACCGCCGCCGAACGTGATGACCAGGTTGCGTTTGGTCTGCACGTCCAACCACTCCAGCAGCTCGGCCGTGTGGGGCTCGGCGGGGTTGCCGAACCGGCCGACGATCTCCTCGGCAAGTCGGCCGATCGCTTGAACTCGTTCAGTGGAAAAGACTTTCGTCGCTGCGGCGTCCGCGACATCGATGGTCTCCCCCGCGGCGGCCACCTGCCAGTTCAGCAGCTCGTTGATGCGCCACACCGCGTGCATCTCACCGAGTGCCCGGCGCACGCCTGCGTGGTCGATCGGGGCCAGCCCGTCGGCCTGAGGCTTGCATGCCCAGGCGTGCACGCGATCGTAGATGCCGGCGATGCGCCCTGCCGGGCCGAGCATCACCCGTTCGTGGTTGAGCTGAGTGGTGATCAGCCGCCAGCCGTCGTTCTCCTTGCCGACCAACATGTCGACCGGCACCCGCACGTCGCTGTAGTAGCTGGCGTTGGTGTGATGCGCGCCGTCGTTGCTGATAATCGGCGTCCACGAGTATCCGGGATCCTTGGTGTCGACGATCAAAATCGAAATGCCTTTGTGTTTTGGGGCATTCGGATCGGTGCGGCACGCTAGCCAGATGTAGTCCGCTTCGTGTGCGCCGGTGGTGAAGATCTTCTGGCCGTTGACGATATAGTGGTCGCCGTCGCGGACCGCGGTGGTGCGCAGTGACGCCAGGTCGGTGCCGGCTTCCGGCTCGGTGTAGCCGATCGCAAAATGTATCTCACCGGCCAGGATCGCCGGCAGGAACTTCTTCTTCTGCTCTTCGGTGCCGTACACCTGCAGGGTGGGGCCGACGGTTTGCAGCGTGACATACGGCAGTTGCACGTCAGCCCGTGACGCTTCGTTGACGAAGATCTGCTGCTCGAGAGGCCCGAAACCGCGTCCGCCGTATTCCTTGGGCCAGCCCACACCCAGCCAGCCGTCACGGCCCATGCGCCGTACCACCTCCTGGTAGGCCTTGCCGTGCCTGTCGGTCTTCATCTCCTCCGCCTCTTCGGGCGTGAGCAGCGTCGAGAAGTATTGCCGCAGTTCGGCTTGCAGCTCGCGCTGTTCGGGGGTCAGGTCGATGAACATTGCGCTCCTACCAAACCGTCTGGATCGCGAGCCGCTGCACCCGGCTTCGCCGCGCTTGGGATCGCCACCAGGTCAAGACGATGCGACGGCCCGCCAAGCAACCGGGTCAGGTCCTTGATCGTGGAGTAGTAGCGGGTCATCGGGTAGGTGATATCGACGCCGATACCGCCATGCAAGTGGTGACAGGTTTGCATCACCGGCGGCGCCTGGGACGTCACCCAATACCCGAGCACGCCGAGGTCCTCGTCGGCATCAAGGCCCTCGGCCAGTCGCCAAATCACGGATTTGGCAGCTAAATCGATTGTGCGCGAGGCGATATAAACTTCAGCTAGTTGCGCGGCGACAGTCTGAAACGTCGACAGCGGTTTGCCGAACTGGTGCCGGTTGGCCACGTAGTCGGCGGTGAGCCGCAGCGCTCCGGCCACCAGCCCGTCGGCGTAGGCGCCGATCATCGCCAGCGCCAGCTGGTTGACCCGATCGACAGCAGCACCGGTCAACACATCCTGCTCTGAGACCGGCACGTCGGTAAACGTGACGGTGTACTCGTCGCTGCCATTGGACGTCGGGGTGCGGACCAGCTCGACACCGTCGGCGTTCGGCGACACCACGACCACGGCGCTGTCGGTGCTGACCACCATCCATTCCGCTTGCTCGGCATACCCGACACCCACCTTGGTTCCCGACAGCCGGCTGTGCACGAATGTTGTCGCCGGCCGCTCGGGCAGCGCTGCACCTGGTTCATTCAACGCGGCAGTCAGCACCGTCCCTTTGGCCACGCTGGCCAGGTAGCGGTCCTGCTGAGCCTCGGACGCCAACTCCCGCAGCGGCACCACACCAAATCCCAAGGTGGCCAACGCCGGCGTGATAACCGCGTGACGGCCCAGCTCGGTCAGCGCGGTCGCCACCTCGGCCAGGCCGACACCGTCACCGCCCAACCGTTCCGGCACCGGCAATGCCGTGACACCGCCGTCGACCAGCGCCTGCCAACTCGAATCCCGTTGCAGCACCGAGGTAACCACATCGGCGACAGCCTGCTGCGCCGCGTCAGGTGTGAAGTCCATCAGTGCGCGACCGGGCACTTGCCGGTGTAGTCGACCTGCCAGTGCTTGATCCCGTTCAGCCACCCGGAGCGCAGCCGCTCGGGCTCCGAGAGCGGTTTCAGGTCGGGCATATGGTCGGCCACCGCGTTGAAAATCAGCTCGATCGTCATCCGTGCCAAGTTAGCACCGATGCAGTAGTGCGCCCCGGTGCCGCCGAATCCGACGTGCGGGTTGGGATCGCGCAGGATATTGAAGGTGTAAGGGTCGTCGAAGACCTCTTCGTCGAAATTGGCCGAGCGGTAGAACATCACGACTCGCTGGCCCTTCTTGATCTGCACACCAGACAGTTCGTAGTCCTGGAGCGCGGTGCGCTGGAAACAGGTCACCGGGGTGGCCCAGCGGACGATCTCGTCAACCGCAGTCTGCGGGCGGTCCTTTTTGAACAGCTCCCATTGGTCGGGGTGTTCGGAAAACGCGATCATGCCGTGGGTGATGGAGTTTCGGGTGGTCTCGTTGCCGGCCACCGCGAGCATCACCACGAAAAAGCCGAACTCGTCGTCGGACAGCTTCTCGCCGTCGATGTCGGCCTGGATCAGCTGCGTGACGATGTCCTCGCCGGGATTCCTGGCCTTTTCCTCGGCCATCTTCATGGCGTACATGATCAGCTCGGCCGACGACGCCTTGGGATCGATATCGGCGTACTCGGGATCCTCGTTGCCGGTCATCTCGTTCGACCACCGGAACAACTTGTCGCGGTCGTCCTGCGGCACCCCGAGCAGGTCGGCGATTGCCTGCAACGGCAACTCGCACGACACCTGCTCGACGAAGTCGCCAGCACCCTGGGCGGCGGCCGTCTTGGCGATGGTTTGGGCGCGCCGGTTGAGCTCGTCGCGCAGCCGGCCGATGGCGCGCGGGGTAAAGCCGCGGGAGATGATCTTGCGCAGCCGGGTGTGGTGCGGCGCGTCCATGTTGAGCATCACGAACCGCTGCACCTCGATGTCCTCGCGCGCCATGTCGTCGGGGAAGCGTGGAATGACGCAGTTCTCGTAGCTGGAGAAGACGTCGCTGCGCAGCGACACCTCCTTGACGTCCTTGTGCTTGGTGATCGCCCAGTAGCCGCCGTCGTTGAAGCCGCCACCCTTGCCCGGCGCCTGTTCGATCCAGCGGATCGGCTCTGCTTTGCGCAGCTCGGCGAACTCCTTGACCGGCAGGCCCTTGACGTTGATGTCGGGGTCGAGAAAGTCGAACCCGGGGGCTAGATTGACGGTAGGCATCGGTGCGCTCCTCATTACAACGTGTTCTAGTGCCAGTAAAACATGGCTCCACCGCAGACAAAAGGCGCGAAGCATCGCCGCTTGTCAGAGTAATGAAACGTGTTCTAGCCTGACCGCATGGGTAAGCCGGTAATCGTTGAAGCCACCCGCAGCCCGATCGGGAAACGCAACGGATGGTTGTCGGGCCTGCACGCGACCGAACTGCTCGGTGCGGTGCAAAAGGCGCTGGTGCAGAAGGCCGGCATCGATGCCGGCGACGTCGAACAGGTGATCGGCGGCTGCGTGACGCAGTATGCCGAGCAGTCCAACAATGTCACCCGCACGTCCTGGCTGACCGTTGGCCTGCCCGAGCACGTCGGCGCCACCACCGTCGACTGCCAATGCGGCAGCGGGCAGCAGGCCAACCACTTGGTCGCGGGGCTCATCGCCGCGGGCGCCATCGACATCGGCATCGCCTGCGGCATCGAAGCGATGAGCCGGGTCGGGCTGGGCGCCAACGCGGGCCCGGAGCGCAACTGGCGAGCCGAGTCGTGGGACATCGACCTGCCCAACCAGTTCGAGGCCGCCGAGCGCATCGCCAAGCGGCGCGGCATCAGTCGGCGAGACATCGACGAGTTCGGGTTCCAGTCGCAACTGAAGGCCAAGCGGGCCTGGGACGAGGGTCGCTTCGACAGGGAAGTTTCGCCGATCGAGGCGCCGGTGCTTGACGAGCAGCACCAACCGACCGGTGACCGGCACACCGTGACGAGGGACCAGGGGCTGCGCGACACCACACTGGAGGGCTTGGCTCAGCTGAAGCCGGTGCTGGACGGCGGTATTCACACCGCGGGCACGTCGTCGCAGATCTCCGACGGCGCGGCCGCGGTGTTGTGGATGGACGAGGACAAGGCCAAGGCGCTGGGCTTGCGGCCGCGGGCGAGGATCGTCAGCCAGGCGCTGGTCGGCGCCGAGCCCTACTACCACCTGGACGGCCCGGTGCAGTCGACGGCGAAGGTGCTGGAGAAGGCCGGCATGAAGATCGGTGACATCGACCTGGTCGAGATCAACGAGGCGTTCGCCTCGGTGGTGCTGTCCTGGGCGCGGGTGCATGAGCCCGACATGGCCCGGGTCAACGTCAACGGCGGTGCGATCGCACTGGGTCATCCGGTGGGCTGCACGGGCAGCCGGCTGTTCACCACCGCGTTGCACGAGCTGGAGCGCAGCGACCAGAACACCGCGTTGATCACGATGTGTGCCGGCGGGGCATTGTCGACGGGCACCATCATCGAGCGCATCTAGTGGTTTCTGAGGCCGACCGGATTGCCGCCGCGCAGTCCTACATCGACGCGCTGGTCAGCCATGACGCCGACGCGGTGCCTTTTGCGCCGGGCTGCACGCGAATCGAGCAGGGGGTGCGGACCGGGTTTTCGGGAAACCATTTGCGCCGCAGCCTCAATCGTGGCTTGCAGTTCCGGCTGATCGCAGCGGCCAGTCAGCCCGAGTACACGGTCGTTGGCGACGAGGTGCGGGCAGTCTACGACGTGGTCACCAAACCCCGGCTGTTCGGCCGGCAGGTTGCGGCGCGGATCGACGAGACATTCGTGATCCCGGCCGACGACGGAATGATCCACCACATCACGGCGCAATTCCGCCCCTACATCCGCCGAACATAGGATCTCGCTCATGCCTTCGAAATCACCGCCGCGGTTTCTTAATTCGCCGTTCACCGACTTCGTCATCAAGTGGATGTCGCGGGTCAACACGTTCCTGTACCGCCGCGGCGGCGGCGAGGGTCTCGGCGGCACGTTCCAGAAGCGTCCGGTTGCGCTGTTGACCACCACCGGCCGCAAAACCGGACAACCGCGGGTGAGCCCGCTGCTCTACCTGCGCGACGGCGACCGGGTCATCCTGGTTGCATCCAGGGGCGGTTCGGCGAAAAACCCGATGTGGTACCTCAACCTCAAGGCCAACCCGCAGGTTCAGGTGCAGATCAAAAAAGAGGTGCTCAACCTGACCGCGCGGGATGCCACCGAGGAAGAGCGAGCGATGTACTGGCCGCAGCTGGTGGCGATGTATCCGTCGTACCAGGATTACCAGGCCTGGACGGACCGGACGATCCCGATCGTGGTCTGCGAACCCTAACCCGCGACGGGCCAGCGGCCTAACCACCCGACCCGTACACCGGCACCGGCGGTCGCGACTTGGCTAACAAGTCCCTGACCACCGGCCCAAGTTCCGCGGGATCCCAGCGCGCTCCCTTGTCGACCTGCGGGCCGTGCGCCCAGCCTTCGGCCACCCGGATCAGGCCACCCTCGACCTCGAACACTTTGCCGGTGACGTCCTTCGATTCCGCGCTGCCCAGCCAAACCACCAGCGGCGAAACGTTTTCCGGCGCCATCGCATCGAAGCCCTGGTCAGGTTTGGCCATGGTTTCAGCGAACACCTTCTCGGTCATCCGGGTGCGGGCGGCCGGGGCGATCGCGTTCACCGTCACCCCGTAGCGTCCCAGCTCTGCGGCGGCCACCAGCGTCAGCGCCGCGATCCCGGCCTTGGCCGCGCTGTAGTTGCCTTGCCCGACGCTGCCCTGCAGGCCGGCACCCGAGCTGGTGTTGATGATCCGGGCGTCCACCGATTCGCCGGCTTTCGCCCGCTCCCGCCAGTAGTCGGCGGCGTGCCGCATCGTGGCGAAATGGCCCTTGAGGTGTACGGCGATGACCGCGTCGAATTCCTCCTCGCTGGTGTTCGCGATCATTCGGTCTCGCACGATTCCGGCGTTGTTCACCAATACGTCGAGCCGGCCGAAAGTGTCGACTGCCGTGCGGATCAGGTTGGCTGCGCCGTTCCAGTCGGCGACGTCGTCGCCGTTGACGATCGCTTCTCCGCCGGCCGCCTTGATCTCCTCGACGACTGCATCTGCGGGACTGCGTTCACCGGCGCCCGTGCCGTCGAGGCCTACCCCGATGTCGTTGACCACCACTCGTGCGCCCTCGGCGGCGAACGCCAATGCGTGGGCGCGCCCGATACCGCGGCCCGCCCCGGTGACGATGACCACTCGGCCGTCGACTAAACCCATACCCGTTGCTCCTTTACTTGTTGGCGCTCGACGCGGCCAGATACGGCGGGGGCTCGCCGCCGCCGTGGACCGCCAATGTCGCCCCGCTGATGTATGACGCCAGGTCAGATGCCAAAAACGCTGCCGCCCAACCGATGTCGGCGGGTTTTGCCAACCGGCCCAGCGGCACGGTGGCTGCGACTCGAGCGATCGATGCGGCGTCACCGTAGAACAGCTCCGATTGCTCGGTCTCGACCATGCCGCCCACCACTGCGTTCACCCGCACCTTGGGGGCCCATTCGACCGCCAGTGTGGCAGTGAGGCTTTCGATCCCGGCCTTCGCGGCGCCGTATGCCGCCGTGCCGGGCGAGGGACGGCGGCCGCTGACCGAGGAGATGTTGACAATCGCACCGCCGTCGCGCTGTTGCATCAGCGCGTTAGCGCGTTGGGAAACCAGCAGGGCAGCAAGCAGGTTGAGCTCGATGATCTTGCGGTGAAACGTGTGCGTCGCCTCGGCGGCCAGCGCGTACGGCGATCCGCCCGCGTTGTTCACCAGCACGTCGATCCGCCCGTGCCGCTCGCCGATCGCATCGATCAACCGGTCGACCGCGTCCTCGTCTCGCACGTCGCAGGCGTGAAATTCGTAGGGCAACCCTTCGACCGCGCGGCGCGCGCAGGTCACCACCGTCGCACCCTGCTCGGCGAACACCGCGCTGATGCCGGCGCCGACCCCCCGCACGCCACCGGTCACCAGCACAACCCGACCGTCCAGACCCAAGTTGTAGGCGGGGGCTCCTTCGGCGCGGGTCACTGTGCTAGCGTACCAAGCAAGTGCTTGCTTAGGTAGCCGACCCCGGGAAGTGCCATGCCGATCACCTCCGCCACCATCGAGCCCGGCATAGTCGCCGTCACCGTCGACTATCCGCCGGTCAACGCGATTCCGTCGCGCGGCTGGTTTGAACTTGCCGACGCGGTGACGGCCGCAGGCCGCGAACCGGACACCCGCGTGGTGATCCTGCGGGCCGAGGGCCGCGGCTTCAACGCGGGAGTCGATATCAAGGAGATGCAGCGCACCGAGGGATTCACCGCGCTGATCGACGCCAACCGCGGCTGCTTTGCGGCGTTCAAAGCGGTCTATGAGTGCGCGGTGCCGGTGATCGCCGCGGTCAACGGGTTCTGCGTCGGCGGCGGCATCGGGCTGGTCGGCAACTCCGACGTCATCGTGGCCTCCGATGACGCGACCTTCGGCCTGCCCGAGGTGGAACGGGGCGCCCTGGGTGCGGCGACACATCTGTCACGTCTGGTGCCGCAGCACATGATGCGGCGGCTGTTCTTCACCGCCGCCACCGTCGACGCCGCCACGCTGCACCACTTCGGTTCGGTGCATGAGGTCGTGCCCCGAGAGCAGTTGGGCGAGGCCGCGTTACGGGTGGCCCGCGATATCGCCGCCAAGGACACCAGGGTGATCCGGGCCGCCAAGGAGGCGCTGAACTTCATCGACGTGCAGCGGGTCAACTCCAGTTACCGTATGGAACAAGGCTTTACGTTCGAACTCAATCTCGCGGGTGTTGCCGACGAGCACCGCGACGCATTTGTGAAGAAGTCATGAGCGATAAGAGAACCACTCTGGACGACGCCGTCGCTGAACTGCGTAGCGGCATGACCATCGGCATCGGCGGCTGGGGGTCGCGGCGCAAGCCGATGGCGTTCGTACGCGCGATCCTGCGCAGCGACGTCACCGACTTGACTGTGGTCACCTACGGCGGGCCGGACCTGGGGCTGCTGTGCTCGGCGGGCAAGGTGCGCCGCGTCTACTACGGATTTGTTTCGCTGGATTCGCCGCCGTTCTACGACCCGTGGTTCGCGCGCGCACGCACTCACGGTTTGATCGAGGCCCGTGAGATGGACGAGGGCATGCTGCGCTGCGGGCTGCAGGCGGCGGCTCAGCGGCTGCCGTTTCTGCCGATCCGCGCCGGGCTGGGCAGCTCGGTGCCGGAGTTTTTTGAGGGTGAGCTCAAGACCGTGACCTCGCCGTATCCCACGGACGGTCGGTACGAAACGCTGATCGCGATGCCCGCGCTGCACCTCGATGCGGCGTTCGTGCACATGAATCTTGGTGATGCACAAGGCAATGCGGCCTACACGGGGATCGATCCCTATTTCGACGACCTGTACTTGATGGCCGCGGAGAAACGCTTTCTGTCGGTGGAGTCTCTGGTGTCGACCGAGGAGCTGGTCAAGTCGGTGCCGCCACAGGCTCTGCTGGTGAACCGGATGATGGTCGACGCGGTGGTGGAGGCGCCGTTGGGGGCCCACTTCACCACTGCGGCTCCCGATTACGGCCGCGACGAGAGGTTTCAGCGCCATTACGTGGAAGCCGCGGCGTCGCAGGAGAGTTGGAGTCAGTTCGTGGCGACCTACCTGTCTGGCAGTGAAGCCGACTACCAGGCCGCAGTGCGGCAATTCGGAGCCTCGTCATGATCAGCCGAGCAGAAGTCTGCGTCATGGCCTGCGCCGAGCTGTTCCGCGATGCCGGCGAGATCCTGGTCAGCCCGATGACTACCGTGGCGTCGGTCGGCGCCCGGCTGGCCCGGTTGACGTTCTCCCCCGACATTCTGCTGACCGACGGGGAGGCTCAACTGCTGGCAGACACCCCGGCGCTAGGTGCTTCCGGCGCGATCGAGGGCTGGATGCCGTTCGGTCGCGTGTTCGAGACGCTGGCGTGGGGTCGGCGCCACGTGGTGATGGGCGCCAACCAGATTGACCGCTACGGCAACCAGAACATCTCGGCGCTCGGGCCGCTGCAACACCCGACCAGGCAGATGTTCGGGGTACGTGGCGCACCCGGCAACACCATCAACCACGCCACCAGCTACTGGGTCGGCAACCATTCGCCGCGGGTGTTCTGCGACGCCGTCGACGTGGTGTCCGGTATCGGCTACGACAAGATCGACCCGGGCAATCCGGCGTTCCGCTTCGTCAACGTCTACCGCGTGGTGACCAACCTCGGAGTGTTCGACTTCGGCGGACCCGACCACACGATGCGGGCGTTATCCCTGCACCCGGGCGTGCATGCCGACGACGTACGGCAAGCGACGTCGTTCGAAGTGCACGGGCTATCGGATGCCGATGAGACCAGGCCACCGACTGAGGACGACCTGCGGCTGATCCGTGAGGTGATCGACCCGAAGTCGTTGCGCGACAAAGAGGTACGATTGTGAATTATTCCGCCTCCTCCTCATCGCATCGCTCTGCATCGTCGGCGGTGGCGATGATTATTCCGCCTCCTCCTCATCGCATCGCTCTGCATCGTTGGCGGTGGCTATGAGGCTGCGCACCCCGCTGACCGAGCTGGTGGGTATAGAGCACCCTGTGGTGCAGACCGGTATGGGCTGGGTGGCCGGTGCTCGGCTGGTGTCCGCCACCGCCAATGCGGGTGGGCTGGGCATCCTGGCGTCGGCCACCATGACGCTGGACGAATTGGCCACCGCGATCGGTAAAGTCAAGTCGGCCACCGACAAACCGTTCGGAGTAAACATCCGCGCCGACGCCGCCGATGCCGGCGAGCGGGTCGAACTGATGATCCGCGAAGGCGTGAAGGTGGCGTCGTTCGCGTTAGCGCCTCGTCAGGAGCTGATCGCTCGGCTGAAAGAAGCGGGCGTCGTGGTGATTCCGTCGGTGGGCGCGGCCAAGCATGCCCGTAAGGTGGCCTCCTGGGGCGCAGACGCGGTGATCGTGCAGGGCGGCGAAGGCGGCGGGCACACCGGACCCGTTGCGACCACGCTGCTGCTGCCGTCGGTCCTTGACGCCGTCGACATCCCCGTGATTGCCGCGGGCGGGTTTTTCGACGGCCGCGGGCTGGCCGCTGCATTGTGCTACGGGGCAGCCGGTGTGGCGATGGGCACCCGGTTTCTGCTCACGTCGGATTCGACGGTTCCCGACGCGGTCAAGCGCCGCTACCTGGAAGCCGGCCTGGACGGCACCGTGGTCACCACCCGAGTCGACGGTATGCCGCACCGCGTGCTGCGCACCGAGCTGGTCGAGAAACTCGAAAGCGGTTCTCGGGCACGGGGTTTCGCTGCTGCAGTGCTGAACGCTGCCAAGTTCAAAAAGATGTCGGGCATGACCTGGCGGTCGATGATCCGCGACGGGTTGGCCATGCGCCACGGCAAGGACATGACCTTCTCGCAAGTGCTGATGGCGGCCAACACGCCAATGCTGCTAAAAGCCGGGCTGGTCGAGGGCAACACCGACGCCGGAGTGCTGGCGTCCGGTCAGGTAGCCGGCATCCTCGAGGACCTGCCCTCGTGTGCCGAGCTGATCGCCACGATCGTCAGCGACGCGATCAAGCACCTACAGGCGGCGTCGGCGCTGGTGGAGGGCTGCGGGCCGAGCTCGAGTCAACGGTCAAATTGGACAAATCGCACCCAATCAGGGCAAGGCACTTCCGGGGTTAGTTGATTACAACCAACAGATCTCCGCTTTCGACTTGGGCTGTCCGGGATACCGCAATTCGTGCAACTTTGCCGGATTTGGGTGCCGATACCGCAGCCTCCATCTTCATTGCCTCAAGAGTGGCTACAGTCTGACCGGCGTCAACTTCCGCACCGACGTCAACGGTGACGGTGACCACACCCGAAAATGGTGCTGCGATGTGGCCCGGGTTGCTGCGGTCGGCCTTTTCGGCGACAGGCACGTCAACGGCGACGCCTCGATCACGTACGAGCACGGGACGAAGCTGCCCGTTGAGGATGCACATGACCGTACGTATCCCGCGTTCGTCGGGGTCGGATATGGCTTCCAAGCCGATCAACAACTCCACGCCGCGCTCTAGCTCTACGCGGTGCTCTTCTCCGCGTCGCAACCCGTAGAAGAACTGGTTGTCGCTAAGCCGTGAGGTGTCGCCGTACTTCTCACGATGCGCCTCGAACTCTTTCGTCGGTCCGGGAAACAGCAGCCGATTCAGGGCAGCTTGCCTGGTGGCCCCCGCCAGGTTCAATGCGCGTTCGTCATCAACCGAAAGCGGCTGAGTCGGCGCCGCGGTAGGCCGTCCATGTAATGCCTTGGTACGCAGAGGTTCCGGCCATCCCCCTGGCGGTTCGCCGAGTTCGCCGCGCAGGAAGCCGATCACCGAATCCGGGATGTCGTAGCTGGCTGGATGCGCTGCGAAGTCCTCTGCACTGATTCCTGCGCTTACCAACGCGAGCGCCAGGTCCCCCACAACCTTGCTTGACGGGGTCACCTTGACCAGGCGCCCGAGGATGGCATCGGCGCTTGCGTAAGCGTTTTCGATGTCTTCGAACCGATCACCGAGCCCGAGCGCAATGGCCTGCTGCCGCAGGTTCGACAACTGTCCACCTGGAATCTCATGGCGGTACACCCGCCCGGTCGGCGCTGGTAGTCCGGATTCGAAGGGCGCGTAAACCTTTCGCAGTGCCTCCCAGTACGGCTCCAGATCGCACACTGCGGACAGCGACAACCCGGTGTCGAAGGGAGTTTGCGCCGCGGCGGCCACGATCGCGGACAACGCAGGCTGGCTTGTGGTCCCGGCCAGGGGCGCCGCGGCCCCGTCGACCGCGTTGGCTCCGGCGTGCCAGGCCGCCAGATATGTCGCCAGCTGCCCGCCTGGCGTGTCGTGAGTGTGTACGTGCACGGGCAGGTCGAACCGCGACTTGAGTGCCGACACCAGCGTCGCAGCCGCCGGTGCCCGCAGCAGCCCTGCCATGTCCTTGATCGCCAGCACGTGCGCGCCTGCCACAACAATCCGCTCAGCTAACTTCAGGTAATAGTCTAAGGTGTAGAGCTTTTCGGTCGGATCGCTGAGATCGCCGGTGTAAGACATCGCAACTTCAGCCACCGCCTTCCCGGTGTCCCGCACCGCGTCGATGGCCGGCCGCATGGAGTCGACATTGTTCAGTGCATCGAATATCCGGAAGATGTCGATGCCGGTTCGGGCTGCTTCCTCGACGAACGCCGTCGTGACAATCTCTGGGTATGGTGTGTAGCCCACCGTGTTGCGCCCCCGCAGCAGCATCTGTAGGCAGATGTTAGGAATGGTCTCACGCAACGCGGCCAGCCGCTGCCAGGGGTCCTCCTTCAAAAACCGCAGCGCCACATCGTAGGTCGCCCCGCCCCAGCACTCCACCGATAACAGCTGCGGCATCGTCCGCGCGATATAGGGCGCCACCTTGAGCAAGCCTGTAGTGCGGATCCGGGTCGCTAGCAACGACTGATGTGCGTCCCGAAACGTTGTATCGGTGACACCTAGGCTTCCGGATTCCCGCATCCACCTTGCGAATCCTTCCGGACCCAACTGGGTCAAGCGTTGTTTGGACCCTGGTGGCGGCGGCACCGACAGGTCGATCGCCGGCAGTTTGTCGTGCGGATACACGGTCGAGGTTCGCGGACCGTGCGGCTGATTGACCGTCACGTCGGCCAGGTAGCTGAGAATCTTGCTGCCGCGGTCGGCGCTCGAATGGGCCGTCAGCAACTGGGGGCGCTCATCGACGAACGATGTCGTCGCTCGGCCCGCAATGAAATCGGAATCGCCCAGCACCGCCTGCAGGAAGGCCGTGTTGGTCGTGACCCCGCGGATGCGAAACTCGGCCACTGCCCGACGTGCCCGGCGAACGGCGCTCGCGAAATCCCGGCCTCGACAAGTGAGTTTTACCAACATCGAGTCGAAGTGGGCCGATACCTCTGCACCCAAGTGAGTACCGTCGTCCAGTCGGATGCCGGCTCCCCCGGGCATGCGGTAGGCGGTGATGCGTCCTGTGTCAGGCCGAAAGCCGTTAGCGGGATCCTCAGTCGTGATCCGGCACTGCAGAGCCGCCCCGTGCGGGATGATCGCCTGCTGATCCAAACCGAGGTCGCGCAGGCTTTCTCCGGCGGCGATGCGTAACTGGCTCGACACCAGGTCGACGTCGGTGACCTCTTCGGTCACCGTGTGTTCCACCTGGATACGCGGATTCATCTCGATGAACACGTACTTGCCGCCGGCATCGACCAGAAACTCCACCGTGCCCGCGCAGGTATAACCGATACGCCGCGCGAACGTCACCGCATCCTCGCAGATCCTCTGGCGCAGTTCAGGGTCCAAGTTCGGCGCAGGTGCGACCTCGATGACCTTCTGGTGGCGGCGCTGCACGCTGCAGTCTCGCTCGTAGAGATGGATGACGTTTCCGTGATTGTCCGCCAGAATCTGCACCTCGATATGACGAGGGTTAGTCACCGCCTGCTCGAGGAACACCGTCGGGTCACCGAAAGCCGACTCGGCCTCCCGGGATGCAGCCTCGATCGCCTCGATTAGATCTGCGGGATCGGTCACCCGGCGCATTCCCCGGCCGCCGCCGCCAGCAACGGCCTTGACGAACAACGGCATCTGCATCGACGCAGCCGCTGCTACCAATTCCTCGGTCGAAGATGACGGTGCAGACGAATCCAGCACCGGCAGCCCTGCTGCCCGCGCCTCGGCGATCGCCCGCGCCTTGTTCCCGGTCAGCTGCAGTACCTCTTCGGACGGACCCACAAATTTGATCCCGGCCGAGACACAGGCCGCCGCCAGCTCCGGGTTTTCCGACAAGAAGCCGTAGCCCGGGTAGATTGCGTCAGCGCCACAGGCCTGCGCTGTCGACACGATCTCTTCGACGTTGAGATATGCCCGGACAGGATGCCCAGCCTCGCCGATCTGATACGACTCGTCGGCTTTGACCCGATGCGCCGAGTTGCGGTCTTCGACAGAGTACACCGCCACCGTACCCATGCCCAATTCGTAGGCCGCACGAAACGCCCGAATAGCGATCTCACCGCGGTTGGCAACCAGAACCTTCGAAATCACCGGCGATCACTTACCCATTTCAGGATTAGCGAATTACTCGAACCTCGCGTTCCGGCGGACCGACGTATTCGCTGAGCGGACAGATCAGAGAAGTCCACGATCTTCTCTTTCGAATAAGCCTGGCCTGCAACCATTCCGACGCTCACTTTCCTATACCGATTTCGAGCATGTCGTCATCACGGCCTTGTTGACGTCGCCGTACAGCGGGCCCTTCAACGCTCCGATGGCCGCCGTGACGGCGCTGTCGATGTGGGGCAGGGTAGAGGTGACCACTCGGGCGGCGGCTATCGAGGTGGCGAAGCCGTGCTCGTCGGAGGCGTCGACCACCACCTGCTCCGGAACATCGCCAAAGCACATGTGCAGGACGTTCTGTGCATAATTCATGTCGCTGTGCAGAGCAATGGGCTCTAGGCCACGCCGTCGGCGCGTATCGGCCACCACGATGGCTGGCAGCGCCGCGAACATGCGGAGCGACTTGGCGTAATTGGCACTTACGCCGCTGCTGTCCTCATCGAAGTCGTCGGATCCCATGTAGCTGATCCCGGTACGCACCACGTCCAGGGGATGGCACGTACCGGGCAGCTTTGCCACAAGCGACAGCGTGGTCCGGTTCAGACGGCAGGAGGCACGCCCTCGCTGCATGAAAAGCTCGAACTGCACCATGCGGACCACTGCATCGGCCAACAGCCGGTAAGGGTCGGTGAGCACCGGTCGGTGACCCTTGGGCTCTAGCACGTCGTCGGCCACCGAAACGGATGCACGTTCCTGCCAGTCAGCATCCAGCAGATCCAGCGGCAGGCCTCGGCGCAGGCAGATTTTCAGTAGCAGGTCTTCGGCGTGCAATGTCTCAATGTGGAATTCTGCGACGCCCGCCGCCGATAGCGTTGATTCGGCCGGCAATGCTATATATCTGTTGGAGTACAGCACATCTGACCATCGAGTGATCCTGACGTAACTGTACCTGCCTCGCCTGGCACCCTGCCATTTCGATTTGATTGTCCGAATCCTCGTAGGAGGCTGCCGCGCGCTGGCCGACACAGCTCTGAACAACTGGCCCCCGAACAATCCCCCGATGCATCCCCTCCATGCACGCCGCAAGAACCACAAACACCATCCCCGTGTGCGGCTACTCAGCCTCCGCGCACCCGCGGATCGTAGCGACTTGCAACCGCTCCAGTGCCCAGTTCGCGCCAGTGTGAACCAAAGGCGCCACCGCACCGCAGCTGTCGCAGCCATCTTTGATGATGTCTTGAACCCAGCGCGGTAAAGAATCCCGAAATCGAGGTTTGTATCTCTGATGCCGCAGTCGCCGAGATTTCGCGCATTGCGGTTTCTGCCACCGCGAACGCAGTTGATGCGTAGCCGGGCTAAAGCGAACCAACGTCCCCGCTGACGAGGATCAGTGGTCAACAACTGTCATCCGGACCGCTGAGCGGAGGAGCGCTGGGCCTGCAGCGGATCATAAAGATTGCGACGGCGATGCCGAGCACCAATAAACCTAATGCGCCCAGCTGAAGAAGCAGGCGGTTGAGCTCTTGGTCCGACTGGGGCTGCTCGAATGCCGCGGTCACGATCAGGATTCGTCGTACGGTGGCAATCAGCCCGATGAATAGGAAAGGCTCTACGGCAAGGGAAATTTCGCGATACAGCAGGACGGTGCGCAGCGTGTAAGCGAGTTCGCCAATAATGAGCACGAGCAGAATACGGTCGAGTGTTAAGATACCGCCTTCGAGTACGCTTACCTTGCCGTTCGCAGCTTGCACCATCGGCTGAACACCTCCGACAACCACCAGGACGGCGACCACCACGAGCTGCAGAAATGCGATCCCATAGACCGCCGATTCAAAATGCCCGACCAGATTGCCTACTCGATGGCTGAGCCGAGGATTCGCTGTAGCGCTCTTCGCCTCCGTTGATTGCGCCGCCCGCCCGACGGTCACATTGCGAGCCACCTTGCTAACCTTCAGCTGAGATTAGGGCGTTGAGACCGGGCAGCATTTTGCCCTCAAGGTACTCTAGCGACGCGCCGCCGCCGGTGGAAATGTGGGAGAAGCTGCCTCCCGGTAGCCCCAGCGCGCGTACCGCGGCCGCGGAGTCTCCGCCGCCGACCACGCTGAACGCACCCCTAGCAGTCGCGGCGGCAATAGCTTCGGCGACACCTCGGGTACCCGTGGCGAAGGCTGGGAACTCGAAGACGCCCATCGGGCCGTTCCAGAAGATCGTCTTGGCATTCGACAATAGTGCGCTGAACCGCGCCACCGACTCCGGACCGATATCCAGTCCCATCGTGTCGTTCGGGATTGCGTCGGCAGCGACAATCTCTCCTGGCGAGTCGGCGGCGAAGTTCTCGGTCACCACGATATCTACCGGCAGCTGCAGCATCGCGCCGTAGGTATCCAAAAGCCGGCAGCAGGTATAGATCATCTCCGGCTGCAGGAGTGAATTGCCAACCGAAACACCCTGCGCTGCAAGGAATGTATAGCACATTCCGCCACCGATGACGATGCTGTCTGCCCTGGCGGCCAATGCTTCTATCACACCGAGCTTGTCGGACACTTTCGACCCGCCAAGCACCACGGCATAGGGCCGCTCGATTGAACTAGTCAGCTGCTCAAGCACTCTCACCTCAGCGGCGACCAGCTTGCCGGCGTACGCCGGCAACAGCGTGGCGATGTCGTAAACGGAAGCCTGTTTGCGGTGCACCACACCGAATCCGTCTGAGACGAACGCGCCGTCCTCACCGACGAGCTCGACCAGTTGTTCTGCCAGCGCCACTCGCTCGCTATCGTCCTTGCTGGTCTCGCGTGGATCAAATCGGATGTTCTGTAACAACAGGATATCCCCGTCGGTCAAGGCCTTCGCACGGGCCAGCGCGTCGGAGCCGACGACGTCATCGGCCAACGGCACTGGCTGTCCCAGCTGGTCGCCGAGCGCTACGGCCGCCGGCGCCAGCGACAGCGTCGGATCGAACCCGCCTTTGGGCCGGCCCAGATGCGCAGTGACCACCACCCTGGCGCCGGCATCGAGAAGCGCTTTCAGCGTCGGCACCGAGGCACTGATGCGGCCGGTGTCGGCGATGGCACCGTTGTTACCGAGAGGGACGTTCAGGTCTGAGCGCACCAGCACGCCCCGGCCTGAAACTCCCTCTGCAAGAAGGTGTTCCAGAGTCCTGATGGTCATGGCTTACAGCGACTTGCCGACTAGCGCGACCAGGTCGACCAGGCGGTTGGAGTAGCCCCACTCGTTGTCGTACCAGGCCACCACCTTGGCCTGGTTGTCGATCACCTTGGTCAGGCCCGCGTCAAAGATCGCACTGTGCGGGTCGGTGACGATGTCACTGGACACTATCGGCGCGTCGTAATACTTCAGGATGCCCTTCATCCTGCCCCCAGCGGCCGCCTGGAAAGCCGCGTTGATCTCCTCGACGCTGGCGGGCTTGGCCAATTCCGCCGTGAAATCAGTGACCGAACCGGTGGGAATCGGTACGCGCATGGCATAACCGTCAAGCTTGCCCTGCAAATCGGGTAGCACCAGCCCAATAGCTTTTGCAGCGCCGGTCGAGGTCGGGACGATGTTCAGCGCGGCTGCGCGGGCGCGACGCAGGTCCTTATGCGGGCCGTCCTGCAGGTTCTGGTCCTGAGTGTAGGCATGGACAGTCGTCATCAGACCCTTGACGACGCCGAACTCGTCGTGAACCACCTTGGCCAGCGGCGCCAGGCAATTGGTCGTGCATGATGCGTTGGAGACGATGTCCTGGCTGCCGTCGTACCTGTCGTCGTTGACGCCGAGCACAATGGTGATATCCGGGTCGACAGCGGGTGCGGAGATGACCACCTTCTTGGCGCCGGCCTTCAGGTGCCCTTTGGCCTTGGCGGCATTGGTGAACCGGCCGGTGGACTCCACGACGACGTCCACCCCAAGATCGCCCCAGGGCATTGCGGCAGGCCCTTCCCTGACCTCCAGCGACTTGATCTCGGCGCTGCCGACGACAATGGTGTCATCGCCCTCGAGGCTGACATCTTGCGGCAGCCGACCCAGGATTGAGTCGAATTTGAGTAGATGCGCCAACGTAGCGTTGTCGGTGATGTCGTTGACGGCCACGACCTCGATATCGGTGCTGTTGCCTTGCGCCTGCTGTGCGAGCAAGGCTCGATAAAAATTGCGTCCAATCCGACCGAAGCCGTTAACACCTACACGGACCGCCACATCTGTCTCCTCGAGCGCTGATCATCCGACGCCGCCGATTTGGGCGACGCCCAATACAACACCGAAACGATAAAACAGGTTTGTGTTAGCCAACTCCCCCAGATAGGGGGCGCAGAAGTGGAATCCAACAAATAAGATGGCAACAAAAGGGCTTCTTAAAGCATCTCTGAGTCATGCACACATGATTCGCTGTGACCGGTGTGCTTTCCGGCATCAAGTCGAAGGGTGTTACTCGGCTTCGGCTGGTTGACAGCCTCTGATGCGACTCCGCCCAGCCCACCATTGCCGATGAACCTGCTCACAACTCGCCGCCGAAAGGGGGTTGGCCCCGTCATATGACGACCGGACCATGGCCGCCCCAGTGAAGTCCTGGTTGGCGGTGTAGTCGGTAGTGACCACGACCGTCGCTAGGTTGGCGGCTAGCGCAGCACGCAACCCCAGTGCCGAATCCTCCACTGCCAGCGCGTGCTCCGGCGGCAGATCGAGTCGTTCAAGTGCCCGCAGGTACACCTCGGGATGGGGCTTGAGCCGACTGACGTCGTCACCGGTCACAGTGGTCTCGACGATTCCGTCGCCGAGCAACTGCGCCAGCAGTGGCTCGACCCAAGCACGCTGGCCAGTGGTCGCCACTGCGATACAGATCCCCCGATCTACAAGGCTCTTCACCAAGGCCAGCAGCCCGGGTCTGGGTAAGATGTCACCGGCGAGGATCTGGGCGCGGAAGATTTCGGTCTTGGTCTGATGGATTTCTGCCGCAAGCTTGTCTGCGACGTCGCCAACACCACGCGCCCTCAAGTCGGCCGCGATACGCCGGTGGCCGCCGGTAATATTCAAGAGTCGACCGTATTCCTGTTCGTCCCAGGCGATGTCGAGGCCGTGTGCGGCGAACGCCGCGTTGAATGCCGGCCGGTGTCCATCGCGCTCAGTATCGGCCAGGGTGCCATCCACATCGAAGATCACCGCCGAGAGGACCGGGTGTCGAGCGTCGGAAGGGCTGCTACCGGGCACCATGTAACAAGTGGTGCAATAGGATGATCTGGGTAATCGCCAACGGTGTGCTGCGTTGGTTGGGACTGATCAGTCCAAGACACTTCGGAGCTGCTGTACGCGGGTCCCCCAGCGCCTCCCAGAGCATTTTCTCCGCGGCCGCGTTTTCTTCCGCCGTGGTGTAACCGTGAATGTGTACGCTGTCGACGGGACGGCCGTCGGTGTCACGAGCCAGCCGAAGGTGAATAGTCCGGGTCACGTCGGGCTGCAGAACCTCGGTGAGGTCGGGCTGGCGGATTGTCGGCCGCAGTATTAGTTCGGCAGACAGCGGCGTATCCGGTGGGTCGTTGCGTGTTGCGATAGGGGCGAATCGGACGACGATGTCGGCGTGGGCTCGCTGAGGTCGAACGTATTTCGCGGATTCGGCTTCGCTGGCGACGATTTCCGCCATAACCTGGTCCGTGGTGTAGCCCCGAGTGACGGTGTCGCGGTTTATTTTCCAGGCACGTCTGATCTCTTCGGGCGGGTCGAGGAATACCGTTACGTCGAAACAGGCTCGAGCAAGCTTGCTGTGTAATGGCAACAGGCCGTGGACGATGATGAAGTCCTTCGGTTCCACGAGTTCCGGACGAACGCGCCGACCGATGGAGTGATCGTAGACGGGCTTGAGGATCGGATGGCCGGTAGCCAGCAGCTGCAGGTGCTGTTCCAGGATGTCGATGTAGTTGCAGTCGGGGTGCAGTGGCGTGAACGGCTTGCCTCGCCGCTCCGCGCGATCGAACCGGTGATAGTCGTCGGCCGATATTGACACACAGCGGTCCGGTCCCAGCGCCTCGACCAGTCCTGCGGTGATGGTCGTTTTACCCGCAGCGCTGTCGCCGACGACCGCAAGCATCACCGGCCGACGACCGGTGCGAACGCGGCTAATTTGAAAGGTCTTGTCCGGCAACTTCTCTGGTCACCTCCAGCTAGCGGCGCGGCCTAGCACGGCAAGCGCCGCGTTGGCGATCGCGACCGGCGTCAATCCCAAATGCGCGGCCACCTGCGTTCCCGGGCCGGATTCACCGAACCGGTTCAAACCAATGACCGTATCGCAGTCGCTGCCGATCGCGCGCCAGCCGATCGGCACCCCGGCTTCTACCCACACTACCGGGGCATCACCCCAGGGTCGACACCCGCTGACAAGCGCCTGCTGCAGCCGCTCTCGCCACATCACGGAGATGACCGTGGCCCGCACGTCACGGGTGGCCAGCAGCTCGGCGGCCTCCAACGCCAGCGACACCTCCGAGCCGCTGGCAGCTAGCACAACGTCAGCCTCGTCAGCGTCGGTGTGCACCACACGGAAACCGTTGTCGCGTACCTGACCTATCCCGGCGCCGCCCAGCACTGGCACGTTCTGCCTGGTCAATATCAGCGCGGTCGGCCCGGATGTGTTGGTGGCGGCGATCTCCCAGGCCAACGCGGTCTCGGCAGCGTCCGCCGGCCGCAGCACGGTCAGCCCAGGGATCGCCCGCAGGGCTTCGATGTGTTCGATCGGCTGGTGTGTCGGCCCGTCCTCCCCAACGTAGACGGAATCGTGGGTGAAGATGTAAATGACCGGTTGGCGCATCAGCGCGGAAAGCCGCAGCGCCGGCCGCAGGTAGTCCGAGAAGACCAAAAAGGTGCTACCGAACGGCCGCAAGCCACCGTGCAGCGCGATGCCGTTCATCATCGCGGCCATCGCGTGTTCACGCACGCCGAAATGGATCGTGCGGCCACCATAGTCGTCGGCGCTCACGTCACCACCAGGGATGGCGGTATTGGTGGATGATGCCAAGTCGGCTGACCCGCCGACCAGCGCGGGGTACTCGGGGGCGAGCGCACGCAATGCTGCGCCCGATGCCTGCCGCGTTGCGCTCCGACCGCCCCCCGGGGTATCGAGTAGCGGAGCCAATACCGCGATGTCGCGCGGTGCGGGCGACCGGTCGAGTGGGAAATCGGCGGCAAGCTGGGGATGCGCGGCATTCCATTCGTCATAAACGCGCAGCCATTCGGCCCGTGCGGCAGCGCCTTCCGCCGCTAGCGCCGCCGTCGCCGACCGCACGACCTCGGGGACGTGGAAGGATTCGTGCGGCCAGCCGGCGCGGTCCCGCATCGTCGCGATCGTGTCGGCACCCAGCGGGGTGCCGTGTGCCTTTGGCGTTCCTTCGACACCGGGGGCCCCGTACCCGATCGTGGTGTGCAGCCGGATGAAGGTGGGAGCAGATTCGACGTCGCGGGCTTGCGTCAGCGCCGCGTCGATGGCCGCGATGTCGTTGCCGTCCCCGACCGACAGGGTGTGCCACCCGTAGGCAGCGAACCGCGCGGTCGCATCGTCGCGGCAGGTACGCTCGGCCGGGCCGTCGATGGTGACGTTGTTGTCATCGAAGATGACAGTCAGCCGGCCCAACCCGAGCCGCCCGGCCAGCGAGGCCGCTTCATGGCTGATTCCTTCCATCAGGTCACCGTCGCTGGCGAGCACCCAGGTGCGGTGGTCGACGATGCGATGCTGGCCGTTATTGCAGCGCGCCGCGAGCATGCGCTCGGCCAGCGCCATCCCGACAGCGTTCGCCAGGCCCTGACCAAGTGGTCCGGTCGTGGTCTCCACGCCAGGTGTATGGCCGTATTCGGGATGACCTGGAGTGCGCGAACCAAGTTGACGAAACCGGCGCAGGTCACCGAGGGAGATGTCATAGCCAAAAACGTGGAGCAGCGCGTAGAGCAGCGCCGAACCGTGACCCGCGGACAGCACAAACCGGTCGCGGTCGGGCCAGCTAGGGTCGGCCGGGTCGTGGCGCAGGTGGCGCGACCACAGCACCCACGCGGCTGGCGCAGTGCCCAGCGGCAGGCCGGGATGCCCACTGTTGGCCGCCTGCACCGCGTCCGCGGCCAGGAACCGCAACGTGGTGACGGCCAGCCAATCCAGCTTGTCGCTCAGGGCCTCCCGGTTGACAGTCGACGCAACGCTCACCAGGTCTCCATTCCCGCGGTGGCCGCGTCGCGCAAAGCCGCCACGCGCTGGGCCATCGTGCCTGGGCCGGCGAACAAGGCCGAGCCGGCGCAGAACACATCCGCACCCGCACGAGCGGCGGCACCGATTGTGGCTGCACCAATGCCACCGTCAACTTCGAGTTCGATTTTCAAACCGCGACGGTCGATTTCGGCGCGAGCCGCCGAAATCTTGCATTCCATCTCAGACAGATACCGCTGGCCACCGAATCCCGGGTTGACCGTCATCACCAGCAGCAAGTCAACCATATGCAACACATTGGTCACCGCTTCCAGCGGTGTAGATGGGTTCAACGCGACACCCGGCCGCGCACCCAGGTCGGCAATCGCAGACAATGTGCGGTGCAGATGCCGAGTAGCCTCAGCGTGCACGATGACGATTTCACAACCGGCTTCGACCCACCTCGACAGCATGGGATCGGGATCCTCGACCATCAAGTGCGCCTCGAAACCGAGCGTGACATGCCCCCGATTGGCGGCGATGACGTCGGGCCCGAAGGTCAGGTTCGGCACGAAACGGCCGTCCATCACGTCCCATTGAATCCGGTCCACACCGGCCTTCTCCAGTAGCTTGACTTGCTGGCCGAGTTCCGAAAAGTCTGCCGGCAGCACTGAAGCAACAACCATCGGCGCGCGCGTACCCACTCCAATTCCTCCTCGCGTCACCGCCGATGCTAGGGAGCGAATCTCTGGGGAGGTTCCCCCTGCGCGGGGGATTGACTGGGGTAGATGCCGCGCCAGGCGCGAAAGCCGGATGACGGCACGACGGGCCGCCTATATGGTGTGGGCATGGTGACGGAAGTCACGCGTCCGGTACGAGTTGTATTGGTTGATGACCACGAAGTGGTCATTGAGGGTCTCAAGGCGATGCTGGCCGGCTTTGCCAGCCGGGTGCGCGTCGTCGGGCACGCCGTGGGAGCTGAACAGGCGCTGAAAGTTGTTGAGAGCCTCGACCCCGACGTGGTGCTATGCGACATTCGCATGAAGGACTCCAGCGGACTGGACCTGTGTTTGGCTCTGCACCAACGTGATCCGCAGCGCAAGATAGTGATGCTGTCGGTGTATGACGACGAGCAATATTTGTTCCAGGCATTGCGGGTCGGGGCGTCGGGCTACTTGCTCAAGAGCATTGGTAGCGAAGAGCTGGTCCGGCAACTGGAACGAGTTGGCGAAGGCCAGACTGCGATCGACCCCGCGATGGCGGCCAGATCGGTCGACACCGCCGCACGCATTCAGCGCGACGAGTTCTGGCCCGGTGCCCGCCAGGGCTTGACGCCTCGGGAAAGCGAGATCCTGTCCTACATGGTGTCCGGCCTGTCCAACCGCGCCATCGCCAAGAAGCTGGTGATCGGCGACGAGACGGTCAAGACTCACCTCCGTTCGATCTACCGCAAGCTGGGGGTTACCGATCGCACCAGTGCGGTGGCCACTGCGCTGCGAGAAGGCATATACCAGTGACGAATCCGGCCGCGCACGTACCGGCGCGAACTGCGGCGGCCCAGGAATGGTGCAGCGACAGCCCCAAAGCTGTGCATGACCTTGTGAGCGCCGACCGTGAACTCGCATTGCTGCGCGAATTGATCCGGGCCGCGTCGAACGGGCCGGAAGTCGAGCCGCTCGCCGCGGCGGCGGCGCGAATGATCACCGAGGCCACCGGCACCGACGTGTGTTTGGTGCACGTGCTCGACGATACCGGCCGTTCGCTGACCCTGGCCGGTGCCACACCGCCGTTCGACCGTCAGGTCGGACAGGTCCGATTGCCGTTGGGATGCGGCATCTCGGGCTGGGTGGCCAGCCGCCGCCAGCCTGCCGTGATCAGCGACGCCAAGCAATCCGACCCGCGGTACCTGGCAATCGAATCCCTGCCCGGGCCAGATTTTGCGTCGGTGGTGTCAATCCCAATGGAGACCAAACTGGGCGGACTCGTCGGAGTGCTTGAGGTGCACACGGTTAATCGGTGTGAGTTCACATGGCGCGACGTCGAGCTGCTGCTGGTGATCGGCCGGCTCATCGCCGGGGCACTGCACCAGGCGCGACTGCATCGTCAGTTGGTGGCCCGCGAGCGCGCGCATGAGAACTTCGTCGAGCAAGTGATCGAGGCTCAAGAGATCGAGCGCCGCCGGCTGGCGTCCGACATTCACGACGGCATCACGCAACGGCTGATCACGCTCGCGTATCGGCTCGATGCCGCGGCGCGGGCCATGCGCGATGACCAGGCCGGGGCATCCGCACAACTCGACGCGGCACGTGAACTCGTCGAATCGACGTTGCTGGAGGCCCGTGCGGCCATTCGCGGGCTGCGGCCGCCAGTTCTCGACGATCTCGGCCTCGCAGGCGGATTGGCCAGCCTCGCCCGCTCGATTCCCCAGATCGACCTGGAAGTGGAGCTGGACGATACCCGATTGCCCGAGCACATTGAACTCGCGCTTTACCGCATCGCCCAGGAATGCTTGCAGAACGTGGTGAAACACGCCAATGCGAAAACGGCACGGCTGTGCTTCAGTGTGGACGGTGGTACCGCCCGGCTTGAAATCGCCGACGACGGGATCGGTTTCAACACCTCAGAGCAACCGCTGGGCGGTGACGAGATGGGCGGCTACGGCCTGTTGTCGATGGCCGAACGCGCTGAACTCGTCGGCGGCCAACTGCACATCCGCTCACGCGCCGGATCCGGCACAACGGTCACGGCGACCATCCCGCTGACAACGCGCTGACGTTAGCCCTCATGGTGTCGTCAACTGCTTCGGTGGTTTGTGAAGCGCCAACCGGTGGGTAGGGCATAGTTTGGAGACCATCTGTGGCGTTCCCGTCGCCGCCAGAGCCACATCACCGATCTCCTCCCCAGGCCGAAAACGTCATGCCTCGGCGCCGGGCGCGTCAGATCGCCGCGCCGGGGTTGAGGATGCCCAGTGGGTCGAGCGCGCCCTTGATCCGCTGGTTCAGCGCCATGGCGTCCGGACCGATCTGGCCGGCCAGCCACGGCCGCTTCAGCCGGCCGACGCCGTGCTCGCCGGTGATCGTGCCACCCAGGCCGATGGCCAGCTCCATGATTTCCCCGAACGCCAGATGGGCGCGCTGCATCATCGCGGCGTCGGTGGGGTCGTAGACGATCAGCGGGTGGGTGTTGCCGTCTCCGGCGTGCGCGATCACCGAGATCATCAGTTCACGTTCGGCGGCGATGCGCGCGATTCCGGTGACCAGCTTGCCCAGCGCCGGCAGCGGCACTCCTACATCTTCCAGCAACAGCGATCCCTTGCCTTCGACCGCGGGGATGCAAAACCGGCGAGCGGCGACGAATGCCTCGCCCTCCTGCGGATCGTCGGTGGTGAACACTTCCTTGGCTGCGTGTTCGGCGAACACGTTCGCCATCAGCGTGGCGTCCTCCGCTCCGGCACGTCCACGCTCGTCGGAGCCGGCGAGCACCATGGCGGCGGCCTCGCGGTCCAGACCCATGCGGAAGTTGTCCTCGACGGCGTTGATCGCCACCGAGTCCATAAACTCCAACATCGCGGGGCGGATCCGGCGGGTGACCCCGAGCACCGCGTCGCTGGCGGCCTGGACCGACGCGAAGGTGGCCACCACGACACTCGACGCAGGTTGTGCAGGCAGCAGCCGCAGCGTCACCTCGGTGATGACACCCAGCGTGCCCTCGCTGCCCACGAACAGCTTGGTCAGCGAAAGCCCTGCGACGTCTTTGAGCCGCGGCCCGCCCAGCCGCACCGCGGTGCCGTCGGCCAGCACCACCTGCAGGCCCAGTACGTAGTCGGCGGTGACTCCATATTTCACACAGCACAGCCCGCCGGCGTTGGTGGCGATATTGCCGCCGATGCTGCAGATCTCATACGACGACGGGTCGGGCGGATACCACAGCCCGTACTCGGCGACGGCCTTTTTCACCTCGGCGTTGAGCAGGCCGGGCTGAACCACCGCGGTCCGGGTGAGTGGGTCGACGGTGATCTCGCGCATTTTCTCCATCGAGAGCACGATGCTGTCGTCGAGCGCGGTCGCCCCGCCGGACAGTCCGGTGCCCGCACCGCGGGTGACCACCGGTATCCGGTTGGCACTGGCCCAGCGCAGCACGGTCTGCACATCTTCGGTGCGCCGGGGCCGCACCACGGCCAGCGGCTTGCCCGCCGACGGGTCGAAGGCGCGGTCTTGCCGATAGCCCTCGGTGACCGCCGGGTCGGAGACCACCATCCCGTCCGGCAGCTCTGCGATCAGGCTGGCCAGCACATCAGCGCCCACGGCCTAATCCTGCGTTTCGGCCGAAAACTCGCCGGCGGCGTCCAACTCGTGCAGTGACGACAACCGCCCCGCTGGGGTGATGCAGCGATCACTTGAGACTGAGACAAGCGCGTTACGGAGCGCGCACGCTTCGTCAGCCCCGACAAGTTCGACGAAGTGAAGGATGGCCGCCGTGCGCTCTTCGGATGCATCGGCGGTCTGGTGCAGCGCATCGAGCATCAGCTCGGCGACCAAGTCCTCGCGGCTATGCGCGGGCGCATACCGGTAGGCCCGACCGTCGCGATACTGCACGACAAGGTTTTTGGTAGTCAACCGCCGCAGCACCGTCATGATCGTGGTGTAAGCCAGATGGCGCTCCGATAGTCCCTCATATACTTGGCGGACCGTCTGGGGCTCGGATGCCGACCACAGCTGCTCCATCACTGCGCGCTCTAGGTGTCCCATCAGCGCCCACTTGGCCATGCCTGCGGTCACCTCCTGGCCCCAGGGTGGACGCTACTGACGGCCGGGCAGCTACAGCCTCACCCAGGTGGTGGGCGCCTTGGGTGAGAATATCAACTATTTACTTTACTATTAAGGGTTGATTCTCAATAGACATGTTCATGGTGACGTGGGACTATTCGGGTATGACAGGGCGCAACTGGGTTTTAAGTCCGGCTGCCCGAAGCCGATCCGGCCCGGCAGATTCGGTCCTCGAATCCCGGACCCATGCGTGCGCCTTGATGACCCAATCGAATCTCTCGGAGCTACGGTGCAGACGATGAGCGACCCAATCTCGCAGACCCCACGTCGGTCCTTCGGTTTCAGCGGCGGTTCGATATCCGGACCACAGTTGGAGGCAAAGCAAGCGCAGCCGGATGTCGCGGCCCTGCCCGCCGACGCGGTGGTGGACCTCGCGGAAGCGCGCAGGCAGTCCGGCGTCGATGAGGTGCTGGACAAGCTCGATCGCGAACTCGTCGGGCTCCAACCGGTCAAGACCCGGGTCGCCGAGATCGCGGCCCTGCTGCTAGTCGACAAGACACGTGCCCGGTTCGGCATCACCGCGCAGCAACCCACGCTGCACATGTGCTTCACCGGAAGCCCGGGAACTGGCAAAACCACCGTGGCGATGCGGATGGCTGAGCTGCTCCACCGGCTGGGCTACCTGCGGCGGGGACACTTGGTCCATGTCACGCGCGACGACCTGGTCGGCGAGTACATCGGCCACACCGCGCCCAAGACCAAAGAAGTGATCAAGCGGGCAATGGGCGGTGTGCTGTTCATCGACGAGGCCTATTACCTATACAAGGTCGAGAACGAACGTGACTATGGGTCGGAGGCGATCGAGATCCTGCTACAGGTGATGGAGAACAACCGCGACGACCTGGTTGTGATCTTGGCCGGTTACGCCGACAAGATGGACACGTTCTTCTCGGCAAACCCCGGGATGCAGAGCCGGATTGCACACCACATCACGTTCCCGGACTACACACTCAACGAGCTTGAGGAGATCGCGTTGCTGATGGCTGCCGACCTGGGCTACACCTTCTCCGACGACGCCCGGGTAGCGCTGCGTGAGTATCTGAGTCGTCGGATCAAACAGCCCCGGTTCGCAAACGCCCGCAGTGTACGCAACGCCCTGGAGCGGGCCAGGCTCCGACACGCACGCCGACTGTTCTGTGATGACGGCTCCGCCGACTTGCCGTCGCTGACCACCATCGAGGCGCCCGACCTCCTGGCAAGCAGGGTATTCGATGATGCACACGCCCCGCCGGGGCCACAATGACCACCGCTGCTCGGCTGCGCGCTCTGGTGGAGCTGGCCGACACGGGATCGGTGCGCGGGGCCGCGGAGCGACTTGTGGTGACGGAGTCGGCGGTCTCGTCCGCACTCAGCGCGCTAAGCGCCGAAGTCGGGGTTCCTCTGATCGACCGGCACGGCCGCGGCGTGTGCCTGACACCAGCCGGGCACCGCTACGTCGAGTACGCGCGCCGAATTCTCGGTCTGCATCACGAGGCGGTTCTGGCGGCTCGCGGGGAAGCCGATCCCGAGCACGGCTCCATCCGGTTGGCCGCGGTCACCACCGCCGGCGAGCTGTTGATTCCAGCATTGCTTGCTTCGTTTACCGCCAAGTACCCCGATGTCGTGTGCGAGTTGGAGGTCGGCTCGCGAACCGCGCTCTGGCCGATGCTCGCCCGCCACGAGGTCGACGTTGTGGTTGCCGGGCGCCCGCCGACCGATCTGCGCCAGATCAACGTGCGAGCGATCAGCCCGAATGTACTCGTCGTGGTCGGACCGCCGGAGCTAGCGCAATCTTTCGTGCCGGCAGAGGCGACGTGGCTGCTACGGGAATCGGGTTCCGGGACGCGGGCCACGACGGCGATGCTCTTGAGCGAATTGGAGATTTCGCCACCGCAGATGGTGCTGGGCTCCCATGGGGCGGTGGTGGCAGGCGCGATCGCGGGATTAGGCGTGACGTTAGTGCACCGCCAGGCGGTGAAAAAGGAGTTGGAGTCCGGTGTCCTGATTGAGCTGCCGGTACCCGGTACGCCGTTGGATAGGCCGTGGCACGTCGTCACTCATTTGCACTGTACCGGGCCCACTGAGCTATTGATCAAGCATCTGATCGCTCATCGCGAACTAGGTTGGCGTGCGGTGCCTGGGTCCACCCTGACGGTCACCCAGGAGGGGGATGGTGCCCAATAGCAGTTGTGGCTAGGTGTTTCACATTACCCCAACCGAGGAGGGTACATGAGAAGCACCCATCGCGATCCGATAGATCATTTCCGGACCACCAACCACCACGCCGGTGAGTTTTTCATAGACCTCTACTGCTGGCCGGGGCTGGCCTCGATCGCACTGGGAGCGATGTCGCTTGTATGCTGCCTGGCCGCGGCGGCATACAACCATCACGAATGGGTGTTGACGACAGCGGTAGTGGGCGCTCTCGCGATCGCCGGCGGTATTGCATGGCTCGTTGTCGAGCATCATCGGGTGCTGCGCATCGAACACCAGTGGATGGCAGCTCAAAACGCAGCACAGCCAACCAGCCCGCTTTTCGTCCGGTTGCCGCAGAACTTAGGCGATGAAATGGCGTCGCAACAGTCGAATGACACCATCTCTCAACGCAATCGGGTCGACTGGGTGTGAGAAGACGGCCTCTGCCCGTGACCATGCCGCCAGCCAGTCGTCGTCGGCCCTGCCGGTAATGACTGTGATCGGGGGGCATTGCAGCAGCTCGTCTTTGAGCTGCTTAGCCATGCCTAATCCCCCAGCCGGTGATGCCTCCCCGTCTAGAATCGCCACGTCAACATTTCCTGACCTTACGTGTCGCAGGGCAACAGCCGGCGTGGCGACGTCGATGAAATCTGCTGCAGTCAAACGAGTCGATGGTGACATGCCCAATGCCAGTTTGATTCGGTCGCGCGTGTCCGCGTTATTGCTGTAAACCAGCACTCGAAGCGGAGTTTCGAGATTGCGGCGAGTCAGGTGTTGAATCACGCCACGAATGCTAACGGCCTGGCTTGCAGGCGTGAATCCCCTTATCAGTCCCCCAGGTTGGGGTGCTGGTTTGCGGGAGCGATTCGTCACGGTGGGAATCACAACGTTGTCGATGAGAGGTTACCCGGTGAATGTCTACACACCGATCCTGGTCCTCGGGGGGATCGCCACTGCTTTCGCGGTGTTCTCGGTGATCGTGGCATCGGTGGTCGGCCCGTCTCGCTACAACCGGGCAAAGCTGGAGGCCTACGAGTGCGGCATCGAGCCTCCCGAATCTTCCCCGGCGCGCACCACTAGCGGGCACCGGTTCCCGGTGAAGTATTACCTCACCGCGATGTTGTTCATCGTGTTCGACATCGAGATTGTGTTCCTGTACCCCTGGGCGGTCAGCTACGACGCGCTGGGGATATTCGCGCTTGTCGAGATGGTGGTGTTCATGCTCACCGTGTTGGTGGCCTACGCGTACGTATGGCGCCGCGGCGGGTTGACGTGGGATTGAGGTAAGACGTGGGCCTGGAAGAGAAACTGCCCAGCGGTTTCCTGTTGACCACCGTCGAAGCGCTGGCTGGCTATTTTCGCAAGAGCTCCCTGTGGCCGGCGACATTCGGGCTGGCGTGCTGCGCGATCGAAATGATGTCGACGGCGTCGCCTCGATTCGACATCGCCCGCTTCGGAATGGAGAGGTTCTCGGCAACGCCGCGTCAGGCCGATCTGATGATCGTCGCCGGCCGGGTCAGCCAGAAGATGGCACCGGTGCTGCGCCAGATCTACGACCAGATGGCCGAGCCCAAATGGGTACTGGCCATGGGCGTGTGCGCATCGTCGGGCGGAATGTTCAACAACTACGCGATCGTGCAGGGCGTGGACCACGTCGTGCCGGTGGACATCTATCTGCCCGGGTGCCCGCCGCGGCCGGAGATGCTGCTGTACGCAATTCTCAAGCTACACGAGAAGATTCAGCAGATGCCGCTGGGGTGGACCGAGAGCGTGCCATCGCCGAAGCCGAAGAGGCGGCGCTGGCAGCCAAGTCCACGATCGAGATGCGCGGGCTGTTGCGATGAGCTCACCAGGACAAGACCCACATGAGGCGATACGCCGCGGCGACGAGGAAGTGATCGATGTCCGCCGCGGCATGTTCGGCGTCTACGACACCGGCGACACTTCCGGCTACGGACGGCTGGTGCGCGCGGTCACGCTGCCCGGCAGCAGCCCGCGGCCCTACGGCGGCTACTTCGACGAGGTGGTCGACACCCTGGCCGACGCATTGAAATGCAACGGCGTCGAATACGCCGACGCGATCGAGAAAGTCGTGGTATATCGCGACGAGCTGACGCTGCACGTACGCCGTGAGCTGTTGCCGCAAGTCGCCCAGCAGCTTCGCGACGACCCGCGGCTGCGCTTCGAGCTGTGCCTCGGGGTCAGTGGCGTGCATTACCCGCACGACACCGGACGCGAACTGCACGCGGTCTACCCGCTCAAGTCGATCACCCACAACCGTCGCATCCGGCTGGAAGTGTCTGCGCCGGACAGTGATCCGCACATCCCGTCGCTATTCGGGATCTATCCGACCAACGACTGGCACGAACGCGAAACCTACGACTTTTTCGGAATCATCTTCGATGGACACCCGTCGTTGACCCGTATCGAGATGCCCGACGACTGGCATGGTCATCCGCAACGCAAGGATTACCCGCTCGGCGGCATCCCGGTGGAGTACAAGGGCGCGCAGATTCCCCCGCCCGATGAGCGGAGAGCCTACAACTGATGAGTGAACCGACCGAAACGGTGCTGATGGCCGGTGGCCGAGATTGGGAAGAGGTTGTCCAGGCCGCCCGCGACGCGGATCCCGGCGACCGCATCGTCGTCAACATGGGGCCCCAGCACCCGTCCACCCACGGGGTGCTGCGGCTGATCCTGGAGATCGAAGGTGAGACGGTAACCGAGGCCCGCTGCGGTATTGGCTACCTGCACACCGGAATCGAAAAAAACCTGGAATACCGGTACTGGACTCAGGGCGTCACCTTCGTGACCCGGATGGACTACCTGTCACCGTTTTTCAACGAGACCGCGTATTGCCTGGGTGTGGAGAAACTGCTCGGCATCACCGATCAGATTCCCGAGCGGGCCAACGTCATCCGGGTGATGATGATGGAGCTCAACCGGATCTCGTCGCACCTGGTCGCATTGGCGACCGGCGGCATGGAACTGGGCGCGATGACCGCGATGTTCCTCGGCTTCCGGGAGCGCGAGCTAGTGCTCAACTTGTTCGAGTTGATCACCGGGTTGCGGATGAACCACGGCTATATCCGCCCCGGCGGTTTGGCCCAGGATCTGCCGGACAACGCAGTCACCGAAATCCGCAAGTTCCTCGACCTGATGCCACGCCGGTTGCGCGACCTGGAGGACCTGCTCAACGAGAACTACATCTGGAAGGCCCGTACCCAGGGCATCGGCTACCTCGACCTGACCGGGTGCATGGCGCTGGGCATCACCGGCCCAATCCTGCGTTCCACGGGGTTGCCCTACGACCTGCGGCGTGCCGACCCGTATTGCGGGTACGAAAACTACGAATTCGACGTGATCACCGAGGACAGCTGTGACGCCTACGGGCGCTACATGATTCGCGTCAAGGAGATGCACGAGTCGCTGAAGATCATCGAGCAGTGCCTGGACAAGCTGAAGCCAGGTCCGATCATGGTCTCCGACCGCAAGATCGCGTGGCCCGCCGATCTGAAGGTGGGCCCCGACGGGCTGGGCAACTCACCAGAGCACATCGCCAAAATCATGGGCAGCTCGATGGAGGCGCTGATCCACCACTTCAAACTGGTGACCGAGGGCATCCGCGTCCCCCCGGGACAGGTGTATGTCGCGGTGGAGTCGCCGCGCGGCGAGCTGGGCGTGCACATGGTCAGCGACGGTGGCACTCGTCCGTACCGCGTGCACTACCGCGATCCGTCGTTCACCAACCTGCAGGCCGTGGCCGCCATGTGCGAGGGCGGCATGGTCGCCGACGTGATCGCCGCGGTTGCCAGCATCGACCCGGTGATGGGCGGGGTCGACCGGTGACCGGCCCGCAACGCGAGCCGGTGTTCCTGCACCTAGGCCCTCCACCCGAAGAGCCCGGGCAGTTCGTCGTCGAGGGTGCTCCCCAGTCGTATCCGCCCGACGTGAAGGCTCGGCTGGAGGTCGACGCCAAGGAGATCATCAGCCGCTACCCCGATCGGCGCTCGGCGATCTTGCCGCTGCTGCACCTGGTGCAGTCCGAGGACTCGTATTTGACGCCGGCGGGTTTGGAATTCTGCGGCGAGCAGCTGGGACTGACCGGCGCGGAGGTCGCGGCGGTGGCGAGCTTTTACTCGATGTTTCGCCGCGGGCCCACCGGTGAGTATTTGGTCGGCGTCTGCACCAACACGCTGTGCGCGATCATGGGCGGTGATGCCATCTTCGACACGCTGGTAAATCACCTCGGCGTCCGCAACGACCAGACCACCCCTGACGGCAAGATCACCTTGCAGCACGTCGAGTGCAACGCCGCCTGCGATTACGCGCCGGTGGTGATGGTCAACTGGGAGTTCTTCGACAACCAGACACCGGAGTCGGCGCGTCGGCTCGTCGACGCGCTGCGCGCGGGCAACCCGCCGCGGCCCACCCGCGGTGCCCCGCTATGCCCGTTCCGCCAAACCGAACGCGCGCTGGCCGGCTTCCCCGATGAACGCGAAATCCACACAGTCGGTGAGGCAACCCTGGCCGGGCTTCGAGTTTCGCTCGAAAAGGGTATGGCCGCGCACGGATTGGAAGGACAGGATTGACATGCCGCTGACGCCGGTCTTGAGCCGCTATTGGGACCATCCCGAGTCCTGGACGCTGGATACCTATAGCCGCCACGACGGCTACCAAGCGCTGAAAAAGGCGCTCGGCATGACGCCCGAGGAGGTCATCCGAACGGTTGAGGCTTCCGGGTTGCGGGGCCGCGGCGGTGCCGGTTTCTTGACAGGGACGAAGTGGTCGTTCATCCCGCGGGGTGACACCGGGCCGGGCGCCAAGCCGCACTACCTCGTCGTCAACGCCGACGAATCCGAGCCCGGCACGTGTAAGGACATCCCCCTGATGCTGGCCACGCCGCACGTTCTGATCGAGGGCAGCATCATCGCCGCCTATGCGATCCGGGCCAGCCACGCATTCATCTATGTCCGCGGCGAAGTGCTGCCGGTGATCCGGCGGCTGCACAACGCCGTCGCCGAGGCCTACGCCGCTGGCTTTTTGGGCACCGATATTCTCGGCTCTGACTACGACCTGGATCTGGTGGTGCACGCCGGCGCGGGCGCTTATATCTGCGGCGAGGAGACCGCGCTGCTCGATTCCCTGGAGGGCCGGCGCGGCCAGCCGCGGCTGCGGCCGCCCTTTCCCGCCGAAGCGGGCCTGTACGGGTGCCCGACCGTCGTCAACAATGTTGAAACCCTTGCGTCGGTCCCTGCGATCATTCTCAACGGCGTCGATTGGTTCCGGTCGATGGGCAGCGAGAAGTCGCCTGGCTTCACGCTGTGCTCGCTGTCCGGGCACGTCACCCGCCCCGGCCAGTACGAGGCGCCGCTGGGCATCACGCTGCGTGAATTGCTCGCCTACGCCGGCGGTGTGCGCGCCGGACACCGGCTGAAGTTCTGGACGCCGGGCGGCTCGTCGACTCCGTTGCTCACCGACGAGCATCTCGACGTGCCCTTGGATTACGAGGGCGTCGGCGAGGCCGGCTCAATGCTGGGCACCAAGGCACTGCAGATCTTCGACGAGACCACCTGCGTGGTGCGCGCAGTGCGGCGCTGGACGCAGTTCTACAAACACGAATCCTGCGGCAAATGCACGCCATGCCGCGAAGGCACCTTCTGGCTCGACCAGATTTACGAGCGGCTGGAAACGGGGAAAGGTACCGAGGAGGATCTCGAGAAGCTGCTCGACATCGGCGACATCCTGTTCGGAAAGTCGTTCTGCGCGTTGGGCGACGGCGCAGCCGTGCCGGTGCAGTCCTCGCTGAAATACTTCCGCGACGAATACGTCGCCCACATCGAGGGCGGTGGCTGCCCCTTCGACCCCCGCAAGTCGATGCTCAGCGGAGCGGACGCATGACGCAGACGGCCGACGCCGCAAAGAGTGTCGCTGGCCAGGAGATGGTGACGCTCACGATCGACGGTGTCGAGATCAGCGTTCCGAAGGGAACCTTGGTGATCCGCGCCGCCGAGTTAATCGGCATCCAGATCCCACGGTTTTGCGACCATCCGCTGCTGGACCCGGTCGGCGCGTGCCGGCAATGCCTAGTCGAAATCGAAGGCCAGCGCAAGCCCATGGCCTCGTGCACGACCGTGGCCACCGACGACATGGTGGTGCGCACCCAGCTGACTTCGGAAGCCGCCGACAAAGCCCAGCACGGCGTCATGGAACTGCTGCTGATCAACCATCCGCTGGACTGCCCGATGTGCGACAAGGGCGGCGAATGTCCGCTGCAGAACCAGGCGATGTCCAACGGCCGTCCCGATTCCCGCTTCACCGACGTCAAGCGCACATTCGCCAAGCCGATCAGCATCTCCTCGCAAGTGCTGCTGGACCGGGAGCGGTGCATTCTGTGCGCCCGCTGCACCCGGTTCACCAACCAGATCGCGGGCGACAATTTCATCGACATGCTCGAGCGCGGCGCGCTGCAGCAGGTCGGCATCTACGCCAACGAACCGTTCGACTCCTATTTCTCGGGCAATACCGTGCAGATCTGCCCGGTCGGCGCACTGACCGGCACCGCCTACCGCTTCCGGGCCCGCCCCTATGACCTGGTGTCCACCCCCAGCGTGTGTGAGCACTGCGCCTCAGGCTGCGCGCAGCGCACCGACCATCGCCGTGGCACAGTGCTGCGTCGGCTGGCCGGTGACGACCCGGAAGTCAACGAGGAGTGGAACTGCGACAAGGGCCGCTGGGCGTTCACCTACGCCACCCAACCCGACCGCATCACCACTCCATTGGTCCGCGACGCCCAGGGTTCGCTGATACCGGCGTCCTGGCCGCAGGCACTGCAGGCGGCAGCCGACGGGCTGGCCGCGGCCCGCCGACGCGCAGGCGTGCTGGTCGGCGGGCGCGCGACGCTGGAGGACGCCTACGCCTACGCCAAGTTCGCACGGATCGCTTTACACACCAACGACATCGATTTCCGGGCCCGACCACACTCGGCCGAGGAGGCCGAGTTCCTGGCAGCCCGCATCGCGGGAAAGCCGATGACGGTGACGTACTCCGCGCTCGAATCCGCGCCGGTGGTGCTGCTGGCCGGCTTCGAGCCGGAGGACGAGTCGCCGATCGTATTCCTGCGGTTGCGTAAGGCCGCCCGCAAACACGGTCTGCCGGTGTATGCGATCGCGCCGTTCGCCAGCCACGGGTTGGAGAAGATGTGGGGCCGGGTAATCAAAACCGTGCCCGGCGCAGAGGCGTCGGCGCTGGAGCAGCTCCCCGGCGAGGTGGGGGAACTGCTGCGCAGGACGGGCGCGGTGATCATGGTGGGCGAGCGACTAGCCACCGTGCCGGGCGGATTGTCGGCGGCAGCCAGGCTGGCCGACGCCACCGGGGCGCGGCTGGCGTGGGTGCCGCGGCGCGCCGGAGAGCGCGGTGCGCTGGAAGCTGGTGCACTGCCAAACCTGCTGCCTGGCGGCCGGCCAACCGCGGTACCGGGGCGAGACACTGCAGGTATCCTTGCCGCTGCGGGTGATGGGAGCCTGGATGCGCTGCTGATCGGTGGGATGGACCCGGGCGACCTGGCCGATCCGGACGCCGTCCTGGCCGCTCTGGATAGGGTCACCTTCTTGGTCAGCCTGGAGCTGCGGCACAGCGATGTCACGCAGCGCGCTGACGTGGTGTTCCCGGTCGCCCCGGCAGCAGCGAAGTCGGGGACCTACCTCAACTGGGAGGGCCGCCCACGCAGCTTCGCTGCCGCACTGTCGAATAGTACAAATTCCGATCTGCGGGTGCTCGATGCGCTGGCCAACGAAATGGGTATCCGCCTCGGACTGCCCAACGTCGAGGCCGCCCGCAACGAGCTGAGCCAGCTGGGCACCTGGGACGGCGACCGCCCAAACAGCCCCAACATCCAGCCTGCTCCGGCGGTGAGACCGCCTGCCGGGCAGGCGATACTGACGGGCTGGCGGATGCTGCTCGACTACGGCCGCATGCAGGACGGCGAGCCATACCTGGCCGGTACCGCGCGAAAGCCAGTCGTGCGGCTGTCGGCCGACACCGCAGCCGAAATCGGTGCCGCCGACGACGTTCCGGTCACCGTCAGCACCGCGCGCGGCGCGATCACGTTGCCGCTGACCATCACCGACATGCCAAGCCGGGTGGTGTGGCTACCGCTGAACTCACCCGGCTCCGCGGTGCACCGGCAGCTGGGCGTCACGGTTGGGGCCGTCGTATCGATCGGAGTGAACCGATGACTGGTTTCGGGCAGGACATCTGGTGGCTGATCGCCGCCAAGGCGGTCGGGGTCTTCGCCTTCCTCTTGGTAACCGTGCTCGTCGCCATCTTGGTCGAACGGAAGTTGTTGGGCCGCATGCAGATGCGCTGGGGACCCAACCGGGTCGGCCCGCGTGGGTACCTGCAGAGCCTGGCCGACGGAGTCAAACTCGCGCTCAAAGAGGGCATCATCCCCGCGGGTGTCGACCGGCCGGTTTACCTTCTGGCGCCAATCATTTCGACCGTCCCGGCGATCACCGCGTTTGCGTTCATCCCGTTCGGTCCGCGGGTGTCGGTCTTCGGTCAACGTACGCCGCTGCAGGTGACGGACTTGCCGGTCGCGGTGTTGTTCATCCTGGCGTGCTCGTCGATCGGGGTATACGGCATCGTGCTGGCGGGCTGGTCGTCGGGGTCGACCTACCCGCTGCTGGGCGGCGTGCGCTCCACCGCCCAGGTGATCTCCTACGAGGTCGCGATGGGCCTGTCGTTCGCGGCGGTGTTCCTGTTCGCCGGCTCGATGTCGACCTCGCGCATCGTGTCCGCCCAGGACCGCGTGTGGTACGTGTTCATGCTGCTGCCGTCGTTTCTGGTCTACCTGGTGTCGATGGTCGGTGAAACCAATCGCGCGCCGTTCGACCTGCCCGAGGCCGAAGGCGAACTGGTCGCCGGCTTCCACACCGAGTATTCGTCGCTGAAATTCGCGATGTTCTACCTCGCCGAATACATCAACATGACCACCGTGTCCGCGCTGGCCGCCACGCTGTTCTTCGGCGGCTGGCACGCCCCGTGGCCGCTGAACCTGTGGGCCGGCGCCAACGCCGGCTGGTGGCCGCTGCTGTGGTTTACCGCCAAAGTCTGGACTTTCCTGTTCGTCTACTTCTGGCTGCGCGCCACCCTGCCCCGGCTGCGCTACGACCAGTTCATGGCGCTGGGCTGGAAAGTCCTCATCCCGGTGTCGCTGCTGTGGGTGATGGTCGCCGCCACCATCCGCAGCCTGAGCACCGCAGGGCTGACCCACCCGACCGCCGTGCTGGTTGCCGCGGGTGTCGCCGTCGCCGCGGGCCTGCTGACCTACATGCGAAGACCGCTGTCCGGCTTGGAAACTCGACCCCGGGACGATCCCGCACCGGTCAGTGCCGCGGAGTTCCCCACGCCGCCGCTGCCGGGCGAGGCGCCGATCAAGGAGGCCGCCCATGGCTAAGTTCTTCGACTCGATCGCCGGGTTCGGTGTGACGCTGGCGGCGATGTTCAAACGCCCGCTCACCGAGGAGTATCCGGAAAAGCCCGGCCCGGTGGCACTGCGCTACCACGGCCGTCATCAACTCAACCGGTACGCCGATGGCCTGGAAAAGTGCATCGGGTGCGAGCTGTGCGCCTGGGCGTGCCCGGCCGACGCCATCTACGTGGAGGGCGCCGATAACACCGAGGAAGAACGCTATTCGCCCGGGGAGCGCTACGGGCGGGTGTACCAGATCAACTACCTGCGCTGCATCGGCTGCGGGCTCTGTGTCGAGGCGTGCCCGACCCGGGCGCTGACAATGACCAACGACTACGAGATGGCCGACGACAACCGCGCCGACCTGATCTATGAGAAGGATCGCCTGCTGGCCCCATTGCAGCCCGCAATGCAACCACCACCACACCCGCGCGCGCCCGGCGCTACCGACGCCGACTACTACCGCGGCAACGTCAAACCCTTTTGGGAGGTGAGCCAATGACAGCCACGTTTGTCGCGGAGACAATCACCCAGACCTCGACCAGTGAGGCCGTGGCGTTCTGGATTCTGGCCCCACTGGCGCTCGTCGGCGCGCTCGGGGTGGTGATGGCCGCCAACGCGGTTTACTCGGCGATGTTTTTGGCGATGACGATGATCATCCTGGCGGTGTTCTACCTGACCCAAGACGCGCCGTTCCTCGGTGTGGTGCAGATCGTGGTCTACACCGGCGCGGTGCTGATGCTGTTCTTGTTCGTGCTGATGCTGATCGGCGTGGATACCGCGGAATCACTGAAGGAAACCCTGCGCGGACAGCGCATTGCCGCCGTGGTGGCCGGAGTGGGGTTCGGCAGTGCGCTGATCGCGGGCATCGGCAGTGTGACCACCACCGGATTCGCCGGACTGACCCAGGCCAATGCCGGCGGCAACGTCGAAGGCTTGGCCACGCTGATCTTCTCCCGCTACCTGTGGGCGTTTGAGTTGACTAGCGCGCTGCTGATCACCGCGGCCGTCGGGGCGATGGTGCTGGCGCAGCGGCAGCGGCTCGAGCAGCGAAAGACTCAGCGCGAGTTGGCAATCGAACGGTTCCGACCGGGAGGTCACCCGACCCCGCAGCCCAACCCCGGCGTCTACGCCCACCACAACGCCGTCGACATACTGGCCCTGCTGCCTGACGGCTCCTACGCCCAGAAATCCGTCTCAGGGAGCTTGCGGCCACGTCGCGTCCTGCCACGCCGACGCCACGGTTCTGCGCACCTGCCACCCGCACGGTCACATCTGAGACTGGTACCACCGCCGCCCAAAGCCACCGCTGAATGGATGGAAGGTTGGATGAGCGGCTCTTCCGGCAAGGACGGTCAACCATGAACCCGCAGAACTACCTGGATTTGTCAGCATTGCTGTTCACCATCGGTGCTATAGGTGTCTTGTTGCGGCGCAACGCGATCGTGATGTTCATGTGTATCGAGCTGATGCTGAATGCCGCCAACCTGGCGTTCGTCACCTTCGCCCGCATGCACGGCCGCCTCGACGGTCAAATGGTCGCGTTTTTCACCATGGTGGTCGCCGCCTGCGAGGTCGTGATCGGGCTGGCCATCATCATCACGACTTTCCGCGCCCGCAAGTCGGCGTCGGTCGACGACGCCAATCTGCTCAGAGGCTGACATGGCCAATCTTGTGTGGTTGTTGCTCGCGCTGCCCTCGGTCGGGGCGGTGGTGTTGCTGTTGACCGGAAAGCGCAGCGATCCCTGGGGGCATCTCCTAGGCTGCGCGACGGTGCTGACGTCGTTCGCGGTTGGGGCAACGTTATTCGTCGAAATGCTTGGCCGTCGCGGCGAATCCCGCGCGATCCAACAGACCTTGTTCTCGTGGGTGCCGGTTGGAGAGCTGCGGGTCGATTTCGGATTACAGCTGGATCAGTTGTCAATGTGCTTTGTGCTGCTGATCACCGGCGTCGGTTCGCTGATCCACATCTACTCGATCGGTTACATGGCCGACGACCCGGACCGCAGGCGGTTTTTCGCGCACCTGAATCTGTTTGTGGCGGCGATGCTGCTATTGGTGCTCGCCGACAACTACCTGGGCTTGTATCTGGGGTGGGAGGGCGTCGGCTTGGCATCGTATCTTCTGATCGGCTTCTGGTACGAGCGCCCGTCGGCGGCGACAGCGGCCAAGAAGGCTTTCGTGGTTAACCGAGTGGGCGACGTCGGGTTGACCGTCGCGATGATGGTCATGTTCGCTGCATTCGGCACGATCTCATTCAACGGGGTGTTCACGGCCGCCTCCAGTGCAGACGAGAGAGCGCTGACTGCGATCGGCCTGTCGCTGCTTTGGGCGGCCTGCGGAAAATCGGCGCAGGTCCCGTTGCAGTCCTGGCTCGGCGACGCGATGGAGGGCCCCACCCCGGTGTCCGCGCTGATCCACGCCGCCACCATGGTGACCGCCGGCGTCTACCTGATTGTGCGCTCAAACCCGGTCTTCGATCTGGCGCCGAATGCTCAAGTGGCCGTGATGCTCGTCGGCGCTGTCACATTGCTGTTCGGTGCGATCATCGGCTGCGCGAAAGACGACATAAAAAAGGCACTGGCCGCCTCGACGATGAGTCAGATCGGCTACATGGTGCTAGCCGCCGGCCTCGGCCCGGCCGGCTACGCGTTCGCGATCCTGCACCTGCTGACCCATGGCTTCTTCAAGGCCGGGCTGTTCCTCGGCGCCGGTTCGGTGATGCACGCGATGAACGACGAAGTGAACATGCGCCGCTACGGCGGCCTGCGCACCGTCCTGCCGATCACCTACCTGACGTTCGGGCTGGGCTATCTGGCGATCATCGGAGTGCCCCCATTGGCTGGATTCTTCTCCAAGGACGCCATCATCGAGGCCGCGCTGGACTATGGGGGCATCCGGGGAGCTCTTCTGGGCGCGGCGGCGGTGCTGGGTGCCGGGATCACCGCGTTTTATATGAGCCGGGTCATGCTGATGACGTTCTTCGGCGAAAAGCGTTGGGCACCAGACGCGCACCCACACGAGGCGCCCGCGGTGATGACCTGGCCGATGATCCTGCTCGCGGTGGGCTCGGTGTTCTCTGGTGGACTGCTGGCCACCGGCGGGGCGTTGCAACACTGGCTGGAACCGGTTGTCGGCGTGGAGGCAGTCGCGCAGATCACGCCGGTGTGGATGATCACTGTGCTGGTCCTCGTGCTGGTTGGCGCCGGAATCGCCGTGGCGGTGGGAATGTTCGGGCTCAGGTCCGTGCCGCAGGTGGCCCCCGCGGGTTCGCCGCTCACGGTAGCTGCCCGCCGGGATCTCTACGGCGACGCCTTCAACGAGGCAGTGTTCATGCGGCCCGGCGCGCACCTGACCCGGGCGCTGGTCAAAATCGACGAAGGTGGGGTCGACGGCGCGGTCGAGGGCATCGCAGCTCTGCTGGCCGGCACCTCAACCGACTTGCGGCGGGTGCAGAGCGGATTCGTCCGCTCATACGCGTTGTCGATGTTCGCCGCAACAGCGCTGGTGCTCGTGGCGATCCTGGCGGTGAGACTGTGGTGAGCCACCTGCCCTGGCTGAGCATCCTGTGGCTGACACCGGGCGGCGGCGCAGCGGTGATCGCGCTGTTGCCCGCCACCATGCGGACATTCGCCAAGTGGCTGGGACTGGGTACGGCGATGGCCGTGCTGGCGGTATCGGTGGTGCTGGCTGCGCGATTCGACACCAGCTGTGCACCCTACCAATTCGTCGAATCACACCGCTGGATACCGGAATTCGGTGCCAGCTACACGCTGGGTGTGGACGGTATCGCGATGGTCCTGGTGTTGTTGACCGCGGCCCTGCTGCCGCTATTGATCATCGCCGGCTGGAACGACGGCGACGCACGTGTTCGCGGCCCACAAAGTTACGTGGCATTGATGCTGGCCGTCGAATCGATGGTGCTGATCTCGCTAACCTCGCTGGACATATTGCTGTTTTACGTGTTCTTCGAGGCCATGCTGATACCGATGTACTTCATGGTCGGCGCATTCGGCCCGGGCGAACATCGCTCCCGCGCGGCACTGAAATTCCTGCTGTACAACCTGTTCGGCGGCCTGGTCATGCTGGCGGCGGTGATCGGGCTGTATGTGGTAACCGCGCAGAAGGGCATCGGCACGTTCGATTTTCGCGCGATCGTGACAGCAGTGGCATCGGGATCGCTGCACGTCGACCCCGGGGTGCTAAACGCCTTGTTCGGCGGCTTTTTGTTCGCGTTCGCCGTGAAAGCCCCACTGTGGCCGTTTCACACCTGGCTGCCAGGGGTGGCCACCGAAGCCACACCGGCCACCGCGGTGTTGATGATGGCGGTGATGGACAAGGTCGGCACCTTTGGTATGCTGCGCTACTGCCTGCAATTATTCCCCGGCGCGTCAACCTATTTCCGCCCGGCGATCATCACGTTGGCCGTGGTCGGGATTATCTATGGGGCGGTGGTGGCGATCGGCCAGACCGACATTATGCGACTGATCGCCTACGCCTCGATCTCGCACTTCGGGTTCATCATCCTGGGCATCTTTGTGATGACCACCCAGGGACAGAGCGGCTCCACGCTGTACATGGTCAACCACGGCCTGTCCACCGCCGCATTGTTACTCACCGCCGGATTCCTGATTAGCGGCGCGGCTCGCGCGCCATCGCCGCGTACGGAGGCGTGCAGAAAGTGGCACCACTGTTGGCCGGCACGTTCCTGGTCGCGGCGCTGGCGACGCTGGCCCTGCCCGGACTGGCACCGTTCATCAGCGAATTCCTGGTCCTGATCGGCACTTTCAACCGATACTGGCTGGCAGCGGTGTTCGGCGCCACCAGCCTGGTGCTCTCCTCGATCTACATGCTGTGGCTCTACCAGCGGGTCATGACCGGCCCCGTCGCCAACGGCAACGAACGCATCCGCGACCTGATCCCCCGCGAAATCGTCGTCGTGGCACCCCTGATCGCGTTGCTGGTGATGCTCGGCTTCTACCCCAAACCGGTATTGGACATCATCAATCCCGCGGTCGGCCACACCATGGCAACGATCGGACAACACGATCCTGGACCGCGCACGGCTGAAGGGCCTCGATGAGCATGACCGTCCCCTGCATCGAATACGGCCGACTGTCGCCGATGCTGATTGTCTTCGGCGCTGCCGTCGTGGGCTTGCTCGTCGAGGCCTTCGTCGCACACCGCAATCGTTACTCGACGCAGCTCGCGCTTGCCGCGGGCGGGCTGGTACTGGCATTGGTGGCCGTTGGTTTGCTCGCGGGGCACCATGGCACTGCGGTTATGGGTTCCGTCGCAGTCGACGGGCCTGCGCTGTTCCTGCAAGCGACCATATTGTCGCTCGGCATAGCTGCCGTGGGAGTGATCGCTGAGCGGCATCTTGGCGCGTTCGCCTCACACGCGGCGACCATCCCCGGAAGTTTGGACGAGCAGCACGCAGAACGCGCCGGGATCACCCAGACCGAAGTCTTCCCCCTCGCGATGCTGTCAACCGGCGGCATGCTCTTGTTTCCGGTATCCAACGACCTGTTGACAATGTTCGTTGCGTTGGAGGTACTTTCGCTACCTCTATACCTCATGTGCGGGCTAGCACGCTGCCGCCGACTGCTGTCACAGGAGGCGGCACTCAAGTACTTCCTGCTAGGGGCATTCTCGTCGGCGCTCTTCCTCTACGGCATCGCGATGCTTTACGGCTATGCCGACACGTTGACAGTGCCTGGTATCGGTGCCGCCATCACGAAAAATGGCGGCACCGCGATGGCATTGATCGGCGCTGGCCTGCTGACGGTCGGCCTGCTATTCAAGATCGGAGCGGTACCGTTCCACTCCTGGGTTCCAGACGTATATCAGGGCGCACCGACACCTATTACCGGGTTCATGGCAGCCGCGACGAAGATCGCCGCATTCGGTGCGCTGCTACGTATCCTCACTGTGGCACTGCCGGGATTGACTGCCGATTGGCGGCCCATATTAGTGGCGGTCACGATCTTGACCATGATCGTCGCCTCGGTGTTGACGGTGACCCAGACCGAACTCAAGCGTCTCCTCGCCTATTCTTCGATTGCAAATGCTGGCTTCATCCTTATCGGCGTGATCGCCGCGAAAAGCGCCGGCTTGTCATCGACGATGTTCTACCTTGTCTCCTATGGTTTCAGCACGCTGGGAGCCTTCGCGGTGATCAGTCTCGCGCGGAATACCGCTGACGAGGAGGACACCGAGATTTCCCGGTGGGCCGGATTAGGCCGGAGGGCGCCGCTAGTGGCGGCGACGCTTGCGCTGTTTTTACTTGCCATGGCAGGAATTCCGTTGACAAGCGGGTTCATCAGTAAATTCGTGGTCTTCCAGGCAGCGATGTCCGACGGAGGCGCGGTCTTGGTGGTCGTCGGTGTGATCAGCAGTGCGATCGCGGCTTTCGCCTACATCCGAATCATTGTGATGATGTACTTCACCGATCCGCCCGCCGACCCGCCACACGTCAGGACGCCGAGCGCACTCACCGCGGCCGCAGTTGCGGCAGGGGTGGCCGTCACCGTGTTACTGGGGATTGCGCCGCAGCCGCTACTCGACCTCGCCAACCAGGCCGGGCTGTTCCTGCGCTAAGCCGAAGTTCCCCGCAAATGCGGCGCCTTTGCTTGAGGTGTGTCTGACTTGAATTTAAACAGCTGTCTTTAACACGGTGGATGGGCCCAGCCTTTGCGAGGTGGTGCGGCCGATGGCGGACAATCCGGACGCAAACAGGCGCGAGTCGAATAGTGCTCCACAGCAGTTCCTCAGGTCCACCGCCAGCGGTGGGGCGCGGTCGTCGACGCGCAACGCGAAGACCGGCGGGTGGCACGAGCGGCTCAGGCCCATCAACTCAGATCGGCCGACAGCGCCTTACACGCATTCGTCAGCAGCGGCACGGCGCGCTCGATCAGCTCGTCTGTCACCCGGCCTGCGGGCCCGGAAATCGACAGCGCAAGCCGCGATGCCGCATCGGGGATTGCGACGGCCACACAGCGCACGCCGGTCTCCTGCTCGCCTTCGTCGATCGCATAGCCCTGCTTGGCAGCGAAGGCGAGCTGGCCGATGAACTCGTCGGGGTCGGTGATGGTGGCGTCGGTATGGCGCGGCATGCCGGAACGGTTGAGTATCTCGCGCACTTCGTCTATCGGCATGGTGGCCAAGATCGCTTTGCCAACCGCGGTACAGTGCGGCTGCACCCGACGGCCGACTTCGGTAAACATCCGCATGGAGTGGCGCGACGGTGCCTGCGCGACATAGACGATCTCGTCACCGTCGAGCATCGCCAAGTTCGCCGACTCACCGAGTTCGTCGACCAGCCTTGCCAAATGGGGACGCGCCCACACGCTGAGCATCCGCGATGATGCGTCGCCGAGCCGGATCAGGCCGGGGCCGAGAACGTACTGGCGCGATGACTCCTGGCGGATGTAGCCGAGGTCGACCAGCGTGCGCAGCAATCGGTGGATCGTGGGAAGTGGAAGACCGGACTGATTGGCGAGCTGCGACAGCCCAAGAGTCCCGCCTGCGTCGGCCATCAGCTCGAGCAACGAGAAGGCGCGCTCGACCGACTGCACGGACCCGGCGCGGGCCTTGGGTTTGGGTGCCGCGTCGGCCATGGCGTCGTCCTCAACTGGGTTTCTGAATACCGCCATCCAGATATTATCTCCACGATACGAAAACACCGAGTACAGCGAGGTCATGCCGATGACCGCAGCGCACACGCCGATGAACTCGACGCACGGCTCGTGCATGCAGACGCGTTGCGTGCCGCGACGCCGCGACAGATCTCACAAAACCGACAGCTTCCGGAAGCGCCACGCGTTTCACGGCATCCGAATCACAAGCTTCGGGGCGCGCTGGCGTCATCGCGGCGCCCGCACGCTCCAGACGTTCGTCCGCACCCTGGTAGAGGCAGATGGCGTGACCCCGGCTTCGTCGTCACATTGCCCAAGGTGACGTCTATCGAGCAGGTCTACGCATTCGTTTACGCGCTCGCCGCGGTCGAAGAGTCGTGCTCGCTCGAACCTGACAGGCCCTTCGCGCGCATGATCCATACAGGAGGCGAGCGCGCCACCGGGGTGCACGGCACACACGACTACTCGGGCTCGCTCGGCGCGGCGGCCGGCTACCGGACCATCGAAAATCCCGTCGCCGACCAAAGCTGTAATGCAGGTCGCCGCCGCGGGCACCGCGGTGTTTGTGTCGAGCGGCGCCCTCGACCCAGCGGAACTCGACGGTCGGCGTCGACCCCTGACAGGCTGCCCGAGCCGGTAAAGCGCCGTACGAGGGACTGACCACCGGTCATCCATTGTTGTTCCGTGCTCTTGACAGCGCCAGTGATGGCGGACACACTACCGTCAAACGGAAATAAAAATCCGCAATACGGAACTATCTGATCGTCGACAGCCTCGGGAGCGCAAGAGTGAAAATCCTGGCCGCCAACGTCAACACCGCCAAGAGCATGACCGACGCGACCCCCGCCTCGGCGCGCTCGGTGACGTGTGCTGGCGCTGGTCCCCACGTTCGGCAAGGTCGCGCCGTTCGGCTGGTTCATCGGGGCTGCGCGTGGCGCCATCGCGTACTACGTCGTCACCCGGGGTCGCCCGCTGGCCGAGGCGCCGGGCGATTCTCTGAGCGTCTGCAGAAAGGCTGATTTCATGAACCACCCACTTCCGTACGAAGTCAACTGCTCGATCCTGTTCACCGAACTGCCACTGCTCCAGCGACCCGGGGCCGTGAAGCGAGCGGGTTTCGACGGCGTCGAATTCTGGTGGCCCTTCGAGCGCGCGGTGCCGGCCGACAAGGAGCTCGACGCGTTCATCACCTCGATTGAGAACGCCGGAGTGCAACTCGTCGCGCTGAACTTCTTCGCCGGTGACATGGCGGGCGGTGACCGCGGCCTCGTGTCGTGGCCTGCGCGCTGCGCGGAGTTCCGTGACAATATCGACGTCACCATCGGCATCGGCGAACGCTTAGGCTGCAAGGCGTTCAACGCGCTGTACGGCAACCGCGTCGACGATGCGTCGCCGGAGCAGCAGGATGAACTCGGCACCGAAAACCTGGCACTGGCCGCCAAGGCGGCCGCCCGGATCGGCGGGACCGTGCTCGTCGAGCCCATCAGCGGCGCGCCCGCATACTCGTTGCTCACCGCCGCCGACGCACTGGCGGTCATCGACCGCGCAGGCGAGCCGAACATCGCCCTGCTCGCCGACCTGTATCACCTCGCCGTCAACGGTGACAACGTCGACAAGGTGATCGCCGACCACGCCAACCGGATCGCGCATGTGCAGATCGCCGACGCGCCGGGACGCCATGAGCCGGGCACCGGAGAGCTTCCGTTGCTCGCGCAGCTTACCGATCTCCGCAATGCGGGGTACGACGGATGGGTCGGCCTCGAATACAAACCATCCGGCGCTTCCGCTGACAGCTTCGACTGGATCAAAGACCAACAGGAGTGCGGATGACGAACATCGCCTTCATCGGCCTCGGCGTCATGGGCAGCCCCATGGCGGTCCGCCTGGCCAAGGCGGGCCATCAGGTCACCGGCTACAACCGCACATCCGAGAAGACCGCCGCCCTGGTCGAAGCGGGGGGCCGCGCGGCGCAGTCGATCGCCGACGCCGTCGCAGACGCCGAAGTGGTGTGCGTGATGGTGCCGGACTCACGCGATGTCACCGACGTGCTCGCAGGAGAGGGCGGCGTCTTCGACAAAGCGAAGTCCGGCACCTTGATCATCGACTTCTCCAGCATCCGCCCCGACGTCACCGCCCAACTCGCCGAGCAGGCCGCCGCCAAAGACATGAGGTTGCTCGACGCGCCTGTCTCGGGCGGTGAAGCGGGTGCGAAAAGCGCGGCGCTGTCGATCATGGTCGGCGGCGAAGCCGATGATTTCCAGGCCGCACGACCCATCCTCGAAACGGTCGGCAAGACGATCGTCCATGTCGGTCCGAGCGGCGCCGGGCAGACCGTCAAGGCGGCCAACCAGCTTATCGTGGCCGCGAACATCGAGGCGCTGGCCGAAGCGGTCGTCTTCGTCGAGGCGTACGGCGTCGACACTGCGGCGGCCCTCCAGGTGCTCGGCGGTGGCCTTGCCGGATCCAAGGTGCTGGACCAAAAAAAGGAAAACATGCTCAACCGCTCGTTCGACCCCGGCTTTCGAATCTCATTGCACCACAAGGACCTCGGCATCGTCACCGCAGCCGCCCGGGAGGTGGGCGTCGTGGTGCCGCTCGGGGGTCTGGTCGCCCAGTTGATGGCCAGCGCGCTGGCCAACGGCGACGGGAGCCTCGACCATTCCGCGCTGCTGCGCGGTGTCCAACGGCTGAGCGGAAGGGCTCAACCATGACGAAGATGCGTGCGGTCGACGCCGCGGTCCTGATCCTGGAGAAGGAGGGCGCCACCCAGGCGTTCGGCTTGCCTGGCGCGGCGATCAATCCGTTCTATGACGCGATGCGCGCTCACGGCGGTATCAAGCATGTGCTTGCGCGGCACGTCGAGGGCGCCTCGCACATGGCCGAGGGATATACACGGGCCAGGTCGGGCAACATCGGCGTCTGCATCGGGACATCGGGCCCGGCAGGCACCGACATGATCACCGGCCTGTACTCCGCATCGGCCGACTCCATCCCGATCCTCTGCATCACCGGGCAGGCGCCGGTAGCCAAGCTTCACAAGGAGGACTTCCAGGCGATCAACATCGCCGACATCGCCACCCCCGTCACCAAATGGGCGGTGACAGTGATGGAGTCGGCACAGGTGCCCGGCACTTTCCAGAAGGCATTCCACGTCATGCGGGAAGGCCGCCCCGGTCCCGTGCTCCTCGACCTTCCACTGGACGTGCAACTCGGCAAGATCGACTTCGACGTCGACAGCTACGAGCCGCTGCCCGTGACGAGGCCCACCGCCACTCGCAAGCAGGCGGAGAAGGCGCTGACGATGATGGCGGCCGCCGAGCGTCCGCTGATCGTCGCAGGAGGCGGCGTGATCAACGCCGACGCTGCGGACCTTCTGGTGGCGCTGGCCGAGATCGCCGGTGTCCCGGTGGTGCCCACGTTGATGGCGTGGGGCGTCATCCCCGACGATCACCCCCTGTGGGCGGGGATGGTTGGCCTGCAGACGTCGCACCGGTACGGCAATGCGACCATGCTCGAGTCGGATTTCGTACTCGGCATCGGCAACCGGTGGGCGAACCGGCACACCGGTGGCATCGACACTTACACCAAAGGCCGCACCTTCGTGCACATCGACATCGAGCCGACCCAGATCGGCCGCGTCTTCGCACCGGATTACGCCATCGTCTCGGATGCGAAAGCGGCGCTGGAGGTACTCGTCGAGACCGCCAAAAAATGGTACACCGAAGGCCGTCTCCCGGACCGAGGCGCATGGGCCGAGTCGTGCCGGCAGCGCAGACGAAACATGCTGCGGCGAACCAACTTCGACAACATCCCGATCAAGCCGCAGCGGGTGTATCAGGAGATGAACAGGGCGTTCGGGCGCGACACCCGATACGTCAGCACCATCGGTCTGTCTCAGATCCAGGCCGCACAGCTGCTCCACGTCTACAAGCCGCGGCACTGGATCAACGCCGGCCAGGCGGGACCGCTGGGATGGACGGCTCCCGCGGCGCTGGGTGTCGCGACCGCCGACCCGGACTCCCTGGTGGTGGCGCTGTCGGGAGACTATGACTTCCAGTTCCTCATCGAGGAACTCGCCGTCGGGGCGCAGTTCAACATCCCCTACATCCATGTCGTGGTCAACAACTCCTACCTCGGCCTGATCCGGCAGTCGCAGCGCGCGTTCGACATGGACTACTGCGTTCAGCTGTCCTTCGACAATGTCAACAGTCCCGAGCTCGGAGGCTACGGCGTCGACCATGTGAAAGTGGCGGAAGGGTTGGGCTGCAAGGCGATCCGCGTCATCGAACCGAGCCGGTTGCGGGCGGCGCTGGAACACGCGAAGTACCTGATGGCCGAGTATCGGGTTCCCGTGGTGGTCGAGGTGATCCTCGAGCGGGTCACCAACGTGTCGATGGGCACCGAGATCGACAATGTGGTCGAGTTCGAGGAGCTGGCCGTGACGGGTGAAGACGCGCCGACCGAGGTCGTCGCCTTACTGGACTGATACTGCCATGCCGACCGTCCTGATCGCTCCCGACAAATTCGAAGGATCGCTGGCCGCCGCCGAGGCCGTCGGCGACGGCGGTTCGGCAAGCGCCGACGGCGGCGCCGGGTTTCTCGCCGGCCTTGGTGCACAACTGCTCGACGCGGCCAGATCAGCGGTTAGCGATGGTGGTGTGGCGCTTTCGTCGATCGCGAGCGTCGACCTCGCCGCAGCGCTCGACTCGATGGACGGCGTGCACCTGATGCTCGACAGCGAAGTAGACAACCCGCTGACAGGGCCGAAGGGTACGGCCGCCGTCTACGGACCGCAGAAAAGCGATGAATCGGAACAGGTTCGCGAACTCGCCGCCTCGCTCACGCATTTCGCCGATGTCGTCGCGGTCACGACTCGCTCGGATTACCGCGACCACGCGGGCGCAGGTGCGGCAGGTGGAACGGGAGTCGCCGCACTCGTTCTCGGCGCCGAGTTCCGGCCAGCATAAAGACCCTGCGCCGGTTCCAGGACTGGGCCGGCCCGGCCATCTAGGTGGTGATATTTTTGCTACCGACGTTAAGTTCGTCGACCAGAGGCCGAGGACTGCGTCCCGTCAAGATCGCTATTGCCGGCGGCGGGTTCGGCAGCAACGTTGCGCTGCCCGTTTATGCCGAACTAGCGGAATTCGAGCCGGTGGCCGTGTGGTCGCGACGACCCGAGCGTGCTGCAGAACTGGCCAAGCAGGCCGGCCTGCAACTCGGCACGGCCGACTTCTATGAGCTGTTGTCGGTGCCTGGCCTAGAGGCTGTGCACGTCGCGACGCCAGTGGCGACCCACTCTGCGCTCGCCATCGCTGCGGCGGAGCGGGGACTGCATGTGCTGTGCGAGAAACCGCTCGCAGACAACCTCACCAACGCCCGCCGCCTGGTGCAAGCTGTGCGCTCAGCTGGCGTGATCGGCATGGTTGATTTCGAAGTTCGGCTGAAACAGACCCGCCACCGGCTGATTGAGCGTGTGCGTGAGGTGGTGGGACGGCCGCGGATGGTGTCGGTCACGCTGGTGCATTCCGATCATGCTGATCCCAAATCCCGCCCCTATACGTGGGTGCACGATGCCCGGCTTGGCGGGGGTCGGCTACAGGGATACGGGGTTCACGATCTTGACCTCGTTCTGGAGATGTTTCCCGAGGTGGACGCCGTGGCGGCCGCCACCGAAGTGGGAGTGCCGATCCGCGCGGATGGGAACGGACGGCTGCAAGCGGTGACCGCCGAGGACACCTACGCGTTGCTGATGCGGTTTCGCGGAGGCGGGCTGGGTGTCGTCACGCTGGTGTCCACCGCTCGTCACCAGCGCGGCGAAATTATCGAGGTCTATGGCGATTCGGGCACCGTGCGGCTCGATGGTGAAAGGCGGTTGTGGTTTGCGCGCTCGGGCGAGGAATTGCAGAGCGAGGGTCCGTTGGATGCCAGTTCACCCAGGGCGTTCGCGCGGGTGGCGCGCCGGTTTGCGGCCGCGATCCGGCACGGCGCGCTACCCGACCCCTCGCTCGATGAGGGGCTCCACGTGCAGGCCCTCTTGGACGCGATTCGCACTGCCGACGCCGAGCGTCGATGGGTGTGCCCTGAGCCGATTGGGTAACTTCGCCTAGGCAACGGCACAGTGCACGCGTAGGGCGCGCCTGGCTTTGGCGAGCAAGGTGCGCCAACTTTCGGGCAGTGTCCGTACCGCAATCATCGTCGTCCCGAAACCGCATGTATCAGGATGTTCACCAGTGACCAGCCTGCTTTCCGGCGTGCAGGCGCGCGCTCACTCACGCCAAGGCCGCGCTTTCCAGGTCAGCCAGGGCCCCAGGTGTTCGCGTCGCTGTCATCGAGCCGCTTGAGCCCCGCCAGCATCGGCAACCCAGGTGAGAGATGCTGTGGTGTAACAGGTTCCGACATCGTTGCGGGTGGGTCACGTCGTCGCACGCTACCACCGCGCCGAGCGAATCCAGGCGCGACACCGGTCGGCACTAACCCTACCCACGCTGGCGTCTGCCTTGCCCGCCGCCTAACGTGCGCGTGAAGCGAGCCCGCGCCGCCCCTGGGCACGGGAGCAGCGCATCGGGGCTGTCCGCTGCTCCCGTGCGGAATCAGGCGGATTGCAAGGCGGTGCGCAGACTTGCAGCTGCACCATTGGCGGCGACCCGCTCGGCGAGAGCAGCTTGGCCTGCCGCAATGAGTCCCGGTTCACCGTGCCACGCGGTCAATGCAGGCGACACCAGGGCCCGGCCGAACGAAAAAGTCAGTGGCCATGGGGTCCTGTGCTGCTGCATCGCCGCGAGGTTGGCGGTCGCACGCTCGGGCGATTGCCCCCCGGACAAGAATGCCACGCCCGCGAGGTCAGCAGGCCATGCCCTCAGCACCCGCACGGTGTCCTCGGCGACTTCTGCCGGTGTCGACTGTGGCTTGTGGCCTTGGCCTTCGATCACCATGTTTGGTTTGAGCACGATCCCCGCCAAATCGACGTTCAACAGGGCCAGGTTCTCACGAACCGCGGCGTGCACCTCGGAGGTGACCTCGGCGCAGCGGTCGCGGCTGTGCTCACCATCCATCAGCACTTCCGGCTCGACGATCGGGACGAGTCCCGCCTCTTGGCAGGCGGCAGCATAGCGGGCCAGGGCATCAGCGTTGACCCGTATCGCGCCGCGGGTTGGTGTGCTGTCAGTGATCTCAAAGACGGCGCGCCACTTGGCAAATGCTGCGCCCATTGCGGCGTACTCCGCTAGACGGGCGGGAAGCCCGTCGAGACCCTCGGTGACCTTCTCACCTGGCAGGCCGGGGCACGGCTTGGCGCCGGTGTCGACCTTGATCCCGGGTAGGATTCCTCGCGCAGCCACCGCCTGGGCGAATGGCGTTCCATCACTGAACGTTTGGCGCAATGTCTCGTCACAGAAGATGATCCCAGAGATGCTCTGCGCAAGCTGCGGTGTGCTCGCCAGAAGCTCCCGGTAATCCCGCCGCCTTTCAGCGCTAGGTTCGACCCCGGCGTCACGTAGCCGTGCCGACATGGTAGCGATGCTCTCGTCGGCGGCCAGAATGCCTTTTCCGGGAGCCATCAGGTCTGCTGCGATTTCTCTGTATGTGGTCATCGTGTGGTGCGTCCTTCGTACAAGCGGTGTTCAGCATGAAAACTAACGCGCGGCTCGGGAGGTTGGTCTCACCCAAGGGGGTGGATGTGCGGGGTGAGTTAGCTAAGCAAAAGGTTAATTCTCAATGGTCGATTCTCGATAGACATCTACATCATTTGCTGACAGCATTTCATTCCATGACAGATCGATGGAATGCTGGCGTGATCCCCTACGCCGAAATGGGTTACTGGAAACCAGATTACGAGCCGAAGGACACAGACGTGCTGTGCGCCTTCAGGGTAACTCCTCAGCCGGGCGTGCCGCCGGAAGAGGCCCGGCGCTGCGGTGGCCCGGCGAGTCGAGCACCGCTACCTGGACGGTGGTCTGGACCGACCGGCTCACGGCCTACGAGCACTATCAGGCCAAGTGCTTCAAGGTCGACCCCGTGCCCAACAATCCTGAGCAATACATTGCGTGGATCGCCTATGACCTCGACCTGTTCGAGGAGGGCTCGATCGCAAACCTGACCAGCTCGATCATCGGCAACGTGTTCGGGTTCAAGGCGCTCAAGGCGCTGCGCTTGGAAGACATGCGTATCCCCTCGCAGTATGTAAAAACGTTCCAAGGCCCCGCGCACGGTATCGTGATGGAGCGCGAGTATCTCAACAAGTTCGGCCGTCCGCTACTGGGTGCCACCACCAAACCCAAACTGGGCCTCTCCGCGCGCAACTACGGCCGTGTCGTCTACGAGGCGCTGCGCGGCGGCCTGGACTTCACCAAGGACGACGAGAACATCAACTCCCAGCCGTTTATGCGCTGGCGGGACCGCTACCTGTTCGTCATGGAAGCCGTCAACCGCGCACAGGCCGCAACCGGCGAGATCAAGGGCCACTACCTCAACGTCACCGCCGCCACCATGGAGGACATGTACGAGCGGGCCAACTTCGCCAAGGAACTCGGCTCGGTGATCATCATGATCGATCTGACCGTCGGTTACACCGCGATCCAGTCGATGGCCAAATGGGCGCGTGCCAACGGAGTTATTCTGCACCTTCACCGCGCCGGACACGGGACCTACACCCGACAGAAAGCGCACGGCGTCAGCTTCCGGGTCATCGCGAAGTGGATGCGCCTGGCCGGTGTGGACCACATCCACGCCGGCACCGTCGTCGGCAAGCTGGAGGGCGACCCGCATGCCACTGCGGGCTACTACGACACGTGCCGTCTCGGTAGCATCAAGGCCGATCCGGTCAAGGGCCTGTATTTCGACCAGGAATGGGCGTCGATGCCCGGGGTCATGCCGGTCGCGTCCGGGGGCATCCACGCCGGCCAGATGCACCAGCTGCTGCACTATCTCGGCGAGGACGTGGTGCTGCAATTCGGTGGCGGCACCATCGGTCACCCGATGGGCATCGCCGCCGGCGCCGAAGCCAACCGGGTTGCGGTCGAGGCGATGATCAAAGCCCGCAACGAGGGCCGCGACTACTACAAGGAGGGCCCGGACATCCTCAAGAAAGCCGCGTCGCGCAACCGTGCGCTCGACGTCGCGTTGGCCACCTGGGGCGATATCACCTTCAACTACGCCTCCACTGACACCCCCGACGTCGTTGCCACACCGACCGCCAACTAACAGGAGCACACCATGCGCATTACCCAAGGCACCTTCTCGTATCTGCCCGACTTCACTGATGAGGAGATCACCGCTCAAATCAACTACGCGCTGGACAACGGCTGGCCGTTGTCGGTGGAATTCACCGACGATCCCCACCCGCGCAACACCTACTGGGAGATGTGGGGCCTGCCGATGTTCGACCTCAAAGACCCCGCGGGAGTGTTGATGGAGGTCAATCAGTGCCGGGCCGCCTACCCCAATCACTATGTGCGGCTTAACGCCTACGACGCCAGCCTCGGGCGGATGACCGTCGCGTTGTCGTTCATCGTGCAGCGACCCGCCGAAGAACCCGGCTTCCGGCTCGACCGCGCCGAAGCCAACGACCGCCGCATCCAATACACCACCTTCGCTTACGCCACCCAACGGCCAGTTGGAGAACGCTACGCTGCACCATGACCGAGCTCACGGTGCAGACACCAAACGAATCGGTGTGCCATGTCTTCACAATCGACGGATACCGAGTGCCGGTCCGCGTGGGAGGTCGCGAAAACGGGCGTTATGTCGTCATGTTCGAAGACAATCGACACGACGACGGTGCCTACGATGAGGTACGCGAGCGACTCCATCGTCTACACATCGCTTTAATCTGCACCGTCGTCGTCGGAGCCGATCCGCGGCTGACCACCAAGTCGGTTGTTCGTATCCTGGATCGCCTCGGGGTCACTGGCGCCGTGCTGGTCGGAGACGGGCTGTGCGCCGAATTGAGTTGGAAACTCGCTGCACATCATCCCGAACGTTTCAGGGGGCTGGTGGTGGTCGACGCCGGACACCCGCGAGTCCCCGACACGACCGGCGTTGTCCGCGACGCGGACTGCCCGCACGTCGACGTCGACACCACTGTGCTCGTGAGCACCCCGGTGGCCCGGTCAGTTGCTCAAGCGAGCAGGCGGTACGTGCATGGTGACTTCCGACTGACCGAGATGGCGGGATGGCGAGGATCAAAGCACTTCGCAGCACAACTGGCGACTGAGGTGGTGCTGCGGTCATACTCCTGGTGAGCGGCCGGTGAGGGCGTGCCGAAATCGGCCCTTCGTGCTGAGATACCACTGGTGGATGGCGTGGTCTGGTCTACTCGCGTAGCTTGGGCCAGGCTGCCGGGGTGCTCCCGGCCGGTGTCCTGCACGCTGAACTCGACCATCTATCAACGGACTTCACTGGCGTGTTCGGTGGACGTTGACACGGGCCGCGGGCTGGAAGGCGCACCACACGAGTACTCAGGTCCGAATCCGGATGACCCGGGTGGGCGAATGACCGCTGCCTACGAGGCGAACAGCACACCACGCCCCATGCATAACTTACTTGGGGTCAAACAAGGCCCCACTGCCGCAGTGCGTCTCGTGCCTGCTTATCACCAGCACGCACCCGAAATACGCCATTGCGCCAGGCCGCATCAAGCGCGGCACGCACCGCGGACAGCGACTCGCTGCCACCAGTCGAGGTCACCGTCACGGCATCGTCGCCGGTCTGGACGTGCCAGCCGGACTGCGGACCAATCCGCATACTTACCGCAGGTAGGAAAAGGCCACGGAGGTCTTCGGCTAGGTACGTCGGGCGCTGCTGATCCGAGGCAAAAAGCAGATCGGCGGTCGTGCTCACGCCGGTGAGCACGACTACGCTGGGTAAACCGGCGGCGTTGGCGCCGGCGATATCCGTGTCGAGACGGTCGCCTACCACCAGCGGTGAATGAAAAGTACCGGTCGCCAATGCATCTCGAATCATCGCTGCGGCCGGCTTGCCGACGACTTCCGGTTCTACACCGGTCGCTGCCCGCAAAGCCGCGACCATAGAACCGTTGCCGGGCACCAATCCTCGATCGGACGGCAGTGTCACGTCGGCATTGGTTGCGACCCACAATGCACCGCCACGAATTGCCAGTGTGGCCTCGGCGAGATCGGCCCAGCCGGTGTGAGGAGAATGGCCTTGTAAAACCGCCACCGGCGCGTCGCTATACGACCGTACCGGCTGCAGGCCTACGCGAGCGGTCTCGGCGGCCAAGGCCTCGGTGCCGACTACCAGTACCTTCGAACCACCTGGCAGGCGGGCGCTGATGGCGCGCGCGGCGCTCTGGGCGCTGGTAACGACATCGCCTGGATGGACAGCAAGTCCCAATCCACATAGGTGCTTTGCCACCTCTTCGGCGCTTCGCGATGCATTATTGGTCAAGAAAAGCGTGCGAGCACCAACCGTGGCAAGCGTTTCGACCGCGCCGGGAGTCGGTAAGGACCCACGAAACACCGTTCCGTCGAGATCGAGCAGCAGGCAGTCGTGCCCATCGACAAGACAAACCCGGTCTGCAATCATGGTGTAACTTTACTCACTGCAACGACTTTGGCGGTATCGACTTGAGCTACTCTTGCTGAAATGGCACATATGATGAAGTGTTGACTTCAGTCCCATGACAAAGCTGGTTTGCGGGGACTCCGAAATTCCCCACCTGGGCGGAGGATCTGCCCCGCTGTGGGGGCTTTTGACAACCAACTCACGCTGGGCGGCCGCGAGCGGCAAGCACATAATCGCTGCGGTGCAGAGTGTGTCCGGAAGCAGTATCCGCAATCGTTGCTACAGCTGGCACGAGTACACGCATTGCAACTCACACCCGTTGCACGTCGATCTCAGGCATTCGAAGCGTCCCTGCTTAGCTCAGTGGCAGAGCAGCTCGGCGTTGCGCCGTTCGATGAGCCGAAGAATCATCGGAGTGAAGATTAGCTGCATCGCCAAATCCATCTTGCCCCCCCGGACACACGATCGTGTTGGGCCGCGACATGAACGAATCGTGAAGCATTGACAACAAATAGGGGGAAATCGATACCGTGCGGATCGCGAAATCTGATGACCAGCATCGACTCATCGGCAGTAGGAATTGTTCTGGCAATGAACGGGTTTGAGGTGTCGACTACGGGGACACGCTGGAAGTTGACATCAGTACGAGAGAACTGCGGGCAGATGTAATTCACGTAGTCCGGCATCCGACGCAAAATAGTATCGGCAACGGCCTCAGATGTGTATCCACGGACCACCCTGTCGCGGTGTAGCTTCTGAATCCATTCTAGATTAATCACCGGGACGACACCGATACGCAGGTCCGCGTGGCGCGCAACATCGACTGCCTCGGTAACGACGGCGCCGTGTAAGCCTTCGTAGAACAGCATGTCGGAATCCGGCGCCAGATCCTCCCATGGTGTGAATGTGCCGGGCTGCTGGCGATATGGTTTGGCCTCCTCCTCGTCGTGCAGGTACTTGCGGATCTGACCTGTCCCGCTTTCACCGTACGTCCGGAAGAGCTTTTCGAGTTCCTCGAAGAGGTTAGCCTCAGGCCCGAAGTGACTGAAAGTATGATCACCCCGGGCGTGGGCATCCGCGATGGCAGTTTTCATCTCGGCGCGGTCGTAGCGGTGGAAGCTGTCGCCCTCGACATAGACAACGTTGATCCCTTCGCGGCGGAAGATCTGCTCGAAGGTGCGCATGACCGAGGTGGTACCGGCACCGGAGGAGCCGGTGACCGAGACAATCGGGTGCTGGCGAGACATGGCCGGTCAACCAACGTGGGTACGGAAAAGGCCGCGGGTTCCGTAGAGCGGCCAAGACGTCGGCGCGTCGTAATCCTCTTGGTGATAACTCTCGATAAGCTTGACCTCTTCGCGCGCACCGAAGACCAGTGGGGCGCGCTGGTGCAACTCCACGGGCACGACGTCGAGCATGCGGCCGCGCCCGGTGCTCGCGGCTCCCCCAGCCTGTTCAATCAAAAATGCCATAGGGTTGGCCTCATACAACAGTCGTAGTCTTCCTGGCTTGACGGGCTCGCGGGAGTCACGAGGGTAGAGGAACACTCCACCGCGGGTAAGGATGCGGTGGGTCTCCGCCACCAGCGAAGCGACCCAACGCATGTTGAAATCCTTGCGCCGCGGTCCCGATCGGCCAGCCAGACATTCCTGCACGTAGCGTTGCACAGCAGGCTCCCAGAATCGCTGATTGGATGCGTTGATCGCGAATTCCTTCGTCGTCGGGGGAATCTGGATACCCTCTCGAGTCAGGATGAACTCACCGAGTTTCGGGTCCAGGGTGAATGCGTGAACTCCGTTTCCCACCGAGAGCACCAGCACGGTCGACGGGCCGTAGATCGCATAGCCGGCACAGACCTGCTTTGTGCCAGGTTGAAGGAAATCCTCGGGCTGGGCATCCGCCCCAGGGTTAGGCGCGGGCAGGATCGAAAAGATACTGCCGACAGACACGTTGACGTCGATGTTCGATGAACCGTCCAGCGGGTCAAATACCAATAGATACTTGCCTTTGGAATACTCTGCCGGAAGGCGGTAGGGCTCTGGCAATTCCTCGGAAACCATTCCCGCCACCTGACCGCCCCACTCGGTGGCACGCAAGAAGTATTCGTTAGCTATCACATCCAGCTTCTGCTGCACCTCACCCTGAACGTTGGTGTGTTCCGCGGAGCCCAGCACGCCGCCCAAAGCCCCGGCAGCTACCCGATTCGCGATCGCCTTGCAGGCCAATGCCACATTGAGGATCAGTCCATTGAGGTCCCCGGAGGCGCCCGGATACCGCCGACGCTCTTCGATCAAGAACTGCACCAGCGTGGTGTGATCTCTCAGCATGCCTAAGAGGGTGGCCCGGCCGCGCGATCTAGCCCTCCCCCTCCTGGGTGGAAATCTAGGGGTGTCTTGCTCTGCTCAGCGCATCAAGTCGTCCCTGCCGCGGTACGGCATGCCCTCCAGGTAGTCAGCAGCCACTCGCACCAGGCGTCGATCCCGAATCCGGTTCGTGCACTCATTTCGATCACGGCTGCTCCCGGATTCACCAAGTGCAGGTTGGTGTTGAAAAGTCGGATGTCGAAATCGAGGTGAGGGATCAAATCGACCTTGTTGACCAGCACGACGTCGGCTGAGCGGAACATCACCGGGTATTTCAGGGGTTTTTCTTCACCTTCGGTTACCGAATACACCATCGCGCGGGCGTGCTCGCCGACCTCGAATTCGGCGGGGCATACAAGGTTGCCGACGTTTTCGATGATCACCAGATCCAGGGCGGAAAGCGGCAGCCGTGGAATTGCCGAGCGCACCATCGGGGCATCGAGGTGGCACTCGCCGCCGAATCCGTTGGCGGTGTTGATCAGCGTGATGGCCGCACCAAGACCCTCGAGGCGGTCTGCGTCGATGCTTGTCTCGATGTCACCCTCGATGATACCGATGCGCAATGTGTCCTGCAGCCGACGTAAAGTCTGCTGCAGCACCGCAGTTTTCCCGGCGCCCGGGGATGACATCAGGTTGACCGCGATGACGCCCGCATCGTCGAAGTCGCTGCGATTGGCTGCGGCGGTCTGATCATTTTCTGCGAAGATCCGCTCGAGCACCATGATCCGCTCGGAACCAGTTTGGTAGCCGCGGTGATCACCGACGTCAGCCGACGTTGTGGGTTCCAGGTAGTCATGGTCATGTTCCAGGTGGTCATGGTCATGGTCGTGTACAGAACCGTCTTCGTGTCTGTGGAATCGGCCCACGGCGTCACACCTCCGTAAGTTCGAGGGAAGTAAGCAGGAATTCGTCGCCTTCGACTAGGTCGACGGTCCGATCGAGGCAGGCCGGGCACAGCAGTGACAGCTCGGTGAGGACTTGCTCGCAACCACAGCTATTACAGCGGATTTTGGCCGGTATCCGCTCGATACACAGCTCTGTGGCCGCCAGTTCGGATCCTTCGGTAACCAACGACCAGCAGTAGACCAAGGTGTCGGGAACGATCTGGCGCAGCTCCCCGATTCGCAGATTTACTATGCGGACCCCGCGGCCGTCAGCGCGCTTCCGCACAACGCCGACTATCGCGCTGCAGATCGAGAGTTCATGCACCGCCAGCCTCCTGGAGTCAGTCCACGACGATACATCCTCACATCCTCACTGACGCAAGGTTTCCGATGGGCTCACTCCCCAACGCTTTCGGTACTCGACCGCGAAACTGCCGAGGTGATGGAATCCCCACCGGGTGGCCACGTCAGTGACCGTCACCCCATCGCCGGGCATAGCGTCGGCAAGCTCGTCATGCACCCGCTCCAGCCGCCGGTCGCGGACGTACGTCATCGGCGACACCCCCAACTCGTCGCGGAAGCCCTGCTGAATCGACCGGATACTCATATGGACATTGCGGGCAATCAATCCCATTGTGAGGGGTTCGGCCAGGTGAGCGTCGATATATTCGATTGCCCTCTGCACCACCCGGCGACCGGGTTGTCTGGCCGGACGGACGAGTTCTTCGTGGTAGTTGGAAGGCTGCACATGTAAAAGGCTGTTCATCAACAGCTCTTCGATACCACTGATGCCCTGGCCGGACTGCACCAGTGACCCGGGTTGATAGACCTCGGTGTGCAGGAGTTGCACCGCGGCGTGCCAGCGCATCGCCACGTCGCTCGTGAGGTCGAATTCGGGGTGGAAGACCAGCGGACGGGACAGTCGCCGACCACGAAGCCGAGTAAGGTAATCAACTAGAGCCTGCTCCTCGATGCGGATCAGCAACTGCGGGGAGTCATCCTCGAGATGCATGGTGAGCGCAGTTTTCGGACTGGTCACCAGTGCGCAGACCGTGTTCGCTTCGAATTCGTGGCCGTTATGGTGGCACCGCGCGAGCCCGTTTGTCGGCATGTGGACGCCGAAGTAACGCCCCAAGGCGGGGATTTCCAGAGTGGCCCGCACGCTCAGGTCCAGATACAGCATGCTGACGTTGCGCAGCCGAACACCGTGCATCGTGGCGGCGAACCCGGATGGGTTCGCGGTGCACGCGATTCGCATTGGGGCCAGTACCTTGCCGATCAGCGTGGAGGCCTCATTGATGTTTTCGGTATAGAAGATTTCATGGTCGGTCAGCGCCGGTGGAACACCGCGGGAGCGAATTTTCCGGCGCACGGGGTTACCGGTACGCCGGGTGTCGATGAACCGCAGCCTGGTCAGCCGAGACATCCAAGCCGCCCGCTGCAAAGACACAAGGACAGTTGAGTTTCCGTTAAAGGGTTAGCGGCCATCGTTCAAGGCTTCTAGCTGTGCTACGCGCTTCTGCGCGTACAAGTGTGCGTAATTCTGACAGTCATTGCGCAAAAGCGCTAGACCGGATGACGGGGTGTCGTTACCGTGTGTGACCACCAACACATCGGCGGAGGAGGATCGTGTGACCGCTTCACTTGTAGGACAGTCCGAAATCGACGGTCTGACGGACCCGTCGCCGGGCGATGACCTGCTGCAGCGGCTCGACGACCCGCGAATCGCATCCTCGCTGTCGCAGATCCTCGACCACGCGGATTTGCTTGCGACCATCATTGCTGGCCTCGACGGCCTGTTGCGTCGCGCTGAAGTGATCGCCGACTCAATGGTATCCGGTATCGCGGAGATCCGGGAAGTGGCGGCATCCACCAACGGGCAACGGGCGTGGCCCAGCCTCGACGTGACCGGACTCAGCGACAGCGTAGCGCGACTGTCGGCCGCGGCTGTCGAGGCTGCGCCGGCCGTGGAACGGTTACTGCGTTCACCGTTAACCGACCCCCAAACCGCAGAGGTGCTCGCTCAGGTCGGTGAGGCGCTGCTGGAGGGCAGAGAAGCCGCAGTAGCCGACCCTCGCGGACCTAAGGGCGTTTTTGCGGTCATGCGTGTGGTGAAAGATCCGGACGTGTCACGCGGTCTGGGTTTCATGATTCACATCGCTCGCGCGTTCGGCCGCCGGCTAGCGCCGGAACCGACGAAAAAACAGCGGGTTCCGAAGCACGCTGCGGAATAACCCCGCCACCTCAGACAACAAACCAAACTTGCGCATTCTCAACCATTGAGAGGAGTTTTCATGGCGTCCGTGCTCTGGCTACAGGGGGGAGCGTGCAGCGGCAACACGATGTCGTTCCTCAACGCCGACGAGCCCAACGTCGTCGACCTGATCGTCGACTTCGGGCTCGAAGTGCTATGGCATCCGTCCCTCGGTCTCGAGTTGGGCGATAATGCCCAAAAAGTCTTCTGGGACTGTGCTCGTGGTGAGCGTCCCTTGGACATCTTCGTGTTCGAGGGCACTGTCATCGAGGCTCCCAACGGAACCGGCCGCATGGACATGTTCGCCGACCGCCCGATGAAGGACTGGGTCACGGACCTGTGCGCTGCTGCGCAGATCGTGGTGGCGATCGGCGATTGCGCTTGCTGGGGAGGGATTCCCGCCACTGAGCCCAACCCCTCCGCGTCCACGGGACTGCAGTTCCACAAACGCAAAAAAGGCGGGTTTCTCGGCCCCGACTTCCGGTCGAGGATGGGCCTTCCGGTGATCAACATTCCGGGTTGTCCCGCGCACCCGGACTGGATCACCCAGATCATCGTCGCGCTGGCCACCGGGCGGGCAGGTGACATTACGCTAGACGAATTACACCGGCCTGAAACGTTTTTCAAGACTTTCACCCAAACCGGCTGCACTCGCGTGCAGTTCTTCGAGTACAAACAATCCACTTTGTCGTTCGGCGAGGGCACTCGGACCGGCTGCCTGTTCTACGAGTTCGGCTGCCGCGGTCCGATGACCCACTCCCCGTGCAACCGGATCCTGTGGAACCGCCAGTCGTCCAAGACACGCGCCGGAATGCCCTGCCTGGGTTGCACCGAACCCGAATTCCCGCACTTCGACCTGGCCCCGGGCACGGTATTCAAGACCCAGAAGGTCAGCGGAATGATCCCGAAGGAAGTCCCGGAGGGCAGTGACCATCTCACCTACATGGCGCACGCCGCAGCCGCACGGATCGCCGCACCGCAATGGTCAAAAGAAGACATGTTCGTCGTCTAGCAACCCGTTCCGACTTCTCCCCAATACCTGCGAAAGGACTTACCGATGACCGCGGTGGACTCAAGCACCAAACTGGATCTGTTCGTCAGCCCACTCGGGCGCGTCGAGGGCGACCTCGACGTACGCGTGACCGTCGAGGACGGGGTCGTGACCTCGGCATGGACCGAGGCCGCGATGTTCCGCGGGTTCGAAATCATCCTGCAAGGCAAGGATCCGCAGGCCGGACTGGTGGTCACCCCGCGGATCTGCGGCATCTGCGGCGGCAGCCACCTCTACAAGTCGGCCTACGCCCTCGACACCGCGTGGCGCACCCACGTCCCACCCAACGCGACCTTGGTGCGCAACATCTGTCAGGCCGCCGAGACGCTGCAGTCGATCCCGCGCTACTTCTACGCGCTGTTCGCCATCGACCTCACCAACAAGAACTATGCGAAATCGCCGCTCTACGCCGAAGCGGTGCGCCGCTTCGCGCCCTACGTCGGCACCAGCTACCAGCCCGGTGTGGTGCTGTCGGGGAAACCCGTCGAGGTGTACGCGATCTTCGGCGGGCAGTGGCCGCACTCCAGCTTCATGGTGCCCGGCGGGGTGATGTGCGCGCCGACTCTTGCGGATGTGACGCGCTCGTTCTCGATCTTTGAGCACTGGAAAGACGAATGGCTGGAAAAGCAGTGGCTGGGCTGCTCGGTGGACCGCTGGCTGGCCAACAAGAGCTGGGACGACGTGCTGGCCTGGGTCGACGAGAACGAGGCCCAGCACAACAGCGACTGCGGGTTTTTCATCCGCTACTGCCTTGACGTCGGACTCGACAAATATGGTCAGGGTGTGGGCAACTACCTGGCCACCGGCACGTACTTCGAGCCGTCGCTGTATGAGCACCCCACCATCGACGGCCGCAACGCCGCGCTGATCGGGCGCTCCGGGATCTTCGTCGGCGGCAAATGGTACGAGTTCGACCACGCCCGGGTGCGTGAGGATGTCACCCACTCCTTCTACGAGGGCACCGGGCCGCTGCACCCGTTCGAGGGTGAGACCATTCCGGTCGACCCCGAAGAGGGCCGCAAGCGCGGTAAGTATAGCTGGGCCAAGGCACCGCGCTACGACGTGCCAAACCTGGGCCACATCCCGCTTGAGGCTGGCCCGCTGGCGCGGCGAATGGCGGCCGGCGGCCCCAATGCCGCCCCGCACCAAGACGACGACCCGCTGTTCGTCGACATGTACAACAAGATCGGCCCGAGTGTTTTCGTCCGGCAATTGGCCCGCATGCACGAGGCGCCCAAATACTACACATGGGTGAAAGACTGGCTGTCTCGGCTCGACTTGAAGGAAAGCTTCTACACCAAGCCCATCGAGCATGCCGAGGGCATGGGCTTCGGCGCTACCGAGGCCGCCCGCGGCGCGCTTGCGGACTGGATCGTCATCGAGGACAGCAAAATCAAGAACTACCAAGTGATCACGCCCACGGCGTGGAACATCGGCCCGCGCGACGGGACCGAGGTGCTCGGGCCGATCGAACAGGCAATGGTGGGCTCGCCGATTGTCGACCCGGAAGATCCGGTCGAACTCGGGCATGTCGCCCGCAGCTTCGACTCGTGTCTGGTGTGCACGGTACACGCCTACGACGCCAAGACGGGGCGGGAACTATCTCAATTCAAGATCAACGGAATGGTGTGATCATCACGTCAGCATCCTCTAGACATGCCGCGCAGCCGGGCGGGTCGGACACCGATGCCGGGCTTCCGGGTTGCGCGGTGCTGATCATCGGCTGTGGCAATCTGTTGCGCGGTGACGACGGTGTCGGCCCGATCATGGTTCGTCACCTTTGGGAGCGTGGCATGCCCGATGGGGTGCGACTCGTCGACGGTGGAACCGCGGGCATGGACGTCGCCTTCCAAATGCGGGGCGCGCAGCGCGTCATCATTATCGACGCGTCGGCCACCGGTGCCGAGCCGGGCACGATCTACCGAGTGCCTAGCGACGAGCTCGAGCAATTGCCGCCGCTCGAGGGGCTGCACACCCACTCGTTTCGCTGGGACCACGCCATCGCGTTCGCGCGCTGGGTGCTGGCCGACGAATGCCCCACCGACATCACCATATTCCTCATCGAGGCCGGTGATGTCACGTTCGGCGCGGAACTGTCCGAGCCGGTCACTGCCGCCATGGAAAAGGTGATGGACATGATCGAGGCCGTCTACCTGACCCCACTGCGGCCGCCGAAACCGACAGCAGCGGCCGAGTTGACCGTGGAATTCACCCCCGACGGCTACCTTCGGTTAAGCGCCGCGCTGTCGGCGGCGCACTTCCCCGCCAACGTCGCCGTCGCTGCCGTGCGTGACGAGGAGCTGTGGTTGCTACCGTTGCGGGGACCCCGAAGCGGCGGGCTGCTGCTGAAGCAGCGCAACCCCGCCGGAGACCGCGCCGTGCTGGTGCGTGAACTGCTCGGCGACGTGATTCCCACCGGCGTACGCCGCGCGCGCTGGGACGGCCATCATGGCGCGCTGCGAATCCCGCTGGCGCAGAAAACGTCATGACCGTGACCGACGATCGGCACACCGATCCTCGTCCGACCCAGCGTACGGACAGCTCGACCGACGACGCCCTCAGCGTACAGACCCTGGTGGTCGAGGATCGAGGCCGGTGGGCCGTGGACATCGTCGTTGTGTTCGCCGACGGCATTGTGCGCAAACGAATCGACACCTACCACACCCGGACCCGCGCGGAGCTGTCGGCCAGGATCATCCAGCAAAGCGCCGAACGTGACCTACAAGGACCGCTGAATGGCTGATCAATCGGCTTCAGGCGCATGGGGGTTCGGCATGCCGGCGCGGCCGCAGCCCCTGGGGGTATTCCCGCTTCCGTTGGGCTACATGCTGATTCCACCCGCTGAGCACACCGAGGCGGCCCGCGCCGAGATGCTGGCCGGGCGCCTGCCCGAACACTGGCCGCCGGCTCTGCGCGCCCACCAGCTCGCCGTCAGCGGTCAGCGGGAAAGCGCGATCGCGGCGTTGGCGGTGCAGGCCAAGACCGGCGATCCGGTAGCCCGCTACAACCGCTTCGTCCTCGACCCCGACAGCGACGATCCTGACGACCTGCGTCGTGTGCTCGATCAGTTCGCGATCCTCGTCGACGTGGTGTTGTTCACCCTCGGGCGCACCGAAACTCCGCCCCAATCCGACGCCGCCGACGGAGAAATCGCCGCGACCGTGCTCTCGGCACAAGCAGCCTACGCCCTCGCAAAGGAGAATCCCTCCCTGGCGATAGCATTCCTCGACAGCGCGGCAGACGCCGCTAGCGCTGTGTCGGCCCCGCTGGCCGGAATCATGCTCGGTGGCGCCGCCGCAATCTGCCGCGACATCGGTGATCCCGGCGGCGTGCAACGTCTTGAACACGCTCTGCGAGCACTCGACGGCGCCGACGACTTGCGCGTTGTCCGTGCCGAAATCCACTTGTGCCTGGCTCGAATCATACACGAGCAGGCGCAATCCAATACCGCGCTGCTCGCGAAGGCGATCCCGCATTACCACTCGGCGCTGCAACTGGTCCGCCGGAACGACGCCCCGCTGGTGTGGGCGGCAGCGCACGCTGGCCTCGCTGCGGCCTATCTCACCATGCCAATGGTGGAGGCGTCCGGCCAGCTTCGGCTGGGGGTGGCAGCACAATCACTGAGGTCGGCGCTGACGGTCTACACCCGCACCGAGTACCCCCAGGAGTGGGCCAGCGTTCAGCTGAATCTGGCGAATTCGTTGGTGTACACCCCGTCCAAGCATCATGCCGAAAACCTGGTCGAAGCGGTCGACCTTTACGAAGCGGTGCTGCAAACACGCCACCGGGACACCGATCCGCTTGGCCGCGCCCGGGTGCTAGCCAACCAGGGCAATGTGCTGGCACATCTGGGCGCGTTCGACGACGCGAAGGCCAAGCTCTACGAAGCTCGGTTTTTGTTCGAAGAGCTCGGCGACAACGACTCGGTCCTTAGCGTGCGAAGCATCCTCGACGAAATCGCCCGTCAAACAACACTTTCCAGTACCAACGGATGCGGGAGACCGTGATGTCGACAACCGAGGTTACCGAAACCGCTTCAGCGGAACCAACCTTCGAAGAACTAGCGAAACGAGTCGACGACGCCATCGCCGCAACACAGGAACTGGACAGCTCGTCGCGTGCGGTCGCCGAAGAACTGAAAGCCGCAATCGAGGCCATCCACCGGGCCGGACTGGTGACCATCGTGCGACGCCTGCGAGCCGACGAGGCTACCCGCGGCGTGCTGTTCGAACTCGTCGACGACCCGGTGGTGCGCCTGCTGTTTTCGCTGCACGAGATCGTGCGGCCCGATCCGACCACGCAAGCGACGCGCGTGTTGCAGTCGGTGCGCCCGGCGCTGCAGGGCCACGGCGGCGACGTCACCCTGGTGCGCATCGAGGATGGCACAGCCTTCGTGCGCCTGCAGGGTGCCTGCAACGGCTGCTCGATGTCGTCGGTGACGTTGCGGACCATGGTGGAAACCGCACTGGTCGACGGAGTTCCGTCCATCACCCGGGTGGAGGTGCTGCCCAACGAGCCGGAGCCGTCGCTCATCCCGGCGGATTCATTGTTCCCCGCTCGCCCCGCTGCGCAAGACGGCTGGGTCGACGCCGGCCCAGCTACCAACGTCGCCGACGGCGACCTCACTGTGCTGTCGCTGAGCACCCCTGTGTCGGGTAAGGACGTGTCAGTGCTCGTCGTCAAACTCGACCAGCAGTTGATGGCCTACATCAACGAATGCGCGCACGAGGCGATGCCGTTGGACAACGCAGTGCTCGACGTGGACAACGGCACCCTGACGTGCCCATGGCACGGCTTCTGCTACGACGCCGCATCCGGAGAATGCCTCAGCGCACCAGAGGCACAGCTCGAGCAACTACCCCTGCGCGTCGACGGCGGCCGGATGTGGATACGGGTCGGCGCATGACATCGTTGACGGTCCGGATCAGCCGCCTCGGAGCACCGGGCGGTGACCCTGGCGATTGCGGCGACGGCACAGCTCTTTCCGGAGGATGGGCGCCACACGTGTGGCTGGGCGCACCCGCCCCCGGCGGCTTGGCGCTACCGGCGGCCGCCCCGACGATGGCGTGGATGTACTCCCCGCGCGGCGTCTTCATCGACGAACACCATCTGGTCGTTGCTGACTCGGGCAACCACCGGGTGCTGATCTGGCACGGATTGCCCACCGCAGACGAACAATCCGCCGACGTCGTGCTCGGCCAGCCCGACGGCACCACCGAGGGCCGCGCGGCTGGCGGGCGCGGCCCGGCGAACGGCATGAACCTGCCCACCGGGGTACTTGTCCACGATGGCCGGCTGCTCGTCGCCGACGCCTGGCATCACCGCATCTTGGTCTGGAACACAATACCCGAAATCAGCTCCACACCACCCGATTTCGTTCTCGGCCAACCGGATGACCTATCTGTGAACCCCAACGGGGGCGGTGCCTGTTCGGCTTCGTCGCTGTACTGGCCGTTCGGAATTGCGGTGGTGGGCTCATGGCTGTGGATTGCTGACACCGGCAACCGTAGGGTCCTCGGCTGGGCCTGCGGAATCCCGGAGCCCGGGCGGCCGGCGGATGTCGTTGTCGGTCAACCCGACCCGGCCAGTCGAGAGGAGAACCGCGGCGATCGGGTGGGCCCGGCGAGCTTCCGGTGGCCTCACGATATCGCTGGCCGTGACGACCTGCTGCTGGTCGCCGACGCTGGCAACCACCGGGTGGTCGGCTGGTGCCCGCCGCCTGCCCAAGACCGTGATGCCGATCTGCTGATCGGCCAGCCTGACTTCAGCACCGCACGGGAATGGCCGTACGGGCCCCAGTGCGCCGACCGGTTCCGGTTCCCCTACGCGCTGAGCCTCGACAATGACACCGACCGGCTGGCTGTCGCCGACACCGCCAACAATCGGGTGCTGTTGTGGGATGGCATTCCGCATCACGGCTGCGGCGCCGATTTCGTGCTCGCGCAGCCCACATTCGGTGCCAACGGCGAAAACCGTTGGCGGAGCGTCACCTCCGACACATTGTGCTGGCCCTACGGGCTTTGTTTGCGCGGTGATCGCTTGGCGATAGCCGACTCCGGCAACAACCGGATCGTCATCTGGAGGCGCCGGTGATCGACACCACCGTCCCGATCCATCAGCTCAGCCGACAGCGACGCCGATTCACGGTGACTGGAGTCGTGCAGGGCGTCGGTTTCCGGCCGTTCGTCCACCGGATCGCCACCGAGCTGGGTTTGTCTGGTTTCGTCGGCAACGACTCGGCCGCGGTGTTCATCGAAGTCCAGGGAACACCGACCGCGGTCGCCGAATTCGCCCATCGCCTCACCGCCGATGCGCCGCCCTTAGCCTCGATCGACAGCGTCGAGTCGATCGAACTACCCGCCGATTCCCGCGACGGCACCGCGTTTCAAATCGTCGCCAGCCAGGTCATCGACGGCGCCGCCACGCCGATTCCGCCGGATATCGCGGTATGCGATGACTGCCTGGCTGAACTGTTCGACCCGGCCGACCGGCGTTACCGGCATCCGTTCATCACGTGCACCAACTGCGGGCCCCGGTTCACGATCATCCGTGAACTGCCCTACGACCGGCCGGCCACGACCATGGCCGACTTTGAGATGTGCGAGCGCTGCGCAACCGAGTACCACGACCCGGCGAATCGTCGCTTCCACGCCCAGCCGATCGCCTGCGGCGACTGTGGACCCTCGCTGTGGTTCACCGCCGCCGGCGTGCAGGTCACCGATACCGACGCGGCACTGGGCGCCAGCCAGCACGCGCTGGCCAACGGACTGATCGTTGCGATCAAGGGAATCGGCGGGTATCACCTGGCTTGCGCCGTCGATAACGCCGCGGCCGTTGCCACGCTTCGCCAGCGAAAGATGCGCGGCACCAAGCCGTTCGCGGTGCTGGTGCGCGACCTTGCGGTGGCGCGGCGCTACGCCGAGATCGACGACACCGAGGCTCGCGTGCTGTCCGGACCCGCCCGGCCCATCGTGCTGGTGCGACGCAAGCCCAGTGCTCCTGTCGCCGCGGCGGTGGCTCCTGAAAACCCATGGCTTGGCCTGATGCTGCCGTATTCGCCGATCCACCACCTGCTGCTGGCTTCCGCGCCAGGCTCGTCGGCTCGTCCACCCGAGGCGATCGTGCTGACCAGTGCTAACCGATCCGACGAACCGATCTGTTTCACTGACGATGACTTAGCGCAGCGCCTCCCTCCGCTGGCCGATGCGGTGCTCGACCACAACCGGCCCATCCATGTGCCGTGCGACGACTCGGTGGTGCGTGTCCTGGATGGCCGCGAATTGCCGATCCGTCGGTCCCGCGGCTACGCACCGCTACCGGTCGACCTCGGGCGCGACGGTCCCGCGGTGCTCGCCGTCGGCGGGGAGCTGAAGAACACGTTCTGTCTCACCGACGGTCGGCGGGCATATTGTTCGGGTCACATCGGCGACATGGGAAGCGTTGCGACTCTAAAGGCGTTCGCCCGCTCGGTGCGTCAATTGTGCACGATCCGCCAATCGCCGGCCCGGCTGGCCGCTGATCTGCATCCGGGGTACCTGACTCGAAACTGGGCGGAGGACAACGCCGCCGGGCGCCCGTTGGATCTCGTGCAGCACCACCACGCGCACGTGGTCTCGCTGCTCGCCGAGCACGGCATGCTCGGCGAGCCGATTATCGGCGTCGCCTTCGACGGCACGGGCTACGGCTGCGATGGCGCGATCTGGGGCGGCGAGATTCTCCGCCTGGGCACCGACAGCCACCGCTTCACGCGGGCCGGGCACCTCGCGCCGGTACCGCTGGCCGGCGGTGATCTGGCGGTTCGCAACCCGTGGCGCATGGCGCTGGCCCACCTGTGGTCAGCAGGGATCACCTGGGAGGATGACCTGGCACCGGTCGCTCAAGCCAGCACTGCGGAATTGCGGCTGCTACGAACCCAATTCGTCACCGGCAGGGGTTGCGTGCCAACCACCAGCATGGGTCGGCTGTTCGACGCGGTCGCCTCCCTGCTCGGGGTGCGCCACCGGGTCGACTACGAGGGCCAGGCCGCCATCGAACTGGAGGTATTGGCCTCCCACGAACCCCTCGACACCCAAGAGCCGCTGCTGCGGCTGCGCATCGGGCCGGACGGGGTCCTCGACCCCACCGCGATGCTGGTGGCACTGGTCGCCGCGTTGCGAGACGGCGCAAAACCTGCCCGCCTGGCGGCGGCCTTCCACTCGGCGGTGGCGGTGGGCGTCGCCGAGGTGGTGGATCGGGTCGCCGGCCGCACCCGGTTGGTGGGGCTCACCGGCGGCGTCTTCCAAAACGTTCTGTTGCTCAAAACGTGCCGGCGGCTGCTTGAGCGGGCCGGTTTCACCGTGCTTGCGCACCACAAGGTGCCGCCCAACGACGGCGGGTTGGCGCTCGGTCAAGCCGCCGTCGCGACGCTGACGGCATTAGCCGAGGGAAGGACTACCGCATGTGTTTAGGCATTCCCGGCCGGATCACCGAAGTCTGGGACGGCGCGGACGGCGGACGTTTCGCGCGGGTTCGGTTTCCCGGCGAGATCAAGACCGCGTGCCTGGCCTACCGCCCGGATCTTGAGGTCGGCGACTACACCATCGTGCACGCAGGGTTCGCCCTGACTCGCATCGACGAGACCGCGGCGCTGCAAACGCTGGTCACCATGCGCGAGTACGGCGTGTTCGATGCTGGGCAGGCGATCTTATGACTGCGGCCACCAACTACGGGATCGACGCTGGCCTGGCCGCCGACCTGGCTTGCGCATCTTTGGCTCTGGCACGACGATTCTCCGCTGGTGGCACCATGTGGTCGATGTCGCCATCGTGGGCACCGCATGCACTGCACATCGCGGTGGAGTTCATCCATCCGGTGGTCGTCGGCAAGCGGGCGTTGCCGGCAGTGGCACTGAGCGGTCCGGATTTAGTCGACGTGGCCCGGGTCTCGGTAAGCGCGGGCGACATCGTCGTCGCGGTCGCCAACGCTGACGACCCGCAGGTGGGCTCGGTGATGCGGCGAGCGCCCGCGTGGGGTGCCACCACTATCTGGATGGGCAGTGGTCCCCGCCCGCCGGTCGGTGCGGCTGATCATGTGCTATGGCTGGATAATCCGGATCCGCGCGCTACGGTCACTGGAGGCTTTGTCCTCCTGTATCACCTGTTGTGGGAGTTGACGCACGTTTGCTTCGAGCACCCAGGTCTTTTGATGGCCAATGAGTGCGCCGACGACGTGTGCGTCACTTGCAGCGACGAAGGCCGGCTCGGCGAAGTGGTTTCCAAATCAGCGCGCGGGTCGGCGCTGGTGCGCACCAGTCAAGGACCGCAAACGGTGTCGACCGAGTTGGTGGGACCTGTTGCCGCCGGAGATCTGGTACTGGTCCACGCCGGAATGGCAATCAGCAAACTGGATGCATAATGACGGACGAGGCGACAAACTTCTTGTATCCGTTTATCGACGCGCAGGAACGCGACGCGGATTCGCTGTTAGGTGACCTTGCTGCGTCGGCCGAGGCGAAGGCCGCAGAGAGCCTGGCGCTGCGGCGCTCCACCCTAGAGGAAAACGCCGAACTGGTGGCGATCGCCGCCTCTGAGATGGCGCGCCGCTTCGCCGCCGGCGGTCGCTTGTTCACATTCGGCAACGGCGGCAGTTCCACCGATGCCACGACGTTGGCCACGTTGTTCGCGCGCCCGCCGCTAGGGAAGCCCCGACCAGCGTGGTCACTCACCGCGGACCAGGCGGTCCTTACCGCGTTGGGCAACGACGTCGGGTTCGAGTTGGTGTTCGCGCGGCAGCTTATTGCCCGCGCGAAACCAGGCGACATTGCGATCGCGATGTCGACCAGCGGCAGCTCCCCCGATTTGATCACCGCATTAGGGGAGGCGCGTCGCCGCCGGATGTACACCATCGGATTTGCCGGATATGACGGCGGCTCGTTTGCCACGGGCGCCGACGTAGACGCGTGCTTTGTGGTGCGCTCGCAGAGCGTGCATCGAATACAGGAAGCGCAGGCGCTTTTGGCGTACCAACTGTGGCTGAGCGTGCTCGAGCAGGGAGCTGATGCTGATGGATAGAGCGGTGAGCGACTACCTGGCGTCGGGTCCGGGGTTCGCCGAAGGCGAGGTGATCGAGCGGATTGAGTCGTTCCGCAAGCGCCGCCCCCGGTTGGTCGATGACCATGTGACGCTGGCCCATGGGGCCGGCGGTAAGGCTTCGGCGGCCCTGGTCGACGCGGTGTTCGTCGAAGCTTTCCGCAACCCGCTGCTGGAACCACTGACTGATGGCGCTGTGATCACCCTGCCGAGCGGCGCACGGCTGGTGATGTCGACTGACTCATTCGTGGTGGCGCCCAGGCGGTTTCCGGGCGGGTCGATCGGTGAGCTAGCTGTGCACGGCACCGCCAACGATCTTGCAGTTTCCGGTGCGGTACCGCAATGGATTTCGGCAGCATTCGTTGTCGAAGAAGGTTTTCCGATCACCGAGCTCAAGGAGACTGTAGCCGACATGGCCGCCGCGGCGGCGGCCACCGGGGTGCAGATCGTCACCGGGGACACGAAAGTGGTGCCCAACGGTGCGGCAGACGGACTTTTCATCACGACCACCGGCGTAGGAGTCATCCCCGCCGGGCGGGAGTTGTCGGCGGCGTCGGTGCGTGTTGGCGACAAGGTGCTGCTATCAGGTTCAATCGGCGATCACGGGATGGCGGTGATGCTGGCCCGCGGGGACCTGGCGATCGAGGCTGACATACGTTCTGACACTGCTGCGGTGAGCCCGCTGGTGGAGTTGTTGTTGGCGGCGGCGCCGTCGACGCGCTGGCTGCGCGATCCGACCCGCGGCGGGCTGGGCACCGTCTGCAATGAACTGGTTCACGCGTGTGGTCTGGGGATGCTGTTGGAGGAAGAGCGCCTCCCGGTGCACCCGATGGTCAGCGGAGCGTGTGAGTTGTTGGGTATTGACCCGCTCTACGTCGCGAACGAGGGCAAGTTCGTTGCGGTGGTAGCGCCAGAAGAGGCCGCGGCCGCGTTGGCGGCGTTGCAATCCCACCCGCTGGGGGTGAACGCGGCCGAGGTGGGACAAGTCGTGGAAGAGCCGGGCGGAACAGTAATGGTGCGCACCGGCTTCGGCGGTACCCGCATTGTCGACATGCTCGTCGGTGACCCGCTGCCGCGGATCTGTTGAGAAAGGAGCCGAGCCGGATGTGTTTGGGGATACCCGGGCGGATCGTCGAGATCACTGATTTCGACAACTACTTGGCGAAGGTTGATGTCAATGGAGTGCAACGCACAATCTCGGTGCGGTTGCTGGAAAACGACATGCCACAGCCTGAGGATTGGGTCTTGGTGCATGTCGGGTTCGCGATGGCCAAAATCGACGAGACCGAAGCACTGCTGACATTGGCGGCGGTCAAGAAGCTCGGTGACGCCTACGCCGCCGAATTGGAGGCCTTCGACTCGTCGGCGATCGTCTAGCCGAGCAGGGATTCGAGAGAGGACGCAGGATGAAATTTGTTGACGAGTTCCGGGATCCGGCAGCGGCCCGCAAGTTGATCGGCGCGATCGAATTGTTGTCCAGCGGTGACGAGCATTTCAAGTTCATGGAGGTGTGTGGCGGGCACACCCACACCATTTACCGGCACGGAATCGAGCATCTGTTGCCGGAAAACGTGGAACTGGTGCACGGGCCGGGGTGTCCGGTGTGTGTGATACCGATGGGCCGCATCGATGATGCAATGTGGCTGGCCGAACAGCCTGACATGATCTTCACGTGCTTCGGGGACATGATGCGGGTGCCCGGCTCCAACGGCAATCTGCTCAACGCCAAGGCGCGTGGTGCGGATGTGCGGTTTGTGTATTCGCCGTTGGACGCGCTCAAGGTCGCGGTGGACAACCCAGAAAAGCAGGTGGTGTTTTTCGCGGTCGGCTTTGAGACCACGGTGCCGTCGACCGCGGTGACGTTGGTGCGGGCCCGCGATCTGGGCATACCGAATTTCAGTGTGTTCTGCAACCACGTCACGATCGTCCCGCCGATTAAGGCGATCCTGGAATCACCGGATTTGCGACTCTCGGGTTTCATCGGGCCGGGGCATGTCTCGACGGTAGTCGGGAACCGACCCTACCGGTTCGTCACCGATGTCTACCACAAGCCGCTGGTGATTGCCGGATTCGAACCACTGGACATCTTGGCGGCAGTGGCGATGCTGCTGACTCAGATCCGCGAGAACCGCTGCGAGGTCGAGAACCAGTACTCTCGCGTGGTGCGTCCAGAGGGCAACCCGGCCGCGTTGGCGCTAATCGGCCAGGTCTTCGCCTTACGTCCCCACTTCGAATGGCGTGGGCTGGGCTTCATCTCGCAGAGCGCACTTCGGCTGTCCGACGAGTTCGCGGACTTCGACGCCGAACTGCGCTACGCGATGCCTGGCGTGCGGGTCGCCGATCCCAAGGCGTGCCAGTGCGGCGAAGTGCTCAAAGGTGTCCTCAAGCCGTGGGAATGCAAGGTTTTCGGCACCGCGTGCACACCGGAAACCCCGATCGGAACTTGCATGGTCTCTCCAGAGGGCGCCTGCGCAGCCTACTACAACTTCGGCCGGATGCACCGCGACACCGTCAAACTGGTGGAGTCAACGGGACGGAGGTGAACGTGGCCGCACCCAGCATCGACGTCCAGGGATCGCAGATGTTCGCCCGCTACGCCTACGCTCCCAACGCTCTCGGCTACTGCGGCCCACCCGACCCCGGCGCACTGCTGAGCGGATCGCGGCATCATATAGAGGCCATCGCGAAGCGATTCTCTGGCGCCTGGCCTTACCTACAGGTGCTCTCCAGGATGACAGGCATCACCGACCCACTGGACTACCGGCTCGTCGAATCCTACTGGCTCGGCGGCGGTCTCGGTGCCACCCTCGATCGTCACGCGTTTACCGCCGAGCTGCTGGCAGTCATTGGGCTGCAGGCACGACATTATTGGGCGCACCTCACCGACGATCTCGCTTCAGAGGCGGCGCCTAACCACTGTTTCCACGTGTTCGGTGTCTATCCATGGTCCAGGCTCCTCAGCAAATGCACAGATGAGCAGCCCGTCAGGGTACTGGACAACTGCCGCATCTCATGGGGCAAAGTGCTGTCGGTTGACAGCACGACAGCTACCGTCTATTCCCGACAATTAGCTTGGGACGGCCACGAACTGAAGCTGACAACTCCGGTGGTGCGTCACGCCGAGATCGGCGTTGAAGCCAACATTGGCCTACCCCGACTGACCCCTTCTCGGCACGTCGCCATCCACTGGGGCAAAGTCTGCGACGTCCTTACCCTCCAACAGGTTAACAGGCTGGCACAGAGCACCCATCGCCAGATCCGAGTCACCAACCGGCGCCTCGCAAGGCAGCGACAGTGAGACCACGAATCATCCAGCGCGACGGCCAGATCGGGTTCTACTGGGCGACACCGGACAACAGACCCACGTCATTACCGAAACTAATCATCGACGACGAAGAACCGGATCGGTTGGTGGCCACCCATCTCGAAGCCCTCGATGATGCGTTGATCATTGCTGCTGGGCGGTTCGGGGATTTGCTTGGCGGCGGTAAACGCCCGGACGACCGTGACCGCCAGGCACTGATTATCCTGTACCGCAGGCTTGATCACTTGTGCCGTGAATTTGCGCAGGCGCTTGAGTTAACCAACATGACCGCCGATCTGCGGGCCGGAAAAATCATCGGCACAGCAGCGCTGTTCTCGATCCGAGCGCGTCAACCGCTTGGCCTTCTCGGGCCACCTCCGTTGGACGCAGAACTCGACGACCCGCCGATCGGCGTCGTCAGCGGATTCGGCCGGATGTGCTACGTCGACCCGGCAAACCCATGGAAAGGCGCGCGCTGGGTCTTGGAAAGCGAGACTGGGCAGCGGTTTCCACTCACCTTGTCGATGCTGCTTTTCGATAGTTCCGGTGTCAACAAGGACGCCGCGCGGCGCGAGCATCGCGAGGCTATCGAGGCCTGTATCGCCGCATCTTGCATGTCCGAAGCAGACCCGTTCGTGATCGCTTCTGCCCTGGACTGGCTTCTCTACGACTGGCTGATGGCCCACCGCGAAGACCCCGATAGCGCGGCGATTCAAATTCCGAAAGGTTACGAATCCGATGCCGTGATGATTGTTACCGCGACAGCTGCTTCAGTGACTGCCCGCGCGCGATTCGACCCAGGCCTCGCTGCGTGAGCGCATTCGAAATTGTAGTCCCGCTAATCTAATTCAATATTCTGGGGTCTGGAGTTTGCCGATTTCGGACGGAAGGCGGAGCTAAGACTAAGTTGCGCCTCCCCCACCGGTTTTTGTCCATGCACCAGCCAAAGATACGGGAGCTACTCACTTTGGCCACCATCATCGACGCCCGCTAGCCGAAATCAACCCCTTCGTCGCCACCGGCACAATGCGTACCGCGGGCTACAACCGGCTTGTCGAAGGCTCAAGCGCACGGCATGCGGATTTTTGCAACCCAGCCCAAACTCGAACTGCCGGCTGCGATTCCGTTGCACCCGCGAACAGCGAACCATAACCAGACTTCACGCTGATTGCCCCGGTCAATATCAAAGGGCAGGGTAAACTAAATACTTAAGGATCTGTTGCAAATAGTGTGGCTTGCATTCTTGCAAATCAGTTGCATCAAGCTCGATGCCCTAGCTAACATTTCCGTGGATTGAATTTTCAGCCCGACGGAGTCGCAACATGATCGGTGATGTGTTCGATGGGCAACCCGTCGTTTTCACCTAGGTTTCGGTGGGCCTTGACACCGCACGAGTGGCTGCGGCTGGGCGCAATGCTCGCGGTGATTTTTGCGCTACACGTAATCGGTTGGTCCATCCTGATACTCATCGTGAAGCCGGCGCATTTTGTCGTCGGGAACAATGCATTTGGCATCGGCATCGGTCTGGCCGCATACACGTTGGGCGTCCGCCACGCGTTTGACGCCGACCATATTGCTGCCATCGACAACACCACCCGCAAGCTGATCAACGACGGACAGCGCCCGCTCGGTGTCGGGTTCTTCTTTTCCTTTGGCCACTCGTCGGTGGTCTTCGGGCTGTCCGCACTGATCGTAGGTTTCAATACCATCATCGAGCCGGTCAAGGAGGGGTCGTCGGCGCTGCATCGCTATACCAGCCTAATCGGCGCCACAGTTTCGGGCACGTTCCTCTACCTGATCGCGCTCATCAACGTGGTGATCCTAATCGGAATCCTTCGCACGTTCACCCGGATGCGCCGCGGTGTCTACGACAAAGTCGAATTGGAACAGCAACTGAACGACCGCGGACTGCTCAACCGGATCCTCGGCCGCTTCACTAAATCGATCACCGCGTCGTGGCACATGTATCCGGTCGGGCTGCTCTTTGGGCTCGGCTTTGACACCGCCACCGAGGTCGCACTGCTGGTTTTGGCCGGCACCAGCGCGGGGGCACATCTGCCATGGTATGCGATTTTGTGCCTGCCGGTGTTGTTCACCGCCGGAATGTGCCTGTTCGACACCATCGACGGCTCATTCATGAACTTCGCCTACGCATGGGCGTTTTCCAGTCCAGTGCGTAAGGTCTACTACAACATCACCATCACCGGATTATCGGTCGCGGTCGCTCTGCTAATCGGCAGCATCGAGCTCCTCGCCTTGCTCGCCGACCAATTCGGCTGGAGTGGTCCATTTTGGAACTGGATCGACGGGATCAACCTCAACGCTGTCGGCTTCGTCATCGTCGGGCTGTTTGTACTGACTTGGGTGGTCGCACTAGCGATCTGGCGCTCCGCGCGAATAGAGGAAAGATGGACGGTAGCCGAAAGCGTTGGCTAAAACGCGTCACCAGATCGCCTTGTGATTATAGAAATTCGCGTTCACCTCCCCTCACGGACACGGGCGCCCAATAGCGCCAATGATCTACCGCAACTTTGCCCAATCGGTGGGTGGATTCTCTAGCCGACGATAGCCTTGAGTGAAGTCGACAACCATGGTGTTGCGCACAGTCCTTGCCGCCTGAAATAGCTTGCACCAACGCACTACTGACGCATGGCGCACACCACACTAACTATTTATACGCGGAGTGTACTCGTAACAGCGATTCTACCGGGAGCAATCATGTCATTCGTCAATGTCGAACCCGAAGAACTGTCCGTCGCGGCGGCGAACCTGCAATCTGTCGGCGCTGCGATGCATGCCCAGAACTTGGCGATGGCACTGTCGACCACAGAAGTGATACCAGCCGCGGCTGACGAAGTATCTACCTTAACCGCAGCACGATTCGCTTTACAGGGTCAGCTGTATCAACTAGTCAGCGCTCAGGCGGCGGCAATTCACCAAGCATTTGTGGCGATGCTCGCGGCCAGCGCCAGCTCGTATACAGCCGCCGAGGCGAGTAACTCAGTCGCTATGAGCTGACTGCGTTGGCAACGGATTTCGCGGCGCTACCGCCAGAAGTCAACTCCGGCCGCATGTATGCCGGACCTGGCGCATCACCGATGTTGGCCGCAGCAGAGGCATGGGGTTGCTTACCAGCCGAATTGTCCGTCGCTGCCAGCACTTACGCTTCTGTCGTCACCAATCTGACCAGTCGGCGGTGGTCCGGGCCCGCATCGGCGTTGATGACCGCGTCAGCTGCGCAATACGTGTCATGGATGACACAGGCCGCCATGCAAGCCGCACGCACGGCTGCTCAAGCCAAAGCGGCAGCTGGCGCCTATGAAACTGCGTTCGCAATGACGGTGCCTCCACCGATGATCGCCGCCAACCGGACGCTGTTGACATCGCTGATAGCGACCAACTTTCTCGGCCAGAACACCCCGGCGATCGCGGCCACCGAGGCGGATTATGCGGAGATGTGGGCTCAGGACGGGGCAGCTATGTACGGCTACGCGGGATCGTCGTTGGCCGCCGTATCGGCGCTCACACCCTTCGCCGAGCCGCCAGTGACCACGACCAGTGAGGGACCTGTGATGCAGGCTGCTGCGGTTGCACAGACCGCGCGCACATCCGCCCGTTCTGACACCCAGACGACGTTGCTGCAGGCGATGGCTACGGTAGCTGCCTTGCAGGGTCTGGCGTTGCCGGGAGCGTCTACCCCACCGCCCTGGTCTGGGCTGTCGGGAATTCTTGACCTGCTACTGGGCGGATCCTCGGGGAATGATTCACTCGACAACTTCTGGAACACGTGGGGACCCAACGCGAACATCTGGAACACCGTCTTTTCTTCTGGGTTCTACATGCCGGGTAACTGGATCGGCACGCTGTCCGAAATTCCCGGGCTCCTTGGGACGGAGGCGACAGACGCGGCCGGAGACGCGGCTCTAGGAGCGGGAGCGGCTGCGGCCGACGGTCTCGGTAGCGCGTTGGCAGCTCCGGTGGGTGGCCTAAGCCTGAATCCGTGGATGGGTGATTTCGTGTTGCCGTCGACGCGGTTGTTTTGGGATGCGGCCGAGTGTGGCGCGGTGGGGCGTGGGTGATCCGCTGGCCTGTACCAGCTTTCCTTTGGGTTCCTTGGGTCGGGCCTGGGATGGCGGGGCGGACAGGGCTTGGAAGGTGGGGTCAGGCGGCGCGGGGTTGCGCGATCGGGTAACCGATGACGTTGTGCCACAGGGCCTTCCATCTGGCTCGCCAATGCCAGTGGGCGGGTAGGTGCAGCATTGGTTTGCGGGCCGGGGCGGCGAAGCGGGCCGGGATGTTGATCAGGTCGCGGCGCAGGGTAGCCCCGCGGGCCACGGCATGGTGGCCACCGGCGAGGGTGCCGACGGCGCGCAGCAGGTTATGGGCGATCACCGCGCAGGCCAGCCAGGCGCAGTTGGCCGCGAACAGCCCCGACGGGATGTGTGCCAGTGGGCCGTCGATTAAATCGGCGAAGGTGGTTTCGATGATGGCGTGGCGTCGGTGGGTGATATCGGCCTGGTCGACCGGCAGCGCGGAGTTGGTGACAAACGGGTGATAGCGCCACACCGGAAACAACGCATCCAGGTGGCGGGCGTCTTTGACCCGGCGCACTACCAGCCGCACGGTCAGTGTTCGGCCGCGGGCCAGGCGCAGGGTGTAGGGGGTTTCGGCGACCTGGGCATCGGAGATCAACGCCCCGGTGTCGGGGTCTTCGACCGCGCCCGGGTAGTGCACCGGGGTCCAGGCGGCCTCGTCGATGGCGGCGATCGCGGCGTTGATGCGCTTGTTGCGGCTGATCGACAGGGAGAATTCGGCGCCTCGCTGAATGCAGGTGGTGATCACTTTCTTGGTGCCAAACATTGAGTCGCCGCGCACCAGGATCGGCGCGTCGGGGTTGATCGCTTTCGCGGTGGTGATCGCCTGCTTGAGCTGGTATGCGGCACCGCGCCCGGAGGCGGCTTTGCCGCTCCGTAGCTGCGCCTCGGCGATCACCGGCGCGGCGGTCGCCGTGGAGATGGTGGTGATCTGTGGGGACAGGCCCAGCCGCAGCAGCGCGCGGCTGGCGATCTTGGCATGACCGAAGGAGGCGCCCTGCTTGGCGTGGCCGTAGACCGGGCGCAGCAGCGAGTCGATGTCCAAAAACATCCGCTCGTCGGCGCCAGCCAGCAGCGGGGTGCGCGCCGCCAGTGCGATCAGATGCTCGCGGGCCACTGCGGCGAGTTGTTTGGTATGCCCGAAGGTGAACTCGCGCAAAAAGATCCCCAACGTCGATGGGGCATATACCTCGTTGAACACCCGGGGTGTGCCGCCGGCGCGCAGCACATTGGCATCATCGATGCTGTCCGCGCCGCACATCATCCCGGCGACGATCGAGGTCAGCTTGCCAGCCGGGTTGACCGCGCCGGACTTCACCCGAGTCGACGGCAGATCCACGCGCTCGTTGATCAATTCCGAAAGACCGGTCTGCTCAGCCAGTTCCAGCACTGGCACCAACCCGGCCGCCGACAGCAGATTCTGCTCGTCAAACACCGCCGATCCGGTGGTGAACGTATACGATGAGTGCATCGAAAGTGCCTTCCCGGACTATGGACAAATGCGGCCTCAGCACTCGTATTGTCCCAGTTCAGAAGGCATTTTCGCTGTTCACACGCCGATCAAATCACCGGAACCATCCACGGATTTAGGCTAAGTGGTCTCGGCAAGGCGGCGGCTGACATAGGCCAGGCGGCCAGGATCGGACCGTTGTCAGTACCCCAGAGTTGGACTTCGATGGCACCGATTGCAGCGACCGCTTCGGTGCTGCGAGACAACGGCCTGGCCACCTCTTCAGCGATCGGAACCAGCGGACCGGCAAGCATGTTGGGCGGGATGCCGCTGGGAGCTCCAACCACGAACCGTCTCGCTAGTGCTCCGAAATACGGGTTCCGCCCAACAGTGGTACCACGCCCACCGATCGGGGGGTAGCAGAAACGACAACCCACAGAAGTTGGATTCATTGACCCATATGCACAAACACAAAAGCGTGTTGAACAACTCGGTTGGGTGTTGGGCACCGTCCTTCTCGGGCGTCCGTTGGTTTAGGCCGCGGGTGCGGTGTGAACGTCGGTTCCCGCGTCATCCGGGCTGGTTTCGCTAACACGAGGGTGTTGGCCAGCGCCGTCCCGTCGGCGGGCATTGGTGACCCGGCCTCCTGCTTGGGGTCCGGGGATCGATAAGGGTCATGATGGGCCTGGCCCAGCGGGCCAGATTTGTCGCGGCGTTTGTGTCTCTGTCGGCGGTATGCCCGCAACCACAGCTGAACACCCGGTCGGCCAACGTCATCGCACTGTCGACGGCCCCGCATTGAGGGCACAGGCGAGTCGACGGGTACCAGCGGTCGGCTTCAACGAGCCGCCCGCCGCGCCACGCCTGTTTGTAGCGCAGCATGCGCGCGAATTCTGACCAGCCGGCATCGGAGATGGCGCGCGCGAGGTGGTGGTTGGCCAGCATTCCTGCCACGTTCAGGTTTTCGATGACGAGCCGGTCGTGGGTCTTGACCAGCTCGCCCGATACCTGGTGCAGGAAATGTCGGCGCATATCGGCGACACGGTGGTGATGGCGGCCCAACCGGGCAGCGGCATCGGTGCGGTTGTGTGATCCTTTCTTCTTGCGTGACAACGACTTCGACAACCGCCGCTGCTGTTTCATCCCGGCAGCCAGCGCTTTCGGCGCGTCGCTGATACGGGCGACCTCGGTGCCGTCCGCGGTGGCGGCGACCAGGAACGCCGACAGTCCGCGGTCCACACCCACCCAGCGGGCGTGGCCCGCGGGGTCACTGGCGGGGTGCTGGTGCGCGGGGTGCAGATCGGCGGCCTCGACATTCACAAAGATCCACCAGCGGCCCCCGCGGCGGCTGATCGCGTGTGGGTGGACAACGGCTACACCGGCCAGGTCGTCGCCACCTCCGCGGCCAAGGCGGATGTCACCGTGGAGGTGGTTTCCGGGGCGAAACCCGACCACGGCTTCACCGTCCAGCCCCGACGCCGGGTGATCGAACGCACCAACGGTTGGATCAACCACCGCCGCCGCATCGACCGCTACTACGAAACCACCCTCACTGCGCACGAAGGCTTTCTCTACCTCAGCCAAATCGCCCTACTACTCAGACAACTCGACCGCAGCCAGTTGTTCGACACGCTTTAGGCATTGGCAGCACCAAACGTCGATGCATCGGTGGCGCTCGACATCCTCGCCGAGTGCCCCTAGCCGATGGGCACGAATGCAAGCTGTTGACCGACCCCGACGAGCATTCCCGTGGTGATGTGTGTCGCCGTGCTGGCCACCGCGTTAGCGCGGGAGGTAGCTGAGGCGTTCATCGCGGCGATGCGCCGCTACATCGCGCCCACCGAGGCGTTCAGCGACAACGCTGGTCAGTTCACCGGCCTCAACATCAAACCGCCTCCAGTCAAGTTCCTTGTCGAGAAGGTCCGCCGTGATAATGGCGTCAAGCAGCGACTCACCAAGCTGCGGTTACCGACCACAACCAGTGAGATCGAACGGTTCCACCAGACATTGCGCAGCCAATTCCTCGACCACGCGGTGCCGTTCGAGTCGATCGGTTTCGCCCTCGATGCCTGGGTGCATGCCTTAACCATCGCCGCCCACACCAGATCCCTGACATGGCTGCCCCGCTAGTTCATTTCGGCCCAACGGCCCGCCTCGACTCCGTCAACATTGCCAGCCAGCAACAGGACACAGCACCGACGTCCCTGGTCATCGGCGTGATGGGGGCACCCTGGCGACCACCGAGCTCCAATGCGGCGGTCGAGTTCGAAGTCCAGGTGCCGCCAGTGAAGAGGTCCTGTGCATGGGGCGATCTCGGCTGGTCGAGGGGGCTTAATCCACCTGGCCACGCGTGGTGCACGACCAGCCGGCACCGAACTCGACCGGCCGACGCTGCGCCGCAACGGTATCGATGCCATGATCGGCCCCATTGTCGCCTGTCTCCGGGCTTGCCATCCGAAACGCGTGACCGGGGTCAACGCGGATTGCTTGCCTGTGGCCGCCGACAATTACGGCCCAAGCATGTTCACGCTGCCTGAGCGGCAGGCCAACACGCTGATTCCCCAAGCATTGGTAGTCAGGGGCGCGGTGTCTGCAAGGCAGACCCGTTTCCCCATCCCCCTTTCAATCCGTGCGTGCGGTTTTCCCGCACACGGCTTACCGATGATCTTCTAGACATGGTTACGCAGCCTTCGGGTAACGGATGGTGCCACGAAGTCGATACAGGCCGTGCCCGTTGAACCACGGCTCAGTCCACTGATCAGCTTGCCCAGCACGAAGGTTGCGGCCCCGCTTCTTAACCATCAAGCGGAACAACCGCCGCCACACGTACCGGTCGATCTGGGTGAACTTGTCGGCGGCGTTGCCGGTGCGAAAGTAATTTCCCCAGCCGCGCAAGATCGGAGTCAGCTCCGCGATGATGACGCGGATGTCTGTCCCGGCGCGGTTGCGGCCGGTGCGGTCGCGGACCTTCTCCCGCAGCCGCTTCATCGCCCGCTGTGACGGCCAACGGTGCAGGTAGTAGCGCACGATGCGCCGTTGTTCCCACAGCCGCCCCGACATGCGAGCTCGGAAGTGACAGCCCAGAAAATCCAGCCCCTCCCGACCCTCCCGTAGGTCGACTACCTTCGTTTTGTCCGGATGCAGCCGCAACCCCAATGACGCCAAGATTTCTCCCACCGCCGCCAAGGCGTGCTCGGCTTGTGCCGCGTTGCGACACAGCACCACACCGTCATCGGCGTAGCGCACCAACTCACCCACCCCACGGGCAGATAACTCAGTGTCGAGCACGTGCAGGTAGATGTTGGCCAGTAGCGGCGAGATCACCCCGCCCTGCGGTGTGCCTGCGACCGTCCGCTCCAACACACCTTCGACCATCACTCCTGCCTGCAGCCACAAGCGCAGCAGTTTGAGCACCCGCCGATCCGAAACCCGTTTACTGACCTGAGCCAGTAGCCGGTCGTGGTCGATTTCGCCGAAGAAATTGGCGATATCGAACTCGACCACAAACTGATAGCCCTCGATGAACCCGGTCCGCAAGCGTTCCTTAGCCATCGTCGCCGACCGCCTCGGCCGAAACCCATACGAGCACGACAAGAAATCCGCCTCGAAAATCGGTTCCAACACGATCTTGGCCGCCGCCTGGGCCACCCGGTCTCGCACCGTGGGTATCCCCAACGGCCGCTTACCGCCCTGTGGTTTGGGGATCTCCACCCGGCGCGCTGGCGCCGGACGGTAACGACCCGTGCGAAGGTCACCGCGCAACTCACGCAACATGCGGTCCACGCCGTAGTCCTCCACCGCGGCCACGGTGATGCGATCCACCCCGGCCGCGCCCTTGTTCTTGCACACGCGAAACCACGCCTCCCACAGGACGTCACCCCTGTAGATACGGTCAAACAGGGCGTGGAAACGCCGACCCTCAGACTGCTTGGCCGCAGCCCATAGCGCCCGTTGCAGTTGTCGCACTTTCACTCCCGACGGGCTCAACGGCTCGTCATCGGCTACGGCAAGCAATGGCTTGCCGGGGTTATTGGACCGGAGCGATCCGGTCATGCCCTCACACTTACCCGCTTCGCGCACGTGATCAAAGCAGGGGCCCTTCCCTCCCGACGCGTTATGCTGCACGCCGATCAGCGGTACTATGACCCCCTCGGACTCCCGCTGTGCTCCAGGACTTTCACCATCGGCTTATACCCTTGGTCTCTTGCCCGACGCGGGCGTGCGCAGACGGGTCTCTCCAGTTCCGAACCAGACTGTGTGCACGTGCCATCTCCCCTACCCCGAGGAGACCCGACGAGCTGACCCCGGACCGGGACTCGCCGGACGTGGCCTTCACCGTGACATGAGCGGCTCGGCTCTCCTGTTGTGAATCTGACGAGGCTGCAGAGTTCGCGATGCTGCTACGGCCCGTGCACTTGCTCCCTCCAAAGAGGCTCTTGACACCCCGCTTAGCCCGTCGCCTCTCAGCGACGAACCGGGGCCTGCTACCCGGCGCTCCGGTGCTTACCGGGACGGGACTTCCACCCGCTAGCCTGATCCAGCTTTCTGGACGCACCATGTGCGGGAATCTACGGGCGGTAGTTATGCCGGTCAGCGCCACATGGCGGAAGTAGTTCGACAGCACGGCTCCGGATGACCGCGAGGCCACTCCCCACATTGTCCGATCACCTTGTGCGCCAACCGTGCACCTATATTGGGAGCAGCAACGACTGGCCTCGCTATACGCACCCGCCGGGGAGATTACGCAGACCACCTGCCCGCGGAAAACGCCCACACTGCAAGGGCGCGCTTCGACACGAACCCCTAGCCACGCCGCGTGGCTAGCAAAGGAGGACGGAAGACTACAGCCGTTCGATGATCGTGACGTTGGCTGTGCCGCCGCCCTCGCACATCGTCTGCAGCCCGTAGCGGCCCCCGCTGCGTTCCAACTCGTTGAGCATGGTGGCGAACAGTTTGGCCCCGGTGGCGCCCAGCGGATGACCCAGCGCGATCGCCCCACCGTTGGGATTGACCTTTTCCGGGTCGGCCTTGATCTCCTTGAGCCAGGCCAAAACGACCGGGGCGAATGCCTCGTTGATCTCGACGACGTCGATGTCGTCGATCGACAGCCCGGTCTTCTCCAAGGCGTAGCGGGTGGCAGGAATCGGGCCGGTCAGCATGAACACCGGGTCGGCGCCTCGCGCGCTGATGTGATGCACACGAGCCCGCGGGGTGAGCTTGTGATCTTTGACCGCCTGCTCAGAGGCCAGCAGTACCGCGCTGGCGCCGTCGGAGATCTGGCTCGCCAGCGCAGCGGTGAGCCGGCCGCCCTCACGCAGGGTCGGCAACGCCGCCATCTTCTCCAGCGAGGTCTCCCGCGGCCCCTCGTCGATGCGGAAGTCCAGTCCGTCGACCTGGACCGTGACGATCTCGTTGTCGAAGTGCCCGGCGCGGATGGCCGCGAGTGCCCTTTGGTGGCTGGACAGCGCGAAGCGCTCCATTTCCTCACGAGACAGGTTCCACCGCTCGGCGATCAGCTCCGCCCCGCGGAACTGCGAGATCTCCTCGTCGCCATAACGGTGTTGCCATCCCTTGGATTCCGCGGTGGGCGTGGTGAAGCCGAACTGCTTGCCCACCTCCATTGCCGCGGCGATCGGGATCTGGCTCATGTTCTGGATGCCGCCGGCCAGGATCAGCTCCGCGGTGCCGGACATGATCGCTTGCGCACCGAAGGAAATCGCCTGCTGGCTGGAGCCGCATTGCCGGTCGACGGTGACTCCGGGAACCTCCTCCGGATAGCCGGCCGCCAGCCACGCCTGCCGGCCGATATTGCCGGCCTGCCCGCCGATCGCATCCACGCATCCGAGGATCACGTCGTCCACAGCGCCGGGGTCGACGTCGAGGCGCCCGAACAGGCCGTGAAAAGCCGCCGCCCCCAAATCGATTGGGTGTACGCCAGCTAGCGGTCCGTTGCGCTTGCCAACCGCGGTGCGCACCGCGTCGATGATGTATGCCTCGGGCATGTCAGACTCCTTTTCTGTTCGCGGTGATTCCGCCTAGCACGATGGCGAGATACTGTTGGCCGACCTGTTCGGCGGTGAGCGGTCCGCCCGGTTGATACCAGCGCACCGACACCCAGGTGGTGTCGCGGATGAAGCGGTAGACCAGGTCGACGTCGAGGTCGGGCCGGAAGTAGCCCTCGTCAATGCCTTGGTGCAGCACATCAACCCACATTTGGCGCTGCTTCTTGTTGAGGTCCTCGATGTAGGAGAACCGCGGCTGCGCCGACAGCCGCTTGGCCTCGTCCTGGTAGATGACGACTTGGGCGTGGCGATGCTCGATCGCGTCGAACGACGCCATGAACAGCCCCTTGAGCCGCTCCAGCGGGTTGGGTTTGGTGTCGATGATCTCCTGGTAGCGGTTGAACAGCCAGTCCAAAAAGCCGCGCAGCACTTCGTCGACCATCTCCTCCTTGGAGGAGAAATGGTGGTACAGGCTGCCGGACAGGATGCCGGCGCCGTCGGCGATGTCGCGCACCGTGGTTGCGCGCAAACCGCGTTCGGCGAACATCGTCGCCGCTAGTTCCAGCAGTTCGTCGCGCCGATTCATGGGTGCTGACTCGATACCGAGATCACTTCTCCAGTCAGGTAACTGGAATAGTCGCTGGCCAAGAACGCGATGGTGGCCGCGACTTCCCACGGTTCGGCGGCCCGGCCGAACGCCTCTTGCGCCGAGAGCCGGTCCAGCAGTTCGGGCGAGCTGGTCTTGTCCAGGAACTTGTGCCGGGCGATGCTGGGCGACACCGCGTTGATCCGCACCCCGTATTCCACCGCTTCGATTGCGCTGCAACGGGTCAGCGCCATGACTCCCGCTTTGGCCGCGGCATAGTGAGCTTGCGAATGTTGGGCCCGCCAGCCCAAAACGCTGGCGTTGTTTACGATCACCCCACCATGCTCGGCTTCGCGGAAGTAGCGCAGTGCCGCCCGAGTGGCGCGGAACACCGATGTCAGCGTCACATCCAAAACGCGGTCCCATTCCTCGTCGGTCATGTCGACAACCGGGGTCTGCCCGCCCAGCCCGGCGTTGTTGACCAGCACGTCCATCCGGCCCATCCGTGCGCTGGTCGACGCGATCAGGGCGTCGACCTGCACGCTGGAGGTGACGTCGCACAGCACGTGCTCGACACGGCCCAGGCCCAGCGCCGCCAGCTCCTGGGCTGTCTGACCGAGGCGACGTTCGTGGTGATCGGATACGACGACGTCGGCACCCTCCATCAGTGCGCGACGGGCGGTGGCCGATCCTATGCCGGTGCCGGCCGCGGCCGTGACGACGACCACCTTACCGGCTAAAAGTCCGTGTCCGGCTACCTCTTTCGGTGCGACGGCAAGCGTCATCCCTTGACCTCTCGGGGCAGGCCGAGCACCCGCTCGGCAATGATGTTGCGCTGGATTTCGTTTGAACCGCCGTAAATGGTATCGGCGCGAGTGAACAAGTAGAGCCGCTGCCACTCGTCGAGATCGCCGCCTTCCAATACCATGCCCGACTTGCCCCGCACGTCCATTGCGATCTCACCTAGTTCGCGATGCCAATTGGCCCACAACAGCTTTGAGACGTTGTCTTGCCCGGGCTGCTCGACGTCCATGGTGGCCAAGGCATAGGAGCGCATCGCTCGCAGGCCCGCCCAGGAGCGGGTCAGGCGTTCCCGGATCAACGGATCGTCAGCAGCGCCCGTGCGTTTGGCGAGTTCGACGACGCCGTTCAGCTCGCGCGCGTAGACGATCTGTTGGCCGACAGTCGAGACGCCGCGTTCGAAAGTCAGCGTTGCCATCGCGATCCGCCAGCCGTCGCCGGGTGCGCCGACCACCAGGTCGGCGTCGGTGCGGGCGTCGTCGAAGAACACCTCGTTGAACTCCGAGTCGGCGGTCAGCTGGACGATCGGGTGGATTTTCACCCCCGGCTGGTCGAGCGGAACTAGCAGATACGAGAGCCCGGCATGGCGCTTCGAACCCTTTTCGGTGCGCGCCAGCACGAAACACCACTGCGCCCAGTGCGCCAGCGACGTCCACACCTTCTGCCCGTTGATCACCCAGTGGTCGCCGTCGAGCACCGCGGTGGTGGACACGTTGGCCAGGTCACTGCCGGCGCCGGGTTCCGAGTAGCCCTGACACCACAGTTCGGTGACGTCGAGGATCTTCGGCAAAAACCGCTGCTGCTGTTCGGGTGTGCCGTAAGCGATCAGCGTCGGCCCGAGCAGTTCCTCGCCGAAATGGTTGACCTTCGCGGGCGCGTTGGCAATCGCGTACTCCTCGTAGAAGGCGACCCGGTGTGCGACCGACAAGCCACGGCCGCCGTGCTCGACCGGCCAGCCCAGGCAGGTCAGCCCCGCCTTGGCCAGGTGCTGGTTCCAGGCACGCCGCTCCTCGAACGCCTCGTGTTCGCGGCCGGGGCCGCCGAGCCCCTTGAGCTTGGCGAATTCGCCAACCAGGTTCTCGGCGAGCCACTCGCGGACCTCGGCCCGGAACTCCTCGACGTCCTGCATCCCTGTAGGCTAACCTACCAAGCACTTGCTTTGTAGCCCGGTGACGATGCAGAGCGCGCAGCGCGATGAGGAGGAACCGGGCGCGACAACCCAGCCCGGTGACGATGCAGAGCGCGCAGCGCGATGAGGAGGAACCGGGCGCGACAACCCAGCCCGGTGACGATGCAGAGCGCGCAGCGCGATGAGGAGGAACCGGGCGCGACAACCCAGCCCGGTGACGATGCAGCGTGGTGGCCAAGGAGCCGTGATGTCGAGCGATCCGCAGACGATTCCTGCGGTGCTGGATCGAATTGCGCGCGAACTGCCTGACCATCCGGCGTTGGTCACGCCCGATCGCACACTCACCTTCGGGCAGCTGCGCGAGGAAGTGCGCCGGGCCGCGGCCGCGATGATCACGCTCGGCGTGGCACCGGGCGAGCGGGTGGCGATCTGGGCGCCGAACACCTGGCACTGGGTCGTGGCGTGCCTGGCGACTCATTACTGCGGTGCCGCGATGGTGCCGCTCAACACCCGCTATACCGTGGCCGAAGCCGCCGACATCCTGGCGCGCACCGGGGCTCGGCTGCTGATCGCGATGGGCGAGTTTTTAGGCGCCGACAAGGCCAGCGACCTGCGTCGAGACACATTGCCCGAGCTGCGCCACATCGTGCGAGTGCCAGTGGACGCAGACGACGGAACGTGGGACGAGTTCGTCGCTGCCGGCGTGGACCTCGCGGCCGCCGACTCCCGCGCCGCCGCGGTGCGCCCCGGCGACGTTTCCGACATCTTGTTCACCTCCGGCACCACCGGCCGCAGCAAAGGCGTGCTATGTGCCCACCGGCAGTCGTTGGCCGGTTCGGCGGCGTGGGCGGCCTGCGGCAAGCTCACCAGCGACGACCGCTACCTGTGCATCAACCCGTTCTTCCACAACTTCGGTTACAAGGCAGGCATTTTGGCGTGCCTGCAGACCGGCGCCACATTGTTTCCTCAGTTGACGTTCGACCCGGAGCGGGCGATGCGCGCGGTGGCCGAGCACCGGATCACGGTGCTGCCGGGGCCGCCGACGATCTACCAGACGCTGCTGGACCATCCGGCCCGCGGTGAATACGCCTTAAGCTCACTGCGGTTCGCGGTGACCGGCGCGGCAACCGTGCCGGTGGTGTTGATCGAGCGGATGCAAACTGAACTCGACATCGACATCGTGCTGACCGCCTACGGCCTGACCGAATCCGGCGGGTTTGCCACTATGTGCCGTCCCGACGACGACCCGGTCACGGTCGCCACCACTTGCGGACGCCCGATCGCAGACTTCGAGCTACGTATCGGGGACCGTGACGAGGTGCTGTTGCGCGGGCCCAATGTCATGCTCGGCTACCTCGACGATCCGGAGGCCACAGCCGCTACCATCGACGCCGACGGCTGGCTGCACACCGGTGACGTCGGAAAGCTCGATGCCGCAGGGAATTTGCAAATCACCGACCGGCTCAAAGACATGTACATCTGCGGCGGCTTCAACGTATACCCCGCCGAGGTGGAGCAGGTGCTCGTTCGACTCGACGGTGTCGTCGACGCCGCCGTGGTCGGCGTGCCTGACGAGCGTCTCGGCGAGGTGGGCCGAGCGTTTGTCGTAGTCCGGCCGGACAGCGGCCTAGACGAGCAGGCCGTCATCGCCTACACCCGTGAGCATCTAGCCAATTTCAAAACGCCCCGCTCGGTGCGCTTTGTCGATGAGCTGCCTCGCAACGCTGGCGGCAAGGTGGTCAAACCCCTACTGCGAGAGCTGGTATAGATGGACCTTGACTTCGACGAGGAAACGCTGGCATTCCAGCGTGAGGTTCGCGAGTTCCTCGCCGCCAACCGGGCAGCGTTTCCCACCAAGTCCTACGATACCGCCGAAGGGTTTGAGCAACACCGGCGTTGGGACAGGGTACTTTTCGATGCTGGCCTGTCGGTGATCACCTGGCCGCGTAAGTACGGCGGGCGTGACGCCTCACTGTTGCAGTGGGTGGTCTTCGAGGAAGAGTACTTCCGCGCCGGCGCACCGGGCCGGGCCAGTGCGAACGGTACGTCGATGCTGGCGCCGACGTTGTTTGCGCACGGCACCCAAGAACAACTGGATCGCGTGTTGCCGAAAATGGCCAGCGGTGAGGAGATCTGGGCGCAAGCCTGGTCGGAACCCGAAGCCGGCAGCGATCTGGCGTCGCTTCGGTCGACCGCGACCAGGACCGAGGGCGGTTGGCTGCTCAACGGACAGAAGATCTGGAGCTCGCGGGCACCGTTCGGCGACAAGGCTTTCGGGTTGTTCCGCTCCGATCCCACCGCCGAGCGCCACCGCGGGCTGACCTACTTCATGTTCGACCTGCGGGCGGACGGCGTCACTGTTCGCCCCATCAAGCAACTTAATGGCGACACGGGTTTTGGCGAAATCTTCCTCGACGACGTGTTCGTGCCCGACCGCGACGTGATCGGCGAGGTGAACGACGGCTGGCGAGCCGCGATGAGCACGTCGAGCAACGAACGCGGGATGTCGCTGCGCAGCCCGGCACGTTTCCTGGCCGCTGCTGAGCGGCTGGTTCGGCTGTGGAAATCCTGCGGTAGCAACGATTTCGGCGACGAGGTTGCTGACGCGTGGATCAAGGCGCAAGCCTACCGGCTGCATACATTCGGCACAGTGACCCGGCTGTCCGAAGGCGGCGAGCTAGGTGCCGAGTCGTCGGTGACCAAGGTGTTCTGGTCGGAGCTCGACGTCGCACTGCATCAGACCGCGCTGGAGATCCGCGGTGCGGACGCTGAGCTGGTGGATCGGTGGAGCGACGGCTTGCTGTTTGCGCTTGGTGGCCCGATTTACGCTGGCACCAACGAGATTCAGCGCAACATTATTGCCGAGCGGCTGCTGGGTTTGCCGCGGGAGAAGTCGCGATGAGATTCGACCTCGACCCGCAGCAACGCGACTTCGCGGCCAGCATCGACGCCGCGTTAGCGGCAGCCGACGTCGCGGGCGCGGTACGCGCCTGGGCAGCCGGCGATCTGGGACCGGGACGCAAGGTATGGGCCCGGTTGGCCGACCTGGGTGTCACCGCCCTCATGGTGCCCCAGCGGTTCGACGGCATCGAGGCGCACCCGGTCGACCTCGTCGTGGCGTTGGAGCGGCTCGGACGCTGGTGTGTGCCAGGGCCGGTTACGGAATCTGTTGCGGTAGCACCAATCCTGCTTGCCGACGACGAGCGGTGTGCGTCGCTGGCAACCGGTGAGCTGATCGCAACGGCCGCAGTGCCGCCGCAAATCCCGCGTGCGGTGGACGCCGATGCGGCGGGCCTGGTGCTCTTGGCCCACCAGGGCCGGGTCAGCGAGGCTAACGTCGGCGACCGGCACGATTGCATCGATCCGAGCCGGCGCCTGTTCGACGTCACCGCCACCGGTACCACATGGCGGGCCGACGTTGCCCGGGCCTACGAGTTCGGCGTGCTGGCGACAGCCGCTCAATTGGTCGGCGCCGGCCAGGCGCTGCTGGACGCGGCCGTCGACTACGCCAAGCAGCGCAGCCAGTTCGGCCGGGCGATCGGCTCGTATCAAGCGATCAAACACAAGCTGGCCGACGTGCATATCGCCGTCGAGCTGGCCCGCCCACTGGTCTACGGCGCGGCGCTGTCGCTGGCCGGCGATTCGGCGGACGCGCACCGCGACGTGAGCGCCGCCAAGGTGGCCGCCTCCGACGCCGCACTGGCGGCCGCGCGGTCGGCGCTGCAGACCCATGGCGCGATCGGCTTCACCGCCGAACACGATCTGTCGCTGTGGCTGCTGCGGGTACAGGCGCTGCGGCCGGCCTGGGGCGATGCGGCCGTGCACCGCCGGCGGGTACTGGAGGCGCTATGACAGCCAGCGACGAACGCGAACTGCTGCGTGAAACGGTGTCGGCGCTGGTGGCCAAGCATGCTCCGCCCGCCGCGGTGCGCGAAGCGATGGAGTCCGAGCGCGGTTACGACGAAGCGCTGTGGCAGCTGCTGTGCGAACAGGTCGGCGCGGCAGCCCTGCTGGTGCCCGAGGAGCTCGGCGGCGCCGGCGGCACCCTCGCCGACGCCGCGGCCGTCATCGCGGAGCTCGGCAAAGGCTTGGTGCCCACCCCGCTGCTGGGCACCACGCTGGCCGAGTTGGCGCTGCTGGCCGCCGACGAGCCGGACGCCGAGGCGCTCGGGCGGCTCGCGCAGGGCACGGCGATCGGCGCGGTGGTGTTCGACCCCGACTATGTGGTCAACGGCGACCGCGCCGACATCGTCGTCGAAGCCACCGGCGACCAGCTCATCCGATGGACCGAGTTCGTCGCCGAGCCCGTCACCACCATGGATCCCACCCGCCGACTCGCCCGGGTCAGACCGCAACGCACCGTCCCGATGGGCGTCGACCCCGGTATCGCCGACACCGCGGCGATCCTGGTGGCGGTCGAGCAGGTCGGCGCGGCGGCCCGCTGCCTGGAGCTAACCGTCAACTACACCAAGCAACGGGTGCAGTTCGGCCGCCCGATCGGCAGCTTCCAGGCGCTCAAACACCGGATGGCCGACCTGTATGTCGCGGTCCAGGCCGCCCAGGCGCTGGTCGACGACGCGGTGGCCGCCCCGTCGCCGACATCGGCGGCCCTGGCCCGGGTTGCCGCGAGCGAGACGTTCAGCAGGGTGGCCGCCGAGGGTATCCAGCTGCACGGCGGGATTGCGATCACCTGGGAACACGACATGCACCTGTACTTCAAACGTGCGCACTCCACTGCCCAGCTGCTCGGCCCGCCGCGCGAACACCTGCGCCGACTCGAGCCGGAAGTGTTGAATAGCACGACGTGAACGCTTCTGTCGCGCTGCGCGCCGGCATCCCGCCGTTCTATGTGATGGACGTGTGGCTGGCGGCCGCCGAGCGTCAACGCACCCACGGCGACCTGGTGAACCTTTCGGCGGGCCAGCCAAGCGCGGGAGCGCCGGCCCCGGTGCGTGCCGCGGCCAAGGCGGCGCTGGACAGCAGCCCGCTGGGTTACACGGTGGCCCTTGGCATTCCAGAACTCCGGGCGGCCATTGCGCAGGCATATACGCCGCGGCATGGGATCAGCGTCGAGCCCGACGACGTCGTCATCACCACCGGCTCGTCGGGCGGCTTTTTGCTCGCGTTCCTGGCGTGTTTCGACGTTGGCGACCGGGTCGTCGTCACCAGCCCGGGCTACCCGTGCTACCGAAACATCTTGTCCGCGCTGGGGTGTGAGGTGGTGGACGTGCCATGCGGTCCGGACACCCGGTTTCAGCCGACCGCACAACTGCTGGCCGCGCTCGACCCCCCACCACGCGGTGTCGTCGTCGCAAGTCCGGCCAACCCGACCGGGACCGTCATCGCACCCGCGGAGCTGGCGGCGATCGCATCCTGGTGCGAGAAATCCGGCGTCCGACTCATCAGCGACGAGGTGTACCACGGCCTTGTGTACGAGGGAGCTCCGCCAACCAGCTGCGCTTGGGAGACCTCACGAAACGCTGTGGTGGTCAACAGTTTTTCGAAGTACTTCGCGATGACCGGGTGGCGGCTGGGCTGGCTGCTGGTGCCACCGGAGCTGCGCCGCGCGGTGGACTGTTTGACCGGCAACTTCACGATCTGCCCACCCGTGCTGTCGCAGTACGCCGCGGTCGCGGCGTTCACCCCGGAGGCGGTCGCCGAGGCTGACGCACACCTACGTCAGTACGCGATCAACCGTCGGCTGCTGTTGGACGGCCTGCGGCAAATCGGGATCGACCGGCTTGCTCCCACCGACGGTGCGTTCTACGTCTACGCCGATGTCTCGGACTACACCTCGGACTCGCTTCGGTTTTGCGAGAAGTTGTTGGCCGACACCGGAGTCGCGATCGCACCGGGCATCGACTTCGACACTGCGCGCGGCGGGTCGTTCGTCCGCGTGTCATTCGCCGGACCGACCGCCGATATCGAAGAGGCGCTGCACCGCATCGAGCGGTGGCTGGGCTAACTGGGTGCAGCCGACGGAGTCAATTCGGCGTGCACCGTGCGGCCGTATTTGCGTCGCATCAGCCGATGCGCCAACGGCACTAGCACCCCATGCAGCAACGGGTATTTACGCCGCAGCAGACGGGCCGCTGCCTGATATTCGGCGCCTTCCAGGAGCCGCACGCGGCCGGGTTGGGGCGGCCCGGTCGGCTTACCCGATGCTGTCGCCGGCCCGAATTCGACTTTCGGGTCGCGCCGTATCCGGCGTACTTTGACCGCCCGCTCAAAACTGCGAAAGTATGCGCGGTCGCCGTCTACCGCGATGCTCACCGGGCTGCTGCCGGGGGTGCCATCCTTTCGAAACGTGGTGAGCCGCACCGTTTTCTGCCGCACGAAGGCGGCCAGTCTGGGATCGGTTGCGGTGCCGACGGACCCGAGTACATAGCCGAGTTGACGTAGCCGAAGCACGAACGCTGCGACCAGTGCCACCGACACCACGCCGAGCACCCATGCTTGGGCGGGCGAACCGCCGAGATTGAGGTCCACCACGTGGTTCACGGTGTGGACGCCGTTGGCCACGATGAATCCGGCCAGCGCGGTGGCCAATGCGTCGGACCAGATCAGGGCGAGTAGCAGCGTGACGCCCAACCCGAGCTGGAACGCGCCGAGGTCATGCAGAAAATGCTCGTGCGCTTCGAATCCCACGAACCGGGCGAACGACCCGGGGTCGGCCAGACACCAGATTCCAATCGCAACGTTGGCCAGACCGACCAAAGCCGTCAACGTGACCAGGTATATACGGGCCACCTTGCTCAAGGGTCTCATGGTTGTGCCTTCCTGCCGTCGTGTCCTCACAAGCTAGACGGGGTAGCACGCCGATGCGTGACATCGGCGGCAACGCACCCATCAGGCGAGCCGGGGCCAAAGCCCCCCACACGCCGACGACGTGGGCGCTTCAGCGTCTGCTCGCCCGTTAAAGCCAGGTGTCCTGGGTGGTGGTGGTCAGAAACGCCTCGAGGTCGTCGCGCCACTGAGCGGGCGTGTTCTTGTCCGGCTCGATGCCGGTGTACTCGCCGCGGTAGAACAGCAGTGGTCGCGGCTTGGCCCTCGGCACTTCCGACAGCGAGTGCACCGCACCGAACACCACGAAATGGTCGCCGCCGTCGTGCACCGACGCCACTGTGCAGTCGATGTGCGCCAGTGTTCCCTCGATGACGGGTGAACCCAATTCGGATAGATGCCAGTCGATTCCAGCGAACTTGTCGGGTTCTTTGGAGCCGAAGCGCGCCGAGACGTGCTGTTGCTTCTCATGCAAGATGTTGACGCAGAACTTCCCGCTGGCCTCGATGGCCTGCCAGGTCCGCGACACCTTGGTGGGGCAGAACAACACCAGCGGCGGCTCCAGCGACAGCGCCGCGAACGATTGGCACGCGAACCCGACCGGAGCGTCCTCGTGCATGGTGGTGATGATCGTGATCCCGGTGCAGAACTGACCGAGCACGTTGCGGAACGTGCGGGCGTCGATCGGTGCCGCAGCCATTACTGTTGACGGGCGCCGACGGTGAAATCGTGGCCCCATAGGCTCACCGCGGTGCTCTCCCGGGCTATCCACTCGCGATCGTCGACTTGCAGTCCCTCACAGCCGAATTCGACATCGAACCCGCTGGGCGTCTTCATGTAGAACGAGAGCATTTTGTCGTTGACATGCCGGCCCAGTGTGGCCGACATCGGCACCTTGCGGCGCAACGCCCGGTCCAGGCACAGCCCGACGTCGTCGGAGTTCTCGACCTCGACCATCAAATGTACGATGCCGCTCGGGGTCGGCATCGGCAGGAAAGCCAGGCTGTGGTGGCGCGGGTTGCAGCCAAAGAACCGCAGCCAGGCCGGCGGTCCGTCCGCGGGACGGCCAACCAACTGTGGCGGTAGCCGCATCGAGTCGCGCAGCCGAAAGCCCAGCACGTCGCGGTAGAAGTGCAGGGCCTCGGCGTCGTCGTGGGTGGACAGCACCACATGACCCAGCCCCTGCTCGCCGGTGACGAACTTATGCCCGTACGGGCTGACCACCCGCCGGTGCTCAAGCGCGGCACCGTGGAAGACCTCCAGGCAGTTGCCCGAGGGGTCGGAGAACTGGATCATCTCGTCGACGCGTCGCTCCGCCAGTTCGGCGGCGGTGGCTTCTTTGTAAGCCACGCCCTCGACGTCGAGGCGGTTCCGAATCTCCTGCAGCCCTTCGGCGTTCGCGCATTCCCACCCGGCTACCGATAGCCGGTCGTGTTCGCCGGGCAGGATCACCAGCCGGGCAGGGAATTCGTCCATCCGCAGATACAGCGCCCCCTCGGTGCTGCCACTGCCCTCGACCATGCCGAGGACCTTGAGGCCGTACTCCCGCCAGGCCGCCACGTCGGTGGCCTCGATGCGCAGATAGCCCAGCGACCGGATGCTCATCACGCACCTCCGAGGAAGTCGATCGTCAGCTTGTTGAACTCGTCGAATTTCTCCACTTGCACCCAATGTCCACACTGCCCGAAGACGTGCAGCTGGACACGCGGAATCGTCTTCAATGCCACCAGTGCGCCGTCGAGCGGGTTGACCCGGTCCTCACGACCCCACATCAGCAACACCGGCTGGCGCAGCCGATACACTTCGCGCCACATCATGCCGGCCTCGAAGTCGGCGCCAGCGAACGACTTTCCCATCGCTATGGTCGCCGCCAGCGACTCCGGAGTGCTGGCCAGCGCATACCGCGCCTCCACCAGCTCCGGGGTGATCAGGTTCTTGTCGTAGACCATGACCCGCAGGAACGCCTCGAGGTTTTCCCGGGTGGGTTCCATGGCGAACTTGTTGAGCCGCTTTACCCCTTCGGTGGGGTCGGGCGCGAACAGGTTGACGCTTAGGCCCCCCGGGCCCATCAGCACCAGCCGCCCGGCCCGGTCGGGGTAGTCCAGCGCGAACCGGACCGCTGTACCCCCGCCCAGCGAGTTGCCCACCAGTGGCGCCCGCTCGATGTCGAGCTCGTCGACCAGGGCCTTCAGAGCTCTTGCGGCGTAGCGGTTGAACTGCGGGTGCTCGGTCCGTTTGTCGGAGTGCCCGTAGCCGGGCTGGTCGACAGCGAGCACATGAAACCGCTGGGCGAACACCGCGATGTTGCGGGAGAAGTTCGTCCAGCTCGACGCTCCGGGACCGCCCCCGTGCAGCAGCACCACCGTCTGCGGATTGCCGACACCGGCCTCGTGGTAGTGCAGCTTCAGCGGGCCGTCAACGTCGAGTTGCGCGTAGCGCGAAGTGGACTCGAACGTCAGCTCGTCCGTGGTGGTCATCACACCATCGTGTCGCCGGGCGGCAGCCCGAACTCGTGGTTTCCGAAGATCACGTACGCCCGCTCCGGGTCGTTGGCCGCGTGCACCCGCCCGGCGTGGGCGTCGCGCCAGAACCGTTGAATCGGAGCGGTATTGGCCAGCGCGGTGGCACCCGAAGCCTCGAAGAGCCGGTCGATCGAGGCGATCGCGCGGCCAGTGGCACGCACCTGATCGCGTCGCGCGCGGGCCCGCAGCGCGAACGGGATCTCCTTGCCCGCCGCCAACAGCGCATACTCGTCGCCCACGTTGCCGATCAACTGACGCCACGCGGCGTCGATGTCGCTGGCCGCCTCGGCGATGCGCACCTTGGCGAACGGGTCGTCCTTGGCCTTCTCACCGGCGAACGCCGCGCGCACCCGCTTGCCCTGATGCTCCACGTGCGCCTCGTAGGCACCGTAGGCCATGCCCACGATCGGCGCGGTGATTGTGGTGGGATGCATTGTGCCCCAAGGCATCTTATACACCGGCGCGGTGTTGGTCTGCAGCCCGGGAGCGGTGTGGTCGTTCATCGCCTTGTACGACAGGAACCGGTGGCGCGGCACGAAGACGTTCTTGACGTGCAGCGTGTTGCTGCCGGTGCCGCGCAGCCCGACCACATGCCAGACGTCCTCGATGTCGTATTCGCTGCGCGGGATCAAAAAGCTGCCAAAGTCCACCGGGCGGCCGTCTTTGATCACCGGGCCGCCAACGAACGTCCAGGTGGCGTGGTCGCATCCCGACGACCAGTTCCACGAGCCGTTGACCAGATACCCGCCGTCGACCACCGTGCCCGCGCCCATCGGCGCGTACGACGACGAGACCCGCACATTGCTGTCCTCGCCCCACACCTCTTCTTGGGCCTTTTGGTCGAACAGCGCCAGATGCCAGTTGTGCACGCCGACGATCGAACCGACCCAACCGGTGGACCCACACGCGCTGGCCAGCCGCCGAGCGGCCTCGTAGAACAGCGTCGGATCGCATTCCAGACCGTCCCACTGCTTGGGCTGCAGCAGCCGGAAGAAACCGATTTCCTGGAGCTCGCTGACGGTCGCGTCGGGCAACCGACGCAAGTCCTCGGTCTCCTGGGCCCGCTGCCGCAGCTTGGGCAGCAGTTCGTCGATGCCGTCTAGGACCGACTGCGCGTCACGTTGTTCAATGGACGTCACTGGGTTCCTCCATGAGTGCGGGCTTAAATCAGAGACTAGAACACGTTCCGATTCGTGTCGAGCAGGGTATTCCTGCGGCTGGTAGCGCCAGTTAACGCGTTTTCTGTAACCTGTTCTAGTTATGGCGGAAGAGAAAGCCGGGGCCTTGACCGATACAGTTCCCGACGAGCCGCTGGGCAGTCACGTGCTCGAGCTGCAGGTCGCCGAGGTGATCGCCGAGACCGACGAGGCGAGCTCGCTGGTCTTCGCCGTCCCCGACGGCGCGAACATTCCCGCGGACCGGCTGCGCTACGCGCCCGGCCAGTTCTTGACCCTGCGCGTCCCGAGCGAGCGCACCGGCTCGGTGGCGCGCTGCTATTCGCTGTGTGGCTCGCCGTTCACCGGGGACGCGCTCACCGTGACCGTCAAACGAACCACCGACGGGTATGCGTCGAACTGGTTGTGCGACCACGCCCATCCCGGGATGCGGATCCACGTGCTGGCCCCGTCCGGCAACTTCGTGCCGAAAACACTCGACGACGATTTCTTGCTGATCGCGGCGGGCAGTGGGATCACCCCGATCATGTCGATCTGCAAATCCGCGCTTGTCGAGGGCAGCGGGCAGGTGGTGCTGCTTTACGCCAACCGCGACGACCGCTCGGTGATCTTCGGCGAGGCGTTGCGGGAGTTGGCCGCCAAGTATCCCGACCGGCTGACCGTCGTGCACTGGCTGGAGTCACTGCAGGGCCTGCCCAGCGCCGCCGCGCTGGCCAAGCTGGCCGCCCCTTACACCGACCACGAGGTCTTCATCTGCGGACCGGGACCGTTCATGCAGGCCAGCCGCGACGCGTTGGACTCACTGAGCGTGCCGGCGCAACGCATCCACCTCGAGGTGTTCCGGTCGCTGGACACCGACCCGTTCGCCGCCGTGACGGTCGAGGATTCCGGCGACGAGCCCCCGGCCACCGTGGTCGTGCAGCTCGACGGTGAAACCCACACCGTGTCATGGCCGCGGCACGCCAAGCTGCTGGACGTGCTGCTGGACCGCGGCCTGGATGCGCCGTTTTCCTGCCGGGAAGGTCACTGCGGCGCCTGCGCCTGCACGTTGCGCCGCGGGAAGGTCAACATGGAGGTCAACGACGTGCTCGAGCAGCAAGATCTCGACGAAGGGCTGATCCTGGCGTGCCAGTCTCGCCCGGAGACCGATTCGGTCGAAGTCACCTACGACGAGTAGCCGCGGGCGTTAGGTTCTGCTGATGGGCAAGCGGCTGGTGGCGGCGCTGGGCGGCGCGGGACTGATGCTGGGATTAGCTCCTTTGTCATCGGCGGCCAGCAACACCGCTACGACGCTGTTCCCCGTCGACGAGGCGACTCAGCTCGAGACGCACATCGTCGTCGACTGTCACCGGGCAACGGGCAGTTGCGATTTCACCGCCGGCGCCGACTTGCGCACACCCGATGGGGTGACCGGGTTTCCGCCCGACCTGTGGTCGCGGCAGAGCACCGAGATCCGCTCAACAGATCGGCTGGCTTACCTCGACGTGCACGCCAATGGGCAATTCGAGAGGGTCATGAAATCAGGCGGGTCCGACGTGATCACCACCGTCTACTTCGGTGACGGGCCACCCGAGAAGTACCAGACCTCCGGACGGATCGACTCCACGGATTGGCGCACCGGCCAACCGAAGACGGACGTCAACGTGATCGCGTGCACGCACATCCAGGTGGTCTACGCCGCAGTCAACCTCACCTCGCCCAGCACCTGCGCGCAAACCGGGTTTTCCTGACACGCCCGCCCGCGAAACAGAAGCCACGGTCGTGACAGCCGCGAGATTGACGACCCTGGCTTCTGTTTCGTGGCGACAAGCCTATCCCCGCGGGAGGCCGAGCAGCCGCTCGGCGGCCAGTGTGAGCAGGATCTGTTCGGTGCCGCCCGCGATGGTCAGGCAGCGGGTGTTGAGGAAGTCGTGGACCACGCCGTCCTCGACCACCCCGGCACCTTCGGCGATGTCCATCCGGAATTCGGCTAGAGCCTGCCGGTATCGCACGCCGATGAGTTTGCGGACACTGGACTGCGCGCCGGGATCTTGGCCGCCGACCGCCAGCTCCGCGATGCGCTGGTCGAGTAGCGCACCGGTCTGCGCGGCGACGATCAGCCGCGCGAGCTGGTCTTGACGAGCGACGTCGAGGTCCAAATCGGCTGCCGCAGTGAGCAGCTCTTCCATCGGGTTACCCAGCGCGGTGCCGGTGGCCATCGCGACCCGCTCGTTGGCCAGCGTGGTGCGCGCCAACCGCCAGCCGTCGTTGACCGCGCCGACGACCATCTCGTCGGGAACGAACACGTCTTCCAGGAAAACCTCGTTGAACAGGGCGTCACCGGTGATTTCGCGCAGCGGTCGGATCACGATGCCGGGCGAGCTCATGTCCACCAGAAAGTAGGTGATGCCTTTGTGTTTCGGCGCGTTTGGGTCCGTTCTTGCCAGGCACACCCCCCACTGCGCTTTGTGCGCCGACGACGTCCACACTTTTTGGCCGGTTAGTTTCCAGCCGCCGTCGACCCGCACCGCCTTGGTGCGCAGCGACGCCAGGTCCGAACCTGCCCCCGGTTCGGAAAACAGCTGGCACCAAAAGATTTCGCCGCGCAGGGTGGCCGGCACGAAGCGCTCGATCTGCTCGGGTGTGCCGTGCTCGAGGAGCGTCGGCGCCGCCCACCACCCGATCACCAAGTCGGGCCGTTCGACGCCGGCCGCGGCCATCTCCTGGTCGATCAGCAGCTGCTCGGCGGGGGAGGCGCCGCGCCCGTAGGGTGGTGGCCAGTGCGGCGCCAGCAGGCCCGCTTCGGCGAGGGCCACCTGCTGTTTGTTCTTGGGCAGCGCGGCGATCTCGGCGACAGTCGCAGTGATCTGGGGCCGCAAATCCGCGACCTCGCCGAGGTCGATGCCCAGCCGCCGGCGCACCCCGGCGCGGGTCAGCGCCGCGGTGCGGCGCAGCCAGCGCGCCGAGCCGCCGAGGAACTGCCCGATGCCGTAGGCCCGACGCAGGTACAGATGCGCGTCGTGCTCCCAGGTGATGCCGATGCCGCCGAGCACCTGAATGCAGTCTTTGACGTTGGCCTTGGCGGCCTCGATGCCGATGCTGGCGGCGATGGCGGCGGCGATCGACAACTGTTCGGGGTCCGGGTCGGCGGCCGCGTGCGCGGCGTCGGCCGCAGCCACCGCGACTTGCTCTGCGCGGCAGAGCATTTCGGCGCAGATGTGCTTGATCGCCTGGAAGCTGCCGATCGGCTTGCCGAACTGCTCACGCACTTTCGCATATTCGACGGCGGTGTCCAGCGCCCACCGCGTCACCCCCGCCGCCTCGGCGGCCAGCACCGCGGCGGCGAGGTCTTCGACCGGCCGGTCCACCACGGTGGCCGGTGCCGACGTCAGCACCACCCGCGCCAGTGGACGGGAAAAGTCGGTGGCCTGAAGCGGCTCGACCGACACGGCGTCGTCGACGGCGTCGATCAGCAGCCATGTGCCGTCCGCCGGCACCAACAACAGCCCGCCGTCCGTCGCACCCAGCGCCCACGGCACCGTGCCCGTTACGCGCACGGCGCCATCGACGCGCAGGTCGGCGCTCAGCGCCACCCCGGCGACGCGTTCGCCGGATGCCAGCTGGCCGCGCACCCGCGGATCGGACACCACCAGCGTGGCCAACGCCGTCGTCGCGACCGGGCCCGGCACCAAGGCCCTGGCCGCCTCCTCGACCATCGCGCACAGGTCCTCGACCCGCCCGCCAGCGCCGCCGCAGTCCTCAGGCACCGCCACACCGAACAGCCCCAGACCGGCCAGGCCGTCGTACACCGGCTGCCAGGCCTCGCGCTTTCCCTGCTCGATGTCGCGAACCGCGGCCGTCGTGCCCGCGCCGGCGGCCCAGTCACGCACCAACCCCCGCGCTGCCAATTGCTCGTCGCTGATGGTGGTCGGCACGTTACGGCTCCTCGGTTGACTAGAACGTGTTCTAATAGTGCCAGCGATCGACCGTCAAGTCGAACGCCATTGCAGCAGCACACGCCGGTGTCCCAGGCCGCACGGAGGTGAGCAATCGACGTTCAGGATGCGTATCGTTTTCAGCGAGATCGCCACACGAAGGAGCTGTCCGGCACATGTCCCCTCACATCTCGGGGCCAGCGAACACCAACTCGGCTGGCGCGTCGAGCGCGCAGCCTCGCGAGGTCATGAACGTGGCGGTCCTGGCTGAATCCGAGCTGGGCTCCGAGGCACAGCGCGAGCGGCGCAAGCGGATCCTGGACGCGACGATGGCCATCGCCTCCAAGGGCGGCTACGAGGCGGTTCAGATGCGGGCGGTGGCCGACCGAGCCGACGTCGCGGTGGGCACTTTGTACCGGTATTTCCCGTCGAAGGTGCATCTGCTGGTCTCGGCGCTGGGTCGAGAGTTCGAGCGCATCGACGCCAAGACCGACCGCTCCACGCTGCCCGGCGGCACGCCGTATCAGCGGCTGAACTTCATGGTCAGCAAACTCAACCGCGCCATGCAGCGCAACCCGCTGCTGACCGAGGCGATGACCCGCGCCTATGTGTTCGCCGACGCCTCCGCGGCGGGTGAGGTTGATCACGTCGAGAAACTGATCGATTCGATGTTCGCCCGGGCCATGGCCGACGGTGAACCGACCGAGGACCAGTACCACATCGCCCGGGTGATCTCGGATGTGTGGCTGTCCAACCTGCTTGCGTGGCTGACCCGGCGCGCGTCGGCCACCGACGTCAGCAAGCGGCTGGACCTGGCGGTGCGGCTTCTGCTCGGCGAGGAGCACGCCAAAAGCTGACATCCGGCCGGCAGGGCCTTAACGGAATCGGCTAGCCGCGGCGGGTCGTCGGGAGATCGCTTAGGCTCGGGTTCCGTGGTGGCGGTGGACCTCAACGCCGACCTGGGTGAGGGCTTCGGCGTGTGGCGGCTCGGCGACGACGACGCCATGCTCGGCATCGTCACCAGCGCCAACATCGCGTGTGGTTTCCACGCCGGGGACCCAGCGGGCCTGCTGCGGGTTTGCCGGGCAGCTGCCGAACGGGGTGTGCGGATCGGCGCGCAAGTAGGCTACCGGGACCTGGCCGGGTTCGGCAGGCGGTTCATTGACGTCTCCGCCGACGATCTGCTCGCCGACGTCGTCTACCAGATAGGGGCGTTGCAGGCCATCGCGCAGGTTGCGGGCTCAGCGGTCCGCTACGTGAAACCCCATGGGGCGCTGTACAACACGATCGTGACCCACCGTGACCAGGCCGCCGCTGTGGCCGAAGCAGTGCGCGTTGTCGACGCCGGCTTGCCGGTGCTAGGCCTGGCCGGCTCGGCGTTTTTCGACGAAGCGCAGGCACGTGGTTTGCGCACTGTGCCGGAAGCTTTCGCTGATCGTGCCTACCGGCCGGATGGCCAGCTGGTGTCCCGCCGGCACCCCGGTGCGGTGCTTCATGATCCGGCTGCCATCACCGAGCGGGTGCTGAGCATGGTGACATCGGGCCGGGTCACCGCTGTCGACGGCTCCACGATCCCGATCAGCGTGGAATCGGTTTGCGTGCATGGTGATTCGCCGGGTGCGGTGCAGATCGCCTCAGCGGTGAGGGATAACTTGAAGGCCAGCGGTGTGGACGTGAAGGCCTTTTGCTGATGCGGCTCAAGCCGAGGCGGCCGAACATCGCCCGCTACTCCGACAGATTCGACGTACCCGCGGCAAAACCTGATGCGCCCCTGTCTGTTACGTGGCTGGGCGTGACGACGCTGCTGCTCGACGACGGCACCTCCGCGCTGATGACCGACGGCTACTTTTCTCGTCCCGGCTTGGCCCGGGTAGCGCTGCGCGGGGTGTCGCCGTCGCCGGCCCGCGTCTACGGCTGCCTGGCCCGCGCCAACGTGTCGCGGCTGGCGGCCGTCATCCCGGTGCACACCCACATTGATCACGCGCTGGACTCGGCGCTGGTCGCCGATGCCACGGGTGCTCGGCTGGTGGGTGGCGAGTCGGCGGCCAATATCGGGCGCGGATACGGCCTTCCCGAAGACCGGTTGGTGGTCGCGGCCTCGGGCGAGCCAATCTCGTTGGGCGCCTATGACATAACGCTGGTGAAGTCGCGTCATTCTCCGCCCGACCGGTTTCCCGGTGTGATCGCGACACCGCTGCGACCGCCGGTGAAGGCGTCGGCCTTCCGGTGTGGGGAGGCGTGGTCGATGCTGGTCCATCACCGCCCGTCGGGCCGACGGTTGTTGATCCAGGGCAGCGCGGGGTTTGTGCAAGGCGCACTGGTCGGCCAGCACGCCGAGGTCGTCTACCTCGGGGTGGGACAGCTCGGCGTGCTGCCCAGGTCGTATCTGCTCGACTACTGGTCGCAGACCGTGCGCGCGGTGGGCGCGCGCCGCGTGGTGCTGATCCACTGGGACGACTTCTTCCGCCCGCTGTCAAAACCGTTGCGGGCTTTGCCGTATATGGCTGACGACCTGGACGCGTCTCTGCGCATCTTGGGTGAGTTGGCCGCGCGGGACGAGGTTGCGCTGCATTTGCCGACGGTGTGGCGCCGCGAGGATCCGTGGACCTGAACGTTGACACTGATTCTCGCCCTGGTGTTGCTTGCCGTCGTCCTGGGCTTCGCGGTCGCGCGCCCACGCGGCTGGCCTGAGGCCTTCGCCGCGGTCCCGGCCGCCGTCGTGCTGATCCTGGTCGGCGCGATCTCCGCGCATGAGGCCGCAGCCGAGGCCGCACGGCTGCTGCGGGTTGTCGCGTTCCTGGGCGCGGTGCTGGTGCTGGCCAAACTGTGCGACGACGAGGGGCTGTTCGAGGCCGCCGGGGCGGCGATGGCCCGGGCGCATGCCGGGCCGTCGCGGCATCTGCTGCGGCAGGTGTTTGCGATCGCCGCGATTATCACCGCGGTGCTGAGCTTGGACGCCACCGTGGTGTTGTTGACGCCGGTGGTGCTGGCCACGGTGCGCTGGCTGCGGGCACCGGTGCGCCCGCACGCCTACGCCAGCGCTCATTTGGCCAATGCCGCCTCGCTGCTGCTTCCGGTGTCGAACCTGACCAACCTGCTGGCGTTTCACGTCGCTGACCTGTCGTTCATCAAGTTCACGCTGGTGATGGCATTGCCGTGGGTGGCTGCGGTGGCCACCGTGTACGTCGTGTTCCGCTGGTTTTTTGCGGCTGATCTGCGTGTGGTGCCCGACCGCCACGAGGTCGGCCCACCACCACAGCTGCCCGTGTTCGTGTTGCTGGTGGTGGCGCTGACGCTGGCGGGCTTCGCGATCGCCGAAGCCGCCGGCGTCGCGCCCGCGTGGGCAGCGCTTGCCGGAGCTGCGGTCCTGGCTGCGCGAAGCCTGCGCCATCGGCGCACCTCGGCGGTGGAGATCGTGCGCGCGGTCAACGTGCCGTTCTTGGTGTTCGTGCTGGCGCTGGGCGTTGTGGTGCAGGCAGTCATGCTCAACGGCCTGGCCAGTCGCATGTGTGCGCTGATCCCCACCGGCTGTGGGTTGCTCGCGTTGCTTGGTATCGCTGCGGCTGCCGCCGCGTTGGCCAACATCGTCAACAACCTGCCGGCGACGCTGGTGCTGCTGCCGCTGGCCGCGACCAGCGGGCCGGCGGCGATCTTGGCGGTGCTACTCGGGGTCAACATCGGTCCCAACCTGACCTATGCTGGCTCGCTGTCGAACCTATTGTGGCGCAGGGTTCTTCGCAGGTATGACGTGCCGGCCAGTGTCGGCGAGTACACGCGGCTGGGGCTGTGCACCGTGCCCACGGCGTTGGTGACGTCGGTGCTGGCGCTGTGGCTCAGCGTGCGGCTATTGGGGGTTTGACCAGCGGTGGTACGCGGGCGGCAACGGCATTGCCAGCTCGGCCAGCATCCTGCGCAGCAGCGTGGGATAGTCGGTGACGATGCCGTCGGCACCGGCGGCGATCTGGGCCCGCATCGTCTCGGCGTCGTTGACCGTAGCCGGGATGACCTTGAGCCCCAACGCGTGCGCCCGATTCACGAATGCTTCGTCGACAACTTCGTAGTCGGGTGAGACGATGTCGGCACCGACGATCTTGGCGCCGACGATCGGATCGCCGACAACGGCTGGGTTGATGCCCGCCAGCCACACCGAACCCGGCGTCCAGGTCGCCTCGTTCCACAACGCCACCAACGGAATCGACGGCTCGGCTTGACGCACCATTGGCAATGTCCGCCAGTCGAAGCTCTCGATCTCCACCCGGCCCGGCCTTGCCCGCGGCCCTGACCGCCGCCAATATCACGTCGACAAATTCCTGCGGGCCCGGCCGTTCTCGCCGGATCGGCAGCGTCGACCTTGGTTTCGATGTCGTAGCGCACGTCGGCTCGATAGGATCCGGTCAGCGCGAAGACATCAGGCAGGGTTGCGATCTTGTTGCCCCACACAACTTCCGCATTCGGGAACTCGCTGAGCAGTTTGCCGCAGTCAAGCATGCGGATTTGCGCCAAGGTGAGTTCGTGCACCAGCTTTCCGACGTAGGGATATTGCGGGTCGCCGGTGAACGCCGGCGCGGTGTCGGCGCACTTGCTGGGCTCGATCGTCGCGTCGTGCCACACCACAGGTTGATGGTCCTTGGTGATGCCAATGTCGAATTCCAGTGTGCTAACCCCAAGCTCAAGTGATTTGGCGAACGCGCGCAGCGATTCCTCGGTCGTCTCACCGGCACCGCCGCGATGCGCCACCACATCGAAGCCGGCGGCCGGTGCGGCTGCCGCCGGCTTCGGAGCGCCCAGTGCGACCGCCACCGCCAGCAGGAACGCGCCGAACCGGGCCAGCATGGCAGCGAGGCTATCTGCGGCGCTGGCGGGCGATTTCGGCGAGCACCACACCGGCGGCCACCGAGGCATTCAGCGACTCGGCGGGGCCGGCCATCGGGATGGACACCACCTCATCGCAGGTCTGCCGCACCAGCCGGGACAGACCCTTGCCTTCCGAACCCACGACGACAACCAACGGGTCGGTGCCGTCCAGCTCGTCGATAGTCGTAGCTCCGCCGGCGTCCAACCCGATTACCCGTAGCCCGCGGTCAGCCCAATCCTTCAGTGTCCGAGTTAGATTCGCAGCACGTGCCACCGGAACACGGGCCGCGGCACCGGCACTGGTCCGCCACGCCACCGCCGTCACCGCCGCGGAGCGCCGCCGCGGGATCAGCACACCATGCCCGGCGAACGCCGCCACCGAGCGCACGACCGCGCCCAGGTTGCGCGGATCGGAGATGTTGTCCAACGCGACCAGCAGCGCCGGCGGTGACTCCATCGCGGCGGCGAGCAAGTCGTCGGGGTGGGCATAGCGGTAGGGCGGGACCTGTAACGCGATGCCCTGATGCAGCCCGTTGGTCGTGATGCGGTCCAGGTCTGTGCGCGGCACCTCCAAAATTGCGATGCCCGAATCGGCTGCCAGTCTTATGGATTCGGTCAGCCGTTCGTCGGCCTCGGTGCCGAGCGCGACGTAGAGCGCGGTCGCGGGTACGCCTGCGCGCAGGCATTCCAGCACCGGGTTGCGGCCAAGCACCACCTCGGTGTCGTCGCCGGGTTTGGCCGGCTTACGTGGTTGCGACTTGGCTCTTTTGGCGGCGGGATGATACGGGCGCATGTGCGCCGGCGGGGTGGGGCCGCGTCCCTCCAGGCCGCGGCGGCGCTGTCCGCCCGAGCCGACGGTGCGGGCTTTCTTGGTGCCGGGTTTGCGCACCGCCCCGCGGCGCCGCGAGTTACCGGCCATCACTTGTTGTCATTGCCGACCAGTGACCACTGCGGACCGTCGGCGGTATCGGTCACCTCGATCCCGGCTTGCTTGAGCCGGTCACGAATTTCATCGGCCAGCGCCCAGTTTCGTTGCTCGCGGGCCCTTTCCCGCCGCTGCAGTTCGGCCTGCACCAGCACGTCCAGGGCGGTCAGCGCGGCCGACGTCTCGTCGCGAGAGTCCCAACGCTCGTCGAGCGGATCGCAGCCGAGGATGCCCATCATTGCGCGGATTGCGCTGGCCTTGGCCAGGGCGACATCGTGGTCGCCCGCGTCGAGAGCCCGGTTGCCTTCGGTGCGCGCGTGGTGAATCTCGGCCAGCGCGATCGGAACCGAAAGGTCGTCGTCGAGCGCCTGCGCGAACCGGGGAGTCCAGCAACCCGGAACCACGGCGCCAACCCTGCGTCGCACGCGATGCAGGAAATCCTCGATCCCGACGTAGGCATTGACCGCGTCCTGCAGTGCAGTTTCGGAGAATTCCAGCATCGAGCGGTAGTGGGCGCTGCCCAGGTAGTAGCGCAGTTCGGCGGGCCGGACCCGTTCCAGCATGGCCGGGATGGACAACACGTTGCCCAGCGACTTGCTCATCTTCTCCCCGCCCATGGTGACCCAGCCGTTGTGCAGCCAGTAGCGGGCGAACCCGTCACCTGCGGCACGGCTCTGCGCAATTTCGTTCTCGTGGTGCGGGAACACCAAATCCATTCCTCCGCAATGGATGTCGAACTCCGAGCCGAGGTAGGTGCGGGCCATCGCGGAGCATTCCAGGTGCCAGCCGGGACGCCCCCGGCCCCACGGTGTAGGCCAAGACGGCTCACCGGGCTTGGCGGCCTTCCAGAGGGTGAAGTCGCGCTGATCGCGTTTGCCGGGAGCGGCTCCCTCGCCCTGATGGACGTCCTCGATCCTGTGCCCTGACAACCGTCCGTATTCGGGGTAGCTCAGCACGTCGAAGTAGACATCGCCGTTGCCCGGGTAGGCATGACCGCTGTCGATCAACCGCTCGATCAGCTCGACCATCTGGGTGATGTGCCCGGTGGCGCGGGGTTCCGCCGACGGGGGCAACACGCCCAGCGCGTCGTAGGCGGCGGTGAACTCACGCTCGTAGGTGGCGGCCCACTCCCACCATGGCCGGCCAGCAGCGGCGGCCTTGTTGAGGATCTTGTCGTCGATATCGGTCACGTTGCGGATAAATGCCACGTCGTATCCCCGGGCGATCAGCCAACGGCGCAGTATGTCGAAGGCCACGGCGCTGCGGACGTGCCCGATGTGCGGCAGGCCCTGAACGGTGGCGCCGCACAGGTAGATGGAGACGTGCCTGGGCCGCAGCGGAATGAAATCACGCACGGCACCGCTCGCCGTGTCGTGAAGCCGCAGCTGGGCGCGATCGGTCACGACGTGCCAGCTTACCGGGCTATTCGCGCCGCAGCCGTGTTCGCCGGGTCCGTGCCCACGGAAAGGGGCTTACGCTTCTGCTCGCCGGAAGACCAGCGCGGTCGCGACCGCGGCCAGGCCTTCCCCTCGCCCGGTCAGGCCCAGCCCGTCGGTGGTGGTGGCCGACACCGACACCGGCGCCCCCAGCAACCCCGACAGCAACTCCTGCGCCTCGGCGCGGCGGGGACCCACTTTGGGTCGGTCGCCGATCACCTGCACGGCGGCGTTGCCGACCTGGTAGCCGTTGGCGGTGAGCAGGTCGCGGACGTGGCCGAGCATGCCGGTGCCGCTGACGCCGCGCCAGCGGGGGTCGTCGACCCCGAACACCTCACCGATATCGCCGAGGCCCGCCGCCGACAGCAAAGCATCGCAAAGCGCATGTGCGGCCACGTCGCCGTCCGAATGTCCGGCGCAACCGTCGACGTCGGGAAACAGCAGGCCGAGCAGCCAACACGGCCGCCCTGGTTCGATGGGGTGTACATCGGTGCCCAGTCCGATGCGCGGCAGCAGGCTCACCGGCTCACGATCGCCTTGGCCAACAACAAGTCGAGGGCGGTGGTGATCTTGAACGCCAACGGGTCTCCGTCGATCACCTGGACCTGGGCGCCGACGTGCTCGACGACCGAGGCGTCGTCGGTGAAATCGCCGCCCTCGGCGCGCTGATACGCCCGTAGCAACAGCTCGGTGGCAAAGCCCTGCGGGGTCTGCACTGCCCGCAGGCCCGCCCGCTCCGGCGTTCCCAGCACCACACCGTCGGCGTCGACGGCCTTGATCGTGTCCGGCACGGGCAATGCCGGCACCACCGCCGGGTGCCCGGCGCGCAGCGCCTCGACTACGCGCATCACCAACTGCGGCGGTGTCAGCGCTCGCGCGGCGTCGTGCACCAGCACGAAGTCGGGCTCGCCCGCGGCGGCCAACGCCAGGCTGACCGATTGGCTGCGGTTCGCGCCTCCGGCCACGACGGTTGCCAGGTGTCCGAGTATCAACTTGGCTTGGTCGGTCCGATCGGGTGGCACCGCGACCACCGCCCGGTCGACGACGCCAGAGTCCAGTAAACCGACGACGGCGCGCTCGACCAAGGTACGCCCGTCAAGGTGGAAGAATGCCTTCGGGACACCGGCGGCTAACCGCTCCCCCGCGCCTGCAGCCGGGACCACCGCGACTACCGTGCCCGTCACACTGCATGCCCCCCGGGCGTTTATGACGCGGCGGCCAAAACCTCGTCGAGGATGGTCTCCGCCTTCGCGTCGTCGGTGTTCTCGGCCAGGGCCAATTCACCGACCAAGATCTGCCGCGCCTTGGCAAGCATGCGTTTCTCGCCCGCCGAGAGACCGCGCTCTTGGTCGCGGCGCCACAGGTCACGCACTACCTCGGCCACCTTGTTCACATCGCCGGACGCGAGTTTTTCGAGATTGGCCTTGTAGCGGCGCGACCAGTTCGTCGGCTCCTCGGTGTGCGGAGCGCGCAGCACCTGGAAAACCTTGTCGAGGCCTTCCTGTCCGACCACATCGCGGACGCCGACGTATTCGGCGTTCTCGGCGGGCACTCGAACGGTGAGGTCTCCCTGCGCCACTTTCAAGACGAGATATTCCTTTTGTTCCCCTTTGATGGTTCGGGTTTCGATCGCCTCGATCAACGCAGCACCGTGGTGTGGATAGACGACGGTGTCTCCGACCTTAAAAATCATCTGATTCGAGCCCCTTTCGTTACTTCATGCTAACACGGCCCTTTGACACGCGCGGAACAACGGTGCAGGTCAGGGGCACCGCAGGTGAGAACTGGGGCTTGACAGATGCGCGGATTCATGCAAGGGGCCCTCTCATCGGAAAGCCCCGTGGAATGCCGGCCGGGCTGGTCAACACCCCGCTGGGCTGCTAGGACGCCCTGCGCTACCGCCGGGGTGAGCGTGCTACTACTGTGCATAGTCGAACCGTGGCAGGAGGCATTGAGTGAACCGCGTCAGGACCGCCGTGCTGGCCGCGACCGGCCTGGTCGCCGTCGCCATGCTCACCGGCTGCAGCAGCGGCCAGATCGCACAGACCTCGGAACAGCAGTCAGCCGTCAACGGCGGCGAAGGCTCGGTCAAATACGTCGCGCTGCGCAACGTCTACATCAAGGCGGTGCAAACCGGGGACTTCCTGCGGCCCGGTCAAACCGTGGACCTGGTGTTCGTGGCCACCAACCAGTCGCCGGATGTCGACGACAAGCTGGTCGGCGTCACTACCGATATCGGCGCGGTGACCGTGACTGGCGATACTCGACTGCCTGCTGGAGGCAAGTTATTGGTCGGCACACCCGACGGACAGGCCGTCAAGGCTCTGCACGCCGTCGAGCCCGCGAACGCCGCCAAGGCCACTGTGGCGCTGGCCAAACCAATCACCAACGGGCTGACTTACCGGTTCAGCTTCTCGTTCGAGAAGGCGGGGAGCGCGACCGTGATAGTCCCCATTTCGGCGGGCTCGACGACCCCGGAGGAGCGGGCCCCGGCGCAGGCCGAGCATCCGTCGTAGTCCGGCTTGTCACACCCCGCCGATATCGTCGCGGCGTGGCCAAGGCGCGTTCGCAGTACCGCTGCTCGCAATGTCACCACGTGACCGCCAAATGGGTGGGCCGCTGCCTGGCGTGCGGCACGTGGGGCACCGTCGACGAGGTTGCGCTGCTCTCCGCGGTTCGCGGCACGGCCCGCCGGTCACCGCTGCAGGCTTGCCGGGCCCTTCCGATCAGCGCCATCGAGCCGCACCATACCCACCACTGCCCGACCGGAGTCGGTGAACTGGATCGGGTGCTCGGCGGCGGCGTGGTGCCCGGTTCGGTGACGCTGCTGGCGGGCGATCCCGGTGTGGGCAAGTCGACGCTGCTGCTCAAGGTTGCCCACCGGTGGGCACAGGCGGGGCGGCGCGCGCTATACGTCTCCGGTGAGGAATCCGCCGGCCAGATCCGGATGCGGGCCGACCGCACCGGTTGCAGCCACGACCAGGTGTACCTGGCGGCCGAATCCGATCTGCACGCGGTGCTGGACCATATCGAGGCGGTGGCGCCCACGCTGGTTGTCGTGGACTCGGTCCAGACTTTGTCTACCACCGATGCCGACGGCGCAATGGGCGGAGTCACCCAAGTCAAGGCCGTCACCTCCGGGCTGACCGCAGCCGCGAAGCGAACCGGCGTAGCGCTGCTTCTCGTCGGCCATGTCACCAAGGACGGCGCGATTGCCGGACCGCGATCGCTGGAACATCTCGTGGACGTGGTGCTGCACTTCGACGGCGACCGCAACTCCGCCCTGCGCATGGTGCGCTGCGTCAAGAACCGGTTCGGCACCACGGATGAGGTTGGGTGTTTTCTGTTGCAGGACAAGGGAATTGAAGGAGTGAACGATCCGTCCGGCCTGTTTCTCGATCAGCGGCCGGAGCCGGTGCCCGGCACCGCTATCACGGTGACGCTGGATGGGAAGCGGCCGTTGATCGGCGAAGTGCAGGCACTGTTGGCCCGACCATCGGGAGGGTCACCGCGGCGGGCGGTCAGCGGCATCGACCATGCGCGGGCTGCGATGATCACCGCGGTGTTGGAAACCCATGCGCGGCTACCCATCTCGGTGACTGACATTTTCTTGTCCACCGTGGGCGGCATGCGTCTGACCGACCCGTCGTCGGACCTGGCAGTTGCGATGGCGCTGGCTTCCGCGTATGCGAACCTGCCGCTGCCCAGCACTGCGGTGATCATCGGTGAAGTGGGCCTGGCCGGTGACCTGCGCCGGGTCGCCGGGATGGAACGGCGTCTGGCTGAAGCCGCCCGGCAGGGGTTCACGACGGCGTTGATCCCCGCCGGATGCGGGGCGGCGCCCCAAGGTCTTCGTGCGCTCGAGGCGCCGAGCATCGTCGCAGCGCTGCACCACCTGGTTGACGTAACAAAACACCGCCGGGCGACGCTTACGCCGCTGCATCAACTAGATCTACCGCGCGGCGATGTGGGCGCAGAGCACAATAAGTGGTGATGAATCCGGGCAAGCTGAACGGCACCACGCCGGTACCTCGTCCCACCTTGCGTGAAGCGATCAGCCGGCTGGCGCCGGGCACCGGACTACGGGATGGTCTGGAACGCATCCTACGTGGCCGCACCGGTGCGCTGATCGTGCTGGGTTACGACGACAGCGTGGAAGCCATCTGCGACGGCGGCTTCTCCCTCGACGTGCGCTACGCGCCGACGCGGCTGCGGGAGCTGGCGAAGATGGACGGGGCGGTCGTGCTCTCCACCGACGACAGCCGCATCGTGCGAGCGAACGTGCAGCTGGTGCCTGATCCGTCGATACCGACCGACGAGTCTGGAACGCGGCACCGCTCCGCGGAGCGGGCGGCCATTCAGACCGGCTTCCCGGTGATCTCGGTCAGCCACTCGATGAACATCGTGACCGTCTACGTGGGCGGGGAACGACATGTGCTGGCCGACTCGGCGACCATCCTGTCCCGGGCTAACCAGGCGATCGCCACCCTGGAACGGTACAAGGCCCGACTCGACGAGGTCAGCAGGCAGCTGTCGCGGGCTGAGATCGAGGACTTCGTCACGCTGCGCGACGTGATGACGGTGGTGCAACGACTCGAGTTGGTCCGCCGGATCGGACTGGTGATCGAAAACGATGCGGTCGAGCTGGGCACCGACGGGCGTCAATTGCGCTTGCAACTCGAGGAATTGCTGGGCGGCAACGACGCCGCGCGGGAACTGATCGTGCGTGACTATCACGCCAATCCCGAGCCGCCGTCGAAGGCTCAGGTGGCCGCCACGCTGGACGAGCTGGACGCGTTGTCGGACACCGAGCTACTCGACTTCACTGTTCTGGCAAAGGTTTTCGGGTATCCCTCGACTGCGGAAGCTCAGGACTCAGCGATGAGCGCGCGTGGCTACCGCGCCATGGCCGGTATCCCGCGTCTGCAGTTCGCACACGTCGATCTGCTGGTTCGGACATTCGGTTCGTTGCAGGACCTGCTGGCGGCCACCGCCACCGATCTGCAGTCGGTGGACGGAATCGGCGCGATGTGGGCGCGTCATGTCCGCGAAGGTCTGTCCCAGTTGGCGGAGTCGACCATCGCCGATCCGCTTGGCTGACCACGCCGGCTCAGTTGCCCGACTGCGCGGGTGGTGCCTCGGGTGCCGGAGCGCCCTGCTGGGGTGCGGCAGGGGCCGGGGCACCCGGGGGCGGCGCGGCGCCCGGGGCAGGGGCTGGGGCACCCGGAGGGGGCGCGGCACCCGGGGGCGGCGCCTGGGCCAAGATGAACGGAACGGGAGCCGAACGCAGGTTCCCCAGCTGCACGACGAGGTTGTAGGTCCCGGGTCCGATCGGCGGCCGCGGCAACGGACAATGCGGCGCCGACCCCATCCCGGTCCACGTCACCGCAGTGACCACCTGCTCGCCGGGCGCAAACGTTTTGATCAGCGTCTCGTTGGAGGGCGCGCAGTCCAGGTTCGACCACAACCGCTTGCCGTCCAATGAGTAGACGTAGGCGGCCAGCACGGCCGCTCCGACATCACGTTTGCAGGAAACCAACCCGATGTTGGTGACGACCATGGTGAACTTGGGCTGGTCGCCGATCACGTATTGGGGTTGGTTGGTCAGCCCCTTGACGGCAAGTGTCGAGTCGGGGCAGTCGTCGCCCTCCTTGAGCACTGGCGGTGGCTGCACCGCCGCGGTCGGTGTCTCGGGAGTGCCCGGGTTCTGTGCGGTCGGCGGCGGAGCCGGTGTCACCACCTGGGGCTGCACGATCGGGGACTTTGCCGGCGGTGCGGCGGTTGGCTTCTCAGCCGCGGTCGTGTTGGCGCCGGCACTGCTGCTCATCACTGCGACGACGATCGCGACCACGATCCCGATCACTACTACCGCAATGCCCAGCGCGAGTCCGCGACGGCGCCAGTAGATCTCTGGCGGCAGCGGGCCATGCGGCTCTAGATCCAGCACATTCACACCGTAAGCCCAGGTCACGCCGACACGAGCGACCGCGCTCGGCGTGTCGCTTTGCCAGCCGCGACCACGGAGCGCGCCCGCGGCCCCGTGGCATCATCACGTCACGCTACTGTTGCTGAGCCTCATCGCCGATGTCGCCGATGTGATCGCGCAGCACCGTGCGGCCTTCGGCCAGCCGGTAAGTGACGCAGGCGATCCCCAGAGTGCCTGCGGCCACCCGCTCGGCGACGACAGTCGAGCGGGCTAGTAGCTGCGCGGCCGTCTCGCGGACATGGCGGGCCTCGAACTCGTCCACCGATGTCAGCCCATCGCGGCGGCCCAACAAGATCGACGGCGTCACCCGCTCCACCACGTCGCGCACGTAGCCGCCGGGCACCGCACCGTCCTCGAGTGCGGCGAGGGTGGCCTTGACGGCACCGCACCCGTCGTGGCCAAGGACGACGATCAGCGGGACATTGAGCACCGACACCGCGTATTCGATGGAGCCCAGCACCGCTGAGTCGACGACGTGGCCGGCAGTGCGCACCACGAACATGTCGCCGAGACCCTGGTCGAAGATGATCTCGGCCGCCACTCGGCTATCGCCGCAGCCGAACACCACGGCGGTGGGTTTCTGCGCGGCGGCCAAGCTGGCCCGGTGCTCGGCGCTCTGGCTGGGGTGTTGGGGCTTGCCGGCGACGAATCGCTCGTTACCCTCCTTGAGTGCCTTCCACGCGGTTACGGGATTGGTATTAGGCATGGCGCACATTTTGCCGTATCCGTCGATGAGCCTGCCGGCGGCACAACTGCTCGACTGGTACGAACGGGCAAAGCGCGACTTGCCCTGGCGGCGCCCGGGCGTCACCCCATGGCAGATCCTGGTCAGCGAGTTCATGCTGCAGCAAACGCCGGTGGCCCGGGTTATTCCGGTGTGGCAGGACTGGGTGGTGCGCTGGCCCACCGCCTCGGCCACCGCCGCAGCCAGCGCGGCCGACGTGCTGCGCGCCTGGGGCAAGCTGGGATACCCGCGCCGGGCCAAGCGACTGCACGAGTGCGCCACCGTGATCGCCCGCGACCACGCCGATGTGGTGCCCGACGACGTCGATACGCTGCTGACGCTGCCCGGTGTCGGCGGCTACACCGCGCGGGCGGTGGCGTGCTTCGCCTACCAAAAGCCGGTGCCGGTGGTCGACACAAACGTGCGCCGCGTGGTGGCTCGCGTGGTGCGCGGCCGCGCCGACGCCGCCGCACCGTCGGCCGCCCGCGACCATGCTGACGTCGCCGCGCTGCTACCGAAAGACCAACGAGCACATCGGTTTTCAGCAGCGCTGATGGAGTTGGGCGCCACGGTGTGCACTGCGCGCAATCCGCGATGCGGATTGTGTCCGCTGCCCGAGTGTGCATGGCGGCGAGCCGGTTACCCCGCTTCACAGGGGTTCAAACGGGTCCAGACCTATGCGGGAACCGACCGACAGGTCCGCGGATGCCTGCTGGATGTATTGCGCGCCAGAGATTGTCCGGCCACCAAAGCTGAGTTGGACGTGGCGTGGTTAAGCGATAGTCAGCAGCGCGAGCGCGCCCTGAGTTCGCTGCTTGCCGATGGCCTGGTCACGCGAACGGCCGACGGTCGATATGCGTTAGCGGGCGAAGCGCCGTAAAAACGACTCCACCGCCTGCCGGTATACCTGCGGCGCCTCGTCGTGCACCAGGTGACCCGCTTCTGGTACATGCAGATAGCTTGTGCAGTAACCTATTTCGTGCATGATATGCATCTGTCCAGGTGGTGTGACGGAGTCACCGGCTTCGACGAGCAGCGCAGGTGCGCGCACTGCCCGCCACTGCGACCAGTAGTCGCGGGTACCCCACTCGGCCGCGATTTCGATCCAGCGTTCGACGTAACCGTGCAGCCGCCATCCGGTCGCGGTCCGGTCGAAAGCGTCTAAGAAGTACTGCCCGGCGACTGGGCCGAATTCAGCGAATATCTTTTCGGCAGAGTCGAATTCGACGGGCAAAGCATGCAGCCAAGGTTCCCACGGCCCGGTGGTGCGGCCACGGAAATCCGGTGCCATGTCCTCCACCACCAGCGCCGAGACGAGTTCGGGATGCTCCGCCGCCAGGCACCACGAGTGCAAAGCGCCCATCGAATGTCCAACCAGCCGCACGGGAGTTGCCAACGCTTTCACCGCGTCGTGCAGGTCGGCCACGAAGCGCTCGGTGCTGATCGGGTACGGGTCGGCGACATCACGGCCCCGGTGCCACGGCGCGTCATACGTATAGACAGTGCCTAGCCGGGTCAGCCACGGCAGCTGGCGCGACCACGTGCTGCCCCGGCCCATCAAGCCGTGAACCAGCACCACGGGCTGGCCGTGTCCACCGCGATGGGTCAGCAGGTCGGGGGCCACGTCGGGCACGGTAGCCTAGCGGCATGCCAGTGGTGAAGATCAACGCAATCGAGGTGCCCCCGAACGCGGGTCCCGAACTGGAAAAGCGGTTCGCGCATCGTGCGCACGCGGTGGAGAACCAGCCGGGCTTCCTCGGCTTCCAGCTGCTGCGTCCGGTCAAGGGCGAGGACCGCTACTTCGTGGTGACGCATTGGGAATCCGACGAAGCTTTCCAGGCATGGGCGACGGGACCTGCCATCGAGGCGCATGCCGGCCACCGGGCCAACCCGGTAGCGACCGGCGCATCGCTACTGGAATTCGAGGTTGTGCTGGACGTTGCCGCAAACCGCCCGACGGCCTAGCGCCGGCCGAGCGCGGCAGCGCGTCGTGGCATTGACTGCTGCGGCCACGCTAACCGCCGCCCTCGCCCCCGGATGCACCCCTCCACCCGCTGCACCGGCGAACGCCGCGGACCCGGGCGTCCGAATCGATATCCGGACACCGCCGGGAATGCGCGCGCAGCAGACCGTTGACATGCTCAACTCGCAGTGGCCTATCGGCCCGGTCGGGGTTCGTACCCTGGCCGCACCGCAGATGGTGGAACCGGTCAAAACCACCATGGAAGGGCTGTGGTGGGACCGGCCCTTCACGGTCGGCGGCGTCGACATCAGCGCCGGCGCTGCGACTCTGCATTTGATCACCTCCTACGGCGCGCACCAAGACATCAAAATCCACACCAACGACGACACCCTGGTTGACCGCTTCGACCTCGTTACCCAGACCCCCACGATCTCCTCGTGGCGGGACGTCGATGCGACGTTGAGCAAGACCGGAGCCCGCTATTCCTATCAAGCGGCCAAAGTCAACGCCGGCCGCTGCGAGCGGATCGCCGGCACCAACACCGCGCAATCGCTGCCGCTGGCATCGATTTTCAAGCTGTACGTGCTCTACGCCGTCGCCGAAGCGGTCAACGCGGGAACGGTGTCCTGGGATGACCAGCTGACCGTTACCGACAAGGGCAAGGCGGTCGGGTCGTCGGGATTGGAATTACCGGTTGGAGCGCATGTTTCGGTGCGCACTGCCGCCGACAAGATGATCGCGACCAGCGACAACATGGCCACGGACATGCTGATCGGGAAAGTAGGCATCCGGGCAGTCGAGAAGGCGCTGGTCGACGCCGGCCACCACGATCCGGCCGCGATGACCCCGTTTCCAACTATGTATGAGCTGTTCTCGGTCGGCTGGGGCAAGCCGGACCTCCGCCAGCAGTGGAAGCAGGCTAACCCGCAAATCCGCGCACAGTTGCTTGAGCAGGCCAATTCGCGTGTCTACCAACCAGATCCGAACCGCGCGCACACACCAGCATCGGGTTACGGTGCGGAATGGTATGGAAGCGCCGAAGACATCTGTCGCGTCCACACCGCGCTTCAAGCCGTCGCGGTTGGTAAAGCCGCTCCCGTCAAGGAAATCCTGGCAGCGGTTCCAGGCGTCGACCTGGACCGCCATGTTTGGCCGTATGTCGGCGCCAAAGCCGGTGGCCTGCCGGGTGATTTGACGTTTAGCTGGTATGCGATCGACAAGACCGGACAGCCGTGGGTGGTGAGCTTTCAGCTGACCTGGCCGCGTGACCATGGCCCCAGCGTGACCGGCTGGATGCTCCAAATCGCCAAGCAGGTCTTCGCGCTACTGGCCGCACCAACCTAACCCGTCACCGAAGAGCGCTAATTCGACCGGAGTGTCCAGGCATGTCCGCGGAAATGCATCACCGTGCGGCTGAGCGGTGCGATGTCGAGGCGCCAGAAAGACTCGGGCGGGGCGCCGAGAGCGACCAGAATCGCCGCCCGGATCACCGCGGGATGTGTTACCGCAACCGTCGGTAAAACCGTGGCGGTCAACGAGTCCAGCCATTGGGCCACCCGGTCGATCAGGACGACGATCGATTCACCCCCGTGTGGTGCCCGCCACGGATCGCTGAGCCACGCCTGCAACTCGCCGGGACAAACGTCGTCGAGCGCCGTGCCGCGCCACCGGCCGTAATCGAGGTCGGCCAACCGCGGCTCCACCGCGGCCCGCAGGTTCAGCAGCCGCGCGGTCTGCAGCGCGCGACGCTCAGGCCCGCAGAGTTCGCGGGTTTGTCGATTGATGCCCAGGCCAGCCGCGGCGGTTCGAGCATGTCGGCGCCCCGCGTCGTTGAGCGGCTCGTCGGCGGGAAAACGCCCGGCCACCATGGCATCGGTCATTGCGTGCGACACCAGGGTCAGCCGCACGACTTCGGTCACGCCGTGATACTCGCGGCCCGTCCACCTTCGGCTCGCTCAACCAGCAGTCGGCCCGCGAACATCGAAAAGACCAGCCCGATGGTCATCCAGAGCACCAGCTGAATGCCCACCGACGCCAACCTGAAGTCGTACAAGACGTCGGCGGGAAAGCCGGGGTAGACGATCACACCCGATGCGTCGCGCATCGGTTCGGGTGCCTCATCCACATTCGGCAGCACAAGCATGACCAGGGCGATTGCCAGCACGTAGACCGCCACGGCGGTCAGCCCGGCATTCCACGCACCAATTCGGGACACAAGTTTGCGGGCCAGCCATGCCGCACCCGCCGCCAGCAGCACCGACGAGAGCACCATCACCAAATACCAGCCCGTGCGCGCTCCGATGGTGTCTGTGTGACCAACGGCCGGCGGATTAGCCGGATACTTCAAGAACGGCACCAGGTACAGCGCTACGAAGACCCCGATCGACAGCAGAATCGAAAACGCTTGCGGCCCAATGCTTCCCACACGACCATACGTGACGGAAAACAGGACGGCGAACAGCGAGCCCATCGCGACACCGAAAATCAACATGCCAAAACCGAGACCGGCATTGGCCTGCACGGCTCGGGTAAACAACTCGACACCGTGATCGTGTACTCCGTGAGCCGAGGCCACATCGGCGCGACCGTCCTCGTATTCGATTGCCCGACCGATAACGGGTTCAGCCATCACGCGCGCGAGCAGGAACGCCAGCGTCCCGGCTATCGCTCCCGCTAGGAGACCGCTGCCGACTAGGCGCTTTTCCATCTCGGCGATCAGTGGCAGGGGAATCCGAGCAGATGCCGTGCGTCGTGGACGAACTCGTGCACGTGTGAATCGTTGCCGAACACCGACACCGCGCCTTGGTCAATGCCGACGAAGTAGGGGGCCAGCAACGCCAGAAAAACAGTTCCCGCCAGCCACAGCGCCGCGGTTGCCGCGGACAGATCGACGGATCGGATTCGGGTGCCGGTTGCCTGGCGATTGGCCACAGTTGACTCCTTCTGGGGATCTCGCGCCCCACTGGGGGGTAGCCGCTGACGAGTAGCGGGGCTGACTTTGTACAGTGGCGCGACCGTCCTGGAGTCTCACCAGGTTCCGTTACCCATCAACGAATGCTGACGAAGGCAAGTGTAAACCGTGGCCCGCACCGGCGTGCGCGGCTTACTGGGTCGGCGATGCTGGCCCGGGCGCGCTCTGCGCGCCAGCCTTAGCCAGGTCCGGCTCGACCGGCTCGGCCGGCTTGCGGGTTCCGGTGAACGTGAATACCGCGTCCTCACCGGGACCCTCGCCGTCCCAGTTGTCCACGTCGACCGTGACGACCTGGCCCGGGCCGACCTCCTCGAAGAGAATCTTCTCCGAGAGCGCGTCTTCGATCTCGCGCTGAATGGTGCGCCGCAGCGGGCGAGCACCCAACACCGGGTCGAAGCCGCGCTTGGCCAGCAACGCCTTGGCCTTGTCGGTCAGCTCCAGCGTCATGTCCTTGCTCTTGAGCTGAGCAGCAACGCGGCTGATCATCAGCTCCACCATCCGGATGATTTCTTCCTGCGTCAGCTGGTGGAACACGATGATGTCGTCGATACGGTTGAGGAACTCCGGGCGGAAGTGCTTCTTCAGCTCGTCGTTGACCTTCTGCTTCATCCGCTCGTAGTTGTTCTCCCCGCCGCCCGGGCTAAAGCCCAGCCCGACCGGCTTGGAGATGTCGGCGGTACCGAGGTTGGACGTGAAGATCAGCACGGTGTTCTTGAAGTCGACCGTGCGGCCCTGCCCGTCGGTGAGCCGGCCGTCCTCGAGCACCTGCAGCAGGCTGTTGTAGATCTCCTGGTGCGCCTTTTCGATCTCGTCGAACAGCACCACCGAGAACGGCTTGCGCCGCACCTTCTCGGTCAGCTGGCCGCCCTCCTCGTAGCCGACGTAGCCCGGCGGCGCGCCAAAGAGCCGCGACGCGGTGAACCGGTCGTGGAATTCGCCCATGTCGATCTGGATCAGCGCGTCGTCGTCGCCGAACAGGAACTCCGCCAACGCCTTGGACAGCTCGGTCTTGCCCACCCCGGAGGGGCCGGCGAAGATGAACGAACCCGACGGGCGCTTGGGGTCTTTCAACCCGGCGCGGGTGCGCCGGATCGCCTTGGAGACGGCCTTGACGGCGTCCTCCTGACCGATGATCCGCTTGTGCAGTTCCTCTTCCATGCGCAACAGGCGCGTGGTCTCGGCCTCGGTCAGCTTGAACACCGGGATGCCGGTCCAGTTGCCCAACACTTCGGCGATCTGCTCGTCGTCGACCTCGGCCACCACATCCAGATCGCCTGAACGCCATTGCTTTTCGCGCTCAGCACGCTGTGCGACGAGCTGCTTTTCCCGATCGCGCAGCGCGGCGGCCTTCTCGAAGTCCTGCGCGTCGATCGCCGACTCCTTCTCCCGGCGCGCCTCGGCGATCTTTTCGTCGAACTCGCGCAGGTCTGGCGGAGCCGTCATCCGGCGGATCCGCATCCGCGCGCCGGCCTCGTCGATCAGGTCGATCGCCTTGTCGGGCAGGAACCGGTCGTTGATGTAGCGGTCGGCCAGGGTGGCCGCGGCCACCATCGCGCCGTCGGTGATCGACACCCGGTGGTGAGCCTCGTAACGGTCGCGCAGGCCTTTGAGGATCTCGATGGTGTGCTCGACCGTCGGCTCGCCGACCTGCACGGGCTGGAAGCGGCGCTCCAGCGCGGCGTCCTTCTCGATGTACTTGCGGTACTCGTCGAGCGTGGTGGCGCCGATGGTCTGCAACTCGCCGCGGGCCAGCTTGGGCTTCAGGATCGACGCGGCGTCGATCGCACCTTCGGCGGCGCCGGCACCGACCAGTGTGTGCAACTCGTCGATGAACAAGATGATGTCGCCGCGGGTGTTGATCTCCTTCAGCACCTTCTTCAAGCGCTCTTCGAAATCACCGCGGTAGCGGCTGCCGGCAACCAGGGAACCCAGGTCCAGCGTGTAGAGCTGCTTGTCCTTCAGCGTCTCCGGAACGTCGCCGTGCACGATCTTCTGGGCCAAGCCCTCGACGACCGCGGTCTTGCCGACGCCCGGCTCGCCGATCAGCACCGGGTTGTTCTTGGTGCGCCGCGACAGCACCTGCATGACCCGCTCGATTTCCTTCTCGCGGCCGATGACCGGGTCGAGCTTGCCCTCCATCGCCGCCGCGGTCAGGTTCCGGCCAAACTGGTCGAGCACCAGCGACGTCGACGGGCTGCCCGACTCCCCGCCGCGACCGCCAGTGCCGGCCTCAGCGGTCTCCTTGCCCTGATAGCCGGACAGCAGCTGGATCACCTGCTGGCGCACGCGGGTCAACTCCGCGCCGAGCTTGACTAGAACCTGGGCGGCCACACCCTCGCCCTCGCGGATCAGGCCCAGCAGGATGTGCTCGGTGCCGATGTAGTTGTGGCCCAGCTGCAAGGCTTCGCGCAGGGAGAGTTCCAGCACCTTCTTGGCCCGCGGGGTGAAGGGGATGTGCCCCGACGGCGCCTGCTGGCCCTGGCCGATGATCTCCTCGACCTGGCTGCGGACGCCCTCCAGTGAGATGCCCAGCGACTCCAGCGACTTTGCGGCTACGCCTTCGCCCTCGTGGATCAGGCCCAACAGGATGTGCTCGGTGCCGATGTAGTTGTGGTTGAGCATCCGGGCCTCTTCTTGCGCCAGGACGACGACCCTGCGGGCGCGGTCGGTAAATCTCTCAAACATCGGTGGTTACCTGCTCTCCCTCACCATCGGTACAGCGGTGGCATCGCGTACCTGCTATCCACTGTAATGGGCCGCTGCCCGAGGTTCCTACCTATGCGCCGCTAACGCGAGCACACGTTCCCGCGTGGAAACACGGACGCAACAGACCAACGCGAAAATCGCCAAAAACTTTCCCGCGCGCCCCGGTGATCAGTTCGCCACCAGCGAAAAGCAAACCGGCGCCCAGCCGTCGGGCTGGGCGCCGGTGGTCGCTGTCAGTTGGCGGCGTGGAAGGCTTCGATGATGTCGGCCGGGATACGGCCACGAGAGGACACGTTGCGCCCGTTGCGACGGGCCCATTCCCGGATCGCGGCGCTTTGCTCCCGGTCGATGGTCCCGCGGCCACGGCCCGCGCTGGCCCGGCCCCGGCGCCGCCCGCCGACCCGGCGGCCGGCTTCCACCCATTGCTTCAGGTCGTTTCGTAGTTTCGCCGCATTCTTGCTCGAAAGATCAATCTCGTAGGTCACCCCGTCGAGCCCAAATTCGACCGTTTCATCGGCGGGTGCCTCACCGTCAAAATCGTCGATCAACGTGACGGTCACTTTCTTCGCCATTAGTTCACCCTCTACCGCATCTCCGGAGCGCACTTACTGTGCAACCTGGATTGTGTCCCCGCTGGACTAATCTGCCATACAAAGACAGCTTATTCAATCCCAGAGTTAAACGCTACCGCACTGGTTCAGTTGCTCAGCGGTCGAACAATGGGAAACAAAACTGTCTCCCTAATTGACAGTCCAGTCAATGCCATCAACAACCGGTCTATACCCATTCCGGTTCCCGTGCATGGCGGCATCGCATACTCGAGGGCTGCGAGAAAATCTTCGTCGAGTCTCATCGCCTCGTCGTCGCCCGCGGCCGCGGCGCGCGCCTGCGCTTCGAACCGCTGCCGCTGCACCACGGGATCGATCAATTCGGAGTAACCGGTCGCCAGTTCGATCCCCCGCAGGTAAAGGTCCCACTTCTCGGTGACGCCGGGGAGACTGCGATGCTGGCGGGTTAAAGGCGTCGTTTCGACCGGAAAATCCTTGACAAATGTCGGCGCGGTAAGACGGGCGCCCACGGTGTGCTCCCACAATTCTTCGACCAGCTTGCCATGCCCGTAGCCATGCTTGATCTCGACGCCAAGCCGTTCGGCGATACTGCGCAAGTGCTCAACTGTCGTATCCGGTGTGATCTCCTCGCCGAGCGCGGCCGACAACGAGGGATACATTTGTATCGACGCCCATTCTCCGTCGATGTCATAGACACCGCCGTCGGGCGACGGTAGTTGTCTTGTACCGATCGCCTCGTCAGCCGCCTGTTGAATAAGCTCGCGGGTAACTACGGCCGAATCGTCATAGGTTCCATACGCCTGGTAGGTCTCCAGCATGGAAAATTCCGGAGAATGAGTGGAATCAGCTCCCTCATTTCGGAACACGCGATTAAGTTCGAACACCTTGTCAAAGCCCCCGACGACGCAGCGCTTGAGGAACAGTTCCGGCGCGATCCGCAGGTATAAGTCGATGTCGAGGGCGTTGGAGTGGGTAACGAACGGCCGGGCCGCCGCGCCGCCGGCCAGAGTCTGCAACATCGGTGTTTCGACCTCGAGAAAACCGCGCGCCTCCAGCCCGGCCCGTATTGCGCGGACGACGGCGACCCGCAGCCTGGCTACTGCACGCGCCTGCGGACGCACGATCAGGTCGACGTAGCGTTGCCGCACCCGTGACTCTTCGTTCATCTCCTTGTACGCGACAGGCAGGGGCCGCAACGACTTCGACGCCATTTGCCAGGTGTCGGCGAGTACGGACAGTTCCCCGCGGCGCGAGCTGATCACTTCGCCGTGCACGTAAACGATGTCGCCGATATCGACGTCGGCCTTCCACGCGTCGAGCGCGTCTTGGCCCACCTTCGCCAGGCTGATCATCGCCTGCAGCTGGGTGCCGTCACCGTCCTGCAGGGTGGCAAAGCACAGTTTGCCGGAGTTGCGGATGAAGATCACCCGGCCTGCGACGCCGACGATGTCGCCGGTTGCGGTGTCGGCGGGCAGGTCCGGATAAGCGGCCCGGATCTCGGCCAGAGTATGGGTGCGTGCCACGGCGACCGGGTACGGATCGTGTCCACGGGCCAGCAGTCGAGCGCGCTTGTCCCGGCGGATTCGGAATTGCTCGGGAAGGTCCTCGGGGATGTCATGACCGGAGGCGCTCACGACCTGCCAGCTTAAAGGAGCGCCGGTGCGGGCCGCGAAACAGAAACCAGGGTCGCGATCTCGGGCCCGAATACGACCGTGGCTTCTGTTTCGCAACGCTTCGGCGACGGCCAGCGACCCCGACTTCAGCGGGCCGGTTTGAGTCGCCCGCGCTGGCTGTCACGGTTGCGTTCGAACACCAGCCGCAGCCCGTGCAGGGTCAGATGCTGGTCGTAGTGGTCGACGGTATGCAGCTCGGGCAGCAGCAGCGGCGCGGTGTGCCCGGTGGCCACCACTGTGACATTGTCACCGGCGAACCCGTCCACGTCTTGGCGGATGCGCTGCACCAGGCCGTCGACCAGGCCGGCGAATCCGAACACCGCTCCGGCTTGCATGCACTCGACGGTGTTCTTGCCAACCACAGAACGCGGGCGGGCCAGCTCGACACGGCGCAACGCGGCGGATCGGGCGGCGGCGGCATCCGACGACAGTTGCACGCCCGGTGCTATCGCGCCACCCAGGAATTCGCCTTTGGCCGACACCACATCCACACAGATCGAGGATCCGAAATCGACGACGATCGCGGCGGTACCGAATTTATGAAAAGCCGCCAAGCAGTTGACGATCCGATCTGCGCCGACTTCTTTTGGATTGTCTACCAGCAACGGGATGCCGGTGCGTACGCCGGGCTCGATCAGCACATGCGGTACCGACGGCCAGTACTGGTCGAGCATGATCCGGACTTCGTGCAGCACCGAGGGAACAGTGGACAGGGCGGCCGCGCCGGTGAGCCGGTCGGAGTCTTCGCCGATCAGTCCGTCGATCGTCAGTGCGAGTTCGTCAGCGGTAATCTCGGATTCGGTGCGAATTCGCCACTGCTGCACGACCTTTGCGTTGTCCTTGGACCCGGAGATCAATCCGACAACGGTGTGGGTGTTGCGGACGTCGATTGCGAGGAGCACGGTTACCGCGGGGACAGAAGCTCGGATGCGTCGGCGGGCACGAAAGCCGGGTCGTGCCCTAGGTCGATCGCCCGGTTGCGCTCATCGACGAAGACGATCCGCGGCTGGTAGCTGCGGGCCTCCGCGTCGTCCATGGTCGCGTAGGCGATGAGGATCACCAAATCACCGGGATGCACGAGATGGGCTGCGGCGCCGTTGATTCCGATAACTCCGCTGCCGCGCTCCCCGGTGATCGCGTAGGTGACGAGCCGGGCGCCGTTGTCGATGTCGACGATCGTGACCTGCTCGCCCTCGAGCAGGTCGGCGGCGTCCATCAGGTCGGCGTCGATGGTCACCGAGCCGACGTAGTGCAAATCGGCTTGGGTGACCGTCGCGCGATGAATCTTAGATTTGAGCATGGTCCGTAACATCAATTCCTCCAACGTGATTCGCTGACCCGATCGCCGGCGGGCACCCGTCCGTTGCTGCCGGTGAGAGTTCCGATTTCGATGGCGACGTTGTCCAGGAGTCTGGTCTTGCCGACCCGGGCCGCGACGAGGAGCCGGGCGGGGCCATGCGTGGGGGCAGGGCCCAGCGCGGGGTCTCGCACCTGCAAATAGTCGACGTCGATCGCGGGGACCGCATCGAGCACGGCGCGGGCGGCGTCCACCGCCGCGCTCGCACCCGCCGAGGCGGCGTGCCTGCCCGCCAGCAGCGCCGCCGACAGCGTCGCCGCCGCCTCGCGCTGCGCGGGGTCGAGGTAGCGGTTGCGTGACGACATGGCCAGGCCGTCGGGTTCGCGCACGATAGGCACGCCGACCACCTGCACGTCGAGGTGCAGGTCTGCCGCCATCTGCCGCACCAGCACCAGCTGCTGATAGTCCTTCTCGCCGAAAAACACCCGATCCGGCTGCACAATCTGCAGCAGCTTGAGCACCGCGGTCAGCACACCGGCGAAATGCGTTGGGCGAGCAGCACCTTCAAGCTCGGCACCCAAAGGACCCGGGTGCACCGCGGTGCGCGGACCATCGGGGTACATGGCCGCGATGCTCGGGGTGAAGGCCACTTCGACGCCTTCGGCGCGTAGCAGCGCCAGGTCGTCGTCGATGGTCCGCGGGTAGGAGTCGAGATCTTCGCCCACGCCGAACTGCAACGGGTTGACGAAGATCGAGACGACCACGACCGAGCCGGGCACCCGTTTGGCGGCGCGGACCAGGGCCAGGTGCCCGTCGTGCAGCGCGCCCATGGTCGGCACCAGCATCACTCGCCGGCCGGTGTGTCGTAGCGCGCGGCTGACGTGGCTGACGTCGCGTGGTGTCGAGTACACGTTCAGCTCGCCGACGTTGAACTTCGGCGCGTTGTTGGGCATCACCGCGTCAGCACCTCTACGACGTCGTCGGGGGCGTGTGCACGATGCGCGGTGCGCAGCGCATTGGCGCGGTAAGCCTCGGCCAGCTCCGGCGCGACATCGGCCAGTGCGGCCAGATGTTCGGCGACGGCGGCTGCGTCGCCGCGGGCTACCGGTCCGGTGAGCGCGGACTGACCCTGTTCCAGCGTGTTTTCCAGCGCAGCGCGGGCCATCGGCCCGATGATTCGTTCGGCGATCCCACCCGGCCGGTCGTCGACCGTCTGCTGGTCCACCAGGCCAGGCCCAGACAGCGCGGCCCGCAACGCCTGCAGCGCGTCCGCGAGCACGGTGACCAGGTGGTTGCTGCCGTGAGCGAGCGCGGCGTGATACAGCGTCCGGGCCTCGTCGCGGACCAGGAACGGCTCCCCGCCCATCTCCCAGACCAGCGACTGGCCGATCGCGTATCCGACGTCGTCGGCTGCGGTGATGCCGAAGCAGGTGTCCGCCAACCGGGCGATGTCCTCGTCGGCGCCGGTGAACGTCATCGCGGGGTGGATGGCCAACGGTATGCAGTCCTGGCGGGCCAGCGGTGCCAGAACGCCCAGGCCATTGGCGCCTGAGGTGTGTACCACGATGGTTCCCGGCCGCACCGCCGACGTGGCGGCCAGACCGGCCACCAAGCTGGCGAGCTCGGTGTCGGTCACCGCCAGCAGCAACAGTTCCGCGCTGTTCGCGACATCGGGTACCGGCAACACCGGGGTGTCGGGCAGGCGGGACTTGGCGCGTTGCCGCGACGCTTGGGAAATGGCGCTGCAGGCCACCACGACATGGTCGGCGCGTTCCAGCGCGACTCCCAACGCGGTGCCCACCCGGCCGGCTGAGATGATCCCCACCTTGAGCCGAGCCGGGCGCAATCCGTCGAACTGCACCATCGCAGAAAGGGACCTCGCACGTCTGTTGGTTCGTTCCAGTCCCGCGACGCGGGTACCGGACGGTCGCTAAGACTCTACCCGGAGGCGACGCGGCCGCGCAGTGGGCCTGGTCACTCTTCGCGCCGCCGACGCCGGCCACCGGTGGGCTCGGCCTGCAACCGTGCCAGCAGCTCGGCGACTGATTGCGTACCCGACGATGGGCCCGCCGTGTCCGCGCTGCGGTGCCGGGCCGTGGGCTCGGACGGCGCCGACATGGTCGACGCGGCCTGCAGCGGGGACTCAGGTGGCGGCGCGGACGGCACCGGCGAAGCCGCGGGGGCGCCGTGGTCCGCTGAGTGGCGGGGCCGCTGGCTGCTCTCGCCGTAACCCCAGCTCATGGCGGTCCCGCCGCGCGGCATGACCGGCGGCTCGGCTGGCCGGGCGTGCCGGCCGGGGCGCGGCACCTCGGGGGCGGGCTGGCTGGCGGCGGTGGAACCGTTTGCGGCGTTGCCCGTTACGCCCGCGACATCGGGATGGTCGCGACGGTCGGTAACCCAGGCGCTTCCGGGTGTTCTCGGGGTCGCCCAGTGGTCCTCGGCGCCGCTCGGCTGCCACTGGCTGGCTGGTTCACGCTGAGGTGTTTCAGTGGGCGCGGCATGCCAGTCGCGGCGCGGCGGCTCGGGTTCGGGCTGTGGCGCGACGTTCCCGGTTTCGCCGAACCGGGACTGATACGGTGGCGGCACCGCGTGTGGCCGCTGGGCAGGTCCCTGCGGCTGGGCTGCGAAGCGCTCTTGGGCAGAGGACCATTCACGCTGCTCTGGTTGTCGCGCCCGCGGCGACCAGGGGCTGTCTCCTGTTTCTTCTGTTTGCCGCCAGGGCGAACCCCCACGCTCCCCGGCCTGGGAGGACGCGGCGGACGGATACGGTTCGGGGGCGGGCTCCGGTGCTGCGGGCCGAGGCGGCAGCAGCGGTTCCTCCGGCACGTCGATGATCGAGCGGTCTTCGCTTCGGCTGGCTGCTTCTTCTGGCCGCAGCGAAGTCACCCGGTCGAACCGGTCGCGAGGATTCTCGTCCTGCCGCTCCCACTCGCTGTAGCTGCGCACCGTGGTGCGTTCGGTCTCAAGCGCGGGCCGGTGACTGAGCTCGGCGTCGAACAAGATCTCCAAGTTGGTGCGCAGCGCCGCCAATTCGGCCCGCAGTGCCGCCACCTCGTCGGCAGCCTGGGCACGTAGTTCGGAGGCCAACTCGCGCCGCAGCTGCGATTCCACGGTCAACTCGTATTCGCGGCGTGCCGAGATTTCCCGATCCAACTGCAGGTCGTAGACCAGCTTGAGGTCGCGTACCCGCGCCTGATCCACGTCGCTTTGCCGGCGGTAAATCACCGACACGAAGGCCGCCACGACGGCGGCCCACAGGGCCAGGATCACCGCGAGCTTGAGGAGTTCCACCCGGTTGGTGAACACCAGCGCGGAACTGGCCCCGATGGCGAGGACCAGCAACGCCGTCAACAGCAGCCAACCCGGCCTGCGGCCGCCGCGCCGTGCCCGGGCGCCGCGGGACAGAACGGTCATGGCCTGACTGTACCGGGCCGAGGTCAATGCGCGTGTCGGTCGCGGACCGGCGATTCTCAAGCGGGCCGATTAGCGGTCAGCTTTCGGTGCCCTCGCCCCTTCTGGTGGGATCGCTCGGAGATCTGCAGCAATGCTGCAGCCACAGCGCGGCGACGAGCAGAGCCAGTGCGCAGGCGGCCGCGACCACGGCGCCGGTGGTGTCCTCACCGGCGACCCGCAGCGTCGAGCGCCGCGGCAACAGGTACACCAGCACCCCGATCCACCAGCCGAGCACCACGGCGCCCACCCACGCCGAGGCCTTGGCGATCATCACGCTGCGAGCCACCGCCAGCGGATGTAGCCAGCCGGGCCCGTCGCCGATCTCGCCGTCGTTGATCTTGGCCCGCACATACCGGCCCCACGCCGCCTCGGCGGTGGCGAGCGCGAGCAGCGACACGCCCGTCCACACCGTGATCGGCGGAAACCATCGGTACAGCAGCACCACCAGCAGGTAACCGACCACCGCGGCGGCGATCACCGCGGCCGTCAGGTCCCGTTTGCGCGTCGGTCCCATCAGCATCCCGACACCCGGGTCGTGAGCACCAAATCCGTCCGTCGCACACCGCTACGATCGGCGGGTTCCAGCTCGGCCAGCAACCGGGCCACGGGTCGCTTCTTTCCGGCCACGGTCAGCTCGGCGTCCGGGTCGATCGCCAGCCACGGGACCATCACGAACGCCCGCAGATGGGCCAGCGGGTGCGGCAGGGTCAAGCCGTCGTCGCGGGACAGCACCTCGTCGCCGTCGTCGTAGCAGGCGATCAGGTCCACGTCGAGAGTGCGCGGACCCCACCGCTGGCCGCGCGTGCGATCGGCCGCCCGCTCCAACGCCTGGGCCCGGCGCAGCCAGCCGTGGCCGTCACACGCCGGGTCGTCGGCGATCAGCACCGCGTTGAGGAACGGGCCCTGATCCACACCGCCCCACGGGTCGGTCTCGTAGACGGGAGAGACGGCCCGCACCGACCCGCCCAGCCCGTCCACGACCGACTGCAGCCGCGCCAGCCGGTCGCCCAGGTTGGACCCGATCGACAACACGACGCGGGTCATGGCACACCTCCGGCCGGTACCACCGATCCGCGCCCGCCGCGACGCGACCGCCTTGCCACCACCGCCACGTCGGCGAACGTCTGCGGGATGGGGGCGCTCGGCTTGTGCACCACTACTTCGACGGCATGCACCCGGGTGTCTTTCATGACGTCGTCGGCGATCTCACCGGCGACCGTTTCGATCAGCTTGCGCGGCGGGCCGGCGACGATGTCGCTCGCCCGCTGGGCCAGCACGCCGTAGTCGTAGGTGTCGGACAGGTCGTCGCTGGCGGCGGCGTCGGCCAGGTCGATCCACACGGTGATATCGACGACGAAGTCCTGGCCGTCGGCGCGCTCGTGCTCGTAGACACCGTGTCGGCCACGAACCCTCAAGCCGCGCAATTCGATTCGATCAGCCATTGGTTCCGCCCTGATTCCAGGCCTCGACGACCTTCAGCGCGTCGACACTGGCTCGCACGTCGTGCACGCGTACCCCCCACACGCCGTGCAGGGCGGCCAGCGCGGAGATCACCGCGGTCGCGGTCTCGCGTCCGTCGGGTGGGCGCAACGTCCCGTCAGCGTCGGCCAGCAGCGCACCGAGAAACTGCTTGCGCGATGCCCCGACCAGCACCGGGATACCGGTCGCGACGAATTGCGGCAATGCATGCAGCAGTGCCCAATTGTGTTGTGCGGTTTTGGCGAATCCCAGACCCGGGTCGATGATCAGTTTGGCCGCGTCCACCCCGGCGGCGACCGCGTGATCGACGCTGGCGAGCAGTTCGGCGCGCACTTCGGCCACCACGTCGCGGTAATGCGGCACCCGGTGCGGGTGCTCGGCCGACACCGAGCGCCAGTGCATCAATACCCACGGCACTTTCGCGTCGGCTAGCAGCGGCGCCATCGCTGGGTCGGCGCGCCCACCGGAGACGTCGTTGACGATCCGGGCGCCGCTCTCGAGCGCCGCGCGCGCCACCCCGGCGCGGATCGTGTCGATGCTGACCGTAACCCCTTGCGCGGCAAGCTGTTTGACGACAGGAACCACTCGGGCGGTTTCCACCTGCGGCTCGATGCGCACCGCTCCTGGTCGGGTGGATTCGCCGCCGACGTCGATGATGGCCGCACCCTCGGCGGCCAACCGCAGCCCGTGTTCGACGGCGCGGTCAGGGTCCAGGTAGCGCCCGCCGTCCGAGAACGAGTCGTCGGTGACGTTCACCACGCCCATTACCTGCACGCGCGTGGTGGTCACTTGCGCAAGATGAGCTCGAGCGCTTCGGCTCGAGACGCGGCGTCGGTCTTGAACTGTCCCCGCACCGCCGACGTGGTGGTGACCGCTCCGGGCTTGCGCACCCCGCGCATCGCCATGCACAGGTGTTCGGCCTCGACGACGACAATGACACCGCGCGGATCGAGTTTGCGCATCAGGGCGTCGGCGATCTGGCCGGTGAGCCGCTCCTGCACCTGGGGCCGCCTGGCGTAGAGGTCGACCAACCGCGCGATCTTCGACAGACCGGTCACCCGCCCGTCGTCGCCGGGGATGTAGCCGACATGTGCCACACCGTGGAAGGCCACCAGGTGGTGCTCGCACGTCGAGTACAGCGGGATGTCCTTGACCATCACCAACTCGTCGTGTTGCTCGTCGAACGTCGTGTTCAACACGGTGTCGGGATCGGTGTAGAGCCCGGCGAACATCTCGCGGTAGGTGCGCGCGACCCGGGCCGGCGTGTCCTCCAGGCCGTGCCGGTCCGGGTCCTCGCCGATCGCATACAACAGTTCTCGGACCGCGGCCTCAACTCGGGCCTGGTCGAACACCGGCATGCGTAGCGTGCGAGTACGGGGATTTGGCTGCGCCATCGAAGCCTCCGTGTGTCAGCCGTGGGCCGGCGGATTGGGCCGGCCCGCGCGCTGCCCCTGCTCGTCCGGGGACTTGTCGGCCGGTGGCGGTGGGTCACCGGGCGCCGGACCCTGCGGGTAGGGCTGACGCGGATAGTTCTGCGGTGGTGGTGGCCGGTACGACGACTGGGGCGGCGACGACGGCGGCGGATACCAGTAATTCGGCTGCTGCGGCGGCCACCCGGGGGCGCGCCAGCCCGCCGGGGCGCCGTAGTCGGGCTGAGTGGGGCGCCGCGGTGGAGCACCCCGGCCGTCGCCCGCCCCTGGGCTGCCGGTGCACCGTTGGCGCCGTTGGTGTTTCGCTCGCGCTCGGCCTCCGCCGCCTCGGCGCTGGCTCGTGCGATCGCCGCTTTGAACGCGGGTTCGGGCACCGGCGGCGGCCACGGCTCACCGCGCTCTTTGGCCAACTCGCCGGGAGTCTTGATCGGCGGCTTGTCCGAGGGGATGCGGCCCCCGAAGTCGTCGAACATGGTGAGCCGGGGCCGCTTTTCGACGTCGGCAAATATCGCTTCCAGCTCGGGGCGGTGCAGGGTTTCCTTCTCCAGCAGCTCACCGGCCAGCGTGTCGAGCACGTCGCGGTATTCGGTCAGGATCTCCCAGGCCTCGGTGTGTGCGGCCTCGATGAGCTTGCGGATTTCTTCGTCGATGTCGCGCGCCACCTCGTGTGAATAGTCAGGCTGCGTGCCTATCGTGCGGCCCAGGAACGGGTCACCGTGTTCGGTGCCGTATTTCACGGCGCCGAGCTTGGAACTCATCCCGAATTCGGTGACCATGGCCCGGGCAATTTTGGTGGCCTGCTCGATGTCGGACACCGCGCCCGTGGTCGGTTCGCGAAACACCAGCTCCTCGGCCGCGCGACCGCCCATCGCGAACACCAGTTGCGAGATCATCTCCGAGCGGGTGCGCAACCCCTTGTCTTCCTCCGGGACCGCCACCGCATGACCGCCGGTGCGCCCACGGGCCAGGATCGTCACCTTATATATCGGCTCGATGTCGGGCATCGCCCACGCGGCCAGCGCGTGCCCGCCCTCGTGGTAGGCGGTGATCTTCTTCTCTTGCTCGCTGATCACCCGGCCCTTGCGCCGCGGCCCGCCGATCACCCGGTCCACCGCCTCCTCCAGCGCGGCGCCAGTGATGACGGTGCCGTTCTCGCGTGCGGTCAGCAGCGCCGCCTCGTTGATGACATTGGCCAGATCGGCGCCGGTCATGCCGACCGTCCGCTTGGCCAGCGCGTCGAGGTCGGCGTCGGGGGCCATGGGCTTGCCCTTGGCATGCACTCGCAGAATTGCCTTGCGCCCGTTGAGGTCTGGGTTGGTCACCGGAATCTGGCGGTCGAAACGGCCGGGCCGCAGCAGCGCGGGGTCGAGAATGTCGGGCCGGTTGGTCGCGGCGATCAAGATGACACCGGCGCGCGGGTCGAAGCCATCCATCTCGACCAGTAGCTGGTTCAGGGTCTGCTCCCGCTCGTCATGGCCGCCGCCTAGGCCGGCGCCGCGCTGGCGTCCGACCGCGTCGATCTCGTCGACGAAGATGATGCACGGGCTGTTTTGCTTGGCCTGGTCGAACAGGTCGCGCACTCGCGAGGCCCCCACACCGACGAACATCTCGACGAAGTCGGAGCCGGAGATCGTGAAGAACGGCACCCCGGCCTCGCCCGCGACCGCCCGGGCCAGCAGCGTCTTACCGGTTCCCGGCGGGCCGTAAAGCAACACGCCCTTGGGGATCTTGGCCCCCAGTGCCTGATACCGCCCGGGGTTCTGCAGAAAGTCTTTGATCTCGTAAAGCTCCTCGACCGCCTCGTCGACACCGGCGACGTCGGCGAAGGTGGTCTTGGGCATGTCCTTGGATAGCTGCTTGGCCCGGGATTTGCCGAAGCCGAAACCCATCCGCGCGCCGCCCTGCATGCGGGAGAACATCATGAACAACCCGACCAACAGCAGCAGCGGCAACACGTAGATCAGCAGCGATCCCAAGATGTTGCCCTGGTTGACGACAGTGCTGACCTGGGCATTCTTGCTGTTCAACGCGTCGAAAAGCGGGACAGCGTAGCCGCTGGGGTACTTGGTGATGACCTTGTCGGAGCCGTTGGTGTCGCTGTTAGGGCTCTTCAGGGTCAACCGCAGCTGCTGCTCGCGGTCGTCGATCTGCGCACTTTTGACGTTGTCGGCTTTGATCTGCGCCATCGCCACCGAGGTGTCGACGGGCTTGTACCCTCGGGTGTCGTCGCTGAAGTAGAAGAACGACCAGCCAAGCAACAACACGACGGCGATCGCCGTGAGTGTGCGGATCACGTTTTTCCGGTTCATCAAGCATCGGCCGTAGTCGGCCAGGTCCTTCCCCGATACGCGCAGCTGGAAAGTTCAGGTTACCGCTACGCCTAATTGCCCGGCTCGTCAGCAGGCCCCCATGAGGCCCGCATCGGCGCCGTCTAATGCAACGAGCGTGCGGCCGGCGGCGGTTCCCACTGGGCGCCCGGAACGACGCAGCCTCTTCTCAGCCGGTTGCCGTTGTGCTTTGGTGAGACCGTGCACGCATCGACCCAGCGGTTAGTTGATACCAACGGCGTGCGGCTACGAGTGGTCGAGGCAGGGAAACGGGGCGCACCAGCGGTGGTGCTGGCGCACGGTTTCCCGGAGCTGGCTTATTCGTGGCGGCACCAAATTCCGGCGCTCGCGGCGGCTGGCTATCACGTGCTGGCCCCCGACCAGCGCGGCTACGGCGGATCGTCTCGTCCAGAAGCGGTCGAGGCCTACGACATTCGCGAGCTGACCACCGACATCGTCGGTCTGCTCGACGATGTCGGGGCCGAGCGGGCAGTGTGGGTGGGTCATGACTGGGGCGCCCCGGTGGCATGGGGTGCGGCGCAGCTGCATCCCGATCGCGTGGCGGCGGTGGTCGGGTTGAGCGTGCCGCCGGTGCCGCGCTCCCAGGTGCCGCCCACCCAGGCGCTGCGCAAGCTCTTCGGCGACAAGTTCTTCTACATGCTGTATTTCCAGGAGCCGGGGGTCGCCGACGCCGAGTTGGGCGCCGACCCGGCCAAGACGATTCGCCGAATGATGGCGGCCTGCGCGGCAGCAGCGACCCGGCCGCCGGGCTGCGGATGGCCCGGCCGGGACCGGAGGGTTTCGTCGAAAGGCTGCCCGAGCCTGACGGCCTGCCCGACTGGATCAGCGGCGACGAACTCGACCACTACATCGCCGAGTTCACCCGCACCGGCTTCACCGGTGGGCTGAACTGGTACCGCAACCTCGACCGGAACTGGGAAATCATGGCGCACCCGGTGAGCCCCACCATCACGGTGCCGGCGCTGTTCATCGCGGGTGCGGACGACCCCGTGCTGAGCTTCATGCGCCGTGACCGCGCAACCGAGGTCGTGACCGGCCCGTACCGTGAGGTCATGATCGACGGGGCCGGGCACTGGCTGCAACAGGAACGCCCAGACAAGATCAACGAAGTACTACTCGACTTCCTGTCCAGCTTGGAGTTGCGATGAGCCAACCCCTGCGCTTCGGCGTGTTCATCACACCATTTCATCCCACCGGGCAATCCCCCACGGTGGCACTCGAATACGACATGGAGCGCGTCGTCGCACTCGACCGTCTCGGGTTCGACGAGGCGTGGTTCGGCGAACACCACTCCGGCGGTTACGAACTGATCGCCTGCCCCGAGGTGTTCATCGCGGCGGCGGCCGAGCGAACCAAACACATCCGGCTGGGCACCGGAGTGGTCTCGCTGCCCTACCACCATCCGCTGATGGTGGCCGACCGCTGGGTGCTGCTCGATCATTTGACTCGCGGCCGGGTGATGTTCGGCACCGGCCCCGGGGCGCTGCCCTCGGACGCCTACATGATGGGCATCGACCCGGTCGAGCAGCGCCGGATGATGCAAGAGTCCCTCGAGGCGATTCTGGCCCTGTTTCGCGCAGCCCCCGGCGAGCGGATCAACCGTCACAGCGACTGGTTCACCCTGCGCGACGCGCAGCTGCATGTCCGCCCCTACACCTGGCCTTATCCCGAAATCGCCACCGCGGCAATGATTTCCCCGTCCGGGCCACGGCTGGCCGGCCAGCTGGGCACGTCGCTGCTGTCGCTGTCGATGTCGGTGCCCGGCGGCTACGCGGCGCTGGAAAACGCCTGGCAGGTGGTCTGCGACCAAGCCCACAAAGCGGGCAGAGACGAGCCGGACCGGGCCGGCTGGCGGGTGCTGGGGATCATGCATCTGGCCGACAGCCGCGACCAGGCCATCGAGGACTGCACCTACGGCTTGCAGGATTTTGCGAAATACTTCGGTGCCGCCGGCTTCGTACCGTTGGCCAACCTGGTCGAGGGCGCACAATCGCCGCGGGAGTTTGTCGAAGACTACGCGGCCAAAGGCAATTGCTGCATCGGCACACCAGACGATGCGATCACCTACATCCAAGACCTGCTCGACCGCTCCGGCGGGTTTGGCACCTTCTTGATGCTCGGCCACGACTGGGCCACACCGCAAGCCACCTACCACTCCTACGAATTGTTTGCCCGCAAGGTGATTCCGCACTTCAAGAGACAGCTCGATGCTCCGCAGGCGTCGCATGAGTGGGCTCGCGGGATGAGGGACCAGCTGCTCGGCCGGGCCGGTGAGGCGGTGGTCAAAGCCATCAGCGAACATACCGACGAGATCAAGCTGGAAAGCGAGCAGAACTGATGCGCGCCGCGGTGCTGCGCGACGGGCGCATGGTCTACCGCGACGACGTGCCCGAACCGGTGCCTGGGCCGGGCCAGGTGCTGGTCGCCGTGCGGTCGTGCGGAATCTGCGGCTCAGACCTGCATTTCGCTGCTCATGGTGAGGAGATGCTGTCGCTGAGTAAACAGATGGGCGCCGGGGTCGGGGCTGACATTCACCGCGACATCATTATGGGCCACGAATTCAGCGCGGAGGTGCTCGAAGCCGGACCCGAAACCGACACGCATCCACCGGGAACCCTGGTGACTTCAATACCAGTGGTGCTTTCGGCTCAGGGGATCGTACCAATTGGCTTCACCGACAAAACAATCGGCGGCTACGCCGAACGGATGTTGCTGTCGGCGCCGCTGCTGTTGCCTATTCCCAACGGCTTGGACCCGCGGCACGCCGCTTTGACCGAGCCGATGGCGGTGGGTCTGCATGCGGTCAACAAGTCGGGGATTGAGCGCGGCGAGACGGCGCTGGTGCTCGGCTGCGGTCCGATCGGGATAGCGATCATCGCGGCGTTGAAGATTCGCTGCGTAGAAACGATTGTGGCGTCAGACTTTTCACCGAAGCGACGCGCGCTTGCTGCCACGATGGGCGCCGTTCAGACGATCGACCCCGCGGGCGGTTCGCCGTTCGACACGGTGAAGCCGAAGGTGGTGTTCGAGGCGGTCGGAGTGCCCGGCATCATCGATGATGTCATGCGCCGGACCCCGGCAGGCACCCGCATTGTCGTCGCCGGAGTTTGCATGCAACCCGACACTGTGCATCCGTTCTTCGGCGTTGCCAAAGAGATCAGCGTGCAGTTCGTGTTCGCCTATGACCCAAACGAATTCGCCGAGTCGCTGCGTGCGATTGCCGAAGGTGAGATCGACGTCGCGCCGGTGATCACCGGCGAAGTCGGCCTCGACGGGGTCGGAGCGGCGTTCGACGACCTGGCCGATCCCGAACGCCACTGCAAGATCCTGGTGACGCCATAACACGTACGCCGAAACGCTAGGTGACCGACTGCGATCGCTAGCACCCCGAATCAGTGAGCGACCGAGTTCCGGCCAGGAACTGTGGGCTCGACCCCGTTTGCTGATCAAGCAGATGTGCTGAACAGCACCTGGTTTAACTACTATCTGCACACCATTTTGGAGAAAACCGCGACATCGCAAAGCGGCCGAGTTACCCTCCGTTGTTTGGGCCTGCATTTGCAACATTGAAAGGAGGTATTCACACCACTGAGGCTCAGGGCAGGCTATGCCTATCAACCTATCACGGTGCGATTACGGTCTATCCATTCTGCAGTCTGGCCAGCTCGAAGATCAGACCGCTGCCCATCCACATGCAACTGTTCAACCGCGCCAAGCTGAACCCAACCCCAATACCGGCCTGGAAAGGAACTGCCATGACACGGCCCAGTCTTAGCCTGAATCCGTGGATGGGTGATTTCGTGTTGCCGTCGACGCGGTTGTTTTGGGATGCGGCCGAGTGTGGCGCGGTGGGGCGTGGGTGATCCGCTGGCCTGTACCAGCTTTCCTTTGGGTTCCTTGGGTCGGGCCTGGGATGGCGGGGCGGACAGGGCTTGGAAGGTGGGGTCAGGCGGCGCGGGGTTGCGCGATCGGGTAACCGATGACGTTGTGCCACAGGGCCTTCCATCTGGCTCGCCAATGCCAGTGGGCGGGTAGGTGCAGCATTGGTTTGCGGGCCGGGGCGGCGAAGCGGGCCGGGATGTTGATCAGGTCGCGGCGCAGGGTAGCCCCGCGGGCCACGGCATGGTGGCCACCGGCGAGGGTGCCGACGGCGCGCAGCAGGTTATGGGCGATCACCGCGCAGGCCAGCCAGGCGCAGTTGGCCGCGAACAGCCCCGACGGGATGTGTGCCAGTGGGCCGTCGATTAAATCGGCGAAGGTGGTTTCGATGATGGCGTGGCGTCGGTGGGTGATATCGGCCTGGTCGACCGGCAGCGCGGAGTTGGTGACAAACGGGTGATAGCGCCACACCGGAAACAACGCATCCAGGTGGCGGGCGTCTTTGACCCGGCGCACTACCAGCCGCACGGTCAGTGTTCGGCCGCGGGCCAGGCGCAGGGTGTAGGGGGTTTCGGCGACCTGGGCATCGGAGATCAACGCCCCGGTGTCGGGGTCTTCGACCGCGCCCGGGTAGTGCACCGGGGTCCAGGCGGCCTCGTCGATGGCGGCGATCGCGGCGTTGATGCGCTTGTTGCGGCTGATCGACAGGGAGAATTCGGCGCCTCGCTGAATGCAGGTGGTGATCACTTTCTTGGTGCCAAACATTGAGTCGCCGCGCACCAGGATCGGCGCGTCGGGGTTGATCGCTTTCGCGGTGGTGATCGCCTGCTTGAGCTGGTATGCGGCACCGCGCCCGGAGGCGGCTTTGCCGCTCCGTAGCTGCGCCTCGGCGATCACCGGCGCGGCGGTCGCCGTGGAGATGGTGGTGATCTGTGGGGACAGGCCCAGCCGCAGCAGCGCGCGGCTGGCGATCTTGGCATGACCGAAGGAGGCGCCCTGCTTGGCGTGGCCGTAGACCGGGCGCAGCAGCGAGTCGATGTCCAAAAACATCCGCTCGTCGGCGCCAGCCAGCAGCGGGGTGCGCGCCGCCAGTGCGATCAGATGCTCGCGGGCCACTGCGGCGAGTTGTTTGGTATGCCCGAAGGTGAACTCGCGCAAAAAGATCCCCAACGTCGATGGGGCATATACCTCGTTGAACACCCGGGGTGTGCCGCCGCGCGCAGCACATTGGCATCATCGATGCTGTCCGCGCCGCACATCATCCCGGCGACGATCGAGGTCAGCTTGCCAGCCGGGTTGACCGCGCCGGACTTCACCCGAGTCGACGGCAGATCCACGCGCTCGTTGATCAATTCCGAAAGACCGGTCTGCTCAGCCAGTTCCAGCACTGGCACCAACCCGGCCGCCGACAGCAGATTCTGCTCGTCAAACACCGCCGATCCGGTGGTGAACGTATACGATGAGTGCATCGAAAGTGCCTTCCCGGACTATGGACAAATGCGGCCTCAGCACTCGTATTGTCCCAGTTCAGAAGGCATTTTCGCTGTTCACACGCCGATCAAATCACCGGAACCATCCACGGATTTAGGCTTAGAACCCGCACGACGATCGCCGCTTCCGGTACCGCACTAGCAGTCGTGCTGACGGTCGCGATGGCGCCAGCTGCCAACGCCCAAGAGGAGTGGGGCGCAATTGCCGTCTCGCCGGATGGCAAGTCGGTTGGTGTTGCGACGAATAAGCCGAATGAGTACCAGGCTAACTTGGCTGCGAGCTCGGAGTGTCAGCAAAACAACCCCATATGCAACGTGCTGATCACCTTCAAGTATCCCGACTGCGGCGCGGTCGTCCAAAATGGGAACCAATATTTCGGTGACAGCGGCGCGACACAGCAGGAGGCCGAACGAAACGCAACGAACCAAAGTCCAGGCAGCACAGTCCTCCGCTCTGCATGCAACAACCCGCCTGCGGGTGCAACCAGCACGTCCACAACCACAACCAGCACGTCGACGACCACCACCACTTCTCCGACAACCACCAGCGGCGCGTCGGAAGGCGAGTGAAGATGCTGCAAGTGGGGGCTTCCCCGCTAGCTGCGTCACGGCCATCCGGCTGGCAAGACTGTTAGCCAGACGTGACCGGTTGCCCAGCCCAGCGGGCGCTAATGCATGCCTGCTGGGCTGGTCCGTACGTGATTGGTGTGATTACCTGGGCGGCAACTTCTTCCGGGTCGATAATAGCTCGTGGCATCAGCGACCTTTGCGGGGCGTAATACGTCTCTTTGCCACAGGTACACTCTCGGTCGCTCTAGTCTCTGGCTGCCACGCCGAGAAGAGCAGCGGTGGAGCAACCGCACAGCTGCCCGCCGCCGCACTACAGATCATGGCGAAACCGGCATATGCAACGGCGCGGTGGAACTACGACGTCGCCGATCGCGACTCCGGAGAAGTTCTGTTGAGCCAGCGGCCCGACGAGATGGTGTTGACCGGCTCGACCGCAAAGCAATTTACGATCGGCACGGTATACGACACCATCGGCCCCAACACCCGGCTGACCACACCGGTGTACGCCACGGCGCCGACGGTCGACGGCGTAGTGCACGGCGATGTCATCCTGGTCGCTTCGGGCGATCTCACGTTGGGCGGTCGCGGCGCGATGCACGGCCGCGTCGACGACGCATTCGACGCCAACAGCATCGACCACGTCTACGGCGACATCGCACCCAACGCTCGCAAGGTTAGCGACGATCCGTTGGCGGGCCTCAACGACTTGGCCCGCCAAATCGCTGCCAAGGGAGTGAAAGCCATCGACGGCGACGTCATCGTCGATACTCGGATCTGGCGCTACGCACCCGGGCAGGAGGGCGGCGTTCCGCCAATCTTCGTCAACGACAACATCCTCGACATCGACGTGTCACCCGGTGACGTCGGGCAGCCGGCGATCGTCCAAACCACACCGTCGACAACGGCCTTCACCGTTCAGGCGAAGGTCTCGACCATCAAACCCGGCAACCCATCGAGCCTCGAGGTGAGCGCGGATCCCGCCAACTCGCACAACCTCGTCGTCAGCGGGCTGATCCCGCAAGGAAGCCCGCAGCTCACGATCTACCACGTGCCGGACGCCGAGACATGGGCTCGCACATTGTTTGTCGAAGCCCTTGGGCGCGTGGGGATTGCGGTGAGCGCCCCAGCGCTCGGCCCCAATAACCAGTACTGGCTCCCGGCGCCGAACAGCTATTCAGCTCGCCGCCGGTTGGCGTCGCTGCAGTCACCGCCGTTGCAGGCGTTCGGTTCGATGATTCTACGCACCAGCTACAACGTCGGCGCCAACGCGATGCTGTGCTTGCTGGCAACTAAATCCGGATCCACCGATTGCTCCGACGGGTTGCGCACTGTCCGCGCCGTCGTCGACAAAGCCGGTTTGCGGTCCGACGCCGTCGTGTTGACCGACGGCGAGGGCGCCTACCCGGCATCGGCGACCCCTCGGCAGATGACCAGTTGGGTCGGGTGGGCGGCCAGGCAGCCGTGGGGACCGGCTTTCGTCGCCGGACAGCCGGTCTTGGGCCGAAGCGGCACGATAGCGGCCGTCGGCGCGCACAGCCCGGCAAAGGGAAAGGTGCAAGCCAAGACTGGAACCGTAGCGGTAGCCGACCCGGCGACAGGTCGCGCCCTGGTCAACGTGCAGCGCCTGGCGGGATACCTCACCACCGACAACGGTCACCATCTAGTCTTCGACCTGTCGATGAGCGGTGCCGTCTACCCTGATGTGCCCACCGGTCTGCGGCAAGCCAACGACGATGTCGGAATGGTGGCAGCAGCGCTTCAGCAGTCGTTCTCCAAATGAGCTGGGGTCTGGGCACGCTGAGCAACGTAACCGATCGACACGAGCGCCAGCCAGATGACGCCGACCAAGATCGCCATGCGCCCATGCGCGCTGAAGAACAGCAGGACGACCACCAGGGCAAGGAATGCCAGGGCCACTGCAGTGGTCACCGGTGCGCCTGGCAGCCGATAGTCGGAAGCCGGCAGTTTTCCCGCGGCCGCGCGTCGCCGATACACCATGTGCGAGGCCAGGATTGAGGCCCACACGAAGATGATTCCAATCGCAGACACCGAGGTGATATAGGCGAAGGCTTTGTCGGGAGAAAGCCAGTTGACGAACACCCCGAGACCCATCACCAGAGCCGAGAAGCTGATCGCCAGCAGCGGCACATGGCGGGAACTCAAGGCCTGCATAGCCGCTGGCGCTTCGCGTCGTTCGGACAGGCTGTGCACCATACGGCCCGTGGAGTAGATGCCCGCATTGCACGACGACAGCGCGGCGGTCAGCAGGATGAAGTTGACGATCCCGGCTGCCGCCGGGATATTGACGTAGTTGAACACTGCGACGAATGGACTCTGGCCGCTGTGGAAGTGTCGCCATCCGCGTACCGACAGAATGACCAGCAACGCGCCGACATAGAACAATCCGATGCGGAACGGCAACGTATTAATTGCCTTGCGCAACGTGATCTTCGGATTTTCCGCTTCACCGGCGGTGACGCCGACGAGCTCCACGCCGACGTAGGCGAACACCACGGTCTGAAGACTCAGCAGCGCTTGGCTCACGCCGGTGGGGAAGATCCCGTGATCGTTCCACAAATTGGCGATCGACGGTCCGGCGTTGGGGCCAATGCCCGGAATAGGGAGCAGCACAACGATTCCCAAAACAATCATACCGATGATGGCTGCCACTTTGATCATCGAGAACCAAAATTCCGCCTCCCCGAAAATCTTCACCGAAATCAGGTTGGCGGCAAACAGGATCGTCAGCACCACCAATGCCGTCACCCACTCGGGTATGGCAGGCCACCAGAACCTCACGTACTTTCCCGCGACAGTGATCTCGGCCATGCACGTGGTGGTCCACACCGCCCAGTACGTCCAGCCGTTGGCGAAACCGGCGAAACGCCCCAGGAATTCCTCGGCGTACTCGGACATGCTGCCCGACACCGGCCGGTAGACCAGCAACTCGCCGAGGGCACGCATGATGACGAAGACCACCAGACCGCCAACCATGTACGCCAAAATCAACGCCGGGCCGGCCTGCTCGATGCCGGCACCCGCCCCGTAGAAGAGGCCGGTCCCGATCGCGCCGCCGATCGCCATCATCTGGACAGTGCGCGCCGACAGGCCCCGTTCATATCCGACATCTGGTGCAACGGATGCGGACTTAGGGAAGCTCATTCGCATCTCTTTATCACAGAATCGGCGACCGCTGATCCGCGTGTGAGCGCTACGCCGAGTTGTGCGCCTGCTGATGCCGGGTTAGCGCTCGTCGGGCAGTGGCTGACCGGGTCGATACGGCATGCGGGTGTCGCCGTGATGAAGGCGGTCGCCGCCAAGGATCGCGTCGGCCAATGGCCGCAGCAGGCTGTAGGCTTCCGCGACGGGCAATACCGTCATCCCAGGGTAGCGGGACTGCCAATCGCGGGCGGGCTGCGGCGGCGAAGAAGTGCTGCGAATTGCAGCCGGTGACTTGCACCGCGGCTGGGTCGACCCGGCTCGGGTGGACGATGGATACGACCGCCGCGGTGGGTCCAGCGCGGTAACACCGACCTCGGGTGCGACGGTGAGTCTGATGACGGTTCCCGTTGTCGGGCAGCGAGTCTCGACGCTGGCGGTGCGCCGCTGGCATCTGTCGATGGTGAATTTGTGCGGGGTGGGCTTCGTAATTATCCCCCACTCGACGATGCGGCCCTGGTCGTCGTATTCAATGTCCCGGCCGCGCGTCGTCGAGATCGAGTTCGGGCACACCGACGGCATCCGCCAGCTGCGACTTAGTGACCCGGCTCACCGGCTGCCGGCAGGCGCAACGCGGCACGGATCAGATGCACCCTCGCATCGGCAGTGTTGAGGCCGCCGAACAGTTTTCGCCAGTTCGGCCGCGACAGTATTGGCTGGCAACAGGTTTGACTCGTCGCACCGCCAATCACGCTGGCGTCATCAAACGACCCTTGCCCCATGGCGGGTTCAGACATCGATGTCATCGTGGTCCGCACGCCCAATTGCGCGGCGACGGGCCCGCAGTGCGTCGCAGACCTGTTGCGCAGTCGGCAAGTCGAGTCGACACGCATGCCCGACCTGAGCCCGGGCCGCGCGCATCACGTCGAAACCGTCGACCAAGACCGTCGGCGACGGAAAAGGACCGATCCGCTCGAGGATCGGCAATTCGATGCCGAGGTCGGCCAGGCAGTCGGTGATGATTTTTCTGGCCGTAGCCGCGTTGGGGCATCCGGGCGAGGTGAGCAATTCAATTCTCATTGTGGCCTCCGGTTACGGATGTTGTTGTGTCAGCTGCGGTTCCAATCGCGTCCAGGATTGGGCATGGGCGCTTCGCCCGCGGCTGACGACAACTCGCGACAAGCTGTGCCAGAGCATCGCGCATGGCTGTCAATTCATCGATGCGATGCTGAAGCTCGGCGATCCGGCTGCGAGCCATCCTTTCGGCGTCCTCGCAGCCATCAGCTCCGCCGTCTGCCAGGTGCAAGCCGCTCAACGCGCACTTGTTGTGCTGAGTCTGCGGCGCGTCGGCGGCGATCGGCTGTGGCCAGCACGCCGGCCAGCGCATCCAAAACACCCGGAATCAGGCGGTAATACGCCCACTTGCCGCGCTGGTCACGTTCGATCAGCCCAGCGTCGGCAAGAATCCTCAGGTGATGGGACACGGTTGGCTGTGACAGCCCCACAGGATCGGTCAGATCGCACACGCAGGCCTCGGCTCGGTCATGCGCCGCAATCAACGACACCAGCCGCAGCCGGGTCGGCTCGGCCAGCGCCTTAAGCACCGCCGCTAGTCGCTCCGCGGCGGCGGTGTCCAGCACACCACCGGTGATCGGGTCGCAGCACGCCGAAAAATCAGCGAAAACCGGGTTCGTGGTTGTCGGAATTCCCGTCATGGTGCCGATTCTGCCATACATATTGACAGCTATCGATCTGTGAAGCAGAGTCTCAGATAGATGGGTGACCAGGACACCAAGCTTCGCGAACAAATTCGAGCTCGCTACGCCGAAGCCGCCGTCGCGGTGACTTCGGTCGACACCAACGCACATCTGATCAGCGCGGCGGGTTGCTGTGGGCGGGTCGAAGTCGATCCCAGTTTCGGCGTCGGCCTCTACAGCGACGGCGAGCAATCCGAAGTGCCGGCCGAGGCCGTTGCCGCCAGCCTGGGCTGCGGCAACCCGACCGCGGTGGCCGAGCTGCGCCCGGGTGAACACGTCCTCGACCTGGGTTCGGGCGGCGGGATCGACGTGTTGCTATCCGCACGGCGAGTAGGGCCAAACGGGTACGCCTATGGCGTCGACATGACCGACGAGATGCTTGCGCTCGCCGAGGCGAACCAGGCGAAAGCCGGTATCACCAATGTCGAGTTCCTCAAGGGCACCATCGAAGACGTTCCGCTGCCTGACGAATCAGTGGACGTGATCATTTCGAATTGCGTGATCAACCTGTCGGTCGACAAGACTGCTGCGCTCGCCGAGATTTTTCGTGTTCTGGTTCCCGGCGGCCGCATTGGGATCTCGGATGTAGTCGCAGAAGACCCTTTGAGTGCGGCCGACCGAGCCGAGCGCGGTCCCTATGTCGGCTGCATCGCCGGCGCACTGTCCAGACAGGAATACCTAGACGGACTGACCGCGGCCGGATTCACCGACGTGTCAATCACTTTCACCCATCAGGTTGCCGACGGGATCCACGCTGCGACCGTCCGCGCCATCAAACCCGCTGCATAAACCTGCTCAGGTCCGCGGTTCCCTGTCGGGGCAATACCACTGCGTGGCGTGATTCGAGTATCAGTCTCGCCGGCCAAGGTTGTGGACAGATCCGCAACTGTGGATAACCCGGACCATGAGCCGCCTCGGTCGACGTCGCCGTCAGTGCAGCCACCTATCGTCGAAACTATGTTTGACACCGCGACTGATCCGCTGGAGGCCGCCGGGGTCGGTGAGCCCGCCGCGACGGCTACTCTGCAGGCATCGGCGCTGGTGGAGGTGATCGGGTCGGCACATCGGCTGGAGTCGATACTGGTGGCGCGGCGGCTGGCGGCGGTGGCGGCCCTGCTGCAACAGCGGTTGGCCGAGCCAGAGCCAGCCGATACCGAGCGCGGCTATGCGGTGATCGACGGGTTCGATCAGACGACGGCCGAGGTGGCCGCGGTGATGAATCTGTCCCCGACGGCCGCGAGCTATGTGGTCTCGTACGCCAACGCGCTCGACACTCGGCTCCCTCAGGTAGCTGCACTGCTTGCCGAAGGCCGAACTGATTGGCGCACGGTGCGATTGATCATTAGCCGCACCGACTTGGTCACCGATGAGACAGTGATCGCGAAGCTCGACGAGTCGCTGGCGTCCCGTATCGGCAAGTGGCAGGGCTGGTCGCGGCAGCGCATAGTCAATGCCGTCGATGCCGCAGTGCGCGTCGCCGATCCCGATGCCGCCCGTGAGCGTCGCCGGCGCGCCGAGGATGACCGGTACATCGCGACCATCGCCGGTGAGCATGGCATGGCAGAGATTCATGGCACCGTAGCGGCGTCGGCGGCCACGGCATTCGACCGGCGGCTATCGGAATTGGCCAAACAAGTGTGCCCAGACGATCCGCGAACACTGGATCAGCGCCGCGCCGATGCGCTCGCCGCGCTCACTGAAGGACGTCGCCTGGCGTGCTGCTGCGGAAAATCGTTCTGCCCCAAGAAAACCGCGAGCACCGAAGGTCGCGATATGGGTGGTGCACAAGTCGTCGTGAATGTGGTGGCCAGCGGGCAAACGGTCTACGGCGACAGCGCCCAGCCCGGCTACCTCGAGGGCTGCGGTGTCATCGACGCCGAGCAGGTTCGCCAGCTCGCCGCGGCTGCATCGATAAGGTTGGCTGATTTTAGGGTGACGCCAGCGGAGGCCTTGCGGTATCAACCGTCCGCGGCGCTGGAACGGGCGATCCGGTGCCGGGATTTGACGTGTCGGTTCCCAGGATGCAGCCGCCCGGCCATGGTCTGTGATATCGACCATACGATTCCGTTCAACCATGCCAACCCGAAAGCTGGTGGGTTGACTGTGCCATGGAATCTGAAATGCCTTTGCCGCCAACATCACCGGCTGAAGACTTTCGGTGGGTGGCGTGATAGGCAGCTGGCGGACGGCACAGTGATCTGGGTCTCACCCGCAGGGCACACCTATCGCACCGTGCCCGAGGGATTAGACCTTTTCCCGCAGCTGCGCGCTCCCGTGTGCGTAGCACCTACACCGAGCCGCCGCAGCCGCTCGAAGCAACGCGCAGCTCGAATCGCCTGCGCGCGCAAGCACAATCGCGAGCAGCGGCCCGTCAACAAAGCACGGCGTTACCTCGAAGAGGCCCGCAAACAAGAGATCGATGCCCGCAAGTTTCGAAACCATATGCGCGACATGCTGTTTTTGTTCAAGGGCACACCGAGCACCAGCCCCTTTTGTACCTGGGTGAACGATCCTCGAGAACCCGAAGAGCTGCCGCCCGATTGGCGACCTCCCCCGCTGGAACCCCTGCCTGACGATCCGCCGTTCTGACAAACGCTAGGGTGCCAGTCATGTCCTTGGCTACGAGCGGGAAACCGTGGTTGCGTGCTGTGCTAGCGCTAAGTGTCACAGCGGTCGCGGTGTCCGCGTGCGATGCCGGCACGGCATCGGTCGACGACAATACCCGCCAAGTCACCGTCACGGGGTCGAGCCAAGCTCAGGGTGTTCCGGATACGTTGACCGTCGACGCCGGCATCGAATTGACTGCGCCCGACGTCACAACCGCGATGAACCGGACAAACGAACGGCAGCAAGCGGTCATCAACGCGCTCACAGACGCTGGAGTGAGTCCGCCGGATATCAGTACGACGAATGTCAGCGTGCAACCCCAGTACGGCGGCGGCGAAGGAAACATCACCGGCTACCACGCCGAACACTCGATCCAGGTCAAGGTTCGCAAGCTGGATTCGGCGTCGCATGTGCTGGCCGTCATCGTCAGCGCCGGCGGCGACGCCACCCGAATCAATTCCGTGCGCTATTCCATCGAGAACGATTCCCAGTTGGTAAAGGACGCGCGGGCTCGCGCGTTCAACGACGCCAGGGATCGAGCCGACCAGTACGCGCGGCTATCGGGACTCCGCTTAGGTGAAGTGATTTCGATCTGGGAAACCTCCGCTACACCCACTCCAACGCCGTTGCCTCGGGCACCGATGGCCACCGAGGTTCCGCTGAAACCCGGCCAGCAGACAGTGGATTTCTCGGTGACGGCGGTCTGGGAGCTGGACTAGTCCTGGTAAACGCGCGGATCGAGGGTGCCGATGTACGGCAGGTCGCGGTAGCGCTCGTCGTAGTCGAGGCCGTAGCCGACGACGAATTCGTTGGGAATGTCGAAGCCCACGTATGCGATGTCCACGTGGGCGCGCATCGCATCCGGCTTGCGCAACAGCGTGCATACCCGAAGCGACCTCGGACGCCGGGTGGCGAGGTTGCGCAGCAACCACGACAGCGTCAGTCCGGAGTCCACGACGTCCTCGACGATCAGCACGTCGCGGTCGTTGATATCGCGGTCGAGGTCTTTGAGGATTCGCACCACGCCCGACGACGACGTCGAGGAGCCGTAGGAGCTGACGGCCATGAACTCGAACTGGGTCGGCAGCGGGATCGCGCGTGCCAGGTCGGTGACGAACATGACCGCGCCCTTCAATACGGTGATCAGCAGCAGGTCTTGAGCACCGGGAACATCGGTCACGCCGCGGTAGTCGTCACCGATCATCGCGCCGAGCTCGGCGGTGCGGGCCTGAATCTGTTGCCCGGTCAGCAGCACCGATTTGATGTCGCCGGGGTACAGCTCGCCCGATTGCGCTGCCACGACCACAGCGTGCCATGCCGCCAAGCCGCGGCCAACATCGGCGCCTCCGATTGTGGCTACCTGGCCTACTGGATCGTCAGCCCCGGCCGGCGGCTGCGCCATCACGGTGAGTTTGACGCCGTACCGCGGCGCGGCGAAGCCGGCAGCATTGCGCGTGGCCGACGCCACACCCGGCATCCCGGGTGCCGGTACCACCGAGGCGCTTTCCTGCGGGGCAGCCGTCCAGCCCGCGCCCGCCAGTGTTGCCGACGTCGCACTTGAGGTCGGCGCCGCCGCTGCCCAACTGTTCGGCACCGACAACACGCCGATCGACGCGGCCTTGCCCACACTTCCCGTCGCTCCGCCTAGGCCGCCAGCCAGGCCTGGGCCGCCGCGGCCGGAAGAATGCTCGGCAACGCCGAGGCGGCCTTGGCCGCGGCCTCGCCGGTGGCCTTCGCGGATTTTTCCATTGTGTCTAGGGCCTTAGAGGCGAGGCCTTCAATATCCCTGAATGCGGTGGCGAAAAGCCTTACGTTGGAAATCTGTCGCGCAAACGCATTAAATGGCGTGGCCGCATTCAACGTTGACGACCCGCTGATCCCCGCCAGCATGTCGCCGAGTACCCCGCCGACGATCACGCCGGAGCCGGACGGCTCCAAGGTCAGACCGAGCCCGGCAAGCCACGGCGGAGAAGTAGCTGAACCCGCAAGCCTTGCCAGCACGCCGGGCACGGCCGACGTGAACTGCGACAGTTCCTGCACTGTCGTGCCCGTCGAGGCGCCGACAGCCTGCGCGACCGCAGCGTTCTGGGCCGCCAGCCCGGCCAGGTTGGTTGACGGCGCAGGCGCAGCGAACGGCGTCAACGTCGAGGCCGCGGTCGCTGCGCCGGCATAGCCGTACATCGCCGCGGCATCCTGCGCCCACATCTCGGCATAGTGAGCCTCTGTAGCCGCGATAGCCGGAATGTTCTGGCCAAGAACATTCGTCGCCAGCAACTGCATCAGCAACGCCCGATTGGCCGCGATCACCGGCGGCGGCACCGTCGCGGCAAACGCTGTCTCATAGGCCTGAGCCGCTGCGGCGGCTTGAGTGGCCGCTTGTTCGGCCTGCTCGGCAGCACCGTCGAGCCACCCCATATGGGCCTCGGTGGCGGCGGCCATGGACGCCGCAGCAAGCCCCTGCCACGGCCCTCCTGTTAGGCCGGCCGTCACGGACCGGTAAGCGGATGCGGTGCCGCGGAGTTCGGCAGCCAGCTCTTGCCACGCAGCCGCGGCAGCCTGCAGCGGACCTGAGCCAGACCCGGAATACATCAACGCGGAATTGACTTCCGGCGGCAATGCAGCGAAATCCAACATGGCTTACTTTTCCTAGCTGCACGCGGCGGTGTTGGCGGCCTCAGTGACCGCGTACGAACCGGCGCTGACGCCCAGCGTCGTCGCCAACTGGTCTTGGACCGCCCCAGCCTGGGCGCAGACCACTTGGTATAGCTGTGCGTGCGCGACGAACTGTGCAGCGGTCAGCACCGATACCAAGTCGGCGCCGGCCGGCATCACCGCAGTCGTCGGGCCTGAGGCTGCCGCGTTGGTGGCTCTCAGCACCGAATTGATGTCGTGAAAATCTCCGGCGGCCGCTGCCAGCATCTCCGGCTCTGTGATTACAAGTGCCATTTACTTTCCTCCTCGAAGACGGTCGCCGTGATGCTAAGCGGCTATTTCGAGGTAATGCCTGTGCGCTGAGCAAACGCATAGAAACCGCGCTTATTATTCATAGAGGCGTAAACAAACGTCCATTGTTAAAATTGTATTTAATGAGTCGACTATGCATTTCATCGAAATAATTTGTCGCGGTGATGAGTAATGGTATGGGCGGCCACTTTGTCTCAACTGCGGCCGGACGGCGCGAGCCCTGTCACACGGGCTCGCGGCGCAAAACCAACATCCCGTCGCGTCGCCCGGCAACCAGCCGCTGACCGCGCAGTGTGGACCCGACGGCCACCCCGCCCTGCCCGCGCCACGCGGTGACCAGGGTGTCGATCCCGCGAATCTGCTTGTCGGTCAATCCAATAGCGCCTCCGGCCAGCAGCCAGCGGCGGATGACCCGCCGGCGAATCGGGTCGGGCAGCGAGGCCAGTGCCGCAGTGTCGAGTCCGTCACCGGTGGTGGCGGCCGCCAGCGCCTGCGCCGCAAGTGTGTCGATGAGCTCGCTGTCCTCTCGCAACGCCGTCGCGGTGCGTGCCAGTGCTTCGGCGACCCCGCCGCCGAGGACCTCTTCGAGCAGCGGCAGCACCTCCTGGCGCAACCGGGTGCGGGTGAACCGGCGATCGCTGTTGTGGGGGTCGTGCCATGCGGCCAGGCCCAGCTCGTCGCAGGCGGCATGGGTCACGGCACGCCGCAGGCCCAGTAGCGGCCGACACCACGGCGGATCATGCGGGCGCATGCCCGCGATCGAGCGGGCGCCCGAGCCGCGGCCCAGTCCGAGCAGCACCGTTTCGGCTTGGTCGTCGAGCGTGTGCGCTAACAGCACTGGACGGTCCCCGCGGGCGGCCTGCAACGCCTCATAGCGCGCGGTGCGGGCGGCCGCCTCCAAGCCGCCGTCAGCACCCACCTGTACGCAAAGTACCTGCGCGTCAACACATCCCAGCTCCATAGCCTGTCGTCGCGCGGTGGCGGCGACCTGGGCCGAGCCGGCCTGCAGGCCGTGGTCGACGATCAGCGCGGTGGTAGGGCGCAGGCCGGCCGCGGCCGCGGTGAGCGCCAACGAGTCGGGGCCACCGGAAAGCCCCACGCACCAGCGCTCAACTCCGGCGAGGTAGGTGTCGGTAAATGCCTTGACAGCCGTCGTGAGCTGCCCTACAGCACTCTGTCGATCCATCGTTGCGGGTTTTCGATTTCCGCGGGCAATGGCAGCGTTTCGGGACCTGACCAGATCGTGTTGAACTGCTGCATGCCGACCCGGCTGACCACCTGGTCGACGAAGGCTTTGCCTCGGGTGTATTGCTTTAGCTTGGTGTCGATGCCCAGCAGCGCCCGCAGCAACCGCTGTAGCGGGGGCTGCTTGCGGTGGCGACGCTCGTCGAACCGACGGCGGATGGTGTCCACCGACGGGACCACCCTCGGCCCGACAGCATCCATCACGTGATCGGCATGGCCCTCGAGCAGGGTGCCGAGCACCAGCAGTTGATCCAGCGCCTCCCGTTGCGGCTCGGACTGCACGGCGCGCAGCAGGCCCAGCACTCCCGGCGAGTTGCCGTCCGGGTTGACACCGCCGGCGTCCCTGCGACTGCGGACGAACTCGGCGAGCCGGCCTAGCACCTGGCTGACATCTTCCCGGCTTTCGCGCGTCAGCACGGCCAACGCCTGCGACATGTAGCCGGACAGCCAGGGATTGACGGTGAACTGCACCCGGTGGGTCACCTCGTGCAGACACACCCACAGCCGGAAGTCGGCGGGCCGTACCCGCAGTTGACGCTCGACGGCGATGACGTTGGGGTACACCAGCAGCAGGCAGCCTCCGTTGCCGGCGGCGAACGGGTCGTACTGGCCGAGAATTCCCGAGGACACGAAGGCCAGCACGGCGCCGGTCTGCGCGCCGGTGAGCCGTCCGATGAAAAAGCCGCGTGGCTTGTCGGTCCCGCCGGTCATCACCCGCATGGACTCCGCCGCCGCGCGGATCCACTGCGGCCGGTCCACGACCCGCGCCTCGGGCACCGGCCCGCCGACGTCTAGGCCGGTGACCTCCCGCACCGGCGGCTCGGCTGCCTTAGCCGCGCTGGTCAGATCGGCGATCACCTGGCGTCGGGTGTACTCGGTCGCCGGCGGACCCGGGCGAGCAAGCCGCTCACCGACCTCTGCGGCGAAGCGCCAGTCGATAGCGCGTCCGACGGTCAGCTCAGCGGATCCGGTCATGTCGCGCATCCACATGTGCGCAGCCGCGCGGCCAGGGCGTCGATCGCCAAACGGCCGGTCGGGCCGGCGTCGTTGGAGATGAACGCAAACGTCAGCACCCGTCCGCTGTTGTCGGTGACCACCCCGGCCAGGGAGTTGACGGCGGTCAGTGAACCGGTCTTGGCCCGCAACCAGCCCGCCGCGATCCCGTCGGCGGCGGGGTCGACGAAACGGTTGGACAGCGTGCCGCTGCCGCCGGCGATCGGCAGCAAATCCAGCAGCGGCCGCAGCGTCGGCTGGTTCGGCCCGGCCGCAGCCTGCACCACGGAGTCGAGTGTCTTGGCGGTCAACCGGTCGTTGAGCGACAGCCCGCTGGAGTCCACCAGCGTGGCCCCCGAGGTGTCGACTCCCGCGGCGGCCAGCCGACTGATCACCGCGTCGACGGCGCCGGCGAAGCTGTGCGGCCGATGCGTAGCGGCCGCCACCTCGCGTGCGATGCACTCGGCCATCACGTTGTCGGAGGCGTCCATCATCTCGCCGAGACGCTCGATGAGCGGCGCGGAGCGGACAGCGGCCAGCTCCCGGGCACCGGGCGGCGCCGTTGCCAACGTCACCGTCGCAGGGTCGACGCCGAGTGCGGTAGCCAGCGCGCGCCCGGCATCCACAGCCGGGGTGTGCGAGCGGGTGGAGTCCGGAGTCGCCGGCTGAACACGTCCACCGTCGAGCATCACCGGCTCGATCGGTGCGACGTCACCACCGTCGATGTCGGCCGGGTCCCAACCCGGCGCAGTCTTTGGGCCGGTGAATGCCGAGGTGTCCACCTTGACCGCGGTCGGCTTCACCCCACTGCGGCGAACCTGACCGGCCAGATCGCTGATGCGTGCGGCGTCGTGGTACCACGACTGCCCGCCGGGCGGCACCGCCGACAAGGTGGGATCGCCGCCGCCCACCAGCACAACGACGCCCGCCTCCTTACCGGCGACCACCCGCGTCGTGACCGTGGCCTCTCGGTCCAGCGTCAGCAGCGCGGCGGCCGCGGTCAGCACTTTGTTGGTGGACGCCGGCAGCAGCGGCACGTCGTCAAGCTGATGCCAGAGCTCCTTGGCGGTCATCGCATCGGTGATCCGGCCGCCCAGCCGGCCCAGATTCGGGTCGGCCACCTGCGGCGCCAGCGTCGCGGACAGCCCCGCTTCGGTCGGCGCGGGGGCGCTGGCGGGGACCGGAACCACCGCAGGCGGCGCCGCGACAGTGTGCGGCTCCGGCGAGGTCCGCGCCGTCTTGGCGTCGCGGGCGCTCGAGGTCAGCCACGCTGCCGCCGCCACCAGGGCAGCGACCACCGCGAGCACGGCTACCCCGATGATCGCGTGGGTCGATCGCCGCCACCGAGTGGGACGCATGACTCTCCTGCCTGTTCTTGTCTTAATTGTGCCGAACCGATCTCCGACCGCCGCCGGGTTGGCAGCTGTTCTGTGCTCGGTATCGCTGCACTAGGGTTGACCTGACCCATGACCCACGACGTCAGCCGACGGTCAGCGACTTTGCGAAGGAGCCGGCACGGTGCAGTTCGACGTGACCATCGAAATCCCCAAGGGCCAGCGCAACAAATACCAGATCGACCACGAGTCAGGGCGGATCTATCTGGACCGTTACCTCTACACCTCCATGGTCTACCCGACCGACTACGGCTTCATCGACGACACCCTGGGTGAAGACGGCGACCCGCTCGACGCGATGGTGTTGCTACCCGAGCCGGTGTATCCGGGTGTGCTGGTCAAGTCGCGGCCGGTCGGCATGTTCCGGATGACCGACGAAGCCGGCGGTGACGACAAGGTGCTCTGCGTTCCGGCCGGCGATATGCGTTGGGATCACATCAAGGACATCGACGACGTCCCCCGGTTCGAATTGGATGCGATCAAACACTTCTTTTCGCAGTACAAGGCGTTGGAGCCGGGCAAGTTCGTGAAGACGGCCGATTGGGTGGGCCGCGCCGAGGCCGAAGCCGAAGTGCAGCGCTCGATCGAACGCTTCAAGACCAGCGGGCATTAGGCCCGTTGCGCGATCGGCCGCTGCGCTGGGCGGCTTCGACCGCGACATGAACATCCAACAAGCGCGTCGCGGCTGTGATCTTTTCGCTAGTTGTCGTGCTGTTGATCCCACGTGCGCGGCAGCATCGGCATGGTCGGACCGGGGCCGAACTCGTCACCGGGCAACGTTGCCAACCCGGCCGCCCGGGTTGCGGCTTTGGACACCGCCCCGGCGAAGCCCAGCGGCCCGGCCGCATTTGTCGACGCCGACGGCGTAGCGACGCCGGTAGTCGGCTCGTTGTCGATGTCGAGGTATTCGTAGCCGTAGCCTCGGTCGATGACGGTCCCGGGGCGCCGGCGTGCCCGCGGCCGCTGCTGGTCTGGGGCGGTGGCAGACACCGAGGCTGCAGCTGTGTCGACGGGCGAGCGCCTGGACCTGGTGCGGCTGGATAGCGCCGACTCCTGGCCGAGACCGAGGCTGCCAACCATGTAGCCGAAACCCTCCGTACCGGTGACCGGTGCCGGTGGGACAGGAGGCACCGCGGGCGGCGCTGGGGAGGGGGCGGCGGTTGCCGTGGTCGATGCGGCCGGCGCGGCGGGCACCGCCGGGACCCCCGAAGTCGTTGCGGTGGCAGGCGCGGCCACCACCGGCTGCCCGCCCAGGGCCGCGGGTTGGGGCAGCGGCGCGGCGGCGGGAGCGCCCACCGGCTGAGCCACACCGGCCAGTCCCGACAGTCCAGCAGGCCCGGTGAGAGCCGCCACACCGCCCAGGTTGACGATCGCAAGGTTCAAGCCCACTGAAATCAGCAGCGGCAGCTCCTGAATGAGGAAACGCAGTGTTCGCAGCGTCCAGTTGACGATCCGATAGGTCTGCCACGCGATGAAGTAGGAAATGAGCGCCGGAGCCTGGGAGGGATTTAGCAAGCCCTGCCAGTTCTGTTGCAGCCAGGCCAGGGCTTGGGCGTTGCCGTTGAAGAAATTCGGCAGATTCTGCAAGTACTGCTCGGGACTCCAGTTGGGTTGGCCTTGGCCGGGGATTTGTTCCCCGTCGGGACCGAAGAGCATTTGCCAGATCTCCTCCGGTGTCGGCAACTGGAACGAGCCGCCGCCGCCTCGGGCGCCGCTGCCCGCCCCCACGCCGCCACCTGCTCCCCCACCCGCGCCGCCGCTGCCGCTGCTGGCAGCTTCTGCTGTGGCGTGATAGGTACTCATCGTGGTGGCCGCCTGAGTCCACATCCGCGCATAGTCGGCTTCGTTGAGCGCGATCGGAATCGTGTTGATCCCAAGGAAATTGGTCGCCACCAGCAGCCTATGGATAGCGTGGTTGGCGGCCAGCTCCGCCATGGTCGGCATCGCGGCCAGCGCCGCGGTGTAGGCGGCGGCCACCGTCTCGTGCTGAGCGGCCGTTTCGGCACTGATTGCGCTGGCCAACCGCAACCAGGCCAGATATGGCAGATGCGCGGCTGCGTACCGTTCAGCGGTAGGCCCCTCCCACACCGCCTGCGCGCTGGACAATACCGAGGTCAATTCGCTTGCGGCGGTTTCGTATTCGATGCTCAGCGCATTCCACGTGCTGGCGGCGGCCAACAGCGGGCCCGGCCCGGGACCGCTGCTCAGCAATGACGAATGCACCTCCGGCGGAAACGCCATCCATACTGGTGCGATCATCGTCAGCCGCCGCCGACCGAATACGTCGACGCGGCCTCGGCATCACCGGCGGCGTAACCGGTACCGGCCGCGGCCACCCCGACGCCGGCGCGGCCCAGTACTTCGACGCCCTTGGCTGCTGCCGCCGTATGCTGGCCGCCCCGCGCACTGAACATCGCCGCGGCCTGCACCGACACCGGATCGGCCGCCGGCGGTACCACTGCGGTGATCGCCGGAGCCGCTGCAGCGTGCGCGGCCGCCAACTGGGCGGTGATGGCTTCGACAGCCGCACTGGTCGCCGTCAGACCTTCGGGAACCACTCGCAACATCATGATCCGGCCTCCTTTGTGACCCGGCCAAACTGCGGTGCAAGGCCAATGCCCAGCGCCACGCCCCAGCCCGCCAGTCCTGCCACCAATCCGAAAACCAAGTGCCACAGCAGCTTTACGTCGAGCCCAGGCGAAACCCACACGGGCAGAGCAGCTATCGGGACTGCCAACGCCACGAGGTGGATCGGCGCGGCAGCCGGCACCACCAGCCACGGCCGACGGCGCAGCGTCGGCGTCGCGGTCACCGCATAGAGCATTAGCGCAGCAGCCAGATAGCACCCACTCGCCCACGGCTGGACACCGGACATCAACGTCGCCGTCGTCGAGGCAGCACCCACCATGATCACGGTCTTGCGCCGCCGTGTCACGAGGGCAACGACGACCAGCAAGGTCAGCCAGATCAATCCGCGATGTCCGGGCAGCCCCATCGGAATCCTCATGCCCGCGTAGGAGGCGATCGCGGCAACCGAAAGCACCGGAACGAGAGCCTCCCGGGAGAAGGACAAACCGGCGATCGGCGAATGACAGGCGCAAGGCATAGTCTATTTTAACCTCACATACGGAATAATTACCATTTTTCATTCTTGAATGCGCAATTATCAACCATTTATCTTGCGTAGATGCGGATCGCTGCTTCCCGGCTGCTCGCTGCGCTACTGGCGGTGCTGACGCTCAGTGCGTGCGTCATGCCAGGTGGCGGTCGTGGCGGCGACGTCATCGTCTACGAAGCCGGCCGGGTTCTCGCCCGGTTGACGCTGTCGGAGCTGCAGCACCTTCCGCAGGCCGAGGTCGTCACACCGCAATCGCGCGGGACCCGAGTCCAGAAGGGGCCCACGGTGCGTTGCGTTATCCACGCTGCCGGCGTCACGAACGTCGAGAGCCTGCGTGTCGAAGGACGCGACCCGGCCCAAACACTCAGCGCGGCCGAACTCGACAACCAGGTCATCTTGGCTCTCACCAAACGGAACACCGTCAAGCTCGCCGGTGCTCAACTCGATATCGAGCGCTGGGTGCGCGACGTCACCGCCCTGGTCGTCAACCCGTGAGACGCGTGCTGGCCGGTGCGGATCTCCTCATCGGCATCGACGACACCGACAACCTGCGCAGCCCCGGAACCGGGCGCCGCGCCCGGGCGCTGCTTTGCGAGCTGGCCGCGGCAGGTCTGGGGACGCCCGCCGGGGCTACCCGGCATCAGCTCCACTTGGACGACCAAATCCCTTACACCACACACAATTCCAGCGCCTGCCTGGCCTGGCGAAGCCCTAAGGGAAACCCCGAGGATGTCCGGACGCAAGTCGTCGAGCTCGCTGGCGGTTTCCTCGAGCGGGTCTGTCCGCCGGACGCCGATCCCGGGCTCGCGGTGGCTATCCCGCGCCGGCTCAACCGCGCCGCGCTGGTCGACTTCGGCCGCCGAGCGAAGCGAGAAGTGCTGTGCACCAACCAAGCCCACGAACTTGCTGCCGGCCTCGGCGTGCATCTGTCCGGTCACGGCGGCAGCTGCGACGGGGTGATCGGCGCGCTGGCCGCGGTGGGCCTGCACCTGTCTGGCAACGACGGACTGTTCATCACCTTGCCGGGGCTGGAGCGACTGCCTGCCGAAGCCACCGTCGCCCAGTTGCGCGCGCTGGCATCCATCGACGAGGTCCGCGACGGTCAGGGGCGCCGACCGGGCACCGGCGAGCCTATCGAGCTCGGCGACTGGGTGCATCCGGTACTCGTGGACGGCCGGGCAGTGTTGCTGCTCGAGCCGCCCACGCGCCAGCCGGGCGGTCGTCGGCGGTGGCGGACCGCGCCGCGCTTTGTCGTCAGACAACACTGACACCCGGCCAACCCACCGCGGTGGCATCCTGGCAGCTGTGAACCCGATGTGGCATTTCGCTGCGAATTTCTGGTGGCTGGTCTTCCCGCTCGGGGGCGCCATCGGCGGGGGTTTGCGGGCGATCACCGCGGCCAATGAACGCCGGGCCGAATGACGGCTGGAACGGTACCGCTTGAAGCAGCAGGCCAAAATCGCGATGGCGCAGGCGTCCGGGCTAGCGCGAAACACCAAGGACAGCTACCGGCCGAGAGTGTTCCGGCGAAGAACGGCACACGGTGCGGGCCGCCGCGCGGGCTGCCGCCAAGTCGCCGTGGCCGCCTTGAGCGCACACCTCGATGACACCGATCGGCGCCATAAACACCGGAGCCTGCCACGTTGTGCCGAACACCTCGACGGAGAGATCACGCTCGGTCGGGGCGACCCCCATGCGGGGCAGCAATCCCCAGCGCTTGAACGCTTCGCAGTTGACCTGCTGGGTGTGCTCGGCGGCATCGCCGCACCGGCCTTTGCCTCCAGATCGGTGAAAACGATCGGATACGGCGGTTGCCGGCCGGTCTGGCCGTGCTGATATAGCTCGTTCTGGTACTCGGCGAACCCCATGGGCCGCGGATACCCACCTAGCTGGCGTCGGCAACCCGGGTGGCCCGCAGGCTGGCGAGCGCGGTGAGCGCGAGTGTCACCGCGATGACCGCCAGGCTGAGCAGCGTCGGGATCTCGGGCACCTCGACGTGCCGACCACCGTTGATGAACGGGATCTCGTTCTCCCGCAGGGCATGTAGCAGCAGCTTCACCCCGATAAACGCCAGGATCACGGCAAGTCCTCGAGACAGATACACCAAGCGGTCCAGCAGGGCGCCGAGCAGAAAGTACAGCTGTCGCAGACCCATCAACGCGAACACGTTGGCCGCGAGCACCAAGTACGGCTCGCGGGTGAGCCCGTAGATCGCCGGTATGGAATCGAGCGCGAAAACCAGGTCGGTGGCGCCAAGCGCGAGGATGACCAAAAACATCGGCGTCGCCAGCCGGTCAGGTCCCTGTTTCACGTAGAGCTTGACGCCGTCCCAGGTGTCGGTGGTACGCAATCGCCTGCGCGCGAACCGGACGATCACGTTCTCCGCGTCTCGGTCACGCGTGTGGTTCCGGGCCAGTTTGACGGCGATGTACACCAGAAACGCGCCAAAGAGATAGAAGACCCACGAGAACTGTCGGATGGCCACTGCGCCAAGTGCGATGAAGATGCCGCGCAGGATCAACGCGATCACGATCCCGACCAGCAGCGCCTGTTGCTGGTAGATCCGGGGAACTTTGAAGCTCGCCATGATGACGATGAACAGGAAGAGATTGTCAACCGACAAGCTGTATTCGGTGAGCGACCCGGCGAAGAACTCCACCGCGAACTGCGGGCCTTGGAAGTGCCAGACCCAGATCCCGAACAACACGGCGAGCCCGATATAGGTCGATAGCGCGATTGCGCATTCGCGCATCGTTGGTTGGTGCGCCCGGCGTGCGATAACCACGACGTCGAACAAAAGGACTGCGATCGCGATGCCTAAAACGACGAGCCATTCGACGTCGTGCAACGGGTCGTGCAAAGGACAACCTCCGCTTTCAAGGAAAGCCAGAGGTCTCTTCCACCGCCGAGTGCACCACGGTCCGCGACGCCGGTCGGCCGATGGCGGTCGACGGGATGACGACGCCGCGGTGCCGGAATACTCCCCTCTTGCCAGCAGTCTTTCAGATCAGGGTTAACGGAAGCTGTCGGGCTGGGGACCGGCTCTTAGTATTTTCGATCTGTGCCGATACCCAAGCTGCGCGCTCGGCAGCTGTCGTCGCCGTGACCGAGGTCGGCGGGGCCTCAGCGTCGGCTGCTTTCGAAGGAGCATCCACCGGGCCGATCGCACGCAGCAGCGTGGCCCGCGTCGGCACGGCGACCGTTCTGACGGCCTTGTGCGGCTACGCGGTGATCTACCTGGCCGCGCGGGATTTGGCGCCGGCCGGGTTTTCGGTGTTCGGGGTGTTCTGGGGCGCGTTCGGCTTGGCCACCGGCGCCGCCAACGGGCTTCTGCAAGAGACCACCCGGGAGGTCCGCTCGGCGCGCTACACCGACATACTGCCGGACGGCCGCACTCATCCGTTGCGGGTGGCCGCGGTGGTCGGGGTGGCGGCGGCTGTGGTGATCGCGGGCAGCTCGACGCTGTGGAGCCGGCAGGTCTTCGTCGATGCCCGCTGGCTTTCGGTGGGGTTGCTGAGCGTAGGCCTGGCCAGCTTTTGCGTGCACGCGACGCTGCTGGGTGTGCTGGCCGGGGCCAACCGCTGGAGCCAATATGGGGCGCTGATGGTGACCGACGCCACCATCCGGGTCGCGGTCGCGCTCGCGACGTTCGTCATCGGCTGGGGACTGCGGGGATTCTTGTGGGCCACGGTGGCGGGGGCGACGGCGTGGCTGATCATGCTGATCGCCTCCCCGACCGCGCGGGCCGCGGCCCGGCTGCTCACGCCCGGAAGCACCGCCACCTTCCTGCGCGGGGTGGGCCACTCGATCACCGCCGCCGGTGCCAGCGCCATCCTGGTGATGGGATTCCCGGTGCTGCTGAAGGCGACCTCGGCCGAGCTGGGCGCAGAAGGCGGGGTGGTCATCTTGGCGGTGACCTTGACCCGGGCACCGCTGCTGGTTCCGCTGACCGCGATGCAGGGCAACCTGATTGCGCATTTCGTCGATGAGCGCACCGACCGGCTGCGGGCGCTGATCGGCCCGGCAGCGGTCGTGGGTGGGATCGGCGCGGTCGGGGTGGTGGCCGCGGGGCTGGTGGGCCCGTGGTTGTTGCGGGTCGGGTTCGGGCCCGGCTACCACGCCGCCAGCTGCCTACTGGCCTGGCTGACCGCTGCGGCGCTGGCAATTGCCATGCTGACGCTGACCGGGGCCGCGAGTGTCGCCGCGGCGCTGCACCGGGCTTATGCGTTGGGCTGGGTGGGCGCCACGGTGGCGTCGACGTTGCTCCTGCTCCTGCCGATGCCGCTGGGAACCCGCACGGTCGTCGCGCTGCTGTGCGGTCCGCTGGTCGGGATCGCGATACATCTGGCCGCGCTTGCCCGTACGCGCCGCTGATCGGCGTGTAGCTTGGGGCATCGACATGGGTTATCCCGACGTCTGGATCGTTGTTCCAGCCTTCAACGAAGCCGCGGTCATCGGCGAGGTTATCGCCGACGTCCGCTCGGTCTTCGACCACGCCGTATGTGTGGACGACGGCAGTACCGACGGAACCGGCGAGATTGCGCTGGGGGCCGGGGCGCACTTGGTGCGCCATCCGGTCAACCTGGGCCAGGGGGCTGCGATCCAGACCGGTGTGGAGTATGCCCGCAGTCAGCCCGGCGCACAGGTCTTCGCCACGTTCGACGGCGACGGCCAGCACCGTGTCAAAGACCTGGTCACCATGGTCGACCGGCTCAGCGCCGGTGACGTCGACATCGTCATCGGAACCCGCTTCGGCCGGCGCGGCGGCAACCGGCCGCCACTGCTGAAACGGATCGTGCTGCGCACCGGGGCGTGGTTGAGCCCGCGCGGTCGCCGACTCGGGTTAACCGACACCAACAACGGCCTGCGGGTGTTCAACAAGAAGGTGGCTGACAAGCTCGACATCACGATGAGCGGGATGAGCCACGCCACCGAGTTCATCATGCTGATCGACGAAAACGGTTGGCGCGTAACCGAAGAACCCGTCGAGGTGCTCTACACCGACTATTCCAAATCCAAGGGGCAGCCGCTGCTCAACGGTGTCAACATCATTTTCGACGGATTCCTGCGTGGAAGGATGCCGCGTTGAACTGGATACAGGTGCTGCTGATCTTTTCGATCATTGCGCTGCTGGTCTACCTGTTGCGCTCGCGGCGCAGCGCGCAGTCGCGGGCCTGGGTCAAAGTCGGCTATGTCGTGTTCGTGCTCGCGGCAATCTACGCCGTGCTGCGGCCCAACGACACTACGGTGGTGGCGCACTGGCTGGGGGTGGCTCGCGGCACCGACCTGATGCTCTACGCGCTGATCATCGCGTTCAGTTTCACCACGCTCAGCACCTACCTGCGGTTCAAGGACCTGGAACTGCGCTACGCCCGGCTGGCCCGCGCCATCGCGCTCGGAAGCGCCCAAGCCCCCGAGCAGCGCTAGATTTCGTGCAGCCGCCGGAAGTAATCGACGGTGCGCCGCACGCCTTCCTCCAATTCGACCTGCGGCGACCAGCCCAAAACCCGTTGCGCCAGGCCGATATCGAGGCAGGAGCGCCTCAGGTCGCCGAGCCGCGGCGGACGAAACTCCGGCTCGTCGGGCCCGCCGACCGCGGCCGCCACCACCGAATGCAGTTGGCGGTCTGAGGTTTCCACTCCGGTACCGATATTGAAACGCATGCCGTCGCCCACCGGTCCGGCCGCTTTGACGAAAGCATCCACCACGTCGTCGACGTAGACATAGTCGCGCGTGTTGCCGCCGTCGCCGAAGATCTTGGTGGGCTTGCCGCACAGCAGTGCCTCCGCGAAGATCGCAACCACCCCGGCCTCGCCGTGCGGATCCTGGCGCGGCCCATACACATTGGCCGGCGCGATATGCGAGCACTCCAGGCCGTAGAGGTGTCGAAACGTGTTGAGGTAGATCTCAGCGGCCACCTTGCCCGCGGCGTACGGCGACGCCGGGTCGGTCGGCACCTCTTCGCTGGTCGGGTAGGTCGGCGGAGTGCCGTAAATCGATCCGCCCGAGGAGGTGTTCACGATCTTGCGCACGCCGGCGCGCCGCGCCGCGTCGGCAAGCCGGATCGTGCCGACGACGTTGACCGAGGCGTCGAACTCCGGGTTGGCCACCGAATGCCGCACGTCGATCTGCGCAGCCAGGTGGAACACCACCTCCGGGCGATGCTGGTCGAGGATGGCCTGCAAATCCGCGGTGACGATGTCGGCCTCGACGAACACGAATTCGCGATTGCCTGCCAGATGTTCGATGTTGGTCGCGCGGCCGGTGGCGAAGTTGTCCAGCCCGACCACGGTGTGACCGTCGGCGATCAGACAGTCGACTAGCGTCGAGCCGATGAAACCGGCTGCCCCGGTAACCAGTGCACGCACCGGCCCACCATACCGACGGGCTCCGCGGGTCGCGCTGGCCGCCGCCGCGTTGATCGCAGTCCAGCTGGCGGTCCGTGCGGTGCTGGCGTTCGGCGGCTACTTCTACTGGGACGACCTGATTCTCGTCGGCCGGGCCGGCACCCATGATCTGCTGTCGCCGTCATACCTGTTCGACGACCACGACGGGCACCTGATGCCGGCCGCGTATCTGGTGGCCGGGGTAATCGCCCGGCTGGCGCCGCTGAATTGGGTCGGACCGGCGATCAGCCTGGTGGTACTGCAGCTGCTGGTCTCGCTGGCGTTGCTGCGCGCGCTGCACGCGATCCTGGGCTGGCGGCCGGTCCTGCTGGTCCCGCTGACCTTCGCGCTGTTTACCCCGCTCGGGGTTCCGGGTTTCGCGTGGTGGGCCGCAGCCCTGAACTCGTTGCCGATGCTGGCCGCACTGGCCTGGGTATGCGCCGACGCAGTTCTGTTGGTGCGCACCGGGAACCAGCGCTACGCGGTTACCGGTGCGCTGGCGTATCTCGGTGGCCTGCTGTTCTTCGAGAAGGCCGCGGTGATCCCGTTCGTTGCGTTCATGGTCACCGCGCTGCTGTGCCACGTGCAGGGTCGCCCGGCCGCGCTGGTGACGGTGTGGCGGGCCGGTTTTCGGTTGTGGGCGGCGTCGCTGGCGCTGACCGGTGCCTGGATTGGCTTGTATCTGGTGGTGGTGGACCAGCGACGGTGGAGCACGGACCTGACGATGACCGGTGACCTGCTGCGCCGCTCGATCACGCACGGCATCGTTCCGGGCCTGGCCGGCGGACCGTGGGCCTGGGACCGGTGGGCGCCGGCCTCGCCGTGGGCGACGCCGCCGCCGGCGGTGCGGGCGCTCGGCTGGCTGGTGCTGGCTGCGGCGCTGGCGGTGTCCCTGCTTCGCAAGCGTCGCGTCGGGTTGATATGGCTCGCCGCGGCCGGCTACGCGGTCGCCTGCCAGGTGCCGATCTATCTGATGCGCTCGTCGCGGTTCACTGCGCTCGAACTGGCCCAAACCCTGCGGTATTTCCCCGATCTGGTCGTCGTGCTGGCGCTGTTGGCCGCGGTCGGATTCTGCGCGCCGAATCGAGCATCCTCGCGCTGGCTGGATGCGTCTGCGGCGCGCACCGCGGTGACGGCGAGCGTGGTGACGCTGTTCGTGGCCAGCAGCCTGTATTCGACGGCGACATTCCTGCGGTCCTGGCGTGACAATCCCGCCCAGCCGTATCTGCAGCATGCGCGCCGAAGTTTGGCTGACGCGCGCGCAGCGTCGTCGGCACCGCTGCTCGACCAAGAGGTCGACCCGTTGGTGCTGCAGCGGGTGGCCTGGCCGGAGAACCTGGCCAGCCACATATTCGCATTGCTGCGGGACAGGCCTGAATTCGCCTCGACCACAACGCAATTGCGGATACTCGACAGCTCGGGGTGGCTGGTCGGTGCACGGGTGGCCTGGGTGCGGACGATCCTGCCGGGACCGATGCCGCAATGCGGATACTTTGCCCAGCCGGACCGACCGGCGCGGCTGGTGCTCGACGGGCCGCTGCTGCCCGCGGACTGGACCACCGAGATCAACTACCTGGCCAACAGCGACGGCTCGCTCATGCTGTCGCTGACCGAGGGCCCCACGGTCAAGGTTCCGGTGCATCCGGGCCTCAACCGCGTGTACGTGCGCCTTCCCGGAGCGGGTGAGGCGATCACCGCGCGGGCCGACACCGCGGCGCTGGCCGTGTGCATCGCCGCCGGGCCGGTGGGCTACCTGGTGAGAGCCACCTAGGAGAATCGAACTCCTGACCTGCTCATTACGAGTGAGCCGCTCTGCCGACTGAGCTAAGGTGGCATGCCCTGCCGGGCGGCACTACTCTACCGGTCGACCCGCAGCGCCTGGCCAATGGTGGCGACCATCGCGTCGACGGCGAACTTCGGTTTGACGTTGACAGCCAGCGCTTCGCGGCACTGCAGCACTGCTTCGATGCAGCGCAGCAGCCGTTCCGGGGAGGCATGCGCGGCCATCGCGGCCGCCCGATCCGCCATGTCGGGGTGGTTGGCGCGCACCGTGTGCGCCCCGGTGGCCACCATCAGCGAATCCCGGAAGTAGGTCGCCAGGTCGATCAGCGCCCGGTCCAGCGCATCGCGTGACGCCCTGGTCTGACGCGACTTCTGGCGTCGCTCAAGGTCTTTGATGGCCCCGGTCGAGCCCCGCAAGGTAGCCGCGGTGCCCTTGCCGGTGCCTCCGGCACCCAGCGCCGTCCGCAACTCCTCGGTCTCTGCCTCGTCGCGGCCGGCGGTCAGCTCGTAAGCCTCCGCCTCCGCGGCGGCCACCAGCTCCTCGGCGGCGGCGTAGGCCCGTGACGGGGTTGCCGCGTCGCGGGCCAGCTCCAGCGCTCGCTGGCGCCGTCGCCGCGCATCTGGATCGGTGGCCAGCCGCCGCGCCCGCCCCACATGACCGCCGCTGACCGAGGCCGCCCAGGCTGCGGTGTCGGCGTCCAGCCCGTCGCCGTCGACCAGGACCTGGGCGATCGCCGTGGCCGACGGGGTGACCAGCGCCACGTGGCGGCAGCGGGAACGCAGCGTAATCGCGATGTCTTCGGGGTCGACCGACGGCGCACACAGCAGGAACACCGTCGACGGCGGCGGTTCCTCGACGACCTTGAGCAGCGCGTTGGCCGCCCCTTCGGTCAGCCGGTCGGCGTCTTCGATCAGCACGATCTGCCAGCGCCCGGTGCTGGGGCGCCGCGACGCGATTTGCACGATGGCCCGCATCTCGTCCACGCCGATGGACAAGCCTTCCGGGATCACGCGCCGCACATCTGCGTGGGTGCCGGCCATCGTCGTGGTGCACGCCCGGCACTGTCCGCAGCCCGGAACACCATCGGAGGTGCACTGCAGGGCGGCCGCGAAGCACAGCGCCGCCACCGAACGCCCCGAGCCGGGCGGGCCGGTGATCAGCCACGCATGCGACATCGCGGGGCTGTGAGCCGAATCACCGCGGGCCGCGCGGGCAGCGGCCACCAGCTCGGCCTCCACGGCCTGCTGGCCGACCAACCGCGCGAACACCCCGGGCATCACCGCAAACAGTACTGGTCACCGCCGACACCAGCTGCGGCGCAACCTGCTTTTTGGTTGCCGCTAAGTGCCGACAGCCGGATACGGTGGGTCCGTGAACACCGCAGCGACACTGAGCGGACGAACCAGCGCGTTCCTCCGCTGGCTGGTGCGCACGCCGTGGCCGGTGTTCTCGCTGAGCATATTTCAGGCCGACATCATCGGCGCACTGCTGGTGCTCGGCTTCCTGCGCTACGGCTTGCCGCCCGAGGACCGCGTCGAGCTGCAGGACCTGCCCCGGACCAACCTGACGCTCTTCGCAATCACGCTGGTCGTGCTCGTCGCCACCGGGTTCTCGGTGAGCGTGCGGCTGCTGGTGCCGGTTTTTCGGTGGCAGCGGCGCGACAGCCTGCTCGCCGACACCGACCCGGGCACCACCGAGCTGGCCCGCATCCGCGCGCTGCGGATGCCGTTCTACCGCGTGCTGATCAGCCTGTGCTACTGGTGCGTGGGCGGCGTGGTGTTCATCGTCGCCAGTTGGCGAAAGACCAGCCAGCTAGGACCGGTGGTGGGTGTTGCCGTCGCCCTGGGTGCCGCCGCGACCGCGATCATCGGCTACCTGCAGGCCGAACGGGTCCTGCGGCCGGTGGCGGTTGCCGCCCTGCGGGGCGGCGTGCCCGAGAACGTGCGCGCACCCGGTGTCATCCTGCGCCAATTGCTGACGTGGGCGCTGTCGACCGGGGTGCCGCTGCTGGCCATCGTGCTGGCCGTAATGGCCGACAAGGCCGCGTTCCTGCACGGGCCACCCGAAAAGCTGCTCAACCCGATCCTGCTGATGGCACTGCTGGCATTGGTGATCGGGCTGGCCAGCACTCTGTTGGTGGCCATGTCGATCGCCGACCCGCTGCGCCAGCTGCGCTGGGCGCTCGGCGAGGTGCAGCGCGGAAACTACAACGCGCACATGCAGATCTACGACGCCAGCGAACTGGGCCTGCTACAGGCCGGCTTCAACGACATGGTGCGCGACCTGGCCGAGCGGCAACGGCTGCGCGACCTCTTCGGCCGCTACGTGGGCGAAGACGTCGCCCGCCGCGCCCTGGAGCGCGGCACCGAACTGGGCGGGCAGGAACGCGACGTCGCCGTGCTGTTCGTCGACATGGTCGGCTCCACCCAGCTGGCGGCGACCCGGCCGCCCGCCGAGGTCGTCAACCTGCTCAACGAATTCTTCCGGGTGATCGTGGAAACCGTTGGCCGCCACGGCGGTTTCGTCAACAAATTCCAGGGGGATGCCGCGCTGGCGATCTTCGGCGCGCCCATCGAGCACCCCGACGCTTCCGGCGGCGCGTTGGCGGCCGCGCGCGAACTACACGACGCGCTGCTGCCGGTGCTGGGTTCGCTGGAGTTCGGGATCGGGGTCTCGGCCGGCCGCGCGATCGCCGGCCACATCGGCGCGCAGGCCCGCTTCGAATACACCGTGATCGGCGACCCGGTCAACGAGGCCGCCCGGCTCACCGAGCTGGCCAAGCTCGAAGAGGGCCACGTGCTGGCATCCGCGGTCGCGGTCAGCGGCGCAATCGACGCAGAAGCGTTGTGCTGGGAGGTTGGCGAAGTCGTCGAACTGCGCGGGCGAACCGCGCCCACCCAGCTGGCCAGGCCTTTGAATCTCGCTGCGCCCGAACAGGTTTCCAGCGAGGTGAGTAGCTAAGCCCGCTTCTTCGCCGGTGCCTTGCGGGTCGTCTTCTTGGCGGTCCGCTTGACCGGCCCGCGGGCCCGGCGATCTGCCAGCAATTCGGCGGCGCGCTCGTCGGTGATCGACAACACGTCGTCGCCCTTGCGAAGACTGGCGTTGGTCTCCCCGTCGGTGACATAAGGTCCGAACCGGCCATCCTTGACCAGCATCTGCCTACCCGACGCCGGGTCGATTCCCAGTTCACGTAACGGCGGCGCCGAGGCGCTTTGCCGGCCGCGGCGTTTGGGCTCGGCGTAGATCTTCAGCGCCTCGTCCAACGTGATGCTGAAAATCTGGTCTTCGCTCGTAAGCGATCGAGAGTCGTTGCCCCGCTTGAGGTATGGCCCGTAACGGCCGTTCTGTGCAGTGATCTCCTCGCCCGTGTCGGGGTCGACGCCGACGACACGAGGCAGCGACAGCAGTTTCAGCGCGTCATCGAGGGTGACGGTCTGCAGGTCCATGCTGCGCAGTAGCGACGCGGTACGGGGTTTGGGGCGAGCGGGTTTTTTGCCCTTCCTGTCGGCAGCGCCGTCATCGTCGGGCTCCTCGGGCAGGACCTCGGTGACATACGGCCCATACCTGCCGTCTTTGGCGACGATCTGGTAGCCGGTCTCGGGATCCACGCCCAGCACCCGGCCCTCCTGCGGGGTGGCGAAAAGCTCTTCGGCCACCTCCAACGTCAGCTCGTCGGGTGCCAGGGTGTCGTTGAGATTGGCCCGCTGAGGCGTCGGCTCGCCGTCGTCGCCGGCGACCATGCGTTCCAAATAGGGACCGTTCTTGCCCACCCGCACATAGATGGGACGTCCTTCGGCGTCGTCAAACAACTTGATGGAGTTGACTTCTCGCGCGTCGATGCCTTCGAGGTTGACGCCGACCAGCTTCTTCAAGCCCCCCGAACGCGCCACCGAACCCGGTACCCCATAGTCGCCGCCGAAGTAGAAGTTGGACAGCCAGTTCGTGCGGTGCTCGTGGCCGGCGGCAATCTCGTCGAGACCGTCTTCCATCGCGGCGGTGAACTCGTAGTCGACGAGCCGGCCGAAATGCTGTTCCAAAAGCCCGGTGACCGCGAACGCCACCCACGACGGCACCAGGGCGCTGCCCTTCTTGTACACATAGCCGCGGTCCTGGATGGTCTTGATGATCGACGAGTACGTCGACGGCCGCCCGATGCCTAGCTCCTCGAGTGCTTTGACCAGCGAGGCTTCCGTGTAACGCGGCGGCGGGTTGGTGGAGTGCTGATCCGGGATCACTTCGGCGGCGTCGACCCGCTGCCCCTCGCTCAGGTGCGGCAGGCGCCGCTCGGCGTCGTCGGCCTCTCCGCCGGCCAGTTCGTCGACGGTTTCCACATAGGCCTTCAAGAACCCGGGGAAGGTGATGGTGCGCCCGGTCGCGGAGAACACCACCTGCCGCTCACCCGACGTCCCGGCGATCCGCAGGCTCAGCGTGGTGCCGCGCGCGTCGGCCATCTGCGAGGCCACCGTGCGCTGCCAGATCAGTTCGTAGAGGCGGAAGTCGTCACCGTCGAGCTCGCGGCGCACCGCGTCGGGCGTGGCGAACGTCTCACCGGCAGGGCGGATCGCTTCGTGCGCCTCCTGGGCGTTTTTGACCTTGCGGGTGTACTGCCGCGGCGACGGCGAGACGTACTCCTCGCCGTAGAGCTGTCGCGCTTGAGTGCGGGCGGCGTTGATCGCCGACTCCGACAGCGTGGTGGAGTCGGTGCGCATATAGGTGATGTAGCCGTTTTCGTAGAGCCGCTGCGCCACGCTCATCGTCCGTTCCGCGGAGAACCGCAGCTTACGGCCGGCTTCCTGCTGCAGCGTCGAGGTCATGAACGGCGCATACGGTCGGCGGGTGTAGGGCTTCTCCTCGGCGGACGCCACGGTCAGCTGCGCGCCACGCAACCCTTCGGCGATCGCGGTGGCGCCCGCCTCGTCGAGCACAACCACTTCGTCGGGTTTGCGCAGCACGCCCAGCGAGTCGAAATCGCGCCCGGTGGCCACGCGCAACCCGTCGACGCTGGTCAGCCGGGCCGAGAAGGTGGGTGGGGTCGCACCGGGATCGGAGACGCTGGCGTCCAGCTCGGCGACCACGTCCCAGTATTCGGCGCTGCGGAACGCCATCCGCTCGCGTTCGCGCTGCACGATGATGCGGGTGGCCACCGACTGAACCCGGCCAGCCGAAAGCTTGGGCGCGACCTTCTTCCACAGCACCGGACTGACCTCGTAGCCGTACAGCCGGTCCAGGATGCGACGGGTCTCTTGGGCGTCGACGAGGTCGTTGTCCAGATCGCGGGGATGCTCGGCGGCCGCGCGGATCGCGGGTTCGGTGATCTCGTGGAACACCATCCGCTTGACCGGTATGCGCGGTTTAAGCGTCTCCAGCAGGTGCCAGGCGATGGCCTCACCCTCACGGTCGCCGTCGGTGGCCAGATACAGCTCGTCGGCGTCTTTAAGCCGGGCCTTGAGTTCGTTGACCGTGTTTTTCTTGTCGGGGCTGATGATGTACAGCGGTTCGAAGTTGTGGTCGACGTCCACGCCGAGGCGTGCCCACGGTTCGGATTTGTACTTGGCGGGCACGTCTGCGGCGTTTCGTGGCAGGTCGCGGATGTGCCCCCGGGAGGACTCGACGATGTAGTCGGAGCCCAGGTAGCCGGCTAGTTTGCGCGCTTTGGTCGGCGACTCCACGATGACGAGTCGCCGCGCGCTTCCATTTCTGCCGCTGCTGCGGCCGCCGTTAGCCAACTGTGCCTACGCTCCATCTCTGTCCAAAGACCCTCGGTCAACCCTGTGGACAACTGACAATGTGGCACCCCCGGCCAGCCGACGCAAACCGACTCTCCGGGACCGGTGCCGTGGTTGGCGGCTAAACGCGGGGCCACTGCGACAACGCCTGCGGGTCGGCAGGCGGTTCCCCGACGTTTTCTACCAGGCGCGATAGCCGTCGCCGACCGCTGATCCGCAACGCGGGCCGGCTGCCGCGGGTGCCGATGAGGGTGGGTGCGATCCCCACCCGCATCAGCGCCGACGCCAGCGGTGAATGGGTGTCGGGCGCGTGGGGGTCGAGCCCGAGCAGGTAGCGGTCGGCGTCCCGGCACCCGGCTGCCAGCGTCCAGGCCCGCAGCTCCCGCGGGCCCGGCAGCCACTGCGGGGGTACGGTCTTGACCGCCCCGCGGGTCCACTCGGCGGCGATCGCCCGCAGCCGGGGGTCGACGGCCGTGCGCACCAGCGGGGTGTCTTCGTCGGTGCGGGTGATCTCGGGCACCAAGCCCGCGTCGTCGATCATCGCGGCCAGCGCCGCGGCCCGCCACGGCTGCTCAACCACGACCGATAGCCGCGCACCGGCGCCCACGATCACGATCTGGCCGGGCGCCGCCAGCACCCCGGTGAGGTCGGCGACCGCGGGCGGCACCGACTCCGCCGAGAAAAAGGACAGCTGGCTCACGTCACCGACAGTAGGTCACCTCGGGCGACGATTCGCGCTGCGCAGTCGCATAACGAAAACCCCCGGCGGACCCGGTAACCGGGACCACGCGGGGATTTTCGCCAGAAGCTTTCGCTCAGATGGAACGGACGTCGGTCGCCTGCGGCCCCTTGGGGCTTTGACCGACTTCGAACTCGACTCGCTGATTCTCCTCAAGCGTGCGGAAGCCCGTTCCCTGGATTTCCGTGTAGTGGACGAACACGTCGGCCGAACCGTCCTCGGGGGCGATGAAGCCGAATCCCTTCTCCGCGTTGAACCACTTCACAGTTCCCTGTGGCATTTCTCGATCTTTCCTTCTCTTCTGGGTGCGGTGCACCGTGTTTCGGTGCCCGGGCCTGCTGTGACCGCCATACCTCGCGGAGTCGCTCGGAACTCACCCGACCTACACCCTCGCAGGAACCGCGGCCGCAACGTCGATCCTGCGAAAGTTTGACACGAACACAGAAGCTGCGACCGCCATAAGTCAATCATGTTCCCGGCTCGAGCGACAGCTTGTGGCCAGCAATTCGCCCAATCAGGTGGTGAACAATGCAGTTGATAGCCGGCGCGAGGAGGCACACGTGGCATTCGGCAGCGAGTTGCTCGCCGCCGTAGTCGCCGGCGTCGAGCCGGGCGAGCATCCGTTGCGGCATGTCGCCGAACTGGCCCCGCAGGCCGGCCAACCGCGCAGCTGGCCGACCTGGGCGCAACCGGAGGTGGTTCGCGCGTTCAACGACTACGGCATCGGCCGACCGTGGTCGCACCAGTACCGCGCCGCGGAATTGGCCCACGCGGGCCGTCATGTGGTCCTCAGCACCGGGACCGCCTCGGGCAAATCGCTGGCCTACCAGCTTCCCATTCTCAACGCGCTCGCCGCCGATCCACGGGCACGAGCGCTGTATCTGTCGCCGACCAAAGCGCTCGGCCATGACCAGCTGCGCACCGCGCACGCGCTGACCGCAGCAATCCCGCGACTGGCCGACGTGGCGCCCACCGCATACGACGGCGACAGCCCCGCCGAGGTGCGCCGCTTCGCGCGGGAGCGCTCTCGGTGGCTGTTTTCCAATCCGGACATGGTTCATCTGTCGATATTGCGCAACCATGCCCGCTGGGCGGTGTTTTTGCGCGGACTGCGTTTCGTGGTGATTGACGAATGCCATTACTACCGCGGCGTTTTCGGCTCCAACGTGGCGATGGTTTTGCGTCGCCTGCTGCGGTTGTGCGCTCGGTACGCCGCTCATCCCGATGTGCGCCCGACGTTCATCTTCGCCAGTGCGACGACGGCGTCGCCGGGCGCGACGGCCAGCGAGCTGATCGGCCAACCTGTTGAGGAGGTCACCGACGACGGTTCCCCTCAGGGGGCGCGCACGGTAGCCCTGTGGGAGCCCGCGTTGCGCCGCGACTTGACCGGTGAAAACGGCGCCCCGGTACGCCGCTCCGCCGGTGCTGAGGCGGCACGGCTCATGGCTGATCTGGTCGCCGAGGGCGCGCGCACGCTGACATTTGTGCGCTCGCGGCGCGGTGCGGAACTGACCGCGCTGGCCGCGCGGTCTCGTCTGCGAGACATCGCGCCGGAGCTGGCTGACAAAGTGGCGTCCTACCGGGCGGGTTATCTCGCCGAGGAGCGCAGCGCGCTCGCGCATGCGCTGGCCGAGGGCCGGCTGCGCGGTCTGGCCACCACCAACGCACTCGAGTTGGGCGTCGACATCGCGGGCCTGGATGCCGTGGTGATCGCCGGGTTCCCGGGCACGGTCGCCTCGTTCTGGCAGCAGGCCGGACGGTCCGGGCGCCGCGGCCAGGGTGCCCTGATCGTGCTGATCGCCCGCGACGATCCACTGGACACCTACCTGGTGCACCACCCGGCGGCGTTGCTGGACAAGCCCATCGAGCGGGTCGTGATCGATCCGGCCAACCCATATCTTCTGGGTCCGCAATTGCTCTGTGCAGCAACTGAATTGACACTCGACGACGATGAAGTTCGGGCGTTGCGCGCTGAAGATGTGGCCAGCACGCTGGTCGACGACGGCCTGCTGAGGCACCGCTTCGGCAAGTACTTTCCCGCGCCGGGTCTGGACCCGCATCCTGCCGTCGACATCCGGGGGCCCACCGACGGCCAGGTCGTCATCGTGGAGGCCGACACCGGGCGGCTGTTGGGCACCGCCAGCGCCAGCCAAGCCCCGGCGACTGTGCACCCCGGAGCGGTATACCTGCACCAGGGCGACAGTTACGTCGTCGACTCACTCGACACCGAGGACGGCATCGCGTTTGTCCACGCCGAAGACCCCGGATATGCCACATTCGCACGGGAAGTCACCGACATCGCGGTCACCGGCGAAGGCGAGCGCATGGTTTTCGGGCCGGTGACGCTGGGCTTGGTCCCGGTGACCGTCACCAACCAGGTCATCGGCTACCTGCGCCGCCGGCTCAACGGCGAGGTACTCGACTTCATCGACCTCGACATGCCGGCACACACCCTGCCCACCACCGCAGTCATGTATACGATCACCCCAGAGTCATTGCAGCGCAACGGCATCGACGGGCCGCGAATCCCGGGCGCTCTGCACGCGGCCGAGCACGCGGCGATCGGGCTGCTGCCGCTGGTGGCCAGCTGCGACCGGGGCGACATCGGCGGGCTGTCGGCCGCGGTGGGTCCCGACCCGTTTGCCCGGCTGCCCACTGTCTTTGTCTACGACGGCTATCCGGGCGGGGCCGGCTTCGCCGAACGCGGCTTTCGTCAGGCGAGGACCTGGCTGAGCGCGACGGCCGCGGCGATCGAGGCGTGCGAATGCCCCACCGGCTGCCCGTCGTGTGTGCAGTCGCCGAAATGCGGAAGCGGCAACCAACCGCTGGACAAAGCGGGTGCGGTCGCCGTGTTGCGGTTGGTGCTCGCCGCATTGACCGACGGATGACGACCGACCCCTCGACGGGCGACGTCCGTGGCCATGGCGGCAACACCGCCAACGCTTTGCTGACTAGACCGGGACGTGCCGAACTTGCGACACGGCGCGACGAACGGTCGGACAACGCGATCCGTTCCCAATCCCGACGGCTTCGGGCGCAGCAGCAAGATACCCGGCCAGCACACTGCGCGCAACTCATCGACGAAAGTCGCGGGGCCGCAAACCTGTTTAGACGAGCTCAATGGGGCCGATAATCGTGCCGGCCGCCGTAAAGTCGCTGGCATGGGCCATGACTGGCTGCTGGTGGAGACACTGGGCAAAGAACCGATCGTGGTGGCGCAGGGAACGCAGCCACGCAACCTGGTGCCGATTACCGCCTTCCTGCGACGCAACCCACATCTCGCGGCCATCCGAACGGCGATTGCCGAGTCGATTCGAACCCGGGCGAGCCCGGATCCAAATCGAAGACAAGACGTTTGCCGGACTGATCTCGCTGCGACTGCCAACCGACCGCGAACTGGCCGAAGCGGGGTTATCGCGCTCCGGTAACCACACCGGCTGAGCGCACGCCGTCGTTCACCCGGCCGTGTCGACGGGCCCCGCACGGGCCGCCGCCCTGGCCGTCGCCCCTCCTACCACCGCCGCCCCGACCGTGACGACGACGTCTAGCCCCTGCACGGCGCATTCGAGGTCGCCGGCCCGCATCCGACGGGCCACCACGCCGCCCGGGCGCAGGCCACGTCGGCGCCAGCCGACACCCGCGCGGCTGCGGCAAGCGCAGCCAGGTCGGCGGCCGCCTGTGCGCGGTGGCGGGCCACCACGACCGAGCCGAGGTATGCCCCGCCACCGGTGACGCACAGCAGCACAGCAACCATCACCGCTGCGAGCACGGTGGCCGCGCCGTCCTCACCGCAGCGGCTCGGCTGCCGAAATCCCCTCGGCTCCAATGACCAACGCAGGCAACAGGTTCGACCGCGCGGTGACGGTCGCGACGACGAACTCGCCGTCGCGGCGCACCTGCACCTGCGCTGCCCGCGGCGCGACGCGCCGAGCGGCGTCGACCGCGCGCTCGTCGCCTCGCGCCGCCAGTCGAGCCGCCTCCCGCGCGGCGTCGACACAACGCACCTGCATCGACATTGCGGTGACACCCGCAACGCACAGCACCAGCACCGCGACCAGCGCGGCGATCGCCAAGGCGGCCTCCACAGTGCTGACACCGGCATCGTCGGCTACGTCTTGGTGTTCAGCGCCCGGGCGATGATGTTGGTCAACGCATTCACGATGGAATCGCCGGTGACGACCGTGTAGAGGATCGCCCCGAACGCGGCGGCCGCAATGGTCCCGATGGCGTACTCGACGGTGGACATGCCCGACTCGTCGACCACCAAAAGCACCAGGCGCGCATGCAATGCGCGAAACATGTTGTCCTTGCGCATTTTTGTCTCCCTTCTCCAAACCGAAGTGACCACGCTTCACAGCAGCCCCGATTGCAGGACGTCGTTGGCCAGGCCCACCACCACCGGAACGATGCCCAAACAGACAAACGCTGGCAGAAAACACAGGCCCAACGGACCGGCGATCAACACCGCGGCGCGCTCGGCGGTCGCCTCGGCGGCGTGCGCGGCATCGCGGCGGCATTGTCCGGCGAGTTCAGTGACGCCGTCGGCGAGCGCGGCACCCGAACTCGCTGACCGCCGGGCCAACCGCAGCAACGCTTGGGTGTGAATGTCAAGTGAGGCGCCCGACAGATCCGGCGGCGGCGACCAGGCGGCAGCCGGATCGGCGCCCAGTGTGAGCAGATCAGCGGTCCGGCGAAGCAGGCGGGCCAAGCGCGGGGGTGCCGACGCGGCGGTCGCGGCGGCCGCGGTCGGCACTGCCATGCCGGCCGCCAAGCAGACCGCGAACACGTCCAGGCTTGACGCGACCGCAAGCGGGTCCGCTGCGCGCCCGGTTGCCCGCCGCGGGCGGACCGCGCGGCATCGCAACCCGGCCCGGACCCGCACGGCCGACGGACCGGCTGCGGCCAGCAACGCCAGCGCCAGCAACACCGCCGCGGCGCTCACGACGCCACCCGATCGGTGATTCGGTCCGACCACACCAGCCCGCCGCACACCAGCATGGTTCCGACCACCAGCAACCAACCGCCGGCATGGCCGCCCAGCAAGAAACGCAATGGTTGCGCCCCGATCAGCTGGCCCAGCAGCACGCCCAACACCGGCAGTCCCGCCAGTATTGCCGCGGTGGCGCGTGCTCCCGCCATTCGCGCTCTCACCTGTGCCGAAAACCTTTGCCGCTCAGCAATATCGCGCTGAGCCGCGCGCATTAGTGCCGACATCGCCAAGCCATGCTCAGCAGCGAGCTGCCAGCACACCGCGAGTCGATCCCAATGCGCCGGCATCGCCGAGGACCGGGCGGCGCTGCGCAGACCCGCGGCGACATCGGCACCTAGCCGCGCGCGTGCGGCGACCGTGTGGAAGCGATCGGCGACGATGCCACCGGTTTCGGCGGCAGCAACCGAGAATGCCTGCACCGGATGAGCTCCCGTGCGCAGTTCGCCGACCAGGACATCGAGCGCGGCTTCCAGCGACCGGCTCTCGTCGACACCGAGCCGGCCATGCCGGTGCCGACGGTAGCGCAGCGCGACGGTGGCGCCGACTACTGCAGTGGCGAGAGCCGTTGTCAATGGCAGCAATACGGCCGCCACCGCCGCGGCACATCCGGCGGTCCACCCCGCCCACCTTCGGCACGACTGCCGATCCGGTGGGCTGCCCGGGGCGAGTCGGGCCCGCGGAGATGAGGGCAACACCGCCACCGCGAGCGACAACGTCAACGCGGCAGCCGCTGGGCCAGTCACGTCGACATCCGGGAGTCCAGCAGGCGGCGCAAATCGTCTGCGGCGTCTGTGAGCCCGCGTCTCGCCTGCCATACCGTGACGACATCGACTCGCCCGCAGTCGCTTTGGCGTAACACGGCGATCTCGGCAAGTCGGCGACGGCCGGCCCGGTCCCGCGCGACGTGCAACAGCACTTGGACCGCTGCAGCGAGCTGACTATGCAGTGCGGCCCGGCCAAGGCCGCCCAGGGCGGCCAACGCTTCCAGTCGCGCCGGGACCTCGCCGGGGCTGTTGGCGTGGACCGTGCCCGCGCCCCCGTCGTGGCCGGTGTTCAACGCCGCCAGCAGATCCACCACCTCGGCGCCCCTGACCTCGCCGACCACGATGCGATCGGGGCGCATGCGCAAGGCCTGCCGCACGAGTTGGCGCACCGTCACTTCGCCCACGCCTTCGACGTTGGCGCAGCGCGCCACCAGCTTGACCAGATGCGGGTGCGGGGGTGCCAGCTCGGCGGCGTCTTCGACGCAGACGATCCGCTCGTCGGGCGACACCGCACCCAACATCGCTGCCAGCAGAGTCGTTTTCCCCGCGCCGGTGCCGCCCGACACCAGGAACGCCAACCGGGCAGCCAGGATGTCGGCGAGCAGCTGGGCGGCCTGCGGCGCGATCGCGCCGGCCGCGGTCAATGCCGCCAGATCCTGGGTGGCCGGGCGCAGTACCCGCAACGACAGGCACGTGCCGTCGGCAGCGATCGGCGGTAGCACCGCATGCAGCCGCACCGCGAATCGCCCGGACCCGACACCGGTCAGCTGGCCGTCCACCCAGGGCTGGGCGTCGTCGAGACGGCGCCCGGCGGCCAGCGCCAGCCGCTGCGCCAGGCGGCGCACCGCCGCCTCGTCGGCAAACCGGATTTCACTGCGTCGCAAGCTATTTCCGTCGTCAACCCAAACCGCATCGGGAGCGGTGACCAGGACGTCGGTGACACCGTCGGCGCACAGTAGCGGCTCCAGGATGCCGGCGCCGCTGAGTTCGGTCTGCAGGACCCGCAAGTTGGACAGCACCTCGGTGTCGCCGAGCACCCCGCCGGACTCCGCGCGGATTGCGGCGGCCACCACATTCGGCCGCAGCGGCCCGGACTCGGCGGCAAGCCGCTCACGCACCCGGTCGATCAGGGAACCGCTCACGCTGCCCCGCTTTCTGACTGCGCCGGTCGGCTGGGCAGCAGGGCGAGGACGCGACGGGCCGCGCCCGCCAAGGCGGATCGCCGCCCCAGCCGCAGCCCGCCGTGTTCGAGTCGCTCCGCGATTCGCGGGTCGGCTCGCATCGACGCCAACAACGGCACGGCGGCGACCATAGCGACTTCACCGGCACGCAGGCCGCCCGGCGACGGACCGCGCGCAACGAGCCCCACGTTGGGGTTGATCGTGCACAGCAGCGGTGCGATGGACGCGGCTGCCGCGCACGCCCGCACATCACACGGACTGACCAGCACAACCAGATCAGCTGACTGCACAGCGGTTTCGCACGCATCGCTCAGCCGGCGCGCAATATCACAGACCACGGTGACCCCGCCGCGGCGCCCGGCGTCGATCACAGCCTCCACCGGCCCGGGATCCAACTCGTGGCTGGTGCGGGGGGATGAGAGTGTGCTCACGCCGCGGTGCCGCGGCAGCGCCTCGCGCAGCGCCGACCAGTCGAGCCGCCCGCCCTGCACCGCGAGATCCGGCCAGCGCAGTCCAGGCGCATTTTCGCAGCCCAGCAGTAGGTCGATGCCACCACCCCAGGGGTCGAGATCGACCAGCAGCGCGTCGCCGGCGACCTGCGCTAACGCAGCCGCAAACACCGATGCGCCAGCTCCTCCACGCCCGCCGATAACCGCGACCACCCCGCCGCGCAGCCGCTGGTCGCGCACCGACTCCGCGGCATCGGCGAGCTCACCGACGAGCTGGTGCTCTTGTGCGGGCAACACCAGAACTCGTTGGGCGCCGACGGCAACTGCGGCCGCCCACGTCGACGCGTCGGGTTCGGTGCCGGACACCACGACCACGTGGGAGCGTCGCGGCAGTGCCTGCTGCCCGCACCGGGTGGACGCCGCCGCGTCGAGCACCACAGCGGCCGCCGCCGACCAGGTTTTTCGGTTCGCTGCCGCCGAGTCACTGGTGTGGACCACCCGCACCCCGACCGCGGCGGCCGCCCGGTCGAGTTCGTCGCGCAAAAGCGGGTCATCGAGCATCGCCAGCACGCCGACATCGTGGGTCGGGCCGAGTCGGCTGCGGGTGGAGGTCACGTCCCCACCGTGGCGGGCCGCTGCGCTAGACCGCCAGTGCCAGCGCAGAATTTGTGGATAGCCGCCGGTCTGTGCACAACTCAGTCACGGGCTCACCACTGGCACATGGAAAGGCGATTCCGCAACGCTCGACAGAGCACTCGAAAAGGGACGACCCCCGCCAGGGGGGGAGGAGGCGAGGGTCGTCGTGTATCAGCCCCGGGGGGTCGGGCTGATACACCTCGGCACAGGCCGAGTACTGGTTACTATACACGCGACAGTGCAGGCAAGCGCAAGTGCTGCTTGCAATAGAAAGCAGGACACCTTAGTAATTTCAGGCACGAAATCATCGCCGGGCGCGCCGGCCGCACCCGCTCTGAGCCGCTCCTTTATCCACACCCGCACATCCTGTGCGGGCATCGCCCTATGCTGAGCCGGTGACCGTCGCCAATTCGGCCGCGCCGCAGCAAACTTCGTCGTCGGCACCCGAGCAACCGGATCCGCAACCCCGCACCGCCGCGTTCTTCGACCTCGACAAGACGATCATCGCCAAGTCCAGCACGCTGGCGTTCAGTAAACCCTTCTTCGACCAGGGGCTGATCAACCGGCGCACGGTGCTCAAGTCCAGTTACGCCCAGTTCCTCTACCTGTTGTCGGGTGCCGACCATGACCAAATGAACCGGATGCGCATCCACCTGACCAACATGTGCAGCGGCTGGGATGTCGAGCAGGTCAAGTCGATCGTCAACGAGACCCTGCACGATATCGTCACCCCGCTGGTGTTCGCCGAAGCGGCCGATCTCATCGCCGGCCACAAGCTGTGCGGCCGCGACGTGGTGGTGGTATCGGCCTCCGGCGAAGAGCTGGTGGCACCGATCGCCCGTGCGGTGGGCGCCACCCACGCGATGGCGACCAAGATGGTGGTCAACGACGGCAAATACACCGGCGAGATCGCCTTCTACTGCTACGGCGAGGGCAAGGTGGAGGCGATCCGGCAGCTGGCCGCCCGGGAAGGGTATGCGCTGGAACACTGTTACGCCTACTCCGACTCGATCACCGACTTGCCGATGCTCGAGGCGGTTGGCCATCCCAGTGTGGTCAACCCGGATCGAGCGCTGCGCAAGGTCGCGAACACCCGGGGCTGGCCAGTGCTGACGTTTTCTCGGCCGGTGTCTTTGCGGGACCGCATTCCGGCGCCGTCGAGCGCCGCGGTCGCCACGACGGCCGCGGTGGGCTTCAGCGCGCTGGCCGCCGGAGCCGTCACCTACTCTCTGCTGCGCCGCTTCGCGTTCTAGCGTCAGCAAACTCCGGCGGGGGCAAGTGAGACCGTCGCCCGCATTTAAGTCTTGATGTGATAGGGGTCACGTAGTACAAAGGAGTCACGGAAGCCCGGTGAGGCCAAGGTCGATTCGGAAGAGAAGAATCGGTCTCCCGATCCGGGCGGCCCAGCACGGATACCGGCACCCACGCGGAGCTACAGCCGCGATAATGGCAGAAGTGTTGCGGGCCTGCGTAATTGCGAAGATCGGACGGTGTCGACGACCCTTTGGGTGGGGTTGCAGCCGGACACTTCGCAAGATCGCCGAGGCCAACCCACGCAACCCGAAGTTGCACGCTTGGTAACCGAGTTCCGTGCTAGCGGGCGGCGCGCCGAGACCATTCGGATCGTCGCCCGCTTCACATGTGCGTGGGGCTTGTTTCCGACCGGCTCGGCTAACCACGCGCCACGGCGTCGGCGATCGACAGCGCCTCGCGCGCACCGGCTTGCAGCGCGCGGCAGCACAACAGCACCCAGGCCCTGACGCCTTCGGCCGTGCCGCTGGCGAAGCCGCCGGCGGCGTCGCGATATTCGGCGGCACGGCGCATCCAATACACCTCGGGCACGCCCAGCCCATGGGGGTCCAGTCCGGTGGCAACTGTCACCAGCCGCGACACCGCCCTGGCCACCACACCATCGGCGCTGCCGAACGGGGCCAGCGTCAACAGCTCACCGTGCGCGACCGCTGCCACCACCGCCGCCGGGGCCTGGGTGCCGCCGCTGACCAGGTCCGCGAGCAGCTCAAGACGCGCCGCTACGTCGGCGTCCCCCGAGGCGGCCCAGCTGGTCCTCGTCGACTCGACCGGCGCCCGCGAGCATGTGCAGCCGGGCCAGCGCCTGCATCGGCGCCCGCTGCCACACCCCGACCAGGCTGGTCTGTCCACCTTCCAGCGCTTGAGCCACCCGCAGCGCGCCGGCGAATATCGGGTCACTGGCCGCGGGGTCGGCCAGGTTGAGCACGCCGCCGTCGAGCACGGCCGAGGCCCGCGCCGCCCGCAGCGCCGCCTCGGCCGCGGTCACCGGCCAGTCCCGCAGGTTGGCCCGGTGCCGGTGCGCGCGGCCCAGCGCGTCACGTACCTGTTCGCAGGCCGCGGCCACGCCGTGGAGCTCCAGCAGCGGTGCCAGCGGGTCATCGGTCACGGAAGGCCCACATTATCGGGTCGGCGCGCTGGGGATGGCGTCGAGCAGTTGGCGGGTGTAGTCATGTTGCGGCCGGGTGAACACGTCCTCGGTCGGCGCGTGCTCGACCACCCGCCCGGCGCGCATCACCAGGACCTCGTCGGCGATTTGGCGTATCACCGCCAGATCGTGGCTGATGAACAGATAGGTCAGGCCGAGTCGAGCCTGTAGGTCGGCGAGCAGGTCCAGTATCTGGGCCTGTACCACGACGTCGAGCGACGAGACGGCCTCGTCGCACACCAGCACCTCCGGGTGCAACGCCAGCGCTCGGGCGATCGCGACCCGCTGGCGCTGACCTCCGGACAGCTCGCGTGGCAACCGGCCCAGCAGCGACGACGGCAACGCCACTTGGGCGGCGAGTTCACGCACCGCTTGCGCGCGTTGCCGACGGTCGCCGATGCCGTGGATGCGCAGCGGCTCCTCGATGGCCCGAAACACCGAGTACACGGGATCTAAACTGCTGTAAGGGTTTTGAAACACAGGTTGGATTCGCCGACGAAACGCGAACGCCTGTTGGCGATCTAGCGCACCGATATCCTGGCCGTCGAAAAGCACTGTGCCTGAGCTCGGTTGCAGCAGACCGAGCACCAATCGGGCCAGCGTGGATTTGCCTGAGCCGGATTCGCCAGCGATCCCCAACGTGGTGGCGCGCCGCAGCCGAAACGACACGCCGTCGACGGCGCGCAGCTCCACCTTTCGCCACGGCGCGCCGCGCGACACCCGGTAGACCTTGGTCAACTCCGAGGCGACCACGATGTCGTCACCGGCTGCCCGCGCGCGTCTGTCCGCTGGGCGCATAGCCGGTGCGGCGGCGATGAGCTGACGCGTGTAGTCGCGCCGCGGATTGGCCAGAACATCTTGTGCATCACCAGATTCCACGACGACACCGCGCTTCATCACGACCAGATGCTCGGCGCGTTCGGCGGCGAGTGCCAGGTCATGGGTGATCAGCAATACCGCGGTCCCGCGGTCGCGGGCCAGGCGCTGCAGATGATCGAGCACCCTTCGCTGCACGGTGACGTCGAGCGCAGAGGTCGGTTCATCGGCGATCAGCAGTTGGGGTCGTCCGGCCAATCCGATCGCGATGAGCGCGCGCTGGCACATGCCGCCGGACAGCTGATGCGGGTAACGGCGGGCCTGGGTGGCCGGATCCGGCATGCCCGCCTCGGCAAGCAGGTCCACCGCTTGGCGGTCAGGGATATTGTTGGCACGCAATGCTTCTCGGATTTGGAAGCCGACCCTCCACACCGGGTTGAGGTTGGTCATCGGATCCTGCGGCACGTAACCGATCCCCCGGCCACGGATCGACCGCAACACCCGCGGATTTGCCTCGGCGAGATCTAGGCCGTCGAACAGGATGCGACCGCGGGTGATCCGCCCCCGGCTGGGAAGCAGCCCGAGTATGGCAGCTGCGGTGGTGGATTTGCCTGAGCCGGATTCGCCTACCACCGCGACGGTCTGGCCATGGTGCACCGCGAGCCACACTCCCCGAACCGCGGCATCGTCGTCGCCGAACCTGACTTCTAGATCCTCGATCGCCAGCAGCGGGCGTTCCGCGCTGGTCATCACCGTGACACCGGATTCAACGCATCGCGCAACGCGTCACCCATCATCATGAAAGCCAAGACCGTAATCGCTAATGCGCCTGCGGGATAGAACAAGATCGGAGAGCCGGCGCGCAGCCGGGTCTGGGCAATGCCGATGTCGCCGCCCCAGGACACCACCGACGGCGGCAGCCCGACGCCGAGGTAGGACAAGGTCGCTTCGGTGACGATGAAAGCCCCCAGCGCGATGGTGGCGACGGCGATCACCGGGCCGACCGCGTTGGGCAGCGCGTGCCACACCAGAATCCGAAACCTGCTCAGCCCCATCGCCTCAGCTGCCAGCACATAGTCGCTGGCCCGCACCTGGATGACCGCGCTACGCGCGATGCGGGCGATCTGCGGCCAGCCGAACAATGCCAGGATCGCGATCACGGTCCACACCGTGCGGTGATGCATGACCTGCATGAGCACGATCGCGGCGAGCAGCAACGGTATGCCAAAGAAGACGTCGGCGATGCGGGACACCACCGTGTCTATCCGGCCGCCGTAGAACCCGGCCAGCGCGCCGAGGGTCCCGCCGACGACCAACACCGCCAGCGTGGCGCCCAACCCGACGGTGATGGAGGCCCGCGCACCGTACACGGTGCGGGCGTAAATGTCGTGGCCCTGCAGGTCGGTGCCGAACCAATGGGTAGTCGACGGGTTCAGCAGGCTTTGGCCTGGGTCGGCGTAGCTCGGGTCGGCGCTGGTGAACAACGCGGGGAAGGCGGCGACCAAACCGAAGAACGCGATCAGCGCTGCAGCCACGAGAAACTTCGGTCGCCCACGCAGCCCTCGCCAGGCAGTGCGCCAAAAACCTTGGCCGACAACATGTTCAGCCATAACGAATCCGGGGGTCCAGGGCCGCGTAGGCCAGGTCGACCACCAGGTTGGTGATCAGGTACACCACGACAAGCACTGTCACGATGGACACCACGGTCGGCGCCTCCTGCCGGGTGACCGCCTGATACAGCACACCGCCGACACCGTGGATGTTGAAGATCCCCTCGGTCACAATCGCCCCGCCCATCAACGCGCCGAGGTCCGCGCCGAGAAACGTCACCACCGGAATCAGCGAGTTGCGCAGAATATGCACGGTGACCACCCGGGGCCGGGAAAGGCCTTTGGCGGTCGCGGTGCGCACATAGTCAGCGTGGGCATTGGCGGCCACCGCCGAACGGGTCAACCGCACCACATAGGCAAACGACACCGAACCCAGCACGATGCCGGGCAGCAACAGCCGGGCGAACGTCGCCTGATCGCCCACCGTCACCGGGGCGATTCCCAGCCGGACGCCGAAGACGAACTGCGCCACGAAACCCAGCACGAAGATCGGGACCGCGATGATGACCAGGCTCGCGATCAGCACCCCGGCGTCGAAGATGCCGCCCTGGCGTAACCCGGCGATCACGCCGAAGCCGATGCCCAGGAGCGCCTCCACCACCAACGCGATCGCCGCCAACCGGATTGTCACTGGAAATGCTTGAGCCAAAACGGTGCTGACCGGCAGACCGGAGTAGGCGCGGCCGAAGTCACCGCGCACAATGTCGGCCAGATAGTGCAAGTACTGCACCACGAACGGGTCGTCGAGGTGGTACTGGGCTCGCAGCTGTGCCGCCACCGCGGGGCTCAGCGGCCGGTCCCCGCCCAGCGCGGCTATCGGATCTCCCGGCAGCAGGAAAACCATCCCGTAAATCAGCAGGGTGGCGCCCAGAAAAACGGGGACCATCACCGTGATACGGCGGACGAGGTACCAGGCCATGTCAGGTCTTGCGGATGTGCTCGTAGTCGGGCAGACCATTCCAAGTCAGGGTCACGTTGCTCACCGCCGGTGAGTATCCGGCCACGCTAATGGTGTACCACAGCGGCACAACTGGCATGTCGTGCAACAGGATTCGTTGAGCTTGGTTGGCCAGCGCATAGGACTGTGGCAAGCTGGGCGCGGCCTCGGCGTTGGCCAGCGCGACGTCGAAATCCCGGTTGGAGTAGCCGACGTCGTTGGCGCCGGCCCCGGTGACGAACAGGGGTGCCAGAAACTCCAGCATCGACGGGTAGTCGCCCTGCCAGCCGGCGCGAAACGCGGTCGTGATTCTGCGACCGGTGATCTGGGTGCGAAACCCCGCGAACGTGGGTTGTGGCGCGCCCACCGCGTCGATACCCAGGGTGTTCTTGATGCTGTTGGCCACCGCGTCCACCCACTCCTGGTGACCGCCGTCCGCGTTGTAAGCGATCGCATAGCGCCCGCTCCATTGCGAGATGCTGTTGGCCCGCGACCACAGCCGGCGGGCCCGCTCCGGGTTGAAGTCCAGCGCGTCGCTGCCTTCGATGTTCGGGTCGTATCCGGGCAGTGAACTGGCCGTGAAATCACGGGCGGGCGCGCGGGATTCGACGAAGATCTGTCGACAGATCTGGTCCCGGTTGATCGCCGCCGACAGGGCCAGCCGACGCAGCCGGCCTTCTTCGCCCCCGAAGTGCGCCAGCCGCAGCGGCGTATCCAGGGTCTGGTTGACCGCCGCGGGTGCGGTGACGGTACGGCCGCCGAGGTCTTTGCGGTAAACCGGCAGCACGCTGGTCGGAATCGTGTCCAGCACATCGAGGTTGGCCGAGAGCAGGTCGGCGTAGGCGGTGTCGAGGTTGGCGTAGAAGACGAAACGCAGCCCGTTGTTCTGCGGCGCCCGGCTGCCGTGGTAAGCGGGGTTGGGCACCAGGTCGATTTTCACGTTGTGCTGCCAGGATTCGCCGTCGGCAAGCTTGTAGGGACCGTTGCCGATCGGATGCTGCCCGAACGCCGTCATGTCTCGGAACGCTACCGGCGGAAGCGGATAGAATGGCGAAAAGCCAAGCCGCAGTTTGAAATCGATAGTGGGCACTTTGAGCTGCACGGTGAATTCACGGTCGTTGAGCACCCGCAGTCCTGACATGGCCGTCGCGACAGGTTTCGGTGCCGCCAGCTCATCGAAGCCGGCGATCGGGCTGAAGAAGCTTTGCTGCAGTTGGGCATTGGTGGCCAGCGCGCCGTAGTTCCAGGCGTCGACGAACGAACGAGCCGTCACCGGTGATCCGTCGCTGAAGGTCCATCCCGGTTTGAGCACGACCCGGTAGTTGATGTTGTCGGTGGTGTCGATCGACTGTGCGACCTCCAGCGTCGGGGTGCCGTTGGCGTCATATGACATCAGGCCGGCGAAAAGCCGGTCGACGATGCGCCCGCCGTTGCTGTCGTTGGTGTTGGTCGGAATCAGCGGGTTTTGCGGCTCGCCGCCGTTGACCACCACCACGTCGGGGCTGAGCCCGCCGCCCCCGCAACCGGCGAGCACTGCGGCCAGCAGCGCGGCCACCGCCGCCATGGCGTGCATCCGACGCATTGGTAGTCAGGGGCGCGGTGTCTGCAAGGCAGACCCGTTTCCCCATCCCCCTTTCAATCCGTGCGTGCGGTTTTCCCGCACACGGCTTACCGATGATCTTCTAGACATGGTTACGCAGCCTTCGGGTAACGGATGGTGCCACGAAGTCGATACAGGCCGTGCCCGTTGAACCACGGCTCAGTCCACTGATCAGCTTGCCCAGCACGAAGGTTGCGGCCCCGCTTCTTAACCATCAAGCGGAACAACCGCCGCCACACGTACCGGTCGATCTGGGTGAACTTGTCGGCGGCGTTGCCGGTGCGAAAGTAATTTCCCCAGCCGCGCAAGATCGGAGTCAGCTCCGCGATGATGACGCGGATGTCTGTCCCGGCGCGGTTGCGGCCGGTGCGGTCGCGGACCTTCTCCCGCAGCCGCTTCATCGCCCGCTGTGACGGCCAACGGTGCAGGTAGTAGCGCACGATGCGCCGTTGTTCCCACAGCCGCCCCGACATGCGAGCTCGGAAGTGACAGCCCAGAAAATCCAGCCCCTCCCGACCCTCCCGTAGGTCGACTACCTTCGTTTTGTCCGGATGCAGCCGCAACCCCAATGACGCCAAGATTTCTCCCACCGCCGCCAAGGCGTGCTCGGCTTGTGCCGCGTTGCGACACAGCACCACACCGTCATCGGCGTAGCGCACCAACTCACCCACCCCACGGGCAGATAACTCAGTGTCGAGCACGTGCAGGTAGATGTTGGCCAGTAGCGGCGAGATCACCCCGCCCTGCGGTGTGCCTGCGACCGTCCGCTCCAACACACCTTCGACCATCACTCCTGCCTGCAGCCACAAGCGCAGCAGTTTGAGCACCCGCCGATCCGAAACCCGTTTACTGACCTGAGCCAGTAGCCGGTCGTGGTCGATTTCGCCGAAGAAATTGGCGATATCGAACTCGACCACAAACTGATAGCCCTCGATGAACCCGGTCCGCAAGCGTTCCTTAGCCATCGTCGCCGACCGCCTCGGCCGAAACCCATACGAGCACGACAAGAAATCCGCCTCGAAAATCGGTTCCAACACGATCTTGGCCGCCGCCTGGGCCACCCGGTCTCGCACCGTGGGTATCCCCAACGGCCGCTTACCGCCCTGTGGTTTGGGGATCTCCACCCGGCGCGCTGGCGCCGGACGGTAACGACCCGTGCGAAGGTCACCGCGCAACTCACGCAACATGCGGTCCACGCCGTAGTCCTCCACCGCGGCCACGGTGATGCGATCCACCCCGGCCGCGCCCTTGTTCTTGCACACGCGAAACCACGCCTCCCACAGGACGTCACCCCTGTAGATACGGTCAAACAGGGCGTGGAAACGCCGACCCTCAGACTGCTTGGCCGCAGCCCATAGCGCCCGTTGCAGTTGTCGCACTTTCACTCCCGACGGGCTCAACGGCTCGTCATCGGCTACGGCAAGCAATGGCTTGCCGGGGTTATTGGACCGGAGCGATCCGGTCATGCCCTCACACTTACCCGCTTCGCGCACGTGATCAAAGCAGGGGCCCTTCCCTCCCGACGCGTTATGCTGCACGCCGATCAGCGGTACTATGACCCCCTCGGACTCCCGCTGTGCTCCAAGGACTTTCACCATCGGCTTATACCCTTGGTCTCTTGCCCGACGCGGGCGTGCGCAGACGGGTCTCTCCAGTTCCGAACCAGACTGTGTGCACGTGCCATCTCCCCTACCCCGAGGAGACCCGACGAGCTGACCCCGGACCGGGACTCGCCGGACGTGGCCTTCACCGTGACATGAGCGGCTCGGCTCTCCTGTTGTGAATCTGACGAGGCTGCAGAGTTCGCGATGCTGCTACGGCCCGTGCACTTGCTCCCTCCAAAGAGGCTCTTGACACCCCGCTTAGCCCGTCGCCTCTCAGCGACGAACCGGGGCCTGCTACCCGGCGCTCCGGTGCTTACCGGGACGGGACTTCCACCCGCTAGCCTGATCCAGCTTTCTGGACGCACCATGGGGCCGACCCTAAGTCCTTCCGCTGCGTCGACGTCATCGCCCCGGCTACGCTCGCTCACGTGACCGAGACGCACACCCAGGCACCGTCGTCGTATCCCCCGCCCCCGGAGTTTGTCGCGCAGGCCAACGTCCACGACGACGTATACCGAGAGGCCGAGCGGGACCGGCTGGCGTTTTGGGCCAAGCAAGCCGACCGGCTGTCCTGGGCGACACCGTTCGAGCAGGTGCTGGACTGGTCGCAGGCCCCGTTCGCCAAGTGGTTCGTCGGGGGCAGGCTCAACGTCGCCTACAACTGCGTCGACCGCCACGTCGAGGCCGGTCGCGGCGACCGGGTGGCCATCCACTGGGAAGGTGAGCCGCTCGGCGAGGGCCGCACCCTGACCTACGCCGAGCTCAAGACCCAGGTCTGCAAGGCCGCCAACGCGCTGACCGGGCTCGGTCTGGTCGCCGGCGACCGGGTTGCGATCTATTTGCCGATGATCCCCGAGGCGATCGTGGCAATGCTGGCCTGCGCCCGGCTGGGGATCATGCACAGCGTCGTGTTCGCCGGCTTCACCGCCACGGCGTTGCGGGCGCGGATCGCCGACGCCCGATGCAAACTGCTGATCACCTCCGACGGCCAGTTTCGGCGCGGTAAACCGGCTCCGCTCAAGCAAGCGGCCGACGAGGCGATCGGGCAGCACGACAGCCCGGTCGAACACGTGCTGGTGGTCCGGCGCACCGGCATCGACGTGCCCTGGACCGAGGGCCGCGACCTGTGGTGGCACGACGTCGTCGCCCCCGCGGCAGCCGAGCATACGGCCGAGCCGTTCGACGCCGAGCAACCACTGTTTTTGCTGTACACCTCGGGCACCACCGGCAAGCCCAAAGGGATCATGCACACCAGCGGCGGGTATTTGACCCAGACGTCCTACACGCACTACAGCATCTTCGACATCAAGCCGGACACCGACGTGTTCTGGTGCACCGCCGATATCGGCTGGGTCACCGGGCACACCTACAGCGTCTACGGACCGCTGTCCAACGGCGCCTCCGAAGTCATCTACGAGGGCACACCCGACACCCCGAACCAGCACCGGCACTTCGAGATCATCGAAAAATACGGTGTGACAATCTATTACGCGGCACCGACACTCATCCGCACGTTCATGAAGTGGGGCCGCGAAATTCCCGCCGCCCATGACCTGTCAAGCCTGCGGCTGCTCGGATCGGTCGGTGAACCCATCAACCCGGAGGCGTGGCGCTGGTATCGCGACGTCGTCGGCGGTGGCCGCACCCCGATCGTGGACACCTGGTGGCAGACCGAGACCGGCGCCGCGATGATCTCACCGCTGCCCGCCGTGGCCACGGCAAAGCCGGGCTCGGCGATGAGGCCGCTGCCGGGCATCTCGGCCAAGATCGTCGACGACCTCGGCAACCAACTCCAGCCCGGGCCCGACGAGGGTGAGCACGTGACCGGTTATCTGGTGGTGGACCAGCCCTGGCCCGCCATGCTGCGCGGCATCTGGGGTGACCCCGACCGGTACCGCGAGACCTACTGGTCCAAGTTCGCCCAGCAGGGTTGGTATTTCGCCGGGGACAGTGCCCGCTACGACGCTGACGGCGCGATCTGGGTGGTGGGCCGTATCGACGACGTGATGAACGTGTCGGGGCATCGGATTTCCACCGCGGAGGTGGAGTCGGCGCTGGTCGGCCACGCCGGGGTGGCCGAGGCCGCAGTGGTCGGCGCCAGCGACGACACCACCGGCCAGGCGATCTGCGCGTTCGTGGTCTTGCAGGCCGACCAGCCCGAGACGGTGGGCGAGGAGATCATCGACGAGCTGCGCGCCCAGGTGGCCCGCGAGATCTCGCCGATCGCCCGGCCCCGCGAAGTCCACGTCGTGCCCGAGCTGCCGAAGACCCGCAGCGGCAAGATCATGCGCCGGCTGCTGCGCGACATCGCCGAAAACCGTGAGCTCGGCGACACCTCGACGCTGTTGGACCCCGGCGTGTTCGACGCGATCCGCGCGGCCAAGTAGCTAGGCCGCTACCGGCACGAAGCCGGGCGCCGGGCCGGGCCCTTGGCGGCAAGATCGGCCAGCACGGCGTTGATCGACACCACCACGGCCGGGGTGTGCAGCGGAATGTATTTGATGATGCAACCGGGCAGGTTCTCGCTGAACGCACCGTGGATCATCCCGACCAGCATGCCGTTGGCGGTGACCGGCCCCCCCGAATCGCCGGGCCGGCCACAGAGCTGGGCCACGATGGTGCCCGGATCTTGGCCCGGCCCGAACGTGACTCCGCAGGAATCGCCGGTGGTCCGGCCCAGCTTGCAGACCACCTGGCCGACCGCCGGATCCGGTCCGATGCCGTTGATCGGGAAGTTGTTGAAGTTCGCCACCGGCGCCACCTTCGCCGGATCGAACCGGATGACCGCGTAATCGAGGCTGTCGTTGCCGGCCACCATGGTGCCCAGCGTGCCGCGATCTTGTGCCGCTTCAGCGGCGACGACGGCGCCGGGTCCGCCGCAATGCGCGGAGGTGAACCCGATCAGCGCGCCGGTGTTGTCGGTGCCGATGGCGGTCAGGGTGCACAGCGCCTCCCCGTTGACGACGATGCCCGCGCCACCGCCGAGGGGAACCTTGTCGTCTGCAGCCTTGCCCGGACCGGCCGGGCCGACCGCCATCAGCAGGATCAAGGCCACCATCGCCGCCGTCACGCGGCGGTGCGCGGTCTGCAAGGCATCACTCCCGTCGGTGAGTCCGGGCCCGAATCCGAAACGCTGCGTCAGTCTAGCGTGACGACGGGTGGGCCACTGTCGTCTGCGGGTTCTCGTGCGCTGGCCTCGTCTCGCGTTGCGCGGCATGGCAACATGAACCGCAACGATGGCAAACCGGGAGGACCGTCTGTGAGCAAGGGTGATCGTACGAATTCCACTAGCAGGGCCCAGCACAAAGACGGGGTGCCCGGCACTCTGACCACGATCCCCTTGACTGATCCGCACGCCTCACCCGTCGAGCCGTCGATCGGCAACCTGGTCAAGGAAGCGACGGCCCAGGTTTCCACGCTGGTTCGCGCTGAAATCGAGCTGGCCCGCGCCGAGATCACCCGCGACGTCAAAAAAGGCCTCACCGGTAGCGTCTTTTTCGTCTCGGCGCTGGTGGTGTTGTTTTATTCGACGTTCTTTTTCTTCTTCTTTCTTGCCGAGCTGCTCAACACGTGGCTGTGGCGGTGGGTTTCGTACCTGATCGTGTTCGGCCTCATGGTCGTGGTCACCGCGGTGCTCGCGCTGTTGGGTTACCTGAAGGTCCGCCGCATCCGCGGGCCGCGCCAGACCATCGAATCGGTCAAGGAAACCCGCACCGCGTTGGCGCCCGGCCACGAAAAAGCCGAACCGCGGGCGGTCACACCGCGGGGCGCCACGCCCGCCGATCCTTCGGGTTGGTAGATGGCGCCACCGGATCCGTCGGTAACCCGTATCGACGGGCCATGGCGGCACCTGGACGTCCACGCCAACGGCATCCGGTTTCATGTCGTCGAGGCAGTTCCGGCCGGTCACGACGCGACCACGCCCCCGTCGGCGCGACCGCTGGTCATTCTCCTGCACGGCTTCGCCTCGTTCTGGTGGTCCTGGCGTCACCAGCTGCGCGGTCTGACCGGAGGCCGTGTCGTCGCGGTCGACCTGCGCGGCTACGGCGGCAGCGACAAGCCGCCGCGCGGTTATGACGGCTGGACGCTGGCCGGCGACACCGCGGGACTGATCCGCGCGCTCGGGCACTCTTCGGCCACCCTGGTCGGCCACGCCGACGGTGGACTGGTGTGCTGGGCGACCTCGGTGCTGCATCCGCGGCTGGTGCGCGCCATCGCGATGGTCAGCTCGCCGCACCCCGCCGCGTTGCGACGGTCGGCGCTGACCCGGCGCGACCAGGCCCGGGCCCTGCTGCCGACCTTGTTGCGCTATCAGGTGCCGATTTGGCCGGAGCGCGCGCTGACCCGAAACGACGGCGAAGAAGTCGAGCGTCTGGTGCGCAGCCGTGCCTGCGCGAAATGGCTTGCCTCCGAGGACTTTTCCGAAACTATTGGCCATCTGCGGGTGGCTATCCAAATTCCGTCGGCGGCACACTCGGCGCTGGAATATCAGCGGTGGGCGGTGCGCAGCCAACTGCGCGACGAGGGCAGGCGGTTCATGAAGTCGATGAGCCGACAACTGGGCATCCCGGTGCTGCACCTGCGCGGCGACGCCGATCCCTACGTGCTAGCGGACCCGGTTGAACGCACTCGGCGCTACGCGCCGCACGGTCGTTACGTATCCGTCGGCAACGTAGGGCATTTCGGTCACGAAGAGGCGCCGGAGGAAGTCAACCGGCACCTGATCCGGTTTCTCGAGCAGGTACACAGACCCCGGATCAGCTGACGCAGGCCCCGGTGCCGACCGGCTGGGTGTCGCCGATCCTGGAGAGCTGCCCGGCTACCTCTTTGGCCGTCAGCACAAAACCGGTGTCGGGGTCGTCGACAGCCGCGCCGAACACGACGCCGAGCACGTTGCCGTTGAGGTCTATCAGTGGTCCTCCTGAATTCCCTTGTTCCACAGTGGCTCTGATCGTATAAACCTCGCGGGTGACGGTGGCGTTGCGGTAGATGTCGGGACCGCTGAGCTCGATGATCTCCCGGATTCTGGCCGGGGTTGCCACGAAGTCGCCGCCGCCCGGATAACCCAACACCAGCGCGTCGGTACCGGTTTTCGCCGCCGCGTCGGCGAAGGCCAGCGGCCCGGCCGGCAGGTTGGGCACGGCGAGGATCGCGATGTCGACCGACGGGTCATAGGACACGACGGTGGCGTCGTAGGGGTTGCCGCTGGCGGCCACGGTGACGCTGTTCGCGCCGGCGACCACGTGCGCATTCGTCATCACCCGCTGCGGGGAAAGCACAAATCCGCTGCCCTCCAACACTTTCTGGCAACCGGGAGCGATGGCACGGATTTTGACCACACTGGGCTGGGTGGCGGCAACCACCGGGTTGTTGGTGATCGCAGCATCCGGCGCCGCGACTGCGACGACCGGTGTGCGGCTGAACGGTTCTAGCACGGCGGGCAGACCGGAGGTGTCCAGCAGCGCCGACATCCGCTTGGGCACCGTCTTGAGCCAGCTGGGGGCGACCTGGTTGACCTCGGCCAGTACCCGCGACCCGCGCACGGTTGCGGCGAGGGCCGGCTGATCCTTGGACTCGGTCAGCGGCGTGGCCAGCAGCCACGCCGCTACCAGCACCACCACCAGTTGCACGGCCACTCCCACCAGCGAGTCGACGAATCGAATTGGGCGGCTGCGGATCGCGCCACGCACCGCGCGGCCCAACACCACACCGGCGATTTCGCCGACCACGACCAACGACAGGATCAAAAACAGCGCGGCGAATAGTTTGGCCCGCGGCGCGCTGATGTGCGTGACGATGTGCGGGGCCAGCAGCACACCGGCGACGGCGCCCAGCATCACGCCGACGAAGGACAGCAGCGAGCCCATCGCGCCTGAGCGCCAGCCCGAGATCGCGGCGATGAATGCCACTGCGAGCACCGCGATGTCCAGCCACTGGGAGGAGGTCATCGAGCTCATCGCGGTGTCCCGCCCTCGTCGCCGACCAGCGCCATCGCCGCGTCCAACTCCAGCACATTGCCGGTGTCCCAGGGCTGCGCCCAGCCGGCCACATCGAGCATCGCCGAGATCACCTGGCCAGTGAATCCCCACACCAGCATCTCGTTCAACAGGAACGCGGGTCCGGCGAAGCGCCGGCTGTGCGGACGGCGATACACCATCAGCCGGTTGGCCGGGTTGATGAAGGCACGCACCGGAACCCGGGCCACCACCGCGGTTTCGGCTTCGTTCACCACGGCGACCGGCCCAGGATCAGGTGAGTAGGCCAGTACCGGGACAACGTGAAAACCCGAGGGCGCGATGAAGGTTCGCTCCATGGTCGCCAGCGGACGAAGCCGGCTGGTGTCGATACCGGTCTCCTCGTGGGCTTCCCGCAGTGCGGTGGCCACCGGCCCGTCGTCGTCGGGATCGCATGCGCCGCCGGGGAATGCGGCCTGTCCCGCGTGGTGGCGCAACGTCGAAGCTCGCACCGTCAACAGCAGATCGGCCTCGTCGGGAACAGCGCCGTCCACCGGTGCCGACTCCGGCCCGGAGAACAGCACCAGCACCGCCGCGTCGCGCCCGTCGCCGCGCAGGTTCGCCGTCGCCTTGGCCGCCGTCACCAGGGCCAACACGTCGGCGGGCAGCCGACGCCGATACGCGTCGGGCACCCGACCGACGTTGTCGACCAGCGGGCGCAGCCAGGCCGGGCCGACGTCAGGCGTCAGCGAAACCGCTGCGCTCACCGGCACCTCCTCACCGATCCGGCTCCCCGACCGCTGCCGCGATCTCGTCGGCACTGGCGAAGGCTCGCGGCAGCGTCTGCGCAACGCTACCGTCCGGCCGCAATACCACCGTCGCGGGCATCACATTTGGGACTCGCAGCGCCGCAGCCACCCGCCGGCGACCGTCCTGAAACGTCGGCAGCCGCACACCCAACTCGGCAAGCCGCAGCAAGGCGGCCGTTTCGTTCTCGTCCTGATGCACCGTCACCACCGTGACCGCGGGCCCGGCGCGGCGTTGATATTCGGCCATCGCCGGCAATTCGGTTGCGCAGGGACCACACCAGTAGGCCCACAAGTTCAGCACCACCCGGCGACCGGCCAGCGATTGTGCGACATCGACAAGCGCACCGTCCGCCGCGCATTCCACCACCACACCGCGCAGCGCACCCGATTCGGGAGTGCCGGTAGCGGCGGGGCAGGGCGGGAGACCGGCGCGCTGCCGGGGCCTGGCCAGCGCCGCCGGGGTATCGGCGTCGCGGTGTTCGCGGCCACCGGTCAGCGGGCCGGACGACACCGACACCCCTGGCGGCGACGAGCTCTCGCGCAGCGCGAGCACCAGCGCCGCAGCCAGGGCGGCCACCACCACCAGGACCGCGATGGTCCAGCGAGTGGTCCGGTCGGCAAGAGCGCTCATCACGCCGTGCTACAGGCCGGCAAGGGCCAACAGATGCTCGGTTTCCGGGCCTTGCACCAGGGCGGCCGCCTCCAGCGGCTCGGTGGGCCCGGCCCCAAACGACGGACAGTCCTTGGCCAGCACGCACACTCCGCACGCCGGTTTGCGGGCATGGCACACCCGGCGGCCGTGAAAGATCACCCGGTGGCTCAGGTCGATCCATTCGCTGCGTTCGATGAGCTCGCCGACCGCGTGCTCCACCTTGACCGGGTCTGTTTCGCTGGTCCAGCGCCACCGTCGCACCAGACGCAGGAAGTGGGTGTCGACGGTGATTCCCGGAATGCCGAACGCGTTTCCCAGGATCACGTTGGCGGTTTTGCGACCGATACCCGGCAGCGATACCAGCTCGTCCATCGTGGCGGGAACCTCGCCGTCGAACCGCTCCACCAGCTCTTGTCCCAGGCGGATCAGCGCTGTCGCCTTGTTGCGGTAGAAACCGGTGGGGCGGATGAGGTTTTCGAGTTCTTCGCGATCCGCCTGCGCGTAGTCCAGCGCGGTCTTGTACCGGGCGAACAGCGCCGGCGTCGTCAGATTCACCCGCTTGTCGGTGCTCTGCGCCGACAAGATCGTGGCCACCGTCAACTCCAGCGGCGTGGTGAAATCCAACTCGCAATACACGTGTGGAAAGGCTTGTGCCAGTTTGCGATTCATACGGCGAGCCCGTCGCACCAAGGCGGTGCGGGTCTCTGAGGCCCAGCGCCGGTCGGCGGCGGCGTCCGGCACCACAGCTGCTCGGGTGGAGCGCCGAGAGGTCTTACCCGCTGTCACCTTCGACAGAGTACTGATTTGTGATCCCACTGAGACATTCGCCGTGTTTACTTGCACCTTGTGTCTTGGTTGCTCGTGGCCTTCGTCCCGGCATTGCTGATGCTTGTGACGTTCGGGCTGGCCCGACTGGAGGCCAGATTGGCCAATGACACGGTAACCGCCAAGGATGTTGCCGAGTTTCTCGAGCAGGCCGAGGCCGACGACGTCAATACGTTGGCCCGAGACGGGATGCCCGAGGCGTTAGACCACATGCACCGCCGGCAAAGCGAGCGCCTCGCCGATCCCCCGGTTGCCGCGGTCAGCCGCAACAAACACCACGCGGACCCGTTTTACCGGGCCGCATTCGCCGTTCCCGAAGAGCCGGGCTTGCCGACCCGCCGGCATCGGCATTCACGACCGAATCCGCAGTTTAGGCCGACTCGACATGCAAATCCTGTGTAGCGTTGGCACGTTGAACGAATGGCCTAACCTCTAGACTCGCTTCAGCAGCCGGTTAGAGGTTGGCCAGCCTGGCGACAATGCGGGCCGGTGACGGCGCGAGGCGAAGCCGGGCAATAAACCTGCGCCAATCAGATTGACAAGAGCTAAAGGGGCAACGTGGACGAGATCCTGGCGAGGGCCGGAATCTTCCAGGGGGTCGAACCCAGCGCCGTCGCCGCGCTGACCAAACAATTGCAGCCCGTCGACTTCCCGCGCGGACACACGATTTTCGCGGAAGGCGAGCCGGGCGACCGGCTGTACATCATCATTTCCGGGAAGGTCAAAATCGGCCGACGTTCACCGGACGGCCGGGAGAATCTGCTGACGATCATGGGCCCGTCGGACATGTTCGGCGAGTTGTCGATCTTCGACCCGGGGCCACGGACCTCCAGCGCGACCACCATCACCGAAGTGCGTGCGGTGTCGATGGACCGCGACGCGCTGCGGTCGTGGATCAAAGATCGTCCTGAAATCGCCGAGCAGCTGCTGCGGGTGCTGGCCCGGCGGCTGCGCCGCACCAACAACAACCTCGCCGACCTGATCTTCACCGACGTGCCCGGCCGGGTCGCCAAGCAGCTGCTGCAGTTGGCCCAGCGGTTCGGCACCCAAGAAGGCGGGGCGATGCGGGTCACCCACGACCTGACGCAGGAGGAGATCGCCCAGCTGGTGGGCGCATCACGGGAAACGGTGAACAAGGCGCTGGCCGATTTCGCCCATCGCGGTTGGATCCGCCTGGAAGGCAAGAGCGTGTTGATCTCCGACTCCGAACGGCTGGCCCGCCGAGCGAGGTAGCTGCAACGCGAGACAGAAGCTAGGGCCGTGATCGCCGCGGGATTTGCGACCCTGGCTTCTGTCTCGCGTCGTTCATCGGCGTAGGTAGTTCAGCTGCGCTTGCACGGACCATTCGGCGGCGTCCCAAAGTTCCTCGCCGACGTCGGTGTAGACGTGCTCGACGACCTGGCGCGCGGTGGCGTCGTCGCCGAGTTGGGCCAACGCCGACCGGACCTGGTCCAGCCGCTGCTCGCGGTGGGCCAGGTATTCGGACGCAACGGCCTGCAAATCGGGCCGCTCCGGCCCGTGACCGGGCAACACGGTACGACGGCCCAGCGCCTGCAGCCGACGCAGCGACTCCAGATAGTCGCCCAGGTCGCCGTCCTCGGTGTCGATGACGGTGGTGCCGCGGCCGAGCACGGTATCGCCCGTCAGCACCGCGTCGTCGAGCACGAACGACAGGGAATCGGCGGTATGGCCCGGGGTGGCCAGCACCGTGATCGTCAACCCGGCGACGTCGATCACCTCGCCGTCGGTCAGCTGCCCGCCGAGGCCGCGCAGGAATCCGCTGCCCACCGAGCGCACCGGGGCACCGGTCGCATCGACCAGCTTGTCGATGCCGTCGGTGTGATCGCCGTGCCGGTGGCTGATCAGCACCAGTGCGATGCGGCCAAGCGCGGCGACCTTCCCGATGTGCTCGTCGTCGTCCGGACCGGGATCGACGATCACCAACTCGTCGCTGCCGCGACCGCGCAGCACCCAAGTGTTGGTGCCTTCGAGGGTCAGCAACCCGGGATTGTTCGCCAGCAGCACCGACGCGGTCTCGGTGACCGGGCGCAGTCGACCGTAGGCCGCCGCCGTCACCGGACCTCGACCACCAACTCGACCTCCACCGGCGCGTCCAGCGGCAGCTCTGCCACGCCGACCGCCGAGCGGGCATGAACGCCGTTGTCGCCGAATACTTCACACAGCAGGTCCGAAGCCCCGTTGACGACCCTGGGCTGGCCGTGAAAGCCGGGCGCCGAGGCGACGAAGCCCACCACCTTGACTACCTGGGTCACCGCGTCGATGCCCACCACCGAATCCACGGCCGCGAGCGCATTGAGCGCACAAATCCGGGCCAGACGAGCCGCTTGCTCGGGGCTGACCTCGGTGCCCACCTTGCCGGTTCCCGCCAGTTTGCCGGCCTCCATGGGGAGCTGGCCTGCGGTGTAGACGAGGTTGCCGGTCCGCACGGCCGGGACATATGACGCCAGCGGTCGCACCACTTGCGGAAGCGTGACGCCGAGCTGCTCGAGCCGGGCGGAGGCGGTCATTTAGGACGCTTCAGATAGGCAACATGCTGCTCACCGGTCGGCCCGGGCAGCACCGTGACCAGCTCCCACCCGTCGGCGCCCCACTGGTCGAGGATTTGCTTGGTGGCGTGTGTCAAAAGCGGGACGGTGACGTACTCCCATGCGGTCGGTTGCGTCATAGACCGAGCTTATCGGTCGGGCCGGGCGCGCCTCGGGCTAGCATGCGCTGGTGGGGAGCACACCAAGTAGCGGGCGTCCACTCGGCTGGCCGTCGCGGCTGCAGAAGGCCCGCTTGCACTTCGTGACCGGTAAGGGCGGTACTGGCAAGTCGACGATCGCCGCAGCGCTGGCGCTGACGCTGGCCTCCGGCGGACGCAAGGTGCTTCTGGTGGAAGTCGAAGGGCGCCAAGGGATTGCGCAACTTTTCGATGTGCCGCCCCTGCCCTACCAGGAGGTCAAGATCGCGACCGCCGAACACGGCGGCCAGGTCAACGCGCTCGCGATCGACATCGAAGCCGCGTTCCTGGAATACCTCGACATGTTCTACAACCTCGGCATCGCCGGCCGGGCGATGCGCCGCATCGGGGCAATCGAGTTCGCCACCACCATTGCGCCGGGTCTGCGCGACGTGCTGCTGACCGGCAAGATCAAGGAGGCGGTGGTCCGCGTCGACAAGAACCGCCTCCCGGTTTACGACGCGGTCGTCGTCGATTCGCCTCCGACCGGCCGCATCGCGCGGTTCCTCGACGTCACCAAGGCCGTCGCCGACCTTGCCAGAGGCGGGCCGGTGTATTCGCAGAGCGAAGGCGTGGTCAAGTTGTTGCACTCCGAGCAGACCGCCGTGCATCTCGTGACGCTGCTCGAGGCACTGCCGATGCAGGAAACCTTGGAGGCCATTGAGGAACTCAGCCAACTGAACTTGCCGATCGGCAGCGTGATCGTCAACCGCAATATCCCGGCCTATCTCGAGCCCGACGACCTGGCTAAGGCCGCCGAGGGGGTCGTCGACGCCGACGCGGTTCGGGCCGGTTTGGCCAAGGCCGGAATCCACTTGAGCGACGCCGACTTCGCTGGCCTGCTCACCGAGACCATCCAACACGCCATCCGCATCACCGCACGTGCGAAGACCGCAGAAGAGCTCGACCAGCTCAACGTCCCGCGGCTTGAGCTGCCCAGCGTCGCCGACGGTGTCGATCTCGGCAGCCTCTACGAGCTATCGGAAAGCCTTGCCCGACAGGGGGTTCGATGAGCGTTACGCCGCCAAAACTGGATATTGGCGCCATGCTGGCCGACACCACCAATCGGGTCGTGGTCTGCTGCGGCGCCGGCGGGGTCGGAAAGACCACCACCGCAGCGGCGATGGCGTTGCGCGCCGCCGAGTACGGCCGCACCGTGGTCGTGCTGACCATCGACCCCGCCAAGCGACTCGCACAAGCCCTGGGAATCAACGACCTTGGCAATTCGCCGCAGCGAGTTCCGCTGGCTCCCGAGGTGCCCGGCGAGTTGTACGCCATGATGCTCGACATGCGCCGCACGTTCGACGAAATGGTAATCCAGTACTCGGGACCCGAACGGGCGCAAGCGATTCTGGACAATCAGTTCTATCAGACCGTCGCTACGTCCCTCGCCGGAACCCAAGAGTACATGGCGATGGAGAAGCTCGGCCAGCTGCTGAGCCAAGACCGTTGGGACTTGGTGGTGGTCGACACTCCCCCGTCGCGAAATGCGCTGGATTTCCTGGACGCGCCGAAGCGGCTGGGCAGCTTCATGGATAGCCGGTTGTGGCGCCTGCTGTTGGGGCCCGGCCGCGGCATCGGGCGCCTGGTGACCGGGGCGGTCGGCTTGGCGATGAGAGCCCTATCGACGGTTCTTGGCTCTCAAATGCTCTCCGACGCAGCTGGTTTCGTGCAATCTCTGGACGCGACATTCGGCGGCTTTCGGGAGAAGGCCGACCGCACTTATGCGCTGCTGAAGCGGCGTGGCACTCAGTTCGTGGTGGTCTCTGCGGCCGAGCCGGACGCGCTACGCGAAGCGGCGTTCTTCGTCGATCGACTGTCGCGCGAGCAGATGCCGCTGGCCGGGCTGATCTTGAACCGCACCCACCCGATGTTGAGTGCACTACCGGCCGAGCGGGCAATCGACGGCACCGAAACACTCGACGCGGCCGAACCCGACGACTCCACGGCGTTGGCCCGTGCGGTGCTGCGAATCCACGCGGAGCGGGCCCAAATCGCTAAACGAGAAATCCGGTTATTGTCCCGATTCACCGGCGCTCATCCGCACGTGCCGATCGTCGGCGTGCCGTCGCTGCCATTCGAAGTCTCCGACCTGGAGGCGTTGCGGGCACTCGCCGACCAGATGACGTCGGTGCAGACCGATCAGGCAGCCGGAGCCGGCTAGCCCGCCGTCAGCCCGCGCTGCGCTGCTTGCGTTGGGCAGCGAAGAACTCGGCCCAGGACACCACCTCGGGGTGTTGCTTGAGCAGGGCCCGGCGCTGGCGTTCGGTCATCCCACCCCAGACTCCGAACTCAACGCGGTTATCCAGGGCGTCGGCTCCGCACTCCAACATCACCGGACAATGCCGACAGATCACCGCGGCCTTACGCTGCGCGGCTCCGCGGACGAAAAGCTCGTCGGGGTCGGCCGCACGACACAACGCCTTGGATACCCACGCGATGCGGGCCTCAGCGTCGGTGCGGCGGACAGTGTTGGGTGCGGGTGCTGTCGTCGTCTTGCGCGCCGCGGACCGTGTACCTGACACCAGCGCTTCCCCTTCGCTCTGGCCACCGTGGCGGCGGCAACGTGCTGGTTAGGCCGCAATGCGATCTGGGCCACACTATGCACGTCGGTGTTACCTGAATCTCACTGTCCGTCTAAGTTAGGTGGTCAGGTGTCATTTGCGCAACAGTTCAATAGCGGCTTTTTTGGCACAACCGTGCCGTCCGATCATGATGAGCCCTCCCACCAGCATGGCGACAAGCCGATCTTGAGCTGACCGGTGACGCCAGGGACAATATCGGCGAAGCCCCACCAGTCGTTACCGGCGGGGCTCACTGGCAGGCGTCGTTACTGTGGTACCCATGTCGGAGCGTCCTTCGACCGGCGTTACGGTCCTCAAGCTGGCCGGATGCTGCCTGCTGGCCGCGGTCGTGGTGGCGGCGCTGCTGTTCCCGATCGCCGGTGGCATCGGCCTGATGTCCAACCGGGCTTCGGAGGTCGTCGCCAACGGCTCGGCCCAGCTGGTCCAGGGCGACGTGCCGGCGGTGACCACCATGGTGGACGCGAAGGGCAACACGATCGCCTGGCTGTACTCGCAGCGCCGGTTCGAGGTGCCCAGCGACAAAATCGCCAACACGATGAAGCTGGCGATCGTTTCGATCGAGGACAAGCGGTTCGCCGAACACAACGGCGTCGACTGGAAGGGCACACTGACCGGGCTGGCCGGTTACGCGTCCGGCGACGTCGATACCCGTGGCGGTTCGACGATCGAACAACAGTACGTGAAGAACTATCAGTTGTTGGTGCTCGCCCAGACCGACGCCGAGAAGCGCGCGGCCGTGGAGACCACGCCGGCGCGTAAGCTGCGCGAAATCCGGATGGCGCTCACCCTGGACAAGACGTTTTCCAAGCCGGAGATCCTGACTCGCTACCTCAACCTGGTGTCGTTCGGCAACGGTGCGTTCGGTGTGCAAGACGCCGCCCAGACCTATTTCGGTGTCAACGCCTCCGAGCTGAACTGGCAGCAAGCGGCGCTGCTGGCCGGGCTGGTGCAGTCGACCAGCGCACTCAATCCCTACACCAACCCACAAGGTGCGCTGGCACGTCGAAACCTGGTGTTGGACACCATGATCGAGAATCTGCCGCAAGAGGCCGACGCGCTGCGCGCCGCCAAAGCGCAGCCGCTGGGGATCTTGCCGCAACCCAACGAGCTGCCGCGGGGCTGCATCGCCGCCGGCGATCGCGCCTTCTTCTGCGACTACGTGCAGGCGTATTTGGCCCGGGCCGGGATCAGCAAAGAGCAGATCGCCAGGGGCGGCTATCTGATCCGCACCACGCTGGACCCCGAGGTCCAAAGTTCGGTCAAGCAGGCGATCGACAGCATTGCCAGCCCGGATCTGAACGGGATCGCCAGCGTGATGAGCGTGATCAAACCGGGCAAGAAGTCGCACAAGGTGCTGGCAATGGCCAGCAACCGCAGATACGGGCTCAACACCGAGGCCGGTGAAACCATGCGGCCACAGCCGTTCTCGCTCGTCGGCGACGGCGCCGGATCGATCTTCAAGATTTTCACCACCGCCGCCGCGATGGAGATGGGCATGGGCATCAACACCCAGCTGGAGGTGCCGCCCAGATTTCAGGCCAAGGGCATGGGCAGCGGCGGCGCCAAGGGCTGCCCGAAGGAAACCTGGTGCGTGGTCAATGCCGGGAATTACCGCTCACCGATGAACGTGACCGACGCGCTTGCCACCTCGCCCAACACCGCGTTCGCCAAGCTGATTTCGATGGTCGGGGTGCCGCGCGCGGTGGACATGGCGGTGCGGCTCGGGCTGCGCTCCTACGCCGACCCTGGCAGCGCCCGCGACTACGATCCCGACAGCAACGAAAGCCTCGCCGACTTCATCAAGCGCCAGAACATCGGGTCGTTCACCCTGGGCCCGTTCGAGCTCAACGCGTTGGAGCTGTCGAACGTCGCGGCGACCCTGGCATCCGGCGGCGTGTGGTGCCCTCCGAATCCCATCGACAAGCTCGTCGACCGCGACGGCAACGAGGTCGCCGTCAACGCCGAGCCCTGCGATCAGGTGGTGCCCGAGGGTCTGGCCAACACGCTGGCCAACGCGCTGAGCAAGGACAGCCAGGCTGGGGGCACGGCGGCGGGTTCTGCCGCGGCGGCGGGCTGGAACCTGCCGATGTCCGGCAAGACCGGCACCACCGAAGCGCACCGGTCGTCGGGCTTCGTCGGATTCACCAACCAGTACGCGGCCGCCAACTACATCTACGACGACTCCAGTTCACCGTCGGATCTGTGTTCCTTCCCGCTGCGGCGCTGCGGCAGTGGGGATCTCTTCGGCGGCAACGAACCGGCCCGCACGTGGTTTACCGCGATGAAGCCCATCGCCACCAAATTCGGCGAGGTGAAACTGCCCCCGGTCGACCCGCACTACGTCGAGGGCGGTCCCGGCTCGCGGGTACCCAGCGTGGTAGGTCTGGACTTGGATGCCGCTCGCCAGCGTCTCAAAGAGGCCGGTTTCCAGGTCGCCGATCAGCCCACGCCGGTCAACAGCAGCGCGAAGTACGGCGAGGTGGTCGGCACCTCGCCGAGCGGGCAGACCATCCCGGGCTCGGTCATCACCATCCAGACCAGCAACGGAATCCCGCCTGCGCCGCCTCCGCCGGAGAACGGCCCGGTGCCGATCGGATCGACAACCGTGGAGATTCCAGGTTTGCCGCCGATCACCATCCCGCTGCTGGGCCCCCCGCCGCCCGGTGAGCCGCCGCCGCCGTAGGGTGTTCCGCGCGCTGTCATCTGCCCAACGGCAGTAGGCTGCCTGCATGCCTGCCGCTCTGAAAACTACCGGCGCCGTCGCGCTCGGCACGGCCGTCGCCGGCATCGGTTACGCGTCGATCATCGAGCGCAACGCGTTCGTGGTGCGTGAGTTGACCATGCCGGTATTGACTCCGGGCTCGTCGCCGCTGCGGGTACTGCACATCAGCGACATCCACATGCGGCCCAATCAGCGTCGCAAGCAGGCGTTCCTGCGCGAGCTGGCCGCCTGGGAGCCCGACCTGGTGGTCAACACCGGTGACAACCTGGCCCACCCGAGAGCGGTCCCCGTGGTCGTGCAAACCCTCGGCGAGCTGCTATCCCTGCCCGGGGTCTTCGTCTTCGGCAGCAACGACTACTTCGGGCCGCGGTTGAAGAACCCGCTGAACTACCTGACGAACCCGGATCATCGCGTCCATGGGCAACCGCTGCCGTGGCAGGACTTGCGGGCAGCGTTCACCGAGCGCGGCTGGCTGGACCTCACCCACAACCGTCGCGAGTTCGAGGTGGCCGGCCTGCACATCGCCGCCGCAGGAGTCGACGACCCACACATCCAGCGGGACCGCTACGAGACGATCGCCGGCCCGGCCAGCTCGGTCGCCAACCTGCGGCTGGGGCTGACACACTCGCCGGAGCCGCGAGTGTTGGACCGCTTCGCCGCCGACGGCTACCAGTTGGTGTTGGCCGGGCACACGCACGGCGGGCAGGTGTGCCTGCCATTGCACGGGGCCGTGGTCACCAACTGCGGTTTGGACCGGTCCCGGGTGAAGGGGCCGTCGCGCTGGGGTGCGACGATGCGCCTGCACGTGTCGGCCGGGATCGGGACCTCGCCGTATGCCCCGCTGCGGTTCTGCTGCCGACCAGAAGCCACGCTGTTGACGTTGATCGCGGCACCGATCGGCGGTCGTGACTCGAGCCGCAGGCGTGGCCGGTCGCAGCCGACCGTGTCGGTGCATTGACGCCGCCGACCCGTGTCGCGGTTCGCAGCCGCCCACGCGGCTGGACCGACAACGCGATCCGGCTGATCGAGGCCGACGCCCGTCGCAGCGCCGACACCCATCTGCTGCGCTCGCCTGGGCCGGGGACGTCGACGTCGCGCTGTATCTCAAAGACGAGACCACGCACATCAGCGGCGGACACAAACGGCGGCTGGCGCGGTCGCTGTTGGGCCGTTCATCGCCGTGATGCCGACGTCGGCCAGCGCGTCTAAGGTGGCCTTGGTCGAATCACAGGGCGGCCGTTGCCATTTCGTCGAGCACGCCAGCCGGATTTGCGCTGCGGCAGAACGCGTCGCCAAGAAAACCGGCGGTCAATTTCTGGATCAGCTCACCAACGCCGAGCGGGCCACCGATTGCGCGAGGAAGACCACCCCTCCCGGAAAGGGGGTCGGCACCGGCGGGACCAGCGCGACGATCGGCCGCTACATCCGCTACCGGCGCCACGCCACCCGACTATCTGCTGTGGATCCGAAAATTCGGCGTTCTCCCCCCTACACCGAGTGCCGCTATGACAGTGTGTTCACTGCGTCGTCGAGCATCGACGGGATCGGTCGGCAGCGGGTTGAGCCGTCGTTTCTGCCTGATCGAATGGTTTCGGTGCCCGATGCGGCGTCAATTGCTGCGGCACCCCGCTATACCGACACTTACTTCTGCGGCGAATGGGTTGCCGCGCAGGGGCTGGATCCGAGCGAACGCTGCGGTGCCTGGGAATGATCCCAGGCATTGTCGACTTCATTCTCCGGTGCGGTTAGCAACAGCCACAGCACTGCAAGCCCAAGCAGCCCACCAAAGACCACGGCGCCCAAGACCGTCATGACATTCTCGCTTCCCTTGCCTGTGGTTAGTCTGCTCAACGCCACTGACAAAACAGCTGTTCCGGGGCGGATTGTGGGGTATTTCGCTCCCCGGCCCCGCTGTGATCTGCCACACGCCACGGCCTAGCTTGGGGATCGGGTACCCGAGGCGTCTCGGACCGGCTCGACGCGATGGCGCGGTTTGGCCAGCCCGCGGGCCGGTGCGATAGGCTGTCGTGGCTTGAAGCGGGGTGTGGCGCAGCTTGGTAGCGCGCTTCGTTCGGGACGAAGAGGCCGTGGGTTCAAATCCCGCCACCCCGACTCGCCATCGCTGGTGACAGACACACATGGCTTGACAGCTTGCTGCGGCGGCGCCTAAATGGTTCCGGCGCTTAAGATGCCATCAGGCCGCGGTTCTCCTCAGCGGTAAACGTCCCCGAGGCCGGCGGTTGCGGATGCGGATCGCGCAGCGGCGGGTCACCCCACCAGACGCGGGCACACAACACCGAGGTCATCAACAGCGCGCCGGTCGCCATTGCCGCGACAAACGTCACCTGAGGAATCAGCGCGGCCATGATGCCGGCGACGACGCCCAGCCCGAAACACGCCGCACTGAGCTGGCTGGCCAGCCGTCGGCCGCCCCGATTCATTGCCTCCCAGTCGGCAACCGCCTCCTGGCGTTGGGCGAGGTCAACGAAAGTAGGGTGCCGCCACGCCCATGACGCGCCCATGTCCGCAAAGTGTAGTCGGGGTGCTTGCACAAACACCTCGAAACACCGCCGCACCCATGACAGGCGCCAGGATGGAGCTGAAATTCCCCGATGCAGCTCCAAGGCGGATCGGGCGGCTTACGACTCCGCGGCACGCCGCGGCAATGGGCGACGCGATCTTTCTTTCTCTGGCCCCCATCGTTGGCGACTCGCCGTCTAAGCCTAAATCCGTGGATGGTTCCGGTGATTTGATCGGCGTGTGAACAGCGAAAATGCCTTCTGAACTGGGACAATACGAGTGCTGAGGCCGCATTTGTCCATAGTCCGGGAAGGCACTTTCGATGCACTCATCGTATACGTTCACCACCGGATCGGCGGTGTTTGACGAGCAGAATCTGCTGTCGGCGGCCGGGTTGGTGCCAGTGCTGGAACTGGCTGAGCAGACCGGTCTTTCGGAATTGATCAACGAGCGCGTGGATCTGCCGTCGACTCGGGTGAAGTCCGGCGCGGTCAACCCGGCTGGCAAGCTGACCTCGATCGTCGCCGGGATGATGTGCGGCGCGGACAGCATCGATGATGCCAATGTGCTGCGCGCCGGCGGCACACCCCGGGTGTTCAACGAGGTATATGCCCCATCGACGTTGGGGATCTTTTTGCGCGAGTTCACCTTCGGGCATACCAAACAACTCGCCGCAGTGGCCCGCGAGCATCTGATCGCACTGGCGGCGCGCACCCCGCTGCTGGCTGGCGCCGACGAGCGGATGTTTTTGGACATCGACTCGCTGCTGCGCCCGGTCTACGGCCACGCCAAGCAGGGCGCCTCCTTCGGTCATGCCAAGATCGCCAGCCGCGCGCTGCTGCGGCTGGGCCTGTCCCCACAGATCACCACCATCTCCACGGCGACCGCCGCGCCGGTGATCGCCGAGGCGCAGCTACGGAGCGGCAAAGCCGCCTCCGGGCGCGGTGCCGCATACCAGCTCAAGCAGGCGATCACCACCGCGAAAGCGATCAACCCCGACGCGCCGATCCTGGTGCGCGGCGACTCAATGTTTGGCACCAAGAAAGTGATCACCACCTGCATTCAGCGAGGCGCCGAATTCTCCCTGTCGATCAGCCGCAACAAGCGCATCAACGCCGCGATCGCCGCCATCGACGAGGCCGCCTGGACCCCGGTGCACTACCCGGGCGCGGTCGAAGACCCCGACACCGGGGCGTTGATCTCCGATGCCCAGGTCGCCGAAACCCCCTACACCCTGCGCCTGGCCCGCGGCCGAACACTGACCGTGCGGCTGGTAGTGCGCCGGGTCAAAGACGCCCGCCACCTGGATGCGTTGTTTCCGGTGTGGCGCTATCACCCGTTTGTCACCAACTCCGCGCTGCCGGTCGACCAGGCCGATATCACCCACCGACGCCACGCCATCATCGAAACCACCTTCGCCGATTTAATCGACGGCCCACTGGCACACATCCCGTCGGGGCTGTTCGCGGCCAACTGCGCCTGGCTGGCCTGCGCGGTGATCGCCCATAACCTGCTGCGCGCCGTCGGCACCCTCGCCGGTGGCCACCATGCCGTGGCCCGCGGGGCTACCCTGCGCCGCGACCTGATCAACATCCCGGCCCGCTTCGCCGCCCCGGCCCGCAAACCAATGCTGCACCTACCCGCCCACTGGCATTGGCGAGCCAGATGGAAGGCCCTGTGGCACAACGTCATCGGTTACCCGATCGCGCAACCCCGCGCCGCCTGACCCCACCTTCCAAGCCCTGTCCGCCCCGCCATCCCAGGCCCGACCCAAGGAACCCAAAGGAAAGCTGGTACAGGCCAGCGGATCACCCACGCCCCACCGCGCCACACTCGGCCGCATCCCAAAACAACCGCGTCGACGGCAACACGAAATCACCCATCCACGGATTCAGGCTAAGACCATCAACCGGTGGGTAATACCTCTTCTTGACGTCCGGCTGCGACTTAGGGAAGAGGTGTGCGATGGCAAGCGCTACGGTTGCCGACTTCGTGTTGGAACGCCTGCGCGATTGGGGCATCGAGAAGGTTTTCGCGTACGCGGGTGACGGGATCAACGGCCTGCTGGCGGCTTGGGGCCGCGCGGAAAATCGACCGAAATTCGTGCAGGCCCGCCACGAGGAGATGTGCGCGTTCGAAGCGGTCGGCTATGCGAAATTCAGCGACCGGATCGGGGTCTGCGCCGCCACGTCTGGCCCCGGCGCAATCCATCTGCTCAACGGTCTTTACGACGCCAAGCTCGACCGGGTACCGGTGCTCGCCATCGTCGGCCAGACCAACCGCAGCGCAATGGGCGGCTCCTATCAGCAAGAAGTCGACTTGATGAGCCTCTACAAAGACGTGGCCAGCGACTACATACAGATGGTGACGGTGCCCGAGCAGCTGCCCAATGTGCTGGATCGCGCTATCCGCACCGCACTGACCAGACGCGCGCCGACGGCGGTGATCATCCCCGCCGACGTCCAGGAACTGGAGTACTCCCCACCGACGCACGAGTTCAAGATGGTGCCGTCCAGTCTGGGGTTCGAGTGGCCCGACGTCGAGCCGTCGAAGACAGGATTGCAGCGGGCCGCCGACGTGCTCAACGCCGGAGAACGTGTCGCCATGCTCGTCGGCTGCGGTGCACGCGGGGCGATCCAGGAGGTGAGCGAGATCGCCGACATCCTTGGCGCCGGCGTCGCCAAGCCACTGCTCGGCAAGGACGTGCTCTCCGATGAATTGCCATGGGTAACCGGCGCGATCGGGCTGTTGGGCACCCGTCCCAGCTATGAGCTGATGCGTGATTGCGACACGCTGCTCACCGTCGGCTCAAGTTTCCCTTATACCCAGTTCCTGCCGCCGTTCGGCCAGGCCCGGGGCGTGCAGATCGACATCGACCCGGCGTTGATCGGCATGCGGTATCCGAACGAGGTGAACCTCGTCGGTGACGCGGCGGCGACGCTGCGCGCGCTGATCCCGTTGATACAGCGCAAGTCTGACCGTTCCTGGCGCCAAGCCGTGGAAAAGAACGTGCGGCGGTGGTGGGAAACCATGGCGATGGAAGCCGACGTGTCCGCTGATCCGATCAACCCGATGAAGCTGTTCGCCGAGCTGTCGCCGAAGCTGCCCGACAACGCGATCGTCACCGCTGATTCTGGGTCCTCGGCCAACTGGTATGCGCGACAGCTAAAGTTCCGTGGCAACATGCGCGGCTCGCTGTCGGGAAATCTCGCCACGATGGGCCCCGGCGTGCCCTACGGCATCGGCGGCAAGTTCGCCAACCCGGACCGCCCGGTGATCGTGTTCGCCGGCGACGGCGCGATGCAGATGAACGGGATGGCCGAGCTGATCACGATCGCGCACTACTGGAAGGAATGGACCGACCCGAGGCTGGTCGTCGCTGTGTTGCACAACAACGACCTCAACCAGGTGACCTGGGAGATGCGTGCGATGGCAGGTGCACCGAAATTCGCTGAGTCGCAGACGATTCCGAATGTCGACTATGCCGGTTTCGCCGCGAGCCTGGGTTTGGGTTCGGCGACGTTGACCGATCCCGGTCAGATCGCCTCGGCGTGGGATCAGGCACTGGGTGCTGACCGCCCGACGGTGCTCGACGTGCATTGCGACCCGAATATTCCGCCGGTGCCGCCGCATGCCACCTTCGACCAGATGAAGGCCGCTGCGATGTCGGTGCTCAAAGGCGACGAGGATGCGTTCGGAATCCTGCGCGAGGGCATCAAGGTCAAGGCACAGGAGTTTCTGCCGCACCGCGACAAGAGCCGCACCTGAGGAGCCTACGGAGGGTCTTCGTCGTCTCCTCCCTCCCGGAGCAGTTTCTCCGGGTGGTGGAAGAAGTTGACCCGCGGCTGACCGCGATCCAGATGCGGTGGTGGAATCCATTCGGTCAGACCGTCTTTGCGTTTGCGGGTGCGCCAGCCGCCGGGCTGGACGATGCGGTGCTGGACGCGGCAGGCCAGGGTCAAGTCGTCGACGTCGGTGGTCTTGGATCTCGCGTAACCGGTGACGTGGTGCACCTCGGTGAAGTAGGCAGGCACCGTGCAGCCGGGTGCCGAACAACCGCGATCCTTGGCGTACAACACAATTCGCTGCGCGGGCGAAGCCAGGCGCTTGGTGTGATATAGCGCTAGCGCGCGGCCTTTGTCGAAGATCGCCAAATAGTGATGGGCGTGGCTAGCCAGGCGGGCCACATCGCTCATCGGCAACAGCGACCCGCCGGCGGTGAGTGCTGTGCCGGCGCCGGCCTCCAGCTCACTGAGCGTGGTGGTCACGACGATGGATGCGGGCAACCCGTTGTGCTGACCGAGTTTTCCGCTGGCCAGCAGCGCCCGCAGCCCGGCGTTGAGCGCATCGTGGTTGCGCTGCGCGCCCGAGCGGGTGTCGCCGTCAATGGCTTGCTTGGCTGGGCGCGCCGTCCACGCAGGCCGCCTCGTCGGCGGGGTGGCCATGCCGGGGGCGGCGAGCTTGGCCAGCACCGCTTCCACGGTGGCACGGGCTTCGGGGGTCAGCCACCCCCGAATCGGGCTCATGCCGTCGACGTCTTGGCTACCCGGCGTCAACCCGCGGCGGCGGGCCCGATCCTCATCGGTGTAAATCCCGTCGGGGTTAATGCAGTCGGCGAGCTTGACCACTTGGTCCGGGCGAAACTGGGATCCCTGGCGGGCCAATTGGGCTTCGGCGCGCTGGCGGGTCGGCTGGTCGACCCAGCTGGGCAGCTGCTTGGCAAAACCGGCGAATCACCGTCACATGCTCGGCACCGATCTTGCCTGCGCGTTGGGCTGCAGCGGTGGCGGCCAGCAGCGGCGGCAGCGGTTCACCGGTCAGCGCGGTGCGTGGCCCCAGGTCGGCGGCTTGGCGGATGCGCCGCGCGGCCTCGGTTCGGCTGACCAGTACCCACTCGGCCAGCGCATGCGAAACTTGCCGCCGAGTTCTTCGGCGCTGGCCTGACGGCCGATCTCGTTGATCAACGGATGCTCGACGGCCGGCAGCCGACACCGCACCCGCTCACAGCGGTCCAGTGCGAACCGCTCGGGGGTGGTCAACGCATCGCAGCTCAATTCGAGCACCGCGTCCAGCGCTGCCTCCAGCGCGTCGAACTTCTCGACGATCTCCTCACGACTGCTCGAACGCATGAGCGAATACTAGCCTCGGCGCCTGACAGAACCGGCCTCCGAGCAGGCAACTTGGGGAGCAAACCCCGAGTGTGGAGGGCCGAAAGATCGACGCAGAAGTGTGCCTGAGGCGCGGCGAAATCCTCGGTTGCGACGCGGTCACAGATCCGTACCGGTTGGCACCCCACTGATCACAAAAACCTCTTTGATCACTATCGTCACATCAGTTGCCCGCTGACGTCGATGGGGGATGTTTTGCCCCCACTGAAAGGTGTGACGTGTCGCCGGTTCCCCGAATTGTGTCGGTATCGGCGGTGTCGGCGCTCGCTGTCGGGCTCATCGTCGCCACCGGCCCTGCGCCGCCGGCGGCCGCACTGCCCTGCAGCGCCCCTGAAGCCAACGTCGATCCTCCCGCCGTCACCCCAGCGGCGCCACCGCCCGCGCCGGTCGTCCGCCCGCCGACCGGGCGCCTCGCCTCGGCGCGAACGAGCGTGCACCGCTGCCCAAGTTGGGCCCGCTCATTTCTTCTCTGCTGCACCCAAGAGCGCCGGTGCGTCAACAAGCGGCGGTGATCCCGCCCGGGCCCAACCCGCCCGGTGCGGGTAATCAGCAACCCCCGAATGCGGCGCAGTTGAACCCGAACGCGGCTCCGGGCCAGCCCGAAGCCGCGCCGCCCGCCTCCATTGCGGGCGCCCCGACATCGCTTGTCGAGTGGGTGACCGGACCCAACGGCCCAAACAAGACCCTCGACCGTTTCGGCATCTCCGGGACCGACCTCGGAATCCTTTGGGACAACGGCGATCCCGTGAACCGTCAGGTGCTCATGGCCTTCGGCGACACCTTCGGCTATTGCCGCCTGCGCGGCCAGCAATGGCGCTACAACGTGCTGTTCCGCAGCCAAGACCGCAATCTGTCCGACGGAATCACCGTGCCGGCCGGCGTTCCTAACGACAGATACTCCGGCTCGCCCATGCAGCAACCGAACTTCTCCAAGCAGGTGCTGCCGGGCATCAAGTGGGCGTCCCAGGAGGGAATGATTCCGACCGCCGGCATCGCCATCGGCAGAACGCAATACATGAACTTCATGTCCATCAAGCAGTGGGGCCGCGACGGCGAATGGTCGACGAACTACTCAGCGATCGCGATGTCGCCGGACAACGGCCAGAACTGGGGGATCTATCCGGGGACCGTCCGCGCGTCGTCTCCGGACAGCGTGCCGGGCGCGCGCTATGTTCCGGGAAACGAGAACTTTCAGATGGGCGCGTTCATGCGCGGCAAGGACGGCTACATCTACTCGTTTGGAACCCCGTCCGGCCGCGGCGGTCCGGCTTTTCTAGCGCGGGTACCCCCGAACTTCGTGCCGGACGTCACCAAATACCAGTACTGGAACGGCGACCACAATGCATGGGTCCCCAACAATCCCGGTGCGGCGACGCCGGTTTTCCCCGGCCCTGTGGGTGAAATGTCGGCCCAATACAACGACTACCTCAAGCAATACCTGGTGCTCTACACCAACGGAGGCAGCAACGACGTCGTGGCAAGGACCGCGCCTGCCCCGCAAGGGCCATGGAGCCCCGAGCAAGTGCTCGTATCGTCGTTCCAGATGCCTGGCGGCATCTATGCGCCCATGCTGCATCCCTGGTCGACGGGTAAAGACCTGTACTTCAATTTGTCGCTGTGGTCGGCATACGACGTGATGTTGATGCACACGGAGCTGCCCTAGGCAGCCCCACCCCGTTTGACCGGTGCCGAAATGGGGGTACCTGATCCGGGTGACTGGTGCGGTGACCGAACTCGAACCTTCGCTTCCCGCGGCGCACGGCCCGCTGTCGATGGCGGTTCGCCGCTGTCTCACCGAGCCCGCTCCCCGCGGTCAGCTCACCCGGGTTGGCGCCTCGGTCCGCGATTCGGACCCTTACAGCCTTGATCTGCAGCTGGCGTTGTACATGTGCTACGAGCTGCACTACCGGGGCTTCGCCGGCGTGGACCCCACTTGGGAGTGGCATCCGGCGCTGTTGCACCTGCGCGCCCAACTGGAGCGAGTCTTTCTTTCCGGGATTCGTCGCGACGTCGGGCCGATCGACCCCGACCACACAGCGATGGCCGAAATGGATGCTCTATCAATCGAACCCGTCGTCGGTGAAGGTCCGTCGTATTATCTGCGCGACACCGGAACCTGGGAGCAGATGCGTGAATACTTCGTGCATCGCTCGCTGTATCACCTCAAAGAGGGGGACCCGCACGCGTGGGCGATCCCCCGCCTGACCGGGCAAGCCAAGGCGGCATTCGTCGCGGTGGAGTTCGACGAGTACGGCGCTGGCCGCGGTGCACACCTGCACCAGCAACTCTTCGCGGATTTGATGGCCGCAGCCGAATTGGATTCGACGTATCTGGGTTATCTCGACACCGTTCCCGCCGAGTCGCTGGCGGTCGTGAACCTGATGTCGATGTTCGGGCTGCACCGTTGGCTGCGCGGGGCGTGTATCGGCCATTTCGCGGCGACGGAGATCACCTCACCTCCCGGATCGCGGCGACTGGTACAGGCCCTGCAGCGGCTGGGTGCGCCGCAAGCGTGCGTCGCGTTTTACCGCGAGCACGTCGAGGCCGACGCGGTGCACGAACAGGTGGTGCGTCTCGACGTGGTCGGTGACCTGGTGGCCGCAGATCCGCGCCTGGACCGTGATGTGGTGTTCGGGATGCGCGCCCACGCTGTCGTGGAAAACCGCTTGGCCGACACCATGGTTGCGGCGTGGAAGGCCGGCCAAACGTCGCTACGACGTCCGCTGAGCTGACAGCGCTCGCCGGCATTGCCGGTGGCTGGTGTCGCACAGCGGATAGTTCTTGCTGCGCCGGCACATGCACACGGCCACCATGAATCGATCGGATTCCACGACGGCGCCCTCCGGCGTTTCGATGCGCACGGGACCGGAAATCAGCAGCGGGCCGTTGGCAACCATGCGCACCAGCGTCGGTTTGGCGCGGGTCATGGCTTGTCCGCCCGGATCACGACCAGTTCGTCTTCGCGGCACCCACGCGGCACCCGACCGGTGTCCTCTAACCACCCAGCCCGCGCAGACAGCACCGGGCCGAACGGAATCCACTGCGACGCCACGATATCTGCGCTCAACCCGTGCGACTGCAGAATGTCCAGCGAGCGTTCGGCATCGGCGATCACCGACTGCACCAGCAGCATGGAACCGCCGTCGCACAACAGGTTTGACGTCAAAGCGCACAGTGGATCGAGCACGAGTCGCCCGTCGGGACCGGCGTTCCACGCCCACGACGGACCGGCGGCGGAGTCGATGTAGCGGGAGTCGTCGACCGGCGGGGTGGGCACATAGGGCGGATTGGACACGATCACGTCGAACGGCGCACAGCCAAGCGCGCCAGTCCACGACCCTTCGCGAACGTCGACGTCGACCCCAGCGTCCACCGCATTGCCCCGAGAACACCGCACCGCGTGCGGGCAGATATCGAATGCGGTGACGCTGGCAGCATTCAGTTCGGCCGCAGCGATGGCGACCACCCCACTGCCGGTGCACAAGTCGAGCACGCGACGACCCGGCACCAGGGCACTGCGTTCCATCGCGTCGATGAGCAGAAGCGAATCATGTTGCGGTGGATATACCCGGTCGGCAGTCCTGAAATCGCCGGGGGCGGCGTAACTGGTGGTCACGTGGGCCTTTCGAGTCGTCGCCGCGGCGGTCACGGCTTCAGCCGTGACTATGCCCGTAAACCGCGGGGTTGAAACCGTCCGGCAGGATTTACGCCCCAGTGGGCGCGTGCGCGAACTTCTCGACAATCGTCGAGCAGAACGCCGGCAGGTCGCGCGGTGAGCGGCTGGTGATCACATTCCCGTCGACGACGACCTCTTCGTCGACGACGTTGGCACCGGCGTTACGAAGGTCGGTGCGGATGCTTTGATACGACGTCAGCGTGCGCCCGGCCGCCACGCCGGCTTCCACCAGGGTCCACGGGCCGTGGCAGATCGCGGCGACCGGCTTGCCGGAGCCGACGAAGTCGCGCACGAACGCAACAGCGGAACTGTTCATCCGCAGCTTGTCCGGATTCACCGTGCCGCCGGGCAGCACCAGCGCGTCGAACTCGTCAACGGACACATCGGATACCGCGCGATCGACCCGAACCGTTCCCGCCGGCTCCAGGTCATGGTTGCGTGCCTGAATCTCACCGGTTTTCAGCGACAGCAACTCGGTGTGCGCGCCCGCGTCTTCCAGGACCGCACGTGGTTGCTCCAGCTCCACTTTCTCCACGCCGTCGGCGGCGAGAAACGCAATTCGCTTGCCCTGCAATTGATGATGGGACATGCTGTGCTCCTTTGTTGGATCAGGCTTGTTGGTCCTCAGCGCTGCCGTTGCCAGATGCGTTGCGCAGCGCGGTAAGCAGCGGTTCGGCGGCCTCCTTGAGGAAGAGGTCCTGAGACTCGCCGCCGATTTGCACGACGGCGACATCGGTGAAACCGGCTTCCCAGTACGGGCGCACCGCGTCGACGATCGCGTCCAGGTCCGGCCCGCACGGGATGGCGTCGGCGACGTCCTCCGGGCGCACGAACTGCGTGGCGCCGGCGAATCCGGCCGTGGTGGGCAGGTCCGCGTTGACGCTCCATCCGCCGCCGAACCAGCGAAACTGGTCGTGGGCGCGGTGCACAGCGACATCGCGGTCCGGGTCCCAGCACACCGGTATCTGGCCGACCACGCGACCACCGCCGGCCAGGCCGCTGGCCTGCCGCGTTGAATGCCACCCGGCGACGAGTTCGCCGTTGGGCTCCACCGCGATCAGATGGTCGGCATCGGTGCCGAGCTTCTCGATCGCCTTCTTGCCGCCCATCGCGACCGCGATGTCGACCGGCACCTCAGGCAGGTCCCACAGCCGGGCCGAGTCCACCTGGTAGTAGTCGCCGCGCCAGTTGACCAGCACGCCGGACAGCAACGCGCGAATGATCTGAATGGCTTCGCGCAGCATCTCCTGGCGGCGCACGACCGTCGGCCAGCCCTTGCCGACGACATGCTCGTTGAGGTTCTCGCCGCTGCCCACCCCCAGGGTGAACCTGCCGTCGGCGAGGATCTGCAGGGTTGCCGCCTGCTGAGCGACGACCGCCGGGTGATAACGCATCGTCGGGCAGGTCACGTAGGTGTAGAGCTCGACGCGTTCGGTGGCGTGTGCCACTGCACCCAGCACCGTCCAGGCGTTGGGTGCGTGTCCCTGCGACGCCAGCCACGGCGAGAAGTGATCACTGCAGACCTCGAAGTCGAAACCTCGCTCTTCGGCTGAAATCGCGTACTGCACAAGGTCTTTGGGACCGCTTTGCTCCGTCATCAACGTATAGCCAAATCGGGTCATACGCACACGGGTACCCAGGCGCGACGGGCGCAAACGGGGGTACGCGTCTTAAAGACGGTCCTTGACTGCCGCGGCCAGCCGGGCGCCGTCGGCTTTGCCCGCCGCGATCGCAGTGGCCGCTTTCATCACCAGACCCATCTGCTTCTTGCTGGGCTGCTCGCCGAGTTGCTCGGCGACCTGGGCGATCGCGGTGTCGACCACATTGGCCAGCTCGCCCTCGGTGAGCGGCGTCGGGAGGTACTCGTCGATGATCCGCGCCTCAGCGAGCTCGTTGGCGGCGAGCTCGCCGCGGCCGTTCTGGGTGTAGACCTCGGCGGCTTCACCGCGCTTGCGGGATTCCCGGGCCAGGACCTTGATCACCTCGTCGTCGGAGAGCTCCCGCGACTGTTTGCCGGAGACCTCCTCGGTCTGGATCGCTGCCAGCAGCATCCGCAGGGTGGCGGTGCGCAATTTGTCCTGGGTTTTCATCGCGTCGGTGAGATCCGCCCGCAATCGCGACTTCAGTTCCGGCATGGCCAAGACGGTACGCGCCGCAGTCCGTTCGGGCATGGCCGCGGCGATTGAGAAGATGGAGAATTGCCCCGCAGGCCGAGAGGATGGGAGCCATGAGCGACGACGACGGCGGCGCCACCAGGTGAGCACGCCGCCGCCCGACTACCCGGACTACCCGCCCGACTACCCACCACCCGGTTACGGCGGTCCTGGGTATTCCGCACCGGGTTACCCCCCGTTGGGTTACCCTCCGCCGCCTGGTTATGGCCCGCCACCCGGCTACGGTCCTCCACCGGGTTACGGCCCCCCACCCGGCTACGGCCCGCCGTATGGCTACGGCCCGCCGTATGGCCCGCCGTATGGCCCGCCCTACGGCCCGCCCCCGGCATACGGTGTACCCCCTGGCTCTGGCCCGCCGGGCTACGGCATGCCACCGGGAATGCCCGCGGTGCTAAGGCCCGGGATCATCCCGCTTCGGCCGTTGAGCCTCAGCGAGATCTTCAACGGCGCGGTCGGCTACATCCGGGCCAACCCGAAAACCACGCTGGGACTTACCGCGACGGTGGTGCTCATCATGCAGCTTGTCGCGCTGATCGTCAGGGCCGGACCGCTCACGACGGCCGGCTCGGGCGATAACGCCGCATGGACCGTGTCGATCGCGGTCAGCGGACTGGTCACCTGGCTGGCCGGCATCCTGCTCAGCGGCATCCTCACCGTTATCGTCGGCAGGGCAGTGTTCGGGTCAACGATCACCATCGGCGAGGCATGGGACAAGGTGCGCCCGCGGCTGCTGGCATTGATCGGGCTGGCGGCGCTGGAAGCCGCCGGGGTGGTGGCGCTGATCGGCGTGGTGGCATTGGTGGTTGCCGCTAGCGCTGCGGTGGGCAACGCCGCCGCGGCCGTCGTCTTCGGCTTTCCGCTGGCGCTGGCGTTGATCGCGGCGGTGGTCTACCTCTATACCGTGTTGTCGTTCGCACCGGTGCTGATCGTGCTGGAGCGGCTGACGGTCACCCGCGCGATCGGCAGGTCCTTCGCACTGGTCCGCAACAGCTTCTGGCGGGTACTCGGTATCCGCCTGTTGACCGGCGTCGTGGTGTTCGCCGTCGCGTACGCGGTCGCCGCGCCGTTCACCTTCGCCGGACACCTGATGGCGTCCACGCAATCCACCGGCCCGGCGCTGATCGGTGCCACGCTGGTGACCATCGGCTCGGCGATCGGGCAGATCATCACCACGCCGTTTAGCGCCGGAGTCGTCGTCCTGTTGTACACCGACCGCCGAATGCGGGCCGAAGCGTTTGACCTGGTGCTGCAAAGCGGCGCCGCCACAGGGTCTTTCGCGCCGACAACCACTGACGGTCTTTGGCTGATGCGGCCGCTATGAGGGGTTGCTGAGGATGCCCGCCATCGACATCGACCGTGACACCGCGCATCAGGCCGCCCACCACGAACTCGCCAAGCCGATCTACCCCAAATCGTCGCCGATGCAACGACTCAACGATTGGGTCGAGGACCTGGTGTACCGCATTGTGCATGCGGGCGCATCGCTGCCGGGCGGGTGGCTCACCATTTCCGTGCTGCTCATCTTGTTAGCCTTCGGTGTGGCCATCGCCATCGGCATTGCACGACGCACCATGCGCACCAACCGTAGCGGCGATCATCTACTATTCGACGGGGGCCAGCAAAGCGCTGCCCAGCATCGTATGACCGCCGAAGAGTTTGCCGCTCAAGGGAATTGGGCTGCGGCAATTCGGCACCGGCTGCGTGCAGTAGCACGCAGCCTAGAGGAGGCGGGCGTGCTGCAGCCGGTGCCGGGCCGCACGGCGAACGAGCTAGCCCGCGACGCAGGTGCATGCCTACCTCACCTGGCCTCTGAGATGTCGCAGGCGGCAACAGCTTTCAACGATGTCACGTACGGCGAGCGTCCCGGCACACCCGCCGCCTACCGATTGGTCGCCGACCTCGACGAGCACCTGCAATCGCACGGGGCGCAGGCGCGGTGATGGTCGACGCCCCGCTGGCCCAGCCGCCCACGGCGCAAGCGCGCCGCCGACGGTGGCGCGGGGTGGCGCTGACGCTGGCGGCCCTCGTGGTGGTCGCCGCGCTCAGCACATACCTGACCGCGCCGCGGCCCGGTGGCCTGATGGACCCCGCATCCACCGGCCGCCACGGCGCCCACGCGCTGGTGGCATTGTTGCGTGAGCACGGCGTCGAGGTCGTCGTCGCGGGCCGCGTGGCCGATGTCGAACGCGCCGCCCGGCCCGACACGCTGCTGTTGTTCGCCCAGAGTCAACATTTGGCCGACGACGCGCTGCTTCGCCGACTCGCCAACGTCCCCGTCGACCTGCTCCTGGTTGAGCCGACGTCGCGCGCCCGCGCCGCGTTGACTCCCGGCCTTCGCATCGGCGGAGTCAGCACGCTCGACCACAAGCCCAATTGCGCGATGCGGGAAGCTAATCGGGCCGGTTCGGTACAGTTCGGACCGAGCAACACCTACACCGCCGAGCAGCCGTTGACCAGCTGCTACGACGGGGTGCTGGTGCGCTACCGTGACCGCGCCCGCACCGTCACGGTCGTGGGAAACACCACGTTCATGACCAACGGCAACCTGTTGCGCGCCGGCAACGCCGCGCTGGCGATGAACCTCGCCGGCGCCCGTCCACGGCTCATCTGGTATGCACCACAACACATCGAAGGTGAAAAATCGGCATCTGCAACGCTTTTCGATTTGATCCCAAGCAAAGTCGACTGGATCGTCATCCAGCTGTGCGTGACGGTGATACTGCTGGCGGCGTGGAAGGGCCGACGACTTGGTCCGCTGGTCGCCGAGGACTTGCCGGTCGTGGTGCGAGCGTCCGAGACCGTCGAGGGCCGCGGCCGACTGTACCGGTCCAGACGGGCGCGGGATCGGGCCGCCGAGGCACTGCGCACCGCGACGTTGCATCGGCTGCTGCCCCGCGTCGGCCTCGCAGCCCACGCGCCCGCAGTCGCCGTGGTGACAGCCGTCGCCCAGCACAGCCCATTGAGTCCAGAATCGGTGCGGCACATACTTTTCGGCCCGCCCCCAGCCACCGACACCGACCTGGTACACCTCGCCCGAGCGCTCGACGACATTGAAAGGCAGGTTGCACACAGATGACTGAGCCCTCGCCCGCCTCCGCGCAGAGCCCGGCAGCCGAATCGGCGCGCCAGGCGCTGCTGGCGCTGCGCGCCGAAATCGCCAAGGCAGTCGTCGGGCAGGACGCGGTGGTCAGCGGCCTGGTCATCGCGTTGCTGTGCCGTGGCCACGTGTTGCTCGAAGGTGTTCCCGGCGTAGCGAAGACACTGCTGGTGCGTGCTCTGGCCGCGGCCTTGCAATTGGAGTTCAAGCGGGTGCAGTTCACGCCAGACCTGATGCCCGGCGACGTCACCGGCTCGCTGATCTACGACGCGCGCACCGCCGCGTTCGTGTTTCGGGCCGGGCCGGTGTTCACCAATCTGATGCTGGCCGACGAGATCAACCGGACCCCGCCCAAGACGCAAGCCGCGCTGCTGGAGGCCATGGAAGAGCGCCAAGTCAGCGTGGATGGCGAGCCCAAGTCACTGCCGGACCCGTTCATCGTCGCCGCGACGCAGAACCCGATCGAGTACGAGGGCACCTACCAATTGCCCGAGGCCCAGCTCGACCGCTTCCTGCTCAAGCTCAATGTGCCGGTCCCGCCGCGTGATTCCGAGATCGCCATCCTGGGGCGGCACGCGCATGGGTTCGACCCGCGCGACCTGTCGGCGATCAGGCCGGTGGCCGGGCCGGACCAATTGGCCGCTGGCCGCGATGCGGTGCGTCACGTCTTGGTGGCCGAGGAGGTGCTGGGTTACATCGTCGACATCGTTGCGGCCACCCGCGGCTCCCCGGCCCTGCGCCTAGGTGTTTCGCCTCGCGGCGCCACCGCGCTGCTGGGCGCTGCCCGGGCGTGGTCATGGCTGTCGGGCCGCAACTACGTCACCCCCGACGACGTGAAGGCGATGGCCCGCCCGACGCTGCGGCATCGGGTGTCGCTGCGCCCGGAGGCCGAGTTGGAAGGCGCCACGCCCGACGGCGTCCTCGACGGAATCCTGGCCTCGGTTCCGGTGCCCCGCTAGTGATCCTGACCGGACGCACCGGGCTGGCGGCGTTGATGGGCGTGCTGGCGATCATGGTATCGCCCTGGCCTGCAACGTCTTTCGCTGTGCTGCTGACGGCGCTGGCCGTGGCGGTGGTGATCGACGCCGGGTTGGCGGCCAGCCCCAAGGCGGTGCGCTTCGACCGTTTCGGGGCCGCATCGGCCCGGCTCGGCGAGTCAGTCGACGCCGCCTGGTGCTCCGCAACGACGGGCGCCGGCGTTTCCGCGGACACGTTCGGGACGCCTGGGCGCCGAGCGCGCGTGCGCAACCGCGCGTGCACACCGTAGAGCTGGCTCCCGGTCAGACCCGACGCATCGCCACCCGCCTGCGACCGGTCCGCCGCGGCACACGGCGATCGGCTGGCGTCACCGCGCGCTCGATCGGGCCCCTGGGACTGGCGGGACGGCAACGTTCGCAGCCGGTATCCGGGCAGATCCGGATCCTGCCGCCGTTTATATCCCGCAAGCACCTGCCGTCGCGGCTGGCCAAACTCCGCGACATCGAAGGCCAGCTGCCGACCTTGACCCGCGGGCATGGCACCGAATTCGATTCCCTGCGCGAATACGTGGTCGGCGACGACGTCCGCTCGATCGACTGGCGAGCCACCGCCCGCCGCGCCGACGTGGTGGTCCGGACCTGGCGACCCGAACGCGACCGGCGCGTCGTCATCGTGCTCGACACCGGACGCACCGCGGCGGGCCGCGTCGGGTTCGACCCGACCGCCCGCGACCCCAGCGGCTGGCCGCGGCTGGACTGGTCGATCGATGCCGCGCTGCTGCTGGCCGCGCTCGCCTCCCGGGCCGGCGACCACGTCGACTTCCTCGCCCACGACCGGCTGGCCAGGGCCGCGGTGTTCGGGGCGTCACGCACCGAAGTGCTTGCCCAGCTGGTCGACGCGGTCGCCCCGCTGGAGCCAGCGCTACTCGAATCAGACTGGCATGCAATGGTTTCCGCTATTCTTCTGCGGGCCCGACGGCGTGCGCTGGTGGTGCTGCTGACCGATCTCAACGCCGCGGCCCTCGACGAAGGGCTGCTGCCGGTCCTTCCGCAGTTGTCGGCCAGGCATCAAGTGATCGTGGCCGCGGTCGCCGATCCGCGCGTCGACCAGCTGGCCAGCGGACGCTCCGACGCCGCAGCGGTGTACGACGCGGCCGCCGCCGAACGGGCCCGCAACGATCGACACGCGATCGCGGCGCGGCTCCGTCGCCGCGGTGTGGAGGTCGTGGACGCTTCACCCGAAGAACTGGCCCCCGCGCTGACCGACCACTACCTGACGATGAAAGCCACTGGCCGCCTGTGACTTTCGCCCATCCGATGGCCGTGGGCTTAGCCGGTCGGGATCACGTCGGGCGCGTCGGCGACGTCACCGGTGTCGCCGGTGCGGGCTGCTCGGCGGCCGAAGTACACGACATAGGCCAAAAACGCCGCCTCCGCGGCGATCCCGATCCCCACACGAACAACCGTCGGCAGCGGCGACGGGGTGACCAACGCCTCGATCAGGCCGGAGACCAAAAACACCGCCACCAGCCCCACGGCGACCGCGACGACAGCGCGGCCCCGTTCGGCGAGTACCTGGCCGCGCGGCCGCTGCCCGGGCGAGATCACTGACCAGCCCAGCCGCAGGCCCGCGGCGGCCGCGAGGAACACCGCCGTCAACTCCAACAGCCCGTGCGGAAGCAGCAAGCCCAGCATGATGGGACCCTTGCCCGCGGCAAACATCAGCCCGGCGGCCACGCCGAGGTTGGCGGCGTTTTGGAACAGCACGAACGGGATCGGCACGCCCAGCAGCACAGCGAACGCGACGCACTTTGCGGCGACCCAGGCGTTGTTCACCCACACCTCAAGCGCAAACGAGCCGGCCGGGTGCTCGCGGTAGTACGACGCGAACTCATGGTTGACCAATTCGTCTATCTCACTGGGCGTTCCGATGGTCGACTGAACCTCCGCACTGCCGGCTACCCACAACGCGATGATCACCGCCACAGCCAAGAACGCCGCGCCGGTCGCCAACCACCATCGCCAGGCTCGGTAGGCGACCACCGGGAACGACACCGTCCAGAACCGGGCGAATTCGCGGCCCAGCGGGGCATGCGAACCGGTGACCGCCGATCGCGCACGTCCAACCAGTGACGAGAGCCGGCCGACCAGCGCGGAATCCGATGACGCCGAGCGCACCATCGACAGGTGGGTGGAGACGCGTTGGTAGAGCTCGACAAGTTCATCGACTTCGGCCCCGGTCAGCCGTCGCCGGTTCTTGACCAGCTGCTCGAGCCGGTCCCAGGCGGCGCGGTGCGCCAGCACGAACGCGTCGACGTCCACCCCGCCAAGGCTAATGGTCGAGTAGCGTTCGAACTATGGCAGAGGTGGTGACCGGCGACGCCGTGGTGCTCGATGTGCAGATCGCCCAGCTGCCGGTGCGGGCGGTCGGCGCGCTGATCGACATCGCGGTGGTCTTCGTCGGTTACCTGCTGGCCCTGATGCTTTGGGCGGCCACCCTGACCCAGTTCGACGATGCGGCAACGGCCGCGATACTGGTCATTTTCACCGTGCTGGTCCTGGTCGGCTATCCGCTGGTCTTCGAAACCGCAACCCGGGGGCGCTCGCTCGGCAAGATCGTGATGGGCCTGCGGGTGGTGGCCGACGACGGCGGCCCGGAACGCTTCCGGCAGGCGCTGTTTCGGGCTCTGGCGTCGGTGGTGGAGATCTGGATGCTCTTGGGTAGCCCCGCGGTCATCTGCAGCGTGTTGTCGCCGAAAGGCAAACGCATCGGCGACATTTTCGCCGGCACGGTGGTAGTCAGCGAGCGCGGCCCGAAGCTACTACCGCCGCCGCCGATGCCGCCGTTTCTCGCTGGGTGGGCATCCACACTGCAGCTGTCCGGGCTAGGAGCGGACCAGGCGCAGCTTGCGCGTCAATTCCTTTCGCGCGCACCACAACTCGAGCCGCGACTGCGCGAGCAGATGGCCTACCGGATTGCCGGTGACGTGCTGGCCCGCGTCGCGCCGCCGCCCCCGCCGGGTACCCCGCCGCAGCTCGTGCTGGCCGCGGTGCTCGCCGAGCGGCACCGCCGCGAACTGGCCCGGTTGCGCCCCGCGCCGGCACCCCCGCAGTGGAGCGGGCCCCGGGGCCGTCGCGGTGGCCCCCGCCGCCGCCCGGCACCGGCGGATTGACGCCACCCCGGTAGTGGGCTACCGGCGGAAGGTGACGGCGAGCACGACGACGTCGGCCGCCAGCAGGGCCAATGCAGACACCGGGACAACGATGCCCCATCGGCGCCTCGCGGTGACAAAGGAGACGACGATGGCCACCAGGGCCACGACCGGGGCGCCGTAGAACAACACCCCGAAGCCGATCCCACCCGGACCCAAGGTCGGGCACTGCTCATCGCTACACGCCGCCGTGCTCATCACCGCGCCCAACGCGAAAATCAGCACCACCACGGCCGCCGGCACGGTCAACAGCGCCAACACCCAGTTGACCCACAGCCGCACACGCCCGGGCCGCATCTGACTCCCGGCAGCGGACTCGGTCGCGCTCACGGGGGCGTTGGCGATCGTCGGAACGCGATTTTCGTCGGTCATCGACGGGTGCTACCCGGCCGCCCGCGACCGGTAAACCTCGCCGACGCTGAGCCGTTGCATCGCGATAGATTGCGATATATCGTTAATCCACGGTGGCGCGTGGGGCGCTGCCCGTGCAGAAGCGAGAGAGCATGAACACACCATTCCCACCTTTCACCGGGCCGCTCATCGGCGGGCCGGCCGGGTTCCGGTTCGGCGCTCGCGGTGAATTCCGCGGCCACCAGGCCGGACATGGGGGTCCTTTCGGCCCGGGCTTCGGGCGCGGTTTCGGTCCCGGCGGGTTCGGCTTCGGATTCGGGTTCGGCCCCCGCGGCGGGCGGCGGGGCGGGCCCGGCCCACGCGGACGCCGCGGCGACGTTCGCGCCGCGATCCTGGTGCTATTAGCCGAGCGGCCGATGCACGGCTACGAGATGATCCAGGAAATCGCCGAACGCAGCGGGGGCCTGTGGCGGCCCAGCCCTGGGTCGGTTTATCCGACCCTGCAGCTACTGGTCGACGAAGGTCTGATCGTCGGCTCTGAAACTGAAGGCAGCAAACGGCTTTTCGAGTTGACCGACGACGGGAGGGCCGCCGCCGAAAAGATCGCGACCCCGCCATGGGAGGAGATTGCTGACGGCGTCGACCCCCGCCACCTCGACCTGCGGGCCGCGCTGGGTCAACTGTTCGGCGCTGTCGCGCAATCCGTGTACACGGCCAGCGCCGAACAGCAGCAGCGCATCACCGCCATCGTGAACAATGCGCGCCGGGAGATCTACACCGTGCTCAGCGAAGACGCCTGAGCGCCGGCGGCGGCGAGCAGACGCGGTCACGACACCTCGACCCAGTTCAGACTGCGCTGCACCGCCTTGCGCCAGCCCGCATACGCCGCGGCGCGCTCGGCGTCGCCCCAGGCCGGGCTCCACCGCTTGTCCTCCCGCCAGTTGGCCCGCAAGTCGTCCGGGTCGGCCCAAAAGCCGACGGCCAGGCCCGCCGCGTATGCCGCACCCAGCGCGGTGGTCTCGGCCACCACCGGGCGCACCACATCGACACCGAGCACGTCGGCCTGAATCTGCATGCACAGCTCGTTTGCGGTGATACCGCCGTCGACCTTCAAAAGCTCAAGGCGCACACCGGAATCGGCTGCCATCGCGTCGACCACATCACGGCTTTGGTAGCAGATCGCCTCCAGCGTTGCGCGGGCCAGGTGTGCGTTGGTGTTGAACCGCGACAACCCGACGATCACCCCGCGTGCATCCGACCGCCAGTAGGGAGCGAACAAACCGGAAAACGCCGGCACGAAGTAGACGCCACCGTTGTCGTCGACCTGCCGGGCCAGCGTCTCGCTTTGAGCTGCACCGCTGATGATGCCCAACTGGTCGCGCAGCCACTGCACCGCGGAGCCGGTGACAGCGATCGAACCCTCAAGGGCGTAAACCGGTTTGGCATTGCCGAATTGGTAGCACACGGTGGTCAGCAGACCGTGCTGCGACCGGACGATCTTTTCGCCGGTGTTGAGCAAGAGGAAATTGCCGGTGCCGTAGGTGTTTTTGGCCTCGCCGGCGTCCAGGCAGACCTGTCCGACCATCGCCGCATGCTGATCGCCCAGAATGCCGGTGACCGGCACCTCGCCGCCGAGCGGGCCGCTGCTGTGCGTGACGCCGAACGGCTGCGTGGGCGCCGAGGAGGCAATCGACGGCAGCATGGCCCGCGGTATCCCGAAAAACGACAGCAGTTCGTCGTCCCAGTCCAGTGTCTGCAGGTCCATCAGCATGGTGCGGCTGGCATTGGTGACATCGGTGAGGTGCACGCCGCCCCGCGGACCGCCGGTCAAATTCCACAACACCCACGTATCGCAGGTGCCGAAGATGGCGTCGCCGTGTTCGGCTGCGTCTCGCACCCCGTCGACGTTGTCCAGGATCCACTGCAGTTTGCCCGCCGAAAAATACGTCGCCGGCGGCAAGCCCGCCTTGCGCCGGATCACCTCCCCGCGGCCGTCGCGTTCCAGCGCCGCCGCGATGCGGTCGCTGCGGGTGTCCTGCCAGACGATCGCGTTGTAGTAGGGGCGGCCGGTGTGGCGATCCCACACCAGGGTGGTTTCCCGTTGGTTCGTAATACCAAGTGCTGCAATGTCTTTAGGTGCCAAATTGGTTTTGTTCAGCGCCGATATCAGCACCGACGACGTGCGTTCCCAGATTTCGATCGGGTCGTGCTCGACCCAACCGGCGCGCGGCAGGATCTGTTCATGCTCGAGCTGGTGGCGGCCCAGCTCCGTACCGTCGTGGCCGAAGATCATGCACCGGGTGCTGGTGGTGCCCTGGTCGATCGAGGCTATGAATTCGCCCAACTGTTCTCCCCGTGAAGCTCACCGTACCCAGCCATCATCGAATACCCAGCCTCACTTGTCGTCGACATCGACAGCATGCGCGCCGACCGAGGGTAGCGCCGGAAGGTTGCGCATCCGTCGCTAAACCTGTTGCATCAGCAGTGTGGGCGAAGAGGTCAAGCGCACCACGTACACCCGCGCGCACCGCCAGGAGTATCGGCGCAAGGTGCAGTTGTGCCTCGACGTCTTCGAGACCATGCTCGCGCAGTCGAGCTTCGAATTCGACCGACCGCTTACCGGCATCGAGATCGAATGCAACCTCGTCGACGACGACTATCAGCCGGCGATGTCGAATCAGGACGTGCTCGCAGCCATCGCCGACCCCGCCTACCAGACCGAATTAGGCGCCTACAACATCGAATTCAACGTGCCGCCCCGCCCGTTGACGGGACGGGCCCCCCTCGATTTGGAGACCGATGTCCGGGCCAGCTTGAATGTCGCCGAGGCCAAGGCCAACTCCGGCGGCGCCCACATCGTCATGGTCGGCATCCTGCCGACGCTGATGCCCGAACACCTGGCCGCCAACTGGATGAGCGATTCGACACGGTATGCGGCACTCAACGACTCTATCTTCAACGCCCGCGGCGAGGACCTCCAGATCGATATCAGCGGCCCGGAACCGCTGAGCCTGCACTACCCGTCGATCGCCCCGGAATCTGCCTGCACCAGCATGCAATTGCACCTTCAGGTGTCCCCCGAACATTTCGCCGACAACTGGAACGCCGCACAGGTGCTGGCCGCACCACAACTGGCGCTGGGCGCCAACTCCCCCTACTTCTTCGGTCATCAACTTTGGGCCGAAACGCGCATCGAGCTGTTCGCCCAAGCCACCGATACCCGCCCCGACGAGCTGAAAGCCCAAGGCGTGCGCCCCCGAGTGTGGTTCGGCGAACGCTGGATCACGTCGATCTTCGACCTGTTCGAGGAGAACGTGCGCTACTTCCCGTCGTTGCTGCCCGAAGTGTCGGACGAAGACCCGGTCGCCGAGCTGGCCGCCGGGCGCACTCCGCAGCTGTCGGAACTGCGTCTGCACAACGGCACGGTGTATCGATGGAATCGGCCGGTGTACGACGTCGTCGACGTCGACGGTGTCTGCCGTCCGCATCTGCGCGTGGAGAACCGGGTGCTGCCGGCCGGGCCGACCATCGTGGACATGATGGCGAATTCGGCGTTCTACTACGGCATGCTGCGCACCCTGTCCGAAGAAGATCGCCCGCTCTGGACGAAGATGAGCTTCGCCGCGGCGCACGCGAACTTCCGCGAAGCCGCCCGCCACGGGATGGACGCGCGGCTGTATTGGCCGGGATTGGACCAAATCACCCCCAGTGACTTGGTGCTGCGTCACCTGCTGCCACTGGCGGACGAGGGCTTGCGGCGCTGGGAGGTCGCCGTCGAGGCCCGCGACCGGTTTCTCGGTGTCATCGAGGGCCGCGCCAAGACGGGCCGCAACGGCGCCAGCTGGCAGGTGGCCACGGTGCGTGCGCTGCAGCAGCGCGGGATGACACGGCCCGACGCGTTGGCCGAGATGTTGCGCCGCTATTGCCGGCACATGCACGCCAACGAGCCGGTGCATACCTGGGAGGTGGACCAGGCCGGTTCGTGATGTCTACCCGCGGCCTGGTGGAGCGCTGCCGCCAGTGCGAACGCTTCCACGCCGTCGGCGTTGAGGGTTTCGCCGAGCACGACGATTCCTACGCCGACGCCACCATCGGCTTGGCCACGTACATCGTCGGCATCGAAACGCCGACTGTTGAAAGATCATCCCGGCCAACGCGGCCAGTGTCCAGGCGTAGAACTCGGGCGCGCGCAGCACCGCATCGAACCCCTGACGTCCCAGCAGCACGACGAAGCCTTTGGTCAGGACCGCGAACAACGCCAGCGACGAACCCGCCACCACCGCCAGCACCGCTGCCTGTGGCCGGCCCCGCCAGATCCGTGCCCCCAGGACGCATGCCACCAGCAGCGGACCATCAACAGGGCCACCACCGTCCACGCTTGCAGTGAGCCCCGCGAGTGCCCCGCGGCCGGGTCGCCGACGGTGACGACCATCGCCAGCCCGACCGCAAGCACCGCTGCCTACACCCACTCCCATCGGGTCACCCGGTCATGGATCAGGCGCGCGTAAATCACCAGGCGAACAGCAGCGCCCCGCAACATCCTTGTCTACTGCCGCTTCTACTGCCGCCGGGACAGGTCGCGATGTGGCGGTCAGTTCCGCAGATCACCCGGGTTTCGCTGGCGAACTCGTGCCCGAATCGGTGCGGTTACCACTGCGGTAAGACCGGCAGTAACCGGGAAATAGCTTTCCACAGAACGGATTTCGATTTGGCGCGCGATGGCGGCCACGGCTAGGGTAGCCTCCACCATCGCGACGTGCTCGCCGATGCAGGCCCGCGGCCCGGCCCCGAACGGCAGGTACTGCCAGCGGTCGTATCCCGGTGACCGTTGCGGACTGAACCGGTCGGGATCGAATGTGAGCGGGTCGTCCCACAGGGCCGGGTCACGATGGATCGCTTTGACGGTGACGACGACGTGCGTGCCGGCCTGCACCCGGTGGCCGTCGACGTCGATGTCTTTGGTGACAAACCGTTCCACCGCACGTACCGGCGGGCACAAGCGCAGCGCCTCGCGCAGCACCTGGACGGTGTAACCGAGGCGTGGCATGTCGGCATGGGTGAGTTGCCGGTCACCGAGGTGGGCGGCCTCGGCGGCGACACGGTCCTGACATTCCGGGCTATGCCCCAACGCCCACAAAGCGTAGGTGAGCGCGATCGACGTGGTTTGGTGCCCGGCGATCATGGACGACACTAGCTCGTCGCAGATTGCACGATCGGTCAAGGGCTGATCGGTCTGCCGGTCGACCGTCTGCATCAACGCACGCACCAGCGGTGCCCGCCGCGCCGGGTCGGAGCGGCACGCGTGCAGCATTTCGGTGGCCAGCTCGTGCAGGGCCCTGCTCGCGGCGCGGGCTTGTCGCTGCCGACGGGTCGGGAGCCAGTGCGGGGAATTGACCGGATGCAACGCCCGGTCGGCTGCCCATGTCACCGCGGCGCGCAGAGCCGAGCCCAACTCCACCATTCGCTGGTCATCCTCGAGGCCGAGCATCGAACGGCACAGTGCCCGCAAGGTCAGCGCGCGGCATTCGGCATCCAGGTCAACTTCGGCGCCGTCGCCCCAGCGACGAGCCAACTGACCCGCGGCCTCGGCCATGTGGCCGGCGAACCGGGGGAGGTGCTGCTCGGCGAAGACCGACTGCAGCGCTCGCCGGCGCGGACGCCATTCGCGGTGCGGCACAACGAGCAGACCGTCGCCGATGAGCCGACGCAGCTCCCACGACATCCGTGTCATCGCGCGTTCGACGTTCTCGTCGTCGCGAGCGAGTATGTCGTGGGCGCCCCGCGGCGAGGAGACGACCACCACATCCGACCGCAGCCACTTGGGCGCCAGAACCCGACGCGACACCACGCCGTGGACGTCGCGCAACAGCTCGAGGTCGGCGTCGAACCGGCGAGTCGCCATCACCCGCTGCAAGTGGGGCAGCAGCTCGTTTGCCGCCAGCGCCGATGTCACGACGCCCCGGCGGTCGCCCGGTTGGGCGGGGATCTTCGCCATAAGCGCACCGAGTTCGAGTCGCCGTCGAGGAAAGCCATATTTCCGTCGACGCGCTACCGCGGATAGCGTATCCGACTACCCTATTCGGCCCACCGCCGCCGACCGCGTCTTCTATGGCGCCGCCAGCGGCTTCGCTGAACTGTCGTTGGCGCTGGCCGCCGCCGCCGATTCAACACCGTGGTCGTCGGGCGGCGGTTTGCGCGAAGCGCATAACGCGACGTCGCTCGCAGTCTGCCGGCCTCGGCGCCGCTCATTTCACCGCCAGCGACAGCGCGAAGTCGCCAGAGTCATCGGTCCACCACCGGGTGCGTTGCAGCCCGGCCGCGGCCAATTCGGCGGCCACCGCCTCGATGCGGAATTTGCACGACACCTCGGTGAGCATCTCCTCGCCGGCCGCGAACTCGACGGTCAAATTCAACGCACCGATTCGCACGCGTTGCGGAGTTTCGGCGCGCAACCACATCTCGATCCGCTCCGCCCCGGCGTTCCAGCGGGCGACGTGGGCATAGGCGTCGATGGCGAAATCGGCGTCGAGTTCACGGTTGATCACCGCGAGCACATTGCGGTTGAACCGTGCGGTCACCCCGGCGGCGTCGTCGTAGGCGCGGACCAGCCGGTCGGTGTCCTTGACCAGGTCCGTGCCCAGCAGCAGGCTGTCGCCGGGTTGCAACGCGTCGGCCAGCGCGGCCAGGAATTGCGCGCGCGGCCCGGGCGTGAGATTGCCGATCGTCGACCCCAAAAACGCGAACAGCCGCCGCCCGCCGCCCGGGATTTCGCCCAGGTGCTCCTCGAAATCGCCGCACACAGCGGCGATTTCGAGGTTCGGGTACTCGGCCTGCACGGCGGTGGCGGCCGACTGCAGCATGCTGGCGTCGACGTCGAACGGCACGAACCTGCGTAGTGAACCTTGCTCGCACAACGCGTCGAGCAGCATGCGTGTCTTCGCCGATGTTCCGCTGCCCAGTTCGACCAGGGTGTCCGCGCCGGTCGCTGACGCGATCTCCGCTGAGCGGGCAGACAAGATCTCGGCCTCGGCCCGGGTGGGGTAGTACTCGGGCAGCCGAGTGATCTGGTCGAACAGTTCGCTGCCGACTGAATCGTAGAACCACTTGGGCGGCAACGACTTTGGTGAGCGCCGCAAGCCGTCGAACACATCGCGTCGCAAGGCGTGATATGCCGAGTCTTCGGCCAGGTGGTTCGACAGTGACAGCGTCATCAAGATCCTTTCGTGGCTTCCAGCGCGGTCAACGTGACGCCGTCGGCGGTGACTTCGACGACGTGGCGGTCGGGAACGTCTTCCCAGTTGGGGTCGTCGTCATACGGCTCGCTGGCCACCACTACGCCGTCGTCCCGACGCAGCACCGACAGGGTGTCTCCCCAGGTCGTGGCCAATAGTCGGGAACCGTTGGCCGCCAAGATGTTCAGCCGGGCATTCGGGTCGCCGGCCCCGAGTTGGCGGATCACCTCAGCCAGGGCGTCGAGACCTCGCGTGAAGATGAACTCAGCGAGAATCGTGCTGTCGCAGACCGGTTCGGCCGAAGCTGGAGGAGGCAGCACCTTGCGGTCCACCACGCCGTTGTGCGCCAGCAGCCACCGCCCGTCGGTGAACGGTGCTGTCGCACTGACCTCGATCGGCATGCCGACGGTCGCGGAACGCACCGATGCCACCACGCAGTGGCTGCGCAGCGCCGGCGCCACGGAATGAAACGACACGTCACCCCACAGCGGCGCCGTGCTGCGCCAGCGTCGCGGCGTGGCCCCGTCGAAAAACCCGACGCCCCAGCCGTCGGCGTTCATCATGCCGTGCTTTTGGCGGCGCGGCGCATACGACTGCACCCGCAGGCTGTGTGGCGGGTCCAACACCAGCGAGGAGACGGTGACCGCGCGACCCAGCCATCCGAGGTGACGGCACATCAGGGCACGTCCCACGCCAACCTGACGCCGGCGAAGATCTGCCGGCGGTACGGGTGATCCCAATTGCGGAAGCTGGGCCGCAGGATCGCCGGCTCCACTGCCCACGAGCCGCCGCGCAGCACTCGATAGTCGCCGCCGAAGAACGGCTGCGAATAGCGCTGATAGATCATCGGCGTAAACCCGGGCCAGGGTTGCAGCGGCGAGCTGGTCCACTCCCAGACGTCGCCCAGCATCTGTTCGGCCCCGTACGCCGACGCGCCGGCCGGGTAGGCGCCGACCGGGGCCGGTCGCAGCGCGCGGCCGCCGAGGTTGGCGTGCGCCGCGGAGGGTTCCGCGGCGCCCCACGGGTAGCGGCGCCGCGCGTTGACGGCCGGGTCCCATGCGCATGCCTTCTCCCATTCGATTTCGGTGGGCAGCCGCGCGCCGGCCCACGCGGCATAGGCCTCGGCCTCGAAGTACGTGACGTGCTGGACCGGTTCGTCGTCGGGAATCGCCTCGACGTGGCCGAACCGGGTGCGGGTCTGCCCGTCGGCGGCCCAGAACTGCGGGCCGGTCAATCCGGCTTGTTGGCGGTGCTGCCACCCGCGCGCCGACCACCATCGCGGCTGGTGGTAGCCGCCGTCGTCGATGAACTGGCGCCACTCGCCGTTGGTGACCGGGACGCGCCCGATCCGGAACGACGGGACGTCGACGATGTGGGCAGGGCGTTCGTTGTCCAGCGCGAACGGTTCGTCGGCGGCGTCGACACCGAGCACGAACGGGCCGCCGGGCACCAGCACCGACGTCCCGGCCACACCCGGCCGACCGGACGGCAACGTGGCCGAGGCGGCCAGCAGAGGCGGGCCGGTGCGCAGGTTCAGCGCCTGCAGCATGGTTTCGTCGTGCTGGTGTTCGTGGCTGACCACCATGCCGAAGACGAAGTTCGCGTCGGGCTCGTCGGGTGCGGCGTCCAAGGCGTCCAGCGCAGCCGAGCGGACGGTACGGCAAAACGCCCGCGCCTGGGCCGGGGACAGCAGCGGCAGATCCGCGCGGCTGGCGCGGGAATACACGAAGGCGTCGTAGAGGACCTCGACGTCCGCGGGCAGCATGCCCGGCCGGTGAGGGTCACCGCCGCGCAGCAGCCAGAGTTCTTCCTGCTGACCGATGTGCGCGAGATCCCACACCAGGGGACTCATCAGCGGGTGGTATTGGCGGCGCAGTTCGGCGTCGTCGAAGTCGACCAGCCGCAGCGTGCGCTCCCGCGCCCGGGTCAGGTCGCGGGCCAGCTTTTCTTGTAACCTCACGACTCCCCTTGCGCCAACCGCGCGACGGTGGGCGCGATGCCGTGCCCGATCACCCGGTCGGAAAAATCGTCGGCCGGACACCGCCCTTGCTCGACCGCCTCGATCAGCCGTCGCATTCCCTCGTGTAGCTGCGCCGGCGCCCGCTCGGCGGCTATGGCCACACACCGGTTGGCGGCCGCATACAGCCGCCGGTCGCCCAGCCCGATCCGGGCCGCGGTGTCCCACGCGGTGGCCACGGGTGCGACGGCTTCGGCGGCGGCGTCGGCGGCCACCGGGTCGTCCAGCAGCGTCACCAGCGTGAACACCACGGCGGGCCACATGTCGCCCGGGACGCTGTCGAGGTAGCGGATCTCCAGCCAGCCGCGGGGGCGCACCGGGGGAAACAGGGTGGTGAGGTGGTAGTCGAGGTCAGCGACGGTGGGGCGCCGACCGCCGAGCATCGTGCGGCCGTCGGCCCACTCGGCGAACGGCACATAGTGCATCACCGGCACCGCGTCGGGGTTGTGCACCAACATCACCGGGGCCTTGAGCGCGTAGCGCGCCCAGTCGGTGCCCGGATCGTCACCGCTGGCGGCCAGCACCGGCCCGCAGCGCGCCGCGTCGAGCTGACCCCACACCCGCTGCCGCGTCGACAGCCAGCCGGAGAACCTCCCGCCCAGCAGCGGGGAGTTGGCGGCGATCGCGATCATCGTCGGCCCGAGCGCGTGCGCCAGCCGCACCCGTGCCGCCCACCCGGTTTGCGGGCCGGCATCGACGTTGACCTGGATCGACGCCGTCGACGTCATCATGGCCGCGCCCGCAACTCCGGTGTGGCTGGCGGCGAAGAATTGTTCCATGGCGCGGTAACGCGCCCCGGGTTGACCCGCATGGCCGGGCGCAGCGGGTCCGCGCCCAGCGCCACCAGGCCCAGCCCGGCATCGGCGAAGGCGGACCGCAGCACTTGCTGATCGCTGGTCATCGCCGCGATCGCCGGCAGCACCCCGGCCACCGGCGGGCTGGAAAGTTCGACGGCACCGCCGGGTTCGACGCTGACTGTACTGCCGCCGGGCAGTGTGGGAAGCGCCGCGACGACGTCGGTGATTTCGTCCCAGCTCGGCCGGCGGTACGGAGCGGCCGGGTCGTAGCAGTGCGCCTCGATTTCCAGGCCGACCCGCCCCAGCGGCCCGTCGGTCAGGCACGTGTCGGCGAGATACTGCGCGGCCGCCGATGAACCGGCCAGTTCGGCCTCTCCCGAGCGGATACCAGCCAGCTGCGACGCGACCGCCATATTATCGATCCCTCCCGGCCCCAACGCGGTGCGTCAACGGACCGTGGTAGCGCGCGGTTATCGGGCACGATAGCCATCCATCGTCAATCTTGCAGACGGCACCGACATATTTCCCGCGGGTTGGGTCCGCGTGCCGGGCACGCCACCTACTGGCCGAGCGTGTTCTGCATGGCCCCGGCCAGCGCATTCACCGCCGGACCGCCGTTGCCGGACTGGCACACCTTGGCCTGCAGCAACACGTTTTCGCGCAGCCGGGTCTGGGTGAAGCAGCGCCGATCGGTGCCGGCTTCCTGTTTGGTCCAGGCCGCGTCGGTGGAGGTCGGCGGCCCCCCGTCGAACGACCACACCTGGGTGGCGCCGTTGTCCAGGTGCATCGCGGTGGTCAGCCCCGAGCAGCCGACGGTGCGGTCCACGACACGGTGAAACGCCCGGTCCGCGGCGTCGCCGGTGGCGAACACGCCCACCGCCTGCTTGACGAAGTGGGTCTGGTCGGTGGCTGTCGTCTGGGTGACAGCGCTGTTGAACGACGCCAGGTCCGGGTCGTTGTACACCTCCGGCAAGCCGATGTCCGCCCAGTTGTTGCACACCGGCTCGTCGACCCAATAGGCCTGGTACGGCTCGGTGGACACCGATTCCCAGCGCATCGGGCCGCCGACGATGTTGCCCACCGAGCCCTTGCCCAGCACCGCGTAGTTGACCACACCGGGATCCGACGGGCGGGCCGCGGCGGGCGAGGTGCCCAAGGGTGCGCCGAGGCCGCCGACCACCAGCCCGGTGCTTAGCGCCGCGGCGGTGACCCGCACGCGGCTACACCCTGGCCGAGACGTCGACGTCGACGTTGCCACGGGTGGCGTTGGAGTACGGGCAAACCTGGTGGGCCTGCTGCATCAGATCATCGGCGGCCTTCTGGTCGAGCCCGGGCAAATTGCCGACGATGTTGCCGCTCAACCCGAACCCGCCTTCGGGTGTGCGGCCGATGCCGATCTTGACGGTGACGTCGGTGTTGTCGGGAAGTTTGACATTGCTTCGGCCGGCCACCAGACGCAGCGCGCCCAGGAAGCAGGCGGCATAGCCGGCGGAGAATAGTTGCTCCGGGTTCGTGCCTTCGCCGCTGCCGCCCATCGGCTTCGGCGGACGGGTCTCGAGGTCGATGCGACCGTCCGACGATTTCACGTGCCCGTCGCGGCCTCCTCCGGTGGCGGTGGACTCTGCGGTATAGATGGCTTCGATGCTCATAGGGCTCGATCATGCCAACTACAGATCCCAAACAGAAGGCTGGGCCGCTAATAGCTTCGCCTGGATTCTTTACGTCCTCGCAACGCGTCGAATCACGTTGCAGCCCTGGTGATCTGGACGTCAATACGCAGGCTGAATCGGCCGACGCCGAAAATGTATGCGCAACAAACATTTTCGGTCAGCTACGGGCGGGGTGGTGGAGTCGTCGGCGACGGCTGCGTGGGAGCGCCCGGGCGCATGCCGGGCATCATCCCGGGACCTGGCATCATGCCCGGGCCTGGCATCATGCCCGGTCCACCGGGCGGGGAACCCGGCCCACCAGGGCCGCCGGGGAAGACATACCACTGCCCCGGTCCGGGCGGCGGCCCGCCTGGACCACCGGGGACGAACATGCCATGGTGATGGTGGCGATAGTAGTAGTGACGATGCCCCGCGACCGCGGCACCGGAAAAGAAGATGACCGCCACCACGAACACAATTCCCGCGACGATCACGACCCACGCCGCGACCTGGTAAAGCCTGCTGGGCTGTGTCATAAACGGAGGCTGCGCCGCGGGGCGCGGCGGCCCGGGGGCTGTGGGCGGCGGGGTGGCAGACGTCGGCTGGGTCGGTCGTTCAGGTGTCTCGGTCATGCCCTAAATCATGCCCAGCCAATAGCACCCGTGCACCGTGCTCGTCAAGAAATTACCCGCCGATGCCCCGGCGGCGGGTTCACGCCCTACCCGCAGCACCAAAAGGCGCACACGAAAAGTAATGCCGTCGCGACGACAAACACGATTCCCGCGACGATCGCCACCCACGCCGCGACCTGGTAGAGCCGTTCCGGCCGTTGTTGCGGTGCCGGTGACGCCGCGACGGGAACCGGCGGGGTTGAAGGTCCAGGTGTTTCACTCATGCATCGCATCATGCCTCAACGCGGCGGTGGTCGCGGCGGCGTTCGGAGATGAGATCGCTGCGAGCCGTGGTCGAAGCCCGGCGCCCACACCGGGCGCCGGGCTTTGGTCAGGATCTCGAGTTCCTATGGCTCACAAGGGTTTCCGGAGCCGCCAGCGGCTCCGATGTAATCACTCGCTATGGCTGCGCTGGAGCGGTCGAGGGAGCGATGGACTGCGGGGGCTGGCCAGGTCCGGCACTGGGACCGGCGCCGCCCGCACCGCCCGGCCTGCCCGGCAGGACAGCCCCGGGTCCACCCTGATGACGCGGCCCGCCCTGGTGGAACATTGCGGCGTGGGGATGCCGGTGATGGTGGCAGCCGTGATGTCCGCGGTGAGCGGCGATCCGGAAGCCGGCGAAGAAGATGGTCGTGACGATGAACAAGATGCCGGCCACGATCACCACCCAGGCAGCCAGTCGGTAGAGCCAATACGGTTTAACAGGCTCGGTCGATGGCGTGGCGGCAACCGTGGTCGGCGTGGTTGGGGTTTCAGGTGTTTCACTCATGCCTCGAATGATGCGCGGGCAAGCAATAGCCGGGGCTAGGTTCCAGCTATGAAAGAGCTATGAGTACCGGCGGTTACTCGTCCGGTTTGAACGGATTGACCGCGAACTGGATGACCCGGTACGGGGCGCGGGCTCGCGGATCGGCGTTGTTCCACTGGCTGACGAACACCCGCAGCTCGTCCAGCGTCGACCCCGGCGAAATGTAGCCGCCGTACGGTTGGGCGAGCCTGTTGTCATACGGCGGCGGCAGGCTTTCGGCGGGCTCGGGCCACTCGTCGTGGCGCACCACCGTGGTCACCGGCGCGGTGCCCAGCGACGTCGGATCGTTGGCCACCCGAACCTCCATGTCGCCGGTGCTGGCGTTGAAATACGACAGCACCGCCTTGCCGTCGATCTGCCGAAAGCTCATCTCGCCCACCTGGTCGCCCCACAACGGGGTGGGCGGCTTGTTCCAGCCGCCGTCGGGGCCGGCAGCCCAGCCTTGCCAGCGTGAGCGGTCGGTGAACGTCTCCGGCGTGGCACGGTAGAGCACGACCGGCTGGGTGCGGTCGAAGCTGTCGGCGACGATGTAGACCCAGCCGGTCGCTGAATCGGCCGTTGGCACCGGGTCGTAGTAGCCGCTGATCTGTGACTGCCGGCCGTCCTGGTAGGCCGCGTCCCGCACTGATCCCGGTACGGTCGGCCAATTACCTTGCGCCGGATCGGCTTTCACCAGCCGGGAGGTTTGCGGCACCAGGTTGACGGCCGTGGTGACCAGCAGGTAGTTCTGCCGGTTGATCTGCACCACCCCGGCCGGCAGCTGCGACGCCCCCGGCGGCGTGGGATCGGCCAGCAGCGGCTCCCACACCCCCATCACGCCGAAGTAGTGCACGCCGGCCGGGTCGTCGACCGAGGCGGTGTCGACGTGCAATGCGATCGGCGCGAACCCCGGGCCGAAGCCCACCCCCTGCCCCGGAAAGCTGTCCCCGCAGACCTGCAGCACGCCGCTGGGAAACTCCATGAACGCGCACAGGTCAGTGGCGCCGATGCCATAGTCGCGGGTGGGGGTGCCGGTGCCGGCGGTGGGGCCGAGCCGTATCACCTCGCCCGGCGCCAGCGGCTGTAGCACCGGCTCCGGCATCGGCGCGGGCGGATCGGCGTTGGCCAACCAAAACGCTTGTGGCACAAGAAAACAGGCCACAGACGCGGCCGTCAACGAACACCGCGTGACCCGGCGGGCGTGGGCCAAGCTCACCCGCGGATCACAGCTCGGCGGCGAGCAGCTCGGCGATCTGGATGGTGTTGAGCGCAGCCCCTTTGCGCAGATTGTCGCTGCAGACGAACAGCGCAAGGCCACGCCCGTCCGGCACACCGGGGTCGCGCCGGATCCGGCCGACCAGGGATTCGTCGACACCGGCGGCGGCCAGTGGGGTGGGCACATCGACCAGCTTCACGCCCGGCGCGCCGTCGAGCAGCTCGCGAGCCCGCTCTGGCGAAAGGGGTTGGGCGAACTCGGCATTGATCGACAGCGAATGCCCGGTGAAGACGGGGACCCGCACGCACGTCCCGCTGACCGAAAGCTCTGGGATGCCAAGGATTTTGCGGCTCTCGTCGCGCAACTTCTGGTCCTCGTTGGTTTCACCGGAGCCGTCGTCGACCAAGGCGCCGGCCAGCGGCACCACGTTGAACGCGATCGGGGCCACATACGTTTTCGGCGTCGGAAATTCGACCGCGCCGCCGTCGTACACCAGTTGTTCCGCGTCGTCGACGACCGCGCGGGCTTGGTCGGCCAGCTCCTCGACCCCGGCGACGCCGCTGCCGGAGACCGCTTGGTAGGTCGAGGCCACCAGGCGCACCAGCCACGCTTCGTCGTGGAGCACCTTGAGCACCGGCATCGCGGCCATCGTGGTGCAGTTCGGGTTGGCGATGATGCCCTTGGGCAGGCGACCGGCGCCGCGAACATCCCGGTCGAAGTTCACTTCGGACACCACCAGCGGCACGTCCGGGTCCTTGCGCCACGCCGAGGAGTTGTCGATCACCGTCACCCCGGCGGCGGCGAACCGCGGCGCGTGCACCCTCGACATCGTCGCACCCGCGGAAAACAGCGCGATGTCCAGACCGGCGGGGTCGGCGGTCTCGGCATCCTCGACCTCGATCTCCTCGCCGCGGAACGGCAATTTGCGGCCCTGCGAGCGAGCCGAGGCGAAGAACCGCACCGACGTCGCCGGGAAATTGCGTTCCTCCAGCAGCGTGCGCATCACCCGGCCCACCTGCCCGGTGGCCCCGACAACACCGATCGCGACCATCAGCGACCGGACCCCGCGTAGACGGTCGCCGGTTCACTGCCGCCGAGCCCGAAGGCTTCGTGCAATGCGAGCACGGCCTTGTCCAGTTCGGTGTCGCGGATCAGCACCGAGATGCGGATCTCGGAGGTGGAGATCAGGTCGATGTTGACGCCGACCGCGGCCAGCGCTTCGCAGAACGTGGCGGTCACCCCGGGATGGCTGCGCATGCCCGCGCCGATCAGCGACACCTTGCCGATGTGGTCGTCGTAGAGCACTTGGGAAAACCCGATCTCGTCCTTGAGCGAATCCAGCTTGGCCACCGCTGTCGGTCCGCTGTCGCGTGAGCACGTGAACGTGATGTCGGTCTTGCCGTTTTCGACCTTGGAGACGTTCTGCAGCACCATGTCGATGTTCACGTCGGCGTCGGCGACAGCCCGGAACACCTTGGCCGCGTAGCCAGGGATGTCGGGGATGCCGACGACGGTCACCTTGGCCTCGCTACGGTCGTGCGCGACTCCGGTCAGGATGGGGTCTTCCATGGGCTTGTCCTTGATTGATCCGGTGACGACGGTGCCCGGCTTGTCCGAATACGACGACCGGACGTGCACGGGAATGTTGTAGCGGCGGGCATATTCGACGCAGCGCAGCATCAGCACCCTTGCGCCGCAGGCAGCCATCTCGAGCATCTCCTCGAACGTGACCGTGTCGAGCCGCCGCGCGTTCGGCACAATCCGCGGGTCGGCGCTGAAGATGCCGTCGACGTCGGTGTAGATCTCGCAGACATCGGCCCCCAGCGCCGCGGCCAATGCCACCGCCGTGGTGTCCGAGCCGCCGCGGCCCAGCGTGGTGACGTCCTTGGTGTCCTGGCTGACCCCCTGGAAGCCGGCGACCAGCACGATCTTGCCCTCGTCGAGCGCCGCCTGCAGGCGGCTCGGGGTGACGTCGATGATCTTCGCGTTGCCGTGCGTGCCGGTAGTGATCACGCCGGCCTGCGACCCGGTGAACGAGCGCGCATCCGCGCCCAGCGATTCGATGGCCATCGCCACCAGCGCATTGGAGATCCGCTCGCCGGCGGTCAGCAGCATGTCCAGCTCGCGAGGCGGCGGCGCCGGGCAGACTTGCTGCGCCAGCTCCAGCAGTCCGTCGGTGGTGTCGCCCATCGCCGAAACGACCACCACGACGTCGTTGCCCTGCTTTTTGGTCTCGACGATGCGCTCGGCGACACGGCGGATCCGCTCGGCGTCAGCCACCGAGGATCCGCCGTACTTCTGCACGACGAGCGCCACTGTTGCCCTTCCGGTCCTGCCAGATTCGCCTGGTGTGAGTCCAGAACAGAATACGTGGCCGCCCCAGCGCCGATGCGGGTCGCGCAGCCCGCATTTTGGCCTGCGGGTAGAGCGGGAGTACAGTGCATTGCGTGCAGCGGGTGCTCCTTCTCGGACGCCGCGACGGGGTCTGATCTAGACCGGCCTCCCGTCGCGGGCGTTTGCGATGCGCCGGTCTGAGATCCCCCTTTCAAAACCGGAGCAACCACCGTGACAAGCTTTTCCCGGCCCTCGGCCGCCTCACCCGACGCGTTCTCGTCAATACGCGCCATCACCAAACCCGCCGGCCCACCCAATCCCGGTCAGCCCGCCTGGAACACCCAGCGCGGGTCGTCGATGCCGATCAATCGATATCGGCCGTTCGCCGAGGAAGTGGAGCCGATCAGCCTGCCCGACCGCACCTGGCCCGACCGCGTCATCACCAAAGCGCCGATGTGGTGTGCGGTCGACCTGCGCGACGGCAACCAAGCGCTGATCGACCCCATGAGCCCGGCCCGCAAGCGGCGCATGTTCGACCTGCTGGTGCGCATGGGTTACAAGGAGATCGAGGTGGGGTTCCCGTCGGCCAGCCAGACCGACTTCGACTTCATCCGCGAGATCATCGAACAGGACGCCATCCCTGACGACGTCACCATCCAGGTGCTGACCCAGTGCCGCCCGGAGCTAATCGAACGCACCTTCACCGCGTGCGCGGGCGCGCCCCGGGCGATCGTGCATTTCTACAACTCGACGTCAATCCTGCAGCGCCGGGTGGTTTTCAAAGCCGACCGGGCCGCCGTGCAGGAGATCGCGGTCCAAGGCGCGCGCAAATGCCTCGACGAGGCCGCCAAATACCCTGGCACGCAATGGCGATTCGAATACTCGCCAGAGTCCTACACCGGCACCGAACTGGAATACGCCAAGCAGGTGTGCGACGCCGTCGGCGACGTCATCCAGCCCACGCCGGACAACCCGATCATCTTCAACTTGCCGGCCACCGTCGAAATGGCAACGCCCAACGTCTACGCCGACTCGATCGAGTGGATGAGCCGTCATTTGGCCCGGCGGGACTCGGTCATCTTGAGCCTGCACCCGCATAACGACCGCGGAACTGCCGTTGCCGCAGCCGAATTGGGCTATCAGGCGGGTGCCGACCGCATCGAGGGCTGCCTGTTCGGTAACGGCGAGCGCACCGGCAACGTCTGCCTGGTGACGCTGGGGCTGAACCTGTTTTCCCGTGGCGTTGACCCGCAGATCGATTTCTCCAACATCGACGAGATCAGGCGCACCGTCGAGTACTGCAACCAGCTGCCGGTGCACGAAAGGCATCCCTACGGCGGCGATTTGGTGTACACCGCGTTCTCCGGCAGCCACCAGGACGCGATCAACAAGGGCCTGGATCAGATGAAGATCGACGCCGACGCCGCCGGCTCCGACGTCGAGGACATGCTGTGGCAGGTGCCGTACTTGCCGATCGACCCGCGCGACGTGGGCCGCACCTACGAGGCCGTGATCCGGGTCAACTCACAGTCCGGCAAGGGCGGGGTCGCCTACATCATGAAGACCGACCACGGCCTGGTCCTGCCGCGTCGGCTGCAAATCGAATTCAGCCAGGTGATCCAGAAGATCGCCGACGGCGAAGGGGGTGAGGTCTCACCGAAAGAGATGTGGGAAGCCTTCGCCGAGGAGTATCTGGCCCCGGTGCGCCCGCTGGAGCGGATCCGCCAGCGGGTGATCGCCTCTGAAGTCGACGGCGGCACCGACCGCATCGAGGCCGTCGTCAAGGTCGACGGGGTCGAAACACACATCAGCGGCGCCGGCAACGGCCCGGTCGCCGCGTTCGTCGATGCGCTGAGCCACATCGGCTTTTATGTCCACGTGCTGGACTACTCCGAACACGCGATGTCCGCCGGGGAGGAAGCCCAGGCCGCCGCCTATGTCGAAGCGTCGGTGGATGGGCGCACGGTGTGGGGCGTGGGCATCGCGTCGTCGATCACCACCGCGTCGCTTCGCGCGGTCGTCTCGGCGGTGAACCGCGCAGCGCGGAACTGACGTCCGTCAAAACAAGACGAACTGCTCGTCGACCCGGGCGGGGTCGCTGAATTCCTCGATGACCGTGCCGCCGAGGACTTCGCGTACACGGTCGAGGAACACCGCATCGGAGAGCACCGGCACGCCAAGTTCGCGCGCCAGGTAGCCCTTGCCGTGTTCGGGGCGCGGATCGTTGCAGACCACCAGCGAAGTGTCCCGGTCCACCGCATCGCTGTAGGCCAGCCCGGCGTGCAGGATCCGCTCGACCAGTTCTTCGTGGGTGCGACTGCATTCGGCGGCCAACGCCACCCGCATGCCCTGGACCAGCGGCCGGCCCCGAACATACGGCCCCGGATTGAGGTAGGGGCAGGGCATCCGCGACGCCAGCATCTTCAGTGGTCGCAGCTCGTCGTGGGTGACCCGGCCGTTCGGCCAGCGGCGGCGGGTGACCGGACGCACGGGCAGCCACACATCGCGTTGACGGGCCCGCTCCAAAGCCGCGGGCAGCACCCGGCTCAGCACCAGCGCGTCGTCGAAAGCGTCGTGCGGCCGCTGCTGTGCCACGCCCCAGTGCGCGGCAAGCGTCTCCAGCCGCAGATTGTCCACCCCGAGGTCGAGCCGGCGAGCCAACTCGACCGTGCACATGACCGTGTCGACGGGAAGCTCGGCGTCGGCGAATTCGGCTTCGGCGGCAAGGAAGGCGTAGTCGAACGCCACGTTGTGGGCGACCAGCGTGCGGCCGTCGAGCAGTTTGACCACGTCGTCGACGATGTCCGCGAACTGCGGCTGGTCTTCAAGCATGGCGGCGGTCAGGCCGTGCACATGGGTGGGACCGGGATCTACTCCCGGGTTGAGCAGGCTGACCACCGACTGCTCCACGCGGCCGTCGGCGTCGAGTGCCAGCACAGCCAGGCTGATGATCCGCGCGGGCCCGGGTCTGAAACCCGAGGTTTCGACGTCGACGACGGCCCATCCTGCACCGGGCTCGGTGGCCGGTCGGCCCCAGATTGTCGCCATAAATGGAGGATGGCACGCTGAACCGACATCGCCGGGTCGCTGCGGGTCGTGTCGCCGTCTCGAGTCGATGACGGCGACCCGCTGCGCCCTAGACTCCCGAATGTGATCACCACCCGCGGCCGTCTCGCGCTCGCCGTCGGCGCGGGCGCCCGTTGGGCGTCGCGCGCGACCGGCCGCGGGGCGGCGCGATGATCGGCGGGCTGGTCGCGATGACCCTGGACCGCTCGATCCTGCGCCAGCTGGGCGCGGGCCGACGCACGGTCATCGTCACCGGCACCAACGGCAAGTCGACCACCACCCGGATGACCGCGGCAGCGTTGGGCACGCTTGGCGGCCGGGTGGCCACCAACACCGAGGGCGCCAACATGGACGCCGGGCTGATCGCCGCGCTGGCCGCTGACCGCGACGCCGAGCTGGCGGCCCTGGAAGTCGACGAAATGCACGTCCCGCACGTCGTGGATGCCGTCGACGCCGCGGTCGTCGTTCTGCTCAACCTGTCCCGCGACCAGCTGGACCGGGTCGGCGAGATCAACGTCATCGAACGCACGCTGCGCGTCGGCTTGGCCCGCCACCCGAAGACGGTGGTGGTCGCCAACTGCGACGACGTGCTGATGACCTCAGCGGCCTACGAGAACCCCAACGTGGTGTGGGTGGCCGCCGGCGGCGCCTGGGCCGCCGACTCGGTCAGCTGCCCGCGCAGCGGCGAGGTGATCGTGCGCGACAAGGCGCACTGGTATTCCACCGGCACCGACTTCAAACGGCCCAGCCCCCACTGGTGGTACGACGACGACACCCTGTATGGGCCCAACGGGCTGGCCATACCGATGCGGCTGAGCCTGCCCGGCGCGGTGAACCGGGGCAACGCCGCCCAAGCCGTCGCAGCCGCCGTCGCGTTGGGCGCCGATCCGACGGCCGCGGTGGCAGCGGTGTGCGGGGTCGACGAGGTCGCCGGGCGCTATCGCACCGTGCGCGTGGGCAACCACACCGTGCGGATGCTGCTGGCCAAAAACCCGGCCGGATGGCAGGAAGCCCTGTCGATGGTGGATAGGACGGCTGGCCTGGTCATCGCGGTCAACGGGCAGGTGCCCGACGGCGAGGACCTGTCCTGGCTGTGGGATGTGCGCTTCGAGCAGCTCGAAGGCGTCGCTGTGGTGGCAGCCGGTGAGCGGGCCACCGACTTGGCGGTACGGCTGGGGTATGCGGGGGTGGAGCACACGCTGGTCCACGACACCACCGCGGCCATCGCGTCTTGCCCGCCCGGACATGTCGAGGTGCTGGCCAACTACACCGCATTCCTGCAACTGCAGCGGAAGCTGGCCCGGCATGGCTGACTCGAGTGTGCGGATCGGGCTGGTGCTGCCCGACGTGATGGGCACCTATGGCGACGGCGGCAACGCGGTCGTGCTGCGGCAGCGGCTGCGGATGCGCGGCATCGACGCGGAGATCGTCGAGATCACGCTGGCCGACGCTGTGCCGGAGAGCTTGGACATCTACACGCTCGGCGGGGCGGAAGACTATGCGCAGCGGCTGGCGACCCGCCATCTGGTCAAACATCCGGGGCTGCAGCGCGCGGCGGCCCGGGGAGCGCCGGTGTTGGCGATCTGCGCGGCCATCCAGGTGCTCGGGCACTGGTATGAGACGTCGGCGGGTGAACGCGTCGACGGGGTGGGCCTGCTCGACGTGACCACCTCGCCGCAGGCCAAACGGACCATCGGCGAACTGGTCAGCGCGCCCTTGTTGGACGGGTTGACGGCGCCGTTGACCGGCTTTGAAAACCACCGCGGCGGCACAGTGCTCGGGGCCGCGGCCGCGCCGCTGGGCGCGGTGAAAAAGGGTGCGGGCAACCGCGCGGGCGACGGGTTCGACGGCGCGGTGCAGGGCAGCGTCGTCGCCACCTACATGCACGGGCCGTGCCTGGCCCGCAACCCCGAGCTCGCCGACCTGCTGCTCAGCCGGGTCGTCGGCGAGCTGGCGCCGCTGGACTTGCCCGAAGTGGAGTTGCTGCGCCGCGAGCGCCTCCGGGCCGCCCGAGCTTAAGGCCGCCAGCCTCTGGCGAGCAGCGCGCCGCGCACCCGCCGGATGACGTCTTCGCGGCTATCCTCGGCGATCACCCGAACGACGATCCACCCCATCGCCGCGAGTTTTCGCAGGCGTCGCTGGTCTTTGACGTAGTGGCGGCGGTCATGTCGATGGTGGTCGCCGTCGTACTCGACCGCCACCTTGTAGTTGGCCCAGCCCATGTCGACGAATGCCACCGGCCGGTAGCCGTCGAGCACGGGTATTTGGGTGGTCGGGGTGGGCAAGCCGGCGTCGATCAACAGCAGCCGCAGCCAGGTTTCCCTCGGCGACTCGGCGCCGCCGTCGACAACCGGCAGCACCGCACGCAACGTGCGCAAACCCCGTGCCCCCGGTGGCGCGTGGCCAGCAGCAGCACGTCCTCGACCGAGAACGGCGTCGCGTGCATGAGCGCGTCCAGCCGAGCCACTGCCCGCTGCCGCGGCAAATGGCGGCCCAGGTCGTATGCGGTGCGCGCGACGCTGGTGACGGGCAACCCGGCAACCCGGGCTACCTCATCGTCGCTGAGCGTCTCGTCGCGGGCGATCACCCCGGCCGGCGGGCGTGTGCAGTTCCAGACCACCTCGATCGGGATGTCGTCGTCGATCCACCTTGCGCCGTGCAGCGCGGAGGCCGCGACACCCGCGATGACAGCCCTGCGCCGCGACCACAGCCATGCGCCCTCGATCCGGTCACGAAGCGTCAGCTGATGACGTGACGGCACGTACACGTCGCGAAAGATCGCGTGGTGCCATCGGCGCAGCTCGTGCTCCGTAAGTTTGCCCTGCGCCAGGGCTTCGCTGCCCAGAAACACCGTGCGCATGACGACATGCTGGCAACGGCCACCGACACCGCACCGAGCCTGTAACTAGCGAGCAGAAGTGCGAGTAAACCGCTCGCTAGTTACAGGCTCGACGCAACGGCGAAGATCACGCCATGGCGCGCCGGCCGAGCAAAGCGCGGCCCAGGGTCAGCTCGTCGGCGAATTCCAGGTCGCCGCCCATCGGTAGGCCGGAGGCGATCCGTGTCACGGTGAGCCCGGGAATGTCGCGCAGAACCCGCATGAGGTAGGTGGCGGTGGCCTCGCCTTCGGTGTTCGGGTCGGTGGCGATGATCACCTCGGTGACCTCGACGCCGTCGACGCGTTCACCGACGCGATTCAGCAGCTCGCGGATCCGCAGCTGCTCGGGCCCGATGCCGGACAGCGGATCGAGCGCCCCGCCCAACACGTGGTAGCGGCCGCGGAATTCGCGGGTGCGCTCGACGGCCTGGACGTCCTTCGGCTCCTCGACAACGCACACCAAAGACGCGTCGCGGCGCGGGTCGGCGCAGATCCGGCAGCGCTCGTCGTCGGACACGTTGCCGCACACCGCGCAGAACCGTACGCCGTCGCGCACCTTGGTCAGCACCGCGGTCAGCCGGTCGATGTCGGCCGGCTCGACCGACAACAGGTAAAAGGCGATGCGCTGCGCGCTTTTGGGCCCGATGCCCGGCAGCTTGCCGAGCTCGTCGATCAGATCCTGGACTGGCCCCTCGAACAAGTCAGATCTCCGGTAAACCCAGCGCGCTGCCCATGCCCCCGGCCAGCGGCCCCAGCTTTTGCTGCGCCATCGTGGTGACCTGCTTGGAAGCATCGGCCAGCGCGCCGACGATCAGGTCTTGCAGGGTCTCGACGTCGTTGGGGTCGACGACCTTGGGGTCGATGGTCACCGCCACCACCTCGCCGCTGCCTTTCACCGTGACCTGCACCAGGCCGCCGCCGGCCTGACCGCGCACCTCGGAGTTGGCGAGCTGTTGCTGGGCTTCCATCAACTGTTGCTGCATCTGCTGCGCCTGGGCAAGCAACGCCGACATGTCGGGCTGGCCTCCAGGTTGCATGACAGTCCCCTTGCGTTCTGATCTCGACTTGGTTTCGCCTGCCGCTGCCGCGCGGTTCGAAACTTTCAGCCTAGACGGCCGCGAGCTACCGTGGCGCGGTGCGCATACGAGTTTGCCTGCGTGTCGGGCTCGCGATCGGCGCCGGCGTGCTCGTCGCCGTGTCGACGCCGACGGTCCCGACCGCGCCCGCGATCCCGGCCAACATCGCCGGCATGATCGTGTTCCTCGACCCGGGCCACAACGGCGCCAACGACGCGTCGATCAATCGTCAGGTCTCCAACGGCCGCGGCGGCACCAAGGATTGCCAGGCCAGCGGAACCTCGACCAACAGCGGCTACCAGGAGCACACGTTCACCTGGGACACCACGCTGCGGATCCGCGCCGCGCTCAATGCGCTGGGGGCGCGAACCGCGATGTCACGGGGAAACGACACCGAGGTGGGGCCCTGCGTCGACCAGCGCGCGGAGATGGCCAACGCCTTGCACCCCAACGCCATCGTCAGCATCCACGCCGACGGCGGTCCGCCCACCGGGCGCGGGTTCCACGTCAACTACTCGGCGCCACCCCTCAACCAGGTCCAGGCGGGCCCGTCGGTGCAGTTCGCCCGGATCATGCGCGACCAACTGCAGAACTCGGGCATTCCGCCGGCCAACTACATCGGCCACAACGGACTCTACGGCCGTGCGGACCTTGCCGGCCTGAACCTGGCACAGTATCCGGCGGTGCTCGTCGAGTTGGGCAACATGAAAAACCCGGCGGACTCGGCGCTGATGGAATCCCCGGAGGGCAGGCAAAAATACGCCGACGCCGTCGTCAAGGGCATCGCGGGCTTCCTCGCCAGCCAGCCCCAGGCTGGCTGAACGCCCCCGGCCCGAAACTTAAGGCGGTCATCTTGCTCGCGGCCAGTCGACGGGTCGGTTATTCTGTCCCGGCGTTTAAGTGGCCTCCAGTACAGGTTGTCAGTACGGGGGTAGGACTGTTCGAGTCATCTCGACTAGATGGTCTGGAGGACCGGTGAGCATCAATCCGTTCGACGACGAAAATGGCCGCTTCTTCGTCCTAGTCAACGACGAGGAGCAACACAGCCTGTGGCCAACCTTCGCCGAAGTTCCGGCCGGCTGGCGGGTGGTTTACGGCGAAGCCGACCGCGCCTCGTGCCTGGACTACATCGAAGCGAACTGGCCCGACATCCGGCCCAAGAGCTTGCGCGACAGGCTGGCCCAACAGCAGGCTTCGGAGAACTGAACGAACGTCGTGGGCCGAGGGTCTAGCTTTCCAGTTCCTTCTTCAGGTTGGCGAGCACCTCGGCCTGGATCTTCTTCAGGCCCAACGGGGCGAACGTCTTCTCGAAGACGCCCTTGAGCCCGCCCGCCCCGGTCCAGGTGGTCTTGACGGTGACGCTGGAGCCGGGTCCTGCCGGGGCGACCGTCCAGTTGGTGACCATCGACGAGTTGGCGTCTTTTTCGATAACGGCGTGACCGGCGACGTCGACGCTGGCTTGCACCTCGCGCACCCGGGACTTGGTGGCCTGTAGCTTCCACTTGGCAACCGTGCCTTGGCCTTGGCCGCCTTGCAGCACTTGGTAGTCGCGGTAGTGCGAGGACAGGATTTTCGGGCGGACGTTTTGGTAGTCGGCGACGGCGGCGAGGACCGCTTCCGGCTTGGCATTGATCAAAACGGTGCTGGCGGCGCTGATCTGTCCCATCAGACAAGACTCCTCTACTGTGGATGTGCTGGCATCGCGCGTCTACGCTGCGATGGCAGCTGTCGGGGACTAGGGTATATGTGGTGCCTGTTCCCGAAGCCGCACTGGAGGCTCACAGGGCGGGCGTCGAGCGGTTGTTGGCGAGCTATCGCTCCATACCCGCGACGGCGTCCGTCCGGCTCGCCAAGCCCACCTCGAATCTGTTTCGTGCGCGTGCCAAACGCGACGCTCCCGGCCTCGACACTTCCGGGCTGACCGACGTCATCTGGGTCGATCCCGATGCCCGTACCGCCGACGTGGCCGGCATGTGCACCTACGAAGACCTGGTGGCGGCCACCCTGCCGTACGGCCTGTCGCCGCTGGTGGTGCCGCAACTGAAGACCATCACGCTGGGCGGGGCGGTCACCGGATTGGGTATCGAGTCGGCCTCGTTCCGCAACGGCCTGCCGCACGAGTCGGTGCTGGAGATGGACATCCTCACCGGCGCCGGCGAATTGCTCACGGTGTCACCGCACCAACACGCCGATCTTTACCGAGCATTTCCCAATTCGTACGGGACGCTTGGCTATTCGACCAGGCTGCGCATCGAGTTGGAGGCCGTCAAGCCGTTCGTGGCACTGCGTCACGTTCGATTTCATTCGCTGGCCGACATGGTGGCGGCCATGGACCGCATCGTCGACACCGGCGGATTCGACGGTGTCCCAGTCGATTACCTCGACGGTGTGGTGTTCAGCGCCGACGAGAGCTACCTGTGCGTCGGCGTGCGGACCACCACCCCGGGCCCGGTCAGCGACTACACCGGACAGCAGATCTACTATCGCTCAATCCAGCACGACACCGGTATCAAGGAAGACCGGTTGACGATCCTCGACTACTTCTGGCGTTGGGACACCGATTGGTTCTGGTGCTCAAGGTCATTCGGCGCGCAGAATCCGCGGATCAGGCGTTTTTGGCCCCGGCGTTACCGGCGCAGCAGCGTGTACTGGAAGCTGGTGTCCCTCGACCAGCGGTTCGGCATCGCCGACCGGATGGAAAAGCGCAAGGGTCGTCCGCCGCGCGAACGGGTGGTGCAAGACGTCGAGGTCCCGATCGAGCGGACCGAGGAGTTCCTAACGTGGTTCCTCGATAACGTTCCGATCACGCCGATCTGGCTGTGCCCGTTGCGGTTACGCGACCAGGACGGCTGGCCGCTGTATCCGATCCGGCCGGGCCGCACCTATGTCAACGTCGGCTTCTGGTCGTCGGTGCCGGCGGGCGCGACCGAGGGTGCCACGAACCGGTTGATCGAGGCCAAGGTCGGCGAGCTCGACGGACACAAGTCGCTGTACTCCGACTCCTACTACACCCGTGAGGAATTCGACGAACTCTACGGCGGCGAAACCTATAAGACGGTAAAGAAGACCTACGACCCGGATTCGCGTCTTCTCGACCTCTATGCGAAGGCGGTGCAGCGACGATGACGACAACCAAAGAACATGCCCCGACTGCCGGCAAGATGAGCCTGGCTCAGATCCTGGCGATTCTCACCGAGGGCGGGCAGCAGCCGCTGAAGTTCAGCGCCTACGACGGCAGCACCGCAGGGCCCGACGACGCCGTACTGGGCCTGGATTTGTTGACCCCCAGGGGCACTACGTATCTGGCCACCGCACCCGGCGAGCTCGGGCTGGCCCGCGCCTACGTCTCGGGTGATCTGGAACCGCGTGGCGTGCATCCCGGTGACCCGTACGAGTTGCTCAAAGCGTTGGCGGAAAGACTCGACTTCAAACGGCCCTCGCCGCTGCTGCTGGCCAACATCGTGCGTTCCATCGGAGTCGAGCGCCTGGTGCCCGTCGCACCACCGCCCCAGGAGGCGCTGCCCCGCTGGCGTCGGATCGCCGAGGGCTTGCGGCACAGCAAAACCCGCGACGCCGAAGCCATCCATCACCACTACGACGTCTCCAACACCTTCTACGAATGGGTGCTCGGGCCGTCGATGACGTACACCTGCGCGGTGTACCCGCACCCGGACGCGACCCTGGAGGAAGCGCAGGAAAACAAGTACCGGCTGATCTTCGACAAGCTGCGCCTGCAACCCGGTGACCGCCTGCTCGACGTCGGCTGCGGCTGGGGAGGCATGGTCCGCTATGCTGCCCGTCGCGGGGTGCGCGCCATCGGCGCCACGCTGTCGGCCGAGCAGGCCAAGTGGGCGCAGCAAAAGATCGCGGAAGAGGGCCTTGACGACCTGGCCGAGGTGCGCCACTCCGACTACCGTGATGTCCCCGAGATCGGCTTCGACGCGGTCTCCTCGATTGGGCTGACCGAGCACATCGGCGTCAAGAACTACCCGTCGTATTTCCGCTTCCTCAAACAAAAGCTGCGCACCGGCGGCTTGCTGCTCAACCACTGCATCACCCGGCCCTCCAACCGGTCCACGTTCCGAGCAGGTGGGTTCACCGACCGCTATGTATTCCCCGACGGTGAACTGACCGGATCCGGCCGCATCATCACCGAGATCCAAGAGGTCGGCTTCGAGGTGCTGCACAACGAGAATTTCCGCAATCACTACGCGCTGACGCTGCGCGACTGGTGCCGCAACCTCGTGGAGCACTGGGACGACGCGGTCGCCGAAGTCGGCCTGCCCACCGCAAAGATCTGGGGCCTGTACATGGCTGCTTCACGAGTCGGCTTCGAGCAGAACAAGATTCAGCTACACCACGTGCTGGCGGTCAAGCCCGACAAGCATGGCCACGACGGCGGCCTGCCGCTGCGGCCCTGGTGGCAGCCCTAAAATTTCACCCGTTGTCGATGCGCCGGGCGCCCAGTTCGTTCTGCAGCAGTTCGAGTGCGGCCTCTTCCGGATCGCGGCGTTCCGACGGACCCTCGCGGCCGGCCTCGGCCATCATGCTGTCCTCTTCGGCCCGCTGAGCCGGATCCACCCCCGCAACAGCCGCGTCAGCCGGTGCCGGCGCGCCGGTCTCGCAGCGCACCCGCCACTCGACGCCCAGGGCGTCTTTGAGCGCCTCGGCGATGACGTCGGCGTTGCGCTGCTCGCAAAGTCGTTTGGCCAGCGGTGCCGATTCGTGGCTCAACACCAACGTGTTGCCCTCGACCGCCCGCACGGTGGCCCCGGCCAGCATCACCTCGGTGGTGCGGCTGCGTTGCCGCACCTTGTCGCGCACCGTCGGCCACATGGTCCGTACCGCAGCGGCCCCGGGCTCGCTCGGGCTGGCCGGTGCCGTTGGCTGCACCGGCGCTGGTGGCTTGCGCGCCGGCTCGCTCGCCTTGTTCGCCAGCCCAGACCGCTTCGCCGCGTCGTCGGCCGGAACCGACAGCTTCAGCCGGTTCTCGATGCGCTCGAGGCGTTGCAGCAACGCCGATTCGGTATCGCTGGCTGACGGCAACAGCATCCGCGCACAGATCACTTCCAGCAGCAGCCGCGGTGCCGTCGCTCCGCGCATCTCCCCCAGCCCGGCCTGCACCACCTCGGCGTACCGGGTCAGTGTGGCCGTCCCGATCCGGGCCGCTTGATCACGCATCCGGTCCAGCACGTCTTCCGGCGCGTCCACCACGCCGCGGGCGGCGGCATCGGGAACCGATTGCAGCACAATGAGATCCCGGAACCGCTCCAACAGGTCGGTGGTGAACCGGCGCGGATCGTGGCCGGCGTCGATCACCGATTCGACCGCGCCGAACAGCGCCGCGGCGTCGTCGGCGGCCAGCGCATCGACGGCCTCGTCGATCAGGGCGATGTCGGTCGCACCGAGCAATCCCAACGCCCGCTGGTAGGTGACCCGATCGCCCTCGGCGCCGGCCAGCAACTGGTCGAGCACCGACAAGGTGTCCCGGGGCGAACCGCCGCCGGCCCGGATCAGCAGCGGGTAGACCGCGTCGTCGATCGTCACACTCTCCTGCTGACAGATGCGCTCGAGCAAAGCCCGCATGGTGCGCGGCGGCAGCAGCCGGAACGGATAGTGATGGGTACGCGATCGGATGGTCGGCAGCACCTTTTCCGGCTCGGTGGTGGCGAAGACGAAGATGAGGTGTTCGGGCGGCTCCTCGACGATCTTGAGCAGCGCGTTGAACCCCGCGGTGGTCACCATGTGAGCTTCGTCGACGATGAAGACGCGGTAGCGTGACTGGGCCGGTGCGTAGAAAGCCCGGTCTCGCAGCTCGCGGGTGTCGTCGACGCCGCCGTGGCTGGCGGCGTCGAGCTCGACCACGTCGATGCTGCCCGGACCATTGGGTGCCAGCGCGACGCAGGACTCGCACACCCCGCAGGGGCTCGATGTGGGTCCCTGAGCGCAGTTCAACGAGCGGGCCAGGATCCGCGCACACGAGGTCTTGCCGCAGCCGCGCGGCCCCGAGAATAGGTAGGCGTGGTGAATCCGGCCCGCGCCAAGGGCGGCGGACAGCGGCTCGGTGACATGCTCCTGCCCCACCACTTCGGCAAACGTTGCCGGTCGGTACTTGCGGTAGAGGGCCACGGTCAGCAGGCTACCGACGCGCTCCGACGCCGGCGCGGGCCAGCAGGGACTCGGTGGCAGCCAGCAGCGCGCACGTGGCCAACCCGTCGATCGCATCGCGCAGGTCTGCCATCGGCGGGAACGTCGGCGCGATCCGAATGTTCTTGTCGTCGGGGTCTTTTCGGTACGGGAACGACGCGCCGGCCTCGGTGACGGCGATGCCGGCGTCCTTGGCCAGCGCCACCGTGCGACGCGCCGTGCCGGGGAGCACGTCGAGGCTGATGAAATACCCGCCTTTGGGCTCGGTCCAAGACGCGATCTGGGAATCACGCAGCCGTTTGTCGAGAATTTCCAGGGCCAACGCGAACTTCGGCGCCAGGATCTGCTGGTGCCGCAGCATCTGCAGGCGCACCCCGTCGGCGTCGCCGAAAAAGCGCAAATGGCGCAGCTGGTTGACCTTGTCCGGGCCGATCGACTTCTTGCCCGCATACTGCAAATACCAGGCGATATTGCCCAGCGAGCCGCCGAAGAAGCTGACGCCGGCACCGGCGAAAGTGATCTTGGAAGTGGACGCGAAGACATAGGGCCGGTTGGGGTTGCCGGCTGTCGCGGCCAGTCCCAGCACGTCGATCTGTCGGACAAAGTCCAGCGTCAACGTGTGCAGCGCGTAAGCGTTATCCCAGAACAACCGGAAATCGTTTGCCGCCGTGCGCATCTGGACTAGGCGGCGTGCAGTCTCCCACGAGTAGGTGACCCCGGTGGGGTTGGAGAACACCGGCACCGCCCACATGCCCTTGATGGTGGGGTCGACGGCGACGAGCTCCTCGATCAGGTCGACGTCGGGCCCGTCGTCGCGCATCGGGATCGAGATCATCTCGATGCCCAGGCTCTCGTTGATCGCGAAGTGCCGGTCGTAGCCGGGGACCGGACAGAGGAACTTGACCGTCGGTTCGTCTTTCCAGGGTCGCGGCGAATCCACGCCGCCGTGCAACATCGAGAAAACGATGACGTCGTGCATCATCTCGAGGCTGGAGTTGTTGCCAGCGATCAGATTCGGCACCGGGATGCCAAGCAGCTCACCGAAAATCGCGCGCAGCCCCGGCAGACCGTGCTGTCCGCCGTAGTTGCGGGTGTCGGTGCCGTCCTCGTCGCAGTAGTCTTCGCCGGGCAGGCTCAGCAGCGCATTGGACAGGTCGAGCTGCTCGCTCGATGGTTTGCCACGCGTGAGATCTAGGGCCAGCTTCTTGGACTGCAGGCCCGCATACTGCTGCTGGTGACGGGCGTGCAGGGCCGCCAGCTCGTCACGCCTGAGGGAATGCAGCGACACCATACGCCTTTCACCGTCGCACGCCGTGGAGCAAGTGGGATCGATACCCGGTCGGACCGCGGCCGCCACCGACCTGGGGGACCCCGCGCACCCGCCAGAGCCCGTTGACCCTTGCTGCCTTCCGGCCCTGGGGGAGTTCACAGGATAGACGCCGCGCGGGGTCCACCGCGAGTCTAGTACCGTTGCCGGGGCAGCTGGCGCCAGCCAGCTACCATGACCGAGGAGGATTCGCCTAGTGGCCTATGGCGCTCGCCTGGAACGCGGGTTGGGTTAACAGCCCTCGCGGGTTCAAATCCCGCATCCTCCGCGCGCGGTCCAAGGTGCGGCCAGGCGAGATGGTCAGCGTTTGGCCGCCCTTGGACCGAGTTCACATCGATGAGGCTTGAGGAGGGCTATGGGGCGCAAGGTCGCTATCGTGTGGCACGCGCTGTCGTGGATCGCCGCCGGCGCCCTCTACTTCTTCTTCGCGATACCCCGCTGGTATGAGCTCATGGGCGAATTGCCGCACGCGCTCGGGACGGCGGGACGCATCGGTTGTGGTGGGCTGATCGGGCTGGGCGCGCTTCCGGTGGTGTTTACGCTGTTGCGGACCCGCAAGCCCGAATACGGCACCCCGCAGCTGGCGCTGTCGTTGCGCGTCTGGTCGATCGGGGCGCAGGTGCTGGCCGGGGTGCTTGTCGTCGGCGCGGCGATCAGCGAAATCTGGTTGAGCCTGGACACCGGCGGGCAGTGGTTGTTCGGGATCTACGGGGCCGCGGCCGCAATCGCGTTGCTGGGCATTTTCTCCTTCTACCTGTCGTTTGTCGCTGAGCTGCCGCCACCGCCGCCCAAGCCGCGCAAGGCCAAGCAACCCAGGCGCCGCCTTCGTCGCAAGAAACGCCGCATAGCCGACACGGAAGCCGAAGGTGCCGAGCCCGGCGAGGCCGAGGCTGCACCCGAGGAACCCGAAGCCGAGGCAGCCGAAGCAGAAACCGCCGAGGCCGCCGAGGAGCCCGGGCCGCCAGCCGACAAGCCCGAGCCCGCGCAGGAGGAACTGCCCAGCGCCGAGGACACCGTCGCAACCGGGGCACCGCCAGCCGGATTGCGCAATCGCCGCCCGACCGGCAAGTCGTCGCTGCGGCGGCGTCGGCGCTCCCGCGGCGGCGTCGCGGTCGAAGACAAGTAGGCCGGCTCCGCATCGTCACCGGCGGGCAATATGCTGAGCGGGTGCCCAACAGCTATCGGATCGTCCAATGGACGACAGGAAATGTCGGTAAGAGCTCGGTACAGGCCCTCGCGGCCAACCCCGCATTCGACCTCGTCGGCTGTTACGCCTACTCACCCGACAAGGTGGGCCGCGACGTCGGAGAACTGTGCGGCATCGATCCGCTGGGCGTTGCCGCCACCAATGATGTCGACGCGCTGCTGGCGCTGAAGCCGGACTGCGTCGTCTACAACCCGATGTGGATCGACGTCGACGAGCTGGTCCGTATCCTGTCGGCGGGCGTCAACGTCGTCGCGACGGCCTCGTTCATCACCGGACACAACTTGGGCGTGGGCCGCGACCGCATCGCCGAAGCCTGCCGCAAAGGCGGCTCGACGATCTTCGGCTCCGGGGTGAGCCCCGGATTCGCCGAACTGCTGGCCATCGTGTCGGCCATGGTGTGCGACCGGGTGGACAAGGTCACCGTCAACGAAGCCGCCGACACCACGTTCTACGACTCGCCCGCGACCGAACTGCCGGTGGGCTTCGGCAAACCGATCGACCACCCCGAGCTGCCGGCGATGACGGCCCACGGCACGGCGGTGTCCGGCGAGGCGGTGCGGCTGGTCGGTGACGCGCTCGGGGTCGAGCTCGACGAGGTGCGCTGCCAGGCGGAGTACGCGCACACCACCGCGGATCTCGACCTCGGCTCCTGGACCATCGCGGCCGGCTGCGTCGCCGGCGTCTACGCGAGCTGGCAGGGAGTCGTCGGCGGCAAAACCCTCGTCGAGCTCAATGTGCGGTGGCGCAAGGGCCAGACCCTCGAGCCGGATTGGAAGATCGACCAGGACGGGTGGGTGATCCAAATCGACGGACGGCCAACGGTGAAGACCACCGTCGGGTTTTTGCCGCCCCCGGATTTCCAGGCCGAGACCATCGCCGACTTCATGACGCTCGGCCACATCATGACGGCAATGCCTACCATCGACGCGATTCCGGCTGTCGTCGCGGCCGCGCCGGGCATCGTCACCTACAACGACCTGCCGTTGACGCTGCCGCGTGGCGTGGCCTCGGCGGGCTGAGCGGTCGGTCGAGGCGGATGGCGAGCGTCGGTGCTCAGCTTTGGACCGGTGGAATGTTTTGCAGCTTGGGTGCCAGGTCGGGGCAGTAGAAGCTGATCGCGGTGCCGAGGAACTGATACGTCTGCACCGGGGTGGTGCCCCGCGGCAAGTTGTGTGACAGGAACCGGGCGGATGCGGCAGCGTCCGGGTCGACGCCGTCACCGAGTCGCCGACAAGCGATTTTGGCCAGGTACGGGTTGTAGTCGTGGGGGCCGTAGATGCCGTAGGTCTGAAGCTGGTTGTCGAAGTCGGTGTCCGGGTCGGCGTGCGCTGGTGCGGCCAGAGCAGTCGCAACGGCGATCGCGGTGACCGTAAACCTCGTTACCTTCATGGCTGGATCGTACCTTTCCGTTCCACCGGCGGGTCCATCTCGGCTGGATAGGCCGGGATGGCCATACTCGTAGCCCGGCGCAGCAGTCAGACTTTAGCGTCGCTAATCTATGGCGCACGTACGTTAGGCCAACTAATCTATGGCAATACGGTAAGGAGGACGGTCGACATGGCAGGGACCGGGTCCGCGGTGAGGAAACCACGGGCCGGCAGGGCTTCTGAGGTCGTATCTCAGTGGCAACCGCACCAACGCCACACCTGAGCAGACCCGCTGACGTACCGGACGAACTGGTGTACGCCGGTGGCGGCAGCGTGTCGCCGATCGTCTGCGTGTGCCGACGCCGCGAAGCGCGCGCGGCCGCAGGCTATCGATGGTCACGACGAGAGGGGTGAGCTTTCGATGTACAGAGTTATCAAACGCGTCTGGATGCCGTTGCTCATCGCCGTCGTCGTCGCGGTCGGCGGGTTCACGGTGTACCGGGTTCATGGCTACTTCGGCGCTCACGGCAGCGCCGGCGGCTCGTCGGTCAAGTACGAAGACACTAAGCCGTTCAACCCGAAGGTGGTGGTCTACGAAATCTTCGGCCAGGGCGGCGCCATGGCCGACATCAATTACCTGGATCTCAACGCCACCCCCCGGCGTGTGGACGGGGCACCGCTGCCGTGGTCGCTGACGTTGTCGACCACTGATCCCGCGGTGAGCCCGAACATCGTCGCCCAAGGCAACGGCGACACGATCGGCTGCCGCATCACAGTCGACGGTGTGGTCAAAGACGAAAGGATCTCCAACGGCGTGAACGCCCAGACCTTCTGCTTGGTGAAATCCGCATGAGCGCCCACTCGGCCGACGCGCCCACCGATGCCTTGCGGGTAGCCGGTGAGCCGATACACGAGCGGTTGCCGCGCTGGATCCGCCGGCTGGCGGTGCCGATTGTGCTCGCGTGGGTTGCGGTCACCGTGATCTTGAACCTGGTTGTGCCCCAACTGGACGTCGTGGGCCAGATGCGCACGGTGTCGCAGAGCCCCAAGGACGCGCCGTCGATGATCGCGATGAAGCGCGTCGGTCAGGTCTTCCACGAGTTCAAATCCGACAGCTCGGCGATGATCGTGTTGGAGGGCGATCGACCGCTCGGCGACGCAGCCCACCACTACTACGACGGGCTTGTGGCCAAGATCAGGGCGGACACCAAACACGTCGAGAACGTCCAGGACTTCTGGAGCGACCCGCTGACCGCGGCGGGCTCGCAGAGCCCCGACGGCAGGGCCGCCTACGTTCAGGTGTATCTCGCCGGTAATCAGGGTGAGAGCCTGGCCAACGAGTCGGTCGAGGCGATCCAAAGCATCATCAAGAACAACCCGCCACCGCCCGGAATCCACGTCTACGCCACCGGAGCCGCACCGCTGCTTGCCGACCAGCACATCGCCGGTGACCGCAGCCTGAAGCTGATCACCAGCCTCACCTTCCTGGTGATCATCGTCATGCTGCTGTTCGTCTACCGGTCGATCGTCACGGTGCTGATCGTGATGGCAATGGTGTTCCTGGAGTTGGCGGTGGCCCGCGGCGTGGTGGCATTCCTGGGCTACTACAACATCATTGGACTCTCCACATTCGCGGTAAACCTGCTGGTGATGCTGGCCATCGCCGCGGCGACCGACTACGCCATCTTCTTGATCGGCCGCTACCAGGAAGCCCGCACCCTCGGCGAGGATCGCGAGTCCGCGTTCTACACGATGTATCGCGGGACGGGCCACGTGATCCTGGGCTCCGGCCTAACGATCGCCGGCGCGACCTTCTGCCTGCGCTTTACCCGGCTGCCCTATTTCCAGACCCTCGGGGTTCCGCTTGCTATCGGCATGCTCGTCGTGGTCTTCGCCGCGCTGACGCTCGGAGCGGCGGCCGTCGTGGTGGCCAGTCATTTCGGGCTGCTCGAGCCGCGGCGAGCGATGCGGATACGCGGGTGGCGAAAGATCGGCGCAGCGGTCGTGCGCTGGCCGGCTCCCGTCCTGGCCGCGACGGTGGCCATCGCCCTGGTCGGCCTGATCACGCTGCCCAGCTACCGCCCCGGCTACGACAACCGCAATTACATGCCGGCCGACATCCCGGCGAATGTGGGATACGCCGCCGCGGACCGCCACTTTGCCCAGGCCCGGATGAATCCGGAATTGCTGCTGATCGAAACCGATCACGACATGCGAAACCCGGCCGACTTTCTGGTGATCAACCGGGTGGCCAAGGCCGTCTTCCAGGTGCCAGGCATCGCGCGGGTACAGGCCATCACCCGGCCCCAGGGGACGCCGATCAATCACACGACGATTCCGTTCATGATCAGCATGCAGGGCACCACCCAGCAGCTGAACATGAAATACATGTTGGACCGCATGAACGACATGCTGGTGCAGGCCGACGAAATGCAAAAGACCATCAACAACATGGAAAAGATGCTTGACATCACCAGGCAGATGGCGGATACCACACACAGCATGGTCGGCAAGATGCACGGAATGGTGGCCGATATTCAGGAGTTGCGGGACCAGATCGCGAACTTCGACGATTTCTGGCGACCGATTCGTAGCTACTTCTATTGGGAGAAGCACTGTTTCGACATTCCTATCTGCTGGTCGCTACGGTCGATCTTCGACGCACTCGACGGCGTTGACACCATGACCGATGACATCACGAATTTGATGCCGGACATGGACCGGCTGGACACGTTGATCCCGCAGATGCTCACGATCATGCCGCCGATGATCGAGACCATGAAGACGATGAAGACCATGATGCTGACGATGCAGCAAACCATGGGCGGCCTGCAGCATCAGATGCAGGCGATGATGGACAACCAGTCGGCGATGGGCCATGCCTTCGACGACGCCAAGAACGACGACTCCTTCTATCTGCCGCCGGAAGCCTTTGACAACCCCGATTTCAAACGCGGCGTAAAGATGTTCTTGTCGCCGGACGGCCATGCGGTCCGGATGATCATCTTCCACGAAGGCGATCCCATGTCGCCGGAGGGCATTTCGCACGTCGATCCGATAAAGCGCGCCGTGCACGAGGCCATCAAGGCCACGCCATTGGAGGGCTCCAACGTGTACCTCGGTGGTACCGCTGCTATCTACAAAGACATGTCCACCGGGGCGGCGTGGGACTTGATCATCGCCGGAATCGCCTCGCTGTGTTTGATTTTCATCGTCATGCTGGTCATCACCCGAAGCATCATCGCCGCCGCCGTCATCGTCGGCACCGTGCTGTTGTCGCTGGGCAGCGCGTTCGGATTGTCCGTGCTGATCTGGCAGCACATCGTCGGACTGGATGTGCACTGGATGGTGTTGGCGATGTCGGTGATCATCTTGTTGGCGGTCGGCTCGGACTACAACCTGCTACTGGTGGCACGGTTCAAAGAGGAGATCCACGCCGGGCTGAAGACCGGCATCATCCGCGCAATGGGCGGCAGCGGCTCCGTCGTCACGTCGGCGGGCCTGGTGTTCGCGTTCACCATGATGGCCATGGTGGTCAGCGACCTGCGGGTCATCGGACAAGTCGGCACCACTATCGGCCTGGGTCTGCTGTTCGACACCTTGGTGGTGCGCTCGTTCATGACGCCGTCCATCGCCGCGCTGCTCGGCCGCTGGTTCTGGTGGCCGCAACGCGTGCGGACCCGGCCCGCCCGGCACCGGGCCGCGTCGGCCGCGCCCGTCCGCCGGGAGTTAGTCGAAGCACGATCGTAGCCAACAGACAGCTGGCTACGCCAGTGCCTTATCCGCGAATTTTTCTGAACGACAACGTGTTACGCGGCGATGCGGCTCACCAGTCCCACACCGACATGTCGTTCGGTGGGTATTCAGCGCAGTGATCGGTTTCTTTGGCGACGACGCCTTTGTTGTTGAAGAAGATCTTGAAGTTGTTGACCCATTGGATCGTCATCGGGTCGCGCACACCCGGCTCATACAAGTGGTCCGAATATTGCCTGCGCTCCGCGGGTGTCAATGAGAAAAACCAGTGCGCCTTGTCTTGGACTGCCTGCTGAAAATTTTGGTGGAAGTGGTAGTCGTTCATGTACCGCTCGTAGTACACCGGCGCGTAGTCTCTGGCGGCGGCCAGGAGTTGCTCGGCGGTGCATGTGGTATTGATGATCCGCCGCGGTATCGGGTAGTCGTCTGTGGAGTCCGCGGCGGCGCGGCCGGGGAGGGCCGTCGCGGCGATGCCGAGGGCGAGCATTGCTGCCGCACCGGCGCACAGGACTGGTTTCCGATGATTGCGACGCATGTGGCCTACTATAACGCCCCTGTAACGACCTTTGCGCTGCCTCGGGCATATTCGTCAGGTGCCCACCGGGCCTGCCAACCAGGCCCGGCAGACGCCGGAAGTGTGTCAGCATGCACAGATGAGTGCACGGACCGCCGCGTGCATGCTTGCGTCCGCCGCGATGACGGCCTGCACCGTGCTGAACACCTCAGCCGGCGCTGTCGCAGACCCGTGCCCCGACAGTGAGGTGGTGTTCGCTCGCGGTACCAACGAGCCCCCCGGCGTCGGGGCGGTGGGACAGGCGTTCGTCGACTCGCTGAGGGCCCAAGCCCCGCGGCGGTCGATCGGCGTTTACGCGGTCAATTACCCTGCGAGCGACTCCTTTGTCAGTAGCTCAATTGCCGGTGCCGGTGATGCGCGTGCTCATGTCGAAAGCATGGCTGCGAACTGCCCCAGCACTCGAATGGTGCTGGGCGGTTACTCGCAGGGTGCGGGTGTGATCGATTTGGCCACCGAGTCGATGCCGCCGCAAGTGGCTGACCACGTCGCCGCGGTGGCGCTGTTCGGCAATCCGGAAAGCAACTTCGCGCGGATGTTGGGTGGCGGCCGGCTGCCGACGATCAGCCCGCTTTACCGTCCCAAGACCATCGACATGTGCGTGCCGGACGACCCGATCTGCTCCGAAGGCAGGAACGGCGCCGCACACGTCGCCTACATCCAGTCGGGCATGACAAACCAGGCCGCGTCGTTCGCGGCCAGCCGGCTGTAGTGGTGGTTCGACCCTGTTACCACCACGGGCCAGCCGATCACCGGCGATATGTCAGCATGCAGAGATGACCATGCACGACATCGCTCGCATGCTCGGTATTGCTGGTGGGACGCTGTGGGCGCTTGTCAGCGCGCCGGGCCTTACCGCGTCGGCTCATGCCGATCAATGCCCTGACACCGAGGTGGTGTTCGCCCGTGGCACCGGTGAGCCTCCCGGTGTGGGCGGGGTCGGCCAGGCGTTCGTCGACGCGCTTCAGTCACACCTTGCCGGGCGATCGATGCAGGTCTACGCGGTCGACTACCCGGCAACCGACGATTACGTCAACAGCGCGTTGGCCGGCGCAAGCGACGCTGGCGCACACCTCCAAAACATCGTGGCGACCTGCCCCAAGACCAAAGTGGTGCTCGGCGGATATTCGCAAGGCGCTGGTGTGATGGACCTGGTCAGCAACCAGATGCCGGCCCAGCTAGCCAACCATGTCGCGGCGGTCGCCCTCTTCGGCAACCCGTCGAGCAGCTACGCAAAGTCGTTGACGGACAACCGGATTCCAGCCATCAGCGGGCTGTATCGCGCCAAAACCATCGACTTGTGCCTGCCCGACGACATCATCTGTGCCGATGGCGGCAACATGGTCCCTCACCTGCTGTATGTGCAGAATGGCATGCCGGATCAAGCCGCGGCATATGTTGCGAGCCGACTTCAGTAGCCGTCGGCGTAGCTGCCAGGAAGCTACCGCAGCGTTCTGGCGCGCCGACCTGTTACTGCCTGATAGATCGCGATCAGGATGACGGCGACAACCACGCCAATGATGAACGGAATCCAGGCGATTCCGCCGTTGGCATTTTGGTACCCGAACGCGCCGGCCACAGCCGAGCCGATGAGGCCACCGACCGCGCCGAGCAAAACCGTCATGATCATGCCGATGTTCTGCTTGCCTGGCATGACCAGACGCGCCACTACACCGATGATCGCGCCCACGATGACGGCAAGGATTATTGATCCGATCATTGCTGCTCCTGTCATAGCGGCGCCCGGTCGGCGCCCCTTGCGGCTAGAGGATTCCCGCAATTGACCGGGTTGTAACGTCGAAGAATCCAGTGCCGGGGTTCACGCCCGCCGGTCGTCATCGGTGCTGTGAGGGGGCGGCTTGTTCAGCCACCTCCGAAGCCACATCAGTCGATCGATGACGATACCGAGCGCCACGAGCGTCAACGTCACCACAATCGCGGTGGTCACATAGTCCATGGTGACAGCGGATTGGCGTGCGCGCCGCAACGCTTCGGACGCGCTGCCGTGAGGCCCACAAGCTACCTAAGCCTGAATCCGTGGATGGGTGATTTCGTGTTGCCGTCGACGCGGTTGTTTTGGGATGCGGCCGAGTGTGGCGCGGTGGGGCGTGGGTGATCCGCTGGCCTGTACCAGCTTTCCTTTGGGTTCCTTGGGTCGGGCCTGGGATGGCGGGGCGGACAGGGCTTGGAAGGTGGGGTCAGGCGGCGCGGGGTTGCGCGATCGGGTAACCGATGACGTTGTGCCACAGGGCCTTCCATCTGGCTCGCCAATGCCAGTGGGCGGGTAGGTGCAGCATTGGTTTGCGGGCCGGGGCGGCGAAGCGGGCCGGGATGTTGATCAGGTCGCGGCGCAGGGTAGCCCCGCGGGCCACGGCATGGTGGCCACCGGCGAGGGTGCCGACGGCGCGCAGCAGGTTATGGGCGATCACCGCGCAGGCCAGCCAGGCGCAGTTGGCCGCGAACAGCCCCGACGGGATGTGTGCCAGTGGGCCGTCGATTAAATCGGCGAAGGTGGTTTCGATGATGGCGTGGCGTCGGTGGGTGATATCGGCCTGGTCGACCGGCAGCGCGGAGTTGGTGACAAACGGGTGATAGCGCCACACCGGAAACAACGCATCCAGGTGGCGGGCGTCTTTGACCCGGCGCACTACCAGCCGCACGGTCAGTGTTCGGCCGCGGGCCAGGCGCAGGGTGTAGGGGGTTTCGGCGACCTGGGCATCGGAGATCAACGCCCCGGTGTCGGGGTCTTCGACCGCGCCCGGGTAGTGCACCGGGGTCCAGGCGGCCTCGTCGATGGCGGCGATCGCGGCGTTGATGCGCTTGTTGCGGCTGATCGACAGGGAGAATTCGGCGCCTCGCTGAATGCAGGTGGTGATCACTTTCTTGGTGCCAAACATTGAGTCGCCGCGCACCAGGATCGGCGCGTCGGGGTTGATCGCTTTCGCGGTGGTGATCGCCTGCTTGAGCTGGTATGCGGCACCGCGCCCGGAGGCGGCTTTGCCGCTCCGTAGCTGCGCCTCGGCGATCACCGGCGCGGCGGTCGCCGTGGAGATGGTGGTGATCTGTGGGGACAGGCCCAGCCGCAGCAGCGCGCGGCTGGCGATCTTGGCATGACCGAAGGAGGCGCCCTGCTTGGCGTGGCCGTAGACCGGGCGCAGCAGCGAGTCGATGTCCAAAAACATCCGCTCGTCGGCGCCAGCCAGCAGCGGGGTGCGCGCCGCCAGTGCGATCAGATGCTCGCGGGCCACTGCGGCGAGTTGTTTGGTATGCCCGAAGGTGAACTCGCGCAAAAAGATCCCCAACGTCGATGGGGCATATACCTCGTTGAACACCCGGGGTGTGCCGCCGGCGCGCAGCACATTGGCATCATCGATGCTGTCCGCGCCGCACATCATCCCGGCGACGATCGAGGTCAGCTTGCCAGCCGGGTTGACCGCGCCGGACTTCACCCGAGTCGACGGCAGATCCACGCGCTCGTTGATCAATTCCGAAAGACCGGTCTGCTCAGCCAGTTCCAGCACTGGCACCAACCCGGCCGCCGACAGCAGATTCTGCTCGTCAAACACCGCCGATCCGGTGGTGAACGTATACGATGAGTGCATCGAAAGTGCCTTCCCGGACTATGGACAAATGCGGCCTCAGCACTCGTATTGTCCCAGTTCAGAAGGCATTTTCGCTGTTCACACGCCGATCAAATCACCGGAACCATCCACGGATTTAGGCTAAGGTTTAGCGACTAGGGTGGAATCTCTTCGCTGCGGTGGCCGCTGTCCGGCTCGGTGGATTAGTCATCCCATCACCCACTCGAATCCCGGTAGCCCTCGGTCGTGTCCCTGCCACTGTGTAAAAAGATTCGGACGTAGGTTTCCTCGAAGACCGATCAAAGTCTGAGGAAGGAGCCTACGTGGCCGTCGACCAATCACGCGCCACCCGCGGTGACCTGAGCTGGTCGAGGGGAACCGCCTGCGAACCCGGCTACGAGGCATCACTTCGCGGCAACATGCTGCCCACCTCGCTCCTGGCCAGCGAGTCGTGGGCGGATCTGCTGCGTGATGCCAAATGGCGCGACATGCGCACGCCGGTGCTGGCAGTCGAGACCAGCACCCTGGGCTTTTGGGTTGCGCTGCGCGAAGCGTTTCTGCAGGCTAAAGAGCAGCGGTGTTGGTCTTATAAGGCTCCTCACGTTGTTGCCATGCTGCCGAAGTAAGCGGACCCTGACACGAAGAAAGCGTTTCGCGGAGAACGGGAACGTCAAGCGGTGAGGGCACCCTGGGGCCTGCTACGGCGCCAAATTCGACAACGGCAAATCCGTTGCACGCCCCGACGAACCAACCGCCGACGAGGCCCGGAAGAAGGCCGCCTGAGAAGGATCTCGATCCAGAGGCTTTGACAATTGGTCTAAACTCTCCGTGTGGAATCATTGCAGGTCACCAACGGACTGCAGGTCAGCGATGTGGGTCTTCGCGCAGAGGCCGGCCGCTGTGAGTCCCTGGCCCGCAGGCTGGCGAGCAATAGCGCACCGAGTGCTATGGCATCGTCCTGGCTGACGAGCGCAGCGGCGGTCAACGCTGCCAACGGGCGGGTCGCTGCGGCTGCCATCCGCTGTGCGTTTCGCATGGAGGCGACTGCCGCTAAGCTCGCGGCGGCGGCTAGTGGTTACTCAGCGAACGAAGTTAGGTCGGCTGCTGAATTGGGAGCGTTAGGCAAACAGACGGTGTGCTAGATGCCGGCGACCGCCCCACTGCCGAGTCTGTCGCAGGTTGAGGGTATGGATACCTCGTATCTGCGTGAGGCAGAAGCATATTGGACACGCACCGCCAATCTCTGGGACCAGGTCTTCACGGCGGTCCACGACCTGATATCGACGCCTGGAGTGTCATTTGCCACGAGGATGGGACCACCGGTTGGCCAGCAACTAGGGACCACCTGTTTGGCTCACTGGCGATGATCGGCGGTCGTTCGGCCTGGTGTCAACTGAGGGCTTTTGGCGGCGCCGGTAGGACTGTCCTTCGATGATGAGTTCATGCGCTGTTGAGGTGACCCTGTCGACAGCGGATTGGGCCAGCAGGGGTCGGTCATGACGGCCAGCCATTCGTCAGGGCTGCGGTTGGAGGTCAGCACGGTGGAGCCTCGCTGGTGGCGGGCCACGACAAGCTCGTAGAAGTCGGCGGTCGCGGTAGCGTCCATCGGCTGCAGGGCGAAGTCGTCGATGATCAGCAGCCGGACTTGAGCCAGGCGGCGCATCTCGGCTTCGGTGCTGTTGTCGAGTCGGGATGCTTTGAGCCGCTTGAACATTGCATCAGCACGCAACATCAGGGTGGGGATGCGTCGCCGCACGGCGATGTGTCCGAGTGTGGTGGCCAGATGCGTTTTGCCTACCCCGACCGGTCCCAGCAGCAGAGCGCCGTGGGGGCCGTCGAGAAACCGCAGGCTGGTCAAGTCGGTCCACAGGGTGCGGTCGTAGCTGACGGCGGCCGAATCGTCCCAGGAATCCAGGCGCATGGTCGCATCCAGGCCGGCCTCGCGGGCGCGGCGGGCGGCTGAGCTGTTGTCGCGGCGGGTGGCCTCATCGGCGAGGATCAGCTCCAAAAAAGCCGCGTGTGACAGGTGCCGCTGGTGAGCCAAGGTGAGCCGCTCGGGCAGGGTGTCGAGCATCCGCCCAAGTTTGAGTTGGCGCATCACTCGCTTGAGGTCAGTCGAGATCGGGTCGGTGACAACAGGTTTGGTCGCCATGCCGATCACAGCCCCTGGGTTGCGTTGCGACCGGTGGGGGTGGCGCCGCCGTCGATGACGCTCATCCAGTCGGGCCGCTGCCTGCCTTGGCTGCGGTATTCACCCGGGTCGCGGGCAAACCGGGCCGGAGCCAGCCCGGTGGCGCCCGCGGCGCCTCGGCTGGGGTGTTCTCGGTGGCCTTGTGCAGCATCGCGGCGATCTTGGACACCGAGACCACATCGAGCTCCAATGCCCGCCCGCAGGCGGTGTTCACCGGGGCCGCGCCGTAGCGTTTGACCAGCCCCAACAACCGGTACACCTGGCGCATGCGTGTCCACGGCAGCTGGTGATCGAGCAGACGTTCGGCGTAGATGCCGATATCAGCCCCGTGGCCGGCCGCGGTGGCGATCAGCCGGGTCAGGTCCCGCATCGCGTAGCCGGTCTTGTCAGCGGGCAGATCAGCCGGGTCGGTGCAACGTCCGCCGGCGGGCTGGCGGGGATGAGTCTTGACCAGCTTTCCGCCGTGGAACGCCTTGACCAACTCGCCGTCGGCGCGCACCGAAACGGTCTGCCCGCGAAGGTGTTCGGGGATTGAATACAATGCCCGATCGACTTGAATGTGGTAGTCGCGGTGCACCTTGGCTTCAGCGTAGATCGGCACCTGGTAGACCGCTGCTGGGGCGGGCAGCAGCAGTGCGGCCTCGCGCTCGGCGAACACCACCGCCGGGCGTTGACAGGTGGTGCCGTGGATGCGCTGGCGGCCTTGCCGGCACACCACACCTGGGCTCGGGCCTGAGCGTCGGCGAGGTCGGCGAAGTCTTCGCCGGCGAAGAAGTTGCCCCGCACGTACTGGACCATACGTTCCACCCGCGGCTTGTCCTGGGGGTGACGAACCCGGGCCGGATCGGTGAAGAATCCACGGACCTGCGAGTACTCCGTCCAACCCACACTGAACTGCGGATCGGTCGAATCTGCCTTGGGCACAATCGGTGTCATGTTATCAGGGATCAACACCTTGAAGACACCGCCAAAGAACTGCCAGGCCGCCTCGCAGCCGGCGACAATCGCCTCCAGCGTCTGGTTAAACGTCAGCCACACGAACATGTGCCTCGAATACACCGCGGTGAAGATCAGCGCGTGCACCACTCGGTTGCGCCCCGATTCGGCATCAAAGATCTTGCCCATCCGGCCGAAGTCGATCTGGCACTCCACGCCGGGCTCACCATCGACCACCGGCACCGTGCCAGCGCTGCGACGGCCCCGGTACTCGGTGCACTGCGTGCAGTACCGGTGCAACGTCCGCTGGGGCACCGCCGTGCCGCGCCGCTCCAACAGGTCACAGATCTTGACCACCGTCAGGCCCTCTTCCACCCACTTGACGATCTGATCGTGATTGGCGCGCAACACTTCCCACACTTGGCCGTGGCCATCCGGCCGGTCCGGCCGCACCGCCTCGATCACCGCGCCGATCAGCTCATCGGTGAGCTGATCAAGAGCACCACCGCGGTCCAACCCGGCCAGCGCCGCCGCATTCGTATAGCTGCGTGCGGTCTTACGATCCACCCCGGCCAACGCAGCCACCCGGCGCAAGCCGGCCCCCGACATCCACACCCGCAACAACTCACGTACCTCGATCACCGAAACCTCCCGATACATTCAGCGGACCTCCTTCACATCGATCGACATGAAGTGATCCGACCCAGTAATCGAGCGACCCCGGACGTACGACACGCCGGTGGTCCCATCACTGGCAAACGGGTGGTCCCATGCGACTGGCTAAACCCCGCTCAAGGTGGTCCCATCATCGTGGCGGTCGACACCTGGAGGCACGCCGTGGACGGGTCAGGCTAAGGATGCAGCGTATGAACGTGCCTCCACCGACTTGGTGAAGGTGCGCGGTGCGGTGTACCAATTGCAGCAGGCCGCCACGATCGCTCATCGCGGAGACGAACAGTTACAGGCATCGAGGGACTCGGTGCTTGATGCCGTTAGCGAGGCTCGCGCAGAGGGTTTCGATGTCGGTGAGGATTATTCGGTCACCGACCGTTCCAAGGGCGGTTCGGCTGAGTTTCGGGCTGCACGTCTTGCCGCAGCACAAGGCCACACCGCTTTCATCCAGCATCGTGTCGCTGCGTTGGTCGCGAACGATCACGCGATAGCTACGGAAATCGCCACCGCGACAGAGGGCATCGACAATCTTACCTTTTTCGAAGAGCCATTCGCTGTTGACCATCCATCAAAGGATGAGCACAACGGGATCCAACTTACTGGTTACGGCACACCGATACCGGAAAGTCCACATCCAGAACCAGACCCGCCACCAGGCGGCTGGAGCAGTGACCCACTTATGAGGGCCGCGCAGAAGATCGCCTACGGGCACGCTAGTGGTCCCGACGGACACATGGCTGATTTCCCCGGGATGACCAAAGACCAACTCGCCGACCTCATCTACAAAATGATGCAAGATAGCGTCAACAATCCGAAGGACCTAATACTGGGCAACAGTAGCACTGATGGTGCGCCGGTAATCTACGACCCCAAGAACAACATTGTCGTCATCCGTGACCCTACGGGGGCAGCTAGGGGTTCCGATGCTGGGACGGTATTCAAACCCAAGGACGGCATGGACTACGTCTTGGGGAACCAGGACAAAGGCATAGTGCCCAAGATCAAAGAACGCGTCGATTCATTCCCGCACAGCCGGCTTGAGGAATTGCCGCATCCTGCTGGTGCGCCAGCACTCGAACCAGGCGCACCCAAGGGACCGGGCCACGCACCGGTTGAAGCTGCACCGCCAGCTAAGCCAGCGCCTGGCGGCAGAGGGGGTGGCGTGGCAATGCCAAGGCTTCCCGTCGGCGGTGGAATGCCCTGGGATTCACCGGCGACTGGGCCGCACCCCGTCTATCCTCCCCACAGCCACCATTGGCTGCCGGTGTTAGGCGAAGATCCAGAGGAATACGAGGGATAGCTGTGACGTATCAGAAGCAGACGAGTGATCTTGTGTCACGCCTGGCCTAGGGTAAAGCAATGACCGAGCCGAAGCTGATCCCGATCGACCTGACTGACGACGAACGCGAGTTTATGCTGACTGTCCTCAGCGAGTTTGAGGGCCCAGCCGGCTACACACCTTATCCGATTAAGATCTTAGGGATTTCGACGTCAGACGAATTTAATGAATTGCTGATACGACTCAGAAGAGCCATTGCGCGGAAAGAACCACTTTCCGAATTGGACTGGGCGCGCGCGCAGCTGCTTACCGAGACATGCTGGGCGAGTAGTCTGATCGGCTCAGGGTTGGACTACGGGACGGGCGGCGATGAGAAAGCACTTCCGTTGCTGCGATCAATCCAGCGCAAGCTGTGCCGGTATCCCCTAAGATCTGCCCTGTTTCCTGATAACGGCGGCCGCCCCACATACGCTGAAGCGTCTACCCGCGAATGCTAGCCGCGTCTTAAGCTCGTTTACTCGCAACGGTAATTTCGGCGTCTTCGGTGGCAACCAACGAACAGCGCTATTTTGCCGCCGGCCCTCCAATGAGGGTATAGGCAGGCGCGCGCCGACTGTGAGCGCGCGTCTTGGCGGCAGAGTAGGTGCTCGGGCCGCCGACACCCTGTCGATCTCAGGACGATGCAGATGGCTCGACCCCGAGCTTCTCGTGGGCGGCGTCGACGAAATCGACTATTTCTTTCTTGTGTTGGGGGTCGAGCTCCGCCCCGAAGGGACTCGCCGGTCGCTTCAGAATCGCGTTGAGGCGCTTGAGTTCTCGGTTCGTCCTGCTCGAGAGCGGATCTGGTGATAGGTCTCAGTGGCGTGTCCCCGGTGAATGAGTCCGCCTTGTTTTAGAGTCCTGTGGCCCCGAAGTGGGGCTGGAAGGGACGATGAATCACATGGCTGGCCGGAAGAAGTATTCCGCTGAGGATGTGGTGCGTAAGCTGCGCCGCGCTGACGAACTCGCCGCGGCGGGCAAGACCAACGAAGAGATCGCCGCCGAGCTGGAGGTGTCAGCGGCGACGCTGTACAACTGGCGCCGCGCCTACGGCGGGATGGATCTGGATGGGGCCAAAGAGCTCAAAGAGCTGCGGGAGCAAAACACCCGCTTGAAGCGGCTGCTGGCTGAGGCTGAGCTGCAGAAGGATGCTTTGCGGGAGGTGGCCAAGGGAAAATTCTGAGCCCGGACGCCAAGCGCCGCGCCGTGGACATGCTCAAAGAGGTTCTGGGCGTGTCGGAGCGGCTGGCGTGCAAAGCGGTCGGGCTTGCCCGTTCCACGTATCGCCGCATCCCTGTCGCGCAGACCCCTGCTGACCCTGACGCCGAGCTGCGCCGCTGGCTGCGTGACTACTCCACCAAGCACCCGTGCCATGGGTTTCGTCGCGCGTGGGCGGCGCTGCGCCACGACGAGCACCGGGATGTGAACAAGAAGAAGGTCCACCGGCTGTGGAAGGAGGAAGGCCTGCAGCGGCGGGTGCACAGCCCGCGCAAGCGGACAGGTCAGTCGTCGTGGCCGGCTGAGGTGGCTGCCGATGCGCCGAAAGTGGTGTGGGCGATCGATTTCCAGTTTGACTCCACCATCGACGGCAAGGCCGTCAAGATCGCGTCGATGCTCGACGAGCACACCCGCGAATCGCTACTGAATATCGTGGAACGCTCGATCACCGCCGAGCGGCTGATCGAGGACTTGGAGAAGTGTTTCGCCGCGGCCGGCGGCCCGCCGATGGTGCTGCGGATGGACAACGGTCCGGAACTCATTTCCCAAGCGCTGCAATCGTTTTGCGCCGGGAAGGTGGGGATGACTTACATCCCGCCCGGGGCGCCGTGGGAGAACGGCTACATCGAATCGTTTAACAACCGACTACGAAGGGAGTGCCTCAACCGCAACCATTGGACCAACCTGCTTGAGGCTCGCGTCGTCATCGACGACTTCAAGCACGAACACAATCATCGACACCGTCACTCGGCGCTGAGCTACCTCACTCCGGTCGAGTACGCTGCCCAATGCAGCCACACCCATCACCCCGTGGCCTGCGAGATCAACTGAAATCGGTATCAATCACAACCTGGCTCCAAAACCAGGTGGACCGACTATCGGGGACCTGCCATCAGCAAAAGCGCTCCCCACCGGTTCGGGATCATCTCCCAATAGACGCGCCTTGAGTCAGATGTTCGGTATGCCAGCCAGCAGCTTGGACAGAGACCGCAGGGTGTCCCTGGCATCTAGACCAACGGCTCGGCCCCAGCACGCAGCGTGACCGCCGACTGTGCTTCGTTGTCGTGTTAGCGGACACTGGCCGCAAAGAGTGTGGCGCCGATGGCTGCATCCGAGCCGCCATCACAGCCGCGGCTGCCTCAAGCCGGCTGGGGGTCATGCTCATTGCGACCGCGCTAGATTGCGACGACTGCATCAGCGTGGGCACGCCCACATTCACGGCGGCCAATGGGCTGCACCTGCCCGCGACGACTGGTAATTGCACCCCTCACCCGAAGCGGTTTCATACGAGAAGTCTTGGACCTTTCGCGCTCCAAATGCGCGCGCCATTGGCAGGTCTTGGCAGCAACGAATATTGCAGGCCGAGTAAGAAGCTGACCATCGCAACCGATCGCCGAACTCATTTCCGCTTTCGGCGGCCACGGCCCAAAGCGATCGACCACCCGCCACGCGAGACGTGGCTATGGTCGACGTCGTGTACTTCGCGGTCTTGTTCTTGCGCAGCCCCAGATTTAGGGGAATCACCGTCCGATCACCGACAGCAGCGACTCAGGCGTAGATCAACGTAATCGGGCGACCGCAATGCTAACGCCTATGGAGTTCACTCGTACGCTGTGCCTTCAGGTCGGTGTCCCGGCTGGGCTGAACCCGTTTCGGTTCGCCCGGCATCTTCGGGTAGTTCGGCGGGTATGGAAGGTCGCCCAAGCCGCGCTCTTGGTCGGCCCTGACCATCTCCAGCAGCGGCGCAATTGACTGGCGGACAGATTCCATATCGGCCCACGGGTCTTCGCGGCGGGCCACTAGGTCGGGCACGGTGGCGATCGTGTAATCGTCGGGGTCAGCGCGGGCCAGCTCCTGCCAGGTCAGCGGGGTAGATACCGTCGCGATCGGCGTCCGCCGCACCGAATATGCCGACGCGAACGTGCGGTCGCGGGCGTTCTGGTTGTAGTCGATGAAGATGCGCTTTCCGCGCTCCTCTTTCCACCACGAGGTCGTGACGGCGTCCGGTGCGCGGCGTTCCACCTCGCGGGCCAGGGCAATCCCGGCTCGACGTACGGCGATGAAATCCCAGTCGGTTTTGATCCGCAGGAATACGTGCACGCCCCGGCCACCGGACGTCTTGGGGTAGCCGACCAGGCCGAGCTCGTCAAGCAACGGTTTGAGCACGTCGACGGCGATCGCCCGAGCCTCGGCGAACCCGGTGCCAGGCTGCGGGTCCAGGTCGATCCTGAGCTCGTCGGGATGTTCGGTGTCGGGGCAGCGCACTGGCCAGGGATGCAGGGTGACGGTGCCCATTTGCGCGGCCCACACGATCGCGGCGGGATGGGTCACCTTCAGCGCGTCGGCGGTGCGCCCAGAAGGGAACGTAACCCGGCAGGTTTCCAGATAGTCGGGGTGGTGTTGCGGTATCCGCTTTTGGTAGATCTCCTCCCCGTCGATGCCGTCGGGGAAACGCTGCAAATGGGTGGGCCGGTCACGCAGCGCGGTCAGCATCGGGCCGGGCGCGACCGCGCGATAGTACTCGACGAGCCGGCGTTTGGTGCCGGCCGAACCCAGTTTCGGGAAATATATCCGGTCCGGGTTGGTCAACCGAACGGTGATCCCGTCGACGTCGAGTTCTTCTGCAGCACTAGGCATTACGATTCCAGCACGTCGTACAGGTCATAGGTCGTGGGTACGTCGAGCTGGTCGAACGTGCAGCTTTTGGGGTCGCGGTCGGGTCGCCAGCGCACGAAATGCACCGCGTGCCGGAACCGTTGGCCCTCCATCTGGTCGTAAGCAACCTCAGCGACCTTCTCCGGTCGAATGGGTATCCACCGTTTGTCCGCAGCCGAATTCCATCTGCTGGGCTCACCTTCGTAGACGACGTCGGCGCCCTTGCGCAGCGGCTCGAGTTCGGCCAGCAGCTTGAGCCGGTCTTTAGCGGTGAAAGATGCTGCGCCGCCGACCATTTGCAGTTCGCCGTCGTCGCGGTACAAGCCCAGCAGGATCGATCCGATGCCCTGTCCGCTCTTGTGGATGCGATAGCCGATCGCCACACAATCGGCCTCGCGGGCGTGTTTGACCTTGACCATGTCCCGCTTGCCCGGCAGGTACGGCCCGTCAAGCCGTTTGGCGACGACCCCGTCCAAACCCGCGCCTTCGAACGTCGTCAGCCACTGCTGCCCCAGTTGCGGGTCTTCGGTGGCACCGGTGACATGACACCACTGCTGGTGATCGACCAGTTCCGACAGCGCGCGGCGGCGGATCCGGAACGGTTCGCCGAGCAACGACGTCGAGCCGGTGGCCAGCGCGTCGAAACCGATGAAATGCGCCGGGGTCTGTCGGGCCAGCATCGTGATCCGGCTCGCCGCGGGGTGGATGCGCTGGGAGAGCGATTCCCAGTCCAACCGGATCCGGCCGCCGATTTCGCGGGGTACGACGACCTCTCCGTCGAGCACGCACCGGGTCGCGACCTCGTCGCGCAGGGCGTCGAGCAGCTCCGGGAAATACCGGCCGAGCTCCCTTCCGTTGCGCGATTGCAGCACCACCTCGTCGCCGTCGCGGAAAACCAACGCCCGGAAGCCATCCCACTTCGGTTCGTATGACCACACCCCGGCGTCGGTGGGGACTTTGGTCGCGGCCTTGGCCAGCATCGGCTCCAACGGCGGTTGCACGGGCAGATCCACGCCCTTCATACAAACGTAGACCCCGCAACCGGGGCAATGTCATCGGCGCCCGTGCGCAACAATGAGCGGGTGCAGCTGCCTGTAATGCCGCCGGTCTCGCCGATGTTGGCCAAACCCGTTCGGTCGATCCCATCCGGCGCCTTCTACGAGCCGAAGTGGGACGGGTTCAGGACAATCTGTTTCCGCGACGGCGACGAAGTGGAGCTGGGCAGCCGCAACGAGCGATCGATGACGCGGTATTTCCCGGAACTCGTCGCGGCGGCCACCGCGGAGTTGCCGCGTCGGTGCGTGATCGACGGTGAGATCGTCATCGCCACCGATCACGGCCTGGACTTCGACACGCTGCAGCTGCGGCTGCATCCGGCGGCATCGCGCGTGCGGGTGCTCGCCGATCAGACACCGGCTTCGCTGATCGCCTTCGACCTGCTCGCCCTTGGCGACACCGACTACACCCAGCGACCGTTCAGCGAGCGCCGCGCCGCTCTCGTGGATGCTCTTGCAGGCTCGGGACCCTCGATTCACGTCACCCCGGCGACCACGGATGTCATTACCGCCCGGCGATGGTTCGCCGAGTTCGAGGGGGCAGGGCTCGACGGGATCATCGCCAAGCCGCTGACCATCACCTATCAGCCGGACCGACGCGTAATGTTCAAGGTCAAACACCAGCGCACCGCGGATTGTGTTGTCGCAGGCTACCGCGCGCACAAGTCGGGCGGCGACGCGGTCGGCTCGCTACTGCTGGGCCTCTACAAGCAGGACGGCATACTTGGTTGGGTCGGCGTCGTGGGCGCATTCCCAATGGCGGAGCGAAGGCGACTGTTGGCTGAATTGCAGCTGCTGGCAACCACTTTCGATACGCACCCGTGGAATTGGCCCGCGCACATGGCCGGTGAGCGCCCGCCAGGGCGCAACTCAGGCTCACGCTGGAATGCGGGTAAAGACCTCTCGTTCGTACCGCTGCGGCCCGAGCGGGTCGTCGAGGTGCGCTACGACCACATGGAAGGCGAACGCTTCCGCCACACGGCGCAGTTCAATCGCTGGCGGCCCGATCGCGACCCGCGTTCGTGCACGTATGCCCAACTGGAACAACCGGTTACGTTCAGCCTGGGCGACATCCTTCCCGGACTCAGCTCACCCACTGGTGGATGAGGAGCCGCCCAGGTTCCCGCGGCGCCTTTGACCGGGAATTGCGCCGCTAATCGGTGATACCTACGCGGAGCGCATCTGGATCAGCTGCCACCTCAATCGGCTGCCACTACCAGCATAGGGCATGGAGGGCGAATTGCGGCAAGGCCCCCGTATGCTGCACAATCTTTCGACCAATTACGACAACACAATTCGTGCACTTCCGCACATCGGCACAAAAGCCGCTGCGCGAGTGGCCACGGTTTCAATCAGAGCTCGATGGGGTGGTTGTAAATGAGCCCGCCGAAACCCTTTGAAGTGCACCCATCGGGTGCGTTCCTTCACGGGACCAAGGCCGAGCTTGCGGTGGGCGATCTGCTCGTTGCGGGGCGCCGATCCAACTATGGCAAAGGCCGCCTGTCGCACCACGTTTATGTGACGCGGACATTGGATGCCGCGGTGTGGGCAGCCGAGCTGGCGATAGGCGAAGGTCCGGGCCGCATCTACATCGTGGCACCCGAAGGCGCGTTGGAGGACGACCCGAACGTGACGGACAAGAAGTTTCCCGGTAATCCGACCCACTCCTACCGCACCCGGAAGCCCGTGAGAATCGTTGGCGAGCTCACGGACTGGGAGGGACATTCACCCGAACAGGTGCAAGCCAGGCGAGACCTCTTGGCTGACCTGGAGTGGCGAGGGCTTGCGGTCATCGACGACTAGATCGGGTTGTCGCAGCCCTCTGCTTTCCGGGGACGCCAACAAGTCCCTCGCCGAGGTCAGCGAGAAGCTCCACGCGCTAACCGTCGGTCACCCCGGCCAGGGCGGCTGTCCGGTGCTGCTATGCCCCGCAAATAGCGCTCCAGCAGCACGACGATCTCGTCTTCCAGCACTTGCGGGTCGATCGGCGAGGGCGACGTGATAAGACGGTGCACCAGTGATTCGATCGTGGCCACAACGATCCGCGCGGCCAGGTGACTGTCTGCGACCTGCACCGCCGAACACTGGTCGAGCAGGCACGCCGTCGCATCGATGATCAACTGTTCGGAGTCATGCAGCCGCACCAGGAATGCCGGCGAGCGTGGCGCCTCTTCGAAAAGCACCCGATGCAGCCGCGGATTGCCGCGATGATTGTCGATTGTGGCGCGCACGAAAACCCTGAGCGCCTCGTCGAGCCGAGCTGGGACGCCCTCGGTCAGCCGCTCGCTGATTTGCCGGGCTCCGGCGTCGACATGTGCCTGCATCAGCGCGGCCAGGATCGCGTCCTTGTTCGGAAAGTACTGGTAGAGCGAACCGACCGACAACTCCGCAACCTCGGCGATCCGGTTGGTCGTGCCCGCGGCGTAACCGTATTCGCCAAAAACGCGAGCAGCCGCGTCCAGGATGCGCTGCCTGGTCTGCTGGGCGCGCTGCTGTTTCGGCTGCTTGCGCGGCCGATACCGGTCCGGCGGAGCGATCGCGGCGTCCCCTGAGAAGCGAGTAGTCAAATTAGCCGAACGCCCCGCAAAATTAGGCGGACCTAACTTGAAGGAGTCCGATCGTGCAGACCATACATGTGGCAACAATCCTGCCCACCAGCGCCGACCGGGTTTGGCAGGCGATGCAGTCGCCAGCCACCTTCTTGTACGTATGTCGAGGCCTGTTCGGCATTCCGGCACTGCAGGGACGGTCCGGGCCGCTGCGTCCCGGCGAAGGGGGAACAGCCTGGCTGTTCGCCTTTCACCTGATCCCGGCCTACCGGCACACGATCGAGGTCCGCGAGGTCAACACCGAGACCCGCACCATCCGCACCCACGAACACGGCGGCATCCTCACCGCCTGGGATCACACCCTGCATGTCGAACCGACCGACGCGCGCAGCTGCCGCTACAGCGATACCGTCGCGATCGACGCCGGGCGCGCCACCCGCTTGGTCGCCGCGATCGCCGTCGGGATCTACCGCTACCGGCACCGGCGCTGGCACAAACTGGTCCGCCAGCACCTGCTGCCCGACGGGCCCGCTTGCGCAGCACAGACGCGCTCAGCTGCGCAAATTTGGAGCCGCTGTTCGGTGGATCAGGCCTTCGGATGACAAGGTCCGCGATGTGCCCAGCGGAAGGTCGGCTAGGGCCACCACCAGGAACTTGCAGCAATTGCGACGTAGCGATGTCCTTTTAGTGACGGCGGCCAACACGGGGCTGATCCCTCGAGGACAGGGTCGCGGCAACGGCCGGCATGAACATAGCTCGTCGGCTTCGGTGCGGGCAATCTCAGCCACGATCAGTGTGATGTGCTTCATCATGTCTCTATGGCGTGCCGATCGTCCTATTCGTCGGCAGTTCTACGCGGCCCACGCTGCGCATGCGGCGGGCCGAAGGGCAGTCGGACTCACGCGATCTCACGCAATCAATAAAGCATCCCATCAACCGCAAGGATGGGACAGTTGAGGAGTTCCGATTCGGAAAGGTGCTCAGCTTCATGGCCTTTCACCATCGTGCTCAACACCTCGGTGCAACTGCCGAAGGCCACAGGCCGACCAAGGCAGGGATCGGCGGTCCCGTAGCACCGGGCACGCTGACGTGTCACATCCTGTTCGGGGTACGCACGCCGCCCCGACGGACACGGTTGAAACTTCCCCACGACGGGATTAACGCGTGAGCAGCAGCACTGTCGGACGAACACGATTCCACTCGCTCGACGCCGTGCGCGCCGCAGCGATGTTGGCTGGCATCGTGCTGCACGCCACCATGGCGTATCTTCCGGGCTTACGCACGCTCAACTGGCCCATCGCGGATAAATCCACCAGTACCGTGCTTGGCCTCGCTTACTTTGTGGTCCATATCTTCCGCATGGCGTTGTTCTTCATGGTTGCAGGCTTTTTCGCGCGGCTGCTGCATCAGCGACTGGGCACTGCCGGGCTCATCAAGAACCGGCTGCGTCGCATCGGACTGCCTTTTTTTGGCTGCGATGGTCCTGATAATCCCGCCAGCTATCGGCGCCAACATCTGGGGGGGCGGTGCAGATCGGCGTGCACGGCGGCCCACCGCCTGGCTCAAGCGCTCCCGTCATCGGTCCACCAATTCCACTAGGGCACCTGTGGTTCCTCTATCTATTGCTGGTGCTGCTAGCGCTATGGCTGCCGGTGCGTGCGGTTTTCGCGTGGCTTGATGCCTCAGGTGCACGACGCGCGGCGGCCGCGGGGCGTGGTGGCTCGGGTGATTGCTCGGCGGTTCGCGCCAGTGCTGCTCGCCGTTCCGGTCGCTTCGGTGCTCGTCTCTACCAAATGGTGGCTGGTATGGATGGGGGTTCCCATGCCCGCCACGGGCCTGGTCCCCAATGTGCCCGGCGGTGCTGATTTTCGGTTGCGCTTTCGTGCTGGGCTGGGTGATGCATCGCGAGCAGAGCGCGCTGCGGTATTTGGCTGCCGACTGGCTGCCGTATCTCGCGGCTGCGGTGTTGGCAACACTGGCAGCCATCTATGTGGCGGGCGACGCGCTGCACTTCAGCATGCAGCCAATGCCGAATTTCAAACGCACGGTCTTGGCCACCACGTACACACTGGCGCTGTGGTGCTGGTGCTTCGCGATCATTGGGGCCGCAGTGAGATTCCTCGATGAACCGACGCCGCGCGTACGCTATCTCTCCGACGCCTCCTATTGGATGTATCTCGTGCACGTGCCCATTGTCTGGCTGCTGCAGGCATCGTTGCTTCGCTGGCCGCTGCACTGGTCGGTGAAGTTCTCGCTGGTCATCAGCGTAACGACAGCGCTGCTTCTGGCCTCCTATCACTGGCTGGTCCGCAGCACTTTCGTCGGTGTATTCCTTAACGGCCGCCGGTATCCCAAGAGCAGTCCCCATCTATGGCCACGCCGTGGGCGGGTCAACACCCGACCAGGCTGACGCAACGGCCTTGGCGCACATCCTTCGGGCGACGCTTACCCCCGTATCAACAATGGCCATCTGCTAGCAAGGTGCGCACCGCAGGCGCTCAGCTGCGCAAAAACTCCACGATGTAGTTGGCCAGCTCCTCGCCGGCGTCTTCTTGCAGGAAGTGCCCGGCGTTTTGCACTACCGGGTGGTCAATGCCCTGTGCGCCGCGCATTTCGCGTTTGAAGATCGGCGCCATCGCACCCGTGATCGGGTCGCCATCGCTGAACGCGACCAGCATCGGCGTCGGGCTCGCGCACAGCTTCTGCCACGCCGATCGGTTCGCCGCAGTGGCAGGGTCATCCGGCGAGGTCGGAACCAGGCCAGGCATCGCGCGCGGGCCGGCGCAGTAGGAGTCGTCGGGAAACGGGGCGTTGTAGGCGGCGCGCACCGCGTCGCGCAGTGGGCGCCGGCAACCGGACTGCACGAAACCGCCAATGTCCAGCGACGGCTGGCCCTGGATAGTCTCCCGGAACCGCCACCAGATCTCCGGCATCGGCTGGTCACCGGTCGGCAGGCCGGTGTTGGCGACGACCAGGCGGCTGAAACGTTCGGGGTGTTCGGCCGCCAGCCGCAACCCGATCAGCCCGCCCCAATCCTGTCCGACCAGGGTGACCCGGCGCAGGTCCAGCACGTCGAATGCCAATGCCCGCATCCATTCAACGTGGCGCGCATAGCTGTGGTCTTCGCGGCGGGCGGGCTTGTCGGAACGGCCGAATCCGACCAGGTCTGGACAGACCACGCGATACCCGGCGGCGGCCATGATCGGGATCATCTTGCGGTACAGGAAAGACCACGACGGTTCGCCGTGCAGCATGAGCACGGGGTCGGCGTCGTTCGGACCGTCCTGCACCCATGCCACCCGCAGCTGCCCGCCCTCACCGTCCGAGACTTCGGAATACCTTGGGATATAAGGGAATTCAGGAATACCCGCAAACCGCTCGTCGGGAGTTCGCAATGTCTGCACGGGTGTGAACATACCCCGCGCGCAAGCGAAGTTCAGTGGTCTTCGCGCAGCCTCGCCAGGCTGGGTTGCGCCATCAGCCGGTCGAGAAACAGGCGCTGTCCTTTGAGCAGCCTGGTCCTGGCCTGCGCGACCGGAAACCAGCCGACCCGATCGACTTCCGGGAATTCGCGGAGGGTTCCAGAGCCTGGCGGCCATTCGAGTTGGAAGGTATTGCTGCGGGCAGCGGTGATATCCAGGTCCCCCAGCACCGCGAACACGGTCACCACTTTGCCGCCGGGTTGCTTCAGCGCACCGAGATCGATCCGCGGACCCGCGGGCGGCTTCAGGCCGATTTCCTCGGCGAATTCGCGCTGCGCGGCTACCCACGGGTCGTCGCCCTCGACATACTCACCCTTGGGGATCGACCATGCCGCCTCGTCCTTCGTGGCCCAAAAGGGGCCGCCGGGGTGGGCAATCAGTACCTCCACCACGCCGTTCTGCACGCGATAGAGCAGCAGACCCGCGCTGAGCTTGGCCACCCGGCCTCAAACCCCGCCGCTTTGCGCCGAGAGGTGCACCTCGCCTCAGAAGTGCGGAATGCCCGGAATGCCGCCGCCGATCCCTGGAATGCCTGGGCCGCCACCGCCGTGGCCGATGCCCGGGATTGGCGGACCCGGAATGTTCGGCCCCGGGATTCCCGGTCCAGGAATCCCCGGACCTGGCAAGTTCGGACCCGGAATGTTAGGGCCCGGGATCGGATTGGCGGGCGCCGGTACTCGCGGCGGCGCAACCCGGGCCGGCGGCGGCGCAACCTGGACAGGCGGCGGCGCGACCGGAACGGGTGGCGGAGCGACCGCCGGAGGTGCCGGAACCGCGGGGGCAGGCGCCGGAGCTGCCGGGGCAGGTGCCGGGGCTGCCGGCGCAGGAGCCGCCGGCGCAGGAGCCGCCGGCGCGGGTACCTGCGGCGGCGCCGGAGCTTGCGGCGGCGCCGGAGCTTGTTTGGTCGGCACGACCATCCGTTGGCCGAGGTTAGGCCGGTCGCTGACCTTAGGCCGGATGTTCAGCGCCAGCGCAATGGCCAACGCCGCAACGCCGACGACAAAGATCGTCAATGCGCTCATGGCCACCAAGAACGGCTTGCGTGCCGGTCGCTGGTCGCCGACGTCGGCGTCGAACGCGCCACCGGCCACCATCTCGGCGCCTTCCGCGCCCGCGACGGCGGTGTAGGCGTTGGCGGTGCTGTCGGGATCGGCGCTGTAGGCCAGGGCTTGCGTCATGTCGCCGTCGTCGTCGTCGGCCGCGCCCTGCACGAAGCCCGCGTATCCGGGCGCAGCCATCTCAGCCGCCGCCGCGCCCGGCTCGACGACCCCTGTGCCGGGGACTTGCGCGTAAGCCTGTGCGGCGGTGGATGATTCGAACAACGGCGCATGCGCCGAGGCCAGCGCCGCACCACGAGCCAGCGCCATGTCCGGTTCGTCGGGCGCGTTCACCACAAGGGTGGTCGCCGCCTCCAACTGCGGTTTGATCATGACGACGTCGACATCGGAGCCGACAACGAACAGGCCCTGCGGGCGCGAGTCCAACGCCTCTGCCGCGGCGGCCATCTCGCTCAGCTGTTGTACGGCTTCGGTGTCGTCGGCCGACAATGGCCGTCTCTGCATCTCGGTGATAGAGCCGTCGGCGGTGTCGACAACCGCCAGCGTCGCGGTATCCGGTTCGACGAAAAGCAGCGCGGTCTGGTTGTACCCAACCGCGTTCCCGACCGATTGAGTCAGCGCGGCCGCGGACAGAAACGCGGAGACCAGCATGACGTTTTCCATCTTGTGGGCGGCCAGCAGGTCACGTAGCGCCGCCGCCTCTGCGGGGTCAGTCCATGTCACCCCGGTGGAGGTCAGTTGGTGGCCGCCCTGCGTCGCACTTTCCCGGGTGCCCAGAATCGCGGACACCACCTGATTTGGCGCCGTCAAGGTTGCCAGATCTCGATTGTCTCCGTCAGTGCTGACCGGGATGCTGTCTTCCTCAACGGTGGCGCCGTCGGCGTTTTCGCCTTCGACCAGCACCATGCGGACTGTTTCGGGTGCCATCGACACGCCCAGTACGATGTCCACCGCTCCTCCAAAAAGTTTGCTGGCTCCCCCACGCTATCTGCACCAAGGATACCCTGTCCGCCGACGACCATAAACTTCGTCAGCTCAGGATGGCGCCGACCTCGGCTCGGCGATTAGCTGAGCTTGCGCTGCCACGTCATGCAAGCGCGCGCGACGAAAGGTCCACGAGCCGAGCCTGCGAAAGGCGACGCCGATTACCCAGCATGGCCGAAAAATGTTGGCGGTGGCGGAGGGATTTGAACCCTCGGACGGGGGTTACCCGTCACACGCTTTCGAGGCGTGCTCCTTAGGCCGCTCGGACACACCACCGCCGAGCAGCTTACCCAACCTGGAGCCGATCACCCCAATCGCTGGCGGGCGAAGAAGTCCTCGAGCAGGGCGGCGCATTCGTCGGCCAGCACGCCGCCGCGCACAGCCGGGCGGTGGTTGAGCCGCCGATCCCGCACCACGTCCCACAGCGAGCCGACCGCTCCGGTTTTCGGTTCCCACGCCCCGAACACCAGCCGGGCGACCCGCGCCATCACAACAGCGCCCGCGCACATCGTGCAGGGCTCGACGGTGACCGCAAGTGTGGTGCCCTCCAGCCGCCAACCGTCGCCGAGCGCGGCGGCCGCGGCCCGCATCGCCAGGATCTCGGCATGCGCAGTAGGATCGCCGAGAGCTTCGCGAGCGTTGACCGCCCGCGCCAGCTCCGTTCCGTCGGGACCGACGATCACCGCGCCCACCGGCACGTCACCAGGACCGGCGGTGGCGGCGACCGCGAGCGCTGCTCGAATCAAATCCTCGTCGCTACTCACCGACCGAGACGCTCAAGCACCGCGGACAACTCCTCGGCGAAACCCATCTCCTCGGCGATGCGAGCCACCTGCTCATCGGCATACAGGTCGGTTTCGTCGAGGATGACGCCCAGCACGGCCTCGGGGAGACCGATATCGGACAGCAGACCGAGATCGCCCTCCTCGAACGGTTCGGCGTCCTCGAGATCTTCGGGGTCGATCTCGGCATCGAGGTTTTCCAGAACCTCGGCGGCAATGTCGTAGTCCAGCGCCGCGGTCGCGTCCGACAAAAGCAGCCGGGTGCCCGACGGTGCCGGGCGCACGATGACGAAAAACTCGTCGTCTACGTCAATCAGCCCGAAAACAGCTCCAGCGCTGCGTAATTCGCGCAAATCGGTCTCGGCGGCAGCCAAACTGGTCAACACCTTGGGACGCATGGCAGAACAACGCCATTTGCCGTCCTCGCGAACGACAGCAACGCCGAAGCCGTCCGGCGTGTCCGCGGACGGGCCCTGCGCGGAGGCCCGTTGTGCTCCCATGGCCGCATACGCTAGTCGGTCTGCAGGCGGCTTGACCAGCCAATGCCAGCACATCTGACCGCCTGGGCCGGCGGTGAAACGCCAGCCGAAAAATGTGCCAACCTGGAACGGTGGCGAAGACACCGGTGTGCGTGCTGGGGCTCGGATTGATCGGTGGCTCGCTGATGCGGGCGGCCACGGCGGCGGGCTACGAGGTGTTCGGCTACAACCGCTCAGTGGAGGGCGTGCAGGCGGCGCGATTCGACGGCTTCGACGCCACCACCGACATCAGCGAAGCGCTGAAGCGGGCCGCCGCCGTCGACGCACTAATCGTGCTCGCCGTTCCGATGCCGGCCTTGCCGAGCATGCTCGCCCACATCCGTGACTATGCGCCCCACTGTCCGCTGACCGACGTCACCAGCGTCAAAAGCGCGGTCCTCGAAGAGGTCACCGCCGCCGGCCTGCAGGCCCGCTTCGTTGGCGGGCACCCGATGACGGGCACCGCGCACTCCGGGTGGTCCGCCGGCCACGGGCGGTTGTTCACCGGCGCTCCCTGGGTGATCGCGGTAGACGACCACGTAGACCCAGCGGTGTGGTCGACGGTGATGAATCTGGCGCTCGACTGCGGCTCGGTCGTGGTGCCTGCGCGATCCGACGAGCACGACGCCGCCGCGGCCGCCATCTCGCATCTGCCGCACCTGCTTGCCGAGGCGTTGGCCGTCACCGCCGGCGAGGTTCCGCTCGCCTTCGCCTTGGCCGCCGGCTCCTTCCGCGACGGCACCCGCGTCGCGGCCAGCGCACCGGATCTGGTGCGGGCGATGTGTGAAGCCAACTCCGAACACTTGCTGCCGGCGCTGGACCGTGTCCTCGAACTGCTCACCCGGGCCCGCGACGCGCTGGCCGCCAACCAATCGGTGGCTGAGCTTGTCGACGCCGGTCACGCCGCGCGCACCCGCTACGACAGCTTCCCGCGGCCGGATATCGTGACCGTCGTCATCGGGGCGGAGAACTGGCGCCAGGAATTGGCCGCGTTGGGGCGAGCCGGCGGGGTGATCAGATCCGCTCTGCCAAGCCTGGGTAATCCACGATGAACCCGTCGGCGTCGACGGTGATGGTGGTATCGGCGACCGGTGAGCGCAGCTTGATGCCTTCGGTGCTTCCGCGGCCGGTGCTGGTGTAGCTGACGGTAGCCGCGTCAACCGACATCTCCGGCAATCTCACATAAACCATCGGCACTGTGATGGATTCGGCGTGCTCATGCAGCCCGCACCGGCGAATCGGCAACGCGTTGAAGAACGGGCTGAACACCACGTCGACGTCAAGAGCGCCGTCGTAGGCCGCGCGTGATTCGCCGCGGTGATCGGTCACCAGCCACATGTTCTCCTCGTCGCGGGCAACGGAGAGCTGGCGTTCCCGCTCCGCCAGTGTCACGGTCAGCCCGAGCCGCTTGGTGGCGCCCGTCTCGTCGGTCTGCAAGTCGTAGTAGGCACCGAACGCCGGGTTCGATGCTGTGGCGGCCGCCACAATCCGCCCATTGGCCTTAATCCGCTTGCCGGACAACTGGATCCGCACCGACTCCATACGCGAGGCGTCGTGCGCCCGCCAAGTCAGCATCGCCGGCCAAGGGCTTTTCGTGGTGTCCGACGGGGCTGGGTTCACGCGTATACGGTAAGCGACGGGTCTTCTCGGTTGTAGCCAGGTGGCGGGCTTCGCTCATCCGGTCTGCGGCACCGGTTCACGCCCGTGGCTCGTTGCGTCACGGAGCGCGACTTGCGAGGCGCGCTGGCCGTTGACCGGAGGTCTGCTGATCCTGCCGGTACCCGGCACAGACAGCCACACCGCAAATGCCAGCGCCGCATCGAGAATCAGCGCCAGCGCGGCCACCATCAGCGCACCAACCACCGCGATGTGAAACTGGCGCACTTTGATCCCGTCGATCAGGTAACGACCCAGCCCGCCCAGACTGGCGTAGGCGGCCACCGTCGCGGTGGCGACCACCTGAAGCGTCGCGGTGCGTAACCCTCCGATAATGAGCGGCAGCGCGTTGGGCACCTCCACGCGCAACAACAGCTGGGTCTCGGTCATCCCCATGGCGCGAGCGGCGTCGACCACCGTGCGGTCGACGTTGGCCACACCGGCGTACGTGCTGGCCAGCAGCGGCGGGATGCCCAGCAGCATCAACGCGACGATCGGTGGCACCAGGCCCAGCCCCCACAACAACACACCCAGCAGCAACACCCCGAGCGTCGGCAGGGCGCGCAGCCCATTGACGATGCCGACCACGACGATCGTGCCGCGACCGGTGTGTCCGATGACCAGCCCGATCGGGATCGCGATCGCCGCCGAAACCGCGACCGCCGCAACGGTGTACTCCAGATGCTCGAGTGTGCGGGCGGCCAACCCGACCGGCCCGAGCCAGTTGTCCAACGTGAAGAGGTAAGCCAACGCCTGGGTCAGGTAGGTCATCGCGCACCGCCGACGACCGGTGCCCGGATCTGGCGTCGACCGCCCCGGCGTGCCGCACGCTCCCACGGCGTGGCCAGCCGGCCGGCGAGCATGATCAGCACGTCGAGCGCCACCGCGAGCACGAAGATAGCGATGATGCCCGCGACGATCTGGTCACTCTTGTTGGCCTGATATCCCTCGGTAAACCAGGTGCCGAGCCCGCCGATGCCGATCACGGCGCCCACTGAAACCATCGAGATGTTGGTCACGACGACCACACGCAGACCCGACACCAGCACCGGGATCGCCAGCGGAAGTTCGACTTTCAACATCCGGCGGATCGCATTATGCCCGACCGCGGTGGCAGCGTCGCGGACATGTGCCGGCACCGCATCGAGCGCTTCGAGCACCGCACGTACCAAAAGCGCGGTGGTGTAAAGGGTAAGCGCGACAACGACATTGGCCTCGTCGAGGATGCGGGTCGGAATGATCAGCGGCAACACTACGAACAGGGCCAGCGACGGGATGGTGAACACGACGCTGGTGGTGACTGTGGTCAGCCGTCGCAGCACGGTGGTCCGCTGCACCAACACACCCAGCGGCAGCGCGATCGCCAACCCGATCAGCACCGGGATCAGCGACAGCCGCAAGTGGATCACGGTCAGCGTCCAGGCGGTGCTGAGGTGGGTCATCAGATAGTGCACGGTCAACCCCGCCGCCGGGATTCCACCAGCGATAGCACGTCGGCGGCCAGCACTCCCCCGATCACCTTGCCTGCGTCGTCGACGGCCACACCGATCGCCGCCGGCGAGGACAGCGCTGCGTCCAAAGCCTGGCTGAGATTCCCGTGCGGCCGAAACAGGGAGCCGACAGGTGTGATGCTGTCGGACAACGACGCACCACCCTGGTGGCGCTGCACACCGTCGGCATCGATCCAGCCCACCGGTGCTCCGCGAGAGTCGACGACCAGCGCCCAGCCGTCGCGCAGCCTGGCTTCCACGGCGTCGGACTCGGTGATACGCGGGATGTCGTGCAGGGGCAGCCCGGTCGCGTCGACGAACTGCAGCCAGCGATAGCCGCGGCCGAGGCCGACGAACTGCGACACGAAATCGTTGGCCGGACGCGACAATACGTGGGCGGGCTCGTCGTACTGCTGCAGCGAGCCGCCCGGCCCGAACACCGCCACCAAATCCGCCAGCCGGACCGCCTCGTCGATATCGTGTGTGACGAACACGATCGTCTTGTGCAATTCGGCTTGCAGGCACAGTATTTCGCGCTGCAGTTCTCGCCGGACCACCGGGTCGACAGCCGAAAATGGCTCGTCCATCAACAAGATCGGCGGATCGGCGGCCAACGCCCGCGCCACGCCGACGCGCTGTTGCTCACCGCCGGAAAGCTGCGCCGGATACCGGGTGGCCAGCTTGGTATCCAGGCCGACCTGTTCGAGTACGCGGTAGGCGGCCTGCCGCGCAGCCCGGCGGGACTGGCCCTTCAGTATCGGAACGGTGGCCACGTTGTCGATCACCCGCTGATGGGGCATCAATCCTGCGTTTTGGATGACGTAACCGATGCCGAGCCGCAACTTCACCGGGTTAACCGTGGACACGTCCGCGCCGTCGACCATCACTGTGCCCGACGTCGGCTCGATCATCCGGTTGATCATCCGCATCGACGTCGTCTTGCCGCAGCCGGACGGCCCGACGAAGACCGTCAGCGCGCCTCGCGGAACTTCCAGGGTCAGGTTGTCCACGACCACGGTGCCGTCGCCGTAGACTTTGGTGGCCTTTTCGAAGCTGATCAACCTGAATCCGTTCCCGCGTGTAGGCACCTAATCTTCACTGGCTGATCGGGTGGTCGAAGCCGTTGTCGTGCACCCATTTTCGCGCCGCCTCGTCAGGATCGACCCCTGAGTTGCCCGATACCGAAGCGTTGAGGTCGGCCAGACCGAGGGTGGTCAGCCTGGCCGACACCGCGTCGAGGACATCTTTGAGGTGGTCCGATTTCTTTTGCGAGTTTACAAGCGGCACAATATTTCCCGCGAGAAAGTTGTGCTCCGGGTCCTCCAGCACCACCAGGTGGTTCTGCGGGATTGCCGGTGAGGTGCTGAAGATGTTGGCGGCGGTGACGGTGCCGTCCACCAGCGCCCGCACCGTCACCGGGCCCCCGCCGTCGCTGATCGCCACAAAGTTGGCGGGGCTGATGTCAAGCCCGTACTTCTGCCGCAGCCCGGGCAGACCGGCCGGTCGAGTCTGGAACGCCGACGGGGCGGCGAGCTTGACTTCCGGTGAATGCGGCGCCAGGTCGGCGATGGTTTTCAGGTTCCACATCGCGGCCGTGGCCGCCGTGACCGTGACCGTGTCGGTGTCGGAAGCCGGCGACGGCGTCAAGATCGACAAGTCTCCTGGCAGCCGTTTGTAGAGCTCCAATTCGACGGCGTCGAGCATGGTGACCGTCGAGTCCGGTTGAAAATACAGCAGGAGGTTACCGATGTACTCGGGCACCAAGTCGATGGAATGGTCTTTCAGCGCCGGAATGTAGGTCTCGCGGCTGCCGATTCCCAGTCGGCGCCCGACACTGAAACCATTGGCTTGCAAGGCTTGTGCGTAGACCTCGGCGACAATCTTCGATTCCAGGAAGTCGGCGGACCCCACGACGATCGATTTCATGCTGCCCGATACCGCCCCGAGGGGGTTGGGGTTGCCGCAAGCCGCCACCAGCCATGTCGCCACGGCAAATACCGCCGTCGCGCCCCGCGCGCGCCGCCGCAGCGTCGTCATATCTGCCGACATTAGCCGCAGAAACTATGCGACGCTGCGAGCTGTGGGCGGCCGGGTTTCCGGCGCGTTCGGTTTCATTCTGTGCGGGAACGGGCAAAGATGGCACCATGAGCAGCGATCGACCCGCACCACCCGAACAGCCCCATCAAAAGACGCCGCCATCCGGCCAGGTACCCGCGGCGCCCTCGGCCCCGGAGTCGGTCAGGTTCACCCGCGCTGCCGCGGTGTGGACGGCATTGACCGTCGGCATGCTGATTTTGATCGTGCTGCTGATCTTCATCGCGCAAAACACCACGTCCGCGCAGTTCGCGTTTCTCGGTTGGCGGTGGACGTTGCCGCTTGGCGTGGCGATACTTTTGGCGGCGGTGTGCGGCGGGCTGATCACCGTGCTGGCCGGCACCGCGCGGATCTATCAGCTGCGCCGCGCGGCGCGCAAGGACCTGGCCCGCCGCCGGTAGCGGCTATCGCCGCCTGTTACGGGGCAGCAGGTCCCACACGTGCTCGGTGCAGTTGACCGTCACCACGGTGGCCTGCCCGGAGCGGGAAAACAGCAACCGGGTCACCGACGCATAGTCGATGGGAAACGACAGCAGCCGCTTGGTGCCCAAGATCTGGTGCAACACCACGTTGATGACCCCGCCATGGCTGAACACGGCCACGGTGTCCGCGTGACCGGCGGCGGCGACCACACCGTCCACAGCGGCGCCGACCCGGGCGCGGAAAGCGCGTTCGTCGACCGAACTGGGCAGATGACCGTCGGCCATGCGAGCCCACTCCTGCGGATTCTCGTCGCGAATGTGTTCGATGGGGATGTACACCGGCAGGTCGCGGTCGTATTCGGCGAAGCGGTCGTCGACTTCGATCGCTAGCTTGCGGGCCGCGGCCACCGCTTCTGCGGTCTGGATGGCGCGGCGCTGCGGACTACTGACCACCCGCGCGATCGGATATTTCGCGAGCGCGTCGGGCAGCCGAGCGGCCTGAGCCAACCCCTCGTCGGAGAGCTCAGGATCCGACCCTTCGCCGTGGTCGCTCCGAAGTGGCAAGGCGTGCCGGACCAAAAGCAGTTGCATCGTCTTCCTGTGGCCGTGCGGTAGGCAAACCTGCTACGGCTGCCTCCGGTTTCTGGGCGGCGATACCGCGGTCGCCGAGACGGAGTTGCGCGAGCCGATCTCGACGCCGTGGCGATCGACGGTATCCGCCCCGCCAAGATTAAAGTCAACGACCGCGGGCTGGTTTGCTCCGGTACCGTTTCCCACGGTCGAACGCGACAACGAAGGCCAGGTGCTGCGTCCCGGATTTCTGCTCGGCGCGCCGTCAACTCAGCCCAAGTGCGCCGACAACAGCCAGGCCGCAACGGATTTGCGGCCGTTGGGTGCAACTTCGATCTTCATGCGCGGTGCACCCGGTATCTCGGTGTAGCCTTCGGGCCAGTTCGCATAGATGCGGGCCGGTTTGATCTCGTCGATCACCCAGTACTTCGAGACCACTTGTCGCAGTTCGTCTTCGGTGACCGCATACGGTGGGCCCTCCGGGATCGCGGCCTTGTCGAAGACCAGGACGAAATACGATGCGCCCGGTTCGGCGGCACGGACAATCGATTGCTGGTATCCCTCTCTGGCCTCGACCGGGATGGAGTGAAACAGCGTGCTGTCGACGATGGTGCCAAACCGTCCGTCATACCCGGTGAACGAGCTGATGTCGGCGACCTCGAAGCTGGCGTTGCTAAGCCCGCGCTTTTCTGCTTCGCGGCGGGCCAGCTCGACGGCCGTCGGTGACAGGTCGAGCCCGACGGTGGTGTAGCCACGTTCGGCGAGATACAGCGAGATGGCGGCTTCACCGCAGCCCACATCCAGCACCTCGCCGTGAAACTTGCCCTGCTCGATCAGCGCGGCAAGCTCGGGTTGGGGTTCCCCGAGACTCCAGGGTGGACGCACACCGTGGCCGATTCGGGCGGACTCGCCGCGGTAAACCTCGTCGAACTCCAATGCTTCAGTCATACCACTTACTTATCAATCCGCTTGATATATGTCAACATGTTTGACATGACGGACTACGAGGATCAGCCGCTGGGCTACCTGCTCTATCGCGCGATGACGGCGCTGCGGCCTCAGGTGACCGCCGAGCTGGGGCCGCTCGGGCTCGGGCTGCCGGAGTTCGTGTGCCTGCGGATTCTGTCGACGTTCCCGGGGCAGTCCAGCGCCGAGCTGGCCCGTGCCACGAATGTGTCTCCGCAAGCGATGAACCTGGTGCTGCGCGGACTGCAGGACATGGGCGCGGTGACCCGGCCGGCCACCGTATCGTCGGGTCGTGCGCTCCCGGCCCGGCTCACCGGCAAAGGCAGGGCGCTGTTAAAACGCGCCGAAGCAGCTGTGCGCGTCGCCGACGAGCGGTTATTGGCTCAACTCACGCCCACCGAACGCCGTGAGTTCAAACGACTCCTGCACGCGGTGGGCTCGCAACCGCTCGACGGCAATGGGGGTCCAAGTTAGGAGACCGTCGCTGGGAAACACCCAGGTGGTTTTCCGCCACGAATGGAGAATGCTATTCTCTGCCGCGAGAGTGAGGTGTTCCCGTGGCGGTGCCGGTCAGCGAACCCCGATTGGATGCGGGTCTCCTGGGCCGCTGGCTAGACGAGCACGGCGCGCCTGGTGACGGGGAAGAACCGGTCCTGGAACCGCTGGGCGGCGGGTCGCAGAACACGTTGTATCTGCTTGAGCGCGGCGGCCAGCGCATGGTGTTGCGGATGCCCGGCGCCCGCGCCGACCAGGCCCGCATCGACGGGCTGCGCCGCGAGATCAAGCTGGTGCGGGCGCTGTCCGGCACCGACGTGCCCCATGCCGAGCTGATCGCCGCCGACGATGCCGGCGATCTGCTCGGCATGCCCTTCTATGTCATGCAAGCGGTCGACGGGTGGAGCCCGATGCAGGGTGGATGGCCGGCACCCTTCGACACCGACCTGACGGCGCGGCGCGGGCTGGCTTTCGAGCTCGTCGGCGGCGCCGCCAAGTTGGGCCGGGTGGACTGGCGGGCCAGGGGTTTGGCGGGGTTCGGCCGCCCCGAGGGCTTCCACGAACGGCAGGTCGATCGCTGGCTGGCATTCCTGGACGCCTATCGGGTGCGCGAGCTCCCCGGCCTCGACGTAGCCGCGGACTGGCTGCGCCGCAACCGCCCGGGCCACTACACCCCGGGCATCATGCACGGCGACTACCAGTTCGCCAACGTGATGTTCGCGCACGGAGCGCCGGCCAAGCTGGCCGCGATCGTGGACTGGGAGATGACCACCGTTGGCGATCCGCTCCTGGACTTGGCGTGGTGTCTGCTGGGTTACGACGGCGAACACCCACGCACCGACGGCTTCTATCTCGACCTGGCCGGCATGCCAAACCGCAGCGAATTACTCGAGCACTACGAGAAGATCAGCGGGCTATCCACCGACAACATCGACTACTACCTGGTGCTGGCCAACTGGAAACTCGGCATCGTGCTGGAGAAGACCTACGCCGCCGGAGTGAAGACCGGCAAAGTCGATCCCAAGATCACCGAAGCGTTCGGGCCGATGATCCTGCAGTTGATTGCGACGGCTGCCGAGCTGGCCCGCTCGCTGCCGACGAAGGGCTGAAATGGGTTACGCCGATGAGCTTTTCGACCTCACCGATCGAGTCGCGCTGATCACCGGCGGCAGCCGGGGGCTGGGCCGGGAAATGGCGTTTGCCGCGGCCCGCTGCGGGGCCGACGTGGTGATCGCCAGCCGCAAGATGGAAAACTGCGTGGCCACCGCCAAGGAGATCGAGGCCAAGACCGGGCGCGCCGCGATGCCCTATGCCGTGCACGTCGGCCGCTGGGACGAGCTCGACGGTCTGGTCGAGGCGACGTATGACAGGTTCGGCAAGGTCGACGTGCTGATCAACAACGCCGGCATGTCACCGATCTACGACAAGCTCACCGATGTCACCGAGAAGCTGTTCGACGCCGTCGTCAACCTCAACCTCAAGGGCCCATTTCGGTTATCGGCATTGGTGGGCGAGCGCATGGTCGCAGCCGGTCGTGGATCGATCGTCAACGTGAGCACCGCAGGCTCACTTCGTCCAACCCCGGATATCGTGCCCTATGCCGCGGCCAAGGCCGGTCTCAACGCGATGACGGAGGCGCTGGCTAAGGCGTTTGGACCGGCAGTGCGCGTCAACACGCTAATGGCCGGTCCGTTTTTGACCGACGTCAGCAAGGCCTGGAATTTAGCGCAGGCGACGCAGAACCCGTTTGCTCACCTTGCCTTGCAACGTGCCGGTGATCCGCCCGAAATCGTCGGCGCCGCATTGTTTCTCGCGTCGGATGCGTCCAGCTTCACCACCGGCGCGATCCTGCGGGCCGACGGCGGGATCCCCTAGCTGAGAGGACTGGACATGGCATGGGATTTCTCCACCGAACCGGAGTTCGAAGAGAAACTCAACTGGATTCGCGCGTTCGTCCGCGACGAAGTGGAACCGCTCGAGGTGCTCTTCCCCGGCTGTGAGTTCCTGCCGCTGTCCGACGAGCGCCGCAAAATCGTCGACCCGCTCAAACAGCAGGTCCGCGACCAAGGGCTGTGGGCCCCGCACCTGGGCCCGGAACTCGGTGGGCAGGGCTTCGGTGCGGTCAAGCTGACGCTGATCAACGAGATCCTGGGGCGCAGCCCATGGGCGCCAATCGTGTTCGGAACGCAAGCGCCCGACACCGGCAACGCTGAGATCCTGGCCCGCTTCGGCACCCAAGAGCAAAAAGATCGGTACCTCGCCGGGCTGCTGTCCGGGGAGATCTTCTCCTGCTTCTCGATGACCGAGCCGCAAGGCGGTGCCGATCCCCGAGTTTTCACGACACGAGCCGTGCGCGACGGCGACGACTGGGTCATCACCGGACGAAAGTACTTTTCTTCCAATGCATCCGTTGCTTCGTTTTTTATTGTCGTCGCGATCACCGACCCCGACGTGCCGGTCCATCGTGGTGCCTCGACGTTCTTGGTCCCGGCGGGCACCCCGGGGCTGGTTATCGAAGCCACCCACCATTTGGCCGGTGCCCACCCGCACGAGCCGGGGCATTCGCTGGTGCGCTACGACGAGGTCCGTGTGCCCGCCGACGCACTGCTCGGTGAACCGGGCCAGGGCTTCATGATCTTGCAGACCCGGCTGGCCGGCGGCCGGCTACACCACGCGATGCGCTCCATCGGGGTGGCCCAGCGCGCCATCGACATGATGGCGCGGCGCGCGAAAAGCCGTTTCACCCAGGGCAGTTCACTGGCTGACAAGCAGCTGGTGCAGGCGTTCATCGCCGACTCCTACACCGAGCTGATGCCGTTTCGGCTGGCTGTCCTGCACGCTGCGTGGCTGTGTGACACCGTCGGGGAGCATGCCGCCCGCACCGAGATCGCAGTGTGCAAGATCCTGGCCTCGCAGGTGCTCAAATCGATTGGCTTGCGGGCGATCCAGGTGCACGGCGCCTTGGGGCTCACCGACCAGCTGCCATTGACCAACGTGTTGCTCGGCGGTGTGGCGCTCGGTCTGGCCGACGGGCCCACCGAGGCGCACAAGGTGAACCTGGCCCGGATGCTGCTGAAGAACTACCAGGCCGAGGATCCGGAATGGCCCAGCGAGCTGCTGGACAAGCGTGTCGAGGCCGCCAGAGCCAAGTACGGCGATCTGCTGGACCGCATTCCGGCGCTGCCCGATTCGTCATGACCAGCCGAGTCGCCGCAGCGGTCGAACGCGCCCTCGACGACCGCCAGCGTGAAGCCACCGAGGAAGTCGAGCGCATCCTGGCCGCCGCGGTGCGGGTGATGGAACGCGTGGCACCCGAGCCCCCGCGTGTCAGCGATATCGTCGCCGAAGCGGGATCCTCGAACAAGGCGTTCTACCGCTACTTCGCCGGCAAGGACGATCTGATCCTGGCGGTCATGGAGCGCGGCGTGGCGATCGTCGTGTCGTACCTTCAGCACCAGATGGCCAAGGAATCCAGGTCGGAGGGCAAGATCGCACGCTGGATCGAGGGCACGCTCGCACAGGTCGCCGACCCTCATCTGATCAGCATGAGCCGCGCGGCGGCCGGCCAGCTGCCGGCCGGCGCCAACGTCGACGAGGAGATCTTGCGGCCGCTGCGCGATCTGCTGACCGAGCCGGTCACCGCTCTGGGCGGGGATGACCCGAAGCGAGACGCTGACGCGGTGTTTCTGTGCACGGCCGCAGCCATGCGCCGTTATGTCGGATCCGCCGATCGTCCCAAACCCGACGACATCGAGCATCTGGTGCGGTTCTGCCTGCGCGGCTTGGGAGTACGCTGATGCGAGCCGTTGTGTGCCGTCGATACGGGCCGCCGGAAGACCTGGTTATCGACGAGCTGCCCGACCCAGCGCCCGGACCGGGGGAACTAGTGGTACGAGTGCGCGCAGCGGCGGTGAACTTTCCCGACGTGCTGCTGATCGCGGGAAAGTATCAGGTCCAGATCCCGGTTCCGTTCACCCCGGGCAGTGAACTGGCCGGAGACGTGGTCGCCGTCGGCGATGGCGTCGCGCTCGCCCCGGGCGACCGGGTGATCGGTACCACGTTCGTCGGCGCGTTCGCCGAGCAAGCGCTGCTGCGCACCGAGTCTGTGACGCTGGTGCCTGACGGCGTCGACTATGCCACCGCGGCCAGCTTCGGTGTCACCTATCGCACTGCCTATCACGCGCTGCGTTCGGTTGCCCAAGTGGCGCAAGGTGATTGGGTTGTCGTTCTCGGAGCCGCGGGCGGAGTAGGACTGGCAGCAGTCGATTTGGCGGTCGCGATGAAGGCTCGGGTGCTGGCGGCGGCGTCAAGCCCGGAGAAGCTCGACGTGTGCCGCCGGCGCGGCGCTGAGGCGCTCATCGACTACGACCGCGAAGATCTCAAACAGCGGATTCGGGACTTCACCGGTGGCGGTGCCCAAGTGGTGCTCGATCCTGTGGGCGGACCATATTCCGAGCCGGCGCTGCGCGGGCTCGCTCGTGGCGGCAGGTTCGTCACGCTCGGCTACGCCGCGGGCTCGATTCCCGCTATTCCGCTGAACCTGGTGATGCTGAAGGGAATTACGTTGCAGGGCATGGAGATCCGGACATTCGGCACCGACCATCCCGACCAGGCCGCCCGAGACGTGCGGGAACTGCAGCAGATGTTCGCCGCCGGCCGGATCAAGCCCTACATCGGTGCACGGTTTCCGCTGGGCGACACCGCCGCTGCGTTACGGTATGTCGCGGACCGCAAAGCGATTGGCAAAGTGGTGATTGACGTCGATTGATCATGGGGCCCGCATTTGCGGGCGGACTGCCGAAAAGTCGTACACGATAACGGCGGCGCCCCCGCGGACGCCGCCGTCATCTTGCCCGGATCCGACTATGGGCAAGTCACATCGACCTCGAAGGGCTTGCTGACCATTCCCGCCATCGGGTTGGACGGGTTCATACCGGTCGCCGTGCCGCTGAACTTGTAGCCATTGCCGTCCTTGGTGGCTTGAGCGTTAGCGCCGGGGCTGCCCTGCTGATAGGCAAGGGGCACGCCATTGATCGTGCCCAACGCGATCTGATGAATAGTGGGCGGATCGGCGTCGGTGGCTTGCACCGCCACAGTGTTGGGCGAACCGGGCTGACCGATGCCGATCTGGAGCTGGCCGCCCGCTTTTTGGCAAGTGACGGGACCGTTGACGTTCTGGTCTTGGCCGTCGACCACGACTTTCGCGTGGCCCGAAGTGCTGACTTTCTGTCCACCCCCGCTAGAACATCCCGCCAGGGCCGCGACGATCATCGCCGCGCCGCCTGCAACCACGAACCAACGGTTCACCGCTATCTCCTTTGTGTCGTGGCCCGTCAACTCCGGCGGGCCGTCGCAAGCAGTATGGTGTTCGTTTGACCAGCGGTCTTGCGAATGGCCAAAAAACTTGCCGCCGACGAGACTTGCTGTTCAGTGGGGTTGATCATTTCCGAGCGAGCTTCACTATCACCGCGACAACTGTGTTCCAACCTGATTCGCCCAACATGCTTGGGTTTCTTGGTGATTCGGTGACAAGCTGAGGCCCGACTCGGTGTGGTTGCTTCAATTGCCGGTCGCTATTGCTGGTTAGTAAGAGGCAACCGGACAGTGAACTCGGTATGGCCAGGGGCGCTCCGCACCGCGATTGTGCCGTCGTGCGCTTTGACCACTGCCGACACGATGGCCAGTCCCAGGCCGGTGCTGCCACCCTTGCGCGAGCGTGAGGTGTCACCGCGGGCGAAGCGCTCGAATACCTCCGATTGCAGCGGTTCGGGGATGCCAGGGCCATTGTCGATCACTTTGAGCACCGTATGGGTCGGCTCGGTGGTCAGCCGTGTCGTCACCACGGTTCCTGGGCCGGTGTGAATGCGGGCATTGGCAAGCAGATTCGTCATGACCTGGTGCAGTCGGGCCGCGTCGCCGGCGACAACCACCGGCTCGGGGGGCAGGTCAAGCTCCCACTGGTGGTCCGGGCCGGCAACATGCGCGTCGCTGACGGCGTCCACCGCCACCCGGGAAAGGTCAACGGGTTTGCGCTCCAAGGGCCTACCGGAATCTAACCGGGCGAGCAGCAGCAGGTCCTCGACGAGCCGGGTCATGCGCTCGGTCTCGGATTGGACCCGGCTCATCGCGTGGGAGACCGCGTCGGTGTCAGGGCGCATGCGCTGGGCCAGCTCGGTGTAGCCGCGGATGGCGGCCAGCGGGGTGCGAAGTTCGTGACTGGCGTCGGCCACGAACTGACGCACCCGGGTCTCGCTGGCCTGCCGGGTCGACAGCGCGGCCGCGATGTGGTCGAGCATCCGGTTCACCGCCAGTCCCAGCTGGCCCACCTCGGTGTAGGGGTTGGCATCCGGCTCGGGCACCCGCACCGGCAGGGCCACCTCGCCGCGATCCAGCGGCAGGTCGACGACTTCGCCCGCGGCTTGGGCCACCCGGTTCAACGGCGCCAGGGCCCGCCGGATGATGACGACGCCGGCTGTCGTCGCCGCGGCCAGCGCGATCACGGTGACCAGCGCGAAGCTCACCAGCATCCGGATCAAGGTGGAGTCGACGTTGGACATCGGTAAGCCGGTAACGATGACGTCGTTGCCGTGCTTCGCCGACGCGGCCACCAGCCGGTAGCGGCCCAGCCCGTCGAGCTCTCGGGTGACCGGGGTGCGGTCGGGGGCGATCGCCCTTAGCTGGGCCTCGGCGATATCGGTCACCGCCGAACGGGATCCCGTGCTGGTCAGGTAACCGGCATTGACGGTGCCACCGGCGCCGACGATCGCCGCCACCATGCCGACGGGCTGGCCGGGAGCGTCCAGAAACCGCGGGCCGGGGCCCGGCATCGGCACCCGCGGATGCCGCCATGGCACTGGCGGTGGCGGTCGCTCGCCGTAAGTCATCGCCGAGCGATGCGAGGCGCCCTGCAGCTGCTGGTCGAGTTGTCCCATCAGGTAGCGGTACAGGGCCAGCTCGGTCACCGCACCGATCCCGACACAGACCAGGGCCAAGACCACGATTTGACCGGCCAGCAAGCGTATTCGCAGCGACCAGATTCGGCGCATGCTAGCGGGCCGGCTTGAGGACATAGCCGGCACCGCGCAGGGTGTGGATCATGGGCTCGCGCCCGTTGTCGATTTTCTTGCGCAAGTAGGAGATATACAACTCGACGATGTTGGACCGGCCGCCGAAGTCGTAGCTCCACACCCGGTCCAGGATTTGTGCCTTGGAGAGCACCCGTTTGGCGTTGCGCATCATGAACCGCAGCAGCTCGAACTCGGTGGACGTCAACGCAATAGGATCGCCGCCACGGGTGACCTCGTGGCTGTCTTCGTCGAGCACCAAATCGCCGACCACGATCTGCGCGCCGCTGTCGACCGTCGTCACCCCGGTACGGCGCAGCAGCGCGCGCAGCCGCAGCACCACCTCTTCGATGCTGAACGGTTTCGTGACGTAATCGTCGCCGCCGGCGGTCAGCCCGGCGATGCGGTCCTCGACCGCGTCCTTGGCCGTCAACAGCAACACCGGCAGCTGCGGATTCTGTTCGCGCAGTTTGCGTAACACGTCCAGCCCGCTCATGTCGGGCAGCATCACATCGAGGACCACGACGTCGGGACGATGGCCGCGTGCTGCGGTGATCGCAGACGACCCGTCACCGGCGGTGCTGACGTCCCAGCCCTCGTACCGCAGCGCCATCGAAACCATCTCGGCGAGCACGGTTTCGTCGTCGACTACCAGCACATTGATCGGGTTGCCGTCGGCACGGCGCATGACGACGCGCTCGCCGGACACATTGGGGTGGCTCACAGCTTTTCACTATCCGCGGGCGGATGAGTTGATGCTGTGTCAATCCTATGCGTCAGCTGTGAGGACCGGTCTGCGACACGACGGCGGGGCCGGAATCGGCCGCAGGGGCGGGGGTTAGTACCAGTACCTTCTGCCCGCCACCGGGCGACCGACCGCGCCCAAGATCCAAAACACCGCCCCGATTACGAGCAAGATGATCCCGACCTCCGCAGCTTCCAGGTGTATCTTGGCCCAACAGCGATACCCGCGCAGCAAAACTCCAAACATCGGGTGTGCAGAAGCCGATTACCCGGTCGCCGCGGTCGTGAGCAACCGCTAGTCGGCCAAGCGTCGCGCAGAAACGAAAACGGTTGGCGGCAACGCTTCCTCGTCAGGAATGCAGCGGCCGTAACGAGTCAGCATCTCCGCCATCGTTACCGACGACGCGTCCCAATTGTGCTGGCGTAGCCATTCGGCAAGGTCAGTGCGTTCCTCGGGGTACCACAGCTCCTCGACGTCCGGTATCTCGGTGCCGGTGAGCCGGACCGCCTCGGCGCGCAGCCGCTGCGTCCGTTGCCGTTGGCGGTTCAGCCGCTGCGGATTGAGGAAGTCGCCCGCAGGTGAGTTGGCCGCCAGCCGACTCCCGGCGGGGCTCAACGCATGCACACGCTGGATCAGCAGATCCTGAGCCGCGGCCGGCAGATAGCGCAGCAAGCCCTCCGCCAGCCAGGCGCTCGGTTTCGATGCATCAAATCCAGCCCCCTGCAGAGCTTTTGGCCAATCGTGGCGTAGATCGACGGGGATGCTTACCTGACGCGCCTTCGGACGAGCGCCATGCCGTTGCAAGGTCGTGGACTTGAACTCCAGCACCTTGGGTTGGTCCAATTCGTAGACCGTGACCCCGTCCGGCCACGGCAGCCGCCATGCGCGCGCGTCCAAGCCGGCCGCCAGGATCACCATCTGCCGAACACCGCGCTGCGCTGCATCGAGGAAGAACTCGTCGAAATAAGCTGTGCGCACGGCCATGAAGTCGACCATCGCTTGTAGCCAGGCCCGCACATCCGGTTCCACGTCGCCGAGGGGGCTCGAGTACATGCTCCAAAGCCCCTGTCCCGCGGCGTCGACAAACAGTCGCGCGAACGGGTCTGTGATCAGCGGGTCGTCGCTGTCGGTCTCCGCCGCCCGAGCCGCGGCGACGCCCAACGCCGTCGCTCCCACACTTTCGGTGATGTCCCAGGTGTCGTTGTCGGTTCGCGCCATCGTCGTCACCTCCATTTCGGACGTTACGCTCCCGGCCTGAAGGCACGCTGGCCCTCGGCTGGGCGTACCCTCCAACCTCGGAGCACACCGGCAGGAAGGGGCCGCGATGACACGCACACCCCGGGAAGTGTTTGCCCACCACGCCCAGGCGTTGGCCGCGGGCGATCTCGACGAGATTGTCGCCGACTATGCCGATGACGCGGTCCTGATCACGCCAGGTGGCGTCATGCGGGGAAAGGACGGCATCCGTGCGGCATTCACCACGCTGCTCAACGATGTGCCCGATGCGAAGTGGGACCTGAGGACCGAGATCTATGAGGGTGACGTGTTGTTCCTGGAGTGGGTGGCCGATGCTGCGACTTCCCGGGTGGACGACGGGGTCGATACTTTTGTGTTCCGCGACGGCATGATTCGAGTTCAGACGGTCCGCTACTCCGTGCACACCAAGAGTTGAACTATGGCTGGTGCTCGGAAAGCCACTGGGCGGCACGTCGTTTCGAGGCCCGTGACAGCCATGCGTCCTGGATGAGCTCGGCCAGCTCGGTTCGGCTGATTTCGGCTAATCTGCTGGCCCGCACCAGAACCGACGGGTGGCCATCGAACCGGTCAGTGGTGAAAAACGGAGTCTGCGGGTCCTGCACCAGTGCCAGCTTGTCGCCCTCGGATTCCACCCACAACATAATGACGTCGCAATAGCGTTCCCCGGTTTCAGGGTCGACGGCGTCGGGCTGCGGGGTGCGGAAGAACACGAACGACTTGCCGCCCACCTGATAGACCGCGTTGCCTTTCGGCCCTTCGATGCGTCGGGTATGCGGCATCGCCGCGGCGATCTGGTGAACGTCGCTGACTCGTGCCGGACGGTCCGTCATCGCCTACGACTTCTGCAGGAGTTCGGCCATCGCCGGGATGATCGTCTGCAATGCCTTCAGCGGCCGCAGCATCACCTTGACCGACACGATCTGCTCGTCGTCGTTCCAATGGATCATGTCGATGCCGTTGACGTAGATACCGTCGATCGTCGCAGCGAATTCCAGGATCGCCGACCGCTCGCTGTACCAGCGCTCGACGTAGTGGAAATCGCTGTCACCGAATACTTTTGCGGCTGCCGTCAAATACGCGGCGGTTTTCGCCCTGCCTTCTTGCGGGGTGAACACCGCGGGTGAGAAGAAGACGGCGTTCTCGGCGAGCAAAGTGTCCAGTTCGTCGCTGTGCCCGCTGTCGATGATGTCGATCCAACGTCGGATCACAGGTGGCGTCATACGGCGATCCTCGCAGACTCCCGCTGCCCGAGGGACCTCCGTGCACCCGCGCCGCCCGGCCTGGCGTAGCTTCTGCGGCGTGAACCTCGAAGCAGTAGCGGACTGGATGTCAGGGCAGGATCTGGGCGAAGGGCCGCTGCAGGACGTCACCGAGATCAGCGGCGGAACGCAGAACATCATGCTGCGGTTCAGCCGCTCGGGCCGCGAGTACGTGCTGCGACGCGGCCCGCAGCACTTGCGCCCACGCAGCAACATGGTGATCCTGCGCGAAACCAGGGTGCTGGCCGCGCTCGCCGACACCGACGTACCGCATCCGCGGCTGATCGCCACCTGCGACGACACCTCCGTGCTCGGTGACGCCGTCTTCTACCTGATGGAGCCGGTCGACGGGTTCAACGCCGGCCAGGAGCTGCCGGAGCTGCACGCCAATGATCCGACTGTGCGGTTCCAGATGGGGCTGTCGATGGCCGACGCGTTGGCCAAGCTCGGCGCCGTCGACCACGTTGCGGTCGGACTGGCCGACTTCGGTAAGCCCGAGGGATTCTTGGAACGTCAAGTGCCACGCTGGCTTTCGGAACTGGAGTCTTATCGGGAGTTCGAAAACTATCCCGGACCGGACTTGCCCGGCGTCGACGACGTCGCCAAATGGCTGGAACAGCACCGGCCGTCGTCCTGGTCACCGGGGATCATGCACGGCGACTACCACGCTGCCAACGTAATGTTCTCGCGCACCGGGCCGGAGGTCGTCGCGATCGTCGACTGGGAGATGTCGACGATCGGCGATCCGCTGCTGGACCTGGGTTGGCTGCTGGCCACCTGGCGCCAGCCGGACGGGTCGAGCGTGTTCAGCCACACGCTCACCGAGATGGGTGGGCTCGCGACCACCGACGACTTGCTGGAGCGCTATGCGGCCAACACCACCCGCGACCTGTCACACATCACCTGGTACACGGTGCTGGCCTGTTTCAAGCTCGGCATCGTCATCGAGGGCACGCTGGCTCGCGCGTATGCGGGCAAGGCCGCCAAAGAGGTCGGTGACCAGTTGCACGCGGCCGCGGTGTGGTTGTTCGAGCGCGCACTGAGCCTGATGGACGGACCGCACTGAGTGCTGACGCGGGCATGTCCCGCGCGCCGCATCCGGCGGATAATGAAGGCCTGTCGAGCCCACCCCGCGCACGGCGAGGGATCAGCGCATCAGGATTCGACATGGATATTGGGGTGATCCTGTTTTTGCTGGTGCTGGCGATCTGGGTATTCGCCATCTGGCGTGACTACGGCGCACGCCGCACCCACCGCAAGGGCTAGCGCGGGCATTTGTGCGAGAGGCGAGCGCGCCCGAAGGGATTCGAACCCCCAACCTTCTGATCCGTAGTCAGATGCTCTATCCGTTGAGCTACGGGCGCCTGTTGTGCAGTTGTCTCGGTGGCTGAAACTCAGCCCGCGGCGGAGGCGAGAGGATTTGAACCTCCGGTCCCCGTTTAAGAGGACAACTCATTAGCAGTGAGTCCCATTCGGCCGCTCTGGCACGCCTCCTTGGACGTTCTGAGGGTACCTGAACCGGGCACGGACGCTGAACCGCCCGAGGTACAGCGCGCACAGCCTCGGCATATGCTGTCGACGTGACCGCCCGCCTGCGCCCCGAGCTGGCGGGCCTTCCGACCTATGTGCCCGGCAAAACCGTGCCCGGGGCGATCAAGCTGGCCAGCAACGAGACTGTGTTCGGGCCGCTGCCCAGCGTGCGGGCGGCCATCGAACAAGCCACCGACGTCGTCAACCGCTACCCGGACACCGGCTGCACTGAGCTCAAGTCGGCGCTGGCCAGACACCTCAACACGGTGGGCGACACCGGCGGCTGGGCCTCCGAGCACGTCGCGGTGGGGTGCGGTTCGGTCAGCCTGTGCCAGCAGTTGATCCAGATCACCGCGTCGGTGGGCGACGAGGTGTTGTTCGGCTGGCGCAGCTTCGAGCTCTACCCGATCCAAGTGCGGGTGGCCGGTGCCACGGCTGTCCAGGTGCCGCTGGCTGACCACACCTTCGACCTGCACGCCATGCTTGCCGCGGTCACCGACCGCACCCGGCTGGTCTTCGTGTGCAACCCCAACAATCCGACGTCGACGGTCGTCGACCCTGACGCGTTGGTTCGCTTCGTCGAGGCAATGCCCTCGCATGTGCTGATCGCCATCGACGAGGCCTACGTCGAGTATGTCCGCGACAACATGCTGCCCGACAGCCTTGGTTTGGTCCGTTCGCACCCCAATGTTGTTGTGCTGCGGACGTTTTCGAAGGCGTACGGGTTGGCTGGTTTGCGGATCGGCTACGCGGTGGGCCACCCGGATGTGATTGCCGCGCTGGACAAGGTGTACGTGCCGTTCACGGTGACCAACGTCTCACAGGCGGCGGCAATGGCGTCGCTGGAGGCCGCGGACGAGCTGTTGGCCCGCACCGACGCCGTGGTCGCCGAGCGCGCCCGGGTCAGTGCCGGGTTGCGCGATGCGGGGTTTGCGCTGCCGCCGTCGCAAGCCAACTTCGTCTGGTTACCGCTGGGGGCGCGCACATCCGACTTCGTCGAACAGGCCGCCAACGCGCGCATCGTGGTCCGCCCGTACGGCCGCGACGGGGTGCGGGTCACGATCGGTGCACCGGCAGAAAACGACGCGCTGCTGCGATTCGCGGGCAGCTGGATTCAAGGAGGACCCCGATGAACGATGCACTGGCCCGCAAGAAGTTCACCGAGTTCAAAGAGCGCAGCGACCGGATTTCCGACACCGCGCTCGACGAGTACTGGGCCAGCCTCACGCCGGCCACTATCGCGGACATGATCGGCGAGTGGCAGGGCGGCGAGTTCGACACCGGCCACCGGATGAATGGCCGGCTCGAAAAGGCCCGCTGGTTCGGCAAGACCTTCAACTCGGCAACCGACGTGCAGCCCCTGGTGTGTCTGGACGCCGACGGCAACAAGTTCTCCAACGTCGAGATGGGCAAAGGCGAGGCCAGCCTGTGGATGGAGGAATTCCGCGGCGAGATCACCGCGACGATGGTCTATGACGGTCAACCCGTCCACGACCACTTCAAGAAGATCGACGACCACGCCGTGATGGGCATCATGAACGGCAAGGGCGTGCTGGACAACGGGCGGTATTACTACTTCTACCTGGAGCGGGTCTAGCGCGGATGGCGGCCGGTGAAGGCGATCAGCCGGTCCAGCGGGCCGGCATCAGCGGGGACGTCGACCGGGTCGTCGAAGCCGGCGTTGACGCGACGGGACGGCGTGATGATCGTTCGAGCCAACTCGAGCACGTATTCGGCCAGCGAGTCCGGGGCGTCGACGTCGCGTCCGGTGGCCGTGGCGTAATCCCAAGCGTGAACCAGGAATTCGATCGAGAGCACACCGGCGAACGCCTTGGCCGGCGCCTCGGTGGAGCCCAGTTTCACCGTGCCCTGAAGTCCTCGGCGATGCCACGAGTCCAGGGCCGGCCGGGCCGCGGCGACGACTTGCCGCTCCACCGAGTTGTCGGCGTCGCGCGGCGGAAACTCCGCGCCCACAACGCCACCGATGGTGGTGATGGAGTTCAGCAGGTGATCGGTCAGCTGGGCAACGTCGAACTCTGAGCAGGGCGTGGGGCACGACAGGTCGTCGCGGGAAATCGGATGCAAAACCCGTTGCAGCACGCCCAGCGTCTCTTCAGCGCTGTCGAGCTCGTCGGTCGGTGGGGAGTCGGGTCCGGGTCGCAGATCAGACGGCATGGCTGTCACGCTACGGTCTGCACATGGGCGACTCGTACGAATCCGTCACCGTCGAAACTAAGGACCAGGTCGCGCAGGTGACGCTGATCGGGCCAGGCAAGGGCAACGCGATGGGCCCGGCATTCTGGTCGGAGCTGCCGCAGGTGTTTGCCGCGCTGGACGCCGACCGTGACGTGCGGGCGATCGTCATCACCGGGTCGGGGCGCAATTTCAGCTATGGCCTCGACGTGCCCGCGATGGGCGGGTCGTTCACCCCGCTGCTGGCCGGCGATGCGCTGGCTCGTCCCCGCGCCGATTTTCACGCCGAGATTCTGCGCATGCAGCGCGCGATCAACGCCGTGGCAGAATGCCGCACCCCGACGATCGCGTCGGTGCACGGCTGGTGCATCGGGGGCGGCGTCGACCTGATCTCCGCGGTGGACATTCGTTACGCCAGCGCCGACGCGAAATTCTCGGTACGCGAGGTCAAGCTGGCCATCGTCGCCGACGTCGGCAGCCTCGCCCGGCTGCCGTTGATCTTGAACGACGGGCACCTGCGGGAGCTCGCGCTGACCGGCAAGGACATCGACGCCGCCCGCGCCGAGAAGATCGGTCTGGTCAACGACGTCTACGACGACGCCGAAGCCTGCCTGGCCGCTGCGCACGCCACCGCCGCCGAGATCGCCGCCAACCCGCCGCTGACCGTCCGGGGCATCAAGGATGTGCTTGACCAGCAACGTGTTTCGCGAGTGTCGGAGAGCCTGCGCTACGTCGCGGCGTGGAACGCGGCTTTCCTGCCGTCGAAGGACCTGACCGAGGGCATCTCGGCGACCTTCGAAAAGCGGCCGCCGCAGTTCACCGGCGAATGACCCGATTCGGCGGGGCCGCGGCCGGGAAAACTGCGGCGTATGTCTACCTATCGAGTCATCAATCCGAACGGCGACGTCGTCGCCACCAAGGACATCGCCAGCGCCGAGGATGCGCATGCCTGGCTTGTCGACACCGTGGGCGACAAGACCGAGCTGGGCTGGCGGATGGAGGTCAACATCGACGGTGACTGGCGGTTCTTCGACCAAACCGACGGCGACCGGCCCTAGCCTGGGGTGTGGGCGCCGCGCCGAGCCGCCCACGTACCCTGACGGACGTGACCGACCCAGGCCCAGTCCAAGGCAGGATCCGCGTGCCGGCCGATCTCGACGCCGTCACGGCCGTCGGCGAAGAAGACCACTCCGGGATCGACGCCGCTGCGGTGGAACGGATCTGGCAAGCGGTGCGGCACTGGTATCAGGCGGGCATGCACCCGGCGATTCAGTTGTGTTTGCGCCACAACGGCAAGGTCATCCTCAACCGGGCGATCGGACATGGCTGGGGCAACGCGCCGACCGACCCGCCGGACGCCGAGAAGATACCCGTCACACCACAAACGCCGTTTTGCGTGTATTCGGCGGCCAAGGCGATCACCAGCACCGTCGTCCACATGCTGGCCGAGCGCGGGTATTTCTCACTTGACGACCGGGTCTGCCAGTATCTGCCCACCTACACCAGCCACGGCAAAGACCGCACCACGATCCGGCATGTGATGACTCACAGCGCCGGGGTGCCGTTCGCCCCCAAACGCAGACCCGACGTCACCCGCGTAGACGACAGCGACTACGCGCGCCAGCAACTCGGCGAGCTCCGACCGCTCCACCGACCGGGGTTGGTGCACATCTACCACGGTTTGACGTGGGGGCCGCTGATACGGGAAATCGTCTCGGCCGCCACCGGCAAGAACATCCGCGACATCCTGGCCGCCGAGATTCTCGATCCGCTCGGTTTCCGCTGGACGAACTACGGCGTTGCGCCACAAGATGTTCCGCTAGTCGCGCCAAGCCAAGCCACCGGGCGACCGCTGCCGGCGCCGATCGCCGCGGCGTTCCGCAAGGCGATCGGCGGAACAGTGCACCAAATCATCCCCTACACCAACCGGCCGGAATTCCTGACCTGCGTGCTGCCGTCGTCCAACACCGTCTCGACTGCCGATGAGCTGTCGCGTTTCGCCGAAATGCTGCGTCGCGGTGGGGAACTCGACGGTGTGCGGATTCTGCAGCCGGACACACTTCACGCCGCGGTGGCCGAATGCCGACGGTTGCGACCCGACATCGCCAGCGGCGGAATGCCGATGCGCTGGGGCACCGGATACATGCTGGGCTCGAAAAGGTTCGGGCCGTTCGGGCGCAACGCTCCGGCAGCGTTCGGTCATACCGGCCTGGTCAACGTCGCGGTGTGGGCAGACCCACAGCGCAACCTCGCGGCCGGTTTGATCAGCAGCGGCAAGCCGGGCCGCGATCCCGAAGCCAAGCGCTACGTCGCGGTCTTGGATCGCATCACAGCCGAAATCCCCCGCACCACAAGCTAGCCGTTAAAGCGTCGCGAACAGAAGCTGCGGTCGTGGATCTCGGGCGACGACGCAACAGGCGGTGGCGGAGGGATTTGAACCCCCGGACGGTGTTAGCCGTCTCTCGCTTTCAAGGCGAGTGCATTAGGCCGCTCTGCCACGCCACCGCCGACAAGCGTAACGGCGTTAGAGCCGGGCCATCCCTTCAGCTCGGCGATATCCAGGCCCGGCATGTCACGGGGTGTACGGGCCTCCCGTAAGGCTATGCGACGCATGGTGTTGCATGGTGTCCGGCGTGGCTAAACCCGCTGGTAGTAGCCTGTGCACCATGCACGCGATCGTCGCCGATTCCACCGGTCAGCTCGTGTGGCAGGAAGTCCCCGATGTGCAGCCGGCAAGCGGCGAGGTCCTCATCAAAGTCAGCGCCGCTGGCGTCAACCGGGCTGACGTGCTGCAGGCCGCTGGCCATTATCCGCCCCCGCCGGGAGCCAGCGAGATCCTCGGAATGGAGGTGTCCGGCATCGTCGCCGCGGTCGGCGACGATGTTGTCGATTGGACCGCCGGGCAAGAAGCCTGCGCTTTGCTGGCTGGCGGCGGGTATGCCGAATACGTCGCGGTTCCCGCTGGTCAGGTGATGCCGATTCCCGACGGCGTGTCCCTTCGCGACGCCGCCGGGCTGCCCGAGGTGGCGTGCACCGTGTGGTCGAACCTGGTATTGACCGCCGATTTGAACGCCGGCCAGCTACTGCTGATCCACGGCGGCGCCAGCGGGGTGGGAACCCACGCCATCCAGGTCGCCCGGGCGCTGGGCGCCCGCGTGGCGATCACCGCCGGGTCACCGGCCAAGCTGCAACTGTGCCGCGATCTCGGCGCCGAGATCACCATCGCCTACCGCGACGAGGATTTCGTCACGCGGGTGCGCGAAGCCAGCGACGGCGCCGGCGCCGACGTGATCCTCGACATCATGGGCGCGGCCTACCTGGACCGCAACCTCGACGCGCTGGCTAGCGACGGGCAGTTGATCGTCATCGGCTTGCAGGGCGGGACAAAGGGTGAGCTCAACCTCGGCAAGCTCATCAGCAAACGGGCCCGGGTCATCGGTACCGCGCTGCGAGGTCGACCGGTCTCCGGGCCGAACGGCAAGAGCGTCATCGTCGAGGCGGTGGTCAAGTCGGTGTGGCCCATGATTGCCGACGGACGGGTCCGTCCGGTCGTCGGCGCCGCGATGCCGATTCAAAAGGCCGCTGACGCACACCAATTGCTGTCCTCGGGCCGGGTGGCCGGCAAGATCGTGCTCACCCTGTAGCGTGAGCAGACGCAGAATCGCACGTTCGGGCACCGAATCGTGCGATTCTGCGTCTGCTCACCCCAAAGAGGCGAGCGCGCGCACCAACTGGTCGACCTCGGCGGTCGTCGAGTAGTGCGCCAGTCCGACGGTGACCGCGCCGCCGACGTCGTTGACCCCGATGACGTCGAGCACCCGCGAGCTGGCGTTCGAGATCGCCAGGACCCCGTTGTCCGCCAACCGCTGCACCACACGCTCGGCCGGCACCTCGTGGACAGCGAAGCTGACCACCGGAATCCGGATCTCGGGCCGGCCGATCACCATCACCAGCGGCAACGACCGCAGCGACACCATCAGGTAGTCGAAAACTCGGCTCATGTATGAGCTGGCCGATTCCATTGAGTACGCCAGCCTTTGACGTCTGGTACCCCGAGCGGATTCGTCGAGTGAGGCCAGGTATTCGATGCTGGCGACCACACCGGCGAGCAGACCGTACTGGTGCACGCCCATCTCGAGGCGCGCCGGGCCGGTGGCGTTCGGGTTGGTCGAGACCGAGGCGAACGAATTGATCAGCGCCGGATCGCGAAACACCAAGGCCCCGATCGGCGGACCACCCCACGCGACCGCGTTGACCGCCACCACGTCAACGTCGGCTTCCTCGATGTCGAGCAGCCGGTACGGCGCGGCGGCGGAGTGGTCGACAACCACCAGGCCGCCGACATCGTGGATCAGCTTGGTCAGGGTACGCAACTCGGTGACCGTCCCGAGCGTGCCCGACGCGGAGGTGACCGCGATCAAGCGAGTCGACCTGCCGATCAGGCTTTCCCACTGCCAGTTCGGCAGCTCGCCGGTCTCGATGTCGACCTCGGCCCATTTGATCTTGGCGCCGAATCGGTTTGCTGCGCGCAGCCAGGGAGCAATGTTGGCTTCGTCGTCGAGCCGGGTGACGACGATCTCGTAGCCGAGCCCGGCCCGCGACGACGACGCTCCCGCCAGCGACGACAGCAAAACCGCCCGGTCGGCGCCCAACACCACGCCGCGCGGGTCGCCGTTGACCAGATCGGCCACCGCCTGCCGCGCTGCCTCCAGCACGGCCGCACTGCGCCAGGCCGACGGGTGAGCGCTGGCGGTGCTGGCCACCGAGTTGCGGAAAGCCGTCGACACCGTGGTGGCGACATGCTCGGGAATCAGCATTCCCGCCGGGGCGTCGAAGTGCACCCAGCCGTCTCCCAGCGATGGGTGCAGTCCACGCACCCGGGCGACGTCGAATGCCATGTCAGCCACCTTAGAATTCCGCCAGTCCGCAAACCGCGACACCAGCGAGGCACCCAGATACGTCCCCGCCGTCCCGAGCCGGGTCACCCGGCCAGCCATACTAGTGCAGTGGGGCTGACAATCGGAATCCTTGCCGCATTGTTGTTGCTGATAGCCCCCGGAGCAATCGTCGCGCGCAGCGCGCAGCTAACCTGGCCGATCGCGGTGGCCGCCGGCCCGGCGCTGACCTACGGAGTGGTGGCGCTGGCCATCATTCCGTTCGGTGCGCTCGGAATCGTTTGGAACGCATGGACCGCGCTGGGCGCTCTGCTCGTCGTCACCATGGTGGTCGCGGGTTTGCGGGTCTTGCTGGACCCCTATCGCGACGCCGACGGCGAATCCCGCGCGGTCACCGGCTGGCCGGCGCTCACCGTGGCCGCCGGCGTGCTGCTGGGAGCGGTGCTGATCGGCTGCGCGGCGGTTCGCGGCATCCCGCATTGGCAGTCGATCCCCAGCACCTGGGACGCCGTCTGGCACGCCAACACCGTGCGCTTCATCCTCGACACCGGCCAGGCGTCGTCGACCCACATGGGCGAGCTGCGCAACGTCGAAACCCACGCGCTGCTGTACTACCCGTCGGCGTTTCACGCCCTGGCGGCGGTACTGGCCCAGCTGACCGGTGCCGCGCCCACCACCGCCTACACCTTGAGTTCGCTGGCCGCCGCGATCTGGTTGTTTCCGGTCAGCGCGGCGCTGCTGACCTGGCGAATGCTGCGCATGCGGACCAGTCAGTGGCGCACCGCCGGCGCGGCGGCCACCGCGGGCGCACTCTCAGCGTCGTTCACCGCGGTGCCCTACGTCGAGTTCGACACCGCGGCGATGCCCAACCTGACCGCCTACGGCCTCGCGGCGCCCACGTTTGTGCTGATCGCTTCCACGTTGCGGCACCGCGACCGCATCCCGGTGGCGGTGCTGGCGCTGGTGGGGATCTTCTCGGTGCATATCACCGGCGGGGTGGTAGTGCTCATGCTGCTCGCGGCCTGGTGGCTGCTGGAAACCCTCTGGCAGCCGGTGCGCGGCCGGGTGGCCGACGTCGTGGCACTGGCGACGGTCGCGGTGCCCAGCGGGCTGGTGCTGCTGCCGCAATTCATCAGCGTGAAACAGCAGGAAGACGTGATCGCCGGGCATTCCTACCTGACCTACCTGAGCAAGAAGCGCGGGCTGTTCGACGCTGTGTTCCAGCACTCCCGCCACTTGAACGACTTCCCCGTCCAGTACGCGCTGATCGCACTGGCCGCCGCCGGCGGACTCATCTTGTTGGTCAGAAGAATTTGGTGGCCGCTGGCGGTGTGGCTGGTGCTGATCGTGGCCAACGTCGACGCCGGGACACCGCTGGGCGGGCCGATCGGAACGCTGGCCGGAGGATTGGGCGAGTTCTTCTACAAAGACCCGCGCCGGATTGCGGCCGCGACGGCGCTGCTGCTGGTGCCGATGGCCGGTGTTGCGTTGTTCGCGCTGGTCATGGTCGTCGTCGCGGCGGCCGAGCGGCTTGTCGGCCGGTTCTTGACCCGCCCGGTGGCGGCGCCGGTGTGGGCGGCGGCCGCGGCGGTGCTTCTCGTGGCCGCCAACCTGGTCAGCGCCTGGCATTACTTTCCCCGGCACCGGTTTTTGTTCGGCGACAAGTACGACTCGGTGATGATCGACCAGCGCGACCTGGAGGCGATGGCGTATCTGGCCCGACTGCCCGGTGCGCGTGACACGCTGATCGGCAACGCCAACACTGACGCCACGCGTGGATGTACGCGGTGGCCGACCTGCACCCGCTGTGGACGCACTACGACTACCCGATGCAGCAGGGCCCGGGGTATCAGCGTTTCATTTTCTGGGCCTACGCCGATGACGCCGACACAGATCCACGGGTACCCGAGGCGGTCCGGGCACTCAACATCCGCTACATCTTGACCAGCTCGCCAACCGTGAGAGGGTTCGTTATGCCCGACGGACTAGTGTCGTTAGATAGGTCCAAGTCGTGGGTGAAGATCTACGACAACGGCGAGGCCCGCATCTACGAATGGCGCGGCCGGCCCGCCATGACAAGCTCCTAGAACCGAGGGTGGTGACTGCATTGAGTACCGGTAATGGCGACGACAACGTCGAGATCGTCGGCGGCGTCGATCCGCGCGCAATGGCGACGCAGACGGACGAAGACTCCGAGGATCAGTCGCTGACCGATCTGGTCGAGCAGCCGGCCAAGGTGATGCGGATCGGCACGATGATCAAGCAGCTGCTCGAAGAAGTGCGGGCTGCGCCGCTGGACGAGGCCAGCCGCAACCGGCTGCGCGAGATCCATGCCACCAGCATCCGAGAGCTCGAAGACGGGCTGGCACCGGAACTGCGGGAGGAGCTCGACCGGCTGACGCTGCCGTTCAACGAGGGCGCCGCCCCGTCGGACGCCGAGCTGCGCATCGCCCAGGCGCAGCTGGTCGGGTGGCTGGAAGGGCTGTTTCACGGCATCCAAACCGCGCTGTTCGCCCAGCAGATGGCGGCCCGCGCGCAGCTCGAGCAGATGCGCCAGGGCGCGCTGCCGCCGGGTGTCCACCGGCACAGCGGCCACGGACAATCGGGCACCGGACAATACCTGTAAGCAACACCGGTGTCTGGACCTCGCATCGAGACGCGCAACGCGTGGGTGGAGTTTCCCATCTTCGATGCCAAGTCGCGGTCGTTGAAGAAAACCTTCCTCGGCAAAGCCGCCGGCGGCACGATCGGGCGCAACACGTCCAACGTCGTGATCATCGAGGCGCTGCGCGATATCACGATGTCGCTGAGCCTGGGCGACCGGGTGGGCCTGGTGGGCCACAACGGGGCGGGCAAATCCACGCTGCTGCGCCTGCTTTCGGGTATCTACGAGCCGACGCGGGGTTCGGCGACGGTGGTCGGGCGCGTGGCGCCGGTGTTCGACCTGGGCATCGGAATGGACCCGGAGATCTCCGGCTACGAGAACATCATCATCCGCGGGCTGTTCCTGGGGCAGACCCGCAGGCAGATGATGGCCAAGGTCGACGAAATCGCCGAGTTCACCGAGCTCGGCGACTACCTGTCGATGCCGCTGCGCACGTATTCGACCGGGATGCGGGTGCGGCTGGCGATGGGGGTGGTCACCAGCATCGACCCCGAGATCCTGCTGCTCGACGAGGGCATCGGCGCGGTGGACGCCGATTTCTTGAAGAAAGCGCAGCCGCGGCTGCAGCGCCTGGTGGAAAGGTCGGGAATCCTGGTTTTCGCCAGCCATTCGAACGAGTTTTTGGCCCGGCTGTGCAAGACCGCGATGTGGATCGAGCACGGCAGCATCAGGCTGACCGGCGGCATCGAGGACGTGGTGCGCGCCTACGAAGGCGAGGACGCCGCCCGGCACGTGCGCGAAGTGATGGCCGAGACCGCGCGTGAAGAGATACCGGGATGACCGAATCGGTGTGCGCCGTCGTGGTCACCCATCGGCGCCCGGACGAGCTGGCGAAGTCACTTGATGTACTGACCAGCCAGACTCGGCTGCCTGATCAGCTGATCGTCGTCGACAACGGGCACGACGATCGTGTCCGCGAACTGGTGGCCGGTCAACCCATCCCGACGACCTACCTCGGATCACGCCGAAACCTGGGCGGCGCAGGGGGATTCGCGCTCGGAATGCTGCATGCCCTGGCACAGGGCGCCGACTGGGTATGGCTGGCCGACGACGACGGGCACCCGCAAAGCTCGCATGTGCTGGCCACCCTGCTGGCCTGCGCGAGAAAGCACGGGCTGGCGGCGGTGTCGCCGATGGTGTGCGACATCGACGACCCGCAGCGGTTGGCATTTCCGTTGCGCCCGGGTCTGGTGTGGCGCAGACGAGTAAGCGAATTGCGCACCGGCGACGGGCAGGATCTGTTGCCGGGCATCGCGTCATTGTTCAACGGGGCGCTGTTTGCCGCGTCGACGCTGGAGGCAGTCGGTGTTCCCGATGTGCGGCTGTTCGTCCGCGGCGACGAAGTGGAAATGCACCGCCGGCTGGCGCGCTCCGGCCTGCCGTTCGGCACCTGTCTGGAGGCGGTGTACCTGCATCCGTGCGGATCCGCGGAGTTCAAACCGATTCTTCGCGGTCGGATGCACACCCAGTATCCCGAGGATCCCATCAAGCGCTTCTTCACCTACCGCAACCGCGGTTATCTGCTGTCCCAGCCGGGACTACGCCGGCTGCTACCCCAGGAATGGTTGCGGTTCGGCTGGTTCTTTCTGGTGTCCCGCCGCGACCCAGCCGGCTTGCTGGAGTGGTTTCGGTTGCGGCGCTTGGGTCGTCGCGAGCAGTTCCGCCGGCCGGAAGGGTTGTCGTGACGCGCGCAGGCGATGCTGCCGGATCGAAGTCGTTGGCTCGCGCTTGGCGTGATCTGACCGACGGCTGGCGCCGCCACGAGTTGTGGCTGCACCTGGGTTGGCAGGACATCAAGCAGCGGTATCGACGCTCGGTGCTGGGCCCGTTCTGGATCACGATCGCCACCGGAACCACCGCCGTCGCGATGGGTGGCCTGTACTCCAAGCTGTTTCGGCTGGATTTGGCGGTGCATTTGCCCTATGTGACGCTCGGTCTGATCGTCTGGAACCTGATCAACGCCGCGATCCTGGAGGGCGCCGAAGTGTTCGTCGCCAACGAAGGATTGATCAAACAATTGCCGACGCCGTTGAGCGTGCACGTCTACCGGCTGGTGTGGCGGCAGATGATCTTGTTCGCGCACAACATCGTCATCTACGCCGTCATCGCGGTCATCTATCCCAAGCCATGGTCGTGGGCCGACCTTTCGGTCGTTCCGGCGCTGGCGCTGATCGTGCTGAATGCCGTGTGGGTGTCACTGTGTTTCGGCATTCTGGCCACCCGCTACCGCGACATCGGCCCGTTGTTGTTTTCCGTCGTGCAGTTGCTGTTCTTCATGACGCCGATCATCTGGAACGACGACACGCTGCGTCAGCAGGGTGCTGGCAGGTGGTCGAAAATCGTCGAGCTCAATCCTTTATTGCATTACCTCGACATTGTGCGCGCACCGCTGTTGGGCGCCCACCAAGAGCTGCGACACTGGGTAGTGGTATTGGTGTTGACGGCTGTGGGTTGGGTGCTCGCCGCGTTCGCGATGCGCCAGTACCGCGCCCGGGTGCCGTATTGGGTGTAGGGGGGTACGTGCCGCGGGGACACGCCTTGCAGGTCTTGGCAGTGGTTGCGCGGGCGCCGCAGGGGTAAGCGATGAGCTTGACGATCTCCGACCACGAGCGGGCCGCGCTCGCCGACGCGAGGCGATTTCCGTTGCTGGCCGCGATCACCGGGCGGCGATCGCGCCGATTCCCGGTCGGCGGCCAGATTCCAAGCGGAGCATTGGCATTCACCAGCCGCAAACCTGCGCAGCCATTGTCAGAGGTGGAACGCGCGCTGGTGCTTGCGGTCACCGGTGGTGTCACCGGTTGGCACTACGGCATTCCCTACAACCCCGACTACGCTCCTGCGCTGCCGAACTATTCGGGCAGCGCGACCGGGCGGACATTCCCGTCCGCGGCTGGATTCCATACCAGCCAACTGTTCTTCACCGACGACACCGGAACCTATCTGTTGCCCACCCGCGACCAGCCGCCGCGCGCGTTCACCGGCATCGAGGAGTGACTCAGCCACACCGCCGACTCGTACATCCGGATTTCCGAGCACCGCCTGCACCTGCCCCGCGAAGAACCCTACATGGAGGGTCATAACATCTGGGTCGCCAACCACCCCGGCAGCCTTCTGGCGTTCCCCGTGGCTGACCTGGCCGAGCACTTGATGTCCAATCTCTGGTTTTTCGCGGCCAACGGCTATCTCGTGTACGACGACGTCAATGAAAGCAATATCCCTGGCACGGAACGGTTTTCGTCTCTGCGTCACGCTGGCGACCCGGTCCCGCTGTCCGTTGTCGAGCAGTACACGCTGACCGAGGCCAGCGCCGAATTGGCCACCGCGGCAAACAACGGCGTCCTGGTATTGCAGGCCATGGGACTGGGCGGCTGGATGTACGACGGCCTGGACGCGCTGTCGGTGCTCGGCGGATCCGGTGACCCGAGGGCACCTGGGCTGGGCTTTGTCGCCGACCATGACGACCGCTGGCCGCTGCCGAATGTCACTGGGCTGCCCGGCTATTTCGAAACACTTAGTCCGCCGCACGTACCTTCGGTGGAAGCTGGCGTCGCAAAGTTCGTGACGCGGCGCTTCGGGCCCGGTGGGCCGTTTCACCGCGAGACACCCGGGCCATGGGCCGACACCCCGAAAGTTCGTTCGTCAGCGCTGCCACCCGACGGGATCGCCGAGCTCGTCACACTCGAGGCGTCCTACATCTACGACACGTTCGGCAAGCTGCCGGGCACCGTGCCCACTGTGCATGTGCTGATGTACCTGCAGGCCCAACACATCGACACCGACTTCTACGACGAGCTCTTCGCTCCGGGGGCTTACTTGTCTACCCATGCCGCACACCAGGCCCGCTGGCACGGCCAGTAGCCGGTCGAGCAGCCGGCGACCGGCAATCCATCGACGGTTGCCTGGTGGTGGCCGCGGTGCCGTCCATTGGCAGGTTTGGCACACCCGTGCCCGTGATGCGTGCTAGGCATTCATCATGTCGATGAGCGGGGGGCATACCACCGACAGCATCAAGCTGGTAGCTTCGCGGCGGCTAACCGTCCACACGAAACGCCACCAAGCCGATTCCCAGCGCCATAATGGGCGCACGGCAGACAGACAACCTGGGCGCTTCGCGGCAACAGCCGCGGTGGCCCCACGAGACAGGCCAGCATTGTGAGCGAGCACGACGAATCAACAAGACTTGCGGATGAAGCACGTGATCGCATCGCCGCAGAGTTGCAGCGGCTGCGGCAGCGCCGTGACCGGCTGGAAGTCGAGGTCGAAAACGACCGCGGCATGGTCGGCGACCACGGTGACGCCGCCGACGCCATCCAGCGGGCCGACGAACTGGCAGCGCTCGATGAGCGCATCAACGAACTCGACCGGGTGCTGCGGGCCGGGCCGGTGTCCGACGGTGGCGCCACACTGCCGCCCGGCACCGAGGTGACCTTGCGATTTCCCGACGGTTCGGTGGTCACCATGCTGGTGATCTCCATCGTCGAGCAGACCCCCATCGGCCGCGAAGCGGAGACGCTGACGGCCGGCAGCCCGCTGGGACTCGCCCTGGCCGGGCACAAGCCGGGGGACACGGTCACCTATTCGACGCCGCAAGGCGAAAACCAGGTCGAGCTGCTCGACGTGAAGTTCCCCAATTAGGGGTAGTGGGCGCTCGGCTTGCGCGGACGGGCCGCAATGCCCCGTAAACTGCCCGCGATGACCGAGATCGCGCCGCCAGCCGCGCAGCTCAGCCTGACCACACAGATGTGGCGGTTCATCGTCACCGGTGGTCTCTCGGCGGTTGTCGACTTCGGCCTGTATGTGCTGCTGTACAAGGCAGTCGGTCTGCAAGTGGACCTGTCCAAAGCCACCAGCTTCGTCGTCGGCACCATCACCGCCTACCTGATCAACCGGCGGTGGACGTTTCAGGCGCCGCCCAGCACCGCCCGGTTCGTCGCGGTGATGGCGCTTTACGGGCTGACCTTCGCGGTGCAGGTCGGGCTCAACCACCTCTGCCTGGCGCTCCTGGATTACCGAAACTGGGCGGTCCCGCTCGCGTTTGTGGTGGCCCAGGGCACGGCCACGGTCATCAACTTCGTCGTGCAGCGGTCCGTCATCTTTCGGCTGCGCTGAGCCCGCCAGCGCAGGCGGTACCCTCTGTGACTGATGTCCTCGACCTTTCCCACGACCACCAAGCGGCTGTCCGGCTGGGGCCGCACGGCGCCGTCGGTGGCGCAGGTGCTGTCCACGCCCGACCCTGAGCTCATCGCCAAGGCGGTGGCCCGGGTGGCCGACGCCGGTGGTCGGGGCATCATCGCCCGCGGGCTGGGCCGCTCCTACGGCGACAACGCCCAAAACGGTGGCGGGCTGGTGGTCGACATGACGCCGCTGAACACCATTCATTCGATCAGCGCCGACACCCGGCTCGCCGACGTCGACGCCGGCGTCAACCTCGACCAGTTGATGAAGGCTGCCCTGCCGTTCGGGCTGTGGGTCCCGGTGCTGCCCGGAACCCGGCAGGTCACCGTCGGCGGGGCAATCGCCTGCGACATCCACGGCAAGAACCACCACAGCGCCGGAAGCTTCGGCAACCACGTGCACTCCATCGACCTGCTGACCGCCGACGGCCAGATCCGCCATTTGACGCCCGACGGCGACGACGCCGAACTGTTCTGGTGCACTGTCGGCGGCAACGGGCTCACCGGAATCATCTTGCGCGCCACCATCGAAATGACCCACACCGAGACCGCGTATTTCCTCGCCGACGGCGACGTCACGCGCAGCCTCGACGAGACGATCGCCTTTCACAGCGACGGCAGCGAGGCTAATTACACCTATTCGTCTGCCTGGTTCGACGCGATCAGCCCACCGCCGAAGCTGGGCCGAGCCGTCATATCACGGGGATCGCTGGCCCGACTCGACCAACTGCCCAAGAAACTTCAGCGTAACCCACTGAAATTCGATGCGCCGCAGTACTTTACGATGCCGGATGTCTTTCCGACTGGGCTGGCCAACAAGCTGACCTTCGGGGCGGCCAGCGAGTTGTGGTACCGCAAATCCGGTACCTATCGCGGCAAGATCCAGAACCTGACGCAGTTCTACCATCCACTGGACATGGTCGGCGAGTGGAATCGGGCTTACGGGCGGGCCGGTTTCGGCCAATACCAGTTCGTGGTGCCTACTCAGGCCGTCGAGGAATTCAAACGGATCATCGGTGACATACAGAAGTCGGGGCATTGTTCGTTTCTCAACGTGTTCAAGCTTTTCGGACCGGGAAACCAAGCGCCGCTGAGCTTTCCGATCCCCGGCTGGAATGTCTGCGTCGACTTTCCGATCAAACCTGGCCTGGGCCAGTTCCTCAGCGAACTCGACCGGCGCGTCCTGGAATTCGGGGGTCGGCTCTACACCGCCAAAGACTCACGGACCACGGCCGATACCTTCCACGCCATGTATCCGCGCATTGAGGAGTGGATTGCGGTGCGCCGCAAGGTCGATCCCTTGCGGGTCTTCGCCTCCGACATGGCGCGTCGTTTGGAGCTGTTGTAGATGGTGCTCGACGCCGTAGGCAATCCACAGACCGTCCTGCTGCTCGGCGGCACGTCCGAAATCGGTTTGGCCATCTGCGAGCGTTATCTGCAGAATGCCCCGGCGCGTATCGTGCTGGCGGCGCTGCCGGACGACCCGGGCCGCGACGACGCCGTCGCACAGATGAAAGCCGCCGGAGCCAAGTCGGTGGAACTGGTCGACTTCGACGCGCTGGACACCGACAGTCACCCGGCGGTGATCGAGCAGGCCTTCGCCGGCGGTGACGTCGACGTGGCCATCGTCGCGTTTGGGTTGCTCGGCGACGCCGAAGAACTCTGGCAAAATCAGCGCAAGGCAGTGCAGATCGCCCAAATCAACTACACCGCAGCCGTTTCGGTGGGAGTGCTGCTGGGCGAGAAGATGCGCGCCCAAGGGTTCGGCCAGATCATCGCGATGAGCTCGGCCGCCGGTGAACGGGTGCGGCGATCCAACTTCGTCTACGGCTCCACCAAAGCCGGTCTGGACGGTTTCTATCTTGGTCTCGGTGAAGCCTTGCGCGAGTACGGTGTTCGTGTGCTGGTGATCCGCCCCGGCCAGGTTCGCACCCGGATGAGCGCCCACCTCAAAGAAGCACCGCTCACCGTCGACAAGGAGTACGTCGCCGACCTCGCGGTCACCGCGGCTGCTAAAGGTAAGGAATTGGTCTGGGCCCCAGGAGCATTCCGCTACGTGATGATGGTGTTGCGTCACATCCCCCGGCCGATCTTCCGCAAACTCCCCATCTGAGCAGATGGCGAGCAGACGCAAGGGCCCCCACTTCGGGGACAGATGGGGGGCCTTTGCGTCTGCTCGCGCCGCCAACGTGCTGGCCAGCATCGCTCACATGGTGATCGCTGCCGCGATCGCCGCGGTGGTCGCGGTGGTGTCGCTGAAAGCGATCGGCGGGGTGAACTGGCCGGCCTACCCGTCGTCGAATCAGCTACACGCGCTGACCACGGTGGGCCAGGTCGGGTGCATCGTCGGGTTGGTGGCCACCGGCTGGCTGTGGCGGCGCGGTCAGCGGGCGCTTAGGGTGTTGGCCCGGCTGGCGGCGCTGGTGTTCGTGTCCGCGTTTTCCGTTGTCACGCTGGCCATGCCGCTGGGCGCCACCAAGCTCTACCTGTTCGGGATCTCGGTGGACCAGCAGTTCCGCACCGAGTATCTGACCCGGTTGACCGACAGCGCCGCCCTGCGCGATATGACCTATCAGGGTCTGCCGCCGTTCTACCCGCCGGGTTGGTTTTGGATCGGCGGGCGCATCGCGGCGCTGACCGGAACGCCCGGCTGGGAGATGTACAAGCCGTGGGCGATCGCCTCGATCACCATCGCGGTGGCAGTGGCGCTGGCGCTGTGGTGGCAGATGATTCGCTTCGAGTTCGCGCTGATCGTCGCAGCCGCGACCGCCGCGGTGACGCTGGCCTACAGTTCGCCCGAGCCGTACTCGGCGATGATCACCGTACTGCTGCCGCCGGTGCTGGTCCTGGCCTGGTCGGGGCTGCGCGGGGCGGCCCGGTCCGGCGGCTGGGCCGCGGTGATCGGGGTAGGGATGTTCCTCGGGTTCGCCGCCACCTTCTACACACTGCTGTTGGTCTACAGCGTGTTCACGGTGGCGCTGATGGCGGTGCTGCTGGCCGGCTCGCGGTGGCGGCAGGGCGTCAGGGCCGCCGCGGACCCACTGCTTCGGCTGACGGTCATCGCGGTCATTGCCGCCGCCATCGGTGCGATCACGTGGACGCCGTTTCTGCTGCGGGCCGCCCACGACCCGGTCAGCAACACCGGCAGCGCCTACCACTACCTGCCGGCCGACGGCGCTGAGCTGAGCTTCCCGATGCTGCAGTTCACGCTGCTCGGGGCCCTGTGCATGCTGGGCACCCTGTGGCTGGTGGTGCGGCTGCGGTCATCGGTGCGCGCAACTGCCTTGGCGATCGGCGTGTTGGCCGTCTACCTGTGGTCGCTGCTGTCGATGCTGACCACCCTGGCCCGCACCACGCTGCTGTCGTTTCGGTTGCAGCCGACGCTGAGCGTGCTGCTGGCCGCCGCCGGGGCGTTCGGCTTCATCGAGCTCACGCAGGCCCTGGCCAGGCGTGGACGCGACCACGCCTGGGGCCGCAGCGTCATCCCGGTGGCCGCCGCGGTGGGTCTGGCCGCGGCGATCGCCTTCAGCCAGGACATTCCCGACGTGCTGCGACCCGATCTGACCATCGCCTACACCGACACCGACGGGCACGGCCAGCGCGGGGACCGTCGCCCGCCCGGGGCCGAGAAGTATTACCCGGCCATCGACGCCGTGATCACCGCAACCACGGGCCGCGCACGCGACGAAATCGTCGTCCTGACCGCCGATTACAGCTTCTTGTCCTACTACCCCTACTGGGGTTTTCAAGGGCTGACGTCGCACTACGCCAACCCCCTGGCCCAGTTCGACAAGCGCGCGGCCGCGATCAAGAGCTGGTCCAAGCTCACGTCCGCCGAGCAGTTCGTCCACGCGCTGGACAACTTGCCCTGGCCGGCGCCGACGGTGTTTTTGATGCGGCGCGGCGCCGACGACACCTATACGCTGCGGCTGGCCGAGGACGTCTACCCCAACCAGCCCAACGTGCGCCGCTACACCGTCGACTTCAAAGCCGCCCTGTTCGCCGACCCGCGGTTTACCGTCACCAACATCGGCCCGTTCGTGCTGGCCATCCGCCAGGAGCCCAGCCACTGATGGCAACCGAAACGACACAGGTCGGACCACTACCATCTAGCTCCGTGACCGTCACGGGGGCGAACGCCCGGACCGCCCGGGAAGACGAAGCGACCTGGGTCGACCGGACCGCCCACAACTACCGGGCCGCCCGGCTGGTCGCCGTCGTCGCGGGCCTGCTCGGGGCCGCCCTGGCGGTCGTGACCCCCTTGCTGCCCGTCAAACAGACCACCGCCCAACTGAACTGGCCGCAAAACGGGGTGTTCGCAAGCGTCGAGGCGCCGCTGATCGGGTACGTGGCCACCGACTTGTCCATCACTGTGCCGTGCTCAGCCGCCGCCGGGCTGGCAGGCACCAAGACCGTGTTGTTGTCGACGGTGCCCAAGCAGGCGCCCAAGGCCGTCGATCGCGGACTGCTCATCGAACGCGTTAACGACGACCTGGTCGTTGTCGTGCGCAACACCCCGGTGGTGGTGGCGCCGCTAAGCCAGGTGCTCAGCCCCGCCTGCCAGCGGCTGACCTTCACCGCGCACGCCGACAAGGTCACCGGTGAATTCGTCGGGTTGCGCCAAGGCCCGCACGCCGACCGCCCGGGCGCACCGCTGCGCGGCGAACGCGGCGGCTACGACTTCCGGCCGCAGATCGTCGGCGTCTTCACCGACCTGTCCGGGCCCGCGCCGGCCGGGCTGGCGCTCTCGGCGACCGTCGACACCCGCTACAGCAGCGCCCCCACGCCGCTGAAGATGGCCGCGATGGTCCTCGGCGTGACGCTGACCGTCACCGCGCTGATCGCACTGCATGTGCTCGACTCCGCCGACGGAATCCGGCACCGCCGGTTCCTGCCACCGCGATGGTGGTCGATCACCCCGCTGGACGTCCTGGTCATCGCCGCTCTGGTGTGGTGGCAATTCGTCGGCGCCAACACCGCCGACGACGGCTACATCCTGACCATGGCCCGGGTGTCCGAACACGCCGGCTACATGGCCAACTACTACCGCTGGTTCGGCACACCCGAGGCGCCGTTCGGCTGGTACTACGACCTGCTGGCGTTGTGGGCGCACGTCACCACGGCCAGCATCTGGATGCGCCTGCCGACCCTGCTGATGGCGCTGACCTGCTGGTGGGTGATCAGCCGGGAAGTCATCCCGCGGCTAGGCCATGCGGTCAAGCAAAGCCGCGCCGCGGCGTGGACGGCGGCGGGCATGTTCCTGGCGGTTTGGTTGCCGCTGAACAACGGGCTGCGACCCGAGCCGATCATCGCGCTGGGAATTCTGCTGACCTGGTGTTCGGTCGAACGGGCGGTGGCCACCAGCCGCCTGCTGCCGGTGGCGATCGCCTGCATCATCGGCGCGCTGACCTTGTTTTCCGGGCCCACCGGAATCGCCTCGATCGGGGCGCTGCTGGTGGCGATCGGCCCGCTGCGCACCATCGTGCACCGCCGCTCCGAACGCTTCGGGGCACTGCCGCTGCTGGCCCCGATACTGGCCGCGGTCACAGTCACGACCATCCTGATCTTCCGCGACCAGACCTTCGCCGGCGAACTGCAAGCCAGCATGCTCAAACGCGCCGTCGGGCCCAGCCTGAGTTGGTTCGACGAGCACATCCGCTACGAGCGGCTGTTCATGGCCAGCCCCGACGGCTCGGTGGCCCGCCGCTTCGCGGTGCTGGCGTTGCTCGTCGCGCTCGCCGTGTCGGTGGCAATGTCGTTGCGCAAGGGCAGGATTCCGGGCACCGCGGCCGGACCGAGCCGGCGCATCATCGGCATCACCATCATCTCGTTCATCGCGATGATGTTCACCCCCACCAAGTGGACCCACCACTTCGGGGTGTTCGCCGGGCTGGCGGGCTCTTTGGGCGCATTGGCCGCCGTCGCAGTGACATCCGCGGCGATGCGCTCCCGACGCAACCGCACCATGTTCGCCGCGCTGGTGCTGTTCGTGATGGCATTGTCGTTCGCCAGCGTCAACGGTTGGTGGTATGTATCCAATTTCGGTGTGCCGTGGTCGAATTCGTTCCCCGAGTGGAAGTTCGGTTTTACTACCATGCTGCTGGGGCTCACGGTGCTGGTGCTACTGGCCGCGGCATGGTTCCACTTCGTCAACAACGGCGTAGAGCGTGATAACGGCATCCGATTGACCCGAATCATCCAGGCGCCGTTGGCTATAGCCGCCTGGGTGCTGGTCTTCTTCGAGGTGCTGTCGCTGACGTTGGCGATGACCGCGCAGTACCCGGCGTGGTCGGTGGGACGCTCCAACCTGGAGGCGTTGACAGGCAAAACGTGCGGGTTGGCCAACGACGTGCTCGTCGAGCTGGATCCCAACGCCGGCATGCTGACCCCGATCGGGGCACCGGTCAAGGACGCGCTGGGCGGGGGGTACTCGGAAGGCTTTGACTCCAACGGTATTCCCGCCGATGTGTCCGCCGACCCGGTGATGGAACGCCCCGGCGACCGTAGTTTCTTAAGCGACGACGGACTGGTCACCAGCAGCGAGGCCGGCACTGAGGGCGGTACCACCGCGGCGCCGGGGATCAACGGGTCGCGCGCCCGGCTGCCCTACAACCTCGACCCTGCCCGCACCCCAGTGTTGGGCAGCTGGCGATCCGGTGTGCAGGTGCCGGCGGTCCTGCGCTCGGCGTGGTACCGGCTACCGCCGCGGGACCAGGCCGGCCCGCTCTTGGTGGTGTCGGCCGCCGGGCGCTTCGACCCCGACGAGGTCCAGGTGCAGTGGGCAGGTGAAGACGGAAAGCCCGCGGGCACAACTAATTTCGTCGACGTGGGGGCGGCGCCGGCGTGGCGAAACCTGCGCGCGCCGATGGCTGCGCTGCCCCGCAGCGCCACCCGGGTGCGGGTGGTCGCCACCGACGACGACCTAGCGCCGCAACACTGGATCGCGGTTACCCCGCCCCGCATGCCGCGGCTGCGCACGCTGCAAGACGTGGTCGGCTCACGGGATCCGGTCTTGCTCGATTGGCTGGTGGGCCTGGCGTTTCCGTGCCAGCGACCGTTCGACCATCGCAACGGCGTCATCGAAGCGCCGAAGTGGCGGATTCTTCCCGACCGGTTCGGCGCCGAAGCCAACTCGCCGGTGATGGACAACAACGGCGGCGGCCCGCTGGGGATCACCGAATTGTTAGTCCGCGCAACCACTGTGCCGAGCTATCTCAAAGACGACTGGTTCCGCGACTGGGGCGCCCTGCAGCAGTTGACACCGTATTACCCGGACGCGACCCCAGCCCGCCTCGACCTCGGCTCGGCTACCCGCAGCGGCTTGTGGAGCCCGGGCCCGCTGAGGCATTAGCTGTCAGTTTCCGTTCCAATGGGCCCGGTTCGATTCACGCATCCAGGAGTTGCAGATGACCACGTTGCGGTTGCGACGCCGAGGCGCGGGGCCGCGGACCCGCCGCGGCAATCCGTTGCCATTCTCACCGCCGTGGACGCCGCGGCCCGCGGCCTACGGGGTCGGCAGAGAGCACAACGTCGCGGTACCGATGAGCGACGGGGTCGTTCTGCGGGCCGACATCCATTACCCGACCGTGCCGGAGACCGGGGAGCCCGCCGCCGGGCCGTTCCCGGTGCTGCTGTCCGTCACACCGTACGGCAAAAAGGCCCCTCCCCCGGCCGCCCAGATCGGTGGCGGTGCGACGCCCTACCTGATCAAGCGGGGCTACATCGAGGTGATGGTCGACGTCCGCGGGACCGGCGCGTCCGGCGGTTCGTTCGAGATGTTCGGAGCCCGGCAGACCCAGGACGGGGTGGAGCTGGTCAACTGGGCCGCGACGCTGCCGAACAGCAACGGCCGCGTCGGCATGTTCGGCACCTCCTACCTGGCGATCAACCAACTGTTCACCGCTGCCGCGGTGGGGCCGAATTCACCGCTGAGAGCGATCTTTCCGGTGATGGCGGCACGCGACTTCTACCGCGACGCCGCCAACATGGGCGGGGTGCCGCACCTGCGGACCGTGCGGGCCTACGGTGCCCTCTACTCGCTGCTCAACGTCGTTAACCCGACGCTGGAATTGCTGGCCCGGGGCGGACATCCGCGGCCGCGGGGCGGCGGGTTAGCAGCAGTGCGCCAGCGCGGCCGCGACCAGCGACGGTACTTCCGACCACTGATCGCCGAAGCCATGGCCGGCGGCGAGGCCGCATACGACGGACCGTTCTGGGATGCGCTGCGCCCGGCGGTCGTGCTTCCGCAGATCGTCGCCAATGGGGTGGCGGTCTTCCTGGTCGGCGGGTGGCATGACGCCTTCCAGCGGGGGACGCCGCTCAACTATGCCGCGCTGCAGAATGCCTTCGCCGGCCGGCCGGACGAGGCGCCGATGGAACCAGGCCAACCGGTGTCGGATCGGGTTCGGCTGTTGATGGGCCCGTGGTATCACGTCACGAACTTCGACGGCCTGCACATCAACGCGCTGCAGCTGCGCTGGTTCGACCAGTGGCTGCAAGACGACGCATCCGCGGCGATCTCCGACCCGCCGTTCACTTTCCAAGCCATCGGATGCCGGCAATGGTTCCACGCCCGCGAATTTCCGCTTGCCGAAGCGAGCCCCGCCCGCTTTTACCTGTGCGAGTCAGGCCGCCTCAGCCGTGACTGCACGCCGGACCAAACGCTGGCGACCCTCGATTACGCTGCGCGCGGTCCGGTGGCAGGGCGAAGCCTGGAGCAGTGGACCCTCGGGATGAACAGCTTCTTCACTGCCCAGCGGGGTCGGCGCATCCGCTACGACGCGGACAACCGCCGCCTGCAGCGCAGGGCGCTGACCTACACCACCGAGCCGTTCACGTCCCCCACGCTCGTGGCCGGGCCGATCACGCTCACCCTCCACGCGACCGCCGACACCACCGAGACCCTGTGGGTTGCCCACCTCGACGACGTCGCCCCTGACGGGACAAGCCGGCCGCTGACACAGGGCGCGCTGCTCGGCTCGCATCGCGCGCTGGACCCCGACCGCACCTGGCACCTGCCCGACGGCGACCTGCTGCGGCCGCATCACTTCAGCACCCGCTCGGCGGCCAAGCCCGTCGTTCCCGGCGAGCAGCCCCGCTACGACCTCGAGATCTTCCCGACCGCCGCATATATCGCACCCCAGCATCGGCTGCGGCTCATCCTCACCACCTACGACTTCCCGCACCTGGTGCCCGCCAAGCCGGCGCGGCGGGCCCTGGCCGGCGGACGCTACCAAGTCCACCAGGGCGGACACACCCCGTCATACGTGCTCGTCCCGCTGGCTGACCCGGGCAGTTTGACCTGAATCGGCGACTTCGGCCCGCCGCGCGGCGACGCGCGTCGTCGCCCGACGCACCGTCGCATACGATCGACCCTCGTGCCCCACGACGGTAATGAGCGAGCGCCGCAGCGCATCGCACGACTCGTCGCCGTCGTCGCGGGGATCGCTGGCCTGTTGCTGTGCAGTGTGATCCCGCTGCTCCCGGTAAGACAGACCACCGCGACAATCCTCTGGCCGCAGGGCACCGCCGCCGACGGACACGTCACCGGGATCACCGCCCCGCTGGTGTCCGGAGCACCACGAGCACTGGACATCTCGATTCCCTGCGCGGCGAGCGCGACGTTGCCCGCCGACGGTGGGCTGGTGCTGTCGACGCTGCCGAGCGACGGATTCCAGACCGGCAAAAGTGGACTGTTCGTGCGGGCCAACAAAGACACGGTCGTCGTCGCGTTCCGGGACTCGGTGGCAGCGGTCGCGCCGCGGCCCGCGGTGGCCGCCGGCGTGTGCCGCGTGCTGCACATCTGGGCCACCAACGCCGGGGTGGGCGCGGACTTCGTCGGTATTCCAGGTGCCGTCGGCACACTGGCACCCGAGAAAAAACCTCAGGTCGGCGGCATCTTCACCGAGCTGAAAACCGCTCCGCAGCCCGGGCTTTCGGCTCGTATCGACGTCGACACCAGGTTCATCACGGCCGCCACCGCCATCAAGAAGGCCGCCATGGCCCTGGCCGTGTTGATGGTGCTGGCGGCGATGGCCGCGCTGGCCGTTCTGGATCGGCATGCGGGGCGCCGCGTGCCCCGCAGTTGGCGGCGGGTGCGGGCCGGCCTGGCCACCTGGCTGGCCGACGCCGCTGTCATCGCGACGCTGCTGGTGTGGCACCTCATCGGCGCCACCTCGACCGACGACGGCTACAACCTCACCATCGCCCGAGTCTCCCACCAGGCCGGTTACCTGGCCAACTACTACCGGTTCTTCGGTGCCTCGGAGGCGCCGTTCGACTGGTATCCCGCCGTGCTGGCACACCTGGCCTCGGTCAGCACCGCCGGGGTGTGGATGCGGCTGCCCGCCACCGCGGCCGGAATCGGGTGCTGGCTGATCATCAGCCGCTATGTGCTACCACGGTTGGGTCCCGGCCGGGGCGGCCTGGCCGGCAACCGGGTGGCCGTGTGGACCGCGGGCGCGGTCTTTTTGGCCGCCTGGCTGCCCTTCAACAACGGACTGCGCCCGGAGCCGCTGATCGCCTGCGGCACCGTGCTCACCTGGGCGCTGGTCGAGCAGGCCGTTGCCACTCGGCGGCTGGTTCCGGCCGCGGCCGCGATCGTGGTCGCGATGCTCACCGCGACCTTGGCCCCCCAGGGGCTGATCGCCCTCGGTGCCCTGCTGACCGGGTCGCGGGCCATCGCCGGGATCATCGCGCGGCGTCGACACTTCGACGGGTTGCTGGCGCCGTTGGCGGTGTTGGCGGCCTCGCTGTCGCTGGTTTTGGTCGTGGTGTTCCGGGCCCAGACACTTGCGACCGTCGCGGAGTCGGCGCGCATCAAATACGTGGTCGGACCGACCATCGCCTGGTATCAGGAGTTTCTGCGGTACTACTTCGTCACAGTCGAGTCGAACGTCGACGCCTCGATGACCCGCCGCTTCGCCGTGCTGGTGCTGCTGCTGTGCCTGTTCGGTGTGCTGGTGGTGCTGCTGCGCCGCGGCCGCATCCCGGGCGTGGCCAGCGGCCCGGCCTGGCGGCTGATCGGCGCCTGCGCGGCGGGGTTGTTGTTGCTGACGTTCACCCCGACGAAGTGGGCCGTCCAGTTCGGCGCGTTCGCCGGGTTCGCCGCAGCGCTGGGCGCGGTCACCGCGTTCACCTTGGCCAGCGTCGGACTGCACAGCCGCCGTAACCTGTCGCTGTATATCACCGCGCTGCTGTTCGTGCTGGCCTGGGCGACCTCGGGCATCAACGGCTGGTTCTACGTCGGCAACTACGGTGTGCCGTGGCGCGACATCCAGCCCGTCATCGCCAGCCACCCGGTGACGTCGATGTTTCTGACGGCCTCGATCGCGACCGGATTGCTGGCCGCCTGGCAGCACTTCCGGCTGGACTACGCCGGGCACACCGAGGTCAAACCCACCCGCCGCAACCGGATTCTGGCGTCTACCCCGCTGCTGGTGGTCGCCACGATCATGGTTCTCGTCGAAGTCGGTTCGATGGCCAAGGCGGCCGCAGCCCGCTACCCCGTCTACACCACCGCCAAGGCCAACATCGACGCGCTGCGCTCCGGGCTTTCCGACACCAGCTGCGCGATGGCCGACGACGTGCTGGCCGAACCGGACCCCAATGCCGGTCTACTGCAACCGGTTCCGGGCCAAGCTTACGGTCCCGACGGCCCACTGGGCGGGGTGAAACCCGTCGGGTTCAAACCCAACGGCGTCGCCGACGACCTGACCTCTGACCCGGTGGTGTCCAAACCCGGGCTGGTCAACTCCGACGCCTCCCCCAACAAGCCCAACGCGGCGGTCAGCGATTCGGCGGGCACCGCCGGCGGCTACGGCCCAGTGGGAGTGAACGGCTCGCGGGCCGCGCTGCCGTTCGGACTCGACCCGGCGCGCACCCCGGTGATGGGCAGCTACGGCGAGAACACCGTTGCCGCGCACGCCACCTCGGTGTGGTACCAGCTGCCGCCGCGCACTCCCGACCGTCCGCTGGTCGTGGTCGCCGCCGCCGGCGCGATCTGGTCGCACGAAGAGGACGGGACACTCAGCTACGGCCAGCCGCTGCGGCTGCAGTGGGGCATCAGCCGTCCCGACGGCACCACCACGGCGCTCGGCGAATTCGAGCCGATCGACATCGGGCCGCAAAAGCCTTGGCGCAACCTGCGATTCCCGCTGGCCTGGGCGCCGCCGGAGGCTAACGTGGCACGCATCGTTGCCGACGATCCGAATCTCAGCTCAGACCAGTGGTTCGCCTTCACGCCGCCGCGGGTGCCGGTGCTGCAAACCCTGCAACAATTGATCGGCTCCCACATCCCGGTGCTGATGGACATCGCGACCGCGGCGAACTTCCCGTGCCAACGGCCGTTCTCCGAACACCTTGGGGTAGCAGAACTTCCGCAGTACCGCATCCTGCCCGACCACAAGCAGACCGCGTCGTCGTCGAACCTGTGGGAGTCAGCGGAAGACGGCGGGCCGTTCTTGTTCACCCAGGCGCTGCTGCGCACCTCCACGATCCCGACGTATCTGCGCGGCGACTGGTATCGAGACTGGGGCTCGGTGGAAAAGTATTACCGGCTGGTGCCGGCCGATCAGGCGCCAGACGCCGTCATCGACCAGGGGGTGGCCACCGTGTACGGCTGGAGCCGGCAAGGACCGATTCGAGCGCTGCCATGACCGCGCCGTCGACGATGCAAAGCGAAGCGATGCTGAGGAGCGGCGCAATATGACCGCGCCGTCGACGATGCAAAGCGAAGCGATGCTGAGGAGCGGCGCAATATGACTATGACCCACGCCGCCGAAGCCGCTGCTACCGAAGCCGCGACCCGCGATGTACAGCTGACTCGCTGGATCGCGACGATCGCAGGCCTACTCGGGTTCTTCCTGTCGATCGCCACACCGTTGCTGCCGGTCGTACAAACCACCGCGACGTTGAACTGGCCGCAGCAGGGGCAGCTGAACAACGTGACCGCGCCGCTGATTTCGCAGGTGCCGGTGACGATGACGGTCAACGTGCCGTGCACGGTGGTGCGCTCGATGCCGCCCGCAGGCGGGATGGTCTTGGGTACTGCGCCGAAGAACGGCAAGGACGCCGCGCTTCAGGCGCTGTTCGTCAACGTCACCAGGGATCGGGTGGACGTTACTGACCGCAATGTGGTGATCGCCAGTGTCCCACGCGCCCAAGTGGTTTCGCCCCGATGCCAGCGGATCGAAATCACCTCCTCGCATGCCGGCACTTTCGCCACGTTTGTCGGATTGACGGATCCGGCCGGCCGGCCGCTGCGCAGCGGTTTCAACGATCCGAACCTGCGCCCGCAGATCGTCGGGGTGTTCACCGACCTGACCGGCCCGGCGCCGTCAGGTCTGAAGTTTTCAGCCAGCATCGACACCAGATTCTCCACTCGCCCAACACTTCTCAAGCTGGCTGCGATCGTGGTGGCAATCGGTTCGACGGTGGTGGCGCTGGTGGCGCTGTGGCGCCTGGACCAGCTGGACGGCCGCCGGATGCGCCGGCTCATCCCAGCCACCTGGCGCGGTTTCACGCTGGTAGATGCCACGGTGATATTCGCGTTCCTGCTGTGGCATGTGATCGGTGCGAACTCTTCCGACGACGGCTACATCCTGGGCATGGCCCGCGTCGCCGACCACGCCGGCTACATGTCCAACTACTTCCGCTGGTTCGGCAGCCCCGAGGATCCGTTCGGCTGGTACTACAACCTGTTGGCACTGATGACCCATGTCAGCGACCAGAGCATCTGGATTCGGTTGCCGGACTTGGTCGCCGGGCTGATGTGCTGGCTGCTGTTGTCGCGCGAGGTGCTGCCACGGCTAGGCCCGGCGGTGGCATCCAGCAAGGCCGCGGTGTGGGCGGCGGCGATGGTGCTGCTGACGGCGTGGATGCCGTTCAACAATGGTCTGCGGCCCGAGCCGATCATCGCGCTGGGCTCGCTGATCACCTATGTGCTAATCGAGCGGTCCATGCGCTACAGCCGGATGACCCCCGCGGCGCTGGCGGTGGTGGCCGCGGCGTTCACGCTCGGTATCCAGCCCACCGGGCTGATCGCGGTGGCGGCACTGGTCGCCGGCGGTCGGCCGATCTTGCGGATTCTGGTGCGCCGGCATCGGCTGGTCGGTACCTGGCCGCTGGTCGCGCCGCTGTTGGCGGCGGGGTTTGTCGTGCTGACCGTGGTATTCGCCGACCAGACACTGGCAACGGTGTTGGAGGCCACCAGGATTCGCAGCTCGATCGGCCCCAGCCAGGCTTGGTACACCGAGAACCTGCGCTACTACTACCTGATCTTGCCCACCGTCGACGGGTCGCTGTCACGTCGGTTCGGGTTCTTGATCACCGCGCTGTGCTTATTTGCCGCGGTGTTTATCATGTTGCGGCGCAAGCGGGTTCCTGGAGTGGCCCGCGGACCGGCCTGGCGGCTGATGGGTGTCATCTTCGGCACCATGTTCTTCTTGATGTTCACCCCCACCAAGTGGGTGCACCACTTTGGGTTGTTCGCCGCGGTAGGTGCGGCGATGGCGGCGCTCACGACGGTGCTGGTGTCGCCGAAGGTGCTGCGCTGGTCGCGCAACCGGATGGCGTTCCTGGCTGCGCTGATGTTCCTGCTGGCACTGTGCTTCGCCACCACCAACGGGTGGTGGTATGTGTCCAGCTACGGCGTGCCGTTCAACAGCTCGATGCCGAAGATCGACGGAATCACCATCAGCACAATCTTTTTCGTGCTTTTCGCGCTGGTCGCCCTGTACGCGATCTGGTTGCACTTCGCTCCGCGCGACCGCGGGGGAGGGCCGAGTAGCGCGAGCCCTGACCGCGGCGCCGGTGCCGATCGCCGCGGGGGTTCATGGCAGTACTGTTCGTCGCGACGATGGTGACCGGGATCGTGCGCCAGTACCCAACCTATTCCAACGGCTGGGCCAACCTGCGGGCGTTCACCGGCGGCTGCGGGCTGGCCGACGACGTGCTGGTAGAGCCGGACGCCAACGCCGGTTTCATGGCGGCGCTGCCGGGCAACTACGGTGCGCTGGGGCCGTTGGGAGGGGTCAACCCGGTAGGGTTCACCCCGGATGGCGTTCCGGAACACACTGTCGCAGAGGCGATCCGGGAGCATCCCCTGCCCAAGCCGGGTACCGACTACGACTGGGACGCCCCGACCAGGCTGCAAACCCCCGGCACCAACGGTTCTCGGGTGCCGTTGCCGTACGGCCTCGACCCGGCCCGCGTTCCGCTGGCCGGCAGCTACACCACCGGCCCGCAACAACAGAGCCTGCTCACCTCGGCGTGGTATCAGCTGCCGGCACCCGACAAGGGCCATCCGCTGGTGGTGGTCACCGCGGCGGGAAAGATCACCGGCAACAGCGTGCTGCACGGGCATACCACCGGGCAGACGGTGGTGTTGGAGCTGGGCAGACCCGGCCCTGATGGCGTTCCGGTGCCGTCCGGTCGGCTGGTGCCCTACGACCTGTACGGAGAACAACCCAAGGCCTGGCGTAACCTGCGTTTCCCCCGCTCCGAGATCCCGCCGGAGGTGACGGCGGTCCGCGTGGTCGCCGAGGACCTGTCGCTGACGCCGGAGGACTGGATCGCGGTGACCCCGCCGCGGGTGCCTGACCTGCGCTCGCTGCAGGAGTACGTCGGCTCCTCGCAGCCGGTGTTGATGGACTGGGCTGTCGGGCTTGCCTTTCCGTGCCAACGGCCGATGCTGCACGCCTACGGCGTCACCGAGATTCCGAAGTTCCGCATCACCCCGGATTACACAGCCAAGAAGCAGGACACCGACACCTGGGAGGACGGCACCAACGGCGGCCTGCTCGGCATCACCGACCTGCTGCTGCGGGCCCACGTCATGGCGACATACCTGTCGCGGGACTGGGGCCGCGACTGGGGTTCGCTGCGCAAGTTCGACACCATCGTCAATGCCCAGCCCGCGCGGCTGGATTTAGGCAGTGCGACGCGCGCCGGCTGGTGGTCGCCGGGACAGATTCGCATCAAGGCGTAACCGCGATTCCTGGCCCGTTGAATGCGATTCCCGTCCGACGTTTCGTCGAAGCATCCACCGCCTGCGCGAACGGGCGCAGTTGCACTGGCTTTTGGGCGTGTCGGTGCGCAGAGGCGCCCGCTCGCGCGGGCCATCGAAGTTCTGTGTGTCGTCGCGCTGTTCGCCGCACCTGCCGGCGCATGCACGGCCCCGTCGAAAACCGGTGCCCAACCACCGGCGAAGCAGCTTAACCTTAACTACGTCGCGATGGGCGACTCGGCCGCCGCGTCGCCCGGATTTCTGCGGCGATCACCGCCCGAGTGCCGTTGTGGGCGGCGGTGATCGACGACATCCGCGCCAAAGCACCGGCCGCGCGGATCATCTTGGTGGGCTACCTGACGTATATCCGGCCTGGTGGTTGCTTTCCGGTCCAGCCGGCGGTGTCCAAGGACGCCGACTACTTTCAGGCGAAGGTCGACGAACTCGACGACCGGCAAAAGCAGTTGGCCGCAGAGAAGCACATCGACTTCTTCGACACCAGGCCGCTGTCGGTGGGCCACGACATGTGCGCGCCGATCAGTCAGCGCTACGTGGAAGGCTTCGATCCCGCGAATCCCGCTGCGCCGCTTCACCCCAACGCTAGGGGCGCCACCGCTATCGGTAACGCGCTCGCCGACTACATCGGCTAGACGCGCGATCAGCGCGTCGTTACCGATCCCGTCGCGCAAGCTTCGATTTCGATCGTCCGCATCGCCTCGGCCGGCCGCTCGCAGGATCACTGTTCGAATTCGGCTGGGCGAACGAGTTGGTCGCGAAGTTCAGCAATCTCTTATCCGAAGCCGACACCTGCGAAGCGCAGCTTCGCCTGCGTGGGCCAAGCCGGTCGGGCGCGTCCATGTCGCGCACCGCGTTTCGCAAGCTTTCGCCAACCTCCTCCTCGGTGCCACGGCCGTGCAGCCGGTGCCCGGTGCTGAAGCTTCACTTTCACGTCGTCATCCAACTGACGGATCACGATCTACGGCACCAACCAGATATTTCGCAGTAGTTATTGGTCCGAACACCGAATAGCCGCAGCGCCAGGTCATTCTGTCGACCGCCACGATGATGGGACCACCTTGAGCGGGGTTTAGCCAGTCGCATGGGACCACCCGTTTGCCAGTGATGGGACCACCGGCGTGTCGTACGTCCGGGGTCGCTCGATTACTGGGTCGGATCACTTCATGTCGATCGATGTGAAGGAGGTCCGCTGAATGTATCGGGAGGTTTCGGTGATCGAGGTACGTGAGTTGTTGCGGGTGTGGATGTCGGGGCGGCTTGCGCCGGGTGGCTGCGTTGGCCGGGGTGGATCGTAAGACCGCACGCAGCTATACGAATGCGGCGGCGCTGGCCGGGTTGGACCGCGGTGGTGCTCTTGATCAGCTCACCGATGAGCTGATCGGCGCGGTGATCGAGGCGGTGCGGCCGGACCGGCCGGATGGCCACGGCCAAGTGTGGGAAGTGTTGCGCGCCAATCACGATCAGATCGTCAAGTGGGTGGAAGAGGGCCTGACGGTGGTCAAGATCTGTGACCTGTTGGAGCGGCGCGGCACGGCGGTGCCCCAGCGGACGTTGCACCGGTACTGCACGCAGTGCACCGAGTACCGGGGCCGTCGCAGCGCTGGCACGGTGCCGGTGGTCGATGGTGAGCCCGGCGTGGAGTGCCAGATCGACTTCGGCCGGATGGGCAAGATCTTTGATGCCGAATCGGGGCGCAACCGAGTGGTGCACGCGCTGATCTTCACCGCGGTGTATTCGAGGCACATGTTCGTGTGGCTGACGTTTAACCAGACGCTGGAGGCGATTGTCGCCGGCTGCGAGGCGGCCTGGCAGTTCTTTGGCGGTGTCTTCAAGGTGTTGATCCCTGATAACATGACACCGATTGTGCCCAAGGCAGATTCGACCGATCCGCAGTTCAGTGTGGGTTGGACGGAGTACTCGCAGGTCCGTGGATTCTTCACCGATCCGGCCCGGGTTCGTCACCCCAGGACAAGCCGCGGGTGGAACGTATGGTCCAGTACGTGCGGGGCAACTTCTTCGCCGGCGAAGACTTCGCCGACCTCGCCGACGCTCAGGCCCGAGCCCAGGTGTGGTGTGCCGGCAAGGCCGCCAGCGCATCCACGGCACCACCTGTCAACGCCCGGCGGTGGTGTTCGCCGAGCGCGAGGCCGCACTGCTGCTGCCCGCCCCAGCAGCGGTCTACCAGGTGCCGATCTACGCTGAAGCCAAGGTGCACCGCGACTACCACATTCAAGTCGATCGGGCATTGTATTCAATCCCCGAACACCTTCGCGGGCAGACCGTTTCGGTGCGCGCCGACGGCGAGTTGGTCAAGGCGTTCCACGGCGGAAAGCTGGTCAAGACTCATCCCCGCCAGCCCGCCGGCGGACGTTGCACCGACCCGGCTGATCTGCCCGCTGACAAGACCGGCTACGCGATGCGGGACCTGACCCGGCTGATCGCCACCGCGGCCGCCACGGGGCTGATATCGGCATCTACGCCGAACGTCTGCTCGATCACCAGCTGCCGTGGACACGCATGCGCCAGGTGTACCGGTTGTTGGGGCTGGTCAAACGCTACGGCGCGGCCCCGGTGAACACCGCCTGCGGGCGGGCATTGGAGCTCGATGTGGTCTCGGTGTCCAAGATCGCCGCGATGCTGCACAAGGCCACCGAGAACACCCCAGCCGAGGCGCCGCGGGCGGCCACCGGGCTGGCTCCGGCCCGGTTTGCCCGCGACCCGGGTGAATACCGCAGCCAAGGCAGGCAGCGGCCCGACTGGATGAGCGTCATCGACGGCGGCGCCACCCCCACCGGTCGCAACGCAACCCAGGGGCTGTGATCGGCATGGCGACCAAACCTGTTGTCACCGACCCGATCTCGACTGACCTCAAGCGAGTGATGCGCCAACTCAAACTTGGGCGGATGCTCGACACCCTGCCCGAGCGGCTCACCTTGGCTCACCAGCGGCACCTGTCACACGCGGCTTTTTTGGAGCTGATCCTCGCCGATGAGGCCACCCGCCGCGACAACAGCTCAGCCGCCCGCCGCGCCCGCGAGGCCGGCCTGGATGCGACCATGCGCCTGGATTCCTGGGACGATTCGGCCGCCGTCAGCTACGACCGCACCCTGTGGACCGACTTGACCAGCCTGCGGTTTCTCGACGGCCCCCACGGCGCTCTGCTGCTGGGACCGGTCGGGGTAGGCAAAACGCATCTGGCCACCACACTCGGACACATCGCCGTGCGGCGACGCATCCCCACCCTGATGTTGCGTGCTGATGCAATGTTCAAGCGGCTCAAAGCATCCCGACTCGACAACAGCACCGAAGCCGAGATGCGCCGCCTGGCTCAAGTCCGGCTGCTGATCATCGACGACTTCGCCCTGCAGCCGATGGACGCTACCGCGACCGCCGACTTCTACGAGCTTGTCGTGGCCCGCCACCAGCGAGGCTCCACCGTGCTGACCTCCAACCGCAGCCCTGACGAATGGCTGGCCGTCATGACCGACCCCCTGCTGGCCCAATCCGCTGTCGACAGGGTCACCTCAACAGCGCATGAACTCATCATCGAAGGACAGTCCTACCGGCGCCGCCAAAAGCCCTCAGTTGACACCAGGCCGAACGACCGCCGATCATCGCCAGTGAGCCAAACAGGTGGTCCCTAGTTGCTGGCCAACCGGTGGTCCCATCCTCGTGGCAAATGACAGTCATTCCGGCGGCAGCTGCCCGGGTGGCATGTCAAGAACCTTCTGCATCAAGACGCACTGTCCAGTTATCATCAGCCCGGCGCCGTTGATCTGCAAGATGCGGAAGGTGTACTCGTTGCCCTCGATCTGGTAATCCCGCTTGGTGCTTTCGTTGAACAGCGAGGACTCACCCTCCTTAGGCTTGACGCCGAACTTTGCCGCCTCCTGGCGCAAGATGTCGATGGCGGTATCGAACTGGCTCGCTGTGAAGGGGTTGTTTCCGCGATGTGCACCGCCGTGCTGGTGAGATGCTTGCGGGCATTCTCATAGGAGCCCCGCAGGCGAAGCTGATCGATGAGCTGAACCTTCTGCTGATCGGTGAGCCTAATCGGTTCGTAGGGGTTATCCATTCCGCATCCTCCGCCCAAGACCATCACCATCGCGATCGCTGCAGCCAGTCGTGTCGTCATCTTTCTCCCTAACGCTGGGGCAGGGTCTCGCGAACGGCCAGATCCGGTTTGCCGAGCAAGATTGTGGCCAGGTTGTAGCCGGTCATCCGCCGCAGCGCGTCGCGGCCATAGTCGGAATGGCCGTGCGCCGCGCTCTTGTAGCCGTCCAGCGGGGTTGCTCCGGCCTGCGTCTCCAGGTGGGGGAAGCGGTAACGGTCGGTGTCTCCAAAGATGATCTGGTTCGGATCCGCGCCTGCTCCTGCCGGGCAGCCCGCTCCGCGGCTGTCGCGGCCTTATGGCGATCGGTGACCGAAAGGTCTTCGCCGACACCGAATCCCGCTGCGCGAGCATCCTCGACCGCATACCGCACCCGCGCGCTGGCGGCCTCGAGATCGGAGGCCCCGCTGCGGGCCAGCCGAGCCGCTTCGTGCGCCCGCTCAGCGAGTCCCTTGACCTTTTCCTTGTCCATGCCGGTGCGGTTTCTGCAGCGCCGCAGCAGCATCGCTTTCCCAGTCAACCATGAAGCTGTCTTGCCACACCTGGATGAACGCCTCGGTCCACCGGTTGCCAATCCCGGTCCAGCGTTCGGTCGCCTCGATGAGATGTTCGGTGGGCCAGTCCATCAGCTGAGACAGCCCGGGCGACGACAAGCTAGCCACGGCGTTTTCCGAGCGCCACCATCTTGCTCGCCGAGGCAGCCTCGTTGGTGTCGTAATGCTCTGCGGACTGGGCAACCTTCGCCGCACCAGCCCGGACCCGAGAGCCCAGCATCGCAGAGGCCGCACTGATCTCGGCATCTCCGGCTGCCACCGCCGTCGCGCTCGCGCATGAGGCCGCCGTAACTTCGGGAGTCTCAATCTGAAGATTGCCAGCCATTGACGCCCAGCGGGCAGACATGGCCCGAAGAGCTTCGGTGTCGACCCGGAGCGCCTTCGCCGACATCACGACCTCCTCGTCTGGGGTCTGAGGTCATCCCTAGGTGGCTCAACACTCTACCGGGAAGTCCGCTGGCAGCAACTCCGCGACCGGGAACAGTTGCGGATAGGTTCGCGGCGTGTCCAGGCGCTGATGAGGGAACTCGCGATGCCGTGGCGAGCAGACGCACAATCCCCTGATTTCGGCACGAAATCGGGGATTGTGCGTCTGTTCGCCCTAAATCGGGATCAGCGCGTGCTTGCGCTGAACGTGCTGAACTTGCTTGTCCCGCAACAGGTGTAGCGCTTTGCGCAGCAGCAGCCGAGTCTGATGTGGCTCGATGACCGCGTCGATGAACCCCCGCTCGGCAGCGATCCATGGCGTGGCCATGTTGAGGTTGTAGTTCTCGATGAAACTCTGCTTGATCGCCTGCGCCTCAGGGGTAGTCGGGTCGGGAAAGCGTTTCATCAGCAGCTGCGCCGCGCCCTCGGCGCCGATCACCGCGATCCGCGCCGTCGGCCACGCGAAGTTCAAGTCTGCAGTCAGCTGCTTGGACCCCATCACCGCGTACGCCCCGCCGTAGGACTTGCGCACGGTGATCGTCACCTTCGGCACGTCGGCCTCGACGACCGCATACAGGAATCGGCCGCCGCGCTTGATGATTCCGCGCTTCTCTTGCTCGGCGCCGGGCAGGAACCCCGGGGTGTCGACCACGAAGATCAGCGGCAGGTTCATGGTGTCGCAAAATCGGATGAACCGCGCCGCCTTGTCGGAGGCTTCGTTGTCGATCGACCCGGACAACACCATCGGCTGGTTGGCGACCACGCCGACCGGTCGCCCGTCGACGCGGGCGAACCCGGTGATGATGGCTTGCCCGGCCTGCGCGCCGACGTCGAGGAAATCCCCGTCGTCGAAGAGCCGCAGCAGGATCTCGTGCATGTCGTAGACCGCGTTGTCGCTGTCCGGCACGATCGAATCCAACTCGAGGTCGTGCGGCGTGATCTCCGGCTCCAGACCGGGATTGACGATCGGCGGGTCGTCGAAGCAGTTCGACGGCAGGAACGACAGGAACTCGCGCACGTATTGAAACGCTGCGGCTTCCGAGTCGACGACCTGGTGGATGTTGCCGTAGCGGGCCTGCGCCTCGGCGCCGCCGAGCTCGTCGAGGGTGACGTCCTCGCCGGTGACTTCCTTGATCACGTCAGGGCCGGTGACGAACATGTAGCCCTGGTCCCGCACCGCAACTATGAGATCGTCCTGGATCGGCGAATATACCGCTCCCCCAGCGCATTTACCGAAGATAAGAGAAATCTGCGGGACCAGGCCGGTGAGCCGTTCGTGGCGGGCGCCCAGCTCGGCGTACCAAGCCAGCGAGGTGACCGCATCCTGGATGCGGGCGCCGCCGGAGTCGTTGATGCCGATGATCGGGCAGGCCACCTTCGCGCACCACTCCATCAGGTGAGCGACCTTGCGGCCGAACATTTCTCCGACCGTGCCGCCGAATACCGTTTGGTCGTGGGAGAACACGCCGACGGGGCGACCGTTGATGGTGCCGTGGCCGGTGACCACACCGTCGCCGTACAACGCGTTGGGATCTCCCGGCGTGCGGCACAATGCCCCGATCTCCAAGAAGCTGCCCGGATCGAGTAGGGCGTGGATGCGGGCGCGGGCGCTGGGGATGCCCTTCTTGTCGCGCTTGGCAGCAGCCTTCTCGCCGCCGGGTTCCTTTGCCAGCTCAAGCTTTTCGTGCAGTTCGGCCAGCAGCTCGGCGGTCGTCTTCGTGCTCACTTGCGCGCCTTCTGTTCGGCTTCGATCCTGTTGAGCACCTCGGTCATGTGTACCCCTACCTTCGCGATGTACGGCTCGTCGATGGCTTGGATGTGCTCGCCGCCGATGTGCACGATCTCCAGATCGGACACGTACTCGCCCCAGCCGCCGTCGGGCTGGCGAACGGCGTACCGCGGCTCGAACATGATCGCGTCATCGTGGTAGCGGTCGGCCATGTACAGCGTGACGTGGCCGTCGTACGGCTGGATCTGCACGGTGTCCAGGGCCCGGTTGTCCAGGTACGACGTACGCTGGTGTTCGATGATCCCGCCCGGGATCTGCACGCCGCTGGCCTTGACCGCATCGAGCACGAAGCGCACCTGACCCTCGTCGTCGAGCTGCTCAAGCTGCTCGTACGGAATCTCGGGGATGGTGACGTTGAAGTTCCGTTCGGCGAAGCGGGCGTAGCGGTCCCAGCGCTTGCGGATCTCCTCCTTGGTCTGCGGAATCTCCTCACCGGGCCGCACGGTGTCGATCAGCCCGACGAACGGCACGTCGCAACCGAGGCGCTTCAGCCCGACCGCGCACGCGTAGGCCAGCGCCCCGCCCAGCGACCAGCCCGCCAACACGAACGGCCCGTCGCCCTGCATCTGCACCAGCCGCGGCACGTAGCGCATCGCGCGTTCCTCGATCGAGCCCTCGACCCGCTCGAAGCCGTACATCGGTGTGTCCGCCGGCAGCCGGTTGAGCAGCGGCTCGTACACCACCGTCGACCCGCCGGCCGGGTGGAACACGAACACCGGGACCCTGCTCGAGCCCTCCGGACGTGCCCGCAACGTGCGGACGAACCCGTCGACCTGCCCGGCCTCCAAATGCTCGCGCACCTTCTCGGCCAACGCCTCGATGGTCTCGGCGGTTTTGACGTCCTCGGCGGTGATCGGCCCGTCGGCGCGTTCGGCGAGGCGCTGCGCCATCTTGGCGGCGGTGTCGTCGTCGAGCTCGGGCAGCGGGTTGAAGATGCCGCCCGGCGACTTGCCGGTGACGATCGCCCACGTCGCGAACGTCACCCGCTCGGCCGCATCACGCGGCGGCACATCGGAGCCGAGCACCTCGGCGACCGCCTGCTGGTTGAGCGTTGAGACGTCCGCCTTCACCGGCCCCGCGGGCTGATCCGCCGGGGGCGGTGGCGGCACTGCGGCCTCTGTCGTCGGCTCAGCCTGGCTAGCCGGTGCCGGCGCGGCGGCCTGGGTGGCGCCGCTGAGCAGCCGCGCCTGCTCGGCGGCGATTTCTTCGGCGCTCTTGGTCTTCTGGTACTCGTGCAGCTGCTGCACCTCGTCACGGTGCTCGACCGCATACTCGATCAGCTTCTCGACGTTATAGAGGTTCGCGTCGCGGACAGCCTGCAATTGGATTGGCGGCAAATCGAAGTCGTACTCGACCCGGTTCTTGATCCGCACCGCCATCAGCGAGTCCAAACCCAGCTCGATCAGCGGCACCTCCCACGGCAGGTCCTCGGGCTCGTAGCCCATCGCCGCCGACACGATCGTGGCCAGCCGGTCATGAATCGTCTCACCGGAATCCGGTGACCACTTGGTGAAGCCGGCCGGCATGTTGCGCAACGTGAGGCTGTCCTGCAGGGTTTCGGCCTCGGGCTCTTCCTCCACAGGGGCCGCCGGCGCAGTCACCGTCGACGCGATGGCCGAGCCGGCACCCACCGCGGTCGGCAACACCGCCGCTTGGCCGCTACGGCTCACTAGGGCGTCGTAGACCAGGGTGAACGATTCGTCGATACGGGCATGCACCTGCACCGACGCGCCACCAGGGTGGCGGGTCAGCGTCGTCACCAACCGTGCGCCCGCACCGGGCACCGCCCGCTGCTCGGCGGCCACCAGTTGGACATCCGGAAGCACTTGCGCCGCAGCAGCTTTCACCAACGCTGCCAAATCGGTCTCACCGCGCGGCGCGTACTCCCAGACGTGGCGGCCGTCGGGCAGCACCACATGGGTGCCGGGCATGATCACCGAGCCGTCGCCGGAGAAGTGGGCGTCGAGCCAATGCTCTTTGCGCTTGAACCGGGTCGGCGGAATGTTGGCATAGTCCTCCGGGCCCTGCGCGCGGGTGAACAGGGTGCGCATGTCCAGATCGTGGCCGTGCACGTAGAGCTGGGCCATCGCCTGCGTCATCGAGTCGACCTCGTCCTGCTTACGGGCCAGCGTCGGGATCAGTTGCGCATCAGGCAAACCCGCCGCCGCCGTCGTGAGACCCACCTGCATCAGCGCGACCGGGTTGGGTGCGAGCTCCACAAACGTGGTGTGCCCGTTGTCGACCGCGTTGCGGATGCCGTGGGTGAAGTAGACCGAATGCCGCAGGCCCTTCTTCCAGTACTCGACGTCGTGGATGGTCTCACCGGGCTTGATGTAGCGGCCCTCGTGCACAGTCGAGAAGTATCCGATCGTGATGGGATGCGGCTCGATGCCTTGCAATTCGGCGGACAGCTCGCCGAGCAGCGGATCCATCTGCGAGGTGTGGCTGGCGCCCTTGGTTTGGAACTTGCGGGCGAACTTGCCCTCTTTTTCACAGCGTTCGATGATCGCGTCGACCTGCGCGGGCGGTCCGCCGATCACGGTTTGCCCCGGCGCGGCGTAGACGCACACCTCCAGGTCGGGAAAGTCGGAGAACACCGTCTTTATCTCGTCGGCGGAGTATTCGACCAGCGCCATCAGCCGGATGTACTCGCCGAACAGCATCGCCTCGCCCTCGCCCATCAGATGCGAGCGCGAGCAGATTGCGCGGGTGGCATCGGCCAGCGACAGCCCGCCGGCGAAATAGGCAGCGGCCGCCTCACCGAGCGACTGGCCCACCACCGCGGCGGGACGCGCGCCGTGGTGCTTGAGCAGCTCACCCAACGCGACCTGGATCGCGAAGATGGTGACCTGGGTGGTCTCGATGCCGTAATCGACAGAGTCGTCGAGAATCATCTCGACGATCGAATAGCCGCGCTCGAATTGCACATAGGCGTCGACTTTGTCGATCCACTCGGCGAATACCGGGTTGCGCAGGTAGAGGTTCTTGGCCATCTTGCGGTGCTGGGCGCCGAACCCGGCCAGCACCCACACCGGGCCGCTGGTGACCGGCCCGTCGGCGCTGTACACGTTCGGGGCCTGCTTGCCCTCGGCGACCGCCCGCAGACCCTTGATCGCCTCCTCGTGGGTGCGGGCCAGCACCACTGCGCGCGAGCGCCCGTGGTTGCGCCGCGACAGCGCGCGCCCGATCGACTCCAACGACGACGCCTGCCCCTCAGGGCTTTCCATCCAGTCGGCCAGTTCCGCAGCGGCGGCCTTCTTACGGGACGTCAAAAACGCCGAAATCGCCAGCGGCACAAGAGGAGTCACCGGTCCAGCGTCCTGAAGCTCTTGCAGCGCGATTTCTTTGAGCCGCTTGGCCTCGTCAGTCAGCCCAGGCAGCGCGGGTTCGTCGAATCCGGCGGGGTGCTCCTCGATGAACCCGCCGAACTCGTCGAAGCGGCCCGCCGGGGTCTGCGTCTCCGCCTGCCCATTAGGCTGCGCCACTTCGGCTTCGGACTCGGGCTCATCCCGCTCGACCACGTCGCGGGGCAGCACCTCGCGCAACACCATGTGCGCGTTGGTGCCGCCGAACCCGAAGCTGGACACCCCGGCTATCGCATAGCCGCTGTAGCGCGGCCAGTCGCCGATCGTATCCAAAACCTTCAAATGCACCGCGTCGAAGTCGATGTGCGGGTTGGGCCCGGCATAGTTGATCGACGGTGGCAGCTTGTCGTGGGCCAGCGCGAGCACCACCTTGGCCAGGCTGGCCACCCCGGCCGCCGATTCCAGGTGCCCGATATTGGTTTTCACCGCGCCCAACAGCGCCGGCTTGTCGGCGGGACGGCCCTTGCCGACCACGCGGCCCAACGCCTCGGCCTCGATCGGGTCGCCGAGGATGGTGCCGGTGCCGTGCGCCTCGATGTAATCGACCGTGCGCGGGTTGATGCCAGCGTCCTTGTAAGCCCGGCGCAGCACGTCGGCCTGCGCGTCAGGGTTGGGGATCAGCAGCCCGGACGAGCGCCCATCGTGGTTGACCGCGCTGCCGGCGATCACCGCGAGAATCTGGTCGCCGTCGCGGCGCGCATCCTCGACCCGCTTGAGCACCACCATCCCGGCGCCCTCCGAGCGGGTGTAGCCGTCGGCGTCGTTCGAGAACGACTTGATCCGCCCATCGGGCGCCAGCACCCCGCCGACCTCGTCGAACCCGACCGTGATTACCGGGGTGATCAGCGCGTTCACCCCGCCGGCCACGGCCACGTCGCATTCGCCGCTGCGCAGCGCCTGCACCGCCTGGTGGGCGGCGACCAACGAACTCGAGCACGCGGTGTCCACCGCGACCGAGGGTCCGCGAAAGTCGTAGAAGTACGAGACCCGGTTGGCGACGATCGAGTGCGCGGTACCGGTGATCGCATACGGATGCGTGACCGTCGGGTCCGACATGGCCAGGAAGCTGTAGTCGTTCACCGATACCCCGATGAACACCCCGACCGCCTCGCCGCGCAGACTCGACGCCGGAATGCGGGCGTTCTCCAGCGCTTCCCACGTCAGCTCCAACGCCATCCGCTGCTGCGGGTCGATGTTGTCGGCCTCGGTCTTCGACAGGGCGAAGAACTCCGAGTCAAACCCCTTGATGTCCTTGAGATAGCCGCCGCGGGTGCGGGCCTTGGCGACCCGCTCGGCGATGCGCGGCTCGTCGAGGAACTCCGACCAACGGCCTTCGGGCGGGTCGGTGATCGCGTCGCGGCCTTCCAGCAGCGCCTGCCAGGTCTCCTCCGGGGTGTTCATGTCGCCGGGGAAACGGGTGGCCAGGCCCACCACCGCGATGTCGGCCCGGTCGCCAGGCCCCGGCCGTGACCAGTCCTCGTCGTCGGCTTCGTCGACCGCGACGGGTTCGCCCTCGACGATGTAGGTGGCCAGCGACTCGATGGTCGGGTGCTGGAACGCCACCGTCGCCGACAAGGTGACCCCGGTGCGGTCTTCGATGTCGGCGGCCATCGCCACGGCGTCGCGCGACGAGAGGCCCAGTTCGACCATCGGGGTGGATTCGTCGATGGCGTCGGGTGACTGGCCGGTGGCTTTGGCCACCCACTCGCGCAGCCACCGCCGCATCTCGGCGACCGTCATATCGGTTCGCGCAGCAGGGGTTTCGGCTGCAGGGGTCTCGCGGATATCAGTTTCGGTGTCGGCCATGCTTGTCAGCCTTGGTCAGCGAAAGCGGTTGGAGAGGCGGTGCCGCGGCGCAGACTGCCGTCGATGTAGGCGGCGCGGCAGGCGCGCCGGCCGATCTTGCCGCTGGAGGTCCGCGGCACCGTGCCGGCTTGCACCAGCAGCAGGTCGCGCACGGTCACCCCGTGCCGGACGGCGATTGCCGCGCGGACGTCGTCGGCGATCGGCTGGGGGTCGAGTTTGTGTGTGCCAGGGGCACGTTCGGCGACGATCACCAGCTGTTCGGAGGTGTCGTCGGGGTCGTAGGTGAGCCCGGAGTGCGGGTTATCGAACACTTCCCGGGGCAGCTGGTTGGCCGGCACCGAGAACGCGGCGACGAAGCCGGTGCGCAACGCCCGGCTGGCTTCCTGCGCCGAGAACTCCAGATCCTGCGGGTAGTGGTTGCGCCCGTCGATGATGACGAGGTCTTTGATGCGGCCGGTGATGTAGAGGCTGCCCTTGTAGTAGGTGCCGTAGTCGCCGGTGCGCACCCACAGCCCGTCGTCGGGAGCGCCCTCGGCGTGCGACGGGCTGGTCCGCGACTTGAGGATGTTTTTAAACGTCTCCTGGGTCTCGTGTTCGCGGTTCCAGTAGCCCACGCCCATGTTCTTGCCGTGCAGCCAGATCTCGCCGATCTGCCCGTCGGGCAATTCGCTGGCGGTGTCCACGTCGACGATGACCGCCCATTCGTCCAGCCCGATCTTGCCGCAGGAAACCTGCGCGACGGCGTTGGGCGCGTCGGCGGGCACCTCGACGAATCGGTGATTGTTGAGCTCCTCCCGGTCGACGTAGATGACCGTGGGCGGCTCCGACATCGGGGTGCTGGACACGTACAGGGTCGCCTCGGCCAGACCGTAGGCCGGTTTGATCGCGGTATCACGAAGCCCGAACGGCCCGAACGCGTCGTGGAACTTGCGCATCGACGCCACCGAGATCGGCTCGCTGCCGTTGAGGATCGCCTTCACGTTGCGCAGATCCAGCGGCGGCTCACCGTCTTTGGGCACGCCTCGCATCGCCGCGTGCTCGAACGCGAAATTCGGTGCGACGGAATAGACCTCGCCGGGATAGTCGTCGTCCACCCGGGACAGCTCCCGCAGCCAGCGAATCGGTCGGCGCACGAACGCGGCCGGCGTCATAAACGTGTGCGACAGGCCCAGCACCGGCGTCAGCAAAATCGTGATCAAACCCATGTCGTGGAAGAATGGCAGCCAGGTCACACCCCGGTCGCCTTCCTTCCCGTCGAAGGAGTTCAGCACCTGGACCACGTTGGTGGCCAGGTTCAGGTGGGTGATCTCCACGCCCGTGGGCACCCGGGTGGAACCCGAGGTGTACTGCAGGTAGGCGATGGTGTCGAACGGCGTGTCCAGCGGGGGATCCCAGGTGGCGGCGACCTCGTTGGGCACGGCGTCGACGGCGATGACGCGGGGCCGCTCCTTGGCCGGACGGGTGCGGAAGAACTTGTTGACGCCCTCGGCGGAGTCGCTGGTGGTCAGGATCGCCGACGGGCTGCAGTCGTCGAGCACCGCGTGCAGCCGGCCGACGTGACCGGGCTCAGCCGGGTCGAACAGCGGCACCGCGATGCGCCCCGCATACAAGATGCCGAAAAACGAGACGAGGTAGTCCAAATTCTGCGGACACAGGATCGCGATGCGGTCCCCCGGTTTGGTGACCTGCTGCAGCCGCGCCCCTACCGCGCGGTTGCGGGCCGCGAAGTCGACCCACGACATTTCGCGGGCGACACCGTCGCGTTCGGTGGAGTAGTCCCAGAACCGGTAGGCCACTCGCTGGCCGCGCACCTTAGCCCACCGTTCGACGTGCATCACCAGGTTGGTGTTGTCAGGAAACCTGATGTGTCCGTCAACGATGTACGGGTTGTGGTACGCCATGCCAGTCTCCTGTCAGAAGAAGCTTCAAACGTCGGGTTGGCCGGCGGTAGGCCGCACGCGTCGCCAACGTCGCTCACCGCGAACGCCAAACCTCACAGATGGTACAGATGCACCGGCGTCCATCCGCACTACCCGACCGCGCCGACCACCGTGGTTCTTATTTTTCTCTTAAACTCCCGTCATGTTAAGGGCCGCTCTGCCGCGGACCAAATCGGAAACCGGCCGCGTCATCGAACCGTTATCCCCCACGACGTCGGCGCGCGTCAGCCGTGTTTGGGGTGCGGCGCGTTTTCGATCAGGTTGTGGGCCCAATTCAAGGTCCACTCAGTGGCGGACTGCCCGTCGAGACTCCAAAACTGCGTGGTGGCATACAACGCGTGCACCGGCTGTCCCGCGCCGCCGGCCAGCGTGTCCAGCGTGGTGGGCAGATTGGTGATGCTGAACGCCTCCTCGGGTGCGGCGCAGATCAGGTCGCCGGGCGCGCAAATCTCGTTGGTCTGGTTGTTGAGCGCGCCGAAACCCCCGGGCCGTTTGCCGGTCATGGTCAGGCCCAGGTCGGCGAGCACCGGCACCTCGTGCAACGTGATTTCGGCGCCCTGCCCTGGCGGATCCGGGCCGATCTCCTTGCCCACGCCGTGTTCGCGGCGCCCGTCGGCGATCAACGTCACACCCAGCACCAGGTCGTCGTCGACGGGCCCGCGGCCGTTGCCGATATCGCTGGCGATGTCCCCGGCGATCACCGCGCCCTGCGAGAAGCCGACCAGCACGTAGCTGGTCAACGGGCACTTGTCGTTCATGTCGGTAATCGCCTTGACCGTTCCGCGGGTGCCTTCGGCCCGGCTGTCGTTGTAGGACATCTGCTTGTCGCCGCTGAGCGGATTGTGGAACTGCGCGGTATAGGGCACCGTGTACGTCTCGACCCGGCTGGAGTCGAACTGTTCAGTGATCGGCCGAGTCACGTTGAGCAGCAACGCCTTCGGGAACTGCACAGGGTTGAGCGGGTCGTCTTGCGGCGACGACTCCCAGGTGCCGGGAACGGCGACCAACTGCACGTCGGGGCAGCTGGCGTCCTGGAACGCCGGGCGGGGTTTTTTGACCCGGCCCGGGGTGCTCGGCGGCGGCACGATACTGGGCGGCACCGCGCTCGGCGGGCCTGGCCGATGCCGGACGATCACCACCACCACGGTGATGACCAACGCCACCACCAGCGCCATCGCGGCGGCGGCGATCAGCGCGAGGATGCGGTGGCGTCTACGCCGGGAATTACCCCGCGATCGTTTGACCATGTTCTCCTGCTAGCAGATTGGGAGCGGACAGCGTCGCCCGTGTGCAGCCGAGCGCCCAGGTTTCTCACGGTACCGGCTCTGCCGCACCGGCTCCCGGCGCAGGTGGCTACCGGATCGCGCCGACGATGTCGCCGGACATCGCGGCCAGCTGCGCGCTCCACGACCCCCAGCCGTTGTCTCCGCCGGTCGGGAATTCGAAGTGGCCGTTGTGCCCGCCGACGTTGCGGTACTGCTGGTAGAACATCCGGCTGTTGCCCATCGCCTGGTCGGCCTGGCCGATCATGGCGGCCTGGTCACTGCCCGCCCCGGCGGCCGGCGCGTAGACCCATATCCGGCTGTTGTTGGCCGCCAGAAGCGACGCGTGCACGTACGGGTCGTGCCATTTCCACCGGCCCAGTTGCGGCGCACCCCACATGCCGTAGCTGTCGACCCCGCCGAACTGGGCCATGCCGGCGGTGATGGCGCCGTTGGTGGTGGTCTCCGAGGGGTACAGGAAACCTGACAGCGATCCGGCGTAGCCGAAGCGGTCCGGGTGGAAGACGGCCAGCGCCATCGCGCCGTATCCGCCTTGTGAGGCACCGACGGCGGCATGTCCGCCGGGGGCCAGGCCTTTGTTGGCGGCCAGCCAGTCCGGTAGCTCACTGGACAGGAACGTCTCCCACTGCTTGCTGCCGTCCTGCTCCCAGTTGGTGTACATGCTGAAGGCACCGCCCGCGGGCGCGACCACCGAAACGCCCTTGCCGGCCAGCGTGTTCATCGCGTTGCCGGCGGTCACCCAGTTGCTGACATCGGGGCCGGCGTTGAACGCATCGAGCAGGTACACCGCGTGCGGGCCCCCGCCCAGGAATGCCACCGGGATATCGCGGCCCATCGCCGCCGACGGCACCATCAGCGACTCGTAATTCGCCGCGTGAGCCGACCCGAGGTGTGTCGCAGCGATGCTCCAAAACCCGACTGTCAGCACGACGGCCCACAGCACTCGCAGCAGCATCGACAGGCTCCTCATGTCCACCTCACTCGTCTTTGACTTCGCCAGCTGAGCGCCCCCGTCCCGCAAGGTAGTGAACCACACGCCGCGCCGGCGAAGGAGCGGAAATGACCAACGGCGGCGACCTCAGAAGGTCGCCGCCGTTGGCCGTGCGATTCCTGCGTTTAGCCGTGGCTAGCGGTAGCGGCGGCGTTGGTGGCGCCGGCCGCCGGTGCACCGGTATTCGGTGTCGCGCCCAGCGTCCGCTGCAGGTCGGGCTTCATCGCGTTCAACTGAGCACCCCAGTACTCCCAGCTGTGCGTGCCGTTGTCCGGGAAGTTGAACACGGCGTTGTGGCCGCCCGCGGCGTTGTAGGCGTCCTGGAACTTCAGGTTGCTGGTGCGCACGAAGCCCTCCAGGAACTTGGCCGGCAGGTTGTCACCGCCGAGCTCCGACGGTTTGCCATTCCCGCAATAGAGCCAGACGCGGGTGTTGTTGGCGACGGTCTTGCCGACATTTAGCAGCGGGTCGTTGCGCGCCCACGCCGGGTCCTCTTTCGGGCCCCACATGTCCTTGGCCTTGTAGCCGCCCGCGTCGCCCATCGCCAGGTTGATCAGCGAGGGCCCCATGCCCTGAGAGGGGTCGAGCAGGCCGGACATCGCGCCGGCGTAGACGAACTGCTGGGGGTGGTAGTTGGCCAGGTTTAGCGCGGACGCTGCCGCCATCGACAGGCCGATCGCGGCGCTGCCTGTGGACTTGACCTGCCTGTTGGCTTGCAGCCACTGCGGCAACTCGCTGGTCAGGAAGGTCTCCCATTTGTAGGTCTGGCAGCCGGCCTTCCCACACGCCGGGCTGTACCAGTCGGTGTACCAGCTGGACTGACCGCCCACCGGCATGACCATCGACAGCCCGGACTGGTAGTACCACTCGAAGGCGGGGGTGTTGATGTCCCAGCCGTTGAAGTCGTCCTGGGCGCGCAGACCATCGAGCATGTAGACCGCTGGCGAATTGGGTCCACCGCTTTGGAACTGAACCTTGATCTCGCGGCCCATCGACGGCGAGGGCACCATCAGGTACTCGACCGGAAGACCAGGACGAGAGAACGCCCCCGCGGTCGCCGAACCCCCGGCGACACCGATCAGCCCGGGCAGCAGGGCCGCGCCAACGGCCCCGAACACGAGCCGGCGCGGCATGCCTTTCACCGCGCCGCGAAACCTGTCAACAAGCGTCATCCCTGTTTCCTCATCCTTTGTTCGGCCCATCCTTTCGGAGGTCGGACTGCATCATGGCATTGCCCGGCGAGCGCAAGGCGCAGCTGTGCTCGTGTAGTCAACCACACCTTGGGGCGTTCGTTCTCCTTGGAGGGCACCCGCCGGTGGCCGTCCGGCACCGTGACCCGGTGTCGCGGCGCATCCGGTGATGCCGACACGTGATGTGCTCACAGGCAGTCACGCGCTGGTGAGAGGAAGAATTCAGCGTTGCTCGTGGGGTCAGCGCGGCCGTGGATGACCTCGGAAATGAAGTCGTTGAAAAATTCGGCTGAGCCAGGGCCCATCCGCCTTGGTGCACATTGGTTGTCGGTGCAGTTCACAAGACTCCGACGTGATCGCCGTTGCGCGTAATCTGCATTTATTCGAGTTCCATGGCGACAGGAGGCGCAGTGTCCGACCTTGCACACTTGCCTCGGGGATTACTGAACCTTGAGCAGTGGGATGCGCTTGAACTCGACCCGACGCGGCGGTGGGAGCTCAGTGAGGGAACACTCATCATGTCGCCGCGTCCGCACCTCTGGCATCAACGCATTTCCAGAAGGCTCACCCGTCTCCTCGAAGACCATTTGCCGAATGGACTCGAGGTAGTTCCCGAGATCGAGGTGATAACGAGAGCATCGTTTCCGCCGAGTGTGCGCGATCCCGACATCGTTGTGATACCGGATCGCGTGTTTGATCAGCGCCCAGCCCGTGTCGCGGCAGCCGACGTCGTCCTCGTCGTCGAGATCGTCTCGCCGGGCTCGCGCGGGACAGACCACGTCATGAAGTTGCACGAGTACGCGCAGGCCGGCATCGAGAACTACTGGATCGTCGATCCCGACGCACCGGCTGATGGCCGATTTCTCGCCTACCGCCTTGACGGCGGAACGTATCGACGAGTCGCGGCGCTCGACGGAGGGCGGGTTCACGTGTACGAGCCGGCAGAGATGGAATTTGCGGTGGACGCGTTGACCGGGTCCCCAGCCCGGTAGTCACATCTGCCTCACGAGTCTCCTGGTGGGGCAGGTACACACTTCGCCCGCCTCACAGCGACAAACCAAGGCGCACACGGCATTTGTCGCTTTGAGCGTTTCAAGGGGCTGCGCCCCGGTGTGACGACACGAAACCGCGTCGACTGTGTGGTTTCATACGCGACACGCCGCGCGATTGCGTGGGAATCCGCACAGTCGCGGACGCCGTGGTCGGGCAGCACCCACCAGCGCATTTGGCCGATTGTCGCGCTAAGGTGGGCACAACGACTCCACCAACCCGTAGATGTGATCAGTTGTGGTTGTCGCCAACGGCGTTGTCCCGCAGGCGCTTAGCTTAGCCGAGATGTTACGGCCCAGTCGCGGGTAGCCCGGTGTATGCCGGGACACCGGATTCCGGCACCTCCAGGCCGCATCGGATGAGGTCGTAGAGCGGAACCCGGTCGATGCGGTACTTGGTGAACTGGTAGGAGTGCAGCACGTTCGACAAGAACCGGTGCACTCCCATCGGCGCGCGCACCGAGCTGAGCACCGCTTGGGTGGCGGGGCATTTCAGCGCCGCTCGGGCTTGCTCGACCCACGCCGGGTCGAGATAGCCCGGAACGCCGACAAACGGTCCTTCCGCGATGGCCCAGTCCGGAAACAGGTTTTTGTCGTGTCCGATGCGGCTGTGATGCAGCCGCGGCGTATGCGCGGCAAGCGGATTCGCCAATCCGATCTGGTCGATCACCCTGACGTCGAGGCCCACGTTCATCCCGACCATGCCGATGTTGGTGAAAAACACCGTGTGCGGCCCTTTTTCCGCGGGAGCTCCTGGCTTTGGCGGGGCCGCGGGAACGATGTCCCACTGGTTGTAGTTGCCCGAAGGCAGCAGCAGCGCGCCGGCGGGCGTGTTGCTGATGGCCACCACCGCGGCCCGCATCCGGGGATAGTCGAGGTAGTCCGCCGCGGTCAGCGGGTGCGCGTGCCCGGTGGCCTGCGCGTAGAAGCGGCGCTCGTCGACGATGCCGGAGTAGGTGACCCGGGTGGCGTCGTCACCCATTCCCGGTGAGTTCGCCGCCCACAGCGACCAGCCCGCAACCGCCAGCCACAGCGCGCTCACCGCGCCGGCAAGCACATTGCGTGTTTCGCGGGAAAATGTGGTGCCTTCGGGAAATACCACCGGGATCACCGCCACCGGGGCCAGCAGGCACACCATCGGGATCAGCAAGACACGGCCGTGCATGAAGTCGCCGCCCTGGCGGATCCAGTACAGCGCCTGCAACAGCCCGCTGACGACAATGAAGACCACCACGGCCGATGGGCTTTGCACCGCGCGGGCCAACGGACCGTAACCGCGCGGTGCGTGGTTGCGCCAAGCCCGGCTCCGGGTCGCCGTCAACAGCAGGCCCAACCCCAGCAACAGCACCGCAGGCACCCACAGCGCATAGGGCCGGTTGAAGTTGGCCAAATAGACCATGCCCTGCGACCACTTGTCGCCCGCGGCGTCTTTGGCCAGCGCGGTGCCCGGCACCAGCAGCCCGTAGTAGCCCATCCGGAAGATCTGGTAGCCGACCGGCAGCAGCCCGCCGGCGGTCACGATCAGCGCGCGCCGACGCCAGCCGCGGGCCGCAACGAGCATCATGATCAACACACCGCCGCCGATCAGCGCCAGCTCCGGGCGCACCAAGACGCTGCAGCCGGCGACGAAGGCCAGCGCAGCGGCAAACACCCGGCCCTCCGGCCGGGTCCGCAACGCTTGCGACCAGCACACCAGCATCCACCACAGCAAGCCCAGATACGCCAGCGCCAACCCGCTTTCCAGCCCGGAGGTGGCGAAGTCGCGCGCCGGTGGCACGGCGATGTAGACCAGGGCGCCGGCCGGCAGCATCACCGCCCGGTGTCCGCGCAGGCTGGGCGCGTAGAGCCGGCCCGCGCCAAGCATCAGCAGCGCGATCCCAATCACGCTGAGCGCCAGAGCCATAGCCAGTGCCACGTACTCCAGGCGCAGCGGCCCGCCGATCAGCCCGCCCAGGTAGAGCAGAAACGTCCACGCGGTCGAAGTGTTGGCCTCGACACGTTCGCCCACGTTGAACACCGGCCCGTTGCCGGCCAGCATGTTGCGCACCGTGCGCAGCACGATCAGCCCGTCGTCGGCGATCCAGCGTCGTTGCCAGGCGCCCCAGCCGAACAGCACCGCCACCACCGCGACGGAAACCCACAGGCTGATCCGGACCGTGGTGTCGTAGGGAAACAGCGGTCGGGCAACCGCCGGGGGCCGGCGGGACGCCACTGTGACCCGGGGGCTAGCTGAACGCAACAGCAGCACCGACTGTTCCTATCCAGGCAAGAAACAGCAGCTGTAACACCCGGTCGCGCAGCGCGATCTCTTCGGGTTCCCCGGCCAGCCCGCCGTCGACGTCGACCGCATAACGCAGGATCGCGATGGTGAACGGCACCATCGACACCACAAACCATGACCCGGCGTAGCCGTCACGCTCGAACGCCCACAGCCCGTAGCACACCACCACCGCGGTGGCCGACATCGTCCACACGAACCGCAGATAGGTGCTGGTGTAGGTTTCCAGCGATTTGCGGATATTGGCGCCGGTGCGCTCGGCCAGCACCAGCTCGGCGTAGCGCTTGCCGGCGACCATGAACAGCGAGGCAAACGCGCCGGCTAGCAAAAACCACTGGGACAGCGGGATGTCGGCCGCCACGCCACCGGCGATGGCCCGCAGCAAATAGGCCGAGGACACGATGCAAATGTCGATCACCGCTTGGTGTTTCAGGCCGAAACAGTAGGCCAGCTGGATGCCGATGTAGACGGCCATCACCAGCGCGAGGTTGGGAGTGAGCCACCACGAGATCACCAGCGCCGCCACGCCCAGCACCGCGGCAAGCAGGTAGGCCAGCCACTCGGGCACCACCCCGGCGGCGATCGGCCGGAACCGCTTGGTGGGATGCTCGCGGTCGGCTTCGACGTCGCGGACGTCGTTGATCAGATACACCGCCGAGGCCGCCAGGCAGAACACCAGGAACGCGACGGCCACCTTGGCGAGCACGTCGGCGTAGTTGTAGTGGATTCCGCGGCCCGCCGCGGCCAGCGGCGCGGCCAACACCAGCACGTTTTTTACCCATTGCCGCGGACGGATCGCCTTGACTACCCCGACAATCAGGTTGGCCGGAGGCCCGGTCACCGGGGCCACTTCCTCACTCATTCGCTCAACCCGCGGTCGAGGCCGGGCCGCCCGCCTACCCGCGCGGCGATCGCCGCGACCGTGGCGCCCACGGCAACGCCGATGGCCACATCGCTGGGGTAGTGCACTCCCAGAAGTATCCGCGACAACGCCATCGGCGGCACCAACACCGCGGTCAGCGGCATCCCAGTGGCTCGGCCCAGCAGGATGGCCGCCGCAGTGGTGGAGGTGGCGTGCGCCGACGGGAAGCTCAACCGGCTGGGTGTGCGGACCTTCACCGCAACCGCCGGATGGTTCGGCCGCGGTCGCCGCACCAGCCGCTTGATCAGCACCGCGGCCGCGTGCGCGGCTAACGCGCCGGCGCCGGCCAGCAACCACGCCCGGGTCCGCCGCGGCTGCAGCAGCGCGCCGAGCAGCGATACCGTCAGCCAACCGATGCTGTGCTCACCGAAATGTGACAGCGCTTTGGCCACGGACACGACACCGGGATGGTCGCCCAGCGCCGACTGAACCGCCACCACCGCCGCCACTTCGCCGCGCGGCGCGGCGAGCTCAGCCATGCGCCGGCGCTTTGTCCGTCGCTGACAGCAGCACCGTTTCCCACTTCTGCTTGCTGGACAGCACCGGCAGGGCGTCGCGGTATACCCGGCGCATCTCGTCGAAGCGGCGTGTCAGCGTGGCCAGGCGGCGCAGCGACTGCCACAGCAGCGTGAACATCGTGGCCCGGTCGCGCTGGCGGAACACCACACCGCGGCCGTCGGCCGTCGTCACCGTCGCACCGTCGAGGGTGCACAGCCGAAACCACCGGGCGTCCTGGGTGGCCACGTTGAGCTGTGGGCGCTGGTGGTGCGCCGGGTCGGCCTTGGTCAGGTTGTGCAGCATGCCCCGGGCCAGCCGATAGCCGATGGCCAGCGGATGCACGGGCGGTTTCATCGGCGTGGTCTTCTGCGACGGCGCGGGCAGTTCGCTGGCCGTGGGCAGCACGATCGCATCAGGGTAGGCCTTGCGGATCCGGTGCACCTCCGGCAACGCCGTTTCCAGGATCGAGAAGATGTGCTCGGGACCGGCCAGAAAGTCGTCGATTGCCTTGTTCTGGATTGCCACCGTCGAATATTCAAGGCAGGCAAGGTGTTTCAGCGTTGCCCTCAGGTGGCTGCGCAGCAGGCCGACGACGTTGTCGTCCCAGTGCATGGCCGCCACCACCAACCGGTTGCGCAGATGGAAATAGGCCTGCCAGTCGATGGCGTCGTCCTTGTCGCTCCAGGCCATGTGCCAGATTGCGGCGCCGGGCAGGGTGGCGGTCGGATAACCATGCTCGGCGGCGCGCAACCCGTAGTCGGCGTCGTCCCATTTGATGAACAGCGGCAGCGGCTGCCCCAGTTCCTCGGCGACCTGGCGCGGGATCATGCACGTCCACCAGCCGTTGTAGTCCACGTCGATGCGCCGGTGCAGCAGGTTGCTGCGAGGATTGTTGTCGCTCAACGGGTATGCGGCGAAGTCGTGGTCGTATTCGGCGTAGGGCGCGGCGGTCCACATGAAGTTCGACCGGTCCACCACCTCGCCCATGATGTGCAGGTGCGACGGCTCCTGCAGGTTGAGCATCTGCCCGCCCACCAGCATCGGGGACTTGGCGAAGCGATGCATCGCCAGCACCCGCAGAATCGAGTCCGGTTCGATCCGGATGTCGTCGTCCATGAACAGGATCTGCTGGCAGTCGGTGTTTTTCAGCGCTTCGTACATCACCCGGCTGTAGCCGCCGGAACCGCCGAGATTGGGTTGGTCGTGGATGGACAGCCGGTTGCCCAGCGGAGCCGCAGCCTTGGCGAAGTCCGGGTGGTCGCGCACCTTGGCGGTGCCCTGGTCGGGCACGATGACCGCGCCGATCACCTTGTCCACCAAAGGATCTGACGTCAAAGCCTGTAATGCGTTGACGCAGTCGCCGGGCCGGTTGAAGGTGGGGATTCCCACCGCGATGTTGGCCACACCCGGGGCCGGCTCGGTGGCGTACCACCCGGCGCTGTGCAAGGTGACGTCGGTTTCGGTGGTGATGTCGAACCAGATCCAGCCGCCGTCTTCGAAAGGGTCCAGCCCCACTAGAAATTCGAGTGTCGCGGGTTGGTCAGGGCCGCCGTCGAAGGTGCGGCCGTCGACGAAGATCCGCGCACCGGTGGCCTTGGTGCGGTAGACGTCGACGCGCCCCACGCCGGTCAGCTCCGCGCGCAGCACCACCGACTTGCAGATGGTCCATCGCCGCCAGTAGCTGGCCGGAAACGCGTTGAAGTAGGTGGCGAACGACACCTCCGAGTCCGCACCGATCTGCAATGTCGTGCGGCTAAGCGCGTGTGCGCGCCGCGCATTGGTCGTCGACTCCTGCAGGTAAAGCTTGCGCACGTCGAGCGGTTCGCCCGGGCGCGGCAGGATGATCCGGGCCAGCAGGCTCACGGCGGTCTCACTCATCCGCGGATGCTTTCTTTGTCGTTGTTTTCCACGAGAGCCTTGCCGTCGCGCAAATGCGGCGCCAGGACGTTGTCGAACATGTTGAGCGCGCTGGCGATGGCCATGTGCATGTCCAGGTATTGATAGGTGCCCAACCGGCCGCCGAACAGCACTTTCGACGACGCGGTCTCGGCCTTGGCCCGGGCCCGGTACGCCGCCAGCAGCGCTCGGTCCGCTTCGGTGTTGATCGGATAGTAGGGCTCGTCGTCGTTGCCGGCGAAGCGGGAGTACTCCCGCATGATCACCGTCTTGTCGGTCGGGTAGTTGCGCTCGGGGTGGAAGTGGCGGAATTCGTGAATGCGGGTGTAGGGCACGTCCAGGTCGTTGTAGTTCATCACCGCGGTGCCTTGAAAGTCACCGGTGTCGAGCACTTCAACCTCGAAATCCAAGGTGCGCCACCCTAACCGGCCTTCGGCGTAGTCGAAGTAGCGGTCCAGCGGGCCGGTGTAGACTACCGGTGCGTCCGGGCTGGCGGCGCGCAGCTCGTCGCGCACGTCGAACCAGTCGGTGTTGAGACGGACTTCGATGCGCTCGTCGGCGGCCATGTTTTTCAGCCACGCGGTGTAGCCGTCGACCGGCAGCCCTTCGTAGGTGTCGTTGAAGTAGCGGTTGTCGAAGGTGTAGCGCACAGGCAGCCGGGTGATGTTGGACGCCGGCAGCTCCTTGGGGTCGGTCTGCCACTGCTTGGCGGTGTAACCCTTGACGAACGCCTCGTAAAGCGGGCGGCCGATTAGCGAGATCGCCTTCTCCTCGAGGTTTTGCGCTTCTTCGGGTTTGATCTCGGCGGCCTGCTCCTTGATGAGCCGGCGCGCCTCGTCGGGGCTGTAGTACTTGCCGAAGAACTGGCACACCAGGCCCAGGCCCATCGGGAACTGGTAGGCCTGCCCGTTGTGCATGGCGAACACCCGGTGCTGGTAGCCGGTGAAATCGGTGAACTGGCGCACGTAGTCCCAGACCCGCTTGTTGGAGGTGTGAAATAGGTGTGCGCCGTACTTGTGAACTTCGATGCCGGTCTGCGGCTCGGGCTCCGAGTAGGCGTTGCCGCCGATGTGTGGGCGTTTTTCGACGACCAACACCCGCTTGCCCAGCTGGGTCGCGACGCGCTCGGCAATCGTCAGCCCGAAAAATCCGGAGCCGACGACAAAGAGGTCATAGCACGGGGTCATCGGTTGCCTAGGGTATCTGACCGAGCGGGTCTGCCCCGATTGGCGGCGGTGGCATTTCGGCGGCGCCGCGACTTTGCCCCGCCAGTGTGCGGCCCTGGGCTGGGCGACCGGGTCGCTGCGGTGGTCGGTTGGCGGGAAGGTCGCGATTGCCTCACGATTCGATATCGCCACTCTAATCTCACTAATCACAGCAGTACCATCGATCACGTCGGCTTCCTGTCGTGCTCCACCTGCAAGTCGGCCGAACACCACATAGTCCAGATTGAGGAGACTTCCGTGCCGAACCGACGTCGACGCAAGCTCTCAACAGCCATGAGCGCAGTCGCCGCCCTGGCAGTCGCGAGTCCGTTTGCTTATACCGCTGTTTCCGGATTGACGGCCGACGCCACGCCCGCACCGCAGCACCGGGAATTCGTCCGGGCCGCGGTGATGACCGACCTGCCCAACGAGTTGATGTCGGCGCTGTCGCAGGGGTTGTCGCAATTCGGGATCAACCTGCCGCCGGTGCCGAGCCTCGGCGCGACCGGCACAACGCCGGCCACCACGCCCGGGCTCACCACGCCGGGGCTCACCAGTCCAGGCCTGACAAACCCGGGCCTGACCACCCCCGGCACCACCACGCCCGGCCTGACCACACCTGGGCTCACCACGCCCGGCACCACCACGCCTGGCCTGACCACACCTGGCGCTACCACGCCCGGTGCGACGACCCCGTCGGCGGGGCCGGGCCTGACCGATCCCAGCCTGACCGATCCCAGCCTGACCAACCCCGCACTCACCACACCCGGCGGGACGACACCCGGTCTGACCAACCCGGCGGGGGCCACGCCGGCAACGCCTGGGCTCACTCCGGGGACGGGGCTGACCAACCCGGCGGGGCTGAGCCCAGCGGGGCTGACACCGGGCCCAGCGGGGCTGACACCGGGCACGGCGGGGCTGACGCCGGGGACCGGCCTCGACCCGTCGCTGACCAGCCCGGGGTTGACCAGCCCGGGCGAGGTGCCGATCACCACGCCCGTGGGATTGGACCCGGGTGCCGGGGGCACGTATCCGATCCTGGGCGACCCGTCACTGGGCGCTGCGCCGGCGACCACTAGCGGCGGCAGCGGCGGAATCATCAGCGATGTGATGAACACCGCCAACCAGCTGGGCGCCAGTCAGGCCATCGACCTGATCAAGGGGATGGTGTTGCCCTCGATCATGCAGGCCGTGCACGGTGCGGCGGCGCCGGCCGCGGCCGCACCGGCGCCAGCCCCGACAACCTAACAACGGCGTCGGCAGACATAACGCCTGTCACCAAACGGCACCGCAGAGTGGCCTGGGCTCGGGGCGCCCAGCGATGACAACTCTGCGGTGCCGTTGCCGTATTTGTTAACAAATTCCCGTGTCGAAACATTAGCAACTTAAGACACATACGTAACATCATCTGGTGCCGTGCCGTCGCCCCGCACCCACGATGTTGTTCACACTCATCGCGGCCACAGCCGTGATCCTGCCGTGGGCACTCGATCCCCACCGCGGCGACGCGCCTTCACGGCCCGCGAGCACTCACCTGACCCAACAACCGCTGGTCGGGCTGGGCGGCGGCGTGACCGTGCGCGAAATCACCCAATCCACACCGTTTTCCATGGTCGCGTTGACCGGCGGGGACTTGACCGGCACCTCGGCGCGGGTGCGGGCCAAGCATGCCGACGGCTCCTGGGGGCCCTGGTATGGGACCGAAACGCTCCAGTCGGGAGGCGCCGACGGAGCGTCGGGGGCACCACGCGGTCCGCGCGGCACCGAGCCGGTGTTCGTCGGCACCACCACGACCGTGCAGATCGCCGTTACCCGCCCGCCGGACGCGCCGACGACGTCGCCACCGCCGAAACACGCGCCGGCCGGTCTGGGATACCTACCAGCCACCGCCGAACAACCGTTGGCACAGAACATCTCCGCGGTGCTGATCTCCCCGCCGCGGGCCCCGGCGGATACCCAGTGGACTCCGCCGACCGCGGTGCTGGCACCCGGCCAGCCTCCGAACATCATCAGCCGGGCCCAGTGGGGGGCCGACGAGTCGATACGATGCGGTAATACCATGTACGACAACGGTATTCACGCCGCGATCGTCCATCACACGGCGGGCAGCAACGACTACGCACCGGAAGACTCGGCCGAGATCGTGCGGGCCATCTACGCCTACCACACCCAGACGCTGGGCTGGTGCGACATCGCGTACAACGCGCTGGTGGACAAGTACGGCCAGGTATTCGAGGGCCGGGCCGGCGGGATCACCAAAGCGGTCGAAGGCTCTCACACCGGTGGATTCAACCGCGGGACCTGGGGTGTGGCGATGATCGGCGATTTCAACGACGTGCCGCCGACATCGATCCAGTTGCGCACCGTCGGCCGACTGATCGGCTGGCGGCTCGGCCTGGACCGCGTCAACCCCAAAGGCGCCGCCACGCTAGCGTCCGCCGGTGGGCCGTTCACCCGCTTCCCGGGCGGTGCCGCGTTGACCATGCCGGCCGTCTTTAGCCATCGCGACGTGGGCCCCACCGATTGCCCCGGCAACGCGGCATATGCGCTTCTTGACGAGATCCGGGATATCGCTGCACATTTCAACGATCCGCCAGGGCCTGACGACGTCGCCGCGTCGCTGGCCGGCGGTGCCATCTTTGCCCGCTGGCAGGAGATGGGCGGCATGAACAGTGTGCTGGGCGCGCCGACGTCGCCGGAGGCCAGCGGGGCGGGCTCCACCCGCTATGCCACGTTCGACAAGGGGGCGATGTACTGGTCGCCGCAGACCGGTGCCGAGCCTCTCACCGGCGCCATCTACCAAGCTTGGGCCTCACTGGGATACGAGCGTGGCGCGCTGGGGTTGCCCACCAGCGGGGAGATTCAAGAACCGCAATGGGTTAAGCAGAACTTCCAGCATGGGACCCTGAACTTCGACCGGGAATCCGGCACGGTGATCCGGGTCATCGACGGTGTCGCCGAACAACTTCCGCCGCCGGCGCCAAACGGGCCGCCGGTACAGCTCGAGCGGTTTACCCGCCCGATCAGCCCGCCGCACTGACCCGCTAGATCTAGAGCCACCAGCGTTCGAGGACCCGCGCCACACCGTCGTCGGTGTTAGGTGTGGTGACTTCGTTGGCCACGGCTAGCACGTCGGGATGCGCGTTGCCCATCGCCACGCCGTGCCCGGCCTGCACCAGCATCGGCACGTCGTTGGGCATGTCCCCGAACGCCACGACGTCCTCCGGCGAAATCCCCAGCGGGGCGGCGATCTCATGCACGCCGCTGGCTTTGCTGATGCCTTGCGGCACAATCTCGATCAGCCCGTTGTTGGTCGAGTAGGTGATATCCCCTTGTGCCCCAATGTGTCCAGCTAACGCCGCAGCCATGTCGTCGCTGCGTGCACCCGCCTTTCGGATCAGCAGCTTGATGGCCGGCGCGCTCAGCAGGTCTTCGATGGACACCTCGGTGTTATCGGGGTTTAGCCAGGCATGCTCGTAGCCGGGCGAGCTGACGAACTGCGGTGTCGCCGTGTCGTGGGCGCTAAGGCCGATCCGTTCGACCGCCAGCCCCGCACCCGGGATGACCCGTGTGGCAATCTCTGCCAGCTCAGCTAGCGTGTCGACGGGCAATGTGCGCGCGGACACCACCCGGTCAGAGGCCGAGTCGTAGATGACAGCGCCGTTGGCGCACACCGCCATTGGCGCGAACCCGAGTTCGTCGACCACCGGACGCACCCACCGCGGCGGACGGCCGGTGGCGAGAATGAACGTAACCCCGGCCGCGACGGCCGCGTGAACGGCGGTGCGAGTCCGGGGCGAAATCTTGTCATCGCCGTCCAGAAGGGTGCCGTCCACATCACTGGCAATGAGCGCCGGCAGCGTCATCGCGCCGATCCGGATCCGCTGCCCATCAGCGTCATAGGCCTGTGGGAAAACTGTTTACTGTCAACCTTTTTGCTCCCGTCGCTCAACCACGCCGGCTCCGCCCACCACACCGGCCCTGTCAGGCGATGTGCCTTGCTTGTCCGCCGTTGGTATACAGGTGCACCCGCCGTTGCGGCTTGTCGATGGCCTCAGCGCGATCCGCCTTGCGGCGCCCGCGGCGCCGTCGATAGAACCACCCTCGCCGAGGGGCGGACTGTGCTCGCTTCGCCCGCTCAGCGAGTTCGGCTTCGTCGAGCAGCCTTGCTTCCTCGGGGGTTGGTGCGCCACCGCCTAGCCGCCGCGGCACCCAATACGCCCCGGGCGGATGCGGGTAGGACTCCTGCGTCTCATGCAGCAGCCTGACCATCGCCTCCCGCAGCGCTGCTTGCGTCTTTTCCAAGGTGTCCATGGGCCATATCGGTGTTCCGATTTTGACCGTGATCGGAATTTTACTGCGCCACAAAGATTTCGGGTGATCTTTGGTCCAGATGCGGTGCGCGCCCCAGACGATGACTGGAATGATCGGCACCCCTGCTTCGTGCGCCATCCGGGCGGCACCGGTTTTGAACTCCCGCAGCTCGAAACTGCGGCTGATCGTGGCCTCCGGGTGCACGCCGACCAGCTCTCCGGCGCGCAGCCGCTCCACGGCGACGGCGTAAGCATCGGCTCCCGCGGTGCGGTCCACTGGAATGAGCTTGACGTGTTTGATGACAAAGTTGATCGAGCGCAGCTGCTGCAGCTCGGCTTTGATCAGAAACCTCAAGCGGCGCCCGCGGAGTGTGGCGGCATATTCAGCCGGAACCCAGTCGACGTAGCTGGTGTGGTTCACGGCCAACACCGCGCCGCCGCGTTCGGGAATGTTCTCCTCGCCGATGAAAGTGATCTTGATACCGCTGACCGCGATCGCGGCTTTGACAAGTATCTCGATGGTGCGAAATACGGGCTCTGCCATGCTCGCTACCCCTTCCGTCCAGGCCAGCCCGACCTAAGTTCGCGCGCTGCACGGCTGGCTGCCCGCACCGCTGCTTCCTGTTCCTCCAACCTGGCCGCCTCGGCCGGTGAGGGGCGCCGCCGCCCAGTCGTCGCGGCACCCAGTACGCCCCGCCAGGATGTGGATACTGCTGCTGCACCTGATACAGCAGCGACGTCATCTCGTCGCGCAGCACGGCGGTGAGCTCGTCTGCGCGACCTTCCGGCGGCAAGGCCCGCCCGGCCGCCACGGTGATCGGAATCTTCTTGTGGCCCAGGCTTTTCGGATGGTCTTTGGTCCATATTCGCTGAGCTCCCCAGACGATCAGGGGAACGATCGGGACCCTTGCTTCCAGCGCCATCCGAGCCGCACCGGTCTTGAACTCCTTGAGCTCGAAGCTGCGGCTGATGGTGGCCTCCGGCATCAGCCCGACCACTTCGCCTTCGCGTAACCGCTGCACCGCCACCGCGTACGCCTCGGCGCCCGCTTGGCGGTCGACCGGGATCGTCTTGGTGTGCCTGATCAGGTAATCGACCACCTTTACCTGCTGCATCTCGGCCTTGATCAGGTAGCGGATGCGGCGGCCGCGCTCATGCACCGCAAGGCCGGCAAACAGCCAGTCGACGTAGCTGGTGTGGTTGATGGCGACGACGGCGCCGCCGGTTTCGGGAATGTTCTGAAGGTTCTCGTAGGTGATCTGGCTGCCCCAGACTTTGACCACGACCTTGGCCGCGATCTCCAGCGTGCGGAAAACCGGTTCCATGCCCTCACTCCGGCGCACCGGCCGTATCGGGCCGGCGCGCCGCTTTGGCCGCAGCACGCCGACTGGCTTCCTCCGCATCGAGCCGGGCGGCCTCGGCCAGCGACGGGGCCCCGCCACCGAGCCGGTGCGGCACCCAGAACTCACCGGCCGGATGCGGCCCGTAGGATTCCTGCACGCGTTCCAGCAAATGCTGCATCCGCGAATGCAGCAGCGTGGTCAGCTCCGCAGCCGGCAGGGTCGGTTGGATCGGCTCGCCGACGGCCACCGCGATCGGCACCTTGGGGCGAAACAGCTTCTTGGGGTGGTCTTTGGTCCAGATCCGCTGGGCGCCCCACACGATGTGCGGGATGATCGGCACGTCCGCCGCGATCGCCATCCGGGCCGCTCCGGACTTGAGTTCCTTGATCTCGAAGCTGCGGCTGATCGTCGCCTCGGGGTAGACACCGACCAGTTCGCCGGCCTTGAGCATCTCGACGGCCTTGTGGAACGACGCTGCTCCGTTTTCGCGGTCCACCGGGATGTGCCGCATCTTGCGCATGATCGGCCCGGAAATCTTGTGGTCGAAGACGTCCTGCTTGGCCATGAACCGCACCTTGCGCCCGCGACCCTGCAGGTAGGCGGGCAGCCCGGCAAAGGTGAAGTCGAAGTAGCTGGTGTGGTTGATTGCGATGACGGCGCCGCCGGTCTCAGGCAGGTGCTCGACTCCGGTGACGGTGAACCTCAATCCCTGGATTCGCCACGTCAAGCGTGCGAGCTGGATGATCGTCCCGTATACCGGTTCCACAAGGGTCCAGCCTAGTGCTCACTGCTGCGCGCCGGTGCAGTCGCGGCAAACACCATGCCTCAGGCGTCCAGGCGGACGAACTGACCGTGCCGGTACTGCTCGGCACATGCCGATCTCCTGACCTTGCCGCTGGTGGTGATCGGGATCGAGCCGGGTGCCACCAAAACGAGATCCGCGGCGCTGAGCCCATGCGAGTTCGAGATCGCTGCGGTCACTTCACGTTTGATGCTGTCGAGCTGTTCCGCTATCTCCTCGTCGGACTGGCCCCGCTTCTTGACTTCCATGACGACCACGAGCTTCTCGGTGTGTGCATCGGGAACCGCTATCGCGGCGCACCGTCCACCCGTGATCTCCTGCACGGTTGCTTCGATGTCATCAGGCGAATGGTTACGCCCGTAGACGATCAGAAGGTCTTTGATGCGGCCGATGACGAACAGCTCGTCCTCGAAGACGAAGCCCGAATCTCCGGTGCGAAGCCATGGTCCTTCGGGCGTGCCGGCCGAGGGAGCGACGAGCTTTCCGCCAAAAGTGCTTTCGGTCTCCTCAGGCTTGCCCCAGTAGCCCATTGCGACGTTGTCGCCGTGCACCCAGATCTCACCGACGGTTCCCGCCGGACACTCGACACACGTCTCGGGATCAACGATGCGGATGATCGGCGAGCGCGGCATCCCGTAGCTGACCAGAGATGTGCCGGTTCCGCTTTCGCAGCGTTCCGCCTTGCCGGCGGTCAGCTTCTCGGATTCGAAGCGCACGATGTGCGGTGGTTGCGCCGCCGTGCGGGTCGCTACGTACACGGTTGCTTCCGCAAGCCCGTACGACGGGCGTATTACCGCTTCACGCAGATTGTATCGGGCAAACCGCTGAGTGAAGCGCCGCAGCGTGGCTGGGTGTACCCGTTCGCTACCGGTGGCAATGACGAGCACGTCGGAGAGATCAAATCCGGCCATGTCGTCGTCGGATGTTTTTCGCGCCGTCAATTCGAACGCGAAATTCGGCGCTGCCGAGTAGGCCCGACTATTGCTGGCCAGCAGTTGCATCCAGCGTGCTGGCCGCTGCAGGAAAGCCACTGGGCTGGTGAGTACAGCCCGAAGCCCCGTCAGAATCGGCCCGCACATTCCCAAATACAATCCCATGTCGTGATAGAACGGCAGCCACGACACGATAGTGGTGCCTGGTGGGGGAATGTTTCCGTAGTCGGCAAAGTAGTCCGACGTCAATTGTTCGAAATTGGCCAGCAGATTTCTGTGTGACATCATGACGCCCGCCGGTGTACGGGTCGACCCGGACGTGTATTGCAAATACGCAGTGTCCGGGTGATCCTGCGAGCCGGCCCGGGATCTGCTTGGGGTGTCAAAGTCGAGCAGGTCGACCTCGACGATCGAGGGCGCGGAATCGCCGGACTGCGACTCTACATGCGGGGCTACGGTAGCTGATACAGAAGACGTCGTGAGGATGACCGTCGGCAATGCGTCGCCAAGCACCGAGCTAACACGCTCATCGCTGACACCACCTAACGGAACCGCAAGTGGAACGGCTATTCGTCCGGCCTGCAGCGCACCGAGAAACGCAACGATGTATTCGAGCCCCTGAGGCGCCAATATCACCGCGCGGTCGCCGGTCGAGCCATATCGCCGAAGCGCCTCTGCCACTTTCAGCGTCCGGCGATACAGCTGCGACCATGTCAGGCTTTCCGCAACACCGGCCCAGTCCTGGTCGTAATTGATAAACGTGTACGCGGTGTCATCGGGTTGCAGGCTGGCGCGTTCGCATAGCAGGTCCAAAAGTGAAGTATCGACCACGGGCGTCAGGTTACCGTGGGCACCGCTGCCATGGCGTCGAAAATCAAAAGCGAAATTCGCGCCTGCCTTTATGCCTGTTCGTCCAAGATCGTCGCCCGGCTTAGGCAGAACTCACCCCCGATGAACAACGATCGCCTACAGTCAAACACGATCGGGAGGGCAGCAATTGAGCAGACATAGGCGCCGGGGGTAGTCAATCAGGTGCCACGCGTTGTGCCGACGAGCGCACAAGACTACACAGTCGTTGCTGTGAGGAGGCGTAATGGTTTCATTCGGGGCGATCAATCATGGTGTGGACCGCTCAACTTCGGCGAATTCGTCGCCCACCAAGGGCGCCACGCCGGTCACTCCGATTGCTGTCATCGGCATGGCCTGCCGGCTTCCTGGCGGCATCGACTCCCCGGAGCTGCTGTGGGAGGCGTTGCTGCGCGGCGATGACCTGGTCACCGAGATCCCGCCCGACCGCTGGGATGCCGACGAGTACTACGACCCCGAGCCCGGAGTACCGGGCCGGTCGGTGTCGAAGTGGGGCGCCTTCATCGACGACGTTGCCGGCTTCGATGCAGATTTCTTCGGGATCAGCGAGCAGGAGGCGATCGCGATCGACCCTCAGCACCGGCTACTGCTGGAAGTCTCTTGGGAAGCAGCCGAGCACGCGGGGCTGAGCCCGGCGCGTTTGGCCGGCACGCGCACAGGCGTGTACGTGGGCTTAGGACACAACGATTACCAGCTGGTGGCTGCCGACGCCCACGCGTTGGAGGGGCCCTACGGCTTTTTGGGTAACGGGTACTGCATGGGCTCGGGGCGGATCTCGTATGCCCTGGGGGTGCATGGTCCCGCCTTGACAGTGGACACCGCCTGCTCGGCCGGACTGGTCACGGTACATATGGCCTGCCGTGGCTTGAGCGACGGCGAATGCGACCTCGCCCTGGCCGGCGGTTCGGCGGTGGCACTGGATCCGCGCAAGTTCTCCGCGGGGTCGGCGGGCGGCATGCTGTCTCCGACCGGGCGCTGTCGGGCGTTCGACGTTGCTGCGGACGGGTTCGTGGGCGGCGAAGGCACTGTCGTGGTGTTGCTGAAGCGACTTGCGGATGCGCTGCGCGATGGTGACCGGATCCTGGCCGTGGTGCGCGGCACCGCCCTAAACAACGACGGCCGCACGGTCACCATCACCACGCCCTCGCGGTCCGCGCAGGTCGAGGCTTATCGTGACGCGTTGGCGGTGGCCGGGGTGGACGCAAGCAGTATCGGCATGGTGGAGACCCACGGCACCGGGACACCGACCGGCGACCCCATCGAATACGCCAGCCTCGCTGAGGTTTACGGCATCGACACTCCGTGCGCGCTCGGAGCCGCAAAGACCAATTTCGGCCACAGCCAGTCGACCGCGGGAACGTTGGGCCTGGTGAAGGCCATCCTGGCGCTGCAGCATGGCGTCATCCCGCGAAACCTGCACTTCACCCGCCTGCCCGACGACGTCGCCCAAATCGAGACCAATCTGTTTGTGCCGCAGGAAAATACGCCGTGGCCAATCAACGGCAACGCTCCGCGGCGGGCGGCGGTGTCGGCGTACGGGTTTTCGGGAACCAACGCGCACGCCATCGTCGAGCAAGCTCCCGAAACCACTGAAGCCGCTGGACAACACGACGGGACCGCCCAAGCAGCGACGGAACCGTTGCTGTTCCCGCTGTCGTCTACCTCGGCCGACGAACTGCGCCGCACCGCAGGCAGGATCGCCAACTGGGTGCAGGCACACGACAACGTGGCATTGCCGGACCTGGCCTACACGCTGGCTCGCCGGCGCGCGCACCGCCCGGTCCGCACCACCGTCATCGCCAACAACCGCCAGGAGCTCATCGACGCGTTGCGCGAAGTCGCCGAGGGCGACACGCCGTATCAGCCCGCTGTCGGGCAAGACGACCGGGGGCCGGTGTGGGTGTTTTCCGGGCAGGATTCGCAGTGGGCCGGTATGGGCGCGCAGCTCCTGGCGACCGAGCCGGTGTTCGCCGCCACCGTCGCGCAGGCCGAGCCGATGATCGCCGGTGAATCCGGGTTCTCGGTGACCGAAGCGCTGACGGCCCCCGAGGTGGTGACCGGTCAGGAGCGGATTCAGCCGACCCTGTTCACCATGCAGGTCGCCTTGGCCGCCACCCTCAAGGCATACGGGGTTCGTCCGGGCGCGGTGATCGGGCACTCGCTCGGCGAGGCCGCGGCCGCGGTCGCTGCAGGCGCACTATCGCTCGAAGACGGGTTGCGTGTCATCTGTCGCCGCTCACAGCTGATGTCACGCGTCGCGGGCACCGGTGCCACGGCATCGGTGGAACTGCCTGCCAAGGATGTGCTTTCGGAACTCACGGCCCGCGGCATCAACGACGTCGTGGTGGCGATAGTGGCCTCGCCGCAGTCCACGGTGATCGCCGGCGCCGCCGAGACGGTTCGTGAGCTGGTCGCAGCCTGGGAGCAGCGTGACGTGATGGCCCGCGAGGTTCCCACCGACGTGGCTTTTCATTCACCGCAAGTCGATCCGATCCTCGGGGAGCTGACCGATGCGCTCGCCGAGCTGAACCCGATGACACCGGAAGTTCCCTTCTACTCGGCGACCCTGTTCGATCCGCGTGAAGAACCGGTCTGCGACGCCCGCTACTGGGCCGACAACATGCGCCGCATGGTGCGGTTCGCCGCGGCCGTGCAGGCCGCCTTGGAGGACGGCTACCGCGTCTTCGCCGAGGTCTCGCCGCACCCGCTGCTCAGCCACGCTTTGGACCAGACCGCTCGCAACCTGGATATCCCGCTGGCCGCGGTGGCCGGTATGCGCCGCGAACAACCGCTGCCGTTCGGGCTGCGTGGCTTTGTAGCCGATGTGCACAACGCGGGTGCCGCAGTGGACTTTTCGGTGCTGTATCCGGCTGGTCGACTGGTCGATGCGCCGCTTCCGACGTGGACGCACCGGCGATTGTTCTGGAATCGCGAGGCCCAGGATTCCCCGATGCACGGTGCGTGCACGGTGTCGGTGCACCCGTTGTTGGGATCGCATGTGCGCTTGCAGGAGGAACCCGAGCGCCACGCGTGGCAGGCCGAGGTCGGCACCGACGCCCAGCCCTGGCTGGGCGATCACCGGATCCGCGATGTCGCAGTCATGCCCGGGGCGGGGTACTGCGAGATGGCGCTGGCGGCCGCGCGAACGGTGCTGGGTGAAGCTTCCGAGGTCCGCGACATTCGCTTCGAGCGGGCGCTGCGGCTGGATGCACAGACCACGGTCGGCGCTACGGCGTCGCTGACCTCGCCGGGCGTCGCCGAGTTCAGCGTGGAGACCAATCAAGGCGGCGAACAAGCGCGGCACGCTGCCGCGGTCCTGCAGGCCGCCGACGACGAGCAGCCACCTGCCCGGGATATGTCTGCCCTGCTGGCCGCGCATCCGCATCGCGAAGACGGCGACGAGGTGCGCAGGCGATTGGATGCGCGTGGGGTTCAGTTCGGTCCGGCGTTCACCGCGCTCGGCACCGTGTACGCCGGTGACGAGGGAACCGACACGGTGCTGGCCGAGGTTGCGCTACCGCGCCAAATACGTTCGCAGCAGGATGCTTACGGCATCCACCCGGCGTTGCTGGATACATGTTTTCAATGCATCGAGGGTCATCGGGACGTCCAGGCTCTCGGCGAAGAGGTGCTGGGATTGCCGCGGGGTGTGCGACGGCTACGCGCCTACGGTTCGGTTCGCAACGCCCGCTACTGCTACACGCGAGTGGTGAAAGCCGACGATTCCGGTGTCGAGGCGGATTTCGAATTGCTCGACGAGCACGGCACAGTGCTGCTCACCATGCAGGGCGGGCAATGGGGCGCACGACTTTCCGGTGACGCTTACAAAGAGCGAGTGCTGAGCGAGCGGCTATTGGCCATCGAGTGGCGGCAACAAGAGCCGGCCGAGGTCGAACACCCCGACGCTGGAAGCTGGCTGCTGGTCAGCACTGCCGCCACCGCGGACGTGGTGGCCACCAGGTTAACCGATGCCCTGAAAAGCCATGGCGCGTACTGCACGACAATGTGCTGGCCACCGCGTGCCGACCATGTCTCCAACCGCGAAGAGTTCGAAAACTACTTGCGCACAGGTGGATTCAGCGGTGTGGTGATCCTCACGGGACCGAAAAACGGCGACGCGCATGACCAGTCCCCGCTGCTGGGCCGCGAGTATGTGCAGCATCTGGTGCGTATCACCCGTGAATTGCCGGAGGTTCCCGGGGAGGCGCCTCGCCTGTACGTGGTGACCCGCAATGCCCAAAAGGTGCTGGCTGGTGACGTGGTCAACCTGGAGCAGGCCGGACTGCGAGGATTGGTGCGGGTGATCGGCACCGAGCATCCGCATCTGCGCGCGACCCAGATCGATGTGGACGAAGCCGTCGACGCCGACCAGTTGGCACAGCAACTGCTCGGCGATTCCGAGGAAGACGAGACCGCTTGGCGAAACGGCGCATGGTATGTCGCGCGGTTGTATCCCGCTCCGCTGCTGCCCGAGGAGCGGAAAACCACGCGCGCCAACCATGAGCGTGACGGGATGCGCATGCAGATCCGCACGTTCGGTGATTTGGAGTCGATGGAGCTCGTTGCGCGCGAAAGGGTTTCGCCAGGTCCCGGACAGATCGAAGTCGCGGTCAGCGCGTCGAGCATCAACTTCGCCGATGTACTGGTCGCGTTTGGCCGGTACCCGGCCATCGAGGGTCGGCTGCCGCAGCTGGGCACCGACTTCGCCGGGGTGGTGACCGCCGTCGGTCCCGACGTGACCGACCACAAGGTGGGTGATCGTGTCGGGGGTCTGTCCGCCGACGGCTGTTGGGGCACGTTCGTCATTTGCGATGCGCGTTTGGCCGTGCCGCTGCCCGCCGGACTTTCCGTCGAGCAAGCGGCGGCGGTGACCACCGCGCACGCCACCGCCTGGTACGGCCTGCACGAGCTGGCCCGCATGAAGGCCGGCGAAAAGGTGCTGATTCATTCCGGGACCGGGGGCGTGGGGCAAGCGGCGATCGCAATGGCCCGCGCCGCAGGAGCCGAGATCTTCGCCACCGCAGGCAGTGAGCAGCGTCGGCAATTGTTGCGCGACATGGGGATTGAGCATGTCTACGACTCGAGAAGCGTCGCGTTCGCCGACGAAATCCGCCGCGACACCGCCGGCTACGGCGTGGACATCGTGCTCAACTCGGTCACCGGCGCCGCCCAGCGCGCGGGCCTGGAACTGTTGGCCTACGGAGGCCGATTCATCGAAATCGGCAAACGCGACATCTACGGCGACACCCGGTTGGGGCTGTTCCCGTTCCGGCGCAACCTGTCGTTCTACGGCGTCGATCTGGCGTTGATGACCGTCACCCATCCCCACCGGCTGCGAGACGTGCTGAGCACGGTGTACCAGCTGGTCGCCGATGGCTCGTTGCCGATGCCGGAGACCACGCACTATCCGCTGGCCGACGCGGCCACCGCTATCAGGGTGATGAGCGGGGCCCAGCACACGGGCAAACTCGTGCTCGACATCCCGCACACCGGGGCCAGCCGAGTGGTGGTTCCGCCGGCACAGGCGAAGGTGTTCCGCCGCGACGGCGCCTACCTCGTCACCGGTGGGCTTGGCGGCCTGGGGCTGTTCTTGGCCGAGAAGATGGCTGCGGCTGGCTGTGGGCGCATCGTGTTGTCCTCGCGCTCGCAGCCGACGGCTGAGGCCGCGGAGGCCATCGAGCGCATTCGCGGGCTCGGTGCCGACGTCGTGGTGGAGAGCGGCGATATCACCGAGGCCGACACGGCGCAGCGGCTGGTGGCTACGGCGACGGCTACCGGGCTGCCGGTGCGCGGTGTGCTGCATCTGGCGGCGGTGATCGAGGACGCCACCCTGACTAACATCACCGACGAGCTCGTCGAACAGGACTGGGCACCAAAGGTTTACGGTGCATGGAACCTGCACACCGCCACTGCTGACCAGCCGTTGGACTGGTTCTGCTCGTTCTCCTCGGCGGCGGCGCTGGTGGGCTCGCCCGGACAGGGCGCCTACGCGGCGGCCAACAGCTGGCTGGACGCTTTCACTTGGTGGCGTCGCGCGCAGGGCTTGCCGGCGACCGCGATCGCCTGGGGAGCCTGGGCCGAGATCGGGCGCGCAACCGCGATGGCCGAGGGCGGTGCGGTTGCCATCGATCCCGACGAGGGCGCGTACGCGTTCGAAACGCTGTTGCGCCACGACCGCGCCTACACCGGCTACGCGCCCATCACGGGCGCGCCGTGGCTAACCGCATTCGCCGAGCTAAGCCCGTTCGCTGAAGCGTTCCGCTCGACCGGGCAAAATATCGGGGGCACAAGCAAATTCCTCGCCGAGCTCAAGGAGTTGCCGATCGACGAGTGGCCTACCCGGCTTCGGCGTCTGCTTTCCGACCAGGTCAGCCTGATCCTGCGTCGCAGCGTCGATCCCGACCGGCCGCTCACCGAGTACGGCCTGGACTCGCTGGGCGCGCTCGAACTGCGTACCCGCATCGAGGCCGAGACCGGAATACGGATCAACGCCGGCGATCTCACCAGCATCGGCACCATTCGCGGATTGGCGGACCTGCTGGTTGAAAAGCTGGCGCCCGCCGAAGCTGCCTGACATTTTGGTCGCCGAGACGCTGCGGTGCGTCGGCCGGACGCGTTGTGTGTCGCACGATGAGGAAGATCGGTGAAAGCCACTCCCAAAATGCTGGTGTCCGCCGTTGTCGAGCCTGTTGTGTTCGGCCTGTTGCTGTTTTTGGCAGCCGGCACATTCGATTACTGGCAGGCCTGGGTTTTTCTGGCGGTGTATGCGCTTTTGACTTGGATCCCGGGCATTTACCTGCTGAGGACGAATCCCGCTGCGCTTCAACGACGGATGCGGGGTGGGCCGGCGGCGGAGATCCGGAAGATGCAGAAGGCCGTTATGGGTGGCCTGTGGTTGTCGCTGGCGGCACTGTTGATCGTCAGCACCCTGGGGCATCGCTTTGGGTGGGCGCTCGTACCGACACCGATCTGCTTGCTTGGGGATCTTTTTGTCGCGGTCGGCCTTGGGGTAGCAATTCTTGTGATCATTCAAAACAACTACGCGGCCGCTACGGTGCGGGTGGAAGCCAATCAGAAGCTTATCTCTACGGGCTTGTATGGGTTCGTGCGTCACCCGATGTACACCGGAAATGTGGTTGTCATGATCGGCATACCACTAGCGCTTGGCTCCTACTGGGGGCTCGTCTTTGTTTTACCTGGCGTACTTGCATTGGTCTTGCGAATCCGCGATGAAGAGAAACTGCTCCGCGATGAGCTCGATGGTTACCCTGAGTACGCCCAGAAAGTTCGCTATCGCCTGGTGCCAGGTATGTGGTGAGCACCTCAGTTGGGCCACGAAGGGTTCTTACTGGTCCTAATCGCTAGCAGTGTGCGGACTCGCACTAGCCACTTCTTGCTCTGTGCTCACCCGGTCGCTGACTAGCAACTAGCAAGCTCAAACGGCTACCCGTCGGCGCATCGCAGAACTCACGGGCTGTCAAGCGTGAACCCGTTGCCGCGTTAATCTCGGCGATTGCCCGCATGGCAGCAATCGAATCTCCGCCCAGGTCGAAAAACGACTCGTCGACCCCCACGCTGCTAATACCCAGCACCTGAGCGAAAATGTCGGCAACAATCTGTTCGAGCGGTGTTGCGGGCGTGCGATAACCATCATGGTTGGCGAGGGCAGTGGCCGGTTGGGATGGGTGGTCATTGCCACCAGGATTCGTTGGTAGTGCTCCATCAGGGTGGTGATAGTGGCGCTGTCGAATACGTCGGTGCGGTATTGGACGCGAAGGTCGAGTTGTGGGCCCGGCACAGCTTGCACCGCAAGCGGGTAGTGGTAGTAGTCGCGGACTGTGAGTTGGGTAATGCTTAGCCCGTCGACGCTGGAGACGTCGGCGGTGTCGATGGGGTAATTCTCGTAGACGAACACCGTGTCGAACAGTCGCTGGTGACCGGTGAGGCGGTGGATGTCGGTTAGCGCTAGGTGTTGGTGTTCGAGGGTGTCGTTGTGGGCACGTTGTAGTTGGTGTAACAGGTCGGTGGTGGTGGTGGCCGCGGTGATGGTTGCCCGCACCGGCACGGTGTTGATCAGTAGGCCCACCATTGATTCCGCGCCGGCCAGTTCGGCCGGTCGGCCGGAGACGACCGCGCCGAAGGCGATATCGTGGCGGCCGGTGAGCCACATAAGCAGTTGCGCCCAGGCGCTTTGCAGCACGGTGTTGATGGTGACGTGGTGTGAGCGGGCCAGTTTGGTGACCGCGTGAGTGGTCTTGGCGGGTATCGGGAAGGATTCAACGTTTCGCGGTCCGAGCCCTAACCGGTCCGGCGGGCCGACCAGTGTGGGGGATGCGAAGCCGTTGAACATTTCACGCCAGATCGCCTGGGCGGCGGCGTGATCCCGGCCGGCCCGCCAGGTCATGAAGCTGCGATATGGCGGAGGCGGCGCCAATTGCTGCCCGTGGTAGCTGGCGAATATTTCCCGTAGCAGGATCGGCATCGACCAGCCGTCGAGGACGATGTGGTGGTTGGTGAGCACAAACCGGTGCTGGTGCTCGCTGACGCGGATCAATGCCGCCCGGAACGCCGGCTGGCCGTTGAGGTCACAGACCGCGGCGCGTTCGGCGGCGCAGATCTCCTCGACCTGCGCCTCGACGTCGGCGCCGTCGAGTTCGACATACCGCCACGGCGGCGCAGGATCAGCCGGAATCACCTGCACCGGCTCGTCGAACCCGTCCCAGAATCGGGCCACCAGGTTGGGATGCCGGTTGACCACCGTGCCCACCGCCTCGCGCAGCCGGTGCGGATCCAACGGGCCGGTGATGGCCACATCAAGCTGAACCGCATACACGTCATCGCCGCTGCCGTGGGCGGCGCTGGCGTGGAAGAGCAGCCCCTGCTGCAGTGGTGTGAGCGGCAAAATGTCAGCGACGCGGTGACGCTGGTGCAGTTCGTCGATCTGCTGCTGGCTCAACCGGGCAGGCTCGATATCCGACGGGGTCAATCCACCGCCACCGGCCCGCACGTGCGCGCAAATACCGCGCAACGCCTCGAACCACAACTGGCTCAGCCGGCTGACCTGGGCGTGGTCCAGCGCCGACGGCGCCCAGGTCCAGTTGGCGTGCAGCTGCGGGCCGGCGTCAGAGTCGACGGTGCCGGCGTTGAGCTCCAGGGTGTGCGGCAGCGGCACTCGGATCGCCGCGGCCGCGCCGGTCAGCGACAATCCCTCGGCACTGATGCGCCACACATCACCGGATGCATACGCCGCGGGGGCACCCAGCGGCCCAGGTAGTTGAACCCGATCGGCGGGTCCGATTCGGCGATGTCGACGTCGTCGTTGAGGTAGCGCAGCACGCCGTAGGTCAGCGGATCCGGCAAGGCGCGAAGCTGCTCTTTAGCGCGCTTGATCACCGCTCCCAGCGCGGGTCCTCCGGTCACTACCTGCGCCCAGGGCAACGGGTCGACCGTCAACGACACCGGGTACTTGGTGGTGAACCACCCCACCGTGCGCGACAGGTCGACGTCGGGGGCAATGTCCTCGTCGCGGCCGTGGCCCTCGACGTCGATGCCGATCGGGGCGCCGCGAGCGGCCCCTAGCTGAGCCACTGCCAGGGCGAAGCCGATCAGCAGGATGTCGTGGACCCCGGCGTGGAAGGCCGCCGGAACTTCGCCGAGCAGCATGCGGGTGTCGTGGGCGTCCAGCGACGCCGACAAGTATCCGGCGGCGGCGAATGTGTCTGTCTCAGGGCGCACCGCGGGCAACGCCGCCGGGGTCGCCGCGACCTGTCGCCACACCTCGGCGGTGGCTACAACGTCGGGCCGGCGCGCGTACCGGCTCAGCAGCGAAGCCCATCGGGTAAACGACGTCCCGGTCGCCGGCAACGCGACCGGCTGCCCACCGCGGTGCTGGGCCCACGCGATGTTGAGGTCCTCCAGCAAGATCCGCCACGACACCCCGTCGACGGCCAGGTGATGAATCGTCAGCACCAATTGTCGTGTGGAGCTTACCCACAGCGCACTGACCATCCGACCGGCGGCCGGGTCCAGCCGTGACCGCGCTTCGATCAGCGCCTCATCGGATAGCGCGTCCGTGACGTGCAGGCAGTCGCGCGCGTCCGCCGAGCCGCGCTCGGGCACCGTCAGCAACCAGCCCCCGGCACCGTCGTCATCGACCCGTGCCCGCAACATCGCGTGCCGGTCCAGCAACGCCTGCAACACCACCACGACGTCGGTGTCGGTGACCCCTACCGGCGCCTGCACCACCATCGTCTGGTTGAACTGCTCGACCGCGCCGCCCAGGCTGCGCAGCCAGCGCATGATCGGGGTGGCCGCCAACTGCCCAATGCCCTCGTCGACCCCGCCATCGACCACCTCTGCCACCCGAGCCACCCGAGCCAGCCGGGCCACGGTCTGCTCGACGAAAACATCGCGCGGCCGTAACAGCAGACCTGCAGCGCGGGCCCAGACGACTACCAGTATCGATAAGATGCTGTCGCCGCCTAAATCGAAGAAGGAGTCGTCGACGCCGACGCGTTGTAGGCCCAGGATTTGGGCGTAGATGCCGGCCAGGATTTCTTCGGTGGGGTTGGTTGGGGCCCGGTAGTGGTCGGCGTCACTGTATTCCGGGGCGGGCAGGGCCCGGGTGTCGAGTTTGCCGTTGACCGTCAACGGCAACGCGTCCAGTACCACCACCGAGGCCGGCACCATGTAGCCCGGCAACCGCTCGGCCAGCTGCTCGCGGATCGCGGCGGGGTCGACGGTTCCGGTGACATAGCCCACCAGGCGCTTGTCGCCGGGGCGGTCCTCGCGGGCGATCACCATCGCCTGCTGCACACCCTCCACTGCGGCCAGGGTGGCCTGGACTTCGCCCAGTTCGATGCGATACCCGCGGATCTTGACCTGCTCATCGGCGCGGCCCACATATTGCAGCTGCCCATCAGCACCCCAGCGCACCAAATCCCCGGTGCGATACATGCGCGCCCCAGGCCCGCCGAACGGGCAGGCCACAAACCGCGACGCCGTCAGCCCGGCACGGCCCACATACCCGTACGCCACCCCGGCGCCAGCCACATACAACTCCCCGACCACCCCCGCGGGCACCGGCCGCAACAACCCGTCCAGCACAAAAAACCCGAGATGGGCCAACGGCACCCCAATCGGGCTGGCTGAACTAGCGGCGTCGCTGGCGGCTATTTCCCGAAACGAGGCATGCACCGTCGTCTCGGTGATCCCATACATGTTGACCAGCCTCGGCACGCCCGGATGGCCATCCAGCCACGACCTAAGCCGTTGGGGTTCGAGCGCCTCACCGCCGAACACCACCGTCTGCAACGCCAGCCGCTGTGCCCGGTCGGGGTGTTGCGCATCAACGGTTTGCAGCGCATAAAACGCCGACGGGGTCTGGCTCAACATGCTGACCTGCTCGGCAATCAGCAACGCGCGCAAGTCTTCTGGCGAACGCACCACCGCATCAGAAACCACCACCAGCCGGCCACCGTGCAGCAGCGCGCCGAAAATCTCCCACACCGAAAAGTCAAACGCCAGCGAATGGCACTGCGTCCACACCTGCCCCGCCGACAACCCCAGCTCGGCGTCCAGGGTCGCCAGCAGCCGCGTCACATTGCCATGCGCAATCGCCACCCCTTAGGCACACCGGTAGTACCCGAGGTGTAAATCACATACGCGATCTCCTCCGGCGCCGGCACCGGCAGCGGGGCGTGCGGCTGGGCGGCAATCGCGGGGTCGTTGACATCGACAACCAGCAGCTCGCGCCCGTCCAGCCGCTCAGCCAGCCCCGCGGTGGTGACCGCGGCGACCGGCGCGGCATCCTCGAGCAAAAACCTCAACCGCGCCGGCGGGTGCGCCGGATCCATCGGCACATACGCCGCCCCCGTCTTCAGGACGGCCACGATCGCCACAATCGCCTCGACCGACCGGGGCAACAACACCCCCACCCGCTGACCCGCACCCACCCCGAGACCAGTCAGGAGATGCGCCAACCGGTTCGCCGCCGCATCCAGTTCCCGATAGGTCATCGAGCCACCGACGGCGGTGACCGCCACCGCCTCCGGGCTGCGCGCCACCTGCTCAGCGAACACCACCGGAATCGACACCGGCCTGGCCGCCGCGCGGGTCAACACCACCCGGTTACCCCACCCATCAAGCCGGACGCGCTCAGCTTCGTCCAACACATCCACCATCGACAACCGCCGCCCCGGATCAGCCGTCATCGCCACCAACACCCGCCGCAACCGCTCGGTGAGCGCCTCGACGCCGGGCGCATCGAACACATCGGTGCGGAATTCCACCACTCCACTGATCCCGTCCGGCTCACCCGCCGCGGTGAACCCTTCCGCCAGGGAAAACGACAAATCCATCCGCGCGGTGCGCGTATCCACCGGCAGCGGGCTAGCCTGCAAACCACCCAGTGGCACTGCGGCGGTGGGGTCGCTGCCATGCCAGGCGAAGTTCTGCCAGGCAAACATCACCTGCACGAGAGGGTGATGAGTCAACGATCGCGTCGGGTTAAGCCGCTCCACCACCAGTTCAAAGGGCACATCTTGATGCTCATAGGCGGCCAGGCTGCGTGCTCGGACCTGGTCCAACAGCTCGGCCATGGTGGGATCACCGGTCAGGTCGACTCGCAGCACCAAGGTGTTGACGAAAAGCCCCACCAGCTCGTCGAGTGCGGGGTCGCGGCGACCGGCGATCGGGAAGCCGACGGCCACATCAGTGCTGGTGCTGAGCTTGGCCAACAGCACCGCCAAGGCGGCCTGCATCACCATGAAACTGGTGGCGTTGTGCGTTCGGGCCATCCGCGTAACCTGCCGCTGCAACTCAGCTGGCCACTTTAGGCTTACTCTGGCGCCGCTATGTTCCGCGACAGGCGGATAGGGCCGGTCGGTGGGCAGGGTAACGCGTTCAGGCATGTCAGCCAGCGCCTGCTCCCAGTAGGCCAACTGCGTTGCGATCGGGCCTTCGCGATCACCGAGTTCCCCGAACTGCGCGCGCTGCCACAATGTGTAATCGACGTATTGCACAGGCAATTCGGTCCAGTCCGGCGCCCGCCCCGCGCGTCGGCTGGCATAAGCCACCCCTAGATCACGCACCAACGGAGTAATCGACCATCCGTCGGCGGCAATATGGTGCACCACGACTGCCAGCACATGTTCGTCGTCGGTGATGCGGAAAAGCGTGGCCCGCAGAGGAATTTCGGCTACGAGATCAAACCTATGACGTACCGTGATGCCGATTGCCTCATCCAAGCGGCCTGCTCCCCATTCGTTGGCATCGACAACATCCCACCCAATGTCAACCTGCTCAGCAGGTATCACCCGCTGCTGGGGTGTCCCGTTGGGCGCAGGAAACTTTGTGCGCAAGCTTTCATGGCGGACAACAACATCGGTCAGCGCTTGACCCAGCGCCCGGGCGTCGAGATTGCCCCGCAACCGCAAAACCACCGGCATGTTGTAAACCGGTGAGGGCCCGTGCAACTGGTCAATGAACCACAACCGTTGCTGAGCGAACGACAACGGGATCACCGCGGGGCGCGCAACCGGCTTCAACGGCTCAAGCGCCACAGTATCGTCGCGCAAACGCAAAGCCAACTGCGCAACCGTCGGAGCCTCAAATACCGTGCGCACCGCAAGCCCGCCATCCAAGCCGGTGTTGACCATGGCCACCAGCCGCATCGCCGACAGTGAATCGCCGCCTAAATCGAAGAAGGAGTCGTCGACGCCGACGCGTTGTAGGCCCAGGATTTGGGCGTAGATGCCGGCCAGGATTTCTTCGGTGGGGTTGGTTGGGGCCCGGTAGTGGTCGGCGTCACTGTATTCCGGGGCGGGCAGGGCCCGGGTGTCGAGTTTGCCGTTGACCGTCAACGGCAACGCGTCCAGTACCACCACCGCGGCCGGCACCATGTAGCCCGGCAACCGCTCGGCCAGCTGCTCGCGGATCGCGGCGGGGTCGACGGTTCCGGTGACATAGCCCACCAGGCGCTTGTCGCCGGGGCGGTCCTCGCGGGCGATCACCACCGCCTGCTGCACACCCTCCACTGCGGCCAGGGTGGCCTGGACTTCGCCCAGTTCGATGCGATACCCGCGGATCTTGACCTGCTCATCGGCGCGGCCCACATATTGCAGCTGCCCATCAGCACCCCAGCGCACCAAATCCCCGGTGCGATACATGCGCGCCCCAGGCCCGCCGAACGGGCAGGCCACAAACCGCGACGCCGTCAGCCCGGCACGGCCCACATACCCGTACGCCACCCCGGCGCCAGCCACATACAACTCCCCGACCACCCCCGCGGGCACCGGCCGCAACAACCCGTCCAGCACAAAAAACCCGAGATGGGCCAACGGCACCCCAATCGGGCTGGCTGAACTAGCGGCGTCGCTGGCGGCTATTTCCCGAAACGAGGCATGCACCGTCGTCTCGGTGATCCCATACATGTTGACCAGCCTCGGCACGCCCGGATGGCCATCCAGCCACGACCTAAGCCGTTGGGGTTCGAGCGCCTCACCGCCGAACACCACCGTCTGCAACGCCAGCCGCTGTGCCCGGTCGGGGTGTTGCGCATCAACGGTTTGCAGCGCATAAAACGCCGACGGGGTCTGGCTCAACATGCTGACCTGCTCGGCAATCAGCAACGCGCGCAAGTCTTCTGGCGAACGCACCACCGCATCAGAAACCACCACCAGCCGCCACCGTGCAGCAGCGCGCCGAAAATCTCCCACACCGAAAAGTCAAACGCCAGCGAATGGCACTGCGTCCACACCTGCCCCGCCGACAACCCCAGCTCGGCGTCCAGGGTCGCCAGCAGCCGCGTCACATTGCCATGCGCAATCGCCACCCCCTTAGGCACACCGGTAGTACCCGAGGTGTAAATCACATACGCGATCTCCTCCGGCGCCGGCACCGGCAGCGGGGCGTGCGGCTGGGCGGCAATCGCGGGGTCGTTGACATCGACAACCAGCAGCTCGCGCCCGTCCAGCCGCTCAGCCAGCCCCGCGGTGGTGACCGCGGCGACCGGCGCGGCATCCTCGAGCAAAAACCTCAACCGCGCCGGCGGGTGCGCCGGATCCATCGGCACATACGCCGCCCCCGTCTTCAGGACGGCCACGATCGCCACAATCGCCTCGACCGACCGGGGCAACAACACCCCCACCCGCTGACCCGCACCCACCCGAGACCAGTCAGGAGATGCGCCAACCGGTTCGCCGCCGCATCCAGTTCCCGATAGGTCATCGAGCCACCGACGGCGGTGACCGCCACCGCCTCCGGGCTGCGCGCCACCTGCTCAGCGAACACCACCGGAATCGACACCGGCCTGGCCGCCGCGCGGGTCAACACCACCCGGTTACCCCACCCATCAAGCCGGACGCGCTCAGCTTCGTCCAACACATCCACCATCGACAACCGCCGCCCCGGATCAGCCGTCATCGCCACCAACACCCGCCGCAACCGCTCGGTGAGCGCCTCGACGCCGGGCGCATCGAACACCTCGGTGTCGAATTCGACGCGAAGCACCAGCTCGCGGCCGGGCACGGCCACCACGGACAGCGGGTAGTGGTTGTATTCGCGGGTGGTGAACTCGGTGATGGCCAGCCCGTCGGCACCGGACAAGGCGGCGGTGTCGATTGGATAGTTCTCGTACACGAAAAGGGTGTCGAACAGTTGCTCGTGGCCCGTGGCGCGGTGAATATCGCTAAGCGCCAGGTGCTGATGTTCGAGTGTGTCGTTGTGCACGTGCTGCAGCTGCTCGAGCAGCTCGGCGACCGTGGTTTGCCCCGTGATGCGCGCCCGCACCGGCACGGTGTTGATCAACAGACCCACCATCGACTCCGCGCCGCCACCTCGGCGGGCCGACCCGAGACCGCGGTGCCGAAGGCGACATCTCGCTGGCCGGTCAGCAACATCAGCAGCTGCGCGAACCCAGCCTGCAGCACGGTGTTGACCGTCGTATGCTGCGAGCGCGCCAACTCGCTAACCGCGCGGGTGATCCGTTCGGGCACCTTCACCGAGGCCACGCCTCGCCGCCCCGGCCCCAACCGGTCGGGCGGGCCCACCAGCGTGGGGTTGTCGAAACCGTCGAACACCGCACGCCACGCCGTGCGCGCGGCGTCAAGGTCACGATCGGCCAGCCAAGTGATAAAGCTGCGATACGACGCGGGTGCCGGCAGCCGCTGCCCGTAATAGCCGGCGAACAGCTCCCGCAACACAACCGGCAGCGACCACCCATCCATCACAATGTGGTGGGCGGTCAGCACAAACCGATGCTGGTCCTCCGCGATGCGGATCAACGCGGCCCGAAACGCCGGCTGGCCGGTGAGGTTGTACACCGCAACACGTTCGGCGGCGCAAACATGCTGGATTTGCTCGTCGATGCCGTCGCCGTCGAGTTCGACGTACCGCCAGGGCGCCACAGGATCGGCGGGGATGATCTGCACGGGCACGTCGAACTTTTCGGTGAATCGCGCTGCCAGGTTGGGATGGCGATTCACCACTTTCTGTACAGCATCATGGAGCCGGTGGGGATCAAGCTGTCCCGATATGGCGATGTCCAGCTGCATCGCATAGACATCGTCGCTATTGTCCCGTGCAGCCCTCGCATGAAACAGCAGCCCCCGCTGCAAGGGGGTCAAGGGCAGTACGTCACCGATCCGCATATTGCCTCTCGAGCTCGGTGATCTGCTCCTGGCTAAGGCCGGTAAGTGCGACATCCGAAGGCGTCAATCCGCCTCCACCGCTTCGCACGTGCGCGCACATGCCGTGCAAAGCTTCAAACCACAATTGGCTCAAGCGGCTAACCTCCGTTTCGTCGAAAGCTGAACGCGCCCAAGTCCAGTTGGCGTGCAGGAACGGGCCGGCATCAGTGTCGACGGTGCCGGCGTTGAGTTCCACCGTGTGCGGCAACGGCATCGGGATCGCCGAGGCTGCACCCGTCAACGACAAGCCCTCGGAACTGATACGCCACACCTCATCGGAGATCTCGGCCGCGGCGGCACCCAGACGTCCCAGGTAATTGAAGCCGATCGGCGGGTCGGACCCGTCGAGTTCAACGTCGGTGTTCAAGTAGCGCAGCAGGCCATAGGTCAACGGGTGCGGGTGTGCGCGCAACTGTTCTTTGGCTTCCTTGATCACCCGCCCTAGCGCGGCATCGCCGGCGGTTACTTGCGCCCAGCGGAGCCCACCCAGGCTCAGTGAGACCGGGTATTTAGTGGTAAACCACCCTACGGTGCGTGACACGTCGATATCGGGAGACAGTTCCTCGTAACGTCCGTGGCCCTCCACATCGATACCGATTGGCGTGGGACCAGTGCCCACGAACTCGGCCAACGCCAGACCGAATGCGATCAACAAGATTTCGTGCACACCGGCGTGAAACGCTGCCGGTACCTCACCAAGGACCATTCGGGTCGTCTCAACGTCCTTTAACGACACCGACAAGCGCCCGGCGCTTTCAAACGTATCCACTTCGGGGCAGACCGCTGTGAGCACCGCAGGCACCGCGACGATCTCCCGCCACATCTGCGCTTGTTCAACCACTTCTGGATGGCGCGCGTGCTCGGCCAACAGTGTGGCCCAACGGGCAAAAGACGTCCCAGTGATAGGCAGCAAGATCTGCTGTCCGCTCCGGTGCTGGGCCCAGGCAATGTTTATGTCCTCCAGCAGGATTCGCCATGACACGCCATCAACCGCCAAATGGTGAATCATCAACACCAACTGGCTGGTGGAGGTCACCCACAGCGCGCTGACCATCACCCCCGCGGCCGGGCTGAGCCGCGACCGCGCCGTGATCAGCGCCTCATCGGTGAGCGTTTCGACGGTGCTCAGGCAGGTGCGGGCGTCCACTGAACCGGCGTCGGGCACCGTGACCAACCAGCTGCCCGCACCGTCGTCGTCGACACGTGCCCGCAACATGGCATGCCGATCCAGCAACGCCTGCAACAGCACCGCCACGTCGGCCTCCGTTGCCCCGGCCGGCGCCTGCAGCAGCACCGTCTGGTTGAACTGCTCTACCGCGCCGCCGATGCTCTGCAGCCAGCGCATAATCGGGGTCGCGGGCAGTTGCCCGACACCGTCATCACTTGGGCTGGCAGCATCGACCGCCTTGGCCACGCGAGCTAAGCGGGCCACAGTCTGTTGGACGAAAATATCGCGCGGCCGCAGCTGCAGACCGACGGTACGCGCCCGCGCAACGACTTGCATTGACAGAATGCTGTCTCCACCCAAATCGAAAAAGGAGTCGTCGACGCTGACCCGCTCCAGTGCGAGTACTTGGGCGTAGATGCCGGCCAAGATTTCCTCGGTGGGTGTGGCCGGGGCACGATAGTTGCCCGTGCTGTATTCGGGAGCGGGCAAGGCCCGGGTGTCGAGTTTGCCGTTGATCGTCAACGGCAGCGCGTCGATCACCACCACCGCGACGGGCACCATGTACTCGGGCAACCGCTGCGCCAGCTTTTGGCGAACCTCAACCGGATCAGCGCTGCCGGTGATGTAGCCGACCAAGCGCTTATCGCCAGGGCGGTCCTCACGGGCGATCACCACCGCCTGATCCACCCCATCCAAACCAGCCAACGCGGCCTGAATCTCCCCCAACTCGATGCGATACCCGCGGATCTTGACCTGCTCATCAGCGCGGCCCACATACTCCAACTGCCCATCGGCACGCCAACACACCACATCCCCGGTCCGATACATCCGCGCCCCAACCCCCCCAAACGGACACGCCACAAACCGGGCCGCAGTCAACCCCGACCGACGCCAATACCCACACCCGACCCCACGACCGGCCACATACAACTCACCAACCACCCCCACCGGCACCGGCCGCAACCAGCCATCCAGGACGAACAACGCGGTGGTCGACACCGGCGAACCGATCGGTGCCACGCCGGTCCCGACCGACAGTGGCGCACTCATCGACGCATACACCGTGGCCTCGGTCGGGCCATAGGCGTTGATCATCACCCGACCCGGCGCCCAACGCTCCACCAACTCAGCCGGACAAGCCTCACCGCCGAGCAGCAACGCCACCGACTCCAACCCCTGCGGCGACAGCGCGCTCACCGCCGAGGGGGTCTGGGTCAGCACATTGACCCGTTCACCGATCAGCAGGTCATGGAAGTCGTCGGGGGAGCGGGCCACCGAATCGGGCACCACCACCAACCGCCCACCATGCAGCAACGCACCCCAAATCTCCCACACCGAAAAGTCAAACGCATACGAATGAAACTGCGTCCACACCTGAGCCCCCGGCAGGTGTGGGGGCAACGACTCCGCTAGATGAGCCAGGTTGTGGTGGGTGATGGCCACCCCTTTGGGCGCCCCCGTGGTGCCCGAGGTGTAGATCAGGTAGGCGAGGTCCGCAGGAACCGGGCCCGGCAGGGCAGTACCCGGTTGCGTTTCAACGGCCGGGTCGTCAATGTCGATGACGGCTACCTCATGGCCATCCAACCGGTCGGCCAGACCGGTGGTGGTGAGCACCGCGACCGGCCCGGCATCGGCGAGCATGAAATCGATGCGCGCATCCGGCAACGCCGGGTCTATCGCCAGATACGCCGCACCGCTTTTGAGCACCGCCACCATCGCCACGACCGCCTGGATCGAGCGTTCCAACAGCAGCCCCACACACTGGCCCGGGCCGCCCCATAACCAACCAACAAGTGCGCCAACCGATTAGCGGCCTCATCCAACTCGCGGTAAGTCATGCACACATCCCCGCAAGACAACGCCACCGCCTGCGGTGAGCGCGCGACTTGAGCGGCGAACAACTCCGGAACCGACACCGGCACCACCGGCCGGGTCAACACCACCCGATTACCCCACTCCTCCAACCGGGCATGCTCACCGGCATCGAGCACATCCACCGCCGACAACCGCCGGGCAGGCTCAGCAGTCATCACCGCCAACACCCGCTGCAACCGCCCCACCAACGCCTCAACGCTCGCAGCGTCAAACACATCGCTGCGAAACTCCACCATCCCGGAAATCCCCGCCGGCTCACCGGCTTCGGTGAAGCACTCCGCCAACGAAAACGACAAATCCACGCGGGCGGTGTGGGTGTCGATTGGCATCTGAGCAACCTGCAGATCACCCAACGCCAACCCGGCCAGGCCATCACCAAGCTGCCCAGGCAGGTTCTGCCAAGCCAACATCACCTGCACCAACGGGTGATGAGCCAACGACCGGGCCGGGTTAAGCCGCTCCACCAACACCTCAAAGGGCACATCCTGATGCTCGAAAGCAGCCAGGCTGCGCGCCCGCACCTGGGCCAACAACTCAGCCACACAGGGATCACCGGCCAAATCCACCCGCAGCACCAACGTATTGACGAAAAACCCGACCAACTCATCCAACGCCGGATCCCGCCGCCCAGCGATCGGAAACCCAACAGCCACATCCGAACTCGCGGCAAGCTTGCCCAACAACACCGCCAACGCAGCCTGCACCACCATGAAACCGGTCGCGTTATGCTCACGCGCCACCCGCGCCACCTGCTGCTGCAACCGCGCCGGCCACTCCACGGCCACCCGACCACCCCGCTGACCGGCCACCGGCGGATACGGCCGATCGGTGGGCAACACCAGCCGCTCGGGCATCCCCGCCAGAACCTGCTCCCAATAAGCCAATTGCGCAGCAATCAGGCTCTGACTGTCATCGAGATCACCGAACTGGGCGCCTGCCACAACGTGTAATCGGCGTACTGCACCGGCAACGGATCCCAATCAGGGACCCGCCCCGTACACCGGGCACCATAGGCCAGACCCAGATCACGCACCAACGGGGTAATCGACCAGCCATCAGCCGCGATGTGGTGAACCACAACCACCAGCACATGTTCGTCGTCAGCGAGACGGAAAAGCCCTGCCCGCAAAGGAATCTCAGCAGCCAAGTCGAAACTATGATGCGCCGCCTGCTCGATCGACTCTTGCAGCCGACCCGGCGGCCACCCAGCGACATCAACCACCTGCCAACCGATATCGGCCCACTCCGCAGAAACCACCACCTGCCGAGCAACCCCGTCAACAGCAGGAAACACCGTGCGCAAGCTCTCATGACGGGCCACCACATCACCCAACGCCGCCCCCAACGCGCCAGCATCAAGTGCCCCGCCCAGCCGCAACGCCACCGCCAGGTTGTAAACCGGAGACGGCCCCTGCAACTGCTCCAAAAACCACAACCGCGACTGGGCAAACGACAACGGCACCACCGCCGGGCGCTCCACCGGCCGCAACGGCGCAAGCCCACCCCCACCCGCACCGATACGCGGCGCCAACTGGGCAACCGTGGGCGCCTCAAACACCGTGCGCACCGCAAGATCAGCGCCCAAACTGTTGTTAACCGCAGCAACCAGGCGCATCACCGCCAACGAATCCCCACCCAAATCGAAAAAGGAGTCGTCGACGCTGACCCGCTCCAGTGCGAGTACTTGGGCGTAGATGCCGGCCAAGATTTCCTCGGTGGGTGTGGCCGGGGCACGATAGTTGCCCGTGCTGTATTCGGGAGCGGGCAAGGCCCGGGTGTCGAGTTTGCCGTTGATCGTCAACGGCAGCGCGTCGATCACCACCACCGCGACGGGCACCATGTACTCGGGCAACCGCTGCGCCAGCTTTTGGCGAACCTCAACCGGATCAGCGCTGCCGGTGATGTAGCCGACCAAGCGCTTATCGCCAGGGCGGTCCTCACGGGCGATCACCACCGCCTGATCCACCCCATCCAAACCAGCCAACGCGGCCTGAATCTCCCCCAACTCGATGCGATACCCGCGGATCTTGACCTGCTCATCAGTGAACCGTCCCGGGTTTCGTGCACACCTTCTTTTGAGGGAAGGATGGCACGATGCCGAGCAAGTACGATGAGAACACCAAGGCCAAGGCGGTGCGGCTGGTCCGAGAGCATCGCGATGACTACGAGACCGAGTGGGCGGCGATGCGCGCGATCTCGGCGCGGTTGGGGATGAGCGCGGAGACGCTGCGCAAATGGGTGCGCCAGGCCGAGGTGGACGACGGTGAGGCTGCGGGTGTGCCGACTGAGACCGCACGCGAGCTGCGGGAGCTGCGCCGCAAAACCAAGGAACTTGAGCAAACGATCGAAATACTAAAGGCCGCAACAACTTTCTTCGCGCGGGAGTGCGACCCGCTACACCGCTGATCTGCGAGTTCATCGACGAACACAAGGACCGGTTCGGGGTCGTACCGATGTGCCGCGCCCTGGGTGTCCAGGGCGTGGCGATCGCCCCACGCACCTACTGGGCACACCGGTCGTCGGCGCCGTCAAAACGGGCCCTGTGGGACACCACGATCACCGAGATCCTCGCCGGCGTCTATGAGCCTGACGAGCACGGCAAACGCCCACCGGAGTGCCTGTACGGCAGCCTGAAGATGTGGGCGCACCTGCAGCGCCAGGGCATCCCGGTGGCGCGCTGCACGGTCGAACGGATCATGCGCAAGCACGGCTGGCGCGGGGCCACGCGCGCCCGGACGATACGCACTACCGAGCGCGATCCGGCCGCCGCGAGAGCGCCGGACCTGGTGCGGCGGCGCTTCCATGCATCGCGGCCCAACGAGCTGGACGTGGCGGACTTCACCTACGTGCCGCTCGATGGCGGCGGGTTCGGCTACACCGCATTCGTAATCGACGCCTATGCCGGGCTGATCGCGGGCTGGGAGTGCTCGTTGACGAAGAACACCGCCTTCGTCGAGCGGGCGATCCGCCAAGCCACGGCATACCGGGCGCGGCAGGGACATCCGCTCACCGGTGACACGATTCATCACAGCGATGCCGGATCACAATACACCGCAACACATTTCACTGAGACACTGATGCTGGCCGGACTCGTCCCGTCGATCGGGACTGTCGGGGACGCCCTCGATAACGCGTTGGCCGAAACCACGATCGGGCTCTACAAAACCGAGTGCGTGCGCGCGGGCTCCCCGTTCCGCACCGGACCGATCCGCACCCTCGCCGACCTGGAGAACATCACCTCGGCGTGGGTGCACTGGTATAACACCGCCAGGCTCATGCACCGCCTTGGCCGCCGCCCGCCAGCCGAAGCCGAGGCCGAGTACTACGCCCGGCTGCAAGCCGGCGACCCCATCAGCAGTCCGTAGGCTCGGGTCGCGACGGGGGTGTCACCCAACACCGATGGCAGACTCGGGACTTGTGGCGGAGTTGTTGATCGCGGTCAACCCGGATGAAGACTCCAGGCTGCCGTTGTTGCTGAGGGTCCCGCTCGGTGGCGGTGACCTGCTGTTCCGCACGTCGGGAACCTGGCCGCGGGAAAAAGCTTTGTTCGCCTACCCGGTACCGCTGGACGAGTGGCCCGACGATCCGGTAATCGTCGAACGAGTGCGGTTGCGGTCGTGTCGTCGGCGCGGCGCAGCGATCGACGTGATCGCCGACCGGTCCCGGCACAACCGCTCCCAGCTCGTGTTCACCCAGGCTCGGGGCCGCGACGTGGTGTTTTGGCAGTCGCCGCGCACCCGCAAACAGGCACGCCCGAACGTGCGCACCCCGACCGCCCGCGCGCACGGCATCGAGGAGCTGCAGATCGTGGTCGACAGCCACGAGCAGTACGCCTACCGGTTCGCAACCCAGCAGGTCACCACGGTCAAGCGGGCGCTGCCGTGCGGGGACTACGGAATCGTCGTTGATGGTCAGCTTGTCGCCAGCGTGGAACGCAAGTCACTGGTCGATCTGGTAGCCAGCCTCACCGGCGGCAAGCTGCGCTACCAGGTCGGCGACCTAGCCGCGCTCCCGCGCGCGGCGGTGGTCATCGAGGATCGCTACTCGCAGCTGTTCAAGCTTGACCGCATCCGGCCCGCGGTGGTCGCCGACGGGCTCGCCGAGTTGCAGATCCGCTGGCCGAACGTGCCCGTCGTGTTCTGCGAGACCCGCCAGCTCGCCGAGGAATACACCTACCGGTTCCTCGCCGCCGCCAACGCCTGGGCGACCACCGAACACGCTGCCATGCAACGTATCTCACCGATCAGAGTCGACATCGCCCACCTCGACCAGGCACCCGCAGCGCCGACGCCATCCACCGCCGAAGTCCGCGCCTGGGCTCGCGGCACCGGCTTACCGGTACCCGACCGCGGCGGCTCCGCCCCGAGATCTGGACTGCTTGGTACGACACCAACTCGTCGAACCGAACCTAGCGTCTACGGCCGCGTACTACGCTCACCACCAGATCAGGAAGCACACCGGTCACACGAAACGAGGTGTGCATCAAACCCGGGATGGTTCATCAGCGCGGCCCACATACTCCAACTGCCCATCGGCACGCCAACACACCACATCCCCGGTCCGATACATCCGCGCCCCAACCCCCCCAAACGGACACGCCACAAACCGGGCCGCAGTCAACCCCGACCGACGCCAATACCCACACCCGACCCCACGACCGGCCACATACAACTCACCAACCACCCCCACCGGCACCGGCCGCAACCAGCCATCCAGGACGAACAACGCGGTGGTCGACACCGGCGAACCGATCGGTGCCACGCCGGTCCCGACCGACAGTGGCGCACTCATCGACGCATACACCGTGGCCTCGGTCGGGCCATAGGCGTTGATCATCACCCGACCCGGCGCCCAACGCTCCACCAACTCAGCCGGACAAGCCTCACCGCCGAGCAGCAACGCCACCGACTCCAACCCCTGCGGCGACAGCGCGCTCACCGCCGAGGGGGTCTGGGTCAGCACATTGACCCGTTCACCGATCAGCAGGTCATGGAAGTCGTCGGGGGAGCGGGCCACCGAATCGGGCACCACCACCAACCGCCCACCATGCAGCAACGCACCCCAAATCTCCCACACCGAAAAGTCAAACGCATACGAATGAAACTGCGTCCACACCTGAGCCCCCGGCAGGTGTGGGGGCAACGACTCCGCTAGATGAGCCAGGTTGTGGTGGGTGATGGCCACCCCTTTGGGCGCCCCCGTGGTGCCCGAGGTGTAGATCAGGTAGGCGAGGTCCGCAGGAACCGGGCCCGGCAGGGCAGTACCCGGTTGCGTTTCAACGGCCGGGTCGTCAATGTCGATGACGGCTACCTCATGGCCATCCAACCGGTCGGCCAGACCGGTGGTGGTGAGCACCGCGACCGGCCCGGCATCGGCGAGCATGAAATCGATGCGCGCATCCGGCAACGCCGGGTCTATCGCCAGATACGCCGCACCGCTTTTGAGCACCGCCACCATCGCCACGACCGCCTGGATCGAGCGTTCCAACAGCAGCCCCACACACTGGCCCGGGCCGGCCCCATAACCAACCAACAAGTGCGCCAACCGATTAGCGGCCTCATCCAACTCGCGGTAAGTCATGCACACATCCCCGCAAGACAACGCCACCGCCTGCGGTGAGCGCGCGACTTGAGCGGCGAACAACTCCGGAACCGACACCGGCACCACCGGCCGGGTCAACACCACCCGATTACCCCACTCCTCCAACCGGGCATGCTCACCGGCATCGAGCACATCCACCGCCGACAACCGCCGGGCAGGCTCAGCAGTCATCACCGCCAACACCCGCTGCAACCGCCCCACCAACGCCTCAACGCTCGCAGCGTCAAACACATCGCTGCGAAACTCCACCATCCCGGAAATCCCCGCCGGCTCACCGGCTTCGGTGAAGCACTCCGCCAACGAAAACGACAAATCCACGCGGGCGGTGTGGGTGTCGATTGGCATCTGAGCAACCTGCAGATCACCCAACGCCAACCCGGCCAGGCCATCACCAAGCTGCCCAGGCAGGTTCTGCCAAGCCAACATCACCTGCACCAACGGGTGATGAGCCAACGACCGGGCCGGGTTAAGCCGCTCCACCAACACCTCAAAGGGCACATCCTGATGCTCGAAAGCAGCCAGGCTGCGCGCCCGCACCTGGGCCAACAACTCAGCCACACAGGGATCACCGGCCAAATCCACCCGCAGCACCAACGTATTGACGAAAAACCCGACCAACTCATCCAACGCCGGATCCCGCCGCCCAGCGATCGGAAACCCAACAGCCACATCCGAACTCGCGGCAAGCTTGCCCAACAACACCGCCAACGCAGCCTGCACCACCATGAAACCGGTCGCGTTATGCTCACGCGCCACCCGCGCCACCTGCTGCTGCAACCGCGCCGGCCACTCCACGGCCACCCGACCACCCCGCTGACCGGCCACCGGCGGATACGGCCGATCGGTGGGCAACACCAGCCGCTCGGGCATCCCCGCCAGAACCTGCTCCCAATAAGCCAATTGCGCAGCAATCAGGCTCTGACTGTCATCGAGATCACCGAACTGGGCGCGCTGCCACAACGTGTAATCGGCGTACTGCACCGGCAACGGATCCCAATCAGGGACCCGCCCCGCACACCGGGCACCATAGGCCAGACCCAGATCACGCACCAACGGGGTAATCGACCAGCCATCAGCCGCGATGTGGTGAACCACAACCACCAGCACATGTTCGTCGTCAGCGAGACGGAAAAGCCCTGCCCGCAAAGGAATCTCAGCAGCCAAGTCGAAACTATGATGCGCCGCCTGCTCGATCGACTCTTGCAGCCGACCCGGCGGCCACCCAGCGACATCAACCACCTGCCAACCGATATCGGCCCACTCCGCAGAAACCACCACCTGCCGAGCAACCCCGTCAACAGCAGGAAACACCGTGCGCAAGCTCTCATGACGGGCCACCACATCACCCAACGCCGCCCCCAACGCGCCAGCATCAAGTGCCCCGCCCAGCCGCAACGCCACCGCCAGGTTGTAAACCGGAGACGGCCCCTGCAACTGCTCCAAAACCACAACCGCGACTGGGCAAACGACAACGGCACCACCGCCGGGCGCTCCACCGGCCGCAACGGCGCAAGCCCACCCCCACCCGCACCGATACGCGGCGCCAACTGGGCAACCGTGGGCGCCTCAAACACCGTGCGCACCGCAAGATCAGCGCCCAAACTGTTGTTAACCGCAGCAACCAGGCGCATCACCGCCAACGAATCCCCACCCAAATCGAAAAAGGAGTCGTCGACGCTGACCCGCTCCAGTGCGAGTACTTGGGCGTAGATGCCGGCCAAGATTTCCTCGGTGGGTGTGGCCGGGGCACGATAGTTGCCCGTGCTGTATTCGGGAGCGGGCAAGGCCCGGGTGTCGAGTTTGCCGTTGATCGTCAACGGCAGCGCGTCGATCACCACCACCGCGACGGGCACCATGTACTCGGGCAACCGCTGCGCCAGCTTTTGGCGAACCTCAACCGGATCAGCGCTGCCGGTGATGTAGCCGACCAAGCGCTTATCGCCAGGGCGGTCCTCACGGGCGATCACCACCGCCTGATCCACCCCATCCAAACCAGCCAACGCGGCCTGAATCTCCCCCAACTCGATGCGATACCCGCGGATCTTGACCTGCTCATCAGCGCGGCCCACATACTCCAACTGCCCATCGGCACGCCAACACACCACATCCCCGGTCCGATACATCCGCGCCCCAACCCCCCCAAACGGACACGCCACAAACCGGGCCGCAGTCAACCCCGACCGACGCCAATACCCACACCCGACCCCACGACCGGCCACATACAACTCACCAACCACCCCCACCGGCACCGGCCGCAACCAGCCATCCAGGACGAAAACAGCCGCACCGGACACTGGCGAACCGATCGGCGGGGCCCCCCCGCCTGCTTTGAGCGGCACACTCTTTGACGCCCACATTGTTGTTTCGGTCGGACCGTAAACGTTGATCATCACCCGACCCGGCGCCCAACGCTCCACCAACTCAGCCGGACAAGCCTCACCGCCGATCACCATGGCTGTCGAGTCCAAACCTTCAGGGGACAAAGCCACTGCTGCAGAAGGGGTCTGGGTCAGGACCGTGACATGTTCACCGATCAGCAGGTCATGGAAGTCGTCGGGGGAGCGGGCCACCGAATCGGGCACCACCACCAACCGCCCACCATGCAGCAACGCACCCCAAATCTCCCACACCGAAAAGTCAAACGCATACGAATGAAACTGCGTCCACACCTGGGTCGGCGCCAGCTCCACACCAACATCAAGGGAGTCGAATAGTTGGGTGACGTTGTGGTGGGTGATGGCCACCCCTTTGGGCGCCCCCGTGGTGCCCGAGGTGTAGATCAGGTAGGCGAGGTCCGCAGGAACCGGGCCCGGCAGGGCAGTACCCGGTTGCGTTTCAACGGCCGGGTCGTCAATGTCGATGACGGCTACCTCATGGCCATCCAACCGGTCGGCCAGACCGGTGGTGGTGAGCACCGCGACCGGCCCGGCATCGGCGAGCATGAAATCGATGCGCGCATCCGGCAACGCCGGGTCTATCGCCAGATACGCCGCACCGCTTTTGAGCACCGCCACCATCGCCACGACCGCCTCAGCGGATCGGCGAAACAGCAGTCCCACGTACTGGCCCGGGCCGGCCCCATAACCAACCAACAAGTGCGCCAACCGATTAGCGGCCTCATCCAACTCGCGGTAAGTCATGCACACATCCCCGCAAGACAACGCCACCGCCTGCGGTGAGCGCGCGACTTGAGCGGCGAACAACTCCGGAACCGACACCGGCACCACCGGCCGGGTCAACACCACCCGATTACCCCACTCCTCCAACCGGGCATGCTCACCGGCATCGAGCACATCCACCGCCGACAACCGCCGGGCAGGCTCAGCAGTCATCACCGCCAACACCCGCTGCAACCGCCCCACCAACGCCTCAACGCTCGCAGCGTCAAACACATCGCTGGCGTACTCGACGCGCAGTCCCAGTTCCTGACCGGGTATGGCTTGCATTGTCAACGGGTAGTCAGTGGACTCGTAACTAGCAAAGCCGGTAATGCTCAGCCCATCGACACCAGAAAATGTGCCGGTGTCAACCGGATAGTTTTCGAACGCCAGCATCGTGTCGAACAGTTGGTCATGCCCGGTGATGCGTTGGATCTCGCTGAGGGCGAGGTGTTGGTGCTCAAGGGTTTTGGTATGGGCGTATTGCAGCTGGTGCAGCAGATCGGCAGTGGTTGTTGAGGTCGTGATAATTGCGCGGGCCGGCACTGTGTTCATCAACAGGCCCACCATCGATTCCGACCCGGCCACCTCGGTGGGCCGTCCTGACACCGCGACCCCGAAGGCGACATCATGCTGGCCGGTTAGCCCCACCAACAGCTGCGCCCAGGCGGCCTGCAGCACGGTGTTGACCGTCGTGTGGTGCGAACGCGCCAGCTCGTAAAGTGCTCGCGTAGTCTGTTCCGGAATCCGATACGACGTGATGCCTCGTCGCCCGGACCGATACTTTTGCGGTGGACCCACCAGAGTTGGGGTGTCAAAACCAGCCAGGACCTCGCGCCAGGCTGAACGAGCGGCATCGAGGTCCCGCTCGGCCAGCCAGGCAATAAAACGGCGATACGGCGTGGCCGCCGGCAGCCGCTGCCCGTGGTAACCGGCAAAGATTTCGTGCAACAGGATCGGTAGCGACCAGCCGTCGACCACGATGTGGTGTGCGGTAAGCACGAACCGGTGCTGGTCTGGCCCAGTGCAAATCAATGCCGCCCGAAAGACCGGGTGGCTTGTCAGATCGCATACGGCGGCCCGCTCGGCGGCACAGAACTGTTCAATGGGCTCATCGGCAGTGACACCATCGAGCTCGAGATACTGCCACTCCGCTACCGGATCAGCTGGGATTAGTTGGACCGGGTTGTCAAATTGGTCGCAGAATCGAGCCGCCAGGTTGGGATGGCGGTTGAGCACACCACGCAGCGCCTCATGCAACTTCTGCGCGCTGAGCGGTCCTTGCAACGCGATATCGAGCTGCACTGCGTAGACGTCGTCACAGCCCTGTGCGGCGCCCGCATGAAAGAGCAGTCCCTGCTGCAACGGGGTTAACGGCAAAACGTCGGCGATCCGGTATTGACTCTGCAACTCATCGATCTGCTGTTGGTTAAGCCGCGCCGGAACGATATCGGACGGTGTCAACCCGCCGCCGCCACGCGCGACATTCGCGCAAATGCCACATAACGCGTCGAACCACAACTCGCTCAGGTGACTGACCTGCGCGTGATCCAACCTCGAAGGTGCCCACATCCAGTTGGCCTGCAGTTGTGGGCCCGTGTCGGTGTCAACGGTGACGACATTTAGCTCAAGGGTGTGCGCCAGCGGCATGGGCACCGCTGTGGCCGCGCCGGTTGCGGCCAGTGCGTCTTGGCTAACTTGCCACATCGCATCCGAGACTTGGCCCGTTGCCATACACAGGCGCCCCAGATAGTTGAATCCAATCGGCGGGTCGGATTCGGTCAAATCGATATCCGGGTTCAGGTACCGCAGCAAACCGTAGGTCAAACCCTTTGGTAGGGCGCGAAGCTGCTCTTTGGCGTTTTTGATCAGTGTGCCTAGCGCGGTGTCACCGGCCCTCACTTGCGCCCAGGCAAGGTCACCGACCGTCAGGGAAACCGGGTATTTGGTGGTAAACCAGCCCACTGTGTGGGACAGGTCGACGTCGGGGCCCAGCTCTTCGTGGCGGCCATGGCCCTCGACGTCGATGCCGATCGGCGCGCTGCGGTTGCCTAGAAACTCCGCCACCGCCAACGCGAATCCGATCAAGAAGATGTCATGCACCCCTGCGTGAAATGCGGCAGGCACCTCGACGAGCAGCATTCGGGTGGTCTCGATATCTAGCTCCGCCGATAAGTGCCCGGCAGTGGCGAAGGTGTCCACGTCGGGTTCCACTGCCGGCAGCGCAGGTGGGGTCGCGGCCACCTGCCGCCACGCGTCGGCCTGCTCCACCACGGCTGCGTCACGGGCGTGTTCAGCAAGGAGTGACGCCCACTGGGCGAACGACGTCCCGCTCGTCGGCAACACCACCGGTTGGCCCTTGCGGTGCTGGGCCCACGCGATGTTGAGGTCTTCCAACAGGATTCGCCATGACACCCCGTCGACGGCCAGATGATGGACGATTAACGCCAACTGGCCGGTATCGGCTGCCCACAGCGCGCTGACCATTACCCCGTCGGCCGGGTTCAGCGAAGCGCGCGCCGCCATCAGCGCTTCGTCGGACAACGCATCCGTTACGTGCAAGCAGTCGCGTGCGTCCACCGAACCTGGCTCGGGAACCATCAGTGACCAGTCCTCGCCGACGCGCAGCCGCAACATGCCATGCCGATCCAGCAACGCCTGCAAGAGCGCGACCAAATCGACGTCGGTGACCCCGGCGGGAGCTTGCACCACCATGGTCTGGTTGAACTGCGCAACCGGGCCGTCCACACGTTGCAGCCATCGCATGATTGGAGTCGGCGCCACCGGTCCGATGCCTTCGTCGACCGGGCCTTGTGCGTCATCGGTGACCACTTCGGCCACTCGGGCAAGGCGTTCCACCGTTTGCTCGACGAAAACATCGCGCGGCCTCACCAACAGGCCCGCGGCACGCGCGCGCGCCACCAGTTGCATCGACGAGATGCTGTCGCCGCCGAGGTCGAAGAAGGAGTCATCGACGCCGACCCGCTCCAAGCCCAGCACCTCGGCGAAGATGCCGGCCAGGATTTCTTCGGTGGGGTTGGTTGGGGCCTGGTAGTGGTCGGTGGCGGTGTATTGCGGGGCGGGCAGGGCGCGGGTGTCGAGTTTGCCGTTGATGGTCAGCGGCAGCGCGTCCAGTACCACCACCGCGGCCGGCACCATGTAGCCCGGCAACCGCTCGGCCAGCTGCTCGCGGATCGCGGCGGGGTCGGCGGTTCCGGTGACATAGCCCACCAGGCGCTTGTCGCCGGGGCGGTCCTCGCGGGCGATCACCGCCGCCTGCTGCACACCCTCCACTGCGGCCAGGGTGGCCTGGACTTCACCGAGTTCGATGCGATACCCGCGGATTTTGACCTGCTCATCGGCGCGGCCCACGTATTGCAGCTGCCCATCGGAGCCCCAGCGCACCAAATCCCCGGTCCGATACATCCGCGCACCGGGGCCGCCGAACGGGCAGGCCACAAACCGCGACGCCGTCAACGCGGCACGGCGTACATAGCCATACGCCACCCCGGTGCCGGCGACATACAACTCGCCGAGGACCCCAGCGGGTACCGGGCGCAGCCATCGGTCGAGCACAAACAGCGCCGCGCCGGCAACCGGCGTGCCGATCGGCACAGCCCATCCCGGCGTCAATGGCTCACTGATGGCCACGCACATCGTGGTTTCAGTGGGGCCGTAGGCGTTGATCATCACCCGCCCCGGCGCCCAACGGTTTACCACCTCGGCCGGACAGGCCTCACCAACGACCACCAACGCCGTCGACTCCAACCCCTGCGGGGACAGTGCCCTGACCGCCGAAGGGGTTTGGGTGAGCACGCCGACCCGTTCGGCGACCAGCAGGGTGTGAAAGTCGTGCGGCGACCCCGCGATCGCTTCGGGCACCACCACCAGCCGCCCGCCGCGCAGCAGCGCGCCGAAGATCTCCCACACCGACACGTCGAACGCCAGGGAATGACTGTGCGACCACACCCCCGCCACCGGCAGACCCGCATCCAGCGACCCCAACAGTTGGGTGACGTTGTGGTGGCTGACGGCGACTCCTTTGGGGACGCCGGTGGTGCCGGAGGTGTAGATCAGGTAGGCGATGTCATCGGGGGCCGGGCCGGGCAGGTTGGTGTTGGGTTGGGTGTTGATCCGGGGGTCGTTGATGTCGATGACCGCCACATCGTGGCCATCGAGCCGGTCAGCGAGCCCGGTGGTGGTGATCACCGCGAGGGGGGCGGCGTCGGCGAGCATGAACCCGATGCGCTCGACCGGGTGTGCGGGGTCGATGGGCAGATACGCCGCCCCGCTCTTTAACACCCCCAGGATCGCGATGATCGCCTCGGCGCAGCGCGGCAACAACAACGCCACACACGCCCCCGCACCCGCCCCGTAGTCGATCAGCAAGTGCGCCAACCGGTTCGACGCCTCATCGAGCTGCCGGTAACTCCACGATCGCCCACCACAGCTGAGCGCCACCGCATCCGGGGCGCGGGCCACCTGCCCGGCAAACAACCGCGGCACCGACACCAGCACCGGCGCCGGCCGGGTCAACACCACCCGGTTACCCACCTCACCCAAACGCGCCAACTCGGCGGCATCGACCACCTCAACCGAGGACAACACCCGCCTCGGGTCGGCGGTCATCGCCACCACCACCCGCTGCAGGCGCCCGATCAACATCTGAATGCTGGCCGCATCAAACACATCGGTGCGAAACTCCACCACCCCGCAAATCCCGGCCGGCTGCCCATGCTCGGTCCAGCGCTCCTCGATGGAAAACGCCAAATCCATGCGCGCGGTACGCGTATCCACCGGCACCGGGCTGGCCTGCACCTCCCCCAAACCCAACTCCGGGATGCTGTTTTGCCAGGCCAACATCACCTGCACCAGCGGGTGATGGGCCAAGCTTCGGGTGGGGTTGAGCCGCTCCACCAACAACTCAAACGGCACATCCTGGTGCTCGTAGGCGGCCAGGCTGCGCGCGCGCACCTGGCCCAACACCTCCTCGATGCTGGGATTGCCGGCCAAATCCACCCGCAACACCAAGGTGTTGACGAAAAACCCCACCAACTCATCCAGCACCGGGTCACGCCGCCCCGCGATCGGAAACCCGATCGCCACCTCAGCACTGGCGGCCAGCTTGGACAACAACACCGCCAACGCGGCCTGCATCACCATGAAACTGGTCGCGTTGTGCTCCCGGGCCACCCGGGCAATCTGCTGCTGCACCTGCGCCGGCCACTCCAAGGGCACCCGCGCCCCGCGATGATCGGCCACCGGCGGATACGGCCGATCGGTGGGCAACTCCAACCGCTCGGGCAACCCCGCCAGCTCGTGTTCCCAAAACGCCACCTGGGCGGCGATCAGACTATCGGGATCATCAAGCTCACCCAGCTGCTCGCGCTGCCACAACGTGTAATCGGCGTACTGCACCGGCAACGGATCCCACCCCGGGGCCCGCCCCCCACAACGGGCGGCATAAGCAACACTTAAATCGCGCACCAACGGGGTGATCGACCAACCATCAGCGGCGATATGATGCACCACCGCCACCAGCACATGCTCATCCTCGGCAACCCGGAAAAGCCGTGCCCGCAACGGAATCTCGACCGCCAAATCAAACGAATACCGCACCGCGGCCTCAACGGCCTGCCCCAACGATGCCGGCGACCAACCGCTGGCATCGACCACCTGCCAACCGAACTCGGCGCGCTCAACCGGCACCACCACCTGCCGCGGTGTCCCCTCCACCGCGGGAAACACCGTGCGCAGGCTCTCATGGCGGGCCACCACATCAGAAAGCGCCGCCCCCAACGCCGCCGCATCCAGCCGCCCACACAGCCGCAACGCCACCCCCATGTTGTAAACCGGGGACGGCCCCTGCAACTGCTCTAAAAACCACAACCGCTGCTGGGCAAACGACAACGGCACCACCGCCGGGCGCGCCACCGGCCGCACCGGCGCCAACCGGGCGGCACCCTCACCCCCGACACGGCCCGCCAACTGCCCCACCGTGGGCGCCTCAAACACCGCCCGCACCGACAACCCGGCACCCAACGCCTCATTGACCGCGGCCACCAACCGCATCGCCGACAACGAATCGCCACCCAAATCAAAAAACGAATCCTCGGCCCCCACCCGCGGCACACCAAGAATCCGGGCATAAATACCGGCCAACAACTCCTCGGTCGGCCCGGCCGGAGCCCCGATAACGATCGGCATCGGCATACTCCGGTGCCGGCAGGGCCCGCTTATCCAACTTGCCGTTAACCGTCAACGGCAACGCCTCCACCACCACCACCGCCGCGGGCACCATGTACTCCGGCAACCGCTCACGCAGCTTGGCCCGCAACCACCCCGGATCCACACTGCCGGTGACATACCCCACCAGGCGCTTATCCCCCGGACGGTCTTCGCGGGCAATCACCGCCGCCTGCCCCACCCCCTCCAGCGCGCTCAACGCCGCCTGAATCTCACCCAACTCGATGCGATACCCGCGGATCTTGACCTGCTCATCAGCGCGGCCCAAATACTCCAACTGCCCATCGGCACGCCAACGCACCACATCCCCGGTGCGATACATGCGCGCCCCAAACCCCCCAAACGGGCACGCCACAAACCGCGACCCGGTCAACCCCGGCCGCCGCCAATACCCCACCCCCACCGCAGGACCAGCCACATACAACTCCCCCACCACACCAGGGGGCACCGGGCGCAACCAGCTGTCGAGCACAAACAACGCCGCCCCCGCCACCGGCGACCCAATCGGCGCATCTGACCCGGCCCGCAATGGCGCACTCATTGCGGCATACACGGTGGTTTCGGTGGGCCCGTAGGCGTTGATCATCACCCGCCCCGGCGCCCAACGCTGCACCAACTCCACCGGGCAGGCCTCACCAGCGACCACCAACGCCACCGATTCCAGCCCCTGCGGCGACAGCATCCCCGCCGCCGACGGCGTCTGACACAACACATCAACCCGCTCAGCAACCAGCAGATCGTGCAACTCAGCCGGAGACCGTGCCACCTGCTCTGGCGCCACCACCAGCCGGCCCCCATGCAGCAGCGCACCCCAGATCTCGCACACCGAGACGTCGAAGGCCAACGAATGCCACTGTGACCACACCTGTCCGTCCAGCTCCAGGCTGTTGTCCAGGGATGCCATCAGCTCGACGACGTTGCGGTGGGTGATCGCCACACCTTTGGGGACGCCGGTGGTGCCCGAGGTGTAGATCAGGTAGGCGATGTCATCAGGCGACGGCGGCGGGGGAGCTGTGTGCGGATAGGTCCGGAGGCAGGGGTCGTTGACGTCGATCACCTGCAGACCACGGCCGTGCAGCCGGTCGGCCAGGTCCGTGGTGGTGATCGCCGCGATCGGTGTGGCGTCGGCGAGCATGAACTCGATCCGGGCCGTAGGCACCACCGGGTCGATCGGCACATAAGCCGCGCCGGTTTTGAGCACCGCCAGGATCGCCGCGATCGCTTCGGCCGACCGGGAAAACAGCAGCGCCACCCGCTGCCCCGGGCCCACCCCACGGTCGGCCAGCAGGTGTGCCAACCGGTTGGCGGTCTCGTCGAGTTCCCGGTAGGTCGTCGAGCACTCACCACAGACCACGGCCACCGCGTCGGGGGTGCGCGCGACTTGTTCGGTGAACATTGCTGGAATCGATACCGTCGCGGTGGCGGGCCGGGCCGACACGGCCTGGTTGCCCCATTCATCGAGGCAGGCTAGCTCAGCAGGCTGCAACACATCGATCGACGAGAGCCGCCGCCCCGGATCGCTGGCCATGGCAGCCCACACCGCCTGCAACCGCTTGACGAGTGTTTCGATGCTGGCGGTGTCGAACACATCAGTGTCGAACTCCACCCGCAGGCCCAGCTCACTGCCGGGAAAGGCTTGCACCGCAAGGGGATAGTGGTTGTATTCGCGGTTGGTGAACCCGGTGACGGTCAACCCCTCCCCGCTCGCTAACGCGGCGGTGTCTAGGGGGTAGTTCTCGAACACGAACAAGGTGTCAAACAGCTGGTCGTGGCCACTGACCCGGTGAATCTCGGCAAGTGCCAGGTGCTGGTGCTCCAGGGTGTGGTTGTGGGTGCCGTGCAGCTGGTCGAGCAGCCCGCTGGTCGTGGTGGCCGCTGTGACGCGCGCGCGCACCGGCACCGTGTTGATCAACAAACCCACCATCGCCTCGGCGCCAGCCACCTCGGCGGCCGCCCGACACCGTCGTGCCAAACGCGACATCCTGATGGCCGGTCACCAGCATCAGCAACTGCGCAAACCCGGCCTGCAACACCGTGTTGACGGTGGTATGACTGGCGCGCGCCAACGCAGTGATCGCCCGGGTGGTCTCAGCCGGCACCCGAAACAATGCCACGCCTCGGCGCCCCCGTCCTGATCTGCCCGGCGGGCTCACCAGCGTCGGGGTGTCAAAACCATCGAACACCTCACGCCACGCGGCGCGGGCAGTATCAAGATCACGACCGGCCAGCCAGGCGACAAAGTCGCGATAAGGCGCGGGTATGGGCAGCCGCTGCCCCTGGTAGCCGGCGAACATCTGTTGCACCACGATCGGCAGCGACCACCCGTCGGCCACAACGTGGTGGACGGTCACCACGATCCGGTGCCGCTCGTCGCCGATGCGAATCAGCGCGACCCGAAACGCCGGCTGCTCAGCCAGATCACGCACCGCGGCCCGCTCGGCCGCGCACAGCCGCGCGATCTGTTCATCGACGCCGCCACCATCGACTTCGACATAGCGCCACCCCGGCGCGGGATCGGCCAGGATGACCTGCACCGGCTCGTCGAACTGGTCGCAGACTCGGCTCACCAGGTTCGGATGCCGGCTCACCACCAGCTGGACGGCGGCGCGCAGCCGATCAGGGTCAAGCGGGCCCGCCACCGCAAGCTCCAACTGCAACACATACAGGTCGTCGTCGCCCTGTGCGGTGCTGGCGTGAAACAGCAGTCCCTGCTGCAGCGGCGTCAACGGCAGCACGTCAGCGATCCGGTAGCGCTGCTCGAGCTGGTCGATCTGCTGCTGGGTCAGCCGGGCGGCGCCACATCCGACGGCGTCAACCCGCCACCACCGGCACGCACAAGCGCGCAAATACCGGCCAAGGCCTCAAACCACAACCGGGCAAGCCGGCTGACCTGGGTTCGATCAAACACTGAGGGTGCCCACGCCCAGTGGGCGTGCAGGCACGGGCCGGTGTCGGTGTCGACGGTGCCCGCGTTGAGATCCAGGGTGTGCGCCAGCGGCAGGGGCAAAACGGTGGCGGCGGTCAACGACAACGCGTCCCCGCTGACCCGCCACAGCCCATCGGAGCTCTCGGCCGTCGACACACCCAGCCGCCCCAAATAGTTGAACCCGATCGGCGGGTCGACCCCGGCCAGGTCAACGTCAGGGTTCAAATACCGCAGCAAACCATAGGTCAGACCATCGGGCAGGCCGGCCAGCTGCTCTTTGACGGCTTTGACCACCACCCCCAGCGTCGCCTCGCCGCCGACGACCTGCCCCCACGCCGGCGGGGTCACCGTCAACGCCACCGGGTATTTGGTGGTAAACCAGCCCACCGTGCGCGACAGATCGACATCGGGGGCCAGGTCCTCCTGGCGGCCATGACCCTCCACATCGATCCCGATCGGCACACCGTGGTGGCCTAAAAACTCAGCGAGCGCCAGCCCGAACGCGATCACCAAGATCTCGTGCACTCCGGCGTGAAACGCCGCCGGCACCTCACCGAGCAGCATCCGCGTGGTCTCGACGTCCAACTCCTGCGAAAGGCGCCCAGCCGTGGCAAACGTGTCAACCTCAGGGCGCACCGCGGGCAGCACTGGGGACGCCGCCGCCACTTGGCGCCACACCTCGGCCTGGGCCACGACATCGGGATGGTGCGCGTACTCGGCCAACAGCACCGACCAGCGGGCAAACGACGTCCCCGACACCGGCAACACCACAGCCTGGCCAGCGCAACGTTGAGCCCAGGCGGTGTTGAGGTCATCCAACAGAATCCGCCACGACACCCCGTCGACAGCCAGATGGTGGATGAGCAACGCCAACTGGCCCGTCGAGGCCACCCACAGCGCGGTCAGCATCACCCCGGCTGCCGGATCCAGCCGCGAGCGCGCCTCTATCAGCGCCTCATCAGACAACACCTCCACGATGTGCAGGCACCCGAGCGCATCGACCGACCCGGCCTCGGGCACCTCCAGCACCCAACCCCCAGCGCCATCATCAACGACGCGGGCCCGCAGCATGGCATGCCGATCCACCAACGCCTGCACCAACACCACCACATCGGCCTCGGAAACCCCCGCCGGAGCCTGCAGCACCATCGTCTGGCTGAACTGCTCCACCGGCCCCCCCATACCGGCCAGCCAGCACATGATCGGAGTCGGCGCGACTGACCCCACACCCTCATCAACCGGCCCCTGGACACCATCGGCCACCTTGGCCACCCCAGCCAGCCGGGCCACGGTCTGCTCAACAAACACATCACGCGGCCGACACAGCACACCAGCGGCACGAGCGCGCGCGGCCACCTGCATCGACAAAATGCTGTCCCCGCCCAAATCGAAAAACGAGTCATCGACACCGACCCGCTCGAGCCCAAGCACCTCGGCGTAGATGCCGGCCAAAATCTCCTCGGTGGGAGTAGCCGGGGCGCGGTAGCGGTCGGTGTCGGCGTATTCCGGTAACGGCAGCGCGCGTTTGTCGAGTTTGCCGTTGACCGTCAACGGCAACGCCTCCACCACCACCACCGCGGCCGGAATCATGTAGCCCGGCAGCCGCTGGGCCAGCTGCTCGCGAAGCCCGGCCGGATCAACGGCCCCGGTCACATAACCCACCAGGCGCCTATCACCGGGACGGTCCTCGCGGGCGATCACCACCGCCTGCTCCACCCCTCCAACGCGGCCAACGCCGCCTCCACCTCGCCCAGCTCGATGCGATACCCGCGGATCTTCACCTGCTCATCGGCGCGGCCCAGGTATTGCAACTGCCCGTCGGCGCCCCAACACACCAAATCCCCGGTCCGATACATCCGCTGCCCCGGGTCACCGAACGGGCACGCCACAAACCGTGACGCGGTCAACCCCGCCCGCCGCCAATACCCCGCCCCCAGGCCCGCGCCGGCGATATACAACTCACCGACCACCCCCGCCGGCACCGGACGCAGCCAGCCATCCAGCACGAAGAATGCGAGGTGCGCCAGCGGCACCCCCACCGGGCTGCCGCCGCTGTCCACATCGGCGGCGACGATCTCGCGGAATGACGCGTGCACCGTGGTCTCGGTGGTGCCATACATATTGATCAACCGTGGCGCTCTCGGATGGTGGCCCAGCCACGGCCGAAGACGCTGCGGTTCCAGCGCCTCCCCGGCGAACACGACGGCCTCTAGGCTCAGCTGCTTGCTCAGTTCCGGGTGCTGCGTGTCGGCGGTTTGCAGCGCATAGAACGCCGACGGGGTCTGGCTCAATACGCTGACTTGCTCGGCAACCAGCAAGGCATGGAAGTCTTCGGGAGAGCGGACCACCGAGTCGGGCACCACCACCAGCCGGCCACCGCGCAACAGGGCACCCCAGATCTCCCACACCGACACATCAAACGCATACGAATGCCACTGCGACCACACCGCCCCCGCCGGCAACTCAGCCTCCACCGACCCCAACAGCTGCACCACATTGCGATGCGTGATCGCCACCCCCTTAGGCACCCCCGTCGTGCCCGAGGTGTAAATCAAATACGCCACATCATCGGCCGCCGGCACCGGCAGGTCGGTGTCGGGCTGAGCCGCCACCGCCGGGTCAGCAACATCGATAACCCGCAGCTCATACCCCACAAACCGGTCCGCCAACTCCGCGGTGGTCACCGCCGCCACCGGCGCAGCATCCTCAAGCAGCAACCGCACGCGCGCCCGCGGATGCGCGGGGTCGATCGGCACATACGCCGCCCCCGTCTTCAGCACCCCCAAAATCGCCACAACCGCCTCAACCGAGCGGGAAAACAACACCGCCACCCGCTGCCCCGGGCCTGCGCCGTGGCCAATCAGCAAGTGCGCCAACCGGTTAGCCGCCTCGTCCAGCTGACGGTACGTCCACGACTGCTCACCGCAAACCAGCGCCACGGCCTCGGGGTGGCGGGCCACCCGCGCGGCAAACACCTCCGGAATCGACACCGCAGCCAAGGCCGGCCGGATCAACACCGCCCGATTCGCCCACCCATCCAGACGTGCGAGCTCAGTCCCATCAAGCAAATCAATCGACGACAACCGCCGAGAAGGATCGGCAGTCATCGCCGCCAACACCCACTCCAACCGCTTGACCAAATCTCGGACCCGATAATCCGCATACAATTGCCCGGGACCGGCGGTGTTGAGAAACAGCTCGTCACCCGCCCGGATAAACCAGAGCTCAAGCTGATCTTCGAAACCAGAATGGGTTACGGCTCCGAAACCCGAAGCACCAGCAAAATCCGCGAGCCGCGTCGTCGGAATAAAATTAACCAGTACCCGGTTCGACGTTTCCCTGGAGCTACCAAGACGCGACTTCTTCTCAAGAAGGTGAACTGGAAACCGTTGATGCTCAAGTGCTTCTTGTATCCGCGAGTCAACGTGCTCACAAAAACGCGCAACAGTCGAGTCGGGCGAAACCGTCAACACCAGCGGAACAACCCCAGAAACCATCCCCGGTACGATCGCCATTTCTGGACGCACCCGCCGGCTCACCGGAAAGTCGAGCACTACTTCCGAACTTTCAACGTCGCACCCCCGGACCAGCAGCGCGCACGCCGCCGTGATCACCGACGCCCGACGCACTCCCAACGTCCGTGACAACCGGCGGGCTTCGGCAACGACGACCGGATCCAATTGAACCGGCGCAAAAGACGGATCGGGGTCATGCCCGTCCGCGGTGTGCACGATCCGGTGACGTACTTCGCTATCGGACGGAAGATTCTTCGTCCAATAGGCTCGATCATCGAGAAAATCGGTGGACGCTTCGTACTCTAGCTCGCAAGCGATCAGATCACGCAGCGATCCAAAAAAAGCAGGGGGAATCGGCGTACCAGAAGCCATTGCCGAGTAAACAGCCGCGATCCGATGACAAATAAGTCCAATGCCAATGCCATCGATCACGATATGATGACAGCACACGAACAAATAAAATTCGTTGACTGCTGTCTGCAACAACGCAAATTTGAACAGCGGACCAGTGAGTGGCATCAGTGTGCGTTGGATCGATGACGCTAGCCGTTGGGCGTCGCGAGCAGGATCCTGCGAGCCGGTCAAGTCGTAGCGGGCGAGCTCGACGTCCGGGTAATCAACCACCTTCTGGACGACCTCGCCATCCACTTGGAAAAAGGCAGCTCTAAGCGGTTCGGCCTCGCGCACCACTTGGCGGACCGCCTGCTCGAGCAAGCCAGGCTCGAGCGGTCCGTCGATTCGCCCAAGCATGCCGAGCTGCCACTTGGCACCAAAGTGACCCGTTTCCGCCGCAAGCCAGATATCCAGCTGTCCCCGCGTCAGCGGAAGTGCCCCGTCGTCAAGCTCCATTCGGACTCGCCTCACGGTTTACTTGTCAACACCCGCCCTCCGCCGCCCGGGCGACCTCGTAAGCCTTCCCCGGTCCGATTTTGTTGGATGTCTTGGCTGTAAAGGGCATGCCAGCCGCTAACGGTGTTGCGATTGCTGTGCGGAACGAATTCATGCAACCGGTTCTCCAAATATCTAGTTAGACAGCCCGTCCACTAGACATGAGTGGAACAGCGCTCCAGAGCATACTGGAGCCCTCGAGCGTCAGTCCGCGTTTTTGGACAAATTTCCAAAAGCCTGGATGCGGGCACATCGGACATCCCGCACTGTGCGCCGACCCAGTGCTCGGTGCCACCAGCCAACACGGCTAGCAGCCCTTCTATAGCTCAATGCAGAATTGATAGCTCAGTTGTTTTGACGACCCGGCAATACTCGGTAGTGGCGTTCATGGCCAGCCCGTTCTGATCCGGGCAATGTGCGCCACCGACACGGTGAAGATTCGTTGGCGATATACGCCGATAGTGCAGCGGGCGTACCGACGGGGCCAGTCCGACGTGCGCGCTGACTACCGGTTCGGCCGGAATCTCGGCAGTCGTGGATCCCCGCATGAGGATCGCACGTTATTCCCTTGGCCGACAAATGACTTGTTCGTAGGATTCGACTGAATTACAGGTCAATGTTTGTCGGCGCCTCGGAGCCCATGTGGACCCCCATAGCGAGATTTCCGCCCTCGAGGACGGCTGGCGAAGTCTTCCACGACGTCGGCTGCGGCCGCAATGCTTTCGCTGGAGCTGGTCATCCGGGCGGCGATCTCGCGGGCCCGTGCGACGTAATCTGGAGCCAGGATTCGGCGCAGGTCCGCGACTAACGATTTCTGGCTCGTGCTTGAAAAGCGCCTGGCGGTACCCACTTTCAGTCGTTTGACCCGACTTCCCCACAGTGTCTGGTCGATGTCTGTCGGAAGGATCAGCGTAGGGACTCCTGCGCGCAGGCCGGTAGCGGTGGTGCCCGTGCCGCCGTGGTGCACGACCGCGCGGCAGGCCGGAAACACGGCCGCGAGATTCACCGCGCCCACCAACTTGACGTGCTCGAAATGCGGGACGCCGCTGAAGTCACTCCCGCCGGTGCATACCAGCGCCCGCTCACCCAGCTGTGCGCACGCCGCGCTGATCATGCCTAGCGTGTCGGCCGGAGATTCGACCGGGACGCTGCCGAAGCCGAAGTAAATCGGCGGTGTTCCCGCCGCAATCCAGGACGCGACCTCCTCGTCGGCCTCCGTCGGCAACTCCATCGTCAGCGCACCGACGAAGGGCCGCCGACCATCGAATTTCGCCCATTCGGCACCCAGCCCCGGAAAGCAAACCTCGTCATAGGCCTGGATTTCCAGCCAGCCGCGTTCATTCATCCGCCGCGGCAAGGGACCCGTTGCCTTCGGCAGGCCCAGTGCACCGCGCTGCGCATCGTCGACGTTCTTCGCCAACCGCCAAGACAGCCACCAGAACAGCCTCATCGCGGAACGGCCCACCCATGACGGCACCAATCGCAGGAACTGCCCGTTGGCGCGTACCGGAAAGATGTGCAGGGTGGCCAACGGAATGTCGTAATAGTCGGCGACGTTGGCAGCGGACTGCTCGAAATTCAGTCCGCTGACTAGCATGTCGGCCCCATCGGCCAGCGACGCCAGCGTCGTGCAGATCTCTTCCCAGCGATCGATGACGGGCGCCGCAATTTCGCGTCGCAACCTGATCAGGTCCCCGATCCTCCAGAAATTCCCGAAAAAGTACGTCCAGAAGTCGCGGTGCGCATGCAGGATGGGCTGCACGTCCGGTCCGAAAGCGACGGCCGCAGGCCCAGCTGACTCGGCGAAGCCAATCAGGTCGGGTGGGACGGCCATGTGCACTTCGTGCCCGCGCCGCAACAACTCGCGGCCGACAGCGACGCATGGCTCGACGTCGCCGCGACTTCCGTAGGATGCCAGCACAAATTTCATCGCGGATTCTGGCCTTTCAGTCCCATGCGCACGTTCGCGAAACGAAATCGGCAGCCTCGCGTCCCATGCTCAGCCGGGCAGTTTAGCCGGATACCGCCGCTGCCGACCCAAGATCCAGCAGTTTCGGGTGAGCGACCGACGGGTTTCCGTTGCTCAGCCGACACGCCTGCGGGCGAAATTTTCCACGAGGTCCGCAGCGTAACTGGCGCTGTTCGCGGGCTTGGTCATCCGCGCGGAAATTTCACGCGCCCGGGCAACGTATTCCGGCTCCAGGATCCGGCGCAGATCCGCAACCAACGATCCCTGTGTCGTGTTTGAAAAGCGGCGGGCGGTACCAACTTTCAGGCGTTTGACCTGAGTGCCCCAAAGTGCTTGATCGCCCCATGTCGAAAGGATCAACGTGGGGACTCCAGCACGCAGGCCCGCGGCGGTGGTGCCCGTGCCGCCGTGGTGCACCACCGCACGGCAGGCAGGAAAGACGGCCGCATAATTCATCGCGGACACCACCTTGACATGTTCGAAGTGGGGGGCGCCGCTGAAGTCCGTCCCGGCGGCACATACCAGCGCTCGCTCCCCCAACTGTGCGCAAGCCGCGCCGATCATGGCCAGCGTGTCGGCGGGAGACTGGGCCGGCGTGCTACCGAAGCCGAAGAAGATCGGCGGTGTTCCTGCCGCAATCCACGACGCCACCTCGTCATCTGCCTCCGTCGGCAACTCCATCGTCAGCGCGCCGACGAAGGGCCGCCGACCATCGAATTTCGCCCATTCGGCAGCCAGTCCGGGAAAGCAAATCTCGTCGTAGGCCTGGATTTCCAGCGATCCCCGTTCGGTAATGCGCCGCGACGAGAGGCCTGTGACTTTCGCCAGGCCTAATTCACGTCGCTGAGCGTCCTCGAGCTTCTTCGTCACAGGCCGACCCAGCCACTCTGACAAAAGCATTGCGGAGCGCGCCAACGGCGCCGGTAGGCTCGCAACGAGCTGCCCATTGGGCCGCAACGGAAAGGCGTGCAGCGTGGCTAACGGAATGTCGTAATACTCAGCGACATTAGCAGCGGAATCTTCGCCGATTACGCTGGTGACCACCAAGTCGGCCCCATCGGCCAGCGACCTCAGCGTCGCGCTGGTTTCCTGCCAGCACTGGGCAAGCAGCTCTCGATCTTCGCGCCACAACCTCCTCACGTCGCCGACCCGCCAGGGAGTGCTGAATAAACGAGTCAAGAACTCGCGGTGCGCGTCCTGCCACCGCCGCGCATCCGGACCGTAGGCGACCGCCGCAAGACCTGCTGACTCGGCGAAGCCGACCAGGTCCGGTGGAACGGCTACACGCACGTCGTGCCCGCGGCGCAGCAACTCCCGGCCGACAGTAACGCCCGGCTCGACATCGCCACGAGTTCCATAGAACGCCAGCACAGACTTCATCTCGAACTTCAGCCTTTCACTTCACGGCGCGTTGTGCGAAATGACAGCGGCATCCTCATGTTCCCAGCCCCGCGTCTCGCAGCATAACCCGATACAGGCTGATTTACCCGGGCTCCTTGAGATCCCATGGGTTGACCCACGCCCAATCGATCGTTCAACGGACCCCTTCCGCGAGGTCTACCTGGTGGCGCCAGCCCAGCTTCCGTTGCGCCTTGGTGGAATCTGGGATACGGCGCGAGATTTCCTTATACAGGCCACATAATGGGCTGCGGTATCAACGGTTTTCGGCCTGCGACACTCCGTCGACTTTTGCAATCTTGATTGCAAGTGCGACAGCTCCTCCCACCGTTGTCTCGGTCATGCTGCCGCGAGCCGTAGACGTTGAAGTAACGCACCACTGTCACCGGCAGGCCGTAGGTCGTGTACATCGCGAATGCGAGATGCTCGGCGATAGCCTTGCTGGTGCTGTAACTCCATCGCGCGGGCCTTGTGGAACCCAGGACGCAATCGCCGTCCTCGGCGACGGCGTTCGGGTTCCTCCCAAACACTTCGGACGTGCTGGCCATCACCACTCGTGCTCCGTGCCGAGGGCTTAACGCGAGGAAGTTGCGCGTGCCGGTCACGTTGACGTCGAAAATACGGAGGGGATCGTAGAGATAGTTCTCGACACCCACGACTGCGGCCAGGTGGAAAACGGTGTTGACTCTCGGCATGAGCGCTGTTTCGAGCGCTGCCGGATCAGTGACATCGCCGCGCACGAACCGGAAGTTGGCCTGGCGGCCGAAGTCAAGCCCGCTGTCTCGGGAGTCCTCGGCAAGGTCGAAAATTCGGCAGAGTCGCCGCAGCGCAGCAATGCGGAGACCAAGTGTGAGCGGATGTTGCCCTGATTGGCGAGCAGCTGCTCGAGCAGCTCGTAGGTATAGGCAGGCATTGTGTCGATGACAGCCCTCGACGTGCGCGGAATTGCCAGATCCAACCCGAGGGACCGGCCCAGTTGATCGACGAACCACAGATCCTTAGTCAAGCAGCAACCGCCGACACCCACACCCGGCATCAAGATATTCACGTCGTGGCTACCCTTCGGCATCGTGTTGGCGCAACGGGCCGTTTCTTCGGTACGGCTGAGATGTCGACGGCAGCCGGATCGAACACCACGTTTCCTGGAGGGCCGGCCGGGAATCGTCAACTTTCTGCGGCAACAGATGGTACTTTCGTGATTCGCTGAACCAGACAAAGCTTTGGGCCTTCACCCCGCCGAGGAGCTCGATTTGGCTGTCGCCGAGCTGAATCCGCGCGAGGCGGAACACGCCGTGTGGGACGTGATTGTGGTGGGAACCGGCATGGGCGGGGGGACGCTGGGCTATTCGCTGGCTCGGTCAGGCCGCAAAGTGCTCTTTCTCGAAAAGGGGCGCTCGACCCTGCCCGGTGTGCCAGGGACGATTCGCTCTTCGTTCCCGGAGCTGGCCGAACCGCGAGCGGGTCGTTCCCCAGCGGCGTACTACGACGCTTTGGCCCGGGCCGGGCGCTCAATCGACGAGATCGAAGACATCAGCTGGCGCCTTCCGCGGCGGTTTCTGCCGTTGATCGGCAGTGGGACAGGCGGGTCGTCGGCGATCTACGGCATGGTCTGCGAGCGGTTTTTTGTTCGCGACTTCACTCCCCGGCAGAATTTCCGCACCCCCGGGGATTCCACTGTGCCGGAGGCGTGGCCGCTTAGTTACGAGCAACTGAGCCCGTGGTACGCAGCGGCTGAGAAGCTGCTGGGGGTCCGTGGCCAGCCAGATCCGCTGCGGCCGGAAGCGGCTGCCGTCGATTTGCCTCCGGCGCCGCCGTTCTCTACGGACAATCAGGTACTGGTCGACTATCTGGTAGGTCGGGGGCTGCATCCGTACCACTTGCCGATGGCCTGTGATTACACCGAAGGCTGCCTCACCTGTACGGGCTATCTCTGCCACCGATCGTGCAAACGCGACGCGGCTCGCAACTTCCTGATGCCCGCCGTTGTCGAGCATGGCGCCCAGCTGCTGACGGAATGCCGGGTGGTGTGCCTGGACGCAGACCGCACCCGGGTCCAGCGGGTGATCTGCGAGCATCGCTCCGGCATGCTGGCTCTGAGGGCCAAGGTGGTGGTGCTGGCGGCCGGTGCGCTGGTCACCCCAGTGTTGTTGCTCAGTTCCCGATCAGGTGACTGGCCGCAAGGATTGGCCAACGGCTCGGGCTGGGTGGGCCGCAACCTGATGCGTCATCTGCTCGACCTGGTTGAGATCTGGCCCCAAGCCGACTCGAAGATCACGGAACCGAGTAAGCAGATCGGACTGACTGACTTCTATTTCTGGGAAGGGCAGAAATACGGGACAGTGCAGTCAATGGGCTCAGTGCCGCCGATAGAGTATTTCACCAACCACCCCGGCTGGCCGTTCAAGGTGATGCGGTGGATGAGCCCCGCGGCGCGTCCCATCTACGAACGGTTCAGCGGCGGACTCGTGCTGGCTGCGATCATGGAAGACCTGCCCTATCTGGACAACCGCGTCCTCCCATCCGATCGGCCGAGCGTGGACGGGCGTCAGCGCATGCGAATTCAATATCGATTGCACCCCAACGAAGTTGAGCGCCGCGCCGTGTTTCTCCGGCAGTTGAAGCAGGTGTTCGAGCCGTTCCGCAAGATCACTATCGGAGCCGCCAAAGGCAATGGCCACCTGGCCCACGTCTGCGGCACGTGTCGTTTCGGTACGGACCCGAAATCCAGTGTGCTGGATCCACAAAACCGGGCACACGAAGTGGACAACCTCTACGTGGTGGACGGCTCATTCTTTCCGTCCAGCGCCGGTCTGAATCCCGGTCTGACCATCGCAGCCAACGCCTTACGAGTGGCGGCGCACCTGAACCACGTGCATTTTGCCACCTGACCCCTGCCGATCGCGTCGAAATACCTATGGGCCCAACAGATTAGAAGTTCGAAACCGGCTCGCGAAGTGGTAGTCCGGCAGCGCGATAGATCGCATCGATAACGGTCATATTGTCGACTGCGTCTTCGGGAGATGTCTTCACCGGTTGGCCGCGCAGCACTGCAGCGGCGAAGGCGTCAAGCTGATAAGCGTAAGAGGTGCGCCGTGGAAAGCGCTCTACCCGCTTCCCCTGCGCCGACTGCACCCAGAGCCGATTGAATAGGTGAGGTGCGACCGGATTGGATGCACGCAGCGCGCCCCGGTCGCCGACCACCTTGGCGCCAAACCGCAGCAGGCTCGACGACCACATCGAGCAGCAGACCCGACCTGTGTGCCCGCCTGGAAAGCGCAATTCGGCCGTCATGGCCCGATCCACCTGAGGATCGCGCAATTTAGCCCGGGCCGAAACAACTTCCGGCGTGGAACCAGCGAACGTGCGGACCATATTGACCGCATAGCACCCAGCATCCATCGTCGCGCCCCCGGCAAGCGAGTAGTTGTACCGGATGTCGGAAAACTTAGGCAGTGGGAAACATAAAACCGCCTCTACCCGCTGCAGCTTTCCCAGCTCCCCCGAGGCAACGATCTGCTCAATACGCAAACTCAGTGGATGGTAACGATAATGGAATCCCTCCATCACCACCCGATCCGACTTCGCTGCCAGGTCGGCGATCTCGCGGGCCTCCGCGGCATTGGCAGTGAACGGCTTTTCGCACAGCACATGCTTGCCTGCATTGAGGGCAGCTCGGGTCCATTTGCCGTGCAAGCCATTCGGCAGCGGATTGTACACAGCATCCACTTCCGGATCGGCAATCAGCGCCTCATAGTTGTCGTGTACGCGGGAAATACCGTGCTTGGCCGCAAAAGCCTCAGCACGGGACACGTCGCGCGCCGCCACGGCAGCCACAACTACATGCGCTTGTTCCCGGGCCGGATTGATCAGCGCAAGCGGTGCGACGCGGGCTGCGCCCAAGACGCCGATCCGCAACGGGGTCCCGCGACCAGACACGGACCGCATGCTAGCATTCGGCGCCCTTCTCAGGCTGATGCGCGCAAACGAATCGCGAGGAATATGAATCAGGACAACTCGGGAAAGCGCCGGAAGGACAAGACCAACAGGGTAGGGATTAAGCCATGCTGGGCTCGGTGCTGGTTAGGAGGACCGACACCGGACTTGGCCCTGTTTCGTTCGCATTCATCGTCGCCTCGGGAGCCGCCATCGGCACGCAGATCAGCGGCGTCATCGCGTTCGTAGCCGGGATGCTTGCCGTTGTCGAGATAACCCTCGTCAGCTATCTGGTCGTGCCGGCCAAAACCCAAGTGATAGTGCAGGGGTTCCATGACTAGGCGCTGGCCCACCGCCGGAAAATCATAATCGCCATTTTGTGGTGCGGGATGTCGCGCTGGTGGCTAACAGCACGGGGCCATCGTCTGAGCTGGTGGCCATGCGCCCCGAGCGCGCGCCAGCGCGCCACAAGAGCCGATCGCCGGAAGCGTCGTTAGGCCGTGCAGTACAGCGCTTTCCCTAACGCCGATCAGCCAACATGCCTGAGCCGGGCGAAATCTTCCAGGAGATCGGCAGCGGTAACAGCGCTTTGGCCGGATTTCGTTATATGACGGGCGATCTCGCGGGCCCGGGCAACGCATTCCGGGGCGAGGATAGTGCGCAGGTCGGCCACCAGAGTTTCGCAGGTAGTGCTCGAAAAGCGCCGAGCGGTGCCCACCTTCAGCCGTTTGACCCGAGCACCCCAGATCGGCTGGTCGGGCAACATCCAAAGAATCAGCGTGGGGACTCCCGCACGCAGGCCCGCGGCCGTGGTGCCCAAGCCACCGTGGTGCACGACCGCTCGGCAGGCAGGAAAAGCCGTTGCGTAATTAATCTCGACGACCACCTTGACGTGCTCGGACTCCCCAACATCGCTAAAATCACTCCATCCCGCGCATACCAATGCTCGCTCCCCCAAATGCGCACAGGCTGCGCTGATCATCGCCAGTGTGTCGGCGGGAGAGTCGACCAGCGTGCTGCCAAAGCCGAAGAAAATTGGCGGTGTTCCCGCTGCAATCCACGAAGCGACTTCGTCATCTTCCTTCGCCGGGAACTCTATCGTCAGTGCGCCAACAAAAGGCCGCCGGCCATCGAATTTCGCCCACTCAGCTGCGAGCCCGGGAAAACAAATCTCGTCGTAGGCCTGAATCTCGAGTGATCCGCGTTCGGCGATACGCCGCGACGCGGGCCCTGTGGTCTTCGGCAGGCCTAAGTCGCGACGCTGGGCGTCCTCGAGCGTCTTCACCCTGCGCCAAGCTAGCCACTCGTATACTCTCATGGCGGCGCGGCCCAGCGGCTCTGGCAGGAACGGCAGGAGCTGACCGTTGGCCCGCAGCGGGAAGTAATGCAGTGTGGCTAACGGAATGTCGTAATACTCTGCGACATTTGCCGCGGCGTTCTCGAAACTGGGGCCGGTGACTAGCACGTCTGCCCCGTCGGCCAGCGACACCAGCGTTGTGCTCGTCATTTCCCAGCACTGGGTGAACAGCTCCCAGCCTTCACGCCAGATCCTCGTCAGGTGCCGAATCCGCCAGAAGTTGTGGAAGAAGAACGTCCAGAAGTTGCGCGTCGCCTCCCACGGTTCTTGCATATCCAGGCCATAGGGGACTGCTGCGAGCCCGGCCGCCTCGGCGAAGCCAACCAGGTCTGGCGGGACGGCCGTGCACACTTCGTGCCCTCGGCGCAGCAGCTCACGGCCGACAGCGAGGCAGGGCTCGACGTCGCCGCGAGTTCCGTAGCTTGCCAGCACAAATTTCATCGCGCGATCATGCCTTTCACTTTCCGTGGGCGTTCCGGCACGCATCAATCAGTGATCATCAAGGATGCTGACGGTTCCGGCGCGCTGAGGTGCGTGCCGGCAAACAAGACGTCGTTCAAGGCCTTGGAAAGATGGGGTCCTGAGGCGTCCTTCGAATTCCGGCAACCAGGCTGATAAGCAAGAACCGATGAGGAAGACCTGTCTGAGCACCTTTCCCGAAACCAAGAGTCTCAGCCCGCCTATCCAGTGCATCAGCGATTTGGTCATCCCTGGGTAGACGACGTGTATGACGAGGTAATCCGCGCCGGTGCCGTCTGGCCGCCCAGCGGCCAGATTGAACGTACCGAGGTTCGATGAGGCGACGTTGGTCGTACTACCAACCAGAATGAGCCGCTTGGTAGCAGGGGAGCGATGGACAACATCGCGTGCTCTTGGTCCCGCGCCTTTCGATGGCGAATCAGCGCGTGTTTGATGCGGCGCGCAACTCACGCAAGTCCTTCGTCACCGGGACAGGGGCGACCAAGACGCCGACATTGCTGACGGCATTGGCCCGCGTGTCGCCTGCCGTGCGCTCGTTGACCGGGATCTGCACCGCGACCAAGCCGTCGGCGGTGAGCCGTCCCCGTCGTTGGGCCTGTCGAGCCGCCAATGCCGCAAGCAGCGCGTTGCCGCTGCCGCAGAGTGAGTGGACACGGGCCTCCCACACGTCGGCGTCGACTAACATCGTCGCCATCGAGACCGTGATGGGTTCGTCGGCGCCGGCGGGGCGTGGGCGGCCGGGTGGCAGGTACAACACCGTCTTGGCTGCGCCGGGCCAAGCGCACTGCGGTCACCAAGGCGTGGCCGATAGCGCACCTGGCCCAACAACCTAGCCGCACTGTGATCACCAGCCAATGTTGACCCGCAAGACCAACGTGTTGACGAAAAACCCCACCAGCGAGTTCCATAAATCCCAACGACCTTCACTGCCGATTAAGCCTTTCACTTTCCGTCCGCATCCTGCGAAATGAAAGCGGAAGCGCCGCGGCGCCGGGCCAACCGACCGGCAGCATAATCCACAACTCGCATTATCGACCCGAAATCACCAGGTTTGGGGAAGTGGCGCTTCAGGCCAGGGGCATTCAGGCCCAGGTGCCCTTGCGTCGGTGGAGGAGGGCGGCGATTTCGAGGACGAGCTTCCTTGGAATGAAGCGCTGCGCGCGGGTGACCTGCTGATAGTTTTCGAGTGCCGTTCCCAACCGCTGTTCGTTCACCCGGTAGTCGCAGAACACGCGATCCAACTCGTCTTGGCTCCAAGTTTCGCTAGCTGCGGCGCGGTGCAGATTGCGGTAGGTGGTGGTCAGCCAGTCGGCGCCAAACGGCTCAGGGCATGCTGATCCGTCGGCCTGCTGGTGGCATTCGTCAGCTGCGAGAAATTCATCGATCGCGACCTCGTTGGGGTTGAGATCGATGTTTAAAGCCTTTGATATCCGTGCGACCTCCCTGCGCCAATCATGAAGGAGATTGCCGTATTCCATGAATACGCGCGGCAGCCCGCGTGTGTAGCGCTCAGCGAGCAAACTGTTCTTCAACCACAGTGCGGCCGCGAGTTCTGGTTTGACGATCGGCATCATCGCTGTGACGGACTTCATAACTTCGTCGGGGTGGCGTACCGCGATCACGGCGGCAGGGTTGTACCCCGTCATGCGCGCGGCTTCGAACCACATTCCAGCTATGGGCGTAATCTGAAGGTCTTTTATAACGTAGAGGTCCGCTTGCTGCAGTGCCGCAAGATAAGCGTGGATCTCGGAAATGTCTCGTTTCTCGGCAGCTTTCTCGTGCAGGCGCAAGGTGGGGTCGGCAGATCTGCTGTGGTGGCGACGGAGAATCTTGTCGTTGAGGTAGCTGGCTTGACGTGGCTCCCAAAAGCCTCGCGGGTTAGCTTTCGCAGCGCCTATCATTCCAGGCGGAAGCGCGGCTCCGGACAGTGCGAGGACGCGTGTCATTGCGGACGTGCCGGATCGGGCCATTCCCAGCACGAACAATATTGTTGTCATCCGCGCCCCGCCTTTGCCGCATGGCACTGCCACAGAATCGAGGCATCAACCGAGTTCAGTTGCACAGGTTAATCGTAATTGAGAAGAAAGGCACGCCGGAGCTCTAAGGCATCGCCAGCCGCCGAACTAGGGCTATTCGGCAGCCACCTCAGAGAGGTAAACCCAACGGAGGCAAGGATTTCATCGGTCGGTCAAGCACGGTGGGCCACATTGCGCGGATCACAACACGTCAGCAACGGTAGTCCTTTGTGGTTTGACCGACTTGAGTACCCGATCGCAACCGATGCGTAAGAGGAGTCGTACCGATATAGCTACCAGTGAGTGAAAAGTCATTTAGTGCACCCAAAAGGTCTTGTCGCAGAGCGACGTTCGAGTTGGCATAGCCTGGCTGATATACACTTACCGAGAGGAAGATCTGCCCTTGTGCAGTCCCCGACAATAAGTACAGGGCTCCGCCCAAACGATGCATCAACTCCCTGGTGACACCCCGGTAGGAAAGCCTCGCGGCGAAGAGGTCGGCGTGCGTGCCGTCTGGCCGAATAGCCGCCTGGTTGACCACGCCGAGGTTGGATGACACGACGGCATTGTCGACGAGCCTGACGAACCGTTTGGGCAACAGGCCCAACAGTGGAACGAAGGACATCACTGCCCGCTCGTCATCGCGGGCCTCATGGTGGCTGGTCAGCGCTTGTCTGACCGCAGCCCTAATCTCACGCAAATCGTTTGTCGCGGAAGCAGGGTCGATTGTGACGGTTAGATGGCTAACCGCATTGGCGCGTGTGTCACCGGCTGTGCGCTCATTGACCGGCATCTTGATGAGGACCGAACCGTCGGCTGTGACGCGTCCCAATCGCTGGGCCAGATGGGCCGCCAGCCCCGCAAGCAGTGCGTTGCTGGTCCCTCCCAGTGCCTGTGCTCGGCTCTCCCACTCGTCAGCAGCGACGAAGGCTGTCGCCGTCGGCGGCGCTAGGGGTTCGTGAGCATTGGTCGGCAGCCTAAGTGGTGTGGTAGATGGTGCGGCTCGGGCCTGATGGCGGGCATGCCGGGCCAGACGCAACGCCGCGAAAGCGGCACGTCCGAGGGCAGGCATGTCGCGTACGCATTGACGGACGTCCTCGCGTACGGCCTGCCACCGTCGGCGCGACCCGGCATGGGGCCAGCAGATCGGGGCGTCGCGAGCATCGGCCGCATCCCCCATCGCTTCCAATAACCCGAGACCGTCGGCAAGGCAATGTGAAACGGTTAAGCTCACCGCCGCGCCGCCGTCGGTGAACGGCAGCATGGCAAGATGCCACCCGGGTCCGCGCTCGGCATCGATGGGAGTCGCGGCCTGCTCCTCGAGCCAGGCGTCTAGTTCTGCACGCGGGCGAGGCGTCGCGACGATCTCGATGTCGGACGGATTGTCGTCTAATACCCAGCGGTGTCGGCCAAATCGCAGGGGTGACGGTTCGATGCGGCGGTTTAACCATCCTCGTTGAAGGTGGTGATGAAATTTCCGCAGGCCATCGACGTCGACGGGGCGGTTGTATATCCAGAACGGATGTGGTATCGAAGCCACGCCCGTTACGCGCTCGGCGTCGAAAGTGAGCTGGTCGAGCGGGTCGAGCACATTGTCCATTGCCCGTACCATACTTCCTGCCGCGTGTCTTCAGAGCCGGAATATCGTAAGACGCTGGCCTCCGGGTCTGTGCCGACACTGGGAGCGTCACGGCTTCGACTGTGGCCGGAAGTTGGGCGAAGCCCAAACCGGCAGCAAAGATGGACGCCCTGTTTAAGACTGCGCAGTTAAACGCGAACCGGCGGCAGTTCAAGGTTCACGACTTCTAAGTTATAGTCGCATCGCGCATTACTCCGCACCGCCCTGACTTAACCACCACCTGTTCGCCGCCGTTAGCGATCCAGCAGAGTTCGCTAAGGTCAGAAGGAGTTTCATGCCACACGATTCGCGATGAAATGTGTGCTGGCGAGCTATGGCACACGCGGCGATGTGGAGCCCTGCGTCGCTGTCGGTCGTGAACTGCTGCGCCGCGGTCACGATGTGCGACTGGCAGTCCCGCCTGACTTGGTGGGCTTCGCCGAGTCGGCCGGACTTGTGGCAGTCGCATACGGGCCGGACACGCGGCAGTGGTGGGGGGCACACCGCGACTTCTGGACCGGTTTGCTGCGCAACTTTTGGCAGATTCGAGATTTGATCCGGTTATGGCGCCAAATCGGGGAGTCCGTCATCCAGCACTGGGAAAACGTCACTACGACGCTGCGCTTACTGGCCGATGGGGCTGATTTGCTAGTCACTTTTCTCAACTTCGAGCAACCCGCCGTCAATGTCGCTGAGTACTACAAAATTCCGCTCGCCACACTGCATATTGCTCCTGTCCGACCCAACGGCCAAATCCTGCCATTATTGCCGCCGTGGTTGGGCCGTTACGCGCTGAGAGCTTACGAGTGGCTGGTTTGGCGCGGGGTAAAGCGGTTCGATGACGCGCAGCGCCGTCAGCTGGGCCTGCCCCAGGCAACGCGCTCCGCCCCGCGACGCATCACCGAACGCGGATCACTGGAAATTCAGGCCTATGAGCAAATTTGGTTTCCCGGGCTGGCAGCCGAATGGTCAAAATTTCAGGGGCAACGGCCATTTGTCGGCGCGTTGACGCTCGAGTTGCCCACGGATGCCGACGAGGAGGTCGCCTCATGGATCGCGGCGGGAACACCGCCGATTTGCTTTAGCTTTGGCAGCACACCTGTCGAATCACCCGACGACACCCTCGCCATGATCAGCGCGGTCTGCACGCAGTTGGGCGAGCGGGCATTGGTCTGCTCAGGCTGGAGTGACTTCGGCAGAGTTTCTCATTCCAAAAGCGTCAAGGTGGTGGACACGATGAACTACGCCGCCACATTTCCGGGCTGTCGCGCCATCGTGCACCACGGTGGCATGGGCACTACGGCCGCGGCACTGCGCGCGGGGGTGCCCATGCTGATCCTGTGGACAGCGCCCGATCAGGCGATCTGGGCAACCCGGGTCAAACACCTAAGGGTGGGCCTTGGACGGCGGCTCTCGTCCGCTAACCGGGAGTCACTGGTCAAAGATCTGCGCCGAGTCCTACGACCAGACTATGCCGCCCGAGCCCGCGCGCTCGCGACGCAGACAACTAAGCCCGCCGAAAGCGTCACCAATGCAGCCGACCTGCTGGAGAATCTTGTTCACCCAAGGCGTGTTCGGTAACTGCGGAGGTCGCTAATCCGTCCTTTTGCGTGTCCGCACTTCTTGTTGTGTCGCATACCTTGTCTCGCGAACAACAAGTTGAGCCACGCAAGCAGGCCGGGCGGGCCGCGCCTGTGGCCTACCCTGTCTCGGCAGGATAGGATTTCGGGGCGTGTGGGGTTCCGTGCTGGGAATGGTGGTGCTGTTGGCACTGAATCCCGTGCTTTTTGGCCTCATCCTTCTTTTGATCTCCCGGCCTCGACCAGTGCAAAACCTAATCGTTTGCTGGATCGGTTGTTTAATTACGAACATTCCCGCGCTATTAGTTCCGCTGTTGATGCTGCACGTTATGCCAGTGTTCAGATCTACTGCGCAACATTTGGCCACCGCGGGCCCCAACTCCACCACTCGTCATGTTCAACTCGGCATGGGTGTACTTGCGTTATCGATATCCACGCTGATCATCGCCCGCTCCAAGGCGCGTCGGCGCGAACGTGTGCCCACCCCGGTTGGTGAGGCCCCGACCGGGATACCTAATCCGACTCCACCAGCCCTCGTCGCGCAGCCGCAGCGCTCACACCAAGACAAGTCGGCAACGCGCCGAACCGCACTCCGGCGCCTAGTCGACTACTTGAATAACGCATGGGAAAACGGATCGTTGTGGGTCTCGCTGGTGGCCGGCATGACGTTCTTGCCAGGGCCTGTCGTAGTGCTACTCGTCGACACCACCATCGTGGCCACAGGGGCCCCGATCGGCACGCAAATCGTCGTTGTCATCGCGTTCGTCATCGGAATGTTTACAGTATTCGAAATCACGCTCGTTGGTTACCTCCTCGCGCCAGCGAAAACCCAAGCACTGCTGCGGCCACTGCACGAATGGGCGCTGGCGCATCGTCCCCTGATTCTGGCAGGCATCACTGCAGTCGTGGGGGTATCGCTGTTGGCCAGGGGCGCAGGCATCACCTGAGCTTGGCTGCTGATGACCCCCTAGAATTCTGGCCGCCGACTCCAGGGATTTAGATCCGAACCGAAACGGTTTCTTCAGGAACCACTCCGACACCCGGGTTACCAATGTGTATGTACCCGCGTATCAATTGTGAATGCCCAAACGGTATGAACGGCCAAGGTACTCTTCGGGCCATGTGGAGCGCGGTGCTGGCGCTAGGACTTCTAGCGGGGCTGGATCCGATGCGTTTCGGCATCACCCTATTGGTGATCTCCCGATCACGGCCCGTGCAAAACCTTTTGATCTACTGGCTCGGCTGCCTGAGTGCGTTCATTCCCACGGTGGCGGTGCCGTTGACGCTGCTACACCTCATACCAACGCTCAAGACTTATGTGCATAGTTGGGCAACGGACCCCACGGTCCGACTTATCCAATTCTGCGTGGGTTTACTGGTGCTATCTGTAGCCGGGCTAATGACAGCCCGCCTCTGTAAGCGTCGGCGTGCGCACCTGTCGGCGCCAACCGACAACAGCTCGGCCTTGGCGGACACGCATGAGCCAACCCCTATTTCGCTGCTGCTAAGCCGCGCGCAAGATGCGGCCGTTGAGGGCGGGTCTGTCATCCGCCGGGTATTCCGCCGCGCCTACGATGCATGGGAAAGCGGAAGTTTGTGGGTTGCGCTGTTGATCGGCATAGCATTTGGCGGAGTAGCACCTGAGCTGGCTCTCATCGCACTTACTCTCGTTGTCGCCTCGGGAGCGGCGATCGGCGCGCAGGTCGTCGCAGCTATCTTGTTTGTCGTCGGAGTACTAGCGGTTGTAGAGGTTGCCCTGGTCAGCTACCTGGTCGCACCGGCGAAGACAGAAGCCTTACTGCGACCACTGCAGAGCTGGGCTCTGATCCACCGTCAGCACCTCGTTATCGGCATTCTCACAGTGGGAGGAATTTCCTTGATGGCCAGCGTCATCCGAAGCAGCTGAGGGGAATCTAGCCCGGTTATAGCTTTCCCTAACTCTGCTCAGCAGCCGGAAGCGAAGTGGTCGGCAACTCCCAGGTTTCTGCTCTTATCGTGCCGGTTTGATAAGTAGGCCCTGGCCCGTGGGCAATGCGCAGATCGGAACGCCCAGTTCGCGTGCCACGCAATCCATAGCACGGCGTTGTTCGTCGGCTCCGCCGAAGGCGTAGTCGTCCAGCAGGACAAAAGCTCCAGGGGAGAATCGCGGCCAAAAAAAGCGCAGGGCGTCGACCTCTGGCGCAGCACAATTCATGTCGAGATGCAGGAAAGCCACGGTGCGCGCGTCGACCTGACCGAGCGTTTCTGGGACCGCGCCCACGATGATGCGCTGATTACGCCACTGCGCGAAGTTGGCCCGAACGCTGTCTGCAGAGCTCGCATAGAACCCGTAGCGTAGCCATCGTTTGCTCTTCTTCAGTGCCCTAGTACCTTGCTCGGCGGCTGTCAGGAAGCGCGGGTCGAGTCCGGTGAAGGTGTCGAGCAGATAAAACATCTTACCCAACCGATCCCAGTCGAGGAACTCCATCACTGCACTGCTCAAAAATCCATAACTGACACCGCACTCGACGAAATCACCGTCAAGCCGACTGGCATTACTTGCTGCCCATAGCCCGATGTGCACGCGCCATTGCCAACGGTAGAAGTCCTGACCACCGAGCGCTTGCACGCCACGCTGATAGGCGCGTTGGAATTCGGGGTCGTCGACAAATGCGTGGCGGTGGATGCTAATCAATCCGTCGCTGGCGTAGGCGTCAGGCAGCAAAGTGCGCAGAACCCGGTATGAGGCGTGCCCAGGTACGCGTACCCCCCACCGCGCGAGTCGCGTCCTGACCGACCGCCAGGTTGCCATGGGTTTCTCCTATGTCAAGCCGCTGCCCTTTGGCAAGGCGCTTGACAGTTTGTTGTGGTCGGTGCGCAGGTGGCCGAAGACGACGCAGGCCAGGCGGCGCTTGAGGCAGCGTAGCGCTTTGGGGGTGGAGCTACCTTGGCCGGCCCACATCAACGCCTCGGCGTGCCCCGCGGTGATCGCGGTGTCGGTCTTCTCGCCAAGCTTGCGACCAGCCTCGTTGACCGCGACGAAAGTGGGCGTGCGCTTGTGTACATCGGCTCCAACAACAACCATGGTGGTTGCCTCCTTCAATGTGAGGTGACGGTTGGGCCGGTTCACCGGACACGTCTCAGTGGCGGCGATGCCACGCTCCTATTAAGTCACGCCGGCCGATCCTTGACATCTGACGCTGGCAAACCCGGGGACGCCAACCCCAGGGGCGGCACCGACCCTATGAGCCGGACACCAGATCATCAGAATCCAACCACCGCCATTAGTGGCACTATCACCCTGACACTGACGGGAACCCTAGCATCGGGTGTCGGCCAGAGCGGTTCGTTAGCGACCGAATTTCAATCTCGTAGTCGTCGACCGCGGCTGGCGTCGCGAATCCCAAATCCGCCGACGTCGAGCACGCATCAGCTAACCTCTGTCTGATGAACACAGAGGACGTCTACGGGGTCGTGCCGCGTTACCGGATCTAGCTTCCACGGTGCGCGATAGGCGAATCCTCGGTTTTCGGAGGCTGATCAGTGCCAGTCCACATACGTCGTACAAGCGGATCCTGTAGCGATCACGCATCCACCGGTCCGGATAGTCGACTCTCCCTCGTCGACCAGGCCTTGTTCGCTGGACATCGCGCCGCCGGCATCAACCTGGTCATCCAGTGCGTCTGGATTTACGAGCATCCTGTCGACTTCGATGGGCTAACGCGTTTCCACCGCAATCTCGGTTACGGAATGCTGGGCCGGCGCATCGAAGTTTCGCCGCTTCCGTTTGGCCGACCTCGATGGGTCCTTGATCGAGAACCGTCGGACATTGACATCGCTCAGTGCGCTCGCCCGCGCGCTGAGGTCGGCGACTGGGCCGATGAATGCTCGCAATCGCCTATCGATCCGGAACGGGGGCCCGGCTGGCATCTCAGTGCTCTTCGGCTCACAGACGGCTCAACCGCCGTAAGTCTTGTGCACTCACACTATCTCGCGGACGGTCTCGGGCTTGCCCTCACGATCACCGACGCGGTTCTTGGGAACACTCGCGACCTTGGCTACCCGCCACCACACTCACGTACCCGACGGCGGGCGGTGCTTCAGGATGCCCGCCAAACAGCCCACGACGCTCCTGAGGTTGCCCGCGCGCTGCTTGCGGCGGCAAGATTGGCCCGAAAGCAAGCGCGCGTCCGGCGCGGACGTGCCCGATCGCCACTGCCGCGACCGGTGGCACTCGGTAGCGGCGACCCCGACGACGTTCTCGTCGTCGTACCCGCTGTGTCGATCCACGTCGACTCGGCTGATTGGGAGGCTCGTGCACAGGCTCTCGGCGCAACAGGGAACACGCTGGTGGCTGGGTTCGCCGCGAAGTTCGCTGAGCGCCTAGGACGTCGATGCGCCAGTGACGGTGCGGTCACCCTGCACATACCCATCAACGTGCGCACGGAAGGCGATACGCGGGCGAACGCGATGTCGATCGCGACCGTCCGCGTCGATCCGACGCGACTAACGACGGATCTGCGTGACATTCGCACAGAGATCAGGCGGGCCCTGACAACTTTGCGCGAGGCACCTGACGAGTCGTTGCAGTTGCGCGCGCTTATCCCGTTCATGCCAACGCGAGCGCTGAAACGGATGGTCGATGCGGGCTTCACTGACCCCGATGTCCCCACGCTTTGCTCTAATCTCGGCGACTTCGGCCCGCTGGTGTGCCGCCTCGACGGCACCGACGGTGAGCTGGTCATGACGCGATCGATTGGGCAACGCGTGACCCGACGGTGGCTCAATCAAGTGGGCGGCCAAATGACTCTTCAGTGCTGGCGCACTGGCGGCACTAAGATCTACATCACGGTCAACGCTTACCAGCCGGGTGCTGAGAACACCAAGCCCGCGTTGCGGGAGCTTGCCGCCCGTACGTTAGCCGAGTTCGACTTGACGGGCAAAATCGACTGACAAATACGTTGTGGCACAAGAGCGTACCAATTGATCGCTACCGTCCAGGCGACCGCAACTCACGTTTCGGCGGAGCAACCCGCCTGGTCTGTACGAGCTGGGCGTTATCACGAGGGTACTCGAAGAACCCTTGCTGGACAACGTATTCGACTCACAGTAGATACTGGCGTACGTTACGGCTCGCCTCGCGAGGTCACTGGCGACGCCTTGGTGCTTTGCGGACGTGCACCGCTTCGAATCTTCGCGGCCCCAGCTCGGCCTGAGAGTCAAGCTCGTCAGTGCTGGAGATTTCTTCTACCAAGATCGAATGTCTGCCCATTCGCAAGCTAAGACCGCGAACGGTTGGTGCGTCGAAGAGGTCGCGCACAGCGAGCTCAACATCCATCGCTTCGCTGATCGCGGCGACTGCGCGCATCGCAGAAAGCGAATCGCCGCCCAAGTCGAAGAACGACTCATCGACCCCGACTCGGTCCACCGCGAGAATCTGGGCGAAGATGTCGGCGAGGATCTCCTCCACGAGATTTGCCGGCTCACGATGCCCATCGCCACTGTCCAGCGCTGCACCGTCACACGGTTCATTCGCGGGGAGGCGCTGACTGGCGTCATGCAAATCCATCGACGACAACGGCCGGGTGGGATCGGCGGTCATAGCGGCCAATATTGCTTTGAAACGCCCCATCAGGATTTCGATGCTGGCAGCGTCGAAAACATCTGTGCGGTATTGGACGCGAAGGTCCAGTTCACGGCCTGGGACGGCTTGCACCGCAAGCGGATAGTGGTAATAGTCCCGGACCGTAAGTTGAGTTATGCCCACACCGTCGACGCTCGAGATGTCGGCGGTGTCGATCGGGTAGTTTTCGTAGACCAACACCGTGTCGAACAATCGGTCGTGACCGGTGATGCGGTGGATGTCGCTGAGCGGTAGATGCTGGTGCTCGAGGGTGTCGTTGTGGGCGCGTTGCAGTTGGTCGAGCAGGCCTGCGGTGGTGGTTGTCAGCGTGATGCGGGCGCGGACCGGCACGGTGTTGATCAGTAGGCCCACCATCGATTCCGCGCCGGCAACTTCGGCGGGCCTGCCCGAGACCACTGCACCGAAGACGACATCGTGGCGCCCGGTCAGCCACATCAGCAGTTGCGCCCAGGCGGCCTGCAGCACGGTGTTGACGGTGATGTGGCGTGATCGCGCCAATTCGGTTACGGCACAAGTGGTTTGCTCAGGCACCAAAAATGATTCGACGTTTCGCCGCCCGAGCCCTAATCGATCCGGCGGGCCCACCAGGGTGGGAGTGTCAAACCCGTCGAACACCTCGCGCCAGACTGCGCGGGCGTCATCGAGGTTTCTACCGGCCAGCCAGGTGATGAAGCTGCGATACGGCGGCGGCGCCGTCAAGCGCCGACCGTAGTAGGTGGCGAAGATCTCGCGCAGCAGGACGGGCACCGACCAACCGTCGAGCACGATGTGGTGATTGGTGATCACGAACCGGTGCTGGTCTTCTGCGACGCGGATCAACGCCGCCCGAAAAGCCGGCTGTTCAGTGAGGTGGTAGACCGCGGCACGTTCAGCGGCGCATATTCGCTCGATCTGGTCGTCGGCATCGGCGCCGTTGAGGGCGATATAGCTCCACGGGGCCACCGGCTCGGCCGGGATGACCTGCACCGGTTCGTCGAATTGTGGACAGAACCGGGCCACCAGGTTGGGGTGCCGATTGACCACCGTCTGCACCGCTTCGCGCAGCCGGTGCGGGTCGAGCGGGCCGGGGATGGTGAAATCCAGCTGTACCGCATACGCATCGTCGTCGCTTCCCTTGGCGGCGCAGGCGTGAAAGAGCAGCCCGCGCTGCAGCGGGGTCAACGGCAACACGTCGGCGATCCCGTGGCGGCGGTGCAGCTGGTCGATCTGCTGCTGGCTCAGCCGGGCAGGCACAATATCGGACGGCGTCAATCCGCCGCCCCCGGCGCGCACATGGGCGCAGATGCCGCGCAACGCCTCGAACCACAGCCTGCTCAACCGGCTGACCTGGGTGTGGTCGAGCACCGAGGGTGCCCATGTCCAGTGGGCATTCAGCTGCGGCCCAGCCTCGGTGTCGAGGGTGCCGGCGTTGAGCTCTACGGTGTGCGGCAACGGCATCGGTATCGCCGCGGCGGCTCCCGTCAACGACCAGCCGTCCTGGCAGACCTGCCAACCGGCGTCGGGCAGCTCACCGGCCGACGAGCCCAGCCGGCCCAGGTAGTTGAAACCCACGGGCGGGTCGGACGCGGCCAGGTCGATATCGGGATTGAGGTAACGCAAAAGACCGTACGTCAGGCCGTCGGGCAGGGCCCGCAGCTGTTCCTTGGCGTGCTTGATCAGCGTTCCGAGCGCGGCATCACCGTCGACTACTTGCCCCCAGTTGAGCGGATCCAGCGCCAGCGACACCGGATATTTGGTGGTAAACCAGCCGACGGTGCGCGACAGGTCCACATCCGCGCCCAGCTCCTCGTGACGGCCATGGCCCTCGACGTCGATGCCGATCGGTGCGCCGTCGGCACCCACGAATTGGGCCACCGCCAACCCGAACCCGATCAACAAGATGTCGTTGACCCCGGCATGAAATGCCGCCGGCACCGCACCCAGCAGCATCCGGGTGGTCTCGGTGTCCAGCGACGCCGACAAATGTCCTGCCGCAGCGAAGGTGTCCACCACAGGATGTAGCGCCGGCAATGCCGCGGGGGTCGTTGCCACCTGCCGCCACGCCTCAACTGTGCCTACGACGTCGGGACGACGCGCGTGCTCGACCAGCAGGGCCGACCAGCGGGCAAACGATGTCCCGGTCGCCGGCAGCACCACAGGCTGCCCGCTGTGGTGCTGGGCCCAGCCAAGATTGAGGTCTTCCACCAGGATTCGCCACGACACTCCGTCGACGGCCAGGTGGTGAATCATCAGCACCAGCCGATTGGCAGAGGCCACCCACAAAGCACTGAGCATGGCACCGGCGGCCGGGTTCAACCGCGACCGCGCCTGGGTCAGCGCCTCATCGGACAGCGCATCGACTTTGTGCAGGCACTCCCGCGCATCCACGGAGCCCGGCTCCGGCACGGTGAGCAGCCAACCCCCGGCGCCGTCGTCGTCGACGCGTGCCCGCAGCATGGCATGCCGGTCCAGCAACGCCTGTAACAGCAGCACGACGTCGTCCTCGGTGGCCCCCGCCGGGGCCTGCAGCAGCATCGTCTGGTTGAACTGCGCCACCGGGCCGTCGACGCTGGCCAGCCAGCGCATGATCGGGGTGGGCGCCACCTGGCCGATGCCCTCGTCGGCCGAGGCGCCGCCCTCGTCGACCACCCCGACGATGCGGGCCAGCCGCGCCACGGTCTGCTCGACAAAAATGTCGCGCGGCTTTAGCAGCAGGCCCGCCGCACGTGCCCGCGCCACCACCTGCATGGACAAGATGCTGTCGCCGCCCAGCTCGAAAAACGAATCATCACCGCCGACCCGCTCCACACCGAGCACCTCAACGAAGATGCTCGCCAGAATCTGCTCGATCGCATCGGCGGGAGCGCGGTACCGTTCGGTGTCCTGGTAGTCCGGCGCGGGCAGGGCCCGTACGTCGAGCTTGCCGTTGACCGTCAACGGTAAGGCCTCCAGCCGCACTACCGCCGCCGGAACCATGTAGGTGGGCAGCCGCTCGGTCAGCTGTTCGCGAATCCGGGCGGGGTCGGCGGTTCCGGTCACATAACCGACGAGCCGTTTGTCGCCGGGCCGGTCCTCGCGGGCGATCACCACCGCCTGCTGCACGCCCTCTAGTGCGCTTAGCGTCGCCTGCACTTCGCCGAGTTCGATGCGATACCCGCGGATCTTGACCTGCTCGTCGGCGCGCCCCACGTACTGCAGCTGCCCGTCAGCGCCCCAGCGCACCAGATCCCCGGTGCGATACATGCGCGCCCCAGAACCGCCGAACGGACACGCGACGAACCGCGATGCCGTGAGGGGGCCCCGGCCCACATACCCATACGCCAGCCCCGCCCCGGCCACGTACAACTCACCGACCACACCGGCAGGCACCCGGCGCAACGACCTGTCCAGCACGAAGAAGCCCAGGTGCGCCAGCGGCACCCCGATGGGGCTGGCAGCGCTGTCGACGTCGACGTCACTGATCTGCCGGAAGGAAGCGTGCACCGTCGTCTCGGTGATGCCATACATATTGATGAGACGTGGCGCTCCCGGATGCTTGTCCAGCCACCCGCTGAGGCGGCGGGGTTCCAGTGCTTCACCACCGAAGACCACCGTTTCCAGCGCCAGTTGCCCGCCCGGGTCGGGCTGCAGCGCGTCGGCGGTTTGCAGCGCGTAAAACGCCGACGGTGTCTGGCTCAGCATGCTGACCTGCTCGGCCACCAGCAACGCGTGCAAATCCTCGGGTGAGCGCACCACCGAGTCTGCGACCACCACCAGGCGCCCGCCGTGCAATAGCGCCCCGAAGATCTCCCACACCGAATAGTCGAATGCCAGCGAATGCGCCTGCGTCCACACCTGCCCGGCCGCCAGCTCCAGCCTGGCATCCAGCGTCGCCAGCAGCTGGGTCACGTTGCCATGCGCGATTGCCACCCCCTTGGGCGCACCGGTGGTTCCCGAGGTGTAGATCACGTATGCGATGTCCTCGGGCGCCGGCACCGCAACCGCAGTGGCGGGCTGGGCGTCGATGCTGGGGTCGCCGATATCGACAACCGGCAGTTCATGCTCGCTGAGACGCCCGGTCAGCTCGGCGGTGGTGATCGCCGCGATCGGCGCGGCATCAGCGAGCATGAACGCGATCCGCGCCTGCGGGTGCGCCGGGTCGATCGGCAGATACGCCGCGCCCGTCTTGAGTACAGCGAGGATCGCCACGATCGCCTCGGCGGTGCGCGGCAACAACAGCGCGACACACTGCCCGCGCCGCGCACCGTGCGCAATCAACAAGTGCGCCAACTGGTTTGAAGCCTTGTCGACGTCGCGATAGGTCCATGACCGCTCACCGCAAACCAGTGCCACGGCATCGGGTGTGCGCGCCACCTGGGTGGCGAACAATTCAGGGATCGACGATGGCCGGCTCGACGACCGCGTCAATACCGCGCGGTTACCGATCTGATCCAGGCGCGCAAGCTCGGCTTCGTCAAGCAGGTCGATCGACGAGAGCCGACGAGCCGGATCTGCGGTCAGCGCGGACAAAACGCGGTGCAAGCGTCCGATCAGCACCTCGATGCTGGCCGCATCGAACACGTCGGTGCGAAATTCCACTTCCCCGGCAATTCCGGCGGGCTCGCCGGCCTCCGACCAGTATTCGGCCAGGGCAAACGTGAGATCCATCCGGGCGGTTCGGGTGTCCACTGGCAGCGGGGTGACCTCCAGATCACGCAGGGGCACCGTGGTGGCGGGCTCACTGGTGTGCCGGGCGAAGTTCTGCCAGCCCAACACGACCTGCACCAACGGAGAATGGGTCAGGCTGCGGGTGGGGTTTAGCCGCTCGACGAGCAGCTCGAAGGGCACGTCTTGGTGCTCGTAGGCGGCCAGGCTGCGCGCCCGCACCTGGTCCAGCAGCTCAGCCACGGTGGGATCACCGGCTAGGTCGACCCTTAGGACCAGGGTGTTGACGAAGAATCCGACCAGCTCGTCGAGTGCCGGGTCGCGGCGCCCTGCGATGGGAAACCCGACGGCCACGTCAGGGCTCGCGCTGAGCTTGGACAGCAGCACCGCGAGGGCGGTCTGCATGACCATGAAACTGGTGGCGTTGTGCTCGCGGGCGACCCGCGCCATCTGCTGCTGCAGCTCGGCGGGCCAGTTGACGGCCAACCGGGCGCCGCGGTGGTCGGCCACCGGCGGGTAGGGCCGATCGGTGGGCAGTTCCAGCCGCTCGGGTAGGCCGGCGAGCGCCTGCTCCCAGTAGGCCAACTGCGCGGCGATGCGGCTCTGGCTGTCGTCGAGGTCTCCGAATTGCGCACGCTGCCAAAGGGTGTAGTCGACATACTGCACCGGCAGCGGCGCCCAATCGGGAGCCCGACCCGCGCATCGGCTGGCATAGGCCACCCCTAGATCGCGCATCAGCGGGGTGATCGACCAGCCGTCGGCGGCGATGTGATGCAGGGTGGCCACCACCACGTGCTCGTCGTCGGCGAGCTTGAAAAGCTTTGCACGCAGCGGGATTTCGGCGGCCAGGTCAAAGCGGTGACATACGGCGGTGTCGATCGCCTCATCCAGGCGGGTTGCCGACCAGTCGCCGGCGTCGACGACATCCCAGCCGAAGTCGGCCTGCTCGGCAGGGACCACCAGCTGCTGCGGTCTCCCGTCGACCGACACGAACAGGGTGCGCAGGCTTTCATGGCGACTCACCACATCGGCCAGTGCCTGGCCCAGCGCCTGGGCGTCGAGCCGACCGCGCAGCCGCAATGCCACCGCCATGTTGTAGACCGGTGAAGGCCCCTGCAACTGGTCGATGAACCACAGCCGCTGCTGGGAAAACGACAACGGCACCACAAAAGGGCGCTGCACCGGCCGCAACGGCTCCAGCCCGCCTGCGTCACCGACACCGATACGCGGTGCGAGCTGGGCAACCGTCGGCGCCTCGAACACCGCGCGCACGCCAAGACCCGCGTCGAAAACCTGGTTGACCGCGGCGACCAAGCGCGTCGCCGACAATGAATCACCGCCGAGGTCGAAGAACGAGTCGTCAACGCCGACCCGGTCGACGCCGAGGACCTGGGCGTAGATGCCGGCCAGGATCTCTTCGGTGGGGGTGGCCGGGGGCCGGTATCGGTCTGAGTCGGTGTATTCCGGCGCGGGCAGGGCGCGGATGTCGAGTTTGCCGTTGACGGTCAGCGGCAGCGCGTCCAGTCGCACGACCGCGGACGGGACCATGTAGCCCGGCAACCGCTCGGCCAACTGGGCGCGGATGCCGGCCGGGACGGCGGTTCCGCTTACATAGCCCACCAGGCGCTGGTCGCCGGGGCGGTCTTCGCGGGCGATCACCGCCGCCTGCTCCACCCCATCGAGCGCAGCCAGTGCGGATTGGATTTCGCTAAGCTCGATGCGATACCCGCGGATCTTGACCTGGTCGTCGGCGCGGCCCAGATAGTGCAGCTGGCCGTTAGCACCCCAGCGCACCAGATCCCCCGTGCGATACATCCGCAGTCCCGGGCCGCCGAACGGGCAGGCCACAAACCGCGACGCGGTCAATCCGGCACGGCGCAAATATCCATATGCAACGCCGCGGCCGGCCACGTACAGCTCGCCGACCACGCCCACCGGCACCGGGTGCAACCATCCGTCGAGCACGAACAGCGCCGCCCCCGGCACCGGCGAGCCGATCGGCACAGCCCATCCCGGCGTCAATGGCTCACTGATGGCCACGCACATCGTGGTCTCAGTGGGCCCGTAGGCGTTGATCATCATCCGTCCGGGCGCCCAGCGCTCCACCACCTCGGCTGGGCAAGCCTCCCCCACGACCACCAACGCTGTTGACTCCAACCCCTGCGGTGACAAAGCCCTGACCGCAGACGGGGTCTGGGTAAGCACACTGGCCTGTTCAGCAACCAGCACCTCGTGGAAGTCGTCGGGCGACCCCGCGATCGCTTCGGGCACCACCACCAGCCGCCCCCCACCTAGCAGCGCACCGAAGATCTCCCACACCGACACGTCGAACGCCAGGGAATGACTGTGCGACCACACCCCCGCCGCCGGCAGGCCCGCATCCAGCGACCCCAACAGTTGGGTGACGTTGTGGTGGCTGACCGCCACCCCCTTGGGTGTGCCAGTGGTACCCGAGGTGTAGATGAGGTAGGCGATGTCTTCGGGCGCCGGGCCCGGCAGGTCGGTGCCGGGCTGGGTTTCGACAGCGGGATCGTTGACATCAATGACCAGCAGGCCGTGGTCGTCGAGCCGGGATCGCAGGTCCGCGGTGGTGATCGCAGCGATCGGCGCGGCATCGTCGAGCATGAATCTGATGCGGGCAGTCGGTATCACCGGGTCGATCGGTAGATAAGCCGCCCCGGTTTTGAGCACCGCCAGCATCGCCACAATCGCCTCAGCTGAACGGGAAAACAGCAGCGCCACACAGTTCCCGGGCCTCGCACCGTAGCCAATCAACAAGTGCGCCAACCGATTAGAGGCATTGTCGAGCTCTCGGTACGTCCAGCGGCGCTCACCGTAGACCACCGCCACATCCTGCGGGGCACGAGCGACCTGGGCGGCGAACAGGACCGGAACCGACATCGGCGTGGTCGCCGGCTGGGTCACCACCGCCCGGTTGCCGATCTCATCGAGGCGAGCATGCTCAGCCCCATCGAGCACATCGATCGACGACAACCGCCCAGCCGGGTTGGCGGTCAGTGCCACTAGCACCCGCCGCAACCGCTCGATCAGCGTTTCAACGCTGGCCGCGTCGAACACATCGGTGCGATATTCCACCTCCCCGCAGATCCCCGCGGGTTCGCCGGCCGAGTTCCACTTCTCCGCGAGGGACAACGCCACATCCATGCGCGCGGTACGCGTGTCCACCGGCAATTGGCTCACCCGTAGATCACCCAAGGCCAGCTCGGCGGCCGGGTCAGCGTCCTGCCAGGCCAGCATCACCTGCACTAACGAGTGATGTGTCAATGACCGAGACGGGTTGAGCCGGTCGACGAGCACCTCAAACGGCACGTCTTGGTGCTCGTAGGCGGCCAGGCTGCGCACACGCACCTGGTCCAGCAACTCGGCCACGGTGGGATCGCCGGCGAGCTCGACCCGCAGCACCAAGGTGTTGACGAAAAATCCCACCAGCTCGTCTAGGACAGGATCGCGGCGCCCGGCAATCGGAAAGCCAACCGCCACCTCGCTGCTGGCGCTGAGCTTGGCCAGCAGCACCGCCAGGGCGGTCTGCACCACCATGAAGCTGGTCGCGTGGTGCTCCCGGGCGACCCGCGCCACCCGCTGCTGCAGCTCGGCCGGCCAGCTGATCGCCATCCGGGCGCCGCGCTGATCGGCCACCGGCGGATAGGGCCGATCGGTGGGCAGATCAATGCGTTCGGGCATGCCGGCCAGCATCTGCTCCCAATAGGCCAACTGGGCGGCGATCGGGCTGTCAGGATCATCAAGATCACCCAGCTGGGCCCGCTGCCACAACGTGTAATCGGCGTACTGTACCGGCAGCGGATCCCAATCGGGGGCCCGTCCCCGCCGCCGGCTGGCGTAGGCCACATCCAGATCACGCCCTAACGGGGTGATCGACCAGCCATCGGCAGCGATGTGGTGTACCACCGCCACCAGCACATGTTCGGCGTCAGCGATACGGAAAAGCCTTGCCCGCAAAGGGATCTCGGTCGCCAGATCGAAACCGTGCCGCACCGCGATGTCGATGACCTGCTGCAGCTGGCTTTCCGGCCACCCGGTGGTGTCAACGACGTCCCACCCGAAGTCGGCATGCTCGGCCGACACCACCACCTGTTGGGGTGTCCCGTCGACCGCCGGGAACAGGGTGCGCAGGCTTTCGTGGCGGGCCACCACGTCGGCCAGCGCTAGGCCCAGCGCGGAGGCATCCAGCTGCCCGCGCAGCCGCAAGGCCACCGCCATGTTGTAGGCCGGTGAGGGCCCGTGCAACTGCTCCAGGAACCACAACCGCTGCTGGGCAAACGACAGCGGGACTACTTCAGGCCGCGCGACTGCCACCACTGGCGCAAGCCGATGTCCGCCGTCGACACCGATACGCCGGGCTAGCTGAGCAACGGTGGGCGCCTCGAAAACTGTACGCACCGCAAGCCCGGCGTGCAGGCCGGCGTTGACTGCGGCCACTAGCCGCATCGCCGACAGCGAGTCCCCGCCCAGCTGGAAGAATGAGTCGTCGACGCCGACCCGTTCGACGCCGAGCACCTCGGCGTAGATGCCCGTCACCAGCTCCTCGACCGCGGTGGTCGGGGCACGATACCGACCGGCATCGCTGTATTCGGGTGCCGGCAGGGCTCGTTTGTCGAGTTTGCCGTTGACCGTCAGCGGCAGCGCGTCCAAGACCACCACCGTGGCCGGAATCATGTACTCGGGCAAGCGCGCAGCCAACGCAGTGCGCGCGGCGGCCGGATCAACAGTCCCGGTGACATAACCCACCAGGCGTTTGTCGCCGGGGCGGTCCTCGCGGGCGATCACCACCGCCTGTTCCACCCCGGCCACCGCGGCCAGAGCTGCGCGCACCTCGCCGAGCTCGATCCGATACCCGCGGATCTTGACCTGCTCGTCGGCGCGGCCCAGATAGTCCAGCTGCCCGTCAGGACGCCAACGCACTAAATCCCCGCTGCGATACATGCGCGCCCCAACACCGCCGAATGGGCAGGCCACAAACCGCGACGCCGTCAATCCGGAGCGCCGCCAGTACCCGCACCCCAGCCCGGCGCCGGCGATATACAACTCCCCCACCACGCCGGCCGGCACCGGCCGCAACCACCCATCCAGCACGAAAAAGCCAAGGTGCGCCAGCGGCACCCCGATAGGACTGGCGTTGCTGTCGACGTCGCTGTTGACGACCTCCCGGAACGAGGCATGCACGGTCGTCTCGGTGGTGCCATACATGTTGACCAGCCGCGGTGCTCCCGGGTGGTTGTCCAGCCATGGTCGAAGACGCGGCGGTTCAAGCGCTTCCCCGGCGAACACCACCGCCTGCAGCTTCAGCTGTTGCCCCAGCTCCGGCTGCAGTCCGTCGGCGGTTTGCAGCGCATAAAACGCCGACGGCGTCTGGCTCAAGATGCAGACTTGTTCGCTGACCAGCAAGGCATGGAAGTCTTCCGGCGAACGTGCCACCTGCTCTGGCGCCACCACCAGCCGGCCCCCATGCAGCAGCGCACCCCAGATCTCGCACACCGAGACGTCGAAGGCCAACGAATGCCACTGTGACCACACCTGTCCGTCCAGCTCCAGGCTGTTGTCCAGGGATGCCATCAGCTCGACGACGTTACGGTGGGTGATCGCCACACCTTTGGGGACGCCGGTGGTGCCCGAGGTGTAGATCAGGTAGGCGATGTCATCAGGCGACGGCGGCGGGGGAGCTGTGTGCGGATAGGTCCGGAGGCAGGGGTCGTTGACGTCGATCACCTGCAGACCACGGCCGTGCAGCCGGTCGGCCAGGTCCGTGGTGGTGATCGCCGCGATCGGTGTGGCGTCGGCGAGCATGAACTCGATCCGGGCCGTAGGCACCACCGGGTCGATCGGCACATAAGCCGCGCCGGTTTTGAGCACCGCCAGGATCGCCGCGATCGCTTCGGCCGACCGGGAAAACAGCAGCGCCACCCGCTGCCCCGGGCCCACCCCACGGTCGGCCAGCAGGTGTGCCAACCGGTTGGCGGTCTCGTCGAGTTCCCGGTAGGTCGTCGAGCACTCACCACAGACCACGGCCACCGCGTCGGGGTGCGCGCGACTTGTTCGGTGAACATTGCTGGAATCGATACCGTCGCGGTGGCGGGCCGGGCCGACACGGCCTGGTTGCCCCATTCATCGAGGCAGGCTAGCTCAGCAGGCTGCAACACATCGATCGACGAGAGCCGCCGCCCCGGATCGCTGGCCATGGCAGCCCACACCGCCTGCAACCGCTTGACGAGTGTTTCGATGCTGGCGGTGTCGAACACATCAGTGTCGAACTCCACCCGCAGGCCCAGCTCACTGCCGGGAAAGGCTTGCACCGCAAGGGGATAGTGGTTGTATTCGCGGTTGGTGAACCCGGTGACGGTCAACCCCTCCCCGCTCGCTAACGCGGCGGTGTCTAGGGGGTAGTTCTCGAACACGAACAAGGTGTCAAACAGCTGGTCGTGGCCACTGACCCGGTGAATCTCGGCAAGTGCCAGGTGCTGGTGCTCCAGGGTGTGGTTGTGGGTGCCGTGCAGCTGGTCGAGCAGCCCGCTGGTCGTGGTGGCCGCTGTGACGCGCGCGCGCACCGGCACCGTGTTGATCAACAAACCCACCATCGCCTCGGCGCCAGCCACCTCGGCCGGCCGGCCCGACACCGTCGTGCCAAACGCGACATCCTGATGGCCGGTCACCAGCATCAGCAACTGCGCAAACCCGGCCTGCAACACCGTGTTGACGGTGGTATGACTGGCGCGCGCCAACGCAGTGATCGCCCGGGTGGTCTCAGCCGGCACCCGAAACAATGCCACGCCTCGGCGCCCCCGTCCTGATCTGCCCGGCGGGCTCACCAGCGTCGGGGTGTCAAAACCATCGAACACCTCACGCCACGCGGCGCGGGCAGTATCAAGATCACGACCGGCCAGCCAGGCGACAAAGTCGCGATAAGGCGCGGGTATGGGCAGCCGCTGCCCCTGGTAGCCGACGAACATCTGTTGCACCACGATCGGCAGCGACCACCCGTCGGCCACAACGTGGTGGACGGTCACCACGATCCGGTGCCGCTCGTCGCCGATGCGAATCAGCGCGACCCGAAACGCCGGCTGCTCAGCCAGATCACGCACCGCGGCCCGCTCGGCCGCGCACAGCCGCGCGATCTGTTCATCGACGCCGCCACCATCGACTTCGACATAGCGCCACCCCGGCGCGGGATCGGCCAGGATGACCTGCACCGGCTCGTCGAACTGGTCGCAGACTCGGCTCACCAGGTTCGGATGCCGGCTCACCACCAGCTGGACGGCGGCGCGCAGCCGATCAGGGTCAAGCGGGCCCGCCACCGCAAGCTCCAACTGCAACACATACAGGTCGTCGTCGCCCTGTGCGGTGCTGGCGTGAAACAGCAGTCCCTGCTGCAGCGGCGTCAACGGCAGCACGTCAGCGATCCGGTAGCGCTGCTCGAGCTGGTCGATCTGCTGCTGGGTCAGCCGGGCCGGCGCCACATCCGACGGCGTCAACCCGCCACCACCGGCACGCACAAGCGCGCAAATACCGGCCAAGGCCTCAAACCACAACCGGGCAAGCCGGCTGACCTGGGTTCGATCAAACACTGAGGGTGCCCACGCCCAGTGGGCGTGCAGGCACGGGCCGGTGTCGGTGTCGACGGTGCCCGCGTTGAGATCCAGGGTGTGCGCCAGCGGCAGGGGCAAAACGGTGGCGGCGGTCAACGACAACGCGTCCCCGCTGACCCGCCACAGCCCATCGGAGCTCTCGGCCGTCGACACACCCAGCCGCCCCAAATAGTTGAACCCGATCGGCGGGTCGACCCCGGCCAGGTCAACGTCAGGGTTCAAATACCGCAGCAAACCATAGGTCAGACCATCGGGCAGGCCGGCCAGCTGCTCTTTGACGGCTTTGACCACCACCCCCAGCGTCGCCTCGCCGCCGACGACCTGCCCCCACGCCGGCGGGGTCACCGTCAACGCCACCGGGTATTTGGTGGTAAACCAGCCCACCGTGCGCGACAGATCGACATCGGGGGCCAGGTCCTCCTGGCGGCCATGACCCTCCACATCGATCCCGATCGGCACACCGTGGTGGCCTAAAAACTCAGCGAGCGCCAGCCCGAACGCGATCACCAAGATCTCGTGCACTCCGGCGTGAAACGCCGCCGGCACTCACCGAGCAGCATCCGCGTGGTCTCGACGTCCAACTCCTGCGAAAGGCGCCCAGCCGTGGCAAACGTGTCAACCTCAGGGCGCACCGCGGGCAGCACTGGGGACGCCGCCGCCACTTGGCGCCACACCTCGGCCTGGGCCACGACATCGGGATGGTGCGCGTACTCGGCCAACAGCACCGACCAGCGGGCAAACGACGTCCCCGACACCGGCAACACCACAGCCTGGCCAGCGCAACGTTGAGCCCAGGCGGTGTTGAGGTCATCCAACAGAATCCGCCACGACACCCCGTCGACAGCCAGATGGTGGATGAGCAACGCCAACTGGCCCGTCGAGGCCACCCACAGCGCGGTCAGCATCACCCCGGCTGCCGGATCCAGCCGCGAGCGCGCCTCTATCAGCGCCTCATCAGACAACACCTCCACGATGTGCAGGCACCCGAGCGCATCGACCGACCCGGCCTCGGGCACCTCCAGCACCCAACCCCCAGCGCCATCATCAACGACGCGGGCCCGCAGCATGGCATGCCGATCCACCAACGCCTGCACCAACACCACCACATCGGCCTCGGAAACCCCCGCCGGAGCCTGCAGCACCATCGTCTGGCTGAACTGCTCCACCGGCCCCCCCATACCGGCCAGCCAGCACATGATCGGAGTCGGCGCGACTGACCCCACACCCTCATCAACCGGCCCCTGGACACCATCGGCCACCTTGGCCACCCCAGCCAGCCGGGCCACGGTCTGCTCAACAAACACATCACGCGGCCGACACAGCACACCAGCGGCACGAGCGCGCGCGGCCACCTGCATCGACAAAATGCTGTCCCCGCCCAAATCGAAAAACGAGTCATCGACACCGACCCGCTCGAGCCCAAGCACCTCGGCGTAGATGCCGGCCAAAATCTCCTCGGTGGGAGTAGCCGGGGCGCGGTAGCGGTCGGTGTCGGCGTATTCCGGTAACGGCAGCGCGCGTTTGTCGAGTTTGCCGTTGACCGTCAACGGCAACGCCTCCACCACCACCACCGCGGCCGGAATCATGTAGCCCGGCAGCCGCTGGGCCAGCTGCTCGCGAAGCCCGGCCGGATCAACGGCCCCGGTCACATAACCCACCAGGCGCCTATCACCGGGACGGTCCTCGCGGGCGATCACCACCGCCTGCTCCACCCCCTCCAACGCGGCCAACGCCGCCTCCACCTCGCCCAGCTCGATGCGATACCCGCGGATCTTCACCTGCTCATCGGCGCGGCCCAGGTATTGCAACTGCCCGTCGGCGCCCCAACACACCAAATCCCCGGTCCGATACATCCGCTGCCCCGGGTCACCGAACGGGCACGCCACAAACCGTGACGCGGTCAACCCCGCCCGCCGCCAATACCCCGCCCCCAGGCCCGCGCCGGCGATATATACAACTCACCGACCACCCCCGCCGGCACCGGACGCAGCCAGCCATCCAGCACGAAGAATGCGAGGTGCGCCAGCGGCACCCCCACCGGGCTGCCGCCGCTGTCCACATCGGCGGCGACGATCTCGCGGAATGACGCGTGCACCGTGGTCTCGGTGGTGCCATACATATTGATCAACCGTGGCGCTCTCGGATGGTGGCCCAGCCACGGCCGAAGACGCTGCGGTTCCAGCGCCTCCCCGGCGAACACGACGGCCTCTAGGCTCAGCTGCTTGCTCAGTTCCGGGTGCTGCGTGTCGGCGGTTTGCAGCGCATAGAACGCCGACGGGGTCTGGCTCAATACGCTGACTTGCTCGGCAACCAGCAAGGCATGGAAGTCTTCGGGAGAGCGGACCACCGAGTCGGGCACCACCACCAGCCGGCCACCGCGCAACAGGGCACCCCAGATCTCCCACACCGACACATCAAACGCATACGAATGCCACTGCGACCACACCTGCGGAGACGCGAGTTCGTCGTGCACTGATCTCAGCAGGGCGATCACGTTGTGGTGGGTGATGGCCACGCCCTTGGGGACGCCGGTGGTGCCGGAGGTGTAGATCAGGTAGGCGATATCGTCCGCCGCTGGCGGCGGCAACGCGGTGGCGGGCTGGGCATCTAGCGCTGGATCGTTGACGTCGATTACCGCGAAGTCGTGTCCGTCCAACCGTGAGCGCAGCTCGGCGGTGCTGACGGCGGCGGTCGGGGCGGCGTCAGCGAGCAGGAGCTCGATCCGCGCGGCCGGATGCGCGGGGTCGATGGGCAGATAGGCGGCCCCCGTTTTGAGCACCGCCAGAATCGCCACGATCGCCTCGGCCGAGCGCGGCAACAGCAGCACCACACACCCCCCGGGACGGGCGCCGTGATCAGCCAGCAAGTGCGCCAACCGATTCGACGCATCATCGAGCTCGCGATACGTCATGGCGCGGTCTTGGAAGGTCAACGCCACCGCATCCGGGCGCTGCGCCACCTGCGCGGCAAACACCGCCGGAATCGACTGCGGCGTGGCCGACTGCCCAGTCAGCACCGCCCGATTCGCCCACATGTCCAAGCGCTCGAGCGCAGTCCCGTCGAGCAGATCCACCGACGACAACGGCCGGCTCGGGTCGGCGGTCATCGCGGCCAGCACCTGCTGCAATCGCTCTGCCAGCTCGGGGACGTCGAAGTTCGACAAAGGCTGCCCAGCACCGGCCGTGCTCAACGCGAGCTGGCCGTTGTCGTTCAAGAAGAACAGTCCGAAGTGGTTCACGCGACCGAAGCGAGTCACCATCCCGGACGCGGGAGCGTCGCCAAAAGGCACGAGGGTTATCGACGGGACGAAGTTGACACCTACCCTCTGTGACACGTGTCTCGGACCGCTGGCCTGCGCTTTGCGTTCCAGAACATGCACGGGGAACCTTTGGTGCTGCAGCGCTTCGCGTATCCGCGTGTCGACATGCTCACAGAAGCCGGCGACCGTCGATCCCGGCGAAACCGTCAACACCAGCGGGACAAACCCGGAGACCATCCCCGGAAAGGTCGCCGACTCGGGAGTCGTTCGTCTGCTGACAAAGAAATCGAGCACCACTTGTGAGCGCTCTGCGCACCAGGCCCGTACTAACAGCGCGCATGCCGCGGTAATGACCGACGAGCGGCGCATGCTCAACGCGTTAGACAACTCGTGAACGCGATCAACGATCCCAGGGTCTAATTTGACCGAGTCGGAAACCGAGGATTCGTCGCGCCCGTCCTCCGAGTGTGTGACGCCATAATGCGACGCACTTTCCGGTGGTAGGTTTTCACGCCAATACGCTAAATCCTCGGAGTAGTTCTCAGAAGCCTCGTATTCTGTTTCCCAGGAAACCAGCTCTTGCAGCGAACCGAAGAAGGTGGGCGCTACCGGTGTACCGGAAATGAGCGCGGAATAGACGGCCGCCACCCGATTGGCGAAAAGCACCGTCCCGAATCCGTCGGTGACAAGATGGTGAAAACACAATAACCAGTAGAACTCGTCCGTCGCGGTGCGGAATAATGCGAATCTGAATAGTGGACCTGTGGGCGGCATCGGCGTGCGCCGGATGGATTCAGCGAAGCGGTATGCCTCCTGAATAGGATCCGGAAAGTGCCTGAGGTCGTGAAAGGGAACCTCGATCGGCGGATCCTCAAGCGCTCGTTGGAAAACCTGGCCATCCGTCTCGAAAACCGTCGCCCTGACCGGCTCGGCCTCTGCTACGGCCCGCCGTACTGCCTGTTCGAGGAGTTCGGGCACTACTTCGCCCTGGATTACGGCGAACGCGACGATGTGCCAGTCAGGATCGAAGCGACCGGCCTCCTGCGCAAGCCATATATCCAACTGTCCGCGTGTCAGCGGATGCGCGTTCTCGTCAAGCTCCATTGAACTCCCAGAACCCGGACGGTTTAGTTTTCGGTAACCGGTTGTTAGTTATCGATACCCCGGCTCCCTGCCAGCCTCTCACGCAGACTCTTCGGCCGTATATCCGTCCAATTCTGTTCGACGTAGTGCAGACATGCAGCACGGCCTGCTTCGCCGTACACCACTCGCCAGCCAGCTGAAACATCAGCGAACGGCCACAGGCTGTGTTGCTCCTCGTCGTTGAGCAAGACGAGAAAGTTACCGTTGTCGTCGTCGAACGGATTGATGCCCACTGGTTCCCCCAGACCGTCTACTTGACACGCGTGGAACTTGTCAAACCTTACTGTTGTCCAATAACTTCGGTCCTGGCTTTGGAAAAAGTTACGGTGTGTGAGCCATGACACAGCTGGGCTATTGGTGCAAGTTATGGGGTTCGGCGCCGATGTTGCCGCTGTGCCCTGCAGCAACGGCTTTGTTGGTGGCCTTCAGGCAAGCCAGCGCAGAGTGACAATACTTTTGTAGCGCCTCATATTTCCGCGGCCGAGCGCAACCTCGGCGGCTACTGCGCCTCAACCCGCATCGACCCAAGGTCTCAGCCTGCGCCGATCGCTCCGTCATCGTGGGTCCGTTCGGGGCCGGCCCGGGCAAGGCCTGACGCAGCAGTCCGAGGGCGCTACTCGGTCCTAGATGCGATCGCGTTCCCGTTCGAGTTTCCCTAGGCCGGTAATCTCCAGGCTGACCGACTTCCGCTGGCCGGCAGCGCCCAGCATGAAGACGATGTCGCTTAAAGGCGCGCCGAGCCAGAATCTCCAGAAACGCTTGCTGAAGGGCATCCATACATAGCGACCGTCTGCAAGCAACCAATAGAATGCAATGGCCGTGAAGTAATACCACAAGCGCTTCCAGCGTCCAGGAATCATCTCGATATTCATTTCCATGATCTCGAGGCCCCAAGCGCGATAGCGCCATTCTAGCTGGTAGCGGCGCTGAAACTCGTAGAACGCGCGCATTTCGCTGCTGGTGACGAGGTACTCGTCAAAGACCAGGATGGATCCTTCGACGAATCGATCCTTACAGGTTTCTAGCGCGTGCAGGCAACTTTCATATGTATCCAAATCCATGTGGAAAAGCCGGATCGGAGCACCGGGCCGTTCGGCTAGAAATGGCGCCAACGTGTCATAGGTGCTGCCTTTTATGAACTCGACGTTACGGCCGAGCGCGTCCGGCACGCCGTCGTGCAACGTCACGCCGGTATCTCGGACAAAACGTTGTGCGAGCGGTTGTGACAGCGAAAAAGATCCCCGCTTGAGGACGGTTAGGTCTTCGAGTTCCCAGTCTTCTACCAGTCCGGAAAACGTGTCGAAGCCGTATACCGTGCGGCCGCAAACGTCAGATATGAGCCTTGTCGACCAGCCGATCCAGACTCCTAGATCGAGCAATAATTCCTGAGCATTATCAATGCTCGCTGCGGGCAGCTGTGCTGCTTCCCACAATAGGGTGTGACTTCGGATACGGTGTCGCCGGAGATTTGAGATGGTGCCCCTGATAAACGCACGATATTCGGGATCGTAGGTGTCGATGTCGCGGGCGTATAAGTTGGGAATGTAGCGGTCACGACGCGGATAAACCAAGCGTGCGCATAGCAGCAACACTACAAATAAACCGAGTGCGACGGCGATGACCGGAACGAAGCAGCAGGCGATGGCCACGATGACTGCGATGCCGACGAGAACTACTTTCCAGACACGATGAAGGTTCGTCCGATCAACCGCGCGTCCATCGACGACCACACCCACCCGCTCACCTCCCAGTCATCGGCCAGAGTAACCAGATGCGCATCAGCCGAACGTGTTGACCCTGACTCGGCGCTGTGGCACCGCCTTGCTACTGCTCACGTGCCGGCGTATCGACGGGACGTCAGTCACTTTGTCGTTGATCAGCCAACCCGACGCGAGACGGCCAACCGCTCGACAAGGTCTGCGGTGGCCGCAACACTCTCGGCGGGTTTACTCATCCGGGTGGCGATCTCTCGGGCCCGGGCGGAATATTGCGGGGCCAGGACGCGGCGGAGGTCTGCGACCAGTGATTTCTCCGTCGTAGCCGAAAACCGCTGGCCAGACCCGACTTTCAGTCGTTTGAGCTGAGCCGCCCACATCAAATGATCTGCCATCATCGCCAGGATCAACTGGGGGACTCCGGCACGCATGGCTGCGGCGAGCGTGCCGGCACCGCCGTGGTGCACGATTGCGCGGCAGGCGGGAAAGACCGCCGCGAAGTTCACCGCAGCCACCACCTTGACGTGGTCGGGGATGGGGGGACGTGACTGAAATCGCTCCAGCCGGCGCACACCAACGCCCGCTGCCCTAGCTGCGCGCAGGCGTTTGCTGATCATGGCCAGCGTGCCGGCGGCAGACTCGACCGGCATGCTGCCAAACCCGAAATAAATCGGCGGCAGGCCAGAGGCGATCCATGACGCGACTTCGTCGTCGGCCTCTGTTGGCGACTCCATCGTCAGTGCGCCGACAAAGGGCCGCCGACCGTCAAATTTTGCCCACTCGGCGGCCAGTCCGGGAACGCAAACCTCGTCGTAGGCCTGAATTTCCAGCCACCCGCGCTCAGCGATGCGCCGCGACGGGGGACCAGCGGATTTCGGCAGCCGTAGTTCCCGACGCTGCGCGTTGTCGACCTTCTTGGCCCAGCGCCAGGACAGCCACTCATCCACCGTCATGGCGAAGCGCGCCAACGAGGACGGCAGGATTGGAACCATCTGACCGTTGACCCGTATCGGGCGGTAATGCAATGTAGCCAACGGAATGCCGTAATACTCGGCGATATTGATAGCGGGTTGCTCGAAACCCACGTTGGTGAACAGCAAGTCGGCTCCGTCAGCCAGCGACATCAGCGGTGCGCTCATCTGCTTCCAGCACCGGCTGATAAGTTCCCCAACTTCGCGCCACAAGCGGTTGAGCTCCCAGAACTTCCACGGCGTGCGTAACAAGCAGGTCCAGAAGTCCGCGTGCACATCCAGCCACTCTTTAATTTTCAGCCCGCCGGGCACCGCCGTAAGTCCAGCCGCCTCAGCGAAACCAACTTGATCAGGGGGGACGGTCATGCGCACGTCATGTCCGCGGCGCTCCAATTCACGGCCTACTACGACGAAGGGCTCGATATCGCCGCGGCTCCCCCAGCTTGCTAGCACGAATCTCATCGCGCGACCTTTCACTTTCCCTACGTTCGGAATGAAAGTGGGAGTGCTTCGGGCTAAGCCGCGCTGCAACATAACCGAATATCCGGCGCTATTGGACTGAAATCCAAAAAGTCTTGGGCGGTCGTTTGTGATCGTCACCGCTGCGGGACCTAGCCGATCCGCGTTGTCGCGCCGTCTCGTCGAAGCCTAGGCGCCGACCCCACGACATCCCAGCGCTCTTCAACCACCATGCCTCCAAGGGGCTAGCGGGAAATCGCAGCGCCGTGCTGGATCGCTGCAAAAATTATTGACCAGGGTGATGTGGTTCAGCGAGTTCCGGCTGGTCTGGGCCTGGAACCGGCTGTGTCGGTCCACGCTCGGCCGACTTGGCAATACTTTTCTGTTTTAGGCGCGCTTTTAGAGACAATGCGGGCTTCTCGACTAGGAACCAGCTAAGTGCCGCCAGCGGGAAGGTGGCGATGGCTGCGATGATTGCAAACACAATCGGATTCACAGTGCCGAGCCCTCCAATTATCAGCAACTGCTGAACCGGGAAGGCGTAAATGTATACGCCGTAGGAGAAGTCTGTCCGTAGTCTCAAGCGCTTGTGGCGGATGAGCGTCCCTGAAACGATGATCGCGTAAGCCAGTGGAATCGCACCGATCAGCCGGTAATTAGGCAGCGCAGAGGCCGCGATGACGACGGCAAAGCATACTGCGACGAGTGACCATCGAGCAGGAATGACGTTTCTGAACTGGTAAAGAAGCGCGCCGGCGAAAAACATGGTGAATAGCCGAGCTGCAGACGCCTCCGCTACCGCTAAGGATTTTGCAGCGTCGACATGCTGCTGCGGGGCTGCTGGGTTTTCAGCGAAGAGGTACCACGGTGGCAGCCGGGTCGACCAGAAGAGCATCAACGCCAAGGCGGCAGGGATGAACCAGCGACGATTGAGGAGCCCAACTAGGCCCAGAACAGCAACCGCGATGTAGCACAACACCTCAAATATCAGGGTCCAGAGAGAACCGTTCCAGTTGCCTGCAAATAAAACCCCGCGCGGTGTCCCGCCGACATCGAGTTGAGCCATCAGCACTGCGCAATTTTTTAGAACGTACTCGAGTGGTGCGCGGGATAGCAGCAGCTTGGCGGCTGGACCGCCCTGAATCGCCACGCTGACCGGGGCGATGACAAACGCGGTGATGATCAGGCAGAGCCACAACCCGGGAAGGATACGAAGGCCTCGAGCAACGAGATAGGTGCACAGCCGCGGGTTGCTGAGCCAGCTCCAAGTGATGAGGAATCCGGAGATCGCAAAGAACCCGTCAACCCATGCATCACGGAGAAGCTGGTGAACTGGCTGGAATGCGATGTGGTGGCCGGTGAGTGGGAACGAGTGCCAGAGGATCACTCCGGTCGCCAAAGTTAGCCGCCACGCGTTCAGCGCGTTTCTTCTCGGATCGAATGCCTGCCCGAGTTTCATGCTTGCCTTCCGTAGCGCTTCAGCCTGCGTTGGATGACTCTATAGAGGTCAGGGAATTTTGTACCCCGTTCATCCAACCGCAGTGCTGCTCGACAGAAGTCGACGTCGGGCGCTGGCTGTCATCCAGTCACGCAGCGGAACACGTTTATCCATACCGGTCTGCAGGATGCGACCCGCGGGGATGATGGTAATCAGGGAGCCGATATGATCCGCTCGGATTGCGCTCTCCGCTAACGCGTTGGTCATGTAATTGCACCAAGAAGGAACCGGAGGCCTCGGCTCTTGTCAACGTCCGTCCTCGTCACCGGTGGGGCAGGGTTTATCGGGTCCGCACTCGCGCGCCGTCTCGTCGAAGCCGGTTATGACGTCGCTGTGATGGACGTCTTGCATCCGCAAGTGCACGCTGATGGAAGAGCGCTCAACCTGACGCCTTCGGTGCGGTTGTTCACCGGCGATGTCACCCATGGCCCTGACTTGGATGCGGTGCTTCGTTTGTTTCGGCCTTCTCAGATCGTCCATTTGGCGGCCGAGACCGGAACGGGGCAGTCGCTCACCCATGCGACGCGCCATGGTTCGGTAAACGTGGTGGGTACTGCCCAGCTTCTTGACGCTCTGAGCCGCTCAGCGTGGGTGCCCGACCAGTTCGTCCTCGCGTCTTCAAGGGCTGTGTATGGCGAGGGCGCTTGGCAATGTGGCGCAGAAGTTTTCTATCCGCCGCCGCGCAGCCACGCCCAACTGTCGGCTGGTATCTGGGATCCCCAAGGGCCGAAAGGCGAGCCGGCAGTGCCACTTCCGAGCTGCGCGGGCCGAACCGAGCCCAGGCCCACCAACATTTACGCCGCAACCAAGCTCGCGCAGGAGCACATGTTGGGGGCGTGGACTGCTGCCCGCGACACCGATCTGAGTGTGTTGCGGCTGCAGAATGTCTACGGGCCGGGCCAATCGCTGACCAATGCGTACACAGGCATAGTCACTCTTTTCGCGCGGTTGGCGCGTGAGCGTCGTCCGTTGGAGGTCTATGAAGACGGCCGGATTGTGCGCGACTTCGTCTTTATCGATGATGTCGTTGACGCACTGTTAACTACGGTGCAGCGGCCTGCGACTCGCTGCCTTGACATCGGGTCGGGCGTCGCGACCACGATCCTCGAACTCGCTCAAAAGATCGCCGCGATCTGCAAGGCTCCGGAACCGATCGTCGTCCCTAAATTCCGCGACGGTGATGTACGCGCCGCCAGTTGCGACATCGTGGCCGCGAAGGCCGAGCTGGACTGGCAGCCGAAATGGACGCTTGATGATGGCCTGCACTCACTGCTTGAATGGATCGACGAACAGCATGGATCTCTCTGTGAGACAACTAAACCCGACCATCTACCCGGAAAGTCCTCCGATCGAACGTGATGGTTGCGTTGACAGCACACTGATTTGAACTGCCGGGGGGAGTGAAAAAGGGAGGATTTCCCACGATGAAATTTGCGCTGTCGAGCTGGGGAAGTCGTGGCGAGGTCGAGCCCTGCGCCGCCGTCGGCCGTGAACTGCAACGTCGCGGGCATGACGTTCGCATTGCAGTCCCTCCGGATTACGTCAAGTTCGCCGAATCTGCTGGCCTTACAGCAGTCCCTTATGGACCGGAGTTGCAGGCTTTCATGGACTCCTACCGGAACTTCTGGACGTGTTTCTTTCGCAGCCCCTGGAAGATCCAGACTCTGAGAGACCTGTGGCGCGAAATTTCAGGCCCTCTTAGCGCTTGGGGGGAGATGAGCAGGACGCTGACATCGTTGGCCGATGGAGCCGACCTCCTACTCGCAAGCAATATCGGTTTCGAGATTCTCGCTGCCAACGTTGCAGAGCACTACGACCTTCCGTTAGTCACGCTGCACTGGTTCCCGATGCGTGCCAACGGCCAGCTTGTGCCGTTCGTGCCCCCATCACTGGGCCGCTCTGCGATGACGCTATACGAGTTGCTGTCTTGGGGCGGTGCGGCCAAGAAAATCGAACAAGCCCAGCGCCGAGAACTCGGACTGCCGAAAGAAACCGGCCCCTGGCCGCGTCGGATCGCGAAGCGCGCAGCCCTCGAAATCCAGGCTTACGACGAGGTGTGCTTTCCGGGGCTGGCGACCGAATGGGCGAAATTTGGTGACCGACGACCGTTTGTTGGCACACTGACGTTGGAATTACCGACCGATGCCGATGACGAGATCGCCTCGTGGATCGCCGCAGGAACACCGCCGATCTTCTTCGGGTTCGGCAGCATCCCGGTCGAATCACCGGCCGACACCCTCACCATGATCGGCGCGGCCTGCGCGCAGCTAGGCGAGCGGGCGCTGTTCTGCGGCGGATCAACCGACTTCAGCCACGCCCCGCATATGGACCACGTCAAGGTGGTCGCCGCGGCCAACTTCGCGGCTATCTTCCCCGCCTGCCGCGCGGTGGTGCACCACGGCGGCGCGGGCACCACTGCGCTCGGACTGCGCGCAGGAGTGCCCACGTTGATTCTTCCCACGGACCTCAACCAGACGCTGTGGGGTGCTCAGGTCAAACGATTGAAAGTTGGCACCGCACGCCGCTTTTCGGCGGTCACTGAGCGAACCTTGGTCGCCGACTTGCGCACCATTTTGGAACCCCAGTACGTCGCGCGCGCCCGGGAACTCGCGAGCCGGATGAGCAAACCCGCCGAAGGCGTGGCCAAAGCCGCCGATCTTGTGGAGAATCTCGTGCGGGTGAGGCGAGTTGCCTGATTAAGAAGGGGCAGCGCAACGGTCTGCGGATGAGCCATCGTGCGGGCCAGCTACTGAGGAGACCGCCAGCGGCCGTGGCTGAGGCAACTTTGTCGTCGGAGTGCTGCCTCGATATCCGGTCCGGCAACGCCACCACAATCCATGAGAGAGGACGCAAGATTGCTGAAGTCTGCGCGGCCCCGAAACCCCGTCGCCGTATCGAAATTCCGTGACGGTGACGTACGCGCTGATAGGTGCACAATCGAGCCGCGACTGCTGAACTGAACTCGCGTCCGAAGTGGGCGCTCGAAGTACTCCCGCCCGACTTAGCTCAACTCAGTGCCTACGTCAGCGGGTACCGCGAACGAATTTGCCCACACCTTAACCTGTTTGGGCTTCGGTACAGTGCCGGTGATGATCGGCTCCGGTGGCCGACCTAGTTGGTTGGTGGTGGGGGCTGGGGTTGGAAGGGGTCGTACCACCACCAGTCGGCGCGCTCGCCGAGGGGCCCGGGCCACGGTGGGACGGCGGGCGGGGGACGTTTGGGTTGGCGGGCGAGCGATGCTCCGCTGAGCCGTCGACCGTCACTGTCGGTGACGACGAGATTATCGGCGGTTCCGGCGATGGTGATCACACCGCGGTGGTGCAAGCGATGATGGTAGGGGCAGACCAGCACCAGGTTGGTTACAAGTCGTTGATCTACCTGCTTCTTGCCTGCATTCTCCCAGTGTGGCGCTGGTGAGCGTGAGCAAAGCTGGGTGAGCGTCAACGTACGTACTGAAGCCCGTACACGATCTATGGGGTTGTGCCGCCTCCCTCTGAGTGAAGTCTCTTCAGATGTTGTCATCGCCTGTGGAGCATGCAGCCAATGACGATCCGCTTGGCCTGCTCGTACTCGACCTAGGCGGTCTAGTGCTCCCGCGAGGGTGAACTTACGCCGCCCGACGCAGGCTGCGACCTCATGCCCAGAGTTCGCATTGCGCCTGGACTATCCACTATCCAACGGCTCTTCCCGATCGCGTCCGGAATTACTGCCATGCAGGCTTGTCGGCGTCGGTGCCTGGCTTGTTTACTCCCAGTGAGCCGTGGAGTTCTTGTGAGGGATCGGTAATCAATCGTACGACGAGTGCCGCGATGCTTTTTCGGGATACCTCGGTGCCTTTGAAAGGTTCTCCTTTTTGGGTGATCTCGTAGTCCACTTCGTCTTTGTCTGTAAGCCATGCGGGTCTGATGATTGTGTAGTCAAGGCGCGAAGACTCGATCACTTTCGCCGCTGCGGCGTAGGTTTCGAGATAGCCGCCGTCGAGCATCCGATGGTTCCAACGGCCAAACTCGCCGGGGACTTCGTCGTAGATCCCTAGCGTCGAGATCCAAATGAGCCTTCGCACGCGAGCGCCCTCAAGTGCAGTGACGACCCCACGCGCTTGGTCCACGATATCTTTACCGCCAAGGTTGGCATAGACGATGTCTTGTCCCGCGACCGCTTGTTTCAGGAGACTTCCGTTAAGGACATCACCTTCTACTGCCGTTGCGCGGAGGTCGGGCAAGTCGTGCAAGCGTTGGTCGTTCCGTAGGTAGAGGGTGAGATTCACGCTCTCGTCGTGGAGCAGTTCGCGTACTACGATTTGCGCGATTCTGCCTCCGGCACCAAGTACAAGAACTCGTGTCATGAATGCTGCTCCTTCTGTCGTCGTGTGTGGTGGGCGTTATAAGCGGCGATCAAGGTATTTCCTACTCGGCCGAGTCCGGCACGACAGTTACTGGCGAGCTGGCGGCCCCTCGGTTGTGCTGATCGCATGCTGCGGGAGAGCACGTGCCTATCGTGCAGATAACCCGTCAGCTAGCGACTATCCCGCACTGCTCCAGCAAAGGGGAGTTAGCGATTCACGTCAACGATGATGCGGCCCCTCACTCGGCCCTCAAGAAGATCTGTTGAAGTGGAGATAGCGTCAGTGAGGCCGATCTCGTGGCTGATCTCGCCTAGGTGTCCGGTGTCGAGGTCGCTGCTCAGCCGGCCCCACGCTGTGACGCGTTTGGCGTGGGACTGCGTGACACTGTTGATACCCAACAGGCTCACTCCGCGCAGGATGAATGGCGCAACAGTGCTTGGGAATTCCATGCCTTGAGCCATGCCACACGCGGCGACGGCTCCCTCGGCACTGGTAGTGGCACACACATTGGCCAGTGTGTGGCTGCCCACGGAGTCGATAGCGCCGGCCCAGCGCTCGCTGCCCAAGGGGCGGCCCGGTTCGGCGAGTTCGGCTCGGTCGATCACCGTAGCCGCACCCAACCTCCGCAGATAGTCTGCCTCAGCGAGGCGGCCGGTTGCCGCGACGACCGTGTAGCCGTTGCTCGCGAGCAGCGTGACCGCGATGCTTCCGACGCCGCCACTGGCACCGGTGACGAGTACTTCGCCGTCGCTAGGGGTGACCCCGTGTTGTTCGAGTGCCATCAGGCAAAGCATCGCTGTATAGCCCGCAGTGCCGATGGCAGTGGCCTGCGCCTCGGTGAACGAGGGGGGGAGTGGCACTAGCCAGTCCGCCTGGAGCCGAGCGATCTGTGCAAGCCCTCCCCAGTGGGTCTCGCCCAGTCCCCAACCGTTCACCAGAACGTGATCACCGGGTTTGTAGCGCGCGTCATTGCTGGCCTCAACGACGCCGGCTAAGTCGATTCCCGGGACCATCGGGAAGCGACGGACGACGGGGCCCCTACCGGTGATGGCCAGGGCGTCTTTGTAATTGAGGCTGCTGTATGCGACCCGGACGGTCACTTGCCCCTCAGGTAGGTCGTCGCTGCCGAGCCGCCGCATTTCCGCACGGTAGTCCGTGTTGGTCTTCTCAACCACAATCGCGCTGAACATCGTATTCCCTTCTCCTACGCGCGGGCACATGCGAGGAATCCACTGAAAAACACGTCGAGCGGTTCGACTGTCCGAGCGAGTTTGGTGCGCAATACCGCTCCCTCCCAACCGATCCAGAAGAACCGTGATAGCGCGGCGCAGTCGGTGTCGGCCGGAAGATCTCCTACGTCAACGGCCAGTCGCAGGCAATCCTGTAAGCGCTGCTCCCAGTCCTCAAGTGTTTCTTCGAGTTTCGTGCGATAGCTCTCGGGAAGTGTCCGAACTTCTTGCCCAAGATTGCCAACAAGGCATCCACGATCAAACCTGTGTCTGGCCATTCCGGCTTTCGCGTCCTCGACGAAAAGGGTCAGACGTTGCAGTGGTGGCAGACTGTCGTCCAACAGCCAGCGATCAAGTTTGCGCGCGAAATACTCCGCGTAGCTCTGCAGCACCTCCAGACCGAATGCGTCTTTGCTGTCGAAGTAGTGATAAAACGAGCCCTTCGGTACATCGACGCGCTTGAGCACCGATTCAATACCTGTCGCAGTGAGGCCCTGCGCAGTCAGGATTTCCATCCCGCAGCGAAGCAATGCTCCCCGCGTGTCTTCGTGGTCACGGCTGACTTTTGGCGGCCGTCCACGACGAGGCCGGACAATGGGAGCGCTCATGGTGATGAGATTAGACCGACTGTCTCTAAATGTCCACGGGCGCGTTCAGCGCCCGGTGAGTTCGCGCTACGCAATGGCGCACCAAAAATGCTCACTTGACCGGATATGTGCGTCTGGACGCGCGTGGTCGAGTTGGTGCCGTGCACGGCCAAGGTCCTTGTTCGGTCAGTTACTCTGCTCCTGTGCCTCGCCCGGGGAACCCGGATATCCGCAGACGGTTACTCGCTAGTGGACTCGAGCTCTTCTATGCCCGTGGCGTCAACGCGACAGGTGTCAAGGAAATTGCCGATCGTGCCCACGTACCGAAGGCGGCGTTCTACACGTACTACGAGAGCAAAGAAGCCTTTGTTGTCGCAGTGCTAGAACAGTACTGGCTCGAACTTCAGGACCGGTCCGGATCCTTGCTGCTAGGTCGCGGGAGACCGGTTCGCCGCCTGCAACGCTACTTCGCGGTGATTGCCGACGAGCACGAGCGCCATACCTTTATGCGCGGCTGCCTAATTGGCAATCTCGCGCTCGAAGTCTCAGCCACCAGTGCGTCGGTCCACGAAAAGCTACGCGGCATTGTTTGTGCTTGGGAGCACGAACTGGCCGCTGTTTTCACAGAGGGAACGCCTCAACGGCGTCGCGAAGTCGCAGGTTTGATTATCGAAGCGTGGGAAGGGGCAGTGCTTCGCGCCAGGATCGATCGCACCCGCGCTCCATACGACCGTTTCTCACGAATAACCTTGCCGCAGTTGGTGGGTTTGGTCGGCACGTCCTGAAGTCCCGCCTCCATCATCGAGGTCCGAAAGGCCGGACTTGTTGATATCCGACCGGTCGTCTATTTATACTTTCCGGGCGCTGCCGTGTGTCGCGCACTAGCGCCCGATAGGAAAGGGACTCCCATCCAATGTCGACTTCATCCGTGTACGACGAGCCCGCAGAGCCCGGACTTCCGCCATCTGGCTTCCAGCTTGACGTGACGCACGCTGCGCTCGTCGTGACTGACCCGCAGAACGACTTTCTCAGCCCCGATGGTGCAACATGGTCGGTGTTCGGCGCCAGCGTCGAAGACAACGGCACTGTCGAGCACATCGACCAACTACTGTCAGCTGCCAAGAGCGCGGGGATCACGGTTGCGATCTCTCCGCACTATTACTATCCATCCGATCAGGACTGGCAATTCGCCGGACCGCTTGAGCGCTTCATGCACAGTGTCGGCATGTTCGCGCGGACGCATCCGCTGCAGCTGGAAGGGTTCGACGGTTCGGGCGCGGACTATCTCGAGCGGTACAAGAACCGCATCCTGGACGGAAAGACGGTGGTCGCTTCTCCCCATAAAATCGTGGGTCCGCAGTCCAACGATCTCGTACTTCAGCTTCGCAAACGCGGTGTGACCCAGGTTCTTCTGGCTGGAATGGCCGCGAATCTGTGCACCGAAAGCCATTTGCGCGAGCTGATCGAACAGGGTTTCGAGGTTGTCGTCATCCGTGACGCGACTGCGGGTGCACGGTTGCCCGAAGGCGACGGATACTTGGCTGCCCTGATTAATTTCCGATTCCTCGCCTCAGCTATCTGGACCACCGATCAAGCGGTGGCTGAGTTGGCGCAAGCCACCTAAAGACCGATGGGCGCTGACGGCAGCAAAGTTGGTGTATCCATTGTTGCTGAGCTGAACTCGGTTGCCCTGCGAAGCTCAGCGGCGCCGTTGGTGTAAGTGCGCCGATAACGTATCGCGCAGCGTGCGCTTGAAGCCGGCCACGGGGATCTGATTCAAGATTGCGATCGTCGATATGTATTGAGTGCGATAGTTTGCGCATCCGGCGCACTCGGACAGGTGCGTTTCGAGCCTCACGTGGTCGCTCGAACCGAGCGAGTCGTCCAGGTATTCGGTGAGTAGTTCGGCGAGTTCGTTGCATCTCATCTGTCTGCATCCTTTCATGTAGTGCATGAGCGACCGGCTCGCCGGCGACCATGCTCCCCGGTGCTTGAGGAAAAATTCCCGAGGATGGCTTCGTTGCTCCGACTCCTCGTCCAGTTTCTCGTCGTCAAGGGACTGCGACCTTTCCTCCTATGAAAGTTCGCAGACAGCTCTGTGAACCGAGGTGACTGATCCTGGGAAGAGCCGATTCCTTTGTGTAAGAGGCCTTCCTGTAGGGGGCCTTCGGCGATCTGGTGTCCTGACGTAGTCGCGTGCGAGGCGTGGCGTCGTGGGGCTTGCAAGTCGACAACTTGCACGAAGCCGCCCTCGTCACCCGCACGAAGCGAGGTGACGAGGGCGGCTTCGGCCTCAGCGGCGTGTGAGTGCATCGACCAGCGTCCAGGCAGAGATTCCGAGCAGTGCGACGTCCTTGATCAGGAACTGACCAGTCGACGACAACACCGGGAAACCTCCTGCTGATGCTTCGAATGCACCAGGCGTACTGAGCACGAATGTCAGTGTTGTGGCGAACATGCCGATGGCCATGAGGCTACCGATCGCTGAGAGTCGAGGGAACCACGGTTTGACGGCGAGCAAGACCGCGATTGCGATCTCGACTACACCGAGTAGCGACGAAAAGGTGGTGATCGAGAAAATGTCGTACAGCCAAGACATGAAAGGGCTGTTCGACACGAATGGCGCGATGCCGTTGGCTTCGTACTCTGTGAACTTCAGCATGCCGATCCAGGCGATGACGACGGCCAGCCCGTACCGTGCCAGGCCCGCGCCGCCACGTGCTACTGGCGACTCTGGGCGCACGCCGGCTTGAATCTGCTCGCGGATGGTAGCGATCATGATGACTCCCTTGCTAGTTGGGTTGACTACACCACTGAGTGCTATGCACTTCGGAAAGCGTTACAGCGCTTCCGTTTAGGTGGGTGTGCCGTACGTCATAGTTCCTGCGGGGATCTTGTGGGTCGAGACCGACGACGCGGATTGCGAGGTCTCGCCCTCGACCATTTGGGTGCCCACGCCCTTCCGCGCGGCGCTGCGGTCGTCGACGCCAAGTTCCTTTAGTCGCGGTAACCCCAGAAGTCGGCTTATCCGCCCCGTGTCGGCGCAATCGACCAGCAAAGCACGGACCATTTAGCAGCGCAGCGCTGTCAGGGAAAACGCCGGCGTGGTCTGTCGGCCCTCGTAGTGCCGATTTGCTGTGTCGCGACTAACTAACGGCCGAACAGATTTGGCGACCAATCTGCTTTGAGCAAGGCGATGAACGCAACCCTAAACGCACTGACCGCCACCAGACAGTGCTGGGTCTCTCCAGTTTTGGGCGACCTTGAGAGGCTATCGACGGCTAGGAGCGATGGTCCGACCATGTTGCGCAATCGCAGCCTGCGACAGCTTCTCCGACCGATACAGCCGGCGAATCTCCGCCCAATCCTCCACAGTGATCACTCTCCAATCGAAAGGTGAAGTGCTCACTTTTCAACCGGAACTACCTGCTCACTTTTCGACCGGAGCTGACAGGCATGGTGCACATGACGAGGTCGACGATGCTCGGCAAGCTTGCGGCGTTGCAGCAGACCTCGGCCCAGGAAGTAGACGCTGCGCGAGAATCGATCAAGTGGCCACCGCACCGCCGGCTTGGCACCGCCTCCCAAGCACTTTGAACCACCCCGGGTTTGATCCGCGTCAAACCTGGGGTGGTTCACGGTTTTCGTATCGTTGCCGATTTCATTCGACTGCGGGTTCCTGGCCGGATGGCACGGTCGAACCTGCGCAGTTCGGCGAGTCCCTATTGAGTGGGGATCGTCCGAGTTAAGCCGCGCAGCAGAGCGCACCTCAAGCACGGTCACGCACCGACGGCCACCAACCAGCCGACCCGGCGGTGTTAGCGCAGGAAGACACCCCCTTTACGCCCATCTGAATATCGCGCTATTGGGATATTGACGTATCTCGATATCTAGGTTAGGGTTGGTGGCACCACGTCGTCAGGGGTGGTGAACAACGAAATCACGGAAGAGGTTGAGCCGGTTGTACTTCCGGCCCGCCCGCCAATCAGAAGGAGAAGCGCGCCATGTCCACGTCCCAGTATGCTCCGGACCGCAGCTACGGAATGTTCATCGACAACCAATGGGTGGACGCGGAGTCCGGGGAGACGATCGAGAGTATCAATCCCGCGACGGGTGAGGTGCTGACTCGTATTCCTAGTGGAACAGCCGCTGATGTCGATCGCGCGGTCCAGGCGGCGCAGCGTGCGTTTGCGGGCTGGAGGGCGACCACGGTGACGGAACGTGCGAACGCGTTGAACAGGATCGCCGACCTGCTGGAGGCTGACGCCGAGCGTTTCGCGGTCCTGGAGTCGCTGGATGTGGGCAAGCCGATTCGCGAGTCGCGCGTTCTCGACGTGCCCATCGCCATTGATCACTTCAGGTACTTCGCCGGAGTGATTCGCAGTCACTCAGACGAGGCGGCCGTGCTTGATGAACAGACCCTCAGCCTCGTGCTGAGCGAACCGCTTGGTGTGGTTGGTCAGGTGATCCCCTGGAACTTTCCGTTGTTGATGGCAGCCTGGAAGATTGCCCCGGCAATCGCCACAGGGAACACCGTGGTGATCAAGCCATCGGAGATGACGCCGGTCAGCATTTCCGAACTGGCAAAGATTTTCGCGCAAGTTCTTCCCCCCGGTGTCGTCAACATCGTCACCGGCACAGGGCCGGTTGCCGGCCAGGCCGTGCTGGATCACCCGACGGTACAGAAGCTGGCATTCACCGGTTCCACCCGAGTCGGCTACACCGTCGCCGAAGCCGCAGCCAAAAGACTGGTACCAGCAACGCTGGAGCTGGGCGGCAAATCGGCGAATATCGTTTTCCCCGACGCGAATTGGGACAAGGCCGTCGAGGGGGCAGCCCTGGCGATTCTATGGAATCAAGGCCAAGCCTGCGAATCCGGAGCTCGCCTCTTCATTCACGAGTCGATCTACGACCGTTTTATCGACGAACTAAAAGCCAAGTTCACCACGGCCCGCGTGGGGGATCCCCTCTCACCAGACACCCAGGTGGGCTCGTTGATCAGCAAAGCCCAGCTGGAGCGCGTGTTGGGCTATGTAGAAACCGGTCGTGCTGAAGGTGCCACGGTTTTGACGGGTGGTCGCCGGCTCACTGGCGGGGACTACGATTCCGGATTCTTTGTCGAGCCGACAATATTGGTCGATGTGCGCAACGATATGCGCGTTGCATCGGAAGAGATCTTCGGCCCCGTTCTCGTTGTTATCCCATTCAAGGACGAGGATGAAGTTATCGCCTTGGCCAACGACTCAGAATACGGACTCGCCGGCACAGTGTGGACCCAAGACATCAACCGTGCACTTCGCGTGGCACGCGCGGTGGAGACCGGTCGGATGTGGGTGAACACCGCCCATGAGATCCCTGCGCATGCACCTTTCGGGGGCTACAAGAAATCCGGCCTGGGCCGCGAAGCCTACAAATCCATGCTTGACGCGTACACCCACAAGAAGAACATCTACGTGAGCATGAACGAAGCTCCGCGCGGACTGTTCTAAATCGCGTATCCCATCGCTGCACAAGATTTAAACCATCACACCAACACCGGAAAGAAAAGAAATGAAAGACTCAGTGCTGTTCACCGCTACCAAGCTCGGCCCCTATGAGGTCAAGAATCGCATCGTTCTTCCCCCGTTGACCCGTTCGCGCAGTTCGCAGCCCGGCAACGTACCCAACGAACTCATGGCGGATTACTACACGCAGCGCAGTGGCGCCGGGTTCATGGTGACCGAAGGTACGCAGATCGAACCGCGCGGGCAGGGCTACGCCTGGACACCCGGGATCCACAACCTTGAACAGGTTGCGGGTTGGCGCAAAGTCACCGATGCGGTTCACACCGCCGGTGGGGTGATCTTCAACCAGCTCTGGCATGTGGGACGGGTGTCGCACACCTCGTTGCAGCCCGACGCCGGCGCACCGGTCGCCCCGTCGGCCATCACCGCGGACGCCGTGAAGGTTTTCGTGGAAACGGGCCCGGGAGCCGGAGCGCTGGCGCCGCCGTCGCCGCCGCGGGCTCTGACGACCGGCGAGGTCAAAGACGTCGTGCAGCTCTACGCCGACGCCGCGCGCAATGCTCTCGACGCCGGATTCGACGGGGTGGAAATCCACTCAGCCAACGGGTACTTGGTCAACCAGTTCATGTCCACCCATACCAACCACCGCAACGACGAATACGGCGGTTCCCTGCAGAATCGCCTCCGGTTCCTGCGCGAGGTGGTCGAGGCAGTTGCCGGCGTCGTCGGTAAAGACCGTCTGGGTGTGCGGTTTTCGCCATTGTTCACCACTACTGGCGAAGACCGTGTCTACCTTGGCCTGGTTGAAGATGACCCCCATGAGACCTACATCGAGGCGGTAAAGATCCTCGAAGAGGTTGGCATCGCATATGTGTCGTTGGCTGAGGCCGACTGGGACAACGCTCCCGAAATGCCGGAAAGCTTCCGTGTCGCAGTGCGCGAAAACTTCAGCGGAACCATCCTACTGGCGGGCAAGTACACCGCCGAACGCGCAGTCCGTGCCATTGAGGCTGGCTGGGCCGACTTGATCGCCTTCGGCCGACCGTTCATCGCCAACCCAGACCTGCCCGAACGGATCGCCAACGACTGGCCGCTCAACACCCCGGACCCGAGCACCATGTACGGCGGCACCGAGAAAGGCTACACCGATTACCCCACCTACCGTAGCTAGTAACCGAACCACGTCTTGCCGTGCAGTCGATCAGGCTGCACGGCAAGACGAGTCGCACCTCGGACGCTCCGCGGCCCAGCCGAACCGCCTACGAGAAACGTTTCATGCGGACCCAACCGCGAAGCCGCCAACGAGGTACGACATGCGCCGACGACGATCACCGATGGGCCGCGCAGCGTTCTGGCCAACTACCCAGCGCATCGGCACAAACTCGCAGGTACGCTAGTCCCTATACACGACAGGATCCGCAACATGTCCGTTCTCCAGCTCCCGGTGTGTCGAACTAGCAACGCCGCCACTGGATGTAGGCCCACGTTTACTAACTACTGTGCAACATCCGTCAGATCGGCGGCCCACCCGCGTAGCATGACCACGAAAGGGATCATAAAATGCTGAGCACTTCACCTGAACGTACTAATTCCCAGAATTCAATAAGTATTGATGTCAACGAGGCATTGAAAGCCCTCGATAACCCTACCCGATTAACGATACTCAGTTGGCTCAAGGATCCGCGAAAAAATTTTCCCGAACAGGATATCGATCCACAAGAAGTCGGCGTGTGCGTGAGTATCATTCAAAAGCATGTCGGCTTATCACAGTCGACAGTGTCGTCATATATGGCAGTTCTGCAACGCGCGCAATTGGTAACCTCCCGACGGATCGGGCCCTGGACGTACTACAAAAGGCACGAAAAGAATATTGAGTCGCTGCTGGAAGCCTTGAATGCGCTGATTTAACCGCTGCGCGCTCTCCTTCGCTGACCAACTGAGCACGAGCCAGCCAGGTAATAGCCTGCGGTAAAAGCTACAGCCGTCATTTCACTTTTAACTGAACACGCAAGGACGCGGGGCTACCATCATTAACTGAGACGGCTTGATATTGCTTCGCGCAGCCCAGCCCGGCATCCACGTCAACGCCATACCGTTACAGAGGCAACTCCACTATGTCACCAAGTTCTGACAAACAGATCGGCGCCGCCCCAATCGCTCTTCCCGAACGTTCTCGATACATCCGGCACATGCGGCAGGTCAGTCATTTCGCGGAGTATCGATGACGCCAACGCCTGTCGTATTCAGCGACCTGGACGGTACGCTATACGTTGGTGACGAGCTCGTTCCCGGCGCGCCTGAGGCTGTGACAAGACTCCGAAACATGGGTTGCACGCTCCGTTTTCTCACCAACACCGATACTGTGCCACCACAGACCCTCCAAGAAACACTGCGCGAGCGCGGATTCGACGTTCGTGTCGGCGAAGTTTTCACCCCCGTATCCGCTGCCCTGCAACTCTTTGAAGCAACGCGCGGCCGGATCAACGTATTGCCGGTGGTGTCAAGCGCCTTGCTTCCGACATTTGCCCCCTACCGCCACGCCGGCGGTGCGATCACCCATGTCGTCGTCGGCAACACTCACGACACGCTAACGCATCAGCTACTCGACTTGGCGTTTCGCGCTCTCGAGCGCGGTGCGACCCTTATAGCACTCCAAAGAGGGAAGTATCGAAAACGCCCCGACGGCAACCATATCGACACCGGTGCGATCACGGCAGCGCTTGAGCACGCCACCGGCGTCACCAGCAAACTCCTCGGCAAACCATCACCAGAATTTCTGCGATCCGCCGCAGCGAGCGTGCCCGTCAAGCCGAACGCACTCTGGCTGATCGGCGACCAACCCGCCAACGATATTGCCATGGGAAACGCGGTAGGCGCACACACAATCCAGGTACGCACCGGCATGTATGCCGACCAAATCGACCTTACCCAGACACATCCCGCAGAAACCACTCTGGACTCCATCGTTGACATGCCCGCTTGGCTAACGCGCAACGAGCACCAGCACTGATAGCCATCTAGCCGTACGACGGTGCCTGCGCTGTGAGTGTGGCAGTAACCGGTGTACGCGGCTTTACGGCCCGTGCCGCCAGACGTGCTCATCCACCCCGCGCACCGCCACGCCATCCAAGCGGGCCTGGTCAGCGATGAGCAAACCGCTGGCCCACCGTCAGTTCGGCTGAGAGCGCCCCGCGGCGCCTTCGGCCCACACTGGACCGCCTATGACCGATCAACCGAAAGGCCCTCTGGCACTGGGAAGCCCGTCCCACCCGGCGCCACGAGACCAGCAACCGCGACCCGCCCACAAGCCTGACCCCGTCAACTGCGACCCGGAGTCCGGCGACCATCGCCTTGGACGGAAATCGAGACTAAGACGCCCTAATACCACCTTCCTAGATATAGCGATATCGCGATATCTGGATTAGAATCGTAGGAGTGACGCTCCGATCGGCAATTAATCTGCGAGGGCCGCAACTGACGCGGCGCCCAGCGAAAGTCGCCCAGCTGCTACTTGCCGGGTCGGCGTGCGTCGCTGCGATAGTATTCGCCGCAACGGCGACAGCTGAGGATTCTGCTAGCGATGCTGGAGCTGAATCGCCCAGCATCAGAATGACACTCGGCGAGACGACGACCAAGACGACGGCTCCTTCTGAACCTCGCACTCCGTTCGCTGAGCCAGCCGTCAAGGCAATGGTGCCCTGCGGATTCACATTCGGCTGCTGAGCGTGCCCAAGAGACTGCCAAGGTCATCCCAATCGATCCAAACGACAGACCCAGTCTAGCCACCCGGATCTTTCATCCGAAACCCGTGAAGTGGAGGGTGTTTCGTGATCAGCAAGGACATGCCTGAGGCTGGGCGGCCGTCGCTGATGGCCATGTCTAATGATTTGACCACCAAGGTGGCAATCGCCTTCGAGGCTATCGGTCAGCCGACGATGCTGCGACTGACCCTGTCGATGACAGCGCAGCAGTGCAACAGCCTTCGATGCTGCGGTGTTGGACATATAGCATTGACCTGCAACTTATTTGGAACGAGATGCTGTAGCAGGGGCTGACCAGATAATCGACTGTGACCGCACCGCAGTGGACGTTGGAGCCACTCTGGTCCGGGCAAGTGTAGATGCCGGTCAGCCGTATCAGGGACCGACTTGGTGCGGGGGCTCCCTCGTCGGGACACCTTGGCGCACTTGGTGTTCGATGTCGTTTTGCTTGGTCCACTGAGAAGGGTGACCGGGTAGATGCCCAGATTGCCGGCGGACTAGCTCGGTGAAGTTCCCCGAGAGCGTGGAGGCATCGACAATAGGGGTCGAGATGCCAGAGAAACGGAAGAAGTACGACTAGGAGTTCCGTGAGGGTGCGGTCCAGATCGTCGAAGAAACGGGTAAGCCGGATCGCCCAGGTTGCTCGTGACCTGAGCGCGTATGAGGGCACGCTGGGTAGCGCGGACACGGGCGGCCCGCGAGGGTCGCGGTGAGCTGACCCAGTCTAGCTGTATGTATCGCGCCAGTGGATCATATCTTTGAGTTCGCGAAAGTCGAATCCGTCTGCATCCGGGTGGATTTCAGTGGTAAAGAACGTTACCCCCATACTCGCAAATGCGTCGGCGTCGGCGCGGCCTGTCCAGTGCACTGCGCGTTCAATCGCCGACTCATCGCGCCCTACTACCTGTGCCAACTCGCCAAGCAGTGCATTCTTACGCCGGTACTCGGCGGGGCTGGCGAACGTATGCCAGATGTCGGCGTACCGTGCCACCAAAGGCAGCGTGCGGCGCACCCCCATGCCGCCGATGAGAATCGGGATGCTGCGTGTCGGAGCCGGTATCAGTTTGTCGAGCCGCTCGCTTATGCGTTTCAGGCTGCGCTCGAATAGGTCCATCCGTGACTTGACGGTACCGTACTCATAACCGTAAACGACGTAATCCTTTTCATACCAACCGGATCCAATCCCCAGAATCAGGCGGCCATCGCTGATGTGATCGACTGTGCGGGCCATGTCAGCGAGAAGATCCGGATTGCGGTAACCGACACCAGTTACGAGCAAGCCGATCTCGGCGCGTGAGGTGATCTCGCCCCATGAGGCCAGCGACGTCCAGCCTTCGAAATTATTGACGTCGGGCTGCACGGGTAGGAGCTCGGGCAACCCGTCGGAGGTCGGGGCGGTTGCGGGTTTATGGAAATGGTCGTAGCCGAAGATTGCGTCTACGCCGAGTTGTTCAGCGGTGATCACTGCGTCGCGCCAGGTGCGGTAGTCAGGGGTGTCTCCTGGCCACAGCTGCACACCGACGCGAATAGGCAGGTTCCGACGGCTAGACATATTGATATACCTCATATTTCAATGGGATGAGCAGGACACTTATTAATCGATGCACGCTGCATTCGGCTCCCGTGTGATCGGAATTGATGGCAGCATGGACTGTGCGGTTAGCCGGTGTTCAGACGGCGGTGCGGCCGCCATCTACAGCGAGGGTGACCCCGTGGATGTAGCTGGCTTGGTCGCTCGCCAAGAACACAATCGAGTTGGCGATTTCTTCAGCCTGCGCGGGACGGCCCGCGGGAGCAGGGCCAACCAGCCTGCGAAGCCCCTCACCCATAGCTGCGGTGCCTTCGGTGAATGTCGGTCCTGGACTGACCGCGTTGACCCGTATGCCCCGCGGTCCGTACTCGGCTGCCCACGTTTTGGTGAGGGATACGACCGCAGCTTTGCTGGCGCCGTACAGACTGGTTCCGACGTTTCCGTACTCGGCGACCATCGTAGTGACATTGACGATCACGCCATTGCCGCGTTCGGCCATCTTGGGGGCTAGTTCGGCTACCAAGAAGAACGGAACGCGAACGTTGAGATTGAACACCGCGGTGAAATCTTCTTCGGTCATCGATTCGGTTGGTCCGAACGGATAGACGCCGGCGTTGTTCACCAGCACGTCGATATGGCCGAGCCGTGTAACAGCCTCAGCAGCGAGCAGCCTCGCGGATTCGGCGTCGTGCAGGTCACTGCTGAGAAACTCGGCCTTGCCGCCCGTGGACTCGATCTCTCCTACTACCTGTTGCCCACGCTCCGCGTTCCGGCCTGACACTGCCACTACGGCACCGTGACTAGCCAGAGAGACGGCAACAGCCCGCCCGATTCCGCTAGTTCCGCCGGTGATGAGAACGCGTGCCTCGGACAGTTGGACAGCCATCGTTCATCCTGCTTTCTTATGGTCGACCGGATTGTGTGCCGCGGCCAAGGTTTTCTTCGTACTATCACGTGCGACTAATGAGTGTGCGGACGACGGTCAAGCGTTACAAGTCTCGGCCGTCCCGCAGAGTGCTATAGGGTTCAGCGTGGCGATGCTCGCGCTGGAGCACCCGTGTGTGCAGGGTCTGCTGGCAAGCCGATCCCGAGTGGAAGGACAAGTATTGCGTTCGTCGGGCTTACGACCCCGCCCACCGCGAACTGGACACCGCGGGCGGACTGACACATCCGGCCAGTTCTAGCGATGAGGAGGTCGTCCCGATGAGCAATTCAGAACGCGTGACGTTCGCTGGCAGTAGCGGTTCGCTGTCTGGGCGGCTGGAGACTCCAGAACAGCCGCCCACGACGTGGGCGGTATTCGCGCACTGCTTTACCTGTGGAAAAGACAACTCGGCTGCGGCGCGAATCTCTCGTGCCCTCACCGGCAGTGGTATCGGCGTCCTACGCTTCGACTTCACGGGGTTGGGGGACTCCGAGGGCGACTTCGCCGCGACAGGATTCAGTTCCAATGTCGATGACTTGGTGTGTGCAGCCGACTTCATGCGAGCGAGCCACGGTGCGCCAACGATGCTGATTGGGCACTCCCTCGGTGGGGCTGCGGTGCTTGCGGCGGCGTCGCGAATCAATGATGTCAATGCCATTGCCGTTATTGGTACACCGGCAGATCCCGGTCACGTAGCGGGCCTGCTGCGCCAGTCACGCGACGACATCGCGGCAGGTGAGGCGACTATATCTATCGCCGGTCGCGAGTTCCGTCTGCAGCGGCAGTTCCTCGACGACATCGCAGCACAGCCCCAGCGGGAACGTATCCGAGCGGCCGACGCTGCACTCCTAGTGTTGCACTCGCCGACCGACCAGGTGGTCTCAGTCGACAATGCCCGAGAGATCTTCGACATCGCGCGGCACCCTAAATCCTTTGTCGCACTTGACGGCGCTGATCATCTGCTCAGCTGCCGCGACGACGCCGAGTACGCCGCTACTGTGATAGCTGCCTGGGCTGGCCGTTACCTGAAGCACCATGCGAGCACAGCTCTGACTCGCAGCGGCCCTCCGCCTAGTGACGACGGTGTCGTACGGGTCGCAGAGCGGGGTGATGCGGGAAGTCTCACCCAGGACATCACGGTCGGCTCGCACCGCCTTGTTGCGGATGAACCTCGTCCGATCAGCGACGACATGGGCCCCACCCCGTACGACCTATTGCTCGCCGCGTTGGGAGCCTGTACGTCGATGACGATCAGGATGTACGCCGAACGCAAACGATGGCCACTGGAAAGCGTGGTTGTCGATGCCCGCCATTCCCGTGTCCACGCGCAGGACTGTGCCGAGCTCGACAAAACGAAAGGGTTCATCGATCGCATTGAACGCCACATTATGTTGCAGGGACCACTGAGCGCCATCCAACGCGACAGGCTCATGGAGATCGCCAGCAGGTGTCCAGTGCACCGCACTCTCCGCTCCGAAGTGGACATTCGCACCACCGGGCGACTCCGTGACAGTAATCATTCCCAGCTTTCACCAGCATCCTCGATCATCGGCGACCGCTGAGTCACCCACGAGCCCGAAGCGCGGATCATGGGCCGCGAACGCTTCATCGCATGAGCCCATTGCGTCCCGTTGGCGTCGTGCGGATTAATGTCCGGTACAGAAGTGGTGACAGGATAGTTTGCGCGAATGCGCATCCGACCGGGCACCGTGGTGCGCCGGAACCGCCCACAGGTAGCCCGAACCCCGCGGCGATGAGCTCGAAACGACTGCGTTGCTGTGCCGCAAAGTACGCCGATACTTTTCTCACGAACGCGATATCGCGTTCCTTCTCGGCGATCCCCGTACGGAACCGGGTGCCAACTCGGCACGCTCGATCGCGGTCAGCCACCATCCGGTGGAACCCTGTGCGCATCGGTGGCAGCGCCGTCCCGGAGCCTTTCGGCCGCCACCCATTTACGTAACAGGTGCTCGTGAACATTGAGCTCCCGGCCGATCTCGGCGACCGGCTGGGCCACCATCAATCGCCCGCCGAGCGGCCTGAGCCTTGAACTCCGCCGTGAACGACCGACGAGTCCTGGACATACCCACATCCTCCCAGCGGAACCCCGTGCCCCGCTATCTCGGGTGTCCACTGAAACCGGGGAGGCTCACCATACACCAATGCCGCTGACCAAGAGCGTAAGCATGCAAATAGTTGCGCACGAATAGGTTTGGTCAAGTTACTCGGGACGAAGCCCGCTGCGACCTTCGCAAGCCGATGCCCGAGTCAAATAGCGCCTACCAACAACTGTGGCGCCATCCCCGCACGATCGCGCGTGCTTGCCAGGCGCCGGGACTGCTTCATTTGGCCCGCAGGTGGCACTCTGTGGTTGTAAAAGGGCGTCACCGCCAATCCTTGAAAGCCTCAAGTAGTTGCGCGCGGAATTCCGGTGCCAACTCGCTTTCACGGATCCGGCCGACCGTGCTGATAGTGACCCGAAACTGCTGCAGGTAGTTATCGCATCCGTCGCATTCGAGCAGGTGCTCGTCGAAGCGCGCCCGCGTTTCGAGGTCGAGTGAGCCGTCCAGATAGGCAGTGACAATTTCGACGAGCTCGTTGCAATCGAGTGGGTTCACGACGCATCTTTCAGGTAATTTTCGAGAGCCTCTCGAATGACCGCACGGCCACGATGAAGCAATACCCGCTGGTTCGCAGCGCTGATCTCGAGTAGTGCACAGACCTCATCGGAATCGAGACCGAGCATGTCGCGCATCGTCACGACAATGCGCTGACGCTCAGGCAAGGTATCGAGATTGCGCTTGGCGACGTCGGTGAGTTCTCTGCTGAGAGCCGAGCCCTCAGGGGTGTCCGGGAAAGGAGTCGGTGTCTCCTCCGCCTTCCAGTGCCCGGGTAGCTCGTCGCCAGCAGCACGGAACCGCTCGGGGTCAACTGTGCCGCCGGTGAACGCTTTGATCTGAGTGTCGACGTGCCTGCGTTCCTTGAGCCCTCTAGTCTTGGCGATATTGACAAGAACCGTAAAAAGCCAAGTACGTAGGGACGACCGTCCCTCGAATCTGTCCAAGCCCTTGAGGAGCGCGATCCACGTCTCCTGCACGACGTCCTCGGCATGCTGCTCACTCGGCACGTAGCCACGTGCCACCCGCAGCATCGCCGGAGTGTGACGATCGACCAACCGAGCAAAAGCTCGATGGTCGCCGGCGCGAAGTGCAGCGACCAAAGCGCCCTCGTCTTCCGAAACCGTGGCTGCGGTCATGGTCACTCAGCGACTGTACCTACCGGTATAGCGATGGCGCTACCGACGGCTCAGCCATACCCGTCATACCTCTATTGACCGGGATTCCCAATCGGGTGCGAGCCGAATTGCCTACATTTCGGCAGGCCTGCGCTCTCGAACGATTTGGTGAAATACATGTACAGTTCGGCCGGACGATGCGCCGCGTGGTCTCGTCCTTGATAGCAGTAAGGAAAGTTATCACACCGCAGGTCAAGGCGGTCAGGCGGGCATCGGTCGCGCCTGCTGCGCGCGGCGTCTCGATGCGGCGGGGGCGAGGACAGTGAGGCTGGTCGTGCTGCCAGGGTGTGGTGGGCATTGAGATGCGGGCACTGGATGTCTGCGCGGGCTGGTGTTGGCGGCGGACGGAGGGCGAAGCGTAGGGAGCGGCGCGGACGGGAGCGCCAGCGGACGGGAGCAGAGCGAGCGTAGCGAAGCCCGCAGGTAGCCGCCGGATTTCTACGGGCTTCGGAGACGAATGCTGCAACGGCCATCAGCTATGGGCCTGCACAGTGGCGGTGGGACTCGTAGGCTGGCGGTTGTGAGCGGGGTTCTGACGCAGCGTGCACGGCGAGAGGCGGAGGCACGGCTGGCTGGGTTGCCGCGGTTGGCGCATGTGCGGGGTGTCGCGGCGGCTGCCGAGCGGTTGAGTCGACGTTTCGATGCGGACACAGCGGACTGCTTGGTGGCGGCGGCGTGGCTGCACGATATCGGCTACGCACCGTCGGTGCGCCAAACCGAGTTTCATCCTCTCGACGGCGCGAAGTTTGCCCGGTGGGCGGGTTTTGGGGAATTGGTCGCGTCGTTGGTGGCGTTTCACACCGGTGCGCTCGCGGAGGCTGCTGAGCGAGGCGTGTCGGGTTTATCGGCGTTCGGCGATCCACCCAGCGATGTTCTGGATGCGTTGACCTTTTGCGATCTCACGACCGGACCTGACGGGTTACCGATACCTCCGCAGGATCGCCTGAGCGACGTGTTAGCGCGCTACGGGCCCGAGGATCCGGTGCACCGGGCGGTCGACGCAGGTCGCGACGAGTTGCTGGCGACAGTAGGACGGGTACGCGCCTGGAAGTAGCCGCCCTTACTGCTCGCGGATCAGCCGAGGTAGGGAGCGTCGCGGTGTTGCAGGTAGTGGTCGATGCGCAGCCGCATCGATGGGTGCATGTCCAGGCCGGTCATGTCGTCGGGATGGGTCCAGGCGATTTCGGTGCTTTCATCGTCGATCGCCAGGGTTCCGCCGAGCACCTTGGTGGTGAAGGACAGCGAGAACTGTTGGCGGACTTCACCATCGGAGAACGCGACCACGTGCTGCGGGTTGGTGTAGACACCGACCAGTCCGGTGACTTCGACGTCAAGCCCGGTTTCTTCTTTGACCTCGCGTACCGCGGTATCGGCGATGGTTTCGCCGATGTCGTGTCCACCGCCGGGTAGCGCCCACAGGGTGTTGTCGCGGCGTTTGATGAGCAGGATGCGTCCCTGTTCGTCAGTGACGATGGCCGAAGCCGAGGGGACGACACTGTTGGGCTGCGGGGCGTTGGGGTCGTTGTAGTAGTCGGTGCGCATCGATGGGTTCAGCCTTTCGCGGTCAGGGGTGTGGCGTTGTCCCATACCTGGGTGAAGGCCTGTTCGAGGGTGGCCCAGAGGCGGGGTTCGTGGTGGCGCGATAGCACGAGGACGGGGTTGTTGCGTCCGGGTGAGCCGTAGATGTGGAAGTTGACGATCATCGCATCGTCGACGCGGAAGATCGACGTGTAGAGCGTGGTGTCGTGGGTGCGGATGTTCAGTCCTGGGGTGCCGGCGTGGGGGGTGAGCAGTTCGACGGAGGTGCGGCATCGGGCGATGACGGCTTCACCGATCCCCTCGTCTTGACCGCGCAGGATCGTGGTGGCGGTGTCGGGGTTACCAACGAGAAATCGCACTGCAACGCCGCGGGCGGCGGCGCCGAGGAGGGTGTCGAGGAATCCGTCGAGGGTGTCGAAGAGGAACGTGGCGGCCAGGACGAGGATGTCGATGCTGGTGGTGGCGTCGGCGAAATGCTGCTGCCATGCGGTGATCGGTAGCTGGGTGCGGCTGGCATACAGCGTCGCGGTGAACGGCCCACCCGATGACGTTGTCGCCAGTGGGTGCGCAGTGGAGGGCGGGTATTGGTTGGGCCACAGGTCGTACGGGGTGCAGTCGAGCACATCGGCGGCCCGGTGGGCGTTGTGTTCTCGGACCTTGTAGTCACTGTCGGCCAGCCAGCGTCGCACTGTCTTGATATCCACACCCACGGCAGTGGCGAACCGTGCGTGGGATAGGCCCTTGGCCCGTAGCCGCTGTGCGAGGCGCTCGTTGGGGATCGTCACGGCCTCAGCATCGTCGTGATCGTCCATCGTGTCAGCGCACATCTTCCCGTGTCGATTCTGTCCATCCTCTACGCGTGGTTCCTAGTTTGCCATGGGTCCGTCGCCACTCCGTGACGGTAATGCCCGTGCGACGTCCGCTGGTGTGTCTCGGTCGTGTCTGAAACGTCCGAGGCCGTGTCGGCAATGCCTGTAAATGTCCCTCGCTACGTCCCCGGTGTCCACGTGAACTGTGCCCAGCATTCGAAACGGGTGCAAGCAGATCATGAAAGGACCAGTAGGACAATGCGTTTGAGAATCGATACGTCAGGAACCCGGTTCATCGTCACCCGTGCGGCTGAGCCAAGGCTGAACTTCGAGACCGGCAGCCCGAAAGTCGACACCGCCACCGGGGTGCCGCTGTTTGCCACCCAGGTGCTGGCGTTGGATGACACCGGCGGTGAAGTCCTCAACGTCACCGTCGCAGGTGACCCGAAAGTGACAGTCACGCAACCAGTCTCAGTGTCGGGGTTGGTGGCCATCCCATGGGCACAAGGCGATCGCAGTGGTGTGGCGTTCCGAGCCGACGCGATCAGCCCCACCACCCCGAACGGTGCTGGGTCGAGTGAGCAGGCCCGTCCGCAGAAATAACCGCTGAGCGGGTTGGGGCGCGCGTTGAGCAGATCGTCGCGCCCCACCCCCGGGGAACTCCTGCCGACCATTTCGCTCACGAAGGGCACCTGACATGGCATTAAACAATAGGAACACCAACAACACTGAGCAGAATAATGATGATGACTGGTTCGGGGATCTGGTCATGTCTCTGTTCACCGCGGCCGGATATCTGCTGTGGTGGGCGGCGCTGTTCCCGGCCATCAGCCTCCCCATCATCGCCAGCCTCGCACTCGGCATCACCCATGGCCCGCGTGCGGGCCTAGTCTGCGCGCTCGCACCGAGCGTCGCGTATGCAGGCTGGGCGTGGCTCGATCGAGGCTCGTTTCGCGGCTGGGTGACCGAACCGGTACGCCGACGGTGGCTGACCTGGTCGCGCTACACCCGCAGCTGGGAATCGACATGCACCCTGCACGGCCTGGCCGCCCGCCTCGGCGAACGCACCCTCACACCCACACTGCGCTACGTGCGCATCGGCAGAACCACCGATGTGTTGGCGGTGCGGATCGTCACCGGCCAATCGACGGCCGACTGGCACAAGCAATCCGATGCGTTGGCCGCCGCGTGGCGCGCCGACCGGATCACCATCCGCGCGACCGCCCCCGGCGAACTGAAGATCACGTTGATGCGCGGGGATGTGCTCGCCGAACCCATTGGTCTGCCGATACCCACCGCGGTGACCCCGGTGGATCTGGGGGCCGTGCCGGTGGGGATCACCGAAACCCGCCACAGCTGGCAGCTACCGCTGCTCGGCCATCATGTGCTGATCGCGGGAGCCACCGGCGCCGGGAAAGGCTCGGTGTTGTGGTCGCTGATTGCCGGGATCGCCCCAGCGGTGAAAACCGGGCTGGTGCGGTTGTGTGTCATCGATCCCAAAGGCGGCATGGAACTGGGCGCCGGGGCACCGATGTTCACGGTGTTCACCCACGACGCCACCGACACCACCCTGGAACTCCTCCGCCAACTCGTGACGGTGATGCACGCACGGGCCAACCGGCTGCGTGGCCACACCCGGCTACACACCCCGACATCGGCTGAGCCGTTGTTTGTAGTGGTGATCGATGAGATCGCCGCGTTGACTGCGTATGTGACCGACCGCAAGGTCCGCACCGAAATTGAACAACTCCTCGGCCTGCTGCTCTCCCAAGGCCGCGCAGTGGGGATCAGTGTGGTGGCCGCGGTGCAAGACCCGGCCAAAGACACCCTGCCGGTGCGGCAGCTGTTCACCGTGCGGATCGGGTTGCGGCTGACCGAAGCCACCCAAACCACCATGGTCCTCGGGCAAGGAGCCCGTGACGCCGGGGCGGAATGCGACCGGATCCCCGACACCGCCCCGGGTGTCGGGTACATGCTGATCGACGGCACCGCTCAGCCGCAGCGGGTGCGGGCCTTCCACGTCACCGACCACGACATCACCACCCTCGCGCGCCGCTTCCGCCGCCCCACCAGCCGAGCAAGCAGCACCCGCCGGCCACGCGCCACCGATGCCGGCCACACTTCGGGTGAGGGCAACAGTGAACAGCGTTGATTACCTGGGCCAGCTCGCCCTGCCCGGGGTGCCGGACACGGTCGACACGGCGAAGGTGGTCGAGCAGATGGTGCGCCGAGCATCTTCGATGGGGTTCGAATCATGGTGGCGGCGAGCCGAATCAGTTGGATTCTGCGCCCACCCCATCCAACTCGTCGGTGCCGATGAATACAGGCGGGATCGGGTGGTGTGGACGCGGTGCAATAATCGCCGCGCCCACATCTGCCCCTCCTGCTCGGACCTCTACGCTCGCGACACCTGGCAACTCGTCCATGCCGGCGCCGCGGGCGGGCATCACGGCATGCCCATCACGGTGGCCGACCGGCCGCAAGTGTTCCTCACCCTTACCGCCCCCAGCTACGGGGCCGTTCATGCGGCCACACGCGGTGGCGACGGCAAGCGCGGCGTGTGTCGGGATCATCACCGCATCGGTGGCTATCGCCGCTGCCCTCATGGAAAACCGTTGTGGTGCAGCACCGTCCATGATCATGGCGAAGGCCGTGTCGGTCAGCCGCTCTGTAGCGAGTGCTACGACTACGTCGGGCATGTGCTGTTCACCTGGCACCTACCTGAACTGTGGCGCCGCTTCACCATCACCCTGCGACGCGCCCTACACAAAGAACTGAAAGCCACAGGTGTGGATCCGGACGGGGTGCGGGTCAGCTTCATCAAAATCATTGAACTGCAAGTCCGCGCCATCCCGCACATCCACGCCCTGATCCGCCTCGATCCGCACGAGAACGGTGACGACCCGGATCAGACCGATTGGGAATCACCCACCAGTGCAACCAAACTTGCCGCCATCATCGAGCACGCGGCCCGCACCGTGACGCTCGCCCTGACCGATCCCACCACCGACAGCGCCGTGCGGAGGATCAGGTTCGGTACGCAGATCGACACCCAACCCCTCACCGCATCCTCGGCTCCCGAGAAAACGGGTTCGGCTGAGCAGAATTCAGGTATCGCCGGGTCACTGTCAGGGAGGCGGGTGGCGCGCTATCTCGCCAAGTACGTCACCAAGTCCCTGGCCGACCTCGGAATCAGCGCACGACGCCTCTCCACCGAAGCGATCGGCGACCTGGACGTGTCCGAGCATGTGCGTGCCATCCTGACCACCATCAGCGCGCTCGCCGACAAAGGACTCAGCGGGATCAGACGGTGGCTGCACACTCTCGGGTTCCGCGGTCACATCACCTCCAAGTCCCGCCGCTACTCCACCACCATGACCGCCCTACGGCAACGGCGCGCCACCTGGACCCGCAAACAACAATCGAAGAGCACTGCACAACACCCTGATCAGAGACCGTATAGGGGTTCCAGCGGCGCTGTTGACGATGACGATCTGGTCGCGTGGGAATTCGACCGCGCGGGGCACGCGAGCCTCGGCGAACGCACACTGATCATCAGCGCCTCACTACGCCGCATCCAGCAGCGTCATACCGCGCGCGAGGCAAGACAGCCCCGCCGTGGCGCTCCTGTCGAGGTGCTCGATGGTTAGCCCACAACCCCACACCGCCAAGAATGTCCGAGACGAAAGATCGTACAGCCGTGAAGAGTTCACCGAATGGCTCACGGAATCGTGCGAACGCCAACAGGTATCGGTTGCCGTCACCAACCCCACCGTGCTGGCTGACATCGCGATGTTGCTGCGGTAAACCACGAGTAGTCGATCCCGCCGAGCATGACGAAGCGCCTATATGGCACTGTTCTTCTCCTGGATGCAAGAACTCCAAGCTGAGTTGTGACGGGTGATGTCAACGCCAGCGCCGCGTGCGGGCGAACCACGGTTCGAGCCTTGACATCACCCGTCACGACCCGCACCGTCGCCTGCGACCAGAGAAGACGAGGGGACGGTTGTTGTTGTCGTCGATGTAGTGCTTTATCGATGGTCTCGGTCCGGCGGCGACATCAGGAGTCGTCGGGGAGAGTGGAAACCGACGTCGATCTGTGACGCTGGGCGTCAGCTGTTCTCGCCGCGAATCTGAGGGCGGTATATCCCTGGGAGACGACCTGCCGGCCGCACTATTGAGGGCAGTAAGTGCTGCGGTTCAGCCTGCGATGACTCGGCGCACGTCGCTGCTCGTCGAGCTGTTTGGTGCCCGATTCCGGGCATTGTCACTGCGAGCGGCTTCGGTGATCGGCACCTCACCTTCCGTCCCGTCCGCCGCCGTAGTCGGCGCGTAGACGTCGACTTCGGGGAAGCGGTGGCGTAGCCGCGTGATGAGGAACTGGGCCCGGTCGATGTCGCGGCGAAGCTCGGCGGTGACCGAGCGCATCTCTTGTGCCCGTGCCGGGTGGTGCCCGCAGGCCCCTTCACGCTCGGCGACCGCCAGCCTCCGTGTCATGTCGCGAAGCTGCTCGTTGATGGCGGTGATCAGCAGCGCGGCCTGAGCGACATTCGGATCGGTCATGAGGATTATCGTGTCACTTCTGCGGTGACCTGGTGTGCCAGCGGACTACCTTCGCCGGCCGTCTGAGGTTCATAGTTCTGTTGGTTGACGGCGATCGGACTGGACATGGATCCTGGTGGCCGATGATCGAGATTGCCGAGCAGACGGTGTTGGCCGAGGTTGAGCGCAGACTGATCCAGGAGTTTCCCGGGGTCACGTTGGCGGATGTTGATGCTGCGGTCCGTAAGGCTCACGCTCGGTTTGATGCGAGTCCGATTCGAGATTTCGTTCCGCTGTTCGTCGAGAAGCACGCGCGCAGCCATCTTGCACAGCATCACATGGCAACCAGCGCCTAATTCCGCTTGGGTCGAGTCGCCCCCTGCCGTCAAGACCGGGGGCGGAGCCATGCGGACTCTGATCGCTTACACCTATTTAGCCCAGTTAACAGCAACGGCCGCGATACTCTGCCGGTTGACGTTGCCGTCAATCGGAAGGTGATCAGTGGCAGGGTTCGATGACAAGTTCCGCAGCGACCTTGCTGCGCATCTCGCGCGCTTCGCCGCTGCGCCGATCCTGTTCGCTGGGTCGGGGGTTTCGCGGCGATATCTCAACATGCCGGACTGGCAGTCACTGCTGGAAATGCTGGCAGGCATGACCGACCGTGAGTTCAGTTACTACAGGTCGACCGCCAGCGAAGACCTGCCGAAGATTGCCGAGCTACTCGTGGAGCCGCTCAAGGACAGGCTGTGGACTGCCAAGGAGAAGCCGCTGCGGAATAAGCACTCCGACAAGCTGATTCGACCCGACAGCGCGCTCAAGATCTATGTCGCCGAGGTTCTGAAGGACATAGGTTTAAAGAGTTCGATTCCCAGAGCGCTGAGGTCAGAGGTCGATGCACTGCGTAACGCCAAGGTCGACGCGATCATCACGACGAACTACGACCCGTTCCTTGAGACGGTCTTCCCCGACTATCGTGTGTTCGTCGGGCAGGATGAGCTTGTCTTCTCCGATCCGACTGGAATCGCCGAGATTTACAAGATCCACGGCAGTCTGGACGACCCGAACAGTTTAGTCATCACAGAGTCCGACTACGCAGTGTTTCGCGACCGCAACGCCTACCTCGCGGCGAAGCTCCTGACGTTCTTCGCCGAGCATCCGGTGATCTTCATCGGCTACAGCATGACCGACAGCAACGTCCAGTCGATCCTTGGAAGTCTTGCCAGTTGTCTCACCGACGAGCACATGTCGCGGTTGCAGGATCGGTTGCTGTTCGTGAACTGGCAGGAAGGTAGCCAGCATTCGATGGTGCCGACGGTTATTGGTGCCAATGCCCACAACGTGCCCGTTCGCGCGATCACCGTGCCCGACTTCCAGGCGATCTTCGATGTCCTAGCCGCTCTCGATCAGAAGATTCCGAGGCGGACCCTGCGCCAGATCAAGGAGAAACTGTACAAGCTCGTACTCGACAGTGAGGCTCAGGACAGGCTCCTGCACGTGACCGACCTCGACGCAGTTGTTGACGACGATGCAGAGTTCGTCGTCGGAGTGGGAGTTATTGCCGCGGTTCAGAAGCGTGGATACAAGATGGTCGCCCGCCAGGATCTCTGCCACGACGTGCTGCACGAGACAGCGGAATTCGATTCTGACTTCGTGGTGAAGATGACGCTGCCCGAGATGATGAGTCGTGCCGGCAATTTCCCGATGTACAAGTATCTGAGGGCGGCGGGGTATCTCGACACCAGCGGGCACATCAAGGACGACCAGGACATCTCACCAAAGTTGCTGAAACGCATTCAGGACACCAGCAACCTGCGGCCCAGCACCAGCATTATGCGCAAGGCGAAAACTCTTGCGCAGACACATAAGTCGCTCAAGGGGATGATCCAGTACTGCACGACCGATGAGGTGCTGGCACACTTCGGGGCGTTCGCGCACACCGCAATAGAGCCTCGGGTGCTCAAGAACTTCCTAATCGAATGTGAGAATGAATACACCGACGAGGACGGCAAAATGACCTCACAGTTCACGAAGGCGGTGTGCATCTACGACCTACTCAAGTACGGTCCCAAGGCGGACTGGACCGCTGCGTGAGTCCGATCTCGCCGGCTCCGGAGACCGTGACCATCTCCCATGGTTCTGCGGCAGTGGTGTCGTTGGGCTGGGAACTACAGCCGCGTAATTCCGCAGGTAGAGGGCCCGGTATCGACACTCCGACCTTCATGTGTGAAAATCGCACACATGGACCACGTAACGCTTGGACACCGTGTTGCCCGAGCGCGAGAAGACGCGGGCATCCCTCAGAGCAAACTCGCTGAGCTGGTCGACATGGAGCGCACGGCGCTGGTTCGTGCCGAGAAGGGCGAACGCAAACTCGCCATGACCGAGATGGTCGCCATCGCAGAGGCGCTGAGGCGTCCGCTCGCCTTCTTCGTCAACGAGCCGCTGCCAGCAGTGGTCAGCCGCCGGTCAGACAGCGCCCGACCCGATGAGACCTCGCGGGCCCTCGACGACGAGATCGAGTTGTTCGCCAGCGATACGCGGACGCTGCTCGACATGGGCCTGCTTCATCCCGTCAAGCGGGACCAGGAGGCACGTACCCCGCACACTCACCAGGATGCCGAGCAATTGGCGAGGCACGTCCGAGACCAGCTCGATATCGGCAATGAGCCCGTACACCACCTCGCGCACGTGTGCGAACGATTGGGGCTGTACACCTATGCGGCGTCGCTGGGCGAGAACGGACCTGACGGTGGGTGCGTTGAGGTCAGCCACGGCGTGGCGGTTGCCGTTGTCAACGGGCACGTTCGCTCTGGTCGACGGCGTATGACCCTCGCGCATGAACTCGGGCACTGGCTGTGTGGCGACGCCTATGACGGGTCACCAGGTGATGATCACGAGAAGATGATCATGTCATTCGCCATCCACTTCCTCGCTCCTCGTGCAGGAGTGGTAAAGGTCTGGAACGAACACAGCGAATGGAGCACCCGTGACCGTGCACTCGCTGTCGGAGCACAGTTTCGGCTGAGCTGGAAGGCGGCGGTCGGTCAGTTAAAGAACCTGGACCTCATTTCATATGAGGTGTTTCAGTCTCTACTGGACCATGAACCCCGCCACGGGGATTACGTTCGGCTGGAACTATCCTGGGACGACGAACCGAAATGCCCTTATCTTTCACCAGGGTTCGCCGCCGCATGTGTAGAGGGCTACACATCCGGTCGATTGACCGCCGCCAGGACAATCGAACTGCTTCGCGCAACGATGACCCGCGACGATCTTCCAGAGCGGGAAACGGAATCTCTCGCCAGCCTACGAACGCTGTTCGCGGTCGGTGGGGACTGACCCCGCCGCGCAATGGGTGATGGACACCAGCACATTCACCCATTTCTGCCGCGCCGGTCACAGCGGTGTCCTTGAGCGCTTGGCTCCTCAGGGCATCGTGCTGGTGCCGCGCGAGGTCGAAGTGGAGATCGACAAGGCAAGAAACCTCCATCCTGGTGTGCCTTCTGTGGATTCGGCAGCGTGGGCAGAGCGGATATTCATGAATGACGACGAACAATGGACAGCACTGCACGTCAAAGTGGTGCTTGGGGGCGGCACTGGTGAGCACATGGGCGAGTGCGCCGTCATCGCCTGTGCCAAACATCGTGGACTGGTTGCAGTTCTCGATGAACGCGCGGCAGTGGAACAAGCGAAACTGCGCCACATACCGTTCATCGATACGATGCGGCTGGTCGCGCAAGCTCACACCGAGATCTTCGACCGAGACCAAAACCAGACTATCGCTCTGATCGATGCCCTACTCGCCACAGATATGCGCCTGCCCGTGAGATCCGGCGCTGAGCTGTTCAGGTGACCCGGTTTCACACTGCCGGTCAGGTGTCACTCATGGCTGATCATGGCGCACCGGTCGCCAGGACTGATCTGCACAGTGCGCCCTCTGTGATCCGATGCTAAGTCGGCAGCGCCTGTCGCCGTTGACCAGGACGCCTGGCATGAACGACGAAATAGCAAGTCGGACACCAGCCGGATTGTCACACGGGTCCAATCTGGAACAGTTTGCGACAGTCGTGCCTGCGCGACAGAAGCGCGATCTACACACGCCAAACTGGCTGGACGCGGTTGATGTCGAGGCCGCGGGAGCCGGGGGTGCCGGGTGCGATGACGGCGTGGTCGAGTACTGATTTGATGATGGCTTGTTGGCGGTCGATGTCGAGGCCGTCCCATTGGCCGCGTAGCGCGTTGCCGGTGCCCACGAGGTCCACTATTGAGCTGGTGTCGGTGGCTTTTGCGATGTCGCGGCGGGTTTGGGTGATGCGGTTGGTGATGGGGTCGCGGGCAGCGATCCATTCCCGTGCGGTCACCGCGCCCTCGGCATAGAGTGCGGCGAGCTCGTCGAGGCGGGCCTGGTCGGCTTCTAGCTGCGCAGCGAGCGCGGCGACATCAGCGTCGACTCTGGCTTTCCCGTTCAGGGCGTCGGCGAGCTGCGGGGAGTCCAGTCGGGTCAGTACCGCGTCAGTCAACAGTTCTTCGACTGGTTGCGCGACCACGGTGAGTCGGCCGCAGCCGCCGTGGTCGGGGCCTTTGAGGCAGACGTAGCGGCGGACTCGGTTGGTTGGATTGTTGTGGCGGGCTTGGGAAAACAAGCGGTTCCCGCAGCGTCCGCAGCGCAGCATCCCAGACAGTAGGTAGGTGCGTGGGGCGCGGGTCTTGGTCACTGAGCGGGCAGTCATCCGGGCGAGGATGCGGTCCCGCTCGGCGGGGGTGATGATCGCCGGCCACGCCGCGGGACCGATCACCTCCCCGTGATGCTCGCGCAACCCGGCAATCCGTCCTGAGGCCAGGATGTGGCGGACGGTGGTGGTCTGCCACGACGTGGACGCGGGCGGGGCGATCCCGGTGTCGTTGAGCCAAATCGTCAACGATCGGATCGATGCCCCGGCCAGGTAGCGGTCCACCATCTCCCGAACGACTTTCGCTTCGTCGGGGCGGAGGGTGATTTTGTCGGGTTCGTAGCCGAACGGCCGCGCTGGGCCGTGCGGCAATCCTTGTTCGGCGTTCTGCAGCATTTTGCGGCGGATACGCGCGGATTTGCGGCCGGATTCTTTGGCGGCGAACGCGGCGAAAATCCGGGCCATGAACAACCCGTCATCGTTGCCGAGATCGATGTCGGCGGTCACGGTGGCGACATCGCGCACGCCCGCCACTTCACACAGGGTGACGAAGTCTTCCAACTCGACCGGGCGACGATGCAGACGGTCGAGGTTGTAGACGATCACCGCATCACGCGCACCGGATTTCAGGTCATCCAACATCCGGGCGTACTCGCGACGCGGCTTGCCCGAGTAGGCCGATACATCGTTGTCGACGTACTCATCGCCGACCTGCCAGCCCCGATCAGCGGCGAGCTTGCGGCAGTCCTCCAACTGACGTGCCACTCCCAGCCCGGTGCCCTCCACATCGGCGGAGATCCGGGCGTAGATCGCCGCCGACCGCACCCCGACGCGTTGACCGGGAGTTCTCGGTTTCGCCATGAGGGTAGTTTAGCGACATTTGAGCTTGGATAATTCGGTGGGCCCGCCGTCTTCCCAGTGGGTTATGTGGTGGGCGTGCAGGCCGCGGGTGGCCCCGCAGCCGGGGACTGCACAGGTGGGGTGGCGGTGCTCGAGGGCGCGGCGCAGCCGCCGGCCGATCAGCCGCGTGGCGCGGCCGGCGCCGATGGGCTCGCCGGCCCGTTCGAACCACACTTCACAGAGGGCATCACAGGTCAGATATTGGCGTTCGGCATCCGACAGCAGCGGACCCAAATGCAGCGCGGCGGCGCGCCGTTCAACGTCGACGTGCATCACCACGGTGGTGTGCTGGCCGTGGGGCCGGCGGGTGGCATCGGCGTCCCAGCCCGTCTCGACCAGGCGCATAAACGCATCGATCGTGCTCGGCAGCGGGGGACAATTCTTTGACCCGCGCTCGCCGTGGTCGTGTTTCCACTCGGCGATCAGCGCATCGAGGTGAGAGGCCAGGGCGGCGTCGAACGTGGCCGCCTCGTCGTGGGGAAGTCTGATCCGCCAACAACTGGACCGCTCATCGCTGGTCTTGGTGATCGAACGCGGCGCTGGCCGCTGCGGCTCGGGTTGGGGTCGCGGTTCGAGCCGCACCGCGGTGCGCAACTGGTTGACCGTGGCCACCGCCGCCAACTGCGCGTAATGCTCATCGGATCCCTCACCGGCCCGTGCGGCGATGACCCCGACCTGATCCAGCGACAGCCGGCCCTCGGCCAGGCCCGCCGCGCAGCGGGGAAACTCTTCTAGCCGGCGCGCCACGGTGGTGATCGTGTGGGCGTTGGTCGACGACAAGCCGAGCTTCCAGGCCACCAACGCCGCCACCGAGCGCGCACCGGTGGCGCCGCACAGCTCGTCGCGATCCAGCTCGGCGACGATCTGCACGATGCGCCCATCAATGGCGTTGCGCTGACCGGCCAACTCCGCCAACTCCTCGAACAACACCTCAAGACGCTCGGCAGGACTCAACCCGGTGGCAGCAGGCGCAGCGGTCGACGACATACCGTCATCATCGCAGCCGGGTCTGACATTTAGCCTCTGTGTGAGTCCACGGGCAGGTCCGAGGGTCCGACTGGGACACGTGGTGATCCCTGAAGTTTGAGCGGCCTCCCGTGGACTTCGGTGTCTGGTCGTGCGGTGTCCTTGTTCGGGAACTTGGAGCCAGCCGGTGGGTGTGGACTCCTGCTTAGAGAATGTCTGGGCCGTGGCCGCGGCGCTCAGTCACCTGGTGGTCTGAAAGAGCCAGTGGCAGAAGGGTTTTACAGTGACATTGACGTTGGGGATCGACGTTGCGGTTCGGGCTGCGCATCAAGCGACGCTGTCCCGTGACGGCAAGACGGTGTGGCGGGGTCGTAAGTTCATGACCCGCACCGAGGAGCTGGAGCGGGTGTGGGCCGATGCGGGTGTCAAGGATCCGGCCGAGCTGACGGTGGTCCTAGAGCCCACCAGAAACGCCTGGATCGTGATCGCCGAGTGGTTTCGCCGGCGCGGCGCGAAGGTGGTGATGGTGCCGACCACGCAGTCGGCGGGCGTGTCATTCCATCTGTGTAAGTCCGGGGTGGTCCATCATCGGACCGCCATCTGGGCGGACAGAAGGAGTGTTTTGTGACGAAGGTCATGGAGTCGGCTGGTAAGGAGAAGTCGGCGGCTCGCCAACTGGCGGAGACGTTTTCGGCCGAGACCCTGGATTCGCTGATCAAGGACGCGGTGAAATCGGGCACCCCGATCGACGGCGCGGATGGTTTGCTGACCGAACTGACCAAGGCGGTGCTCGAGCGGGCCTTACAAACCGAGATGACCCACCATTTGGGTTATGAATCCGGTGACCCGGCCGGCCGCGGGTCGGGTAATTCTCGCAATGGGTCTTCGGCGAAGACGGTGACCACGGTTAACGGCCCGGTCGATATCGCGGTGCCGCGGGATCGCAACGGCACCTTTGAGCCGGTGATCGTGCCTAAAAAGAAGCGCCGGCTCAACAACATCAATTCGGTAGTGCTGTCGTTGTATTCGCGTGGCATGACCACCCGGGATATCGAGGCCCACCTCGAAGAGGTGTACGGGGCCAAGGTGTCGCGGGAGCTGATCTCCAATATCACCGAGGTGGTGGTCGATGAGATCAAGGCCTGGCAATCGCGCCCGCTCGATGAGGTCTACCCGATCCTGTATATCGACGGGCTGCGGCTACGGATCGCCGACAACGGGGTGGTGGGCACCAAGGTGGCCTACCTGGCCATTGGCGTGGACCTCGATGGGCGCAAACACGCCCTGGGCTGCTGGATCCAAGATTCCGAGGGCGCCAAATTTTGGCAGAAAGTCGTCATCGACCTGCGCAACCGCGGGGTGCGCGACATCCTTATCGCCTGCTGCGACGGGCTGACCGGCCTGCCCGATGCGATCCGCTCGATTTACCCCGACACTGTCGTGCAGACCTGCGTGGTGCACGTGATCCGCAACGCGATGCGGTTCGTGTCTTACAAGGACCGCAAAAAGGTCGCCTCATCCATGCGGGCGATCTACAGCGCCCCTACCGTGGATGCCGCCGAGCTGGCACTGAAGGAATTCGACACCACGTACGGGGCCCAATATCCCGGCGCGGTCGACGTGTGGCGCAAAGCCTGGCCCGAATTCGTGCCGTTCCTGGACTATCCAGTGGAGCTGCGCAAGATCGTCTACACCACTAACGCGATCGAGTCGATAAATTTCCAGCTACGCAAAATCACCAAGAACCGCGGCCACTTCCCGGACAAGGACTCGGCGATGAAGTTGCTGTATCTGGGTTTGCGCAACATCTCCAGCGAGAGAGGAGGTTATTCGGGCACCGGGACCTACAACTGGACTGTGGCGTTGAACACACTCGCCAAACTGTTCCCAGGCCGAATCCCATTGTGTTAGAATACAATTCGTAGTCAAATTACCTCAGACTTACACAGAATTCGTGACAGGCTCCAGTCGGCTGACCTGCGCAAGTACTACTCCAAGCACGCCAAGAACGACCGGATCGACTCGGAGCTTTTGGCCCGGCTGCCGCTGCTGCATCCTGATGGGCTGCGTGAGTATTCCGGCCAAGGGCCGGCTAATCCGTTGCGGCGGCTGGTCAAGCAGCGTTCCACTATGGTCAAGCCCCGCACCGCGGTCTACGCCCGCCTCGACGCGCTGATCGCTGGGACCGACCTGGTATGCGGTACTGGGCTCGAATTACGGTAACGCCGCGCTGGAACTTTTGGCTCGTTACGCCGATCCGCACGCAGTGATCCGGCTCGGCCAGGCCAGACTGGCCCGGTTCCTTGCCACGCGGTCCCCGTGGCAATTGGCGTGACGAGCATGCCGCCGGCCTAATCGCCGCAGCCAGAGAAACCCTCGCCCTATGGAATGTCGAGGGCACCGATGGGATGGACTTCGCCGAACTGTCCGCCGATATCGCCCACGAGGCCGAACAAGCATTGTTTTTGACCCGTCAGATCAAAGCGATCGACGAGCGGATCGCCAACCTCTACACAGACGCCGACCCGCAGGGGATCGTCGCGTCCGCACCCGGCGTCGGCCCCACCATCAGCGCGGTCATCGCCGGCCAGATCGGCGACCCGCACCGGTTCACCTCGCTTGCGGCGATCCGCGCCTACACCGGACTAATCCCGAAAGTCAGCCAATCAGGGGTGGTCAAGACCGAATCGTCGATCACCAAGGCCGGCGACCCACTACTGCGCGAAATGCTTTACACCGCAGCCGATCAGGCACGCAAAGTCGACCCCCAATCTGCCGCAAAGTACCAGCGTCTGATGGCCGGGGACCGCCACCACGACTCAGCGATCTGCCACCTTGCCACCATGCTGGTCACCCGCATCGCCACCTGCATGCGCGCAGGACAGCGCTACCAACTGCGCGACATCGACGGAACCGCGATTACAGAATCCCAAGGCCGCGTCATCATCAAACAGCGTTACCAACTCGACCCCCGCCAGCGCGACCACGCCCGCCACAAACTCATGCACAAGCGCCGCAATAAGGCCGGCCAGGCGTCACAGGAGTCGCCAAGCGCTCCAACATCCCAGCCCGCTAAACCCAAGCCTACGACGAGCCCACAAGTGGCCTGACTTCAGTTAGGAACTCAAGTTTGGGCCACCGATCCGCGCCGGGCGGTGCCGTCATCATCTGCTCAGCGGCACAGCCTGATTGGCCCAACGCGGTGCTCGACCGCGCGAGACTCACTCGCCCCGCATCCAAAACCGAACAACAACGGGTCAACCCGCCGCAACTACCCGCAAACCCCGGATCGTGAGCCAAGTCAAGGTAGACCAGACAATCACAGCCAAGTAGTCGCACTCCGACGGCGTCGACGACCTGTACTTCGAGCTGAACTCCGTCGATCATCCGATGTCGCTATTAGTTAGCCGAACAGCCGACACCCCTACCGCGTGCGAAGTCCTCAACAAGATCGGCAGCTTTGGTTACGCTTTCGGCCGGTTTGCTCATCCGGCCGGCGAGCTCGCGGGCTCGGGCGACGTAATCTGGCGCGAGGATGGTCTGCAGGTCGGCGACCAGTGATTGCTCGTTGACTGCTGAAAAGCGCTGGGCTGTACCTACTTTCAATCTCTTGATCTGTGCGCCCCACAGCGTCTGATTGAGATCCGTGGAGAGGATCAACGTGGGCACTCCGGAGCGCAGCCCTACGGCCGTGGTGCCGGCGCCACCGTGGTGCACAACGGCGCGGCATGCCGGAAAAATGGCCGCGAAATTCACCGTGTCCACTACCTTGACGTGCTCCATATGCGGAACATGGCTGAAGTCGGTCGATCCGCCGCACAGCAGCGCCCGCTCGCCCAGCTGCGAGCAGGCCCCGCCGATCATGCTGAGCGTGTCGGCCGGTGATTCGACCGGGATGCTGCCGAAGCCGAAGAAGATGGGCGGTGTTCCCGCGGCGATCCACGACGCGACCTCGTCATCGGCATTGGTTGGTAACTCCAACGTCAGCGCGCCGACAAAGGGCCGCTGCCCATTCCATTTCGCCCATTCGGCGGCCAGCCCCGGAAAGCAAGCCTCGTCGTAGGCCTGGATTTCCAGCGCTCCGCGTCGGATGATGCGCCGCGGCCAGGGGGTGCGTGCTTTCGGCAGGCCGAGTTCGCGGCGCTGGGCGTCCTCGAATTTCTTCGTCCCCAGCCACGACAGCCACTCGAGCACCGCCATTGTCGAGCGGCCCAAGGGTCCGGGCAGCAATGGCACGAGTTGGCCGTTGGGTCGCATGGGAAACCAGTGTAGCGTGGCCAATGGCATGTCGTGATACTCCGCGACGTTGGCAGCGGAATCTTCGAAATTCATGCCAGTGATCAACACGTCTGCCCCGTCGGCCAGCGACCTCAGCGTCGCGCTGATCTCCGGCCGAGATGCGGTAAGGGTGTCCGCGATTTCGCGCCACAGCGCGATCAGATCGCGAACCCTCCAAAACTCACCGAAGAAACGCGCCCAAAAGTCTCGATACGCGTCCACGATGGCCTGCAATTCCGGGCCGTACCCGATCGCTGCAAGGCCTGCCGATTCAGCAAAACTGACGAGGTCCGGTGCGACGGCAATGCGCACGTCATGCCCCCGGCGCAACAGCTCACGACCTAGGGCAGCAAACGGTTCAACTTCACCACGACTTCCCCACGTCGCCAACGCTAATTTCATCGCTGAGTTTTCAAGCCTTTCACCTCCCATGCGCTCTCGCGCATGAAAGCGGTAGCCTCACGTCCACGGGCTCAGCCAGTCACAGAGTAACCCGATAGACGGGCTACCAGCGAGAATTTCGGCAATTTCCTAAGTGGCACTTGGCGTTTCAGCATGAAGCCACGAAGTGCCCGCAGCATAAAATTTGCTGCTCTCTATGTCGGAGACAACGATTCACGGGGAAGATCACAGGTAGCGCCGCTTTTACACCGGCGACTGCTACGCCCTGGCCATTTACTCAGCATGTGCGAATATCGATCACTGAACTCATCGGACAATCGGCCGCTTTATGTCCGTTTGGTCGCCACCGCGCGGTCAAATGGTGTTTCTCATTTGCGAACCGGACGCGGTACGGCGATGACTACCGCTCAGATCAACCCACGCGTTTGAGGCGGGCGACGTTTTCTACCAGATCAGCGGCTGCGGCAAGGCTTTCGGCAGGCCCGGTGATCCGCGGGGCGATCTCACGTGCCCGGTTCAGGTACCGGGGGGCGAGGACGGTGCGCAGGTCCGCCACCAGCGACTCGAGCGTAGTCGACGAAAAGCGCCTGGATGTGCCGACTTTCAACCGTTTGAGCGCAGCTCCGCGGAGCGATTGGTCCGGCCACGTCCAAAGGATCACCGTCGGAACTCCGGCGCGCAGACCCACGGCAGTGGTGCCGGCACCACCGTGGTGCACCACCACACGGCACGTCGGAAAGATCGCCGCGAAGTCCACCGCGCCGACCACTTTGACGTGGTCGAAATGCGGAAGGCCACTGAAATCACTCCATGCCGAGCACACCAGCGCACGCTCGCCCAACTGGGTGCAGGCCGCGGCGATCATGGCCAGGGTGTTGGCAGGGGATTCGACCGGGATGCTGCCGAAGCCGAAGAAGATCGGCGGTGTTCCCTCGGCAATCCACGACGCCACCTCCTCGTCGGCATCTGTGGGCGACTCCAGGGTCAGCGCTCCGACAAACGGTCGTTGACCGTCGAATTTCGCCCATTGCGCAGACAGTTTCGGAAAGCACACCTCGTCGTAAGCCTGGATTTCCAGCGCTCCGCGTTCGGCGATGCGCCGCGGTGAGGGCCCCTTTGCCTTCGGTAGGCCCAGTTCACGGCGTTGTTCGTCCTCGACCTTGCGGGTCATGCGCCAGTGCAGCCACTCCAGCGCTGTTATCGCTCGCCGGCCCAACGGCGCCGGCAGGATCGGTACTAGGTAACCGTTGGCCCGAATCGGAAAAGTATGCAGAGTGACCAAAGGAATGCCGTAATATTCGGCGATGTTCGCCGCGCCCTCCTGAAAACTTATGCCGCTCAACAGCAGATCGGCGCCGTCGGTCAGCGACGTCAGCGCCTTGCTCATCTCCTGCCACGACTGGATGCCGGGATTCCACACTTCGCGCCACAGCCGGCGGACTTCCGGGATATTCCAAAAGTTGCGAAACAGCGACGTCCAGAAGTCGCGGTGGGTGTCGATCAGTGCCTGCGAATCCATCCCATAGGCCATCGCCGCAAGTCCGGCCGCCTCGACGTCGCCCACCAAATTAGGAGGAACGGCCATGGCCACATCGTGCCCGCGGCGCTGCAGCTCACGACCCAGTACGACGCACGGCTCGATATCCCCGCGCGTTCCGTAGGCTGCGAGCACAAACTTCATCGCGGATCCAAGTCCTTCACTTCCGAATTGGCCGCTGGTCTCAGTGGTCGTTTGACGCCTTGACCAGACAGTACATCCGGTACGAGTCTCGTCCGTTCTGGATGTTCCGGTAGATTGCCGACCCGTACGCCGGCACCGCGTCGCGGACCCAGCGTCGCAGAATACGAGGCGCAACGTCCTGCATCGACGCCTGCATGCGCTCCGAGTTCAGTGTCATTCCCCGCAGCACCTCGGCGTCGATCTGCCGCCACGACACCACCCGCAGCCCGGGTGCATTGTGCAGCACGACCTCTGCTCGGGTCGCCCAGTCCGCACGGTGGCGCACATCGGCATGCAGGAACGCTCCACTGGGACGCAGTACGCGGGCGACCTCTGCGATGAATCGGTCGAAGTGCGGGTAGCAGTGCGAGGACTCGACGTTGATCACTGCATCGAACGACGCGGCCGGGAACGGCAGATTTTCGGCGTCACCATGCACGAACTGCAATCCAGGCACTTGGTGGCGCCGACGGCAGAACTCGACACCGGCGGCGTTGACATCTAACCCGACATACGATTCCGGCATCAAGGCGCGTGTCAGGTACGACGCGCCGCCGCCATGCCCGCAACCCACCTCCAACACCCGCTTTCCGGCCAAGCCGCCGGCCTGGGTGGCGGTGGCGTGATAAAGCTGGATGGGGTAGCGGTCGGGTTCGTCGGCGGCATCGAGGGACAAGCCCATCGGCGGATCTTCCTCGTAGCCGTAGTTGAGGAAGACGACGTCATCGTCGACGCGCCTGGTCAGGTACGGATAGAGTCGTCTCTGCGCACCCTGGACCACCGCCAGCGCGGCACGCTCAATCATGTTGTCGCGTAGTGCTCGTAAGCGCGTGGTGGCCAGTGTCATTCCCCTCCCGTTAGCGCCCGCCATTCAGGATGCCCGCGCCACCTACAGAACACCGTGCGTCGGCCCGGGTGGTCTGTGTCACTCGGCGGCCGTGAGCGTCTCGACAGCCTGAGTCGTGTCTCAGTCAATACGCCGTTTGCGGGCAAAATTTTCCACCAGATCCGCAGCGGCCGCGACACTTTCGGACGGTTTGCTCATGCGAGCGGCGATCTCGCGGGCTCGGGCAACGTACTGGGGGGCAAGGATGGTGCGCAGATCCTCGATCAGCGACTGTTGGGTCGTGGTTGAGAAGCGCCGGGCAGTGCCCACTTTCAACCGTTTGACCCGCACTCCCCACAGCGTCTGGTCGAGGTCTGTCGAGAGGATCAATGTGGGCACGCCAGCGCGCAGACCCGCGGCAGTGGTACCTGCGCCACCGTGGTGGACGACCGCGCGGCACGCCGGAAAAGTGGCCGCATAACTTACTGCCTTCACCACCTTGACGTTGTCGAAATGAGGGGCGCCGGTGAAGTTCGTTCCGCCGGAGCACACCACCGCCCGCTGGCCCAGCTGTGCGCAGGCGCCGCTGATCATGGCCAGCGTGTCGGCAGCAGATTCGACCGCGATGCTGCCGAACCCGAAGAAAATCGGCGGTGTTCCCGCCGCGATCCACGAGGCGACCTCGTCGTCCGCGTCGGTGGGCAGCTCCATCGTCAGCGCACCGACGAAGGGCCGTTGACCACCGAATTTCGCCCACTCCGCGGCCAGCCCGGGAAAGCACACCTCGTCGTAGGCCTGAATTTCGAGGGATCCGCGTTCGGTGATCCGTCGCGGCGAGGGGCCGCTTGCCTTCGGTAGCCCGAGTTCGTGGCGCTGGGCGTCCTCGACCTTCTTCGTTCCCTGCCACGACAGCCACCAGAACGCCGTCATTGCCGCGCGCCCCAGCGGCGCCGGCAGAAACGATAGGAGTTGCCCGTTGGCCCGCAGCGGGAAGTAATGCAACGTGGCCAGCGGAATGCCGTAGTACTCGGCGACGTTGGCCGCGGCGTCTTCGAAATTCAGGCCGGTGAACACCAGATCGGCGCCGTCCGCCAGCGACTTCAGCGTCGCGGCCATCTCCTCCCAGCACCGCATGATCGGCTCGCCGACTTGGCCGCGCAGCTCGATCAGATTCCGCACCCGCCAAGGCGTTCGGAAAAAGCAGGTCCAGAACTTGCGGTGGGCGTCCAGAACGTCTCGTGCATCTGGTCCACAGGCGACTGCCGACAGCCCCGCCGCTTCGGCTAACCCGACCAGGTCAGGAGGGACCGCTATGCGGACCTCGTGCCCGCGACGCAGCAGTTCGCGTCCGATTGCGACGCAGGGTTCGACATCGCCGCGACTTCCGTAGCACGCGAGCACAAACTTCATGGTTCCTTCAATCGGGCGTTCAGAGAAACGTGCCGGTAAGCGAAAAGCCTTTCAAGGCACTGGAAAGGTCATGTCGTAAGCCGTCATTCGAGTTGTGCTGGCCAGGCTGATAACCAAGGACAGTGACAAAGACGTGTCCGTTCGCTGTTCCCGATCCCACAATTTGCAGTCCGCCGAATCGGTGCATCATCGCGGTGGTCACGCCCGGGTAGTGCATCTTCATGGCGAGGTAGTCGGCGTCCGTGCCATCCGGGCGTGTGGCGGCTGGCGGTACCACGCCGAGGCTGGTTGCTACGACACCGGTTGGATTGCCGGCGAGCTTCAGCAGCCGTTTGGGTAGCAGGGGAACGACCGACAACATCGCCCGCTCTTCGTCCGGCAGCTCGCGGTGGTCTATCAGCGCTTGTTTGATCGCGGCCCGGATTCCGCGCAGGTCCGTCGTGACAGGGGCGGGGTCGACCATGATGTCGACATTGCTCACCGCGTTGCCGCGAGTATCCCCGGCGGTGCGCTCGTTGAACGGTATCCGCAAAGCGACGAGGCCGTCCGCGGTGACCCGTCCCCTTTGCTGCGCGAGGTGGGCTGTCAGTCCCGCGAGCAGCGCGGTGCTGCTGCCTCCGAGCGCATGTGCGCGGTCCTCCCACTCGTCGGTGTCGACGAACATCGTTGCCAGTGGGACCGCGATAGGTTCGTCGGCGCCGACGGGCGGCAGGGCAGGCAGCGGTGTGGCGGGTTGAGCGCCACCACGGCTGCGTCTCACCAACCGCACTGCGGAGGCGATGCCGTGGCGGATGGCGCGGGCGTCGCGCGCGGTTTGGCGGGCATCCTCGCGCACGGCCTGCCAGCGCCGGCGCGACCCACTTGCAGGCCAGTCGATGGGGTCGTCGCGCCCAAGCGCAGCATCTGCCAGTCCCTCGAACAGGCCAAGGCCGTCGGTGACGCAATGCGGGATGACCAAGCTGATCCCGGTGCCGCCGTCGGTGAACGGGAGCACTGCAAGGTGCCATACGGGTCCTTGCTCCGGGTCCAACGGGGTGTTGGCCTGCTCGTTTAGCCAGGCGTCGAATTCTCCGCGTGGTCGGGGCAACGCCACGATCTCGAGATCGGATGAGCCGTTGGACGATACCCAGCGGTGCCGACCGAACCGCAGTGGCGAACACTCGATGCGGCGTGATAGCCGGCCCCGCTGAAGACGGTCGTGGAACTGTCGCAGCCCGTCGATGTCGATCGCGCGGTTGTAAAGCCAGACCGCTTGCACCACGACGTTGACTCCCATCGCTCGGCCGAACTCAAACATGGCCTGGTCGAGCGGATCGAGTACGTTGTCCACTTTTGTACCGTACTTCTTACCGTATGCCTTTAAGTGGTTGGACTATGCAGCAACAATGAAACCACACGTCGCTCGGACGACATCGAGCCGAACTCCGGCTGAGCAAACAACACAGCTAACCCTTTGCGAATCGTGGTGCGATCCGATCTCCTGCGGCTGCCCGGCAGCACTCGACATTTCCTGACTACGGGTCGTGCGTCCGCTGATATCTGGTTTCGGCAAATGCCTTGTCAGAGCTATGCTTTCGCGATGGCGGATTGTGAAGCTTCCGTAAGCGCTTAGCTATGCGCATGAACCTTTTCGGGCGCCAGCTCTCACTCTGACGACAAACCGTGCGCCAGGCGAGCTGAACTGACCTGGGAAGCTTCGAAGAATCCAACGGCCAAATGGCAACAGGGTAGTGTTCCGGCCATGTGGAGCTCGCTGCTAGTGATGGCGCTAGGGTGCGGGCTTCTGACTGGATTCGACCCAATGCGTCTCGGCATTACGCTGCTCGTGATCTCCCGGCCGCGGCCTGTGCAAAACCTGCTCGCCTACGGCGTCGGAAACCTCATAGCGTGTATGTTCACCGTGGTTGTTCCGCTGGCGGTGCTGCACAACACACGAGTGCTTAAATCTTTCGCGGACCGTTTCGCCACAAGTTCCACTGTCCGGCACATTCAACTCGGCATAGGTGTGCTCGCGCTATCGATTGCCGCGGTGCTGGTAGTGCGCGCGTTGACACGCCGGCCACAGCGAGCGCAGGTGCCGGCAGCGGGCGGCAACAGCTCGACCCTGGTTCTGGACGCGGATTCACCGAACCCGATCACGCGGCTGCTGGGCCGTGCGCAGGATGCCTCGACGGGAGGCGGATCTGCGATCACACGACTGCTCGGTCGTATGTACAACTCGTGGGAAAACGGATCGTTGTGGGTTTCATGGGTGATCGGCCTCGGATCAGGCCCGCCACTCGACGGGGTGTTTTTCCTACTCACTTTCATAGTGGCTTCCGGAGTCGCGATCGGCGCGCAAGCCAGCGCCGCTATTGCGTTCGTCGTTGGAATGCTTGCCGTTGTCGAGATAACCCTGCTCTGCTATCTGGCCAAGCCGGCGAAAACTCAAGCGGTCGTGCAACGGCTACACGACTGGGCGAGAGCCCACCGGCAAAAGATCCTCATAGCCATGTGCACAGTGGGTGGGGTCGCGCTGGTGGTCAGTGGTATGGCCAGCGCCTGATTTCCGACCATCTTGACGGTTTGATTTGGCCGATTACCCCACGGTGCGCAACCGGGCGTAGTTCTCCACGCGATCAGCTGCGGCGGCAACGCTTTCGGCGGGCGTCGTCATCTGGGTGGCGACCTCACGAGCGCGGGCGACGTATTGCGGCGCGAGGATGGTGCGCAGGTCTGCGACCAACGTTTGCTGGGTAGTGGTCGAAAAGCGCCGGAAGGTGCCTACCCCCAACCGTTTCACCACAGTTCCCCACAGCGTCTGATCGGGCCACGTCGGAAGGATTAGCGCGGGAACTCCGGCGCGCAGGCTCGCGGCCGCCGTGCCCGCGCCACCGTGGTGCACGACTGCGCGGCAAGCGGGGAATGCGGCGGCGTAATTCATCGCGCTGACCACCTTGACGTGTTCGAAGTGGGGGGCGCGGGCGAAGTCAGTCCCGCCGGCACATACCAACGCCCGTTCACCCAACTCTGCGCAGGCCGCGCTGATCATCGCAAGCGTGTCGACCGGAGAGGCGACGGGCATGCTGCCGAAACCGAAAAAAATCGGCGGTGTTCCGGCGGCAATCCACGAGGCGACCTCGTCATCGGTGTCCGTCGTCGATTCCACCGTCAGAGCCCCGACAAAAGGCCGTTGGCTATCGAACCGCGCCCATTCGGCTGCCAGCCCGGGGAAGCACACTTCGTCGTAGGCCTGGATTTCCAACGACCCGCGTTCGGTGATCCGCCGCGACGGCAGGCCTTTCGCCTTCGGCAGCCCCAATTCACGGCGCTGCGCGTCCGCGAGCTTCTTGGTCAGGGGCATCTCCAGCCACTCGGACATCGTCACCACGGAACGGCCCACCGGCGTCGGCAGGAATGTGGCGAGCTGGCCGTTGGCCCGCATCGGGTAGGTATGCAGCGTGGCCAAGGGAATGCCGTAATACTCCGCGATGTTGGCGGCGGCCTGCTCGCCAAGCACGCCGGTGAACAGCAAGTCAACCCCGTCGGCCAGCGCCATCAGGGTCGTGCTGGTCTCTTTCCAGAATTGGGTAAACAGCGCCCAATCTTTGCCCCACAAACGCAGTAGATCCCGGACCTTCCAGGGCTTGCGGAACAAGTTCGCTAGGAAATCGCGGTGTGCATCCTGGAACCGCCGCGCATCGGGTCCATAAGGGACGGCGGCAAATCCGGCCGACTCAGCGAAGCTAACCAGGTCAGGGGGGACGGCTATGCGCACTTCGTGCCCGCGGCGCAGCAGCTCACGGGTGACGGCGACGCAGGGCTCGACATCGCCGCGCGTTCCATAGCTAGCCAGCGCAAATTTCATCGCCGAGATCCTAGCTCCCTGCACTTTCCATGCGTGTCCTCGGAGGGAAGACCGGACCCTTCCGCCCATCCACGCCTGCCGACCAACGTGGGTCTCTGAGCCGCGGATTAGCATGTTCTACTCTCATGTGGTGAATTCGTCTGACCTCGTAAAAGGCCGCACCGGCCTGGGCGGCGTCGTTCTGCGCTATGAGGTTCACGCCTTGCACGGGGTCGCGGGCGAATCGATCCGTATCGGCGACGGCTGATGGTGCGTGCCCGGTTAGGTCCTGAACGCGGATCATCCGAGCGCCGCGGATCCGACGGCGACGCGCGGGTGGACAGTCTCCTTGCGTTGGCGGACCACAGCTTGTACGCGGGGCACCGTGCTATCGGCCGGAAGCTCGTCATCCAGTGCGTGTGGATCTACGAGCACGCGGTCGACCTCGACGGGCTACGGCAGTTTCACCGCAATCTCGGATTCGGGTTGTTGGGACGACGCATCGAGCGTTCGCCGCTGCCGTTCGCCCGGCCCCGATGGGTCTTGGATCGCGGGCCGTCGGACATCGATATCGCCCAGAGTGCGCGTCCACGCGCTGAACTCAGCGACTGGGCAGACGAACGCTCACAACTGCCTATCGATCCGGAATGGGGACCCGGCTGGCATCTTGGCGTTCTTCCCTTGAAAGATGGCTGCACCGCGGTCACTCTGGTGCTTTCCCACTATCTGGTTGACGGCCTCGGGCTGGCCGTCACGGTAGCTGACGCAGTCCTGGGCAACACGCACGATCTTGGTTACGCACCGCCGCATTCCCGTACTCGGCTGCGCGCAGTGCTTGAGGACGCCCGCCAAACAGCACGGGACTCACCTGAGGTTGCCCGAGCGCTTGTCGCAGCGGCGAAACTGGCCCGTCGTGTGCAGCGTGATATTGCTCGACCGTCGGCGCCAGCTCCGGTCCCGATCCCTGCAGCCGACGCGGATGACGTCGTCGTCGTGCCTACTGTCATGATCCAGGTCGATGTCGTCGATTGGGATGCCCGTGCGGCGGCCCTTGGCGCGACGAGTAACACGCTGGTCGCCGGGCTCGCCGTGAGACTCGGCGAGCGCATGGGGCGTCGACGTGCCAGTGACGGCGCTGTGACCCTGCAACTGCCCATAAACGAGCGCACCGAAGGTGATACCCGCGCGAACGCAATGCTGATTGCCAGCCTCAGTGTCGATCCGACGCGGGTAACGACGGATTTGCGCGACCTCCGCGCCGCTATTAAGCAGGCGCTGCGCAGTCTGCGTGAGACGCAGGATGAGTCGTCGCGGCTCCTGTGGCTGACTTCGTTCCTGCCAAAGCCAGCATTGATACGGCTGTCCGATGTGATGTATGCCGACCCGAATCTGCCGGTGTTTTGTTCTAATCTGGGCGAGCTCGGCTCGGTGGTGTGCCGCCTCGATGGCACCGACTCCGAGCTCGTCATGACGCGGGTGACTGCCCAACAGGAAAGGCGACAGCTGCTTGAGCGAACCGGCGGCCAGATGACCCTGCAGTCTTGGCGCATCCGGGACAAGATTCGCATCAGCGTCGGCGCCTACCAGCCGGGCGCCGAGAACACCAGGGCCGCTTTGCGTGAGCTGGCTGCGCAGACGCTGGGCGACTTCGGTCTGACTGGCGAGGTCGAGTAGCACCTCCTGCTCATTGCGCTGTAGCGCGCGACAATCTCGCGACCGTTTGGCCGCTTGCTATTGCCATGTGGCACGAGTCCCCAAGCTTGGTCGACCAAACTCAGGCTGGGACAAGGCAACCCGCGACATGTTCGGCCAGCCACCCGCGCATCGCGTCGGGACGACGGCCGCCTGTGCCGCGAACCCCAAGCAGCTATAGCTTCCACAGGCCAGAACCTTCAAAAGAAGCCAACAGGCAAGAGCAACCGGTAGGGTTCCGGCCGTGGGGAGCTCGATGCTGATGCTGGGATTGGGGCTTTTCACGGGAATCAATCCCATACGTATCGGCCTCACCCTTCTGGTGATCTCCCGACCGCGGCCCGTGCAAAACCTGCTCGCTTACGGGGCCGGCGGTTTGGTGGTCAGTATTCCCTGCCTGCTGGTTCCGCTGTTCATACTGCACGTCACGCCCACCTTTAGGTCTGTCATGCACGATTTGGCCACCCCGGGAACGACCGCGAGTTCCACCGCCCGGCACATTCAACTCGGGTTGGGCGTGATCGTGCTTTCGGTCGCGGCGCTGACGGCAGTGCGCGCGCTGGCGCGCCGACGTCAACGAGCGCACCTACCGACATCGGGGGGCAACACAGCGAGCCCTGAGGCGGACGCGGATGCCCCGAACCCGGTCGCGCGGCTGCTTCGGCGCGGGGATGGCGCGCCGCCCGAGGGCGAATCTGTATTCGGGCGGCTGCTCAGCCGCATCCGCAATGCGTGGGAAAACGGATCCTTGTGGGTCGCGTGGGTGGTCGGCTTCTTCTTCGGGGGACCCGGAGCCGACGAGATGCTCTACGTAGTCGCGATCATCGTGGCCTCGGGTGCCGCGATCGGCACGCAGGTCAGCGCCGCCGTCGCCTACGTCGTCGGTGTGCTGGCGGTCGTCGAGATCACCCTGGCCTGCTATCTGGCCAGGCCGGCGCAAACCCAGGCGCTGGTGCAACGGCTGCACGACTGGGCGCGGGCTCAGCGGCGAAAGATCGTGGTCGCCATGTGCACAGTGGGCGGGGTGTTGCTGGTGGCTCAGGGCGTTGGCGGCGTCTGAGCTGGTGACGACGCATGTGAGGGCATAATCGATGGCTTGGCCATTTTTGACCCTTCTCGCAAAGCAGCGCGAGCTGAGGCGCAACACGAAAATGTCGCGCCCGGAGCTCGAGGCGATCAAGCTCGAGAAATTCCGCCGCCTCGTCCGTCATATCAAGGCAAAATCGCCTTATTATGCCGAAATTGTCAAGGAGCACGGCATCAATCCGGAAATATGTGTGCCGCAAGACTTTCCTGTATTGACCAAGTCGATGCTCATGGCAAACTTCGATCGGATCGTGACGGACCGAAAAATCACGAAGCACGCTATTGCTGAATTCTTGACGCGATCGACTGCTCCGAACGAATTGTTGTTCGGTGAGTACCACGTTGTCCATACCTCGGGTACGTCGGGCGAGGTCGGCTACTTCTTGTATTCCGAACGGGATTGGGTGCAGGGTATTGCGGCGCTGGGCCGCAACCTGGCCCAAGAAAGGCCGGTACGCAAGCGTTCTGGTCGATTTCGAATTGCCTATTACGCCACCGCCACGGGCCACCACGCCTTCGTGTCGGTGATGAGCTCGGCAACGCGTGGCATCGCACGCTTGCTCGTTGACCGCCGATTCTTCGAAATCAACTCGCCGCTGCCGCAGACGGTCGAACAGCTAAACACGTTTCAACCGGAAGTGATTGGCGGCTACACGACCGGCCTTAAAATCCTCGCCGAGCAGCAAAACAAGGGAATTCTGAAAGTCAACCCCATCGCCGTAACGACCGCTGCAGAAGCGATGACGCCCGCGGACAAAGAGATAATCGAGTCCGCGTTCAACTGCCGTGCCTTAAACATCTACGGGACAGCGGAACACCTCGTGCAAGGCCTCGCGAATCCGGACGGTCAAACGATGACGCTGCACGACGACGACATAATCTACGAGATCTTCGACGATCACGTTCTCGTCACCAATCTGTTCAACTACACCCAGCCCCTGATCCGCTATCGAATGTCTGACATTATCCGGCCGCTTGCGCAAACACATCCATCGTCGCCATATCTCGTGATCAATAGCGTGATCGGTCGCGCGGAAAAGGTGCCGATGTTCACGAATCGCGATGGCGTCGACGACTTCATCAGCCCGTACACGGTCAACGGAATCTTCGTTCCAGGGATCACCCGCTTCCAAATGCAAATGGTGAGCAAAACCAAATTCATCTTCAAAGTCGTTTTGGACTCATCGCTCGCCGCGACCCAGCGCGCAGAGGCGCTCGCAGCGGCGGAGGATCGATTGCGCGAAATGCTCGACCGGAAATTGATGGACAACGTCGCTTTTGACGTCGTTGCGACCGATGATCTGCCGGTCAATCCACGCACGCGCAAGTTTCAACTGATCGTCGACGCGCCAGCCTGAAGTGATCCTGAAGGCCGCTCAGCCCAAGTCCCGCCGGATCCGTCGTCGAAGAGCGGTTCGCGCCGCAGACAGGCCCACAAATCAAATGCCCGCGTCAAGGCTCAAGGCCGCTCTCACCCACGGGTTCACATGTTCTAATGCTGTGATGAATCGGGTCGACGCAGGCAACGCCGACGCCGTTCGGCGTGGGTCATTCTGCGTGATGTTTCGTATCGCCGGAGGCTGATCGGTGTCAGTCCGGAGGCGTCCCACCCGCCCACCGCTAAGTCGCCGCGCACCCGCTAGTGATGCGCGGTCGACCCATCGGCTCGCATTGGCGGATCAAGCCTTATTTGCGGCGGGCCGCGCCGCCGGCCTAAAGCTCGTCACGCAGGTGGTGTGGATCTATGAGCACGCAATCGACTTCGATGGGCTGAAGCGTTTTCACCATAACCTCGGCTACGGGTTGTTGGGGCGGCGCATCGAGTGCTCGCCACTGCCCTTCGGCAGGCATCGGTGGGTCTTGGATCGGGGGCCGCTAGACATCGACATCGCGGAGCACGCCCGCCCACGCACCGAACTCAGCGACTGGGCCGATGACCGCTTACAACTGCCCATTGATCCGGAATGGGGGCCCGGTTGGCATCTCGGCGTCATTCGGCTCACGGACGGCGCCACCGCGGTCAGCCTGGTGGTTTCCCACTACATAGTCGATGGCCTCGGGCTTGTCGTCGCGCTAGCTGATGCGGTCTTGGGCAACACCCGCGATCTTGGCTACCCACCGCCACAGTCGCGCACTCGGCTGCGCGCGGTAATTCAGGATGCTCGCCAAACTGCGCGCGACGTGCCGGAGGTTGGGCGGGCGCTTGTTGCGGCGGCAAGACTGGCGCGAAAACAAGCCGGCCGCAGTCGCAGTGGTGCCCGATCACCTGCGCCGTCACCCGTCGCCCCCTGTGGTGGCGCCGATGAGGTCGTCGTCGTGCCAACTGTCACGATTTACGTCGGCCTCGACGACTGGGATGCCTGTGCGAAAGCTCTTGGCGGAACCAGCAACACGCTGGCCGCAGGTTTTGCTGCCAAACTTGGGCAGCGGATGGGGCGCCGACGTGCCGGCGACGGCGCCGTCACCTTGCAACTCCCGATCAGCGACCGCACCGAAGGCGATACGCGCGCGAACGCCGTGTCGTCTGCGCGCGTCAGCGTCGACCCGGAGCGGGTAACGACCGATCTGCGTGACACCCGCGCTGCCATCAAGCAGGCGCTGAGGACTCTACGGGAGACGCCCGAAGAGTCGCTGCAGCTTCTTCCGCTGGCCCCGTTCACACCCAAGCGGGTGTGGAAACGGATGTCTGATGCGATGTCCGCCGATCCTGATCTTTCGGTGTTCTGTTCAAATCTCGGTGATCTCAGCTCGGTGGTGAACCGCCCCGATGGCACCGATGCCGAGCGCGGCATGATCCGAGTAACCGGCCAGGGCGTAACGCGACAGTGGCTTGAGCGTGTGGGCGGCCAACTCAACGTGCAGACTCGGCGCATCGCGGGGCAGATCCGCCTCAGCATTAACGCGTACCAACCGGGCGCAGAGAACACAAAGCTCGCTTTGCGGGAGTTGGCGGCACACACGTTGGCTGAATTCGGCCTGACTGGCGACATCGAATAACGCGTTGCAGCAGGACTGGCTAAGGCCGAGGGCCGCTGCGAACCAGGCATGCGGGAAACGAATCTCGCTCCTGCCCGAGCGGCTGCATGACTGGACGCCTGTGTGCCAGGGTGTGGACGGCATCTGAGCTCGGCGGCAACCAGCCCGCTCCTTGCGTTGCTGCGGGCACCGGACGAGCGACGCGCTCGGTATTATCTTGCCGGATACCCGCAGTCGAAGGCCGTGTTGTCGAAGGGGATCACATGACCGCCCAGGTGGAGCAGTTGGAGTTTCAGGCGGAGGCACGCCAGCTGTTGGATTTGCTGGTCCACTCGGTGTACTCCCACAAGGATGCGTTTTTGCGGGAGTTGATCTCGAATGCCTCCGACGCGCTGGACAAGCTGCGGCTCGAAACGCTGCGGAACAAGGACCTCGACGTCGACACCTCGGACCTGCACATCGAGATCGAGGTCGACAAAGATGCGCGCCGCCTGACCGTTCGCGACAACGGCATCGGTATGACGCGCGAAGAGGTCGTGGACCTGATCGGCACCCTGGCCAGGTCGGGTACCGCGGAGCTGCGTCAGAAGCTGCGCGAGGCCAAGAACGCGGCCGCCTCCGAGGAACTGATCGGGCAGTTCGGTATCGGGTTCTATTCGACGTTCATGGTGGCCGACAAGGTCGAGCTGCTCACCCGCAAGGCCGGCGAAAGTGCCGCCACCCGGTGGGTGTCCAGCGGCGACGGCACCTACACGATCGAGTCCGTCGAGAATGCTCCGCAGGGAACATCGGTGACCCTGGACCTCAAGCCGGTAGACGCCGAGGACGGGCTCCATGACTACACCGCGGAGTGGAAGATCAGGGAGCTGGTCAAGAAGTACTCCGACTTCATCGCCTGGCCCATCCGCATGGAGGTCGAGCGACGCACCCCGCCCGGCGAGGAGGGCGGCAAAGAGCAAGTCACCATCGAGACCGAGACCCTCAACTCGATGAAGGCGTTGTGGGCCAAGTCCAAAGACGAGGTCTCCGACGACGAGTACAAGGAGTTCTACAAGCACATCGCCCGCGCCTGGGATGACCCGCTGGAGATCATCCCGATGAAGGCCGAGGGCACGTTCGAATACCAGGCTTTGCTGTTCATCCCCTCGCGTGCACCGTTCGACTTGTTCAACCGCGATGCCAAGGTCGGGGTGCAGCTGTATGTCAAGCGGGTCTTCGTCATGGACGACTGCGAGCAGCTCATGCCGCGGTACCTGCGTTTCGTCAAGGGCGTCGTCGACGCAGAGGACTTGTCGCTCAACGTTTCTCGTGAAATGCTGCAGCACGATCGGCATATCTCTGCGATCCGCCGTCGGCTGACGAAGAAGGTTTTGTCGACGATCAAGGACATTCAGGCCGAGCGGCCCGACGATTACCGCACCTTGTGGACCGAGTTCGGCAAGGCCCTCAAAGAGGGCCTGATCTCGGACTTCGACAACCAGGACACGCTTTTGCGTATTTGTTCGTTCGCCTCCACACACAGCGACGACCAGCTCACCACCCTGCCTGAATATGTCGAGCGCATGAAGGACGGCCAGGAGCAAATCTTCTATGCGACCGGTGAATCACGGGAGCAGCTGTTGAAGTCGCCGCATCTGGAGGCGTTCAAGGCCAAGGGCTATGAGGTGCTGCTGCTGACCGACCCGGTGGACGAGATCTGGGTCGGATCCGTGCCCGAGTTCGACGGCAAGCGACTGCAGTCGGTGGCCAAGGGCGAGGTGGATTTAGCGTCCGAGGATGAAAAGAGTCAGGCCGAGCGTGAGGAGCAGCAGAAGGAATTCGCTGACCTGCTGAGTTGGCTGAAGGAGACGTTAAGCGACCATGTCTCCGAAGTGCGGCTGTCGGGCCGGCTGACCGAATCGCCAGCCTGCCTGGTCACGCCCGCGTTGGGCATCACACCGGCGCTGGCCCGCATGTACCGGGCGTCGGGGCAGGCTATTCCCGCTACCAAGCGGATCCTCGAACTCAACCCCAAGCACCCGCTGGTCGTCAGCCTGCAGCAGGCGCGCAAAGACCGCGCCGACGATCCGGGACTGGTTGAGACTGCCGAATTACTTTACGGCGCAGCACTTCTCGCCGAAGGCGGTGTGCCCGACGACCCAGCAAAGTTCGCCGGACTGCTCACCGATCGTCTGGCCCGCACGGTGTAGGAGAAGCCGTGAAAAGCACTCCGAGGATGTTCCTATCCGGGCTCATCCAGGTCGTCGTGTTCGGCTCGATGCTGTTTTTGGCCGCCGGCACACTTCGTTACTGGCAAGCTTGGGTCTTCTTGGCGATATTCGTCGTTTCGATCTGGAGCCCCAGTATCTATTTGCTGCGCACGAACCCCGAGGCGCTTCAGCGGCGCATGCGTGCGGGGCCGACGGCGGAACCCCGGATGGCGCAAAAGATCGCCATCGGGGGTACGTGGTTGTCGCTGACGGCGATGTTCGTGGTCAGCGCGCTCGATCACCGCTTCGGCTGGTCCTCGGTACCGACGGCGGTTTGCGTGATCGGCGATGTGCTGGCGGCCGTCGGGCTCGCTGTCGCAATGATGGCGCTCGTTCAAAACAGCTATGCGGGCGCGACCGTCCGCGTCGAAGCCGGTCAGCAGCTCATCTCCACTGGCCTGTACGGGCTGGTGCGGCATCCCATGTACACCGGCAACGTGATCGCGATGATCGGTATCCCCCTTGCGCTCGGCTCCTATTGGGGCCTGGTCTTCGTCATAACCGGTGTGAGCGTGCTTGCCTTGCGGATTCGCGACGAGGAGAAGCTGTTGCGCAACGAGCTGGCCGGATACCGCGAATACACGCAGAAAGTTCGCTATCGGCTAGTACCGGCAATGTGGTAACCGGTGTTTTCTTGCGCTTTAGCGTTGTAGCGAGTCTTTGAGTTGTTGGGCGTAGGTGCGCAGTGTTGTAGGCGTCATCATGTCGTTGTGTTCGCAGTCGACGGGGTGGTGCCTGATGTCGCCGGTGATGTAGGGTCGCCAGCTTTGTAGTGCGTTGTGGTTTCCGCTTCGGGCGGCGGTGAATATGACTGTGTCGCCGTCGAATACGTCGGGGTTGTGGTCGGTGATGTAGTACTGGTTGGCGTGGGCGCTGTGCACCATGTGGTTGAGCAGTCCTTGAGGTGGGAGCACAAGTTCTGCGGTGTGGTCTCGGTGTTGGCGGATTAGTTGCTGTGCCCGCTGGTAGGTGAGCGGCTGCGTATTGTCGGCGGTGTCGATGCCACTGAGTTGTAGGAAGCGTTGCAGGATGCGGCTTTCGATGTCGGTTTCGTTGGAGATGGATTGGGGTTGGCTGTCGGTGGGAGCAATGGGGTCCAACAGGATCAGTCGGTGGATGGCGCATCCGCGTCGGCGAAGCTCGACGGCAAGCTGGTGGGCGACGACACCTCCGAATGACCAACCCAGCAGGTTGTAGGACTGTGCGGGATAGACGGTTTGGAGTCGGTCGGCGTAGTTTTTGGCCATGTCGCGAATGGACGCGGGTTGGGCTTGGTCGGTGTGCGGGGTCTGGTTGATCCCGATGATCGGGCACTCCAAATAGTCGCCGAGGCCGCGGTAAGGGTAGCTGATGCCGGTGCCTTCGTGAATGCAGCACAACGGAATTCCGCTGCCATCTTTGAGGATCTCGGCGGGGATCACTTCGGCGGCGCTGTCGGGTCGACCCAGCTGTTGAGCCAGGGCCCGCACCGAAGGCGCCTGAAACACCGCGCGCACCGCCATGCGGGTATCCAGTGCCTTGTTGATCGCGGCGACTAGCCGCATCGCGGACAGCGAATCGCCGCCGAGATCGAAAAACGATTCCTCGACACCGACCCGCTGCAGTGCGAGCACTTGGGCGTAGATGTCGGCCAGGATCTGCTCGGTGGGGGTGGCCGGGGGCTGGTAGCGGTCGGCGTCGGTGTAGCGCGGTGCGGGCAGGGCGCGCCGGTCGAGTTTGCCGTTGGGGGTGCGCGGCAGCGCGTCGAGCACCATCACCGCCGCGGGCACCATGTAGGCGGGCAGCCGCTGGGCCAGCGCGGCGCGGATCTGGGACGGGTCGGCGCTGTCGGCGACGTAGCCGACTAGACGCTTGTCGCCGGGGCGGTCCTCGCGGGCGATCACCGCCGCCTGCGTCACACCGTCCAGCGCGGCCAGCGCGGCCTGGATGTCGCCGAGCTCGATGCGATAGCCCCGGATCTTGACCTGCTCGTCGGCGCGGCCCACATACCGCAGTTGCCCGTCAGCCCCCCACGACACCAAATCCCCGGTGCGATACATTCGTGCGCCCTCGCCGCCGAACGGGCAGGCCACAAACCGCGACCCGGTCAGCGCTGGCCGCCGCCAATACCCCGTCGCGACCGTCGGGCCGGCCACGTACAACTCGCCCACCACCCCGACGGGCACCGGGCGCAGCCACTCGTCGAGCACAAACAGCGCCGCCCCCGGCAGCGGTGAGCCGATCGGCGCGCCCGACCCCGGTTGCATAGGTGCACTTATCGCCACCCACACCGTGGTCTCGGTGGGGCCGTAGGCGTTGACCATCACCCGCCCGGACGCCCAGCGGTCCACCAGGTCAGGCGGGCAGGCCTCCCCACCGACCAACACCGCCACGGATTCCAGCCCGTCGGGGGAAAGCACACCCAACGCAGAGGGGGTTTGGTTGACGACGTCGACGTGTTCGGCCACCAGCAGGTCGTGGAAGTCTTGCGGTGAGCTGGTCACCTCGTCGGGTACCACCAGCAGCCGCCGCCCGTGCAGCAGCGCGCCGAAGACCTCCCACACCGAAAAGTCGAAACTAAACGAGTGACACTGCGTCCACACCCCGCCCGGGAACTGCTGCGCTTGCGGGCAGCCCAGTAGCTGAGTCACGTTGTGGTGGGTGACGGCCACCCCTTTGGGGGCGCCGGTGGTGCCCGAGGTGTAGATCAAATACGCGATGTCGTCGTCGGCCGGCGTCGGTAAAGCCGTGGCCGGATAGCCGGCGATCGTCGGGTCGTCGATGTCGATGACCACCAGGTCGTGGTCGTCCAAACGGGGACGCAGCGCCGCGGTGGTGACCACTGCGATCGGGGCGGCGTCAGCGAGCATGAACCCCACCCGGGTGGCCGGCATCGCCGGGTCGATCGGCACATAGCCGGCCCCGGTTTTCAGCACCGCCAGCATTGCGATGACCGCCTCGGTTGAACGGGAAAACAGCAGCGCCACATAGGTTCCCGGGCCCGCCCCGTGCGCGGCCAACAGGTGCGCCAACCGGTTAGCGGCCGCGTCGAGTTCCTGATAGGTCAGTGAGCGGCCGCGGCAAGTCAGCGCCGGCGCGTTCGGGTTACCGGCGACCTGGGTAGCGAATAGCTCCGGGATCGACACCGGTGGGGGTGCCGGTGCGGTCAATGCGGCCCGATTGCCGATCTCAGCCAGGCGCGCCAGCTCCGCCTCGTCGAGCAGATCAATCGACGACAGCCGCCGGGTGGGGTCGGCGCTTAGCGCCATCACCACACGCTGCCAGCGCTCGATCAGGGCGTGGATGCTGGCGGCGTCGAACACGTCGGTGCGAAATTCCACTACCCCGGAAATCCCGGCCGGCTCACCGTCGTCGTTCCAGCGCTCCCCGAGGAAAATCGCCAAATCCATCCGAGCGGTGTGGGTGTCCACCGGCACCGGGCTGACCTGCAGCTCACCCAACCCCACCTCAGGCAGGGCGCCCGTGGCCGCCCCGGCGAAGTTCTGCCAGGCCAACACCACCTGAACCAGCGGCGAATGGGTCAGCGACCGGGTCGGGTTGAGCCGCTCCACCAGCACCTCGAACGGCACATCCTGGTGCTCGAAGGCGGCCAGGCTGCGGGCACGCACCTGCTCCAACAGCTGAGCCACCGCGGGATCGCCGGCCACATCCACCCGCAGCACCAACGTGTTGACGAAGCAACCCACCAGCTCATCGAGCGCCGGATCGCGCCGTCCGGCCACCGCGAATCCCACCGCCACCTCACCGCTGGCGCTGACCTTGGCCAGCAGCAGCGCCAACGCGGCCTGCACCACCATGAAACTGGTCGCGTTGTGTTCCCGTGCTAGCCCGGCGATGCGCTGCTGCAACTGCGGTGGCCAGTCGATGGCCACCCGGGCGCCGCGATGATCGGCCACTGGCGGATAGGGCCGATCGGTCGGCAGATCAAGGCGTTCGGGCATGCCGGCCAGTGCCTGTTCCCAATAGGCCAGCTGCGCGGCGATCGGGCTGTCGGGATCGTCGAGATCCCCCAACTGCTCACGCTGCCACAGCGTGTAATCGGCGTACTGCACCGGCAACGGCGCCCAATCCGGCGGCTGGCCCGCACACCGGCTGGCATAGGCGATCCCCAAATCACGTACCAGCGGGGTCAATGACCAGCCGTCAGCGGCGATGTGGTGTACCACCGCCACCAGCACATGCTCTTCGTCGCCAATGCGTAAAAGCGTTGCCCGCAAAGGGATTTCAGTTGCGATGTTGAAACTGCGCCGCGCAGCGGCCTCGACGGCCTCGGCTAGGCGGTCCGCCGGCCAGCCACCGGCGTCGATGACCTGCCAGCCGGTGTCGGCGCGCGGGGGCGGCACCACCACCTGCCGCGGTGTTCCCTCCACCGCCGGAAACACGGTGCGCAGACTCTCGTGGCGAGCCACTACGTCAGCCAGCGCTTGACCCAACGCCGCGGCGTCGAGCCGCCCGCGTAGCCGCAGCGCCACCGCCATGTTGTACATCGGGGAGGGCCCTTGCAGCTGGTCGATAAACCACAGCCGCTGCTGGGCAAACGACAACGGCACCACCGCCGACCGCTCCACCGGCCGCAACGGCGCCAACCGGCGCCCACCGGCTCCCAGCCGCGGCGCCAGCTGGGCCACCGTGGGCGCCTCGAACACCGTGCGCACCGACAGCCCAGCATCCAGGCTGGTGTTGACCGCGGCCACCAGCCGCATCGCCGACAGCGAATCCCCACCCAAATCGAAAAATGAGTCGTCGACTCCGACCCGTGGCAATCCCAGGACCCGGGCGTAGATGCCGGCCAGGATTTCCTCGGCGGGCGTGCTCGGGGCGCGGTAGCGGTCCGAATCGGCGTATGCCGGTGCCGGCAGGGCGCGTTTGTCGAGTTTGCCGTTGACCGTCAACGGCAACGCCTCAAGTGCCACCACCGCCACCGGCACCATGTAGGCGGGCAGCCGCTGGGCCAACTGGTCGCGGATCGCGGCCGGATCAACCACCCCAGTCACATAGGCCACCAGGCGTTTATCACCGGGGCGGTCCTCGCGGGCGATCACCACCGCCTGCTGCACCCCCGCCAGTCCTGCTATGGCGGCCTGGATTTCGCCCAACTCGATGCGATAGCCGCGGATCTTGACCTGTTCATCGGCCCGGCCCAGATAGGTCAACTGCCCGTCAGCGCCCCACCGCACCAAGTCCCCGCTGCGATACATCCGTTGGCCCGGCCCCCCGAACGGGCAGGCCACAAACCGCGACGCAGTCAACCCAGAGCGCCGCCAATACCCGCACCCCAACCCCGCGCCGGCGATGTACAACTCCCCCACCACCCCGGCCGGCACCGGACGCAACCAACCATCCAGCACGAAAAACCCGAGATTGGCCAGCGGCACCCCGATCGGGCTGGCCGTGCTGTCGGCGTCGGCGGCGCTGATCTCCCGAAACGAGGCATGCACCGTCGTCTCGGTGGTGCCATACATATTGATGAGCCGCGGTGAACCCGGGTGGTGGTCCAGCCAGGTGCGAAGGCGCGGGGGTTCCAGCGCTTCGCCGGCGAACACGACCGCCCGCAGCTTGAGTTGCCGACCCCGCTCCGGTGACAGGGCATCCGCGGACTGCAGGGCATAAAACGCCGACGGGGTCTGGCTCAACACGCTGACCTGCTCGCCCACTAGCAAGGCGTGAAACTCCGCCGGCGCGCGCACCACCGCGTCGGGCACCACGACCAGCCGCCCGCCGCGCAGCAACGTACCGAAGATCTCCCACACCGAGACGTCGAACGCATACGAATGCCATTGCGACCACACCTGTCTCGATGCCAGCTCGCCGTCCACGGACTCCAGCAGCTGGATCACATTGCGGTGGGTGATGGCCACACCCTTGGGCACCCCGGTCGTGCCCGAGGTGTAGATCAGGTACGCGAGGTCATCGGCCGCCGGCACCGGCAACGCGGTCCTGGGCTGGGCAGCCACAGCAGGGTCGTCGACGTCGACGACCAGCAGATCATGCCCGTCGAGCCGGTCGGCCAGCTCCGCGGTGGTGATCGCGGCGATCGGTGCGGCATCGTCGAGCAGGAAGGCGACCCGCGCCGGCGGGTGCGCCGGGTCGATCGGCACATACGCGGCCCCGGTTTTGAGCACCGCCAAAATCGCCACGATCGCCTCGGCCGAACGCGAAAACAGCAGCGCCACACGCTGTCCCGGACCCACCCCGCGAGCGGCCAGCAAGTGCGCCAACCGGTTGGCGGCCTCGTCCAGCTCCCGGTAAGTCAGCGAGGCGCCGCCGTAGGTCAGCGCCACCGCCTGCGGGTGGCGGTCTACCTGCACGGCGAACGCCTCTGGTATCGACACCGGGGCCGGGGCCGGGCGGGTCAGTGCAGCCCGATTTGCCCAGACATCGAGATAGGCGTGTTCGGTGTCGTCGAGCAGATCGATCGATGAGAGCCGTCGGCTGGGGTCGGCGGTGAGCGCCAGCACCGTGGTCTTGAACCGCTCGATGAGCGCCTCGATGCTGGCGGCGTCGAAGACATCGGTGCGGAATTCCACCAATCCGCCGATGCCGGCGGGCTCACCGGTCTTCGTCCAGCGTTCGGCCAGCGAGAACGTCAAATCCATGCGGGCGGTGTTGGCGTGCACCGGGAGCGGGCTGGCCTGCACTTCGCCCAAGCTCAGCTCGGCGGGTGTGTTGTTCTGCCAGGCCAACATCACTTGCACGAGCGGGTGATGGGTCAGGCTTCGGGCCGGGTTGAGCCGCTCCACCAGCAGCTCGAAGGGCACGTCCTGGTGTTCGTAGGCGGCCAGGCTGCGCGCGCGAACCTGGGCCAGCAGCTGGCCGGTCGTGGGATTGCCGGCCACATCGACCCGCAGCACCAAGGTATTGACGAAAAATCCCACCAGCTCATCGAGCGCCGGATCGCGCCGCCCAGCGATCGGAAACCCCACCGCCACGTCAGCGGTGGCGCTGAGCTTGGCCAGCAGCAGCGCCAGCGCGGCCTGTATCACCATGAAACTGCTTGCCTTGTGCTCGCGCGCCACCCGCCCCACCCGCTGCTGCAACTCGGCCGGCCAGTCCACCGCCACCCGCGCGCCGCGGTAGTCGGCCACCGGCGGGTAGGGCCGATCGGTGGGCAACACCAGCTGCTCGGGCAGCCCGGCCAGGCTGTGCTGCCAATAGGCCAGTTGGCTGGCCAACTGGCTGTCGGGGTCGTCGAGATCGCCGAGCTGCTCGCGTTGCCACAGCGTGTAATCGGCATACTGCACCGCCAGCGGATCCCACGCCGGGGCCCGCCCCGCACACCGGGCGGCATAGGCGATGCCCAGATCACGCACCAGCAGCGACGTCGACCACCCGTCGGCCGCGATGTGATGCACGACGGCCACCAGCACGTGCTCATCTTCGGTGACCACGAAAAGCTTTGCCCGCAAAGGGATTTCACTCGCCAAATCAAAACTGTGCCGGACCGCGGCGTCGATGGCGTGGTCGAGCTGGCTTGCCGGCCAGCTGGCGGCATCGACCCTTTGCCAGCCGAAGTCGGCCCGCTCCGGCGCCACCACCTCCTGCCGGGGCATGCCGTCGACGGCGGGAAACACGGTGCGCAGGCTTTCGTGGCGGGCCACCACATCGGCCAGTGCTTGACCGAGCGCCTCGGCGTCCAGGTGCCCGCACAGCCGCAGCGCCACGGCCAGGGTGTAGATCGGGGAGGGTCCGTGCAACTGCTCCAAAAACCACAACCGCTGCTGGGCAAACGACAACGGCACCACCGCCGGCCGCGGCACCGGCCGCAGCGGCTCGAGCCGACCCGCAGCTTCGACGCCGATGCGGCCCGCCAGCTGGGCCACGGTGGGCGTCTCGAACACTGTGCGCACCGACAACCCGGCATCCAGCCCAGCGTTGACCGCGGCCACCAACCGCATCGCCGACAACGAATCCCCACCCAGATCGAAAAACGAGTCGTCGGCCCCCACCCGCGCCAGTCCCAAGATCTGGGCGTAGATACCGGCCAGGATCTCCTCGGTCGGGCTAGACGGTGGCCGATACCGATCGGTGTCGGCGTATTCCGGTGTCGGCAGGGCACGTTTGTCGAGTTTGCCGGTGGGGGTGCGCGGCAGCGTGTCGAGCACCACCACCGCGGCCGGCACCATGTAGTCGGGCAACTGCTCGGCCAGCTGTCGGCGAACCTCGGCGGGGTCGGCGGTGCCGGTCACATAGCCAACCAACCGCTTGTCGCCGGGGCGGTCCTCGCGGGCGGTCACCACTGCCTGCTCCACGCCGTCCAAAGCAGCCAGGGCGGCCTGGATTTCGCCGAGTTCGATGCGATAGCCGCGGATCTTGACCTGTTCATCGGCGCGGCCCAGGAACTCCAGCTGGCCATCGGGGCGCCAGCGCACCAGATCCCCGCTGCGATACATCCGCATGCCCCACGCCCCGAACGGGCAGGCCACAAACCGCGACGCGGTCAGCCCGGCCCGTCCCACATAGCCATATGTCACGCCGTGGCCGGACACGTACAGTTCGCCGACCACCCCCGCCGACACCGGCCGCAACCAGCCGTCGAGCACAAACAACGCCGCACCCGCCACTGGCGTGCCGATCGGCGGCGCTCCCGAGCCCGCCGTCAGCGGCGCACTGATCGTCACATCAACCGTGGTCTCGGTGGGTCCGTAGGCGTTGATCATCACCCGACCCGGCGCCCAGCGCTCCACCAGCTCTGCCGGGCAGGTCTCGCCACCAACCACCAGCGACACCGACTCCAACCCCTCAGGGGAGAGCACCGCCGCCGCCGACGGGGTCTGGGTCAACACATCAACCCGCTCGTCGACCAGCAAGGCGTGCAGCTGCCCCGGTGAGCCCGCCACCTCATCGGGCACCACCACCAGCCGCCCACCATGAAACAGCGCACCCCAGATCTCGCGCACCGAGGCGTCAAACGCATAGGAATGCCATTGGGTGGACACTTTCACCAGCCCAGGCGCGCGCAACCCCGCATCTAGCGACGCCATCAACTGAGTGACGTTGTGGTGGCTGGCGGCGACCGCCTTGGGGACACCGGTCGTGCCTGAGGTGTAGATCAGGTAGGCAATGTCCTCAGGGGCCGGGCCGGGCAGCGCGGTGCCAGGCTGGGTCTGGATGCGCGGGTCGTCGATGTCGATGACCACCACCCGGCGACCTTCGAATCGCGCGCACAGCTCCGCGGTGGTGACCGCCACCATCGGTGCGACGTCGTCGAGGATGAACCCCACCCGCGCTGCCGGCAGCGCCGGGTCGATCGGCACATACGCCGCACCGGTCTTCAACACCGCCAAGATTGCCACGATCGCCTCGGCAGACCGCGAAAACATCAGCGCCACAAAACAACCCGGGCCTGCGCCGTAACCGGCCAACAAATGCGCCAACCGGTTGGCGGCCTCATCAAGCTCCCGATACGTCATCGACCGGCCGCCGCAGCTGATCGCCACTGCCCCTGGCGTGCGGGCCACCTGCGCGGCAAACAACTGCGGGATCGACACCGGTGCCGGCGGCGGCCCGCTCAGCACCGCCTGATTACCCCACTGCTCCAGCTGGGCGTGCTCATCGTCGTCGAGCAGATCGATCGACAACAACCGCCGCGTCGTGTCCGCCGTCATGACTGCCCCGCGCCAGCCGTCATCGCCACCAACACCCGCTGTAACCGCTCCACCAGCTTCCCAATGCGGGCCTCATCGAAAACGGCGGTGTCGAACTCGACGCGAAGGACGATTTCGTCGCCCGGAACGGCCGCCACCGACAGTGGGTAGTGGTTGTATTCGCGGATGGTGTAGTCGGTGATGGCCAGCTGGTTGACGCTCGATATCGCGACAGTGTCGATCGGATAGTTTTCGTAGACGAACAGGGTGTCGAACAGCTGGTCGTGACCGGTGAGCCGATGAATGTCGCCGAGCGGCAGGTGCTGGTGGTCCAGCGTGTGGGTGTGTGCCTTTTGCAGCTGGTCGAGCAGGTCGGCGACGGTGGTTTCCGGCGTGATGCGCGCCCGCACCGGCACCGTGTTGATCAACAGGCCCACCATCGAGTCGGCGCCGGCGAGCTCGGTGGGCCGACCGGAGACCGCGGTGCCGAAGGCCACGTCATGGTGGCCGGTCAGCCATATCAGCACCTGTGCCCACGCACCCTGCAGCACGGTGTTGACGGTGACGCGGGCTGAGCGTGCCAGCTCCGTTAGGGCCCGGGTCGTTTGCTCGGGCACGCGATACGTTGCGACGCCTCGCCGCCCGGCCGCTTTTCGATCTGCGGGTGCGACCAGTGTTGGGGTGTCGAAACCGTCGAGCACTTCCCGCCATGCCGCGTGGGCGGCGGCGCGATCGCGATCGGCCAGCCATCTGACGAAGCTGCGGTACGGCGGGGGCGCGGGGAGTCGATGGCCGTGGTAGCTGGCGAATAGCTCCCGTAGCAGGATCGGCTTCGACCAGCCGTCGAGGACGATGTGGTGGTTGGTGAGCACAAACCGGTGCTGGTGCTCGCTGACGCGGATCAATGCCGCCCGGAACGCCGGCTGGCCGTTGAGGTCACAGACCGCGGCGCGTTCGGCGGCGCAGATCTCCTCGACCTGCGCCTCGACGTCGGCGCCGTCGAGTTCGACATACCGCCACGGCGGCGCAGGATCAGCCGGAATCACCTGCACCGGCTCGTCGAACCCGTCCCAGAATCGGGCCACCAGGTTGGGATGCCGGTTGACCACCGTGCCCACCGCCTCGCGCAGCCGGTGCGGATCCAACGGGCCGGTGATGGCCACATCAAGCTGAACCGCATACACGTCATCGCCGCTGCCGTGGGCGGCGCTGGCGTGGAAGAGCAACCCCTGCTGCAGTGGTGTGAGCGGCAAAATGTCAGCGACGCGGTGACGCTGGTGCAGTTCGTCGATCTGCTGCTGGCTCAACCGGGCAGGCTCGATATCCGACGGGGTCAATCCACCGCCACCGGCCCGCACGTGCGCGCAAATACCGCGCAACGCCTCGAACCACAACTGGCTCAGCCGGCTGACCTGGGCGTGGTCCAGCGCCGACGGCGCCCAGGTCCAGTTGGCGTGCAGCTGCGGGCCGGCGTCGGAGTCGACGGTGCCGGCGTTGAGCTCCAGGGTGTGCGGCAGCGGCACTCGGATCGCCGCGGCCGCGCCGGTCAGCGACAATCCCTCGGCACTGATGCGCCACACATCACCGGATGCATACGCCGCGGGGGCACCCAGCCGGCCCAGGTAGTTGAACCCGATCGGCGGGTCCGATTCGGCGATGTCGACGTCGTCGTTGAGGTAGCGCAGCACGCCGTAGGTCAGCGGATCCGGCAAGGCGCGAAGCTGCTCTTTAGCGCGCTTGATCACCGCTCCCAGCGCGGGTCCTCCGGTCACTACCTGCGCCCAGGGCAACGGGTCGACCGTCAACGACACCGGGTACTTGGTGGTGAACCACCCCACCGTGCGCGACAGGTCGACGTCGGGGGCAATGTCCTCGTCGCGGCCGTGGCCCTCGACGTCGATGCCGATCGGGGCGCCGCGAGCGGCCCCTAGCTGAGCCACTGCCAGGGCGAAGCCGATCAGCAGGATGTCGTGGACCCCGGCGTGGAAGGCCGCCGGAACTTCGCCGAGCAGCATGCGGGTGTCGTGGGCGTCCAGCGACGCCGACAAGTATCCGGCGGCGGCGAATGTGTCTGTCTCAGGGCGCACCGCGGGCAACGCCGCCGGGGTCGCCGCGACCTGCCGCCACACCTCGGCGGTGGCTACAACGTCGGGCGGCGCGCGTACCGGCTCAGCAGCGAAGCCCATCGGGTAAACGACGTCCCGGTCGCCGGCAACGCGACCGGCTGCCCACCGCGGTGCTGGGCCCACGCGATGTTGAGGTCCTCCAGCAAGATCCGCCACGACACCCCGTCGACGGCCAGGTGATGAATCGTCAGCACCAATTGTCGTGTGGAGCTTACCCACAGCGCACTGACCATCCGACCGGCGGCCGGGTCCAGCCGTGACCGCGCTTCGATCAGCGCCTCATCGGATAGCGCGTCCGTGACGTGCAGGCAGTCGCGCGCGTCCGCCGAGCCGCGCTCGGGCACCGTCAGCAACCAGCCCCCGGCACCGTCGTCATCGACCCGTGCCCGCAACATCGCGTGCCGGTCCAGCAACGCCTGCAACACCACCACGACGTCGGTGTCGGTGACCCCTACCGGCGCCTGCACCACCATCGTCTGGTTGAACTGCTCGACCGCGCCGCCCAGGCTGCGCAGCCAGCGCATGATCGGGGTGGCCGCCAACTGCCCAATGCCCTCGTCGACCCCGCCATCGACCACCTCTGCCACCCGAGCCACCCGAGCCAGCCGGGCCACGGTCTGCTCGACGAAAACATCGCGCGGCCTCAGCAACAGGCCCGCGGCACGGGCGCGCGCCGCCACCTGCATCGACAGGATGCTGTCGCCGCCTAAATCGAAGAAGGAGTCGTCGCCCCCGACCCGCTCCAGGCCCAGCACCTCGGCGAAGATGCCGGCCAAGATCTCCTCGACCGCGTCGGCCGGGGCCCGGTAGTGGTCGGCGTCACTGTATTCCGGGGCGGGCAGGGCCCGGGTGTCGAGTTTGCCGTTGACCGTCAACGGCAACGCGTCCAGTACCACCACCGCGGCGGCACCATGTAGCCCGGCAACCGCTCGGCCAGCTGCTCGCGGATCGCGGCGGGGTCGACGGTTCCGGTGACATAGCCCACCAGGCGCTTGTCGCCGGGGCGGTCCTCGCGGGCGATCACCATCGCCTGCTGCACACCCTCCACTGCGGCCAGGGTGGCCTGGACTTCGCCCAGTTCGATGCGATACCCGCGGATCTTGACCTGCTCATCGGCGCGGCCCACATATTGCAGCTGCCCATCAGCACCCCAGCGCACCAAATCCCCGGTGCGATACATGCGCGCCCCAGGCCCGCCGAACGGGCAGGCCACAAACCGCGACGCCGTCAGCCCGGCACGGCCCACATACCCGTACGCCACCCCGGCGCCAGCCACATACAACTCCCCGACCACCCCCGCGGGCACCGGCCGCAACAACCCGTCCAGCACAAAAAACCCGAGATGGGCCAACGGCACCCCAATCGGGCTGGCTGAACTAGCGGCGTCGCTGGCGGCTATTTCCCGAAACGAGGCATGCACCGTCGTCTCGGTGATCCCATACATGTTGACCAGCCTCGGCACGCCCGGATGGCCATCCAGCCACGACCTAAGCCGTTGGGGTTCGAGCGCCTCACCGCCGAACACCACCGTCTGCAACGCCAGCCGCTGTGCCCGGTCGGGGTGTTGCGCATCAACGGTTTGCAGCGCATAAAACGCCGACGGGGTCTGGCTCAACATGCTGACCTGCTCGGCAATCAGCAACGCGCGCAAGTCTTCTGGCGAACGCACCACCGCATCAGAAACCACCACCAGCCGCCACCGTGCAGCAGCGCGCCGAAAATCTCCCACACCGAAAAGTCAAACGCCAGCGAATGGCACTGCGTCCACACCTGCCCCGCCGACAACCCCAGCTCGGCGTCCAGGGTCGCCAGCAGCCGCGTCACATTGCCATGCGCAATCGCCACCCCCTTAGGCACACCGGTAGTACCCGAGGTGTAAATCACATACGCGATCTCCTCCGGCGCCGGCACCGGCAGCGGGGCGTGCGGCTGGGCGGCAATCGCGGGGTCGTTGACATCGACAACCAGCAGCTCGCGCCCGTCCAGCCGCTCAGCCAGCCCCGCGGTGGTGACCGCGGCGACCGGCGCGGCATCCTCGAGCAAAAACCTCAACCGCGCCGGCGGGTGCGCCGGATCCATCGGCACATACGCCGCCCCCGTCTTCAGGACGGCCACGATCGCCACAATCGCCTCGACCGACCGGGGCAACAACACCCCCACCCGCTGACCCGCACCACCCCGAGACCAGTCAGGAGATGCGCCAACCGGTTCGCCGCCGCATCCAGTTCCCGATAGGTCATCGAGCCACCGACGGCGGTGACCGCCACCGCCTCCGGGCTGCGCGCCACCTGCTCAGCGAACACCACCGGAATCGACACCGGCCTGGCCGCCGCGCGGGTCAACACCACCCGGTTACCCCACCCATCAAGCCGGACGCGCTCAGCTTCGTCCAACACATCCACCATCGACAACCGCCGCCCCGGATCAGCCGTCATCGCCACCAACACCCGCCGCAACCGCTCGGTGAGCGCCTCGACGCCGGGCGCATCGAACACCTCGGTGTCGAATTCGACGCGAAGCACCAGCTCGCGGCCGGGCACGGCCACCACGGACAGCGGGTAGTGGTTGTATTCGCGGGTGGTGAACTCGGTGATGGCCAGCCCGTCGGCGCCGGACAAGGCGGCGGTGTCGATTGGATAGTTCTCGTACACGAAAAGGGTGTCGAACAGTTGCTCGTGGCCCGTGGCGCGGTGAATGTCGCTAAGCGCCAGGTGCTGATGTTCGAGTGTGTCGTTGTGCACGTGCTGCAGCTGCTCGAGCAGCTCGGCGACCGTGGTTTGCCCCGTGATGCGCGCCCGCACCGGCACGGTGTTGATCAACAGACCCACCATCGACTCCGCGCCGGCCACCTCGGCGGGCCGACCCGAGACCGCGGTGCCGAAGGCGACATCTCGCTGGCCGGTCAGCAACATCAGCAGCTGCGCGAACCCAGCCTGCAGCACGGTGTTGACCGTCGTATGCTGCGAGCGCGCCAACTCGCTAACCGCGCGGGTGATCCGTTCGGGCACCTTCACCGAGGCCACGCCTCGCCGCCCCGGCCCCAACCGGTCGGGCGGGCCCACCAGCGTGGGGTTGTCGAAACCGTCGAACACCGCACGCCACGCCGTGCGCGCGGCGTCAAGGTCACGATCGGCCAGCCAAGTGATAAAGCTGCGATACGACGCGGGTGCCGGCAGCCGCTGCCCGTAATAGCCGGCGAACAGCTCCCGCAACACAACCGGCAGCGACCACCCATCCATCACAATGTGGTGGGCGGTCAGCACAAACCGATGCCGGTCCTCCGCGATGCGGATCAACGCGGCCCGAAACGCCGGCTGGCCGGTGAGGTTGTACACCGCAACACGTTCGGCGGCGCAAACATGCTGGATTTGCTCGTCGATGCCGTCGCCGTCGAGTTCGACGTACCGCCAGGGCGCCACAGGATCGGCGGGGATGATCTGCACGGGCACGTCGAACTGGTCGCAGAATCGGGCCACCAGGTTGGGGTGCCGCTTGATCACCGTGTCAACGGCGGCGCGCAACCGCTGTGGCTCAAGTGGGCCGGTGATGGTGAACTCCAGCTGGACGGCGTAGACGTCGTCGTCGTTGGCCTGCGTGGTACTGGCGTGGAACAGCAGCCCCTGCTGCAAAGGCGTCAGCGGCAGCACGTCGGCGACCTGGTAGCGCCGGTGCAGCTCGTCGATCTGATTCTGGCTCAGCCGGGCGGGTGCAATGTCCGACGGGGTCAGTCCCCCGCCGCCGGCGCGCACGTGCGCGCAGATGCCGCGCAAGGCCTCGAACCACAACCTGCTGAGCCGGCTCACTTTGGCCTGGTCCAGCGCGGAGGGCGCCCAGGTCCAGTTGGCGTGCAGCTGCGCGCCCGCGTCGGAGTCGACGGTGCCGGCGTTGAGTTCCACCGTGTGCGGCAACGGCATCGGGATCGCCGAGGCTGCACCCGTCAACGACAAGCCCTCGGGGCTGATACGCCAGAGGTCAGCGGACGGTTCGCCGGAGCCAGGGCCGCTCAGCCGGCCCAGATAGTTGAACCCGATTGGCGGGTCGAAGCCAGCCACGTCCGCCTCGGGGTTGAAGTAGCGTAATACGCCGTAGGTCAACGGATCTGGCAGGGCGCGCAGCTGCTCTTTGGCGTCTTTGACCAGTGTCCCCAGCACTGCCTCGCCTGCCACTACTTGTCCCCATGGCAGTGGGTCTACCGTTAATGACACCGGGTATTTGGTGGTAAACCAGCCCACCGTTCGCGACAGGTCGATGTCGGGCGCGATCTCGTCCTGGCGGCCATGACCCTCCACATCGATGCCAATCGGCGCGCCAGTGCCTAAAAACTCCGCCATCGCCAGGGCGAAGCCGATGAGCAGGATCTCCTGCACGCCGGCATGGAAGGCCGCCGGCACCTCACCGAGCAGCATCCGGGTGGTCTGGGTATCCAGCGACACCGACAGGAATCCTGCGGTGGCAAAGGTGTCGAGTTCCGGGCGCACGGCCGGCAGGGCCGCCGACACGCCTGCCACCTTGCGCCATGCACCCGCCTGCTCGACCACTTCCGGTCGGTGGGCGTACTCGACAAGCAGCGACGCCCACCGGGCGAACGACGTGCCTGCCGGCGGCAAGGCTATCGGCTGCCCGCCACGGTGCTGGGCCCAGGCAATGTTTATGTCCTCCAGCAGGATTCGCCATGACACGCCGTCAACGGCCAGATGGTGAATCATCAACACCAACTGGCTGGTGGAGGTCACCCACAGCGCGCTGACCATCACCCCCGCGGCCGGGCTGAGCCGCGACCGCGCCGTGATCAGCGCCTCATCGGTGAGCGTTTCGACGGTGCTCAGGCAGGTGCGGGCGTCCACTGAACCGGCGTCGGGCACCGTGACCAACCAGCTGCCCGCACCGTCGTCGTCGACACGTGCCCGCAACATGGCATGCCGATCCAGCAACGCCTGCAACAGCACCGCCACGTCGGCCTCCGTTGCCCCGGCCGGCGCCTGCAGCAGCACCGTCTGGTTGAACTGCTCTACCGCGCCGCCGATGCTCTGCAGCCAGCGCATGATCGGGGTCGCGGGCAGTTGCCCGGTGCCCTCGTCGACAACGCCACCGGCGCTGTCGGCGACCTGGACGACCTCGGCCAGCCGGGCCACGGTCTGCTCGACGAATACGTCGCGTGGCCGCAACAGCAGGCCCGCAGCACGCGCCCGCGCCACGACCTGCATCGACAAAATGCTGTCTCCACCAAGATCGAAGAAGGAGTCGTCGACGCCGACGCGCTCAAGCCCGAGCACCTCGGCGTAGATGCTGGCCAGGATCTCCTCGGTGGCAGTGGCCGGAGCCCGGTACCGGTCGATGTCACCGTATTCGGGTGCCGGCAGGGCGCGAGTGTCGAGTTTGCCGTTCGGGGTCAGTGGCAGCGCTTCGATCGCCACCACCGCCGCGGGAATCATGTACTCGGGCAACCGCTGCGCCAGCTTTTGGCGAACCTCGGCCGGGTCGGCGGTGCCGGTGATGTAGCCGACGAGGCGCTTGTCGCCGGGGCGGTCTTCGCGGGCAATCACCGCGGCCTGCTCCACCCCCTCCAGCGCGCTCAACGCCGTCCGGATTTCGCCAAGTTCGATGCGATACCCGCGGATCTTGACCTGCTCATCGGCGCGGCTCAGATAGTCCAACTGCCCATCGGCACGCCAACGCACCACATCCCCGGTGCGATACATCCGCGCCCCAAACCCCCCAAACGGGCACGCCACAAACCGCGACCCGGTCAACCCCGGCCGGCGCCAATACCCGTACGACACACCGCGACCCGCTATATACAACTCGCCGGCCACACCAGGGGGGACCGGGCGCAACCAGCTGTCGAGCACGAAAAACGCTGCGCCCGCCACCGGCGAGCCGATCGGCGGCGCACCGGACCCTGCTCTCAGTGACGCAGTCCTGGAAGCACATACGGTGGTTTCGGTGGGGCCGTAGGCGTTGATCATCACCCGCCCCGGCGCCCAACGCTGCACCAACTCCACCGGGCACGGCTCACCGGCCATCAGCAGCGCCACGGACTCCAGGCCCTCCGGCGAGAGCACCGCCGCCGCGGACGGGGTCTGGGTGAGGACTGTGACGTTTTCGCCAACGAGCAACGCACGGAAGTCTTCTGGTGAGCCGACCACTTCTTCGGGCACCACCACCAGCCGGCCGCCATGCAGCAGCGCGCCGAAGATCTCCTCCACCGAAGCGTCGAATGCGTAGGAGTGCCACTGCGCCCATACCCGTTCTGGTCCGGACGGCAGAGGTGTATCAGCCGCGGTGAGAAGCTGAGTGACGTTGTGGTGGCTGACGGCGACTCCTTTGGGGACGCCGGTGGTGCCGGAGGTGTAGATCAGGTAGGCGATGTCATCGGGGGCCGGGCCGGGCAGGTTGGTGTTGGGTTGGGTGTTGATCCGCGGGTCGTTGATGTCGATGACCGCCACATCGTGGCCATCGAGCCGGTCAGCGAGCCCGGTGGTGGTGATCACCGCGAGGGGAGCGGCGTCGGCGAGCATGAACCCGATGCGCTCGACCGGGTGTGCGGGGTCGATGGGCAGATACGCCGCCCCGCTCTTTAACACCCCCAGGATCGCGATGATCGCCTCGGCGCAGCGCGGCAACAACAACGCCACACACGACCCCGCACCCGCCCCGTAGTCGATCAGCAAGTGCGCCAACCGGTTCGACGCCTCATCGAGCTGCCGGTAACTCCACGATCGCCCACCACAGCTGAGCGCCACCGCATCCGGGGCGCGGGCCACCTGCCCGGCAAACAACCGCGGCACCGACACCAGCACCGGCGCCGCCGGGTCAACACCACCCGGTTACCCACCTCACCCAAACGCGCCAACTCGGCGGCATCGACCACCTCAACCGAGGACAACACCCGCCCCGGGTCGGCGGTCATCGCCACCACCACCCGCTGCAAGCGCCCGATCAACATCTGAATGCTGGCCGCATCAAACACATCGGTGCGAAACTCCACCACCCCGCAAATCCCGGCCGGCTGCCCATGCTCGGTCCAGCGCTCCTCGATGGAAAACGCCAAATCCATGCGCGCGGTACGCGTATCCACCGGCACCGGGCTGGCCTGCACCTCCCCCAAACCCAACTCCGGGATGCTGTTTTGCCAGGCCAACATCACCTGCACCAGCGGGTGATGGGCCAAGCTCCGAGACGGGTTGAGCCGCTCCACCAACAACTCAAACGGCACATCCTGGTGCTCGTAGGCGGCCAGGCTGCGCGCGCGCACCTGGCCCAACACCTCCTCGATGCTGGGATTGCCGGCCAAATCCACCCGCAACACCAAGGTGTTGACGAAAACCCCACCAACTCATCCAGCACCGGGTCACGCCGCCCCGCGATCGGAAACCCGATCGCCACCTCAGCACTGGCGGCCAGCTTGGACAACAACACCGCCAACGCGGCCTGCATCACCATGAAACTGGTCGCGTTGTGCTCCCGGGCCACCCGGGCAATCTGCTGCTGCACCTGCGCCGGCCACTCCAAGGGCACCCGCGCCCCGCGATGATCGGCCACCGGCGGATACGGCCGATCGGTGGGCAACTCCAACCGCTCGGGCAACCCCGCCAGCTCGTGTTCCCAAAACGCCACCTGGGCGGCGATCAGACTATCGGGATCATCAAGCTCACCCAGCTGCTCGCGCTGCCACAACGTGTAATCGGCGTACTGCACCGGCAACGGATCCCACCCCGGGGCCCGCCCCACAACGGGCGGCATAAGCAACACTTAAATCGCGCACCAACGGGGTGATCGACCAACCATCAGCGGCGATATGATGCACCACCGCCACCAGCACATGCTCATCCTCGGCAACCCGGAAAAGCCGTGCCCGCAACGGAATCTCGACCGCCAAATCAAACGAATACCGCACCGCGGCCTCAACGGCCTGCCCCAACGATGCCGGCGACCAACCGCTGGCATCGACCACCTGCCAACCGAACTCGGCGCGCTCAACCGGCACCACCACCTGCCGCGGTGTCCCCTCCACCGCGGGAAACACCGTGCGCAGGCTCTCATGGCGGGCCACCACATCAGAAAGCGCCGCCCCCAACGCCGCCGCATCCAGCCGCCCACACAGCCGCAACGCCACCCCCATGTTGTAAACCGGGGACGGCCCCTGCAACTGCTCTAAAAACCACAACCGCTGCTGGGCAAACGACAACGGCACCACCGCCGGGCGCGCCACCGGCCGCACCGGCGCCAACCGGGCGGCACCCTCACCCCCGACACGGCCCGCCAACTGCGCCACCGTGGGCGCCTCAAACACCGCCCGCACCGACAACCCGGCACCCAACGCCTCATTGACCGCGGCCACCAACCGCATCGCCGACAACGAATCCCCACCCAAATCAAAAAACGAATCCTCGGCCCCCACCCGCGGCACACCAAGAATCCGGGCATAAATACCGGCCAACAACTCCTCGGTCGGCCCGGCCGGAGCCCGATAACGATCGGCATCGGCATACTCCGGTGCCGGCAGGGCCCGCTTATCCAACTTGCCGTTAACCGTCAACGGCAACGCCTCCACCACCACCACCGCCGCGGGCACCATGTACTCCGGCAACCGCTCACGCAGCTTGGCCCGCAACCACCCCGGATCCACACTGCCGGTGACATACCCCACCAGGCGCTTATCCCCCGGACGGTCTTCGCGGGCAATCACCGCCGCCTGCCCCCCCCCTCCAGCGCGCTCAACGCCGCCTGAATCTCACCCAACTCGATGCGATACCCGCGGATCTTGACCTGCTCATCAGCGCGGCCCAAATACTCCAACTGCCCATCGGCACGCCAACGCACCACATCCCCGGTGCGATACATCCGCGCCCCAAACCCCCCAAACGGGCACGCCACAAACCGCGACCCGGTCAACCCCGGCCGCCGCCAATACCCCACCCCCACCGCAGGACCAGCCACATACAACTCCCCCACCACAGCAGGGGGCACCGGGCGCAACCACCGATCCAGCACAAACAACGCCGCCCCCGCCACCGGCGACCCAATCGGCGGCGCCTCCTCACCCGGAGCCAACGGCCCAGTCATCGATGCCCACATCGTGGTTTCGGTGGGCCCGTAGGCGTTGATCATCACCCGCCCCGGCGCCCAACGCTGCACCAACTCCACCGGGCAGGCCTCACCACCAACCAACAACGCCACCGACTCCAGCCCCTGCGGCGACAGCATGTCGACCGCGGACGGGGTCTGGTTTAGGACGTTGACCTGTTCAGCGATAAGGAACGCATGGAAGTCGTCCGGTGAAGTCGCCACCTCGTCAGGTGCGACTACCAGCCGGCCCCCATGCAACAGCGCGCCGAAGATCTCCCAACCCGAGATGTCGAAGCTATAGGAATGCCACTGCGACCACACCCGCCCCGGCCCGGCCAAACCCGCATCCACCGACCCGATCAACTGCGCCACATTGCCATGGGTGATCGCCCCTTAGGCACCCCCGTGGTGCCGGAGGTGTAGATCAGGTAGGCGATGTCATCGGGGGCCGGGCCGGGCAGGTTGGTGTTGGGTTGGGTGTTGATCCGCGGGTCGTTGATGTCGATGACCGCCACATCGTGGCCATCGAGCCGGTCAGCGAGCCCGGTGGTGGTGATCACCGCGAGGGGGCGGCGTCGGCGAGCATGAACCCGATGCGCTCGACCGGGTGTGCGGGGTCGATGGGCAGATACGCCGCCCCGCTCTTTAACACCCCCAGGATCGCGATGATCGCCTCGGCGCAGCGCGGCAACAACAACGCCACACACGACCCCGCACCCGCCCCGTAGTCGATCAGCAAGTGCGCCAACCGGTTCGACGCCTCATCGAGCTGCCGGTAACTCCACGATCGCCCACCACAGCTGAGCGCCACCGCATCCGGGGCGCGGGCCACCTGCCCGGCAAACAACCGCGGCACCGACACCAGCACCGGCGCCGCCGGGTCAACACCACCCGGTTACCCACCTCACCCAAACGCGCCAACTCGGCGGCATCGACCACCTCAACCGAGGACAACACCCGCCTCGGGTCGGCGGTCATCGCCACCACCACCCGCTGCAAGCGCCCGATCAACATCTGAATGCTGGCCGCATCAAACACATCGGTGCGAAACTCCACCACCCCGCAAATCCCGGCCGGCTGCCCATGCTCGGTCCAGCGCTCCTCGATGGAAAACGCCAAATCCATGCGCGCGGTACGCGTATCCACCGGCACCGGGCTGGCCTGCACCTCCCCCAAACCCAACTCCGGGATGCTGTTTTGCCAGGCCAACATCACCTGCACCAGCGGGTGATGGGCCAAGCTCCGAGACGGGTTGAGCCGCTCCACCAACAACTCAAACGGCACATCCTGGTGCTCGTAGGCGGCCAGGCTGCGCGCGCGCACCTGGCCCAACACCTCCTCGATGCTGGGATTGCCGGCCAAATCCACCCGCAACACCAAGGTGTTGACGAAAACCCCACCAACTCATCCAGCACCGGGTCACGCCGCCCCGCGATCGGAAACCCGATCGCCACCTCAGCACTGGCGGCCAGCTTGGACAACAACACCGCCAACGCGGCCTGCATCACCATGAAACTGGTCGCGTTGTGCTCCCGGGCCACCCGGGCAATCTGCTGCTGCACCTGCGCCGGCCACTCCAAGGGCACCCGCGCCCCGCGATGATCGGCCACCGGCGGATACGGCCGATCGGTGGGCAACTCCAACCGCTCGGGCAACCCCGCCAGCTCGTGTTCCCAAAACGCCACCTGGGCGGCGATCAGACTATCGGGATCATCAAGCTCACCCAGCTGCTCGCGCTGCCACAACGTGTAATCGGCGTACTGCACCGGCAACGGATCCCACCCCGGGGCCCGCCCCCACAACGGGCGGCATAAGCAACACTTAAATCGCGCACCAACGGGGTGATCGACCAACCATCAGCGGCGATATGATGCACCACCGCCACCAGCACATGCTCATCCTCGGCAACCCGGAAAAGCCGTGCCCGCAACGGAATCTCGACCGCCAAATCAAACGAATACCGCACCGCGGCCTCAACGGCCTGCCCCAACGATGCCGGCGACCAACCGCTGGCATCGACCACCTGCCAACCGAACTCGGCGCGCTCAACCGGCACCACCACCTGCCGCGGTGTCCCCTCCACCGCGGGAAACACCGTGCGCAGGCTCTCATGGCGGGCCACCACATCAGAAAGCGCCGCCCCCAACGCCGCCGCATCCAGCCGCCCACACAGCCGCAACGCCACCCCCATGTTGTAAACCGGGGACGGCCCCTGCAACTGCTCTAAAAACCACAACCGCTGCTGGGCAAACGACAACGGCACCACCGCCGACCGCTCCACCGGCCGCACCGGCGCCAACCGGGCGGCACCCTCACCCCCGACACGACCCGCCAACTGCGCCACCGTGGGCGCCTCAAACACCGCCCGCACCGACAACCCGGCACCCAACGCCTCATTGACCGCGGCCACCAACCGCATCGCCGACAACGAATCGCCACCCAAATCAAAAAACGAATCCTCGGCCCCCACCCGCGGCACACCAAGAATCCGCGCATAAATACCGGCCAACAACTCCTCGGTAGGAGTGGTCGGGGCCCTATACCGATCGGAATCGCTGTATTCGGGTGCCGGCAGGGCCCGCTTATCCAACTTGCCGTTAACCGTCAACGGCAACGCCTCCACCACCACCACCGCCGCGGGCACCATGTACTCCGGCAACCGCTCACGCAGCTTGGCCCGCAACCACCCCGGATCCACCGCACCGGTGACATACCCCACCAGGCGCTTATCCCCCGGACGGTCTTCGCGGGCAATCACCGCCGCCTGCCCCACCCCTCCAGCGCGCTCAACGCCGCCTGAATCTCACCCAACTCGATGCGATACCCGCGGATCTTGACCTGCTCATCAGCGCGGCCCAAATACTCCAACTGCCCATCGGCACGCCAACGCACCACATCCCCGGTGCGATACATCCGCGCCCCAAACCCCCCAAACGGGCACGCCACAAACCGCGACCCGGTCAACCCCGGCCGCCGCCAATACCCCACCCCCACCGCAGGACCAGCCACATACAACTCCCCCACCACAGCAGGGGGCACCGGGCGCAACCACCGATCCAGCACAAACAACGCCGCCCCCGCCACCGGCGACCCAATCGGCGGCGCCTCCTCACCCGGAGCCAACGGCGCGCTCAAGGTCACCCACATCGTGGTCTCGGTGGGCCCGTATTCGTTGATCATCACCCGCCCCGGCGCCCAACGCTGCACCAACTCCACCGGGCAGGCCTCACCACCAACCAACAACGCCACCGACTCCAGCCCCTGCGGCGACAGCATCCCCGCCGCCGACGGGGTCTGACACAACACATCAACCTGCTCAGCAACCAGCAGATCGTGCAACTCAGCCGGTGACGCCGCGACCTGCTCGGGCACCACCACCAGCCGGCCCCCATGCAACAGCGCGCCGAAGATCTCCCAACCCGAGATGTCGAAGCTATAGGAATGCCACTGCGACCACACCCGCCCCGGCCCGGCCAAACCCGCATCCACCGACCCGATCAACTGCGCCACATTGCCATGGGTGATCGCCACCCCTTAGGCACCCCGTGGTGCCGGAGGTGTAGATCAGGTAGGCGATGTCATCGGGGGCCGGGCCGGGCAGGTTGGTGTTGGGTTGGGTGTTGATCCGCGGGTCGTTGATGTCGATGACCGCCACATCGTGGCCATCGAGCCGGTCAGCGAGCCCGGTGGTGGTGATCACCGCGAGGGGGCGGCGTCGGCGAGCATGAACCCGATGCGCTCGACCGGGTGTGCGGGGTCGATGGGCAGATACGCCGCCCCGCTCTTTAACACCCCCAGGATCGCGATGATCGCCTCGGCGCAGCGCGGCAACAACAACGCCACACACGACCCCGCACCCGCCCCGTAGTCGATCAGCAAGTGCGCCAACCGGTTCGACGCCTCATCGAGCTGCCGGTAACTCCACGATCGCCCACCACAGCTGAGCGCCACCGCATCCGGGGCGCGGGCCACCTGCCCGGCAAACAACCGCGGCACCGACACCAGCACCGGCGCCGGCCGGGTCAACACCACCCGGTTACCCACCTCACCCAAACGCGCCAACTCGGCGGCATCGACCACCTCAACCGAGGACAACACCCGCCCCGGGTCGGCGGTCATCGCCACCACCACCCGCTGCAAGCGCCCGATCAACATCTGAATGCTGGCCGCATCAAACACATCGGTGCGAAACTCCACCACCCCGCAAATCCCGGCCGGCTGCCCATGCTCGGTCCAGCGCTCCCCCAAGAAGAACGCCAAATCCATGCGCGCGGTACGCGTATCCACCGGCACCGGGCTGGCCTGCACCTCCCCCAAACCCAACTCCGCATGGGCGCCACTGCTGTGGCCGGGAAAGTTCTGCCAACCCAACACCACTTGCACCAGCGGAGAATGGGTCAAGCTTCGGGTGGGGTTGAGCCGCTCCACCAACAACTCAAACGGCACATCCTGGTGCTCGTAGGCGGCCAGGCTGCGCGCGCGCACCTGGCCCAACACCTCCTCGATGCTGGGATTGCCGGCCAAATCCACCCGCAACACCAAGGTGTTGACGAAAAACCCCACCAACTCATCCAGCACCGGGTCACGCCGCCCCGCGATCGGAAACCCGATCGCCACCTCAGCACTGGCGGCCAGCTTGGACAACAACACCGCCAACGCGGCCTGCATCACCATGAAACTGGTCGCGTTGTGCTCCCGGGCCACCCGGGCAATCTGCTGCTGCACCTGCGCCGCCACTCAAGGGCACCCGCGCCCCGCGATGATCGGCCACCGGCGGATACGGCCGATCGGTGGGCAACTCCAACCGCTCGGGCAACCCCGCCAGCTCGTGTTCCCAAAACGCCACCTGGGCGGCGATCAGACTATCGGGATCATCAAGCTCACCCAGCTGCTCGCGCTGCCACAACGTGTAATCGGCGTACTGCACCGGCAACGGATCCCACCCCGGGGCCCGCCCCCACAACGGGCGGCATAAGCAACACTTAAATCGCGCACCAACGGGGTGATCGACCAACCATCAGCGGCGATATGATGCACCACCGCCACCAGCACATGCTCATCCTCGGCAACCCGGAAAAGCCGTGCCCGCAACGGAATCTCGACCGCCAAATCAAACGAATACCGCACCGCGGCCTCAACGGCCTGCCCCAACGATGCCGGCGACCAACCGCTGGCATCGACCACCTGCCAACCGAACTCGGCGCGCTCAACCGGCACCACCACCTGCCGCGGTGTCCCCTCCACCGCGGGAAACACCGTGCGCAGGCTCTCATGGCGGGCCACCACATCAGAAAGCGCCGCCCCCAACGCCGCCGCATCCAGCCGCCCACACAGCCGCAACGCCACCCCCATGTTGTAAACCGGGGACGGCCCCTGCAACTGCTCTAAAAACCACAACCGCTGCTGGGCAAACGACAACGGCACCACCGCCGGGCGCGCCACCGGCCGCACCGGCGCCAACCGGGCGGCACCCTCACCCCCGACACGGCCCGCCAACTGCGCCACCGTGGGCGCCTCAAACACCGCCCGCACCGACAACCCGGCACCCAACGCCTCATTGACCGCGGCCACCAACCGCATCGCCGACAACGAATCCCCACCCAAATCAAAACGAATCCTCGGCCCCCACCCGCGGCACACCAAGAATCCGCGCATAAATACCGGCCAACAACTCCTCGGTCGGCCCGGCCGGAGCCCGATAACGATCGGCATCGGCATACTCCGGTGCCGGCAGGGCCCGCTTATCCAACTTGCCGTTAACCGTCAACGGCAACGCCTCCACCACCACCACCGCCGCGGGCACCATGTACTCCGGCAACCGCTCACGCAGCTTGGCCCGCAACCACCCCGGATCCACCGCACCGGTGACATACCCCACCAGGCGCTTATCCCCCGGACGGTCTTCGCGGGCAATCACCGCCGCCTGCCCCACCCCTCCAGCGCGCTCAACGCCGCCTGAATCTCACCCAACTCGATGCGATACCCGCGGATCTTGACCTGCTCATCAGCGCGGCCCAAATACTCCAACTGCCCATCGGCACGCCAACGCACCACATCCCCGGTGCGATACATCCGCGCCCCAAACCCCCCAAACGGGCACGCCACAAACCGCGACCCGGTCAACCCCGGCCGCCGCCAATACCCGTACGTCACACCGCGACCCGCTATATACAACTCGCCGGCCACACCAGGGGGAACCGGGCGCAACCAGCTGTCGAGCACGAAAAAGGCTGCCGCTGGAACCGGCGACCCAATCGGCGGTGTCCCCGAACCCGGCGCCAACGGCGCGCTTTTGGATGCCCACATCGTGGTCTCGGTGGGCCCGTAGGCGTTGATCATCACCCGCCCCGGCGCCCAACGGTCCACCAGGTCGGCCGGGCACGGCTCGGCGCCAATCACCAACGTCGTTGACTCCAACCCCTCCGTCGATAACATGCCCACGGCCGAGGGGGTTTGACTTAAGACGCTGACCTGCTCAGCGACCAGCACCTCATGGAACTCGTCCGGTGACGCCGCCACTTCGTCCGGCACCACCACCAGCCGGCCCCCGTGCAGCAGCGCGCCGAAGATCTCCCACACCGAGAAGTCGAAGGCCAAAGAGTGAAATTGCGTCCAAACCTGCCCCGGCCCCAAATCAAAGCTAGCTTCCAATGAGTCGAACAGTTGGATCACGTTGTGGTGGCTGACGGCGACTCCTTTGGGGACGCCGGTGGTGCCGGAGGTGTAGATCAGGTAGGCGATGTCATCGGGGGCCGGGCCGGGCAGGTTGGTGTTGGGTTGGGTGTTGATCCGCGGGTCGTTGATGTCGATGACCGCCACATCGTGGCCATCGAGCCGATCAGCGAGCCCGGTGGTGGTGATCACCGCGAGGGGAGCGGCGTCGGCGAGCATGAACCCGATGCGCTCGACCGGGTGTGCGGGGTCGATGGGCAGATACGCCGCCCCGCTCTTTAACACCCCCAGGATCGCGATGATCGCCTCGGCGCAGCGCGGCAACAACAACGCCACACACGCCCCCGCACCCGCCCCGTAGTCGATCAGCAAGTGCGCCAACCGGTTCGACGCCTCATCGAGCTGCCGGTAACTCCACGACCGCCCACCACAGCTGAGCGCCACCGCATCCGGGGCGCGGGCCACCTGCCCGGCAAACAACCGCGGCACCGACACCAGCACCGGCGCCGCCGGGTCAACACCACCCGGTTACCCACCTCACCCAAACGCGCCAACTCGGCGGCATCGACCACCTCAACCGAGGACAACACCCGCCCCGGGTCGGCGGTCATCGCCACCACCACCCGCTGCAAGCGCCCGATCAACATCTGAATGCTGGCCGCATCAAACACATCGGTGCGAAACTCCACCACCCCGCAAATCCCGGCCGGCTGCCCATGCTCGGTCCAGCGCTCCTCGATGGAAAACGCCAAATCCATGCGCGCGGTACGCGTATCCACCGGCACCGGGCTGGCCTGCACCTCCCCCAAACCCAACTCCGGGATGCTGTTTTGCCAGGCCAACATCACCTGCACCAGCGGGTGATGGGCCAAGCTCCGAGACGGGTTGAGCCGCTCCACCAACAACTCAAACGGCACATCCTGGTGCTCGTAGGCGGCCAGGCTGCGCGCGCGCACCTGGCCCAACACCTCCTCGATGCTGGGATTGCCGGCCAAATCCACCCGCAACACCAAGGTGTTGACGAAAAACCCCACCAACTCATCCAGCACCGGGTCACGCCGCCCCGCGATCGGAAACCCGATCGCCACCTCAGCACTGGCGGCCAGCTTGGACAACAACACCGCCAACGCGGCCTGCATCACCATGAAACTGGTCGCGTTGTGCTCCCGGGCCACCCGGGCAATCTGCTGCTGCACCTGCGCCGGCCACTCCAAGGGCACCCGCGCCCCGCGATGATCGGCCACCGGCGGATACGGCCGATCGGTGGGCAACTCCAACCGCTCGGGCAACCCCGCCAGCTCGTGTTCCCAAAACGCCACCTGGGCGGCGATCAGACTATCGGGATCATCAAGCTCACCCAGCTGCTCGCGCTGCCACAACGTGTAATCGGCGTACTGCACCGGCAACGGATCCCACCCCGGGGCCCGCCCCCACAACGGGCGGCATAAGCAACACTTAAATCGCGCACCAACGGGGTGATCGACCAACCATCAGCGGCGATATGATGCACCACCGCCACCAGCACATGCTCATCCTCGGCAACCCGGAAAAGCCGTGCCCGCAACGGAATCTCGACCGCCAAATCGAACGAATACCGCACCGCGGCCTCAACGGCCTGCCCCAACGATGCCGGCGACCAACCGCTGGCATCGACCACCTGCCAACCGAACTCGGCGCGCTCAACCGGCACCACCACCTGCCGCGGTGTCCCCTCCACCGCGGGAAACACCGTGCGCAGGCTCTCATGGCGGGCCACCACATCAGAAAGCGCCGCCCCCAACGCCGCCGCATCCAGCCGCCCACACAGCCGCAACGCCACCCCCATGTTGTAAACCGGGGACGGCCCCTGCAACTGCTCTAAAAACCACAACCGCTGCTGGGCAAACGACAACGGCACCACCGCCGGGCGCGCCACCGGCCGCACCGGCGCCAACCGGGCGGCACCCTCACCCCCGACACGACCCGCCAACTGCCCCACCGTGGGCGCCTCAAACACCGCCCGCACCGACAACCCGGCACCCAACGCCTCATTGACCGCGGCCACCAACCGCATCGCCGACAACGAATCCCCACCCAAATCAAAAACGAATCCTCGGCCCCCACCCGCGGCACACCAAGAATCCGCGCATAAATACCGGCCAACAACTCCTCGGTCGGCCCGGCCGGAGCCCGATAACGATCGGCATCGGCATACTCCGGTGCCGGCAGGGCCCGCTTATCCAACTTGCCGTTAACCGTCAACGGCAACGCCTCCACCACCACCACCGCCGCGGGCACCATGTACTCCGGCAACCGCTCACGCAGCTTGGCCCGCAACCACCCCGGATCCACACTGCCGGTGACATACCCCACCAGGCGCTTGTCGCCCGGACGGTCTTCGCGGGCAATCACCGCCGCCTGCCCCACCCCCTCCAGCGCGCTCAACGCCGCCTGAATCTCACCCAACTCGATGCGATACCCGCGGATCTTGACCTGCTCATCAGCGCGGCCCAAATACTCCAACTGCCCATCGGCACGCCAACGCACCACATCCCCGGTGCGATACATCCGCGCCCCAAACCCCCCAAACGGGCACGCCACAAACCGCGACCCGGTCAACCCCGGCCGCCGCCAATACCCCACCCCCACCGCAGGACCAGCCACATACAACTCCCCCACCACAGCAGGGGGCACCGGGCGCAACCACCGATCCAGCACAAACAACGCCGCCCCCGCCACCGGCGACCCAATCGGCGGCGCCTCCTCACCCGGAGCCAACGGCGCGCTCAAGGTCACCCACATCGTGGTCTCGGTGGGCCCGTATTCGTTGATCATCACCCGCCCCGGCGCCCAACGCTGCACCAACTCCACCGGGCAGGCCTCACCACCAACCAACAACGCCACCGACTCCAGCCCCTGCGGCGACAGCATCCCCGCCGCCGACGGGGTCTGACACAACACATCAACCCGCTCAGCAACCAGCAGATCGTGCAACTCAGCCGGAGACGCCGCGACCTGCTCGGGCACCACCACCAGCCGGCCCCCATGCAACAGCGCGCCGAAGATCTCCCAACCCGAGATGTCGAAGCTATAGGAATGCCACTGCGACCACACCCGCCCCGGCCCGGCCAAACCCGCATCCACCGACCCGATCAACTGCGCCACATTGCCATGGGTGATCGCCACCCCCTTAGGCACCCCCGTGGTGCCGGAGGTGTAGATCAGGTAGGCGATGTCATCGGGGGCCGGGCCGGGCAGGTTGGTGTTGGGTTGGGTGTTGATCCGCGGGTCGTTGATGTCGATGACCGCCACATCGTGGCCATCGAGCCGGTCAGCGAGCCCGGTGGTGGTGATCACCGCGAGGGGGCGGCGTCGGCGAGCATGAACCCGATGCGCTCGACCGGGTGTGCGGGGTCGATGGGCAGATACGCCGCCCCGCTCTTTAACACCCCCAGGATCGCGATGATCGCCTCGGCGCAGCGCGGCAACAACAACGCCACACACGACCCCGCACCCGCCCCGTAGTCGATCAGCAAGTGCGCCAACCGGTTCGACGCCTCATCGAGCTGCCGGTAACTCCACGATCGCCCACCACAGCTGAGCGCCACCGCATCCGGGGCGCGGGCCACCTGCCCGGCAAACAACCGCGGCACCGACACCAGCACCGGCGCCGGCCGGGTCAACACCACCCGGTTACCCACCTCACCCAAACGCGCCAACTCGGCGGCATCGACCACCTCAACCGAGGACAACACCCGCCTCGGGTCGGCGGTCATCGCCACCACCACCCGCTGCAAGCGCCCGATCAACATCTGAATGCTGGCCGCATCAAACACATCGGTGCGAAACTCCACCACCCCGCAAATCCCGGCCGGCTGCCCATGCTCGGTCCAGCGCTCCTCGATGGAAAACGCCAAATCCATGCGCGCGGTACGCGTATCCACCGGCACCGGGCTGGCCTGCACCTCCCCCAAACCCAACTCCGGGATGCTGTTTTGCCAGGCCAACATCACCTGCACCAGCGGGTGATGGGCCAAGCTCCGAGACGGGTTGAGCCGCTCCACCAACAACTCAAACGGCACATCCTGGTGCTCGTAGGCGGCCAGGCTGCGCGCGCGCACCTGGCCCAACACCTCCTCGATGCTGGGATTGCCGGCCAAATCCACCCGCAACACCAAGGTGTTGACGAAAAACCCCACCAACTCATCCAGCACCGGGTCACGCCGCCCCGCGATCGGAAACCCGATCGCCACATCCGCAGTCGCGCTAAGTTTGGCCAGCAGCACCGCCAACGCGGCCTGCATCACCATGAAACTGGTCGCGTTGTGCTCCCGGGCAACCCGGGCAATCTGCTGCTGCACCTGCGCCGGCCACTCCAAGGGCACCCGCGCCCCGCGATGATCGGCCACCGGCGGATACGGCCGATCGGTGGGCAACTCCAACCGCTCGGGCAACCCCGCCAGCTCGTGTTCCCAAAACGCCACCTGGGCGGCGATCAGACTATCGGGATCATCAAGCTCACCCAGCTGCTCGCGCTGCCACAACGTGTAATCGGCGTACTGCACCGGCAACGGATCCCACCCGGGGCCCGCCCCCACAACGGGCGGCATAAGCAACACTTAAATCGCGCACCAACGGGGTGATCGACCAACCATCAGCGGCGATATGATGCACCACCGCCACCAGCACATGCTCATCCTCGGCAACCCGGAAAAGCCGTGCCCGCAACGGAATCTCGACCGCCAAATCAAACGAATACCGCACCGCGGCCTCAACGGCCTGCCCCAACGATGCCGGCGACCAACCGCTGGCATCGACCACCTGCCAACCGAACTCGGCGCGCTCAACCGGCACCACCACCTGCCGCGGTGTCCCCTCCACCGCGGGAAACACCGTGCGCAGGCTCTCATGGCGGGCCACCACATCAGAAAGCGCCGCCCCCAACGCCGCCGCATCCAGCCGCCCACACAGCCGCAACGCCACCCCCATGTTGTAAACCGGGGACGGCCCCTGCAACTGCTCTAAAAACCACAACCGCTGCTGGGCAAACGACAACGGCACCACCGCCGGGCGCGCCACCGGCCGCACCGGCGCCAACCGGGCGGCACCCTCACCCCCGACACGACCCGCCAACTGCCCCACCGTGGGCGCCTCAAACACCGCCCGCACCGACAACCCGGCACCCAACGCCTCATTGACCGCGGCCACCAACCGCATCGCCGACAACGAATCCCCACCCAAATCAAAAAACGAATCCTCGGCCCCCACCCGCGGCACACCAAGAATCCGCGCATAAATACCGGCCAACAACTCCTCGGTCGGCCCGGCCGGAGCCCGATAACGATCGGCATCGGCATACTCCGGTGCCGGCAGGGCCCGCTTATCCAACTTGCCGTTAACCGTCAACGGCAACGCCTCCACCACCACCACCGCCGCGGGCACCATGTACTCCGGCAACCGCTCACGCAGCTTGGCCCGCAACCACCCCGGATCCACCGCACCGGTGACATACCCCACCAGGCGCTTATCCCCCCGGACGGTCTTCGCGGGCAATCACCGCCGCCTGCCCCACCCCCTCCAGCGCGCTCAACGCCGCCTGAATCTCACCCAACTCGATGCGATACCCGCGGATCTTGACCTGCTCATCAGCGCGGCCCACATACTCCAACTGCCCATCGGCACGCCAACGCACCACATCCCCGGTGCGATACATCCGCGCCCCAAACCCCCCCAAACGGGCACGCCACAAACCGCGACCCGGTCAACCCCGGCCGCCGCCAATACCCCACCCCCACCGCAGGACCAGCCACATACAACTCCCCCACCACAGCAGGGGGCACCGGGCGCAACCACCGATCCAGCACAAACAACGCCGCCCCCGCCACCGGCGACCCAATCGGCGCATCTGACCCAGCCCGCAATGGCGCACTCATTGCGGCATACACTGTGGTTTCGGTGGGCCCGTAGGCGTTGATCATCACCCGCCCCGGCGCCCAACGCTGCACCAACTCCACCGGGCAGGCCTCACCAGCGACCACCAACGCCACCGACTCCAGCCCCTGCGGCGACAGCATCCCCGCCGCCGACGGGGTCTGACACAACACATCAACCCGCTCAGCAACCAGCAGATCGTGCAACTCAGCCGGAGAGCGGACCACCGGCTCGGGCACCACCACCAGCCGGCCCCCATGCAACAGCGCGCCGAAGATCTCCCAACCCGAGACGTCGAAGGCCAACGAATGCCACTGCGACCACACCCGCCCCGGCCCGGCCAAACCCGCATCCACCGACCCGATCAACTGCGCCACATTGCCATGGGTGATCGCCACCCCCTTAGGCACCCCCGTGGTGCCCGAGGTGTAGATCAGGTAGGCGATGTCATCGGGGGCCGGGCCGGGCAGGTTGGTGTTGGGTTGGGTGTTGATCCGCGGGTCCTTGATGTCGATGACCGCCACATCGTGGCCATCGAGCCGATCAGCGAGCCCGGTGGTGGTGATCACCGCGAGGGGAGCGGCGTCGGCGAGCATGAACCCGACCCGGGCATCTGGCAGTGCGGGGTCGATGGGCAGATACGCCGCCCCGCTCTTTAACACCCCCAGGATCGCGATGATCGCCTCGGCGCAGCGCGGCAACAACAACGCCACACACGACCCCGCACCCGCCCCGTAGTCGATCAGCAAGTGCGCCAACCGGTTCGACGCCTCATCGAGCTGCCGGTAACTCCACGATCGCCCACCACAGCTGAGCGCCACCGCATCCGGGGCGCGGGCCACCTGCCCGGCAAACAACCGCGGCACCGACACCAGCACCGGCGCCGGCCGGGTCAACACCACCCGGTTACCCACCTCACCCAAACGCGCCAACTCGGCGGCATCGACCACCTCAACCGACGACAACACCCGCCCCGGGTCGGCGGTCATCGCCACCAACACCCGCTCCAAGCGCTGTGCTAACTCAGAGACGTCGAAATTCGAAAACGGTTGCAGCTCGCCTACTGTGCTGAGGTAGAGCTCGTCGCCGGCAGTAGAGAAGATCAAGCCGAAGCCGCCGACAATCCCGGCGTTGGTGTAAGACGCCGATGCCGTGAGACCACCGAAGGACAGCGTGAGCGTAGACGGGAGAAAATTGATGCTCACCCTGTCGGTTAGCTGCCCTGGGTCGCGAAGCCGGAGTTTCCGCTCAAGGGCTTGCACTGGAAACCTTTGATGCTGCAGCGCTTCGCGTATCCGCTTATCAACATGCTCACAGAAGCTGGCGACGGATGCGTCTGGCGATACCGTTAATACCAGCGGCACAATCCCAGCCATCATGCCGGGAAGCGACTTCGACTCCGGGCGTACTCGCCTGCTGACAGGGAAATCAAGCACTACCTCTGAACCGTCGGCGCACCACTCACGGGCCAAAAGTGCGCACGCTGCGGTAATCACCGACGACCGGGGCATGTTCCACGCTTGGCATATGCCGTCAACGCGACGAACTACTGCATCATTTAACTGAACCGGCGCTGATAATTGATACGGATCGGACTCACCCGCGGAGTGGGAAGCTCGATAAAGAGGCTCGTTTCCCGAGGGAAGATTCCTGGTCCAATATGCCTGGTCTTCCAGGTAATCGGGAGAGGATTCATATTCCAATTCGTAGTCGACCAAATCCTGCAGGGAGCCGAAGGAGGCCGCAGAAACGGGTGCACCGGAAACGATCGCAGAGTAGACAGAAGCGACCCGATGACCCAAAAGCAGAATACCTGTGCCGTCGATGACGATGTGGTGACCGCAGGCGAACAGGTAGAACTCGTCAACCCGCGTGCGAAATAACGCGAACTTGAATAGTGGGCCCGTGAACGGCATGGGCGTTCGTTGGATCAAAGACGCTATCTGCTGGGCCTCTTGCTCGGGTTGTGACGAACCGGTCAGGTCGAAGAAGGGAAGTTCGACATCCGGGTAATCGACCGCTCGTTGGAAAACTTGGCCATCTACCTCAAAAATGGCTGCCCTGGCTGGTTCAGCCTCCCGCACCACTCGGCGGATCGCCCACTCAAGAGCATCACGTTCCACCGCGCCCTGGATTCTGACAAACAATCCGAGCTGCCACTCCGTACCTGAGTGACTTGTTTGCTGCGCGAGCCATATGTCGAGCTGTGCACGCGTTAGCGGCAATGCCTGGGCGTCAAGCTCAGTCGAGTTTCCTCGTGACTGCGAAAGTGCCTTACCGTCAGGTTCCATTGGACTCCCCGAACCAAGGCGGCTTACGTATTAACAGCCCGACCGCTTCGCAGCCACTTGTGCAGACTCTTCGGCCGCATATCGGTCCGGTTCTGTCCGGTGTGGTCCAAAGGTGCAGCCTGCACTGTTTGGCCGTAAACCGGCCGACGGCAAGTTACAACCTGGACCAAGTTGGGCCAAAGGCTGTGTTGCTCCTCGTCGCCAACCAGGGCGAAAAAAACCGCCATTACCACCGCTGAAGGGATTGATCCTCACTAGTCCCCCTAGTCCCCCAAGCCGTCTTAATTGACACGAGCGCAACGGTTCCAAACCATACTGGATATCGACTGGGCTGGTCCGTGGTTTCAACAAAGTTCCCGGATTGTGACATGTCGCACAGCCAGTATTGGGCGGCAGCATCGACGTCTGCTCTTGCGAGACGTGGAGCGGTAGAAGAGACGTCTGGGCGGCAGCAGCAAGTAGACCTGCGGTGAAGCCAACTGCAAGCGCTAGCCATTGGCAGATGTGACATTGAGCCAGCGCAGCTCAACGTCACGTCACCTCCGCCGCGACGGAGCTGTCACATACGCTCGAACGCCACCTCATTAACTGGAATTTGCAAGTTGATGCGAACTCATCGCAGGCAAGTGCAATGGCGCGGCCGTAATTCCAGTTCTGGAGCATCAGCTACTCCCGATGCCGATCTGATGCTCTGGCGGATTGTTGTCGTGCTTCTCGAACATGCCCAGCTATTGGAGACGAAATGCGGCGCCGTCGTAGTAAAACTGGTGCTACAACGAAACTCGCTGGCCTCCAAGGCGCTTGGTGTGGTTACCCACCACGTCACTATGTCGTTTGTGCAGCGATGGCGGCGCCCAACGCAAATGTGACAATAAACCTGGGTGTGGCATCAGCCTGAGTAGAACTTCGCGTGGCAGACCGCCGGTGACCAGCGAGGTGCTGGTGTTTAAGGTGCGGCCCAAGGCGAACCAGGCCAGCCGGTGCTCGCGGTGCCAGAAACGCTGTCCGGCCTATGACGGCGGGGACGGGATCAGGCGCTGGCGCAGCCTGGATCTGGAGACGACGAAGACCTATCTGCAGGCGGCAGCACCGCGGGTAGCCTGCCCCGAGCATGGAGTGGGGGTGGCCCACCTGCCCTGGGCGTGGCCCGGCGCCCGTCATACCTGGGCTTTTGAGGACACAGCCGCGTGGTTGACCGCCCACGCCGCCCTCAGTGTGGTCGCGGTGTTTTTGCGGGTGGCCTGGCGCGTTATCGCCGCGATCGTGAGCCGCCGATGGCCACGACACCAACGACCTGCTGGGCCGGGCTGACGCGCATCGGCATCGACGAGATCGCCTACCGCAAAGGCCACCGCTATCTGACCTGCGTCATCGATCACACAACAGGCTCGGCTGGTGTGGGCCGCTGAAGGCCGTAACAAGGACACCTTGGGCCGGTTTTTCGACCAGCTCGGCGCCGAACGTGCCGCGGCGTTGACTCACGTCAGCTGTGGTGGGGCAGAATGCATTCACGCCGTGCTGCGGGACCGGGCCCCGGCCGCGGTGAGCTGTCTGGATCGTTTCATGTGGTGGCCTGGGCGCTCAAGGCCCTCGACCGGGTGCGGGTGCGTACCATGGCCCGCGCCGGTGTCCGCGACCGGCACGCGATGTGGGCGGTGCGCAAGAACCCGGCCCACTTGACCGGTGAGCAACGCACCAGCCTGGCCGCAATCACGGCTACCAACGCCACGCTGTATCGGGCGTATCTGCTAAAAGAGCAACTCCGCGAAGTGGTTCGGGTCAAAGGCCGCGACGGCCGCCGTCTGCTGGCTGGTTGGCTGTCCTGGGCGTCGCACTCGCGCATCCCGGAGTTCGTTGCCGTAGCCCGCACCATCCGCCGTCGCAAGGAGCTCATTGGCAACACCCTCGATCACCAACTGTCGAATGCCCGCTCGGAATCCACCAATACCAATACCCACCTGCGGGCATTGACCAAGCGTGCGTACGGGTTTCACAGCCCTGAGGCGCTGATCGGCATGACCATGCTCACCCGGGGCGCCCTTTGCCCGGCACTACCTGGCCGAGCAATATGAAACCCGACCCACGGAAACGTCAGGAGATCGCAAACACTTCCGCACGGGACTGAAATGGCCCCGGCGACGGAGTTGGGACCGTAACGCGGTTGGAAAGTCAGCCATGTCTCCTGTGCAACGTCTCGTTCGCCAGCAATGCGCGTGCAGATTTCACCGCCACCTCGGGACGCTGGAGTTTTACCCTCCGGTGAGATGCTGCTGGAGTATCGATCGACTATCGGTGAGCTAACTAACACGACGTACCCCGAGGATCGATGCAGATCAGCCGTGCCCTCCTACGCGTGCAGTCAGGGTCACGATCCCATATCTCATTGAGAACAAGCTATACGGCAGCCGTCCACATGGTTTACTCATCAAGATCGGGTCGCGCTCCCTAGCGCCACACACTCGAGGTGATCGCCGCACGGCTAGCCGGCGACGCACCACATTCGAGGCGTTGCCGTCTGGCGTGTCGCGGCCGATGTGTAGTTGCATGCTCGAGTGGCTCAGATGCGTCGGGTATCGAAACGGGTGGAGGGGATTCGCGATTTTCCGAGTTTTCAGGCGGCTGTGGATTCCGTTGGTCATACTCGTAGTCATCGCCAGCGGAGGTTTCACTGTGACACGACTCCATAGTGTTTTCGGCTCTGAGAAACGTGCTTCGTATGCCGACACAAAAACCGCCGACACCAAACCGTTCAACCCTAAGCACCTTACGTACGAGGTCTTCGGCCCGCCAGGGACTGTCGCTACTATCAGCTATTTCGACGTTAATGCTGACCCGCAGCGAGTCGAAAACGCGCACTTGCCGTGGTCGTTGGAATTTGCAACTACCGAGGCGACGGCCGTCGGAAGCATTGTGGCACAGGGTGACAGTAACAGCATTGGGTGTCGCATCGTGGTCGACGGCGAAGTAAAAGCTGAACGAGTATCAAATGAAGTGAACGCATTCACCTTCTGCCTATTGAAGGCCGCATGATCAACCAACACATTGCTGAAAAACACACTGCACCGCCGTTTGCAGCGCGGACGATCCACCGATTCGCCGTGCCTATTATCTTGGCGTGGTTGGCAATCGCCTTCATCGTGAGCGCCGCAGTCCCGCCACTGGAGCAGGTAGAGAAAGAACGCTCAGTATCGCTGAGCCCCACGGATGCCCCGTCGTTCCAGACAGCGACGCGCGTCGTCGAAGACTTCAAGGAATCGAACTCCGGCAGTGTAGTGATGGTCGTTTTGGAGGGTCAGCAACCATTAGGTGACGATGCACACCGGTACTACGATCGTCTCGTCCGTCAGCTTGAAGATGACTCAAAGCATGTGCGGCACATTCACAATTTTTGGGGCGATCCTCTGACAGCGGACGCCGCCCAGAGCTCCGATGGCAAGGCCGTCTATGTCCAGTTGGACCTGGCCGGTGAACTCGGGCAGGCGTTAGGGAACGAATCGGCCGAGGCTGTTCGCGATGTCGTGGCACGCACACCACCACCGCCCGGCGTGAAGACGTATGTAACTGGGCCCGCAGCAATCGCCGCGGATATGGGCCATAGTGGCGACAGAACAGTTATTACCATCACGGCTGTAAGCCTTGCGGTAATTTGTACGATGCTATTCTTGGTCTACCGCTCGGCTATTACTGTAATTCTTTTGCTTGTGATGGTCGGAATAGAACTGCAGGTAGCACGCGGCGTCATCGCGTTTGTCGGCCACCATCAGCTTATCGGTCTTACTACCTTCGTCGTCAACATGCTGACGTCTTTGGCTATCGCTGCTGGTACAGATTACGGCATATTCTTTCTAGGACGTTATCAAGAAGCACGCCAGGCCGGCGAGGATCGCCTTACTGCCTACTTCACTACTTACCGCGGGGTCGCCAAAGTTGTCTTGGCGTCTGGTTTAACGATCGCCGGTGCCCTCTTCTGTTTGAGCTTTACTCGACTTAACGCCTTCCGAGCAATCGGCATCCCCTGCTCGGTGGGCATGCTAATTGCGGTCGCAGTAGCGCTTACTTTGGTTCCGGCCGTTATTGCGGTGGGTAGTCGTTTTGGCCTCTTCGACCCCAAGCGAAAGATTGGGACCCGTGGATGGCGACGGGTGGGCGCGTCAATCGTCCGGTGGCCCGCGCCCATTCTCGCCGCCACACTAGCAGTCGCGTTGATCGGTCTATTAGCGCTTCCGGGATATGTCCCTAGCTATAACGACCAGAAGTACATTCCTCAAGATATCCCGGCCAACCAGGGGTACGCGGCTGCCGCACGACATTTTTCTGAGTCTCGAATGATGATGCCTGAGATTCTCTTGGTTGAGGCTGACCACGATATGCGTAATCCGGCAGACTTCTTAATACTTAACAAACTCGCGAAGGGTGTGTTTGCTGTCCCCGGCATTGCAAGCGTGCAGGCAATAACTAGGCCTACCGGAGACCCGATTCAGCACACGACCATTCCGTTTATGATCAGCATGGGGCAGGCCAGCCAGATGCAAAATCTTGCGTTTCAGAAACTGCGTATGAACGACATGCTCAAACAGGCTGATGAATTGGCGAAGACCATCAGTCTAATGCAACGTATGTATGCGCTAATGCAAGAGCTCACCAACACCACTCATCACATGATCAGTGAAACGCACGAAATGCAAGCGATCACGGAGGAGTTGCGCGATCACATCGCTGATTTCGAAGATTTCTGGAGGCCGATCCGTAGCTATTTCTATTGGGAAAGGCACTGCTACGACATTCCGATCTGTTGGTCACTGAGGTCGATATTCGATTCACTCGACGGTGTTGACCTGGTTACCGATAAGCTTGAGGACCTCGTCAAAGACCTCGACAAACTTGACGTCCTGCTGCCGCAGCTGCTCACGCAATTCCCCCCAATGATCGCCACCATGCAGAGCACCCGCACCATGATGCTGACCATGCACAGCACGATGTCCGGGATCTTCAGCCAGATGGAGGACGGCAGCGATAATGCGACCGCCATGGGGAAAGCTTTCGACAAAGCCAAGAATGACGACTCTTTCTACCTGCCGCCGGAAATTTTCAAGAACAAAGACGTCCAACGGATCATGAAGGTGTTTTTGTCGCCGGACGGTAAGGCCACCCGCATGCTCATCAACCAGAAGGGCGATCCGGCCTCACCCGAGGGTATTGCGCGAGTCAACGAAATAAAGACCGCGGCCGAAGAGGCGTTAAAGGGAACTCCGCTGGAAAATGCAAAAATCTATCTCACGGGTACCGCAGCAATTTCGAAGGATATCGTTGACGGGTCGAAATACGATCTGTTGATCGCTGCGGTCGCGGCGCTCTGTCTGATCTTTATCATCATGCTGATCATGACGCGCAGTTTTATCGCCGCGCTTGTTATCGTAGGTACAGTGGCGCTTTCATTGGGCGCGTCTTTCGGGTTGTCTGTGCTGGTGTGGCAGTACCTTCTCGGCATACGAATTCACTGGGTAGTGCTAGCTATGTCAGTGATTGTGCTCCTAGCGGTCGGGTCTGACTACAACTTATTGCTGGTTTCCCGGATGAAAGAGGAAATAGCTGCTGGGATAAATACAGGCATCATCCGCGCAATGGGTGGTACCGGCAAGGTTGTGACTAACGCCGGGCTGGTTTTTGCATTCACCATGATGTCTATGGTCGTGAGCGACCTGCGTATCGTGGGCCAGATCGGCACAACGATCGGCCTCGGCCTGCTATTCGACACGCTGGTTGTTCGAGCCTTTATGACGCCATCGATTGCTGCGCTTCTGGGACGTTGGTTCTGGTGGCCGCAGCAAGTGCGCCCGCGGCCAGCTAGCGGATTACTCAGACCGGTCGGGGCTCGCCCTGTTGTGCGGTCCTTGTTGTTGAGGAATTAGCGGGTGTTTACCTTTGGCCCGGTGAAAGCCCCATGACTACCGGAAACGGCCGGCCGCCGCTCCTGGCGCGGACGATTCGCCGGTTTTCCCTACTCGTCATCCTTGCCTGGGTGACGCTGACTCTGCTTGTGACTTTCGCGGTGCCATCTTTGGAGCGAGTGGGCCAGCAGCACTCGGTATCCATGAGCCCGAAGGACGCGCCTTCGGTGCAGGCAATGACCCGCATGGGTAGAGACTTCAGAGAATCCGACTCCGATAGTTTCGCGATGATTGTCCTGGAGGGGCAGCGACCACTCGGGGACGATGCTCACCGTTTCTACACCGAACTGATTCGCCAACTGCGGGATGACCCGAAGCACGTCGAGCATGTCCAGGATTTATGGGGCGATCGCTTAACCGCAGCGGGTGTGCAAAGCGCCGATGGCAGGGCCGCTTATGTGCAAGTGAATCTTGCCGGCAACCAAGGTACGACCTTGGGTGACGAGTCCGTGGCTGCGGTGCGAGGTATTGTCAAGCGAACTCCACCGCCGCCGGGAGTAAAGGCATACGTCACCGGTGCGGCGCCGCTCATTGTGGATATGCAGCACAGCGGCAACAAGTCTATTGTCAAGATCACCGCGGTAACGGTCGCGATAATCTTCACAATGCTGCTCCTCGTCTACCGCTCGGTCGTCACCGTCATTTTGTTATTGGTCATGGTTGGCGTCGAGCTGGCCGCGGCGCGGGGAATCGTCGCATTCCTCGGGCACAACAATATTCTTGTTCTCTCGACGTTCGCTATTAACCTGCTGGTATCTCTGGGAATCGCGGCTGGAACCGATTACGCTATATTTTTCTTCGGTCGATATCATGAGGCACGCCAGGCCGGTGAAGATCCGGAAACGGCCTATTACACCACCTATCGCGGGGTCGCCAAGGTTGTCTTAGCGTCGGGATTGACAATCGCTGGGGCGATCTTCTGCCTAAGCTTTACCCGGATGCCCTATTTCCAGACCATGGGCGTGCCGTGCGCCGTGGGCATGCTCGTCGCGGTCGCCGTCGCACTCACATTGGTTCCGGCTGTTATTGCCCTGGGCAGCCGCTTTGGTCTATTCGAACCCAGGCGCGCGCTCAGGGTTCGGCGCTGGCGTAGGGTAGGCACCACCATCGTGCGCTGGCCCGTCCCGACCTTGGCTGCCGCGTGTGCGATCGCATTTATGGGTCTGCTGGCACTGCCCGGCTACAAAACCAGCTACAACGACCGCCTCTACATCCCCAAAGAAATTCCGGCGAATTTGGGGTATGCGGCCGCTGATCGGCATTTCTCCCAGTCACGACTGATGCCGGAGATTTTACTGATCGAATCCGACCATGATCTGCGAAATCCAGCAGACTTTCTGGTGCTAAACAAACTAGCCAAAGCGATTTTTCAGCTTCCCGGAGTTTCGCGGGTGCAGGCCATAACCCGGCCCGAGGGCACCCCGATTGGACATACCTCGATACCTTTCTTAATCAGCCTGCAAAATGCGACGATGCAACAAGACATGAAGTACATGAAAGAACGTATTCACGACATACTCAAGCAGGCTGACGATATGGCAAAAATGATCGGTATAACGCAGCATATGTACACGATCACGCAACAGATGGTCGCCACGACGCATCGAACGATTGTCACAACGAAGGAACTCACCGATATCACCGAGGAACTGCGGGATCACGCTGCCGACTTTGAAGATTTCTTCAGGCCGATTCGGAGCTACTTCTACTGGGAAAAACATTGCTACGACATTCCCATCTGCTGGTCGCTCAGATCGATATTCGACGCAATCGATGGTGTCGACGAACTTACCGATAAGATGCGCGATCTGGTCAAAGACCTCGACAAAATGGATGCACTGATGCCCCAGCTGCTTCAGTACTTTCCGCCGATAATTGCCAGTTTGCAGAGCATGCGCACGATGATGCTAACTATGCACAGCACTATGGCTGGCATTTTCGACGAGATGGAGGACGCGAACAATAACGCCATGGCACTCGGCCAGGCATTCGACGCCGCCAAGAACGATGACTCTTTTTATCTGCCTCCGGAGGTTTTCCAGAACAAAGATTTCCAGCGCGCAATGGGTTCGTTTTTGTCGCCAGACGGGAAAGCGGCCCGATTCATAATTTCGCAGCGCGGCGAGCCCGCGTCACCGGAGGGCATTAAGCGCATCGACAAGATAAAGTCGGCCGCAGAGGAGGCTCTCAAAGGAACGCCCCTTGTGAACTCCAAGATCTATTTGGCGGGCACCGCGGCAACCTACAAGGATTGGGGCGACGGCTCCCGATACGATCTCTTGATCGCCGGGGTCGGTTCTCTTTGCCTGATTTTCATTATCATGCTGATCATCACGCGAAGCTTCATTGCTGCCTTGGTTATCGTGGGGACGGTGGCCCTTTCGTTGGGAGCGTCCTTCGGCTTGTCCGTGCTCGTCTGGCAGTATGTCCTGGGCATCAAACTGCACTGGATGGTGCTCCCCATGTCGGTGATCATCCTGCTGGCGGTGGGCTCCGACTACAACCTGCTGTTGGTATCCCGGATGAAAGAAGAAATTGCCGCCGGGATAAACACCGGGATCATCCGGGCAATGGGCGGTACCGGCAAGGTCGTGACGAACGCAGGCCTGGTCTTCGCGTTCACAATGATGTCGATGGCGGTCAGCGACCTGCGCATAATCGCTCAAGTGGGCACCACGATCGGCCTCGGTCTTTTGTTTGACACCTTGGTCGTCCGCTCGTTCATGACACCGTCAATCGCCGCGCTGCTCGGACGGTGGTTCTGGTGGCCGCAACTTGTGCGCCCCCGCCCGGTCAGTCAATTGCTTCGGCCCTACGGGCCGCGCCCACTGGTTCGTTCTTTGCTGCTAAACGGCGATGACGACGCCGTGACAACCCCGATTCCAAGGCCCTCAGTTCCGGTAAGTCGGCGCCGTTGAATATCGCCGCGACAACGCTAGCGGTAGGCGAACGAGTAATAGGGGTAACAAAGGTCAAAAACTTCATCGCTCCGCTTCGCCTGTTGCGAGCCAGTGAAGCGTCGCATCATCCAGCTTCACCTCCAATGCGGCCACGTTCTCGGCGAACTTCTCAGACGTCTGGCAGCCAACCACGGCAAATGGGTGAAGCGGGTGGCACAACACATATGCGAGCGCTACCTGCGCAACGGTGAGATTCCTCTCGTAAGCGAATGATCTTGTGCGCTCAAGCTTTTCGATGTTCCCCTCGCTCCCGAAATATTTTGCGCACCACCGGCCCACCCGATTGCTGTTGGGCTTCTTCGGATCGTAGTGATCGGAGAAGAATCCGCGGGCAAGGCTGGAGTACGCGAACACCGGCAGCCCCTGCGTCATGTACCAGTCCCTAGCGCTATGTTGCTCTTTGCCACCGACCGTGACAGCGCCTCGCCATGGAGGTCGGACCCAATCAGCAAGGCTGAATTGAACGCTCGACGCAGAGAACGGTCGCCACCCATTGCGCTGTGCCGATGCATTGGCACTAGCGATTCGTTCGTGCGTCCAGTTCGATGCTCCAATGGCACCGATCTTGCCTTCGGCCAGGTGACGGTTCAGCCGCTCCATGATCGCGTCGACTTGCGCAGTGGGATTGTCGTAGTGGAGCAGATAGAGATCGATGAAATCCGTGCCGAGCGCCTTGAGGGATGTTTCAAGGTCATGTGACACCGCAGACGGTGATAGCCGCGGCCGACCTGAGAGCAGGCTGGGGTGACACCCCTTGCTGATGACCACGACTTCGTCGCGGTTCCGGCGTGCCCGAATCCAGGCACCCAAGGTCCGTTCGGCGTCGCCATAGACACGTGCTGTGTCGAATGCGTTGCATCCCAGCTCAAATGATTGATCCAAAATTGAGAAGGCCTGTTGCTCAACACTGTGATCGGGTAGCCACGGCAGTCGACGCCCCCGCAACCGATCGGTGCCAAAGACTATGCGTGAAACGGGTTTATCAACCCCGCCAACTTCTTGGTACTCCACTGAGTCCTCTCACTTCGCGTACTCATCAACGATGAACCGACAGGCGCGAACAGTGAGGGCCATCATCGTGAGGGTCGGGTTTTGGAAGCCGGGGGACACAAAGCAGGCGCCGTCGGTGACGAACACGTTGTCGGCATCCCAGCACTGACAATGGGGATTAAGCACGGAGTTGTCCGGCCTGTCGCCCATGCGCGCACCGCCCGTCTCGTGGATGGCTGTTCCCGGCGGGAAAACGCGACCCCGGCGATTTAGCCAGGGATTCGTGTCAACCTCCAAACCGCCAGCGGCCGCGATTTCGGGAATCCTGCGCTTCATATGGGCGACCATGTTGGCTTCGTATTGAGAATGGCTGCACGCGATTCTAGCCACCGGGATTCCCCATGCATCTTTGACGTTCGGATCGATCGACACGCGGTTTTCATACCGCGGCTGCATCTCGCCGAACGCATTCATGGCCCACATCGGTGTGCCGCGCCCGATCGCGACCTGAATTCCGTAACCGCCCGGAAAATTCTTCGATTCCTTTTCGCAAAAGCTTGGGATGTAGAGGCCATTTGCCACGAAGTCGAATCCATCCTCATTGGGCGCGGGCTCGACATACTGCTCAGACACCCTCCCGGCCTGCGCGTAGACGACATGGTCGCACAGGTAACGACCTAGGTGGCCCGATGAGCCCCCGACACCCAACGGGTGCTTCGCGCACGCGGAGTTCAGAAGGATCCGCACGCTCTCGATCGCCGACGCGCAGAGGACCACAATGTTTGCCTGAACGGTCTGCGTCTCTTTGGTCAACCGGTCGATGTACTCGACGCCGGTCGCTTTGCCCGACTGCTCGTCGATAAGCAACCGACTCACCACGGCATCTGTTCGGATCTCTAGGCGACCGGTGGCGATCGCGAGCCTGATCGGTAAGGGAATCCTGTTGTTGTCGTACTTAACGATCCTCGCGTAGGTCACTCGGACGTTTGGCAGCCTTCTCTCGACATTAGCGAGGAACGATTCTTCGAGCTTGGTCGTCTTCGCCGGCCCGATGAACTGTCCGTCGGGACAGTTTGGAATGCCTGCGCATATACCGTGAACCACCAGAGTTTGCTCAACGATGTCGTAGTACGGCGCCAAATCTTCGTACGACAGCGGCCAATCGACGCCATCTCCGCGGATGCTGGCGGCTTTCAGCTCGTAATCCGACATGCGGTATACCTGCCGGCACCAGGTGTGAAGTCGGCCGCCGAGTTGCCGGCCCCTGAACCACAAGAACGGATTCCCTCGCTCCGTCGTGTAGGGGTTTTCTTTGTCATTGACGTAGAACTGTTTCGTGGTCTCAGAGAACGGTGGGCACCGGGCTTGAACATGTTGGCCCTGTATCGCCGATCTGACACGTCCTACTATTCCCATCCCGCGAAGCTTTGCGCCGTCAGGAAAGTCGCGGGCGATATCAAGATTCCTGCCGGCCTCAAGCAGCACCACGTTCATGCCGCCTTCCGTCAACTCCTTGGCCGCCCACGCGCCGCAGGCGCCCGAGCCGACGATGATGGCGTCATAGGTTGAGCTACTTCCGCGCATATTTGCCGTTACTCACTCGGTGCGTGATTGTCTTGTTAGCGATCGGCAGCGGCGATTGCCACACCACGGCGCTCAGAAATCCAGCCATACTCCAGAAAATTTCCCGAATCTGCAAGTCTTGCTGGGGCGCAACGTTACACCACCATGACTGCGGTCGTCCTTTAATTAGATCGCTGACAACTCATGATTCCCCGACTTTGCTGAAAGATCTTTGCCGGTCACGGCCTACCCAACCTAACCGCGCCAATCGGATACATCACTACTGGGGAATCAAACGACGACCGCACTCACCGATCTACCTGACACGCTGTAGCCGAGCAAAATCTTCGACAAGGTCCGCGGTGGTCGCCACGCTTTCCGCGGGTTTAGTCGTCTGGGTGGCGATCTCGCGCGCCCGAGCGCCATATTCGGGAGCAAGAATGCGACGCAGATCGGCGACCAGAGTCTTTTGGGTTGTGCTCGAAAAGCGCCGCCCGAACCCGACTTTCAGCCGTTTGAGCTGAGCGGCCCAGATCGAGTGGTCGGGCATCATCGACAAGATCAACTGGGGGACACCGGCACGCAGGCCTGCGGCCAAAGTACCCGCGCCACCGTGGTGCACAATCGCCCGGCAGGCCGGGAATGTGGTCGCGAAATTTACTGATTCCACCACCTTGACATGTTCGCAGCTGGGAACGTTACTGAAGTCGCTCCAACCGGCGCACACCAATGCCCGTTGACCTAATTGCGCACAAGCCGCGCTGATCATCGCAACCGTGTCGCCGGCAGATTCCACCGGTATGCTGCCGAACCCGAAATAAATCGGCGGCGCTCCAGCGGCAATCCACGACGCGATCTCGTCGTCGGCATCTGTCGGCAAATCCATCGTCAGCGCGCCGACAAAGGGACGTCGACGCCCGAATTGGGCCCATTCGGCCGCCAGCCCTGGAAAGCAAATCTCTTCGTAAGCCTGTATTTCCAGCCATCCTTGCTCAACGATCCGCTGCGACGGGCGGCATGCAGCCTTTGGTAGCCCTAGTTCATCGCGCTGCCTGTCGTCCACCTTCTTCGCCATGCACCAAGACAGGTACTCATCCACTGTCATCGCCAAGCGAATCAATGGCGCAGGCAGGACTGGTACGAGACGCCCGTTAGGACGTATCGGACGGTAGTGCAGCGTGGCCAGCGGAATGCCGTAGTACTCAGCAACATTGGCAGCAGGCTGCTCGAAACTCACGTTGGTGAACAGTAAGTCAACCCCGCTCGCCAATGAGGTCAGCTTCATGCACATTTCGCCCCAGCACTCGCTGATAAGCTTGCCGACTTCACGCCACAACATGGCCAGATCGCGAAGCCTCCAAGGTGTGCGGAACAAACACGTCCAGAAATCGGTGTGCACGTCTAACCACACCCGTGTTTCCAGCCCGCACGAATCAACCGCAAGCCCGGCTTCCTCGGCGAAGCTGACTAAGTCGGGCGGGGCGATCACGTGCACGTCGTGTCCGCGCCGTTCGAGTTCGCGGCCGACAGCGACGAATGGCTCGACATCCCCGCGGCTTCCCCAACTTGCCAGCAGAAACCTCATCGCGGTTCATCGCCTTTCGTCTTCTGTACGCACGTATTGCGAAACGAAAGCGGCCGCGTCGCATTCCCTGACTCAGCCGTGCGGCAGCATAACCCAGGACCGGCCCAGCTGACCCTCGTATTGAGCAGGTCTTCGGTATTCGGTTTTCGCCTCTCCGACTGTGCCGCGTGGCGGCAGCACCGCTGCTAACATTGCGGCGATGCGTCGATACCAACTGCATGTCGGGCATAATCGCAGAAGCCGCGCACCACGAGAGACAACACGCAATGTCAGCTGTGTGGAACGCAATCCGGTGCTACGAATTGCCGCAGCGATAGTCGAGGCATCGCCTAGGCCGTCAATTCTCATAAAGCAATTCGCGGTCACATTACTAGGTCCATACTTCTACCAGCCGACCGGTGCGGAGTGCGAAGAATACCACAAGTGGTACTTCAATACCGGAGTGTGGAAAAAGACTACTTGGATGGGCGTCGAGTGCTTGAAGTGGGTCGGTGACATGTGGAATTACCAGGAGATTTTGTTTCAGCTAAAGCCTTCTTTAGTAATTGAATTCGGCTCGTGGCGCGGCGGGTCCGCCTTGTTCTTCGCCAGCGTCATGAGACAGATTGGTGAGCCGTTCAAGGTTATGTCTGTCGACGCATACCATGGGCGTCTGGATCCAGCAGTCCGGCGCGACTCCGATATCTTGTTCGTCGAATCGAGATCCACAGTACCGGCCGTAGCCGAACATATCAAACGCCTCAAAATTGAGTTTCCCGGGAAGATTTTCGCCATTCTGGACAGTGACCACTCAATGAATCATGTGGTGGCCGAAATGAAACTATTGCGGCCTTTGCTTTCTGCCGGTGACTATCTAGTTGTGGAAGACTCAATGCTCAATGGACACCCTGTTTTTCCTGGGTGGGGACCGGGTCCGTATGAAGCCATCGAAGCATACGAACGCGAATTTCCGACCGATTACACGCATGACGTGGAGCGGGAAAACAAATTCGGTTGGACATTCGCGCCGAATGGATTCCTGATCCGCAATTGAACTCGATTCCGCTTCGGGTGGCTGGGTCAGCGCCAAGGTAATCGCGGCCAGCCGTGTGACGTCAGCTGTGATCGACAGGCCGATAGCAAGGTGGCCCCGATATGATCGGGCTTCTGGGTGGGCATTGATTGATCGCTCGCCGCTCAACCTGTTTGCCGCGCAGACGAAGCGGAGGCTGGAGCCGTTGTCGACATCCGTGCTCGTCACAGGTGGGGCAGGATTCATCGGGTCAGCGCTCGCCCGCCGTCTGAGCAACGCCGGTCATGACGTGGCGGTGATGGACGTGCTGCACCCGCAGGTCCACGCTGGAAACTAGCCACCGGATCTACCGGCAGCGGTGAGGTTTTTCACCGGGGATGTCAGCCACGCCCCAGACTGGGATGCTGTACTGCGGTTATTTCAACCGCGGCAAATCGTGCATTTGGCCGCCGAAACGGGTACCGCCCAGTCGCTAACCGAAGCCAGCCGGCACGGCTTAGTCAACGTGGTCGGCACGGCGCAGTTGCTTGACGCTCTGACCCGCTCGGCTCTCGTGCCCGACCAGCTAGTTTTGACCTCGTCACGCGCGGTCTACGGCGAAGGCGCCTGGCAAAGCGGCTCTGAGGTCTTCTACCCGCGCCCCCGTAGCCACGCTCAGCTGCTGGCTGGCGAATGGGATCCGGTGGGACCCACCGGCATCCCCGCGGTACCGCTGCCCAGCTGCGCAGGCCGTACTGAACCGAGACCAACCAGCATCTACGCCGCCACCAAGCTCACCCAGGAGCACATGCTAGCGGCCTGGGCGGCCGCGCATGACACCCCGCTGACGGTGCTGCGCCTGCAGAATGTCTACGGTCCGGGCCAGTCGCTGACTAACCCTTACACCGGCATCGTGGCGTTGTTTGCGCGGTCGGCACGCGCCCAACTTCCACTTGAGGTCTACGAAGACGGGCGCATACTCCGCGATTTCGTCTTTATCGACGATGTGGTCGACGCCCTGGTGGCCGCCACACGAAAACCCGCTAACGGATCACGCTGGTTAGACATCGGATCGGGCATTGCGACCACCATCCACCAACTGGCCCGCAAAATCGCCACGCTCTGCGACGCGCCCGAACCGATCGTGGTCGCGAAGTTTCGCGACGGCGACGTCCGCGCCGCCAGCTGTACCATCGAGCCGGCCGCCAACGAACTGGACTGGCATCCGAAGTGGACCCTCGACGACGGCCTCCGCGCACTGCTCGAATGGATCGGGCAAACATGATGGTCGAATGGACAGCGGAATCTCTACGCCGCGCTTGCTGGCTTAACAGGTGTCGAATAAACACATGACGTCAGCCCGGGAAGATTGCGATTCTCTACCTCGGCTAACTTCGCTGTGTTTCAATGACGTGCGGCCCAGAACCGCGAAAAAGCTAGTCGACCCGGACACCGTCCCGGTGGACCTAAGGAGGAACAAACGCGTATGCCCTTGGTCCACAAGCAATTGCCGGGCTTTGATGTGACATATTCGGGCAAACGCGATCTGCCTTCGCTGCGCGCCGATGTCTCATCGATCAGCACCGGAGGCGCTGTGTGACCCAAATAATCCGCGCGCGGACGGTGGCGTTGTGGCGGGCCTCCATACGACTGCTCCGCACAGACAAAGAACGCGTCAGCAGTGCTGAGCGCTGGATCCGGGCGCTGCTGCTGATAGTGCCGTACTACGCAATGGCATTGCTGCTGAACATCCGTGCCGCACGGTGGAGGCCGCTAACTGTCGACGGCATCTCCGACGACGGCATCCGTCTTCGATGCCAGCTTCCCGAGGTTCTCCAGATGTACGTGTACCTTTTCGGCGCCTGGGAACCAGATCTCGAGGCGTTCATGCGCCGCCGACTACGGCCCGGGGACACCTTCATCGACGTCGGCGCCAATATCGGATATCTCAGCGCTTTGGCCAGCCAACTCGTGGGTCCGCACGGGGCCGTCGTGGCAATTGAGCCGGCCCCGTTCGCCGGCGCCGCGCTGCAGGAAACCGCAGCACTGAACGGTTTGACCAATATCCGCTTAGTGGCCGCCGCGGTGTCGGATCGCGACGGCGAACTCCCACTGTTCGTCGGGTCGGCCTACGACAGCGGCCTTACCACAACGGTGGCCCGTCTCGGCCGCCACTTCCGCTTCCGCGAGCAGGAGCGGGTGCGAGCGGCGATGCTCGGTTCTTTGGTAACACGTGAGGAATTGGCGAGCGCACGTCTAATCAAGATTGACGTGGAGGGGGCCGAAGACCGCGTGCTCGCCGGCCTCCTGGTATCGCTGGACATACTCGCGCCCGAGGCGGAATTGGTGGTCGAAGTCATGCCGAGATGGTGGAGCGACCCGCAGCTGCGCCCAATCGACGTGCTGCAGCCTTTTCTGGAGCGTGGCTTCCACGTCTACCAGCTGCCATGCAATTACTGGCCGTGGCGCTACCTATGGCCGAGAAGTGTCGGTGCACCACAGCGGCTGCGCGACTTAGCCGCATTGGACCGGCGCGGAAGGCTCGACCTGGTGCTGTCCCGCTTCGACGCCGATACGCTTTGACGATGTTCGCGACGCTCTCCAGGGGTCACCCGAAACGCCTCAAGCGGGCAAAGTTTTCCACCAGATCAGCAGCGACGGCGACGCTTTCGGCCGGTTTGGTCATCCGGGTGGCGGTCTCACGTGCCTGGCTGAGGTATTGCGGCTCCAGGATGGTGCAAAGATCTGCGACCAGCGACATTCGGTTGGTGGTCGAAAAGCGCCGCGCGGTCCCAACTTTCAGTCGTTTGATCTGAGCCCCCCAGAGTGGCTGATCGCCCGTCGTCCAGAGGATCAGCTGGGGGACTCCGGCGCGCAGCACCGCCGCCGTGGTGCCCGCACCACCATGGTGCACGACCGCGCGGCAGGCGGGAAACGTGGCTGAGTGGTTCACAGCGCCCACCACCTTGACGTGGTCCAAATTTGCGACGTTGCCGAAGTCGGTGCCACCGGCGCAAACCAAAGCCCGCTCGCCCAACTGCGAACAGGCCCAACTGATCATGGCGAGCGTGTCCGCCGGAGACTGGACCGGGAAGCTGCCGAAACCAAAGTAAATCGGGGGTGTACCCGCCGCGATCCACGAGGCGACCTCGTCATCGGCGTCTGTCGGCAACTCCATCGTGAGCGCGCCGACAAAGGGCCGCTGGCCGTCGAATTTCGCCCACTCCGCGGCTAGGCCGGGAATGCAAAGCTCGTCGTAGGCCTGAATTTCCAGTGATCCGCGCGCGGTGATCCGCCGCGGCGCGGGTTCCGTCGTCCTTGGCAGGCCAAGTGCGTGGCGCTGTGCGTCTTGTCCCCTCTTCGTCCAGCGCCAATACCCCCACTCATCGATTCGCATCGCGGCGCGGGCCAGTGGCGCCGGCCGAAGCGGAATGAAGTGGCTGTTGACTCGCGCCGGAAAGTAGTGCAGTGTGGCCAACGGAATGTCGTGATACTCAGCGACGTTGGAAGCGAGCTCCTCGAAACCCTGGCCGGTCACCAGCAGGTCGGCTCCGTCCGCCAGCGACGCCAGCGTCGTGTTCATCATCACCCGGCACTGGGCGACGAGGTTGCCAACCTCGCGCCACAGTCTTATCAGATCCCGCATCCGCCAAGGGTTGCGGAACAGATGCGTCGAGAAGTCGCGCTGCGCCTGTAGTGGCTTTCTCGTGTCAAGCCCATAGGGCACCGCTGTAAGCTCAGCCGTCGCGGCGAAGCCAGCGAGATCGGGGGGGACTGCCATGCGGACGTCATGCCCGCGGCGCCGCAATTCACGACCAACAGTGACGCAGGGCTCCACATCGCCGCGACTTCCGTAGCAGGCCAGCACAAATTTCATCGCGGGTCGTGGCCTCTCACTTTTGTTGCCGGCTCAGCCGGCCAGAAGCATAACCCTAGTGACCGTTTCATCGACGTCGAATCGGAAATCTTCGCGTAGAGCCCGCAATATCATTGCCCTGCAAGGCTATTAGGCAGCGGCAGCCTATTGTTCGGGACACACGAACGGATGGTGTGCACAGCGCCAGTGAGCCAACAGGTCGCACACGCCGTAACTAGCGCGGGTCGGTAAATATATTCGACTAAATTCGACGCGGAATCACCGCTTAAATTGCGGCGAAATGTCACACTACCTGCATTCGATTATCGTGCCTCTTGCCTAGGGGGGATCTTGCGGACTGATAGCGTCAGCCCTGTTCAGGCGGTGCGGGGTCAGCGTCCGGCACGACCGGGATTTCGCCTAGATATTGAGGGGTTGCGTGCGGTCGCGGTGCTGGCCGTTGTGCTGTTTCATGCCGAGGTGCCCGGTGTCGGTGGCGGGTTCGTCGGCGTCGACGTCTTTTTCGTCATTTCCGGTTTTTTGATCACCGGGCTGCTGTGGCGCGAGGTTGACAGCACCGGGACCGTGCGGCTGCGCCGCTTCTACGGGGCGCGGGCCCGCCGCCTGCTGCCGGCCTCGGCCACGGTCGGGGTGATCACCGCGATCGCGTCAGCAATCCTGCTGCCCCCGCTGCAGGCCCGCACCGTGTTCGGCGACGGCATCGCCAGCGCGTTGTATGTGGCCAACTACCGGTTCTTGTTAGAGGGCAGTGACTATTTCCTGCATGAGATGCCGCCGTCGCCGTTTCAGCACTATTGGTCGTTGGGGGTTGAGGAGCAGTTCTACCTGGTGTGGCCGGCGTTGATGATCGGCACGGCCTGGCTGATCCGGCGGGTGCGTCGGCGCGCGCCTGCCGGCTCGTCGCAGATCCCGTATCTGGTGGTGCTGGCGGTGGTCGCGGCGGTGTCGTTCGCGCTGTCGCTGGCCGCCACCTATGTGGTGCCAGCGGTGGCGTTTTTTTCGCTGCCCACCCGGGCCTGGCAGCTGGCGGTGGGCGGGCTGGTGGCCCTGACCGCCGGCCTGTGGCGCCGGCTGCCGGCACCGGGCGCCGCGATCACCGGGTGGGCGGGGCTGGTGCTGATCCTGCTGTCCTGCACCCTGGTGGGCCCGACCACGCCCTATCCGGGTAGCGCCGCGCTGCTGCCGGTGCTGGGCACCGCCCTGGTGATCGGCGCCGGCTGCGCCGATGGCCGGTTCGGCGCGGGTCGGCTCCTGGCCCGTTCGCCGATGCGCGCGATCGGGCGGGTGTCGTATTCGTGGTATCTGTGGCACTGGCCGGTGCTGCTGCTGGCAGCGCCGCTGCTGGGTCACCCGCTGGGGCTGGCCGGCCGGCTGGTCGCGGCCGGCGTGTCCGGTGCGCTGGCGGTGCTGACCTTGCATCTGGTGGAAAACCCGTTGCGGTTCGCCGCGCCGATTCGGCGCTCGCCGGCGCGCAGCCTGGTCCTCGGCGGGGTGGCCACCGCGGTCGCGGCCTGCGTCGGCGTGGTGCTGCTGGTGGCGGTGCCCACCCCGGTCGGGCGCGGCGCGCCGGCCACGGCGCTGGCCATCACCGCCGCACCCGACCCGGCGGGCCCCCACCGCTACCACACCGCCGTGCAGCACGCGTTCGCCCAAGTGCAAGCCGCCCTCGCAGCATCTGCCGACCTGACGGCAGTACCGTCAAACCTCAACCCGCCCCTCGCCGACGCCGCCGCCGAACTCAAGTCGGTGTTGCTCAGTAACTGTCTGCGTAATGTTTTCCAAGTCGACCAGCCTGTGTGCGCGTCGGGTGATACCGCCTCGGCGACGACGGTGGCCCTGGTCGGTGACTCGAACGCCACGATGTGGGCTCCCGCGTTCCAACAGGTCGCCGCCCAGCGGCACTGGCGGCTGGAAACCCTGGCCAAGATGGCCTGCCCACCGATGAGCCTGCCCATCATCAATCCCCTCGGCCGCAGCGAGTACACCGCCTGCGAGGAGTGGCGCGACCGGATCATCAACCGGTTGCGCGCCGAACAGCCGCTGTTGGTGGTCGTGAGTATGGGGCGGCGGTACGGCGCCAGCTACGGTTGGCCCTCAGGTTTCACCTCATATGACCCGGCGTGGCTCAACAGCCTGACCGGCCTGGTGCAGCAACTGCGCGGCACCGGCGCCCAGGTGCTGGTACTCGGGCCGATTTCCTACCCCCACACCGTGGTGCCGATCTGCCTGTCCGGTCACCTCGACGATGCGAGGGCCTGCGCGCCGGCACGGTCAGCTGCGGTGAACGACTCTGGTATTGCGGCCGAAGCCGCCGCCACCAAAGCCGCTGGCGGACACTACGCCGACGTCACCGACCTCTTCTGCACCGCCAAGCGCTGCCCCGCCATCGTCGGCAACACCCTGGTGTACTACGACGCTTCTCACCTGACACTCGAATACAGCCGCTTATTGGCGCCGGCGATCGGGTCGCTGACCGACCACGCACTCGCGCCCGGTTGACACATGTCGGATTCTGCATCACCGCCTGCGATGGCCATTAAATGTGGCGAGCTTGTTGATCAAATACCGTGCCTCTTGCCTAGGGGGGATCTTGCGGACTGATAGCGTCAGCCCTGTTCAGGCGGTGCGGGGTCAGCGTCCGGCACGACCGGGATTTCGCCTAGATATTGAGGGGTTGCGTGCGGTCGCGGTGCTGGCCGTTGTGCTGTTTCATGCCGAGGTGCCCGGTGTCGGTGGCGGGTTCGTCGGCGTCGACGTCTTTTTCGTCATTTCCGGTTTTTTGATCACCGGGCTGCTGTGGCGCGAGGTTGACAGCACCGGGACCGTGCGGCTGCGCCGCTTCTACGGGGCGCGGGCCCGCCGCCTGCTGCCGGCCTCGGCCACGGTCGGGGTGATCACCGCGATCGCGTCAGCAATCCTGCTGCCCCCGCTGCAGGCCCGCACCGTGTTCGGCGACGGCATCGCCAGCGCGTTGTATGTGGCCAACTACCGGTTCTTGTTAGAGGGCAGTGACTATTTCCTGCATGAGATGCCGCCGTCGCCGTTTCAGCACTATTGGTCGTTGGGGGTTGAGGAGCAGTTCTACCTGGTGTGGCCGGCGTTGATGATCGGCACGGCCTGGCTGATCCGGCGGGTGCGTCGGCGCGCGCCCCGGCTCGTCGCAGATCCCGTATCTGGTGGTGCTGGCGGTGGTCGCGGCGGTGTCGTTCGCGCTGTCGCTGGCCGCCACCTATGTGGTGCCAGCGGTGGCGTTTTTCGCTGCCCACCCGGGCCTGGCAGCTGGCGGTGGGCGGGCTGGTGGCCCTGACCGCCGGCCTGTGGCGCCGGCTGCCGGCACCGGGCGCCGCGATCACCGGGTGGGCGGGGCTGGTGCTGATCCTGCTGTCCTGCACCCTGGTGGGCCCGACCACGCCCTATCCGGGTAGCGCCGCGCTGCTGCCGGTGCTGGGCACCGCCCTGGTGATCGGCGCCGGCTGCGCCGATGGCCGGTTCGGCGCGGGTCGGCTCCTGGCCCGTTCGCCGATGCGCGCGATCGGGCGGGTGTCGTATTCGTGGTATCTGTGGCACTGGCCGGTGCTGCTGCTGGCAGCGCCGCTGCTGGGTCACCCGCTGGGGCTGGCGGCCGGCTGGTCGCGGCGGCGTGTCCGGTGCGCTGGCGGTGCTGACCTTGTATCTGGTGGAAAACCCGTTGCGGTTCGCCGCGCCGATTCGGCGCTCGCCGGCGCGCAGCCTGGTCCTCGGCGGGGTGGCCACCGCGGTCGCGACCTGCGTCGGCGTGGTGCTGCTGGTGGCGGTGCCCACCCCGGTCGGGCGCGGCGCGCCGCCACGGCGCTGGCCATCACCGCCGCACCCGACCCGGCGGGCCCCCACCGCTACCACACCGCCGTGCAGCACGCGTTCGCCCAAGTGCAAGCCGCCCTCGCAGCATCTGCCGACCTGACGGCAGTACCGTCAAACCTCAACCCGCCCCTCGCCGACGCCGCCGCCGAACCTTTAGCCATGTTCTCAACCGGCTGTCTGAACAAAGTCATCGACCGCCAACCCCGTGTGTGCGCGTCGGGTGATACCGCCTCGGCGACGACGGTGGCCCTGGTCGGTGACTCGGATGCCACGATGTGGGCTCCCGCGTTCCAACAGGTCGCCGCCCAGCGGCACTGGCGGCTGGAAACCCTGGCCAAGGCCGCTTGCCCACCGATGAACCTGCCCATCATCAATCCCCACCTTCGGAGGAAGTACACCGAATGCGGGCAGTGGCAGGCCCAGTTGCTCCCCCGGTTGCGCGCCGAGCATCCGAAGCTGGTCGTGGTCAGCATGTGGCGCGGGTATTCGCCCGGCTACGGTGTTACCTCCTATGACCGGGCCTGGATCGACAGCCTCACCGTCTTGGTGCGGCAGTTGCGCGGCACCGGTGCGCAGGTGCTGGTGCTCGGCCCCATCCCAGACCCGCACACCGTGGTGCCGATCTGCCTGTCCGGTCACCTCGAGGATGCGAACGCCTGCGCGCCGGCACGCTCGGCGGCGGTGAACGATGCCGGGATAGCGGCCGAAGCCGCCGCCACCAAAGCCGCTGGCGGACACTACGCCGACGTCACCGCCCTCTTCTGCACCGCCAAGCGCTGCCCCGCCATCGTCGGCAACACCCTGGTATACCCGGACATCAATGACGCGACACACATAACGTTCGAATACTCCCGGCTGCTGGCACCGGCAATGGGGGCACTGACCGACCACGCACTCGCGCACCCGTAACATCCGCGGCCCGGCGCCGGGGTGATACCGCGTCGCTAAGCTCAATGGCGGCAAATCAGCAGCCCCAACAGGAAGGCATTTGTGCGGGTCACCAGCGTCGGTCATGCCGGCTTCCTGATCGAGACGCGTGCGGGCAGCATCTTGTGCGATCCCTGGGTCAACCCCGCTTATTTCGCGTCGTGGTTCCCGTTCCCGGACAACAGCGCGCTGGACTGGGACCAGCTGGGTCAATGCGACTACCTCTACATTTCGCATCTGCACAAAGACCATTTCGACGCCAAGCTGCTGCGGGCGCACGTCGACAAGGACGCGGTGGTGCTCTTGCCCGACTATCCGGTGCCGGACCTTCGCGCCGAGCTGGAAAAGCTGGGGTTTCACCGGTTCTTCGAGACGACGGATTCGGTCAAGCACCGCGTCGAGGGCCCGCAAGGGGCTTTGGAGGTCATGATCATCGCGCTGCGCGCCCCCGCCGACGGCCCGATCGGCGACTCGGCTCTGGTGGTCTCCGACGGCGAAACCACCGTCTTCAACATGAACGACGCCCGGCCGGTGGAGCTGGACGCGCTGCATTCGCAGTTCGGCCACGTCGACGTGCACATGCTGCAGTACTCCGGCGCGATCTGGTATCCGATGGTCTACGACATGCCCGCGCGGGCCAAGGCGGTGTTCGGCACGCAAAAACGGCAACGCCAGATGGACCGCGCCCGCCAATACATCGCGCAGGTCGACGCCAGCTGGGTCATTCCGTCGGCGGGCCCACCATGCTTCCTCGACCCCGAACTGCGCCACCTCAACGACGACCGCGGCGATCCCGCCAACATCTTCCCCGACCAGATGGTGTTTCTGGATCAAATGCGCGCCCACGGCCACGACCGTGGGTTGCTGATGATTCCCGGTTCGACCGCTGACTTCACTGGCGCACACTTGAATTCGCTGAAGCACCCGCTGCCCGCCGACCAGGCCGAGGCGGTCTTCACCACCGGCAAGGCCGCTTACCTGTCCGCGTATGCCGCCCGGATGGCACCCGTGATCGCCGCCGAGAAGGCGACCTGGGCGCCCGCGACCGGTGAGCCCCTGCTGGAGCCTCTGCAGGCATTGTTCGAACCGATCATGTCGGCCAGCGACGAGATCTGCGACGGCATCGGCTACCCTGTCGAGTTGGTGCTCGGGCCCGAAACCGTTGTCCTGGACTTTCCGAAACGGACTGTGCGCGAACCGATTCCGGAGGAGAGGTTTCGCTACAGCTTCGAGATCGCACCCGAGCTGGTGCGCACCGTGCTGCGCGACAACGAGCCGGACTGGGTCAACACGATCTTCTTGTCCACCCGATTCACCGCCCGGAGGGTCGGCGGCTACAACGAGTATTTGTACACCTTCTTCAAGTGCTTGACCGACGAGCGCATCGCCTACGCCGACGGCTGGTTCGCCGAGGCGCATGACGACACTGCATCGATCATCCTGGACGGCTATGAGATCCAGCGTCGCTGTCCGCATCTGAAAGCTGACCTGTCGAGATTCGGTGTGGTGGAGGGCAACACCTTGACCTGTAACCTGCACGGCTGGCAGTGGAACTTAGACACCGGGCACTGCCTGACCGCACGGGGTCACGAGCTTCGGTGCAGCCGGCTGTGAGCACGACATCCAGCGATTGCTACGACGACGGCCTAATCCAGCTGGATCGTGAGGCGATCACCTTGCGCCGCTATCACTTTCCGTCGGGGACGTCGAAAGTCATCCCATTGAAGACGATCCGTGGCTATAAAGCCGAGCCGCTGGGCCTGTTTTGGCACCGGTTTCGCATCTGGGGCAGCTCGGATCTGCGCCGCTGGCTGCCGCTGGACGTGAGCCGTCCGCTCAAGTCGACGTTGATCACCCTCGACGTGCCCGGAACCCGGCCCCGCCCGGCGTTCACGCCGGCCAAGCCGCGCGAGTTCACGGCGCTGCTTGACACATTGCTCAGCGAGGTCCGCTAGCCCGGCCTAGCGGCCCATGTCGGCCAACGCCTGGTGTGCGGCATTGTAGCCGGGAATGAACGTTATCCCCGGTCCGCCGTGGCAGCCCGCGCTGGCCAAGTAGAGTCCCTCGAGAGGTATCGGTTGTCCCAGAAAGCCTTTGGGGCCGGGTCGATTCGGGCCGATCTGGTTGGGGTTCAACAGGCCGTGGCAGTAGTCGCCACCCGGCGCGCCGAACATCGTGCCCATGTGGCGTGGGGTGAACGTGGTGTGTCGGGTGATGCTGCCTCCGAAATTTGGGGCCAGCCGGGTGATCTTGTCGATCACCCGCTGCCCCATCTCGGCCTTCATCTGCCCGTAGGACCGTGGACCGCCTTCAATCGGGAACCACAGCGCGAACGCCGACGCGGCCTGTTTGCCGGGCGGCGCGAGCTGCGGATCGTGCAGCGACGGAATCTGCAGCACGACCGTGGGGTCGGCCGGCACGACGCCCCGGCGGCATTCCTCCCACTGCTGCTGCACTTCTTCCGGCGTGCTGAAAATACCGATGGATGCCTGCATTTCGGGATCGTTGAGCATCTCATAGGGTGCCGCAAATTGTGGCGGCTCGTCTAGCGCGAAGTGCATCTGAAGATAGCTGCCCCGGTGGTCGATACGCGCGTAACGTTCACGGATGTCAGCGGGCAATGCGGCCGGATCGATCAGCCCGTTGACGGTCAGATCCGGGGCGATAGCGGAGACGACGACCGGCGCGCTCACGGTGTCCCCCGCCTCAATTCGAACACCGCGAACCCGGCCGTCGTCGGCGACGATCTGGGTTGCCTTGGTGCGCAGGCGCAATTCGCCGCCGTGGGTTTCGAACTGCTCCCGCAGGTGCGACGTGAGCGCTCCGATGCCGCCGCGCAGCTTTTTCATCAGCACGCTGTCGCCGTCGGGCACACCGAGCCCGAACGCCAGCGCCGCCGCGCTGCCCGGCGTGGCCGGCCCCCGGTAGAGGGTGTTGACCGCCAGCACAGTGAACGAGCCGCGCAGCGCACCGTGCTTTTCCCGGTCCGGCAAATACCGGTCGAGCACGTCGGTGACCGAGCCGAACAGCATGTCGTCGATAGCTGAACGTTCGAATTCGCCACTGGCGCAGGCGAACATCTCGTCGTAAGTCTTCGGCGGCGTGCCGGCCTCGAACCGGCCCAGTGCCCGCGTCGGCGCCTGACTCCACGCCAGCAGCCCCGCCATGCCGTTGACGGCGTCGGCGCCGTGCACGTCGCCCAGGTGGGCGAGCAGCTTGATTGGGTCGGTGTACTGGACGACCGGATCGTCGCCGACCCCGCGCAGCGCTACCGACATCACCTCGGCGTCGACGGTCGGCAAGGTGTCCAGCCCCAATTCACGGCTTACCGTTGCCGCGGTCGGGAACTGCACCGAGCCGGCAATCTCGAACCGGTAGCCGTCGAACAACTCGACCGTCGATGCCATGCCGCCCGCATAGCGCTTGGCCTCCAAACACACCGTGCGGAGGCCCGCGCGTTGCAGAATTACCGCCGCGGCCAGCCCGTTGTGCCCCGCACCGATGACGATCGCGTCGTAGTCGGCCATCACTTCCGCCCTTGGTCAGCCCCTGCACCGCAGGCTCGCGCAGATCGACAGTTTTGTCAATAGTGACAAAACCCTAGCGGTCGGGCGGCAGCAGACCGTCTTCCAGCGAAGCCAGCGCGGCATGACATAGCCGGGCCAGTTCGGCCAGCGAACGATTTTGGCCCAGCATCCAGACCTCCATCGCGCCGAACACCGCGGCGGCTATGCAGCGCGCGGTCACCGTGGCCCGCAGGCGTTCGTCGACGGTGCTGGTGCGCGCACGCCGGCTCAGGTGCTCGGCCACGGCGTCGGCGAAGTCCGCTTCCACCTGCCGGATGTGCCGAACGATCCGGCTCGAGTCCAGTTCGGCGTTTCGCAACGCAGCGATTTTCGTCACGGCCTCAACGTCGTACGGGAACGCGAAGATGGCCGACTGCACGGATTCGATGATCGGCTCGTCGACCGGACGGGCGGCCAATGCTGCCCGAAACCAATGCAGTCCGGCGTCGTAGTCGGCAAACAGGAGATCGTGTTTGGAGGAGAAGTGCCGATAAAACGTCCGCAGCGACACCCCGGCGTCCGCCGCGATCTGCTCGGCCGATGTCTCCTCGAAACCCTGGGCCAAAAACCGCACCATCGCGGCCTGTCGCAACGCCTCACGAGTGCGTTCGCTGCGCGCGGTCTGCGCGGGCCGGACCATGCCAGTACGGTACCCTTCCTAAGTTCTGTCAATATTGACAAAAGTAGCCGAGAGTGGTGGCGTTGCGTCATGGTCTCCCTCGTTGTCCACGCACTGCTCGGTTTGACGGTGATCTCCTGGATCGTCGCCTCGAATCAGCACGTGTTCGCCAGGCCGTCATCCGGGCCACTGTTGTCGCCGCTGGAATGCGCCTACTACGTCGTCGGCGTCGTGTCGGTGGCGCTGGGCTGGTACTTCAATATCCGCTTCGTGCACGACTATTCGGCCGGATCGGCAAACCCGATCTGGGGCCCCGGCAGCTGGTCGGACTACATCCGGTTGATGTTCACCAACCCTGCGGCCAGCTCGGCAAGCCAGGACTACACGATCGCCAATGTCGTTCTGCTGCCCCTGTTTACGATAGTCGACGGCTACCGGCGGGGGCTGCGGCGGCCGTGGCTGTTCTTCGTGTCGAGCCTGTTCACCAGTTTCGCGTTTGCGTTCGCGTTGTACTTCGCCGCCGTCGAGCGCCAGCGCCGCCACGAGCAATCGCGTCAAGCCGTGCAGGCTTAAGGCTCCAGCACCTCGGTGCCCACGAACGGCACCAGCGCATCGGGCACCCGCACGCTGCCGTCGGGTCGCTGGTGGTTTTCCAGGATGGCCACCAGCCAGCGGGTGGTGGCCAGGGTGCCGTTGAGGGTCGCCGCGATCTGCGGCTTGCCGTCGGCGTCGCGGTAACGCGTCGCAAGCCGGCGCGCCTGAAAGGTGGTGCAGTTCGAGGTCGACGTCAGCTCGCGGTAGGCATGCTGGGACGGCAGCCACGCCTCGCAGTCGAACTTGCGCGCCGCCGACGACCCGAGTTCGCCTGCGGCCACGTCGATCACGCGATAGGGCACCTCGATGCGGGCCAGCATCTCGCGCTGCCAGCCCAGCAGCCGCTCGTGTTCGGCCTCGGCGTCGTCGGGCACGCAGTAGACGAACCCTTCCACCTTGTCGAACTGATGCACCCGGATGATGCCGCGGGTGTCCTTGCCGTGACTGCCGGCTTCGCGTCGAAAACACGACGACCAGCCCACGTAGCGCAGTGGCCCGCCCGACAGGTCCAGGATCTCGTCGCCGTGGTAGCCGGCCAGCGGCACCTCGGAGGTGCCCACCAGATACAGGTCGTCGGCTTCGATGCGATACACCTCTTCGGCGTGCGCGCCCAGAAACCCGGTGCCCGACATCACCTGCGGGCGCACCAGCACCGGCGGGATGAGCGGGATGAAACCGTTGTCGACGGCTAACCGCAGCGCCAGCTGCAGCAACCCCAGCTGCAACAGCGCGCCGCGGCCGGTTAGGAAATAGAACCGCGACCCCGACACCTTGGCGCCGCGCGCCATGTCGATCAGGCCCAGCGATTCGCCGAGTTCCAAATGATCCCTGGGGTTTTCGATGCCAGCAGGCTCGCCGACCACGTCGAGGACCGTGTAGTCCTCCTCTCCGCCGGCGGGCACCCCGTCGAGGATGACGTTCGAGATGGCCATGTGTGCGGCGGTGAACGCTGCCTCGGCGTCGGCCTGCACCGCCTCCGCGGCCTTGACCTGCTCGGCCAGTTCTTTGGCCTGCTGCAGCAGGGCCGGGCGTTCCGCGGCCGATGCGGCGCCCACCTTCTTGCTGGCGGCCTTCTGTTCGGCGCGTAGCGAATCTGCCCGCGAGATCGCGGTCCGGCGGGCGGCGTCGGCGGCAAGCAGCACGTCGACCAGTCCCGGGTCCTCGCCGCGGCTGATCTGGGAACGGCGCACCGTCTCGGGGTCGTCGCGCAGGAGCCTCAGGTCGATCACGACCCGACCCTACTTTCGACCCGAGCCGCCGGGCAGCGGGGCGGCCAACGCCGCCGACAACAACGCCACACCTGCATCATCAGTCACACGTTCGCTCGGTCTGTCGCGCGCCTGTCAGAATGGAGCGGATGCTGGACGCACCCGAGCAGGAACATCCCGCCGCCGAACAGCCGCAACGCCGGCTGGCGCGATTCGAGTGGTTGCACACTTTGCAAGCCTCGTCGACCCGGCGTGCGCTGTTACTGACCGCTCTCGGTGGCCTGCTGATCGCCGGTGTGGTGACCGTGGTTCCGATCGGCGGCAGCCGCCCCGGTCGGCTGGCCGGCTACGTCGACCCGGTGCCGAGCACCGGCACCAAGGGCAACGAAGCGTTCAACCACGCCACCAGCGGTAACTGCCTGATGTGGCCGGACCGGATGCCGGAGGCCGCGACCATCGTCGACTGCAAGGACGAGCACCGGTTCGAGGTCGCCGAATCCGTCGACATGCGCACCTTCCCGGGCTCGGAGTACGGGCCCGACGCCGCCCCGCCGTCGGCCGCGCGCATCGAACAGATCAGCCAGGAGCAGTGCGAAGCGGCGGTGCGCCGCTACCTCGGCACCCGGTTCGACCCCAACAGCAAGTTCAGCATCAGCATGCTCTGGTCGGGTGACCGGGCGTGGCGACAGTCCGGCGAACGCCGCCTGCTGTGCGGCCTGCAACTGCCCGGCCCGGACAACCAGCAGATCCCGTTCAAAGGCAAGGTCGCCGACCTCGACCAGTCCAAGGTGTGGCCGGCCGGCACCTGCCTGGGCATCGACCTGTCGGCCAACCAGCCAAACGACGTCCCGGTCGACTGCGCCGCGCCGCATGCCATGGAGGTGACCGGCACCGTCAACTTGGCCGAGAAGTTCCCCGCCGCCCTGCCTTCCGAGGCTGAACAGGACACCTACATCAAGGACACCTGCACCCGGCTCACCGACGCCTACCTGGCTCCGGTGCAGCTGCGCAACACCACGCTGACCCTGATCTACAGCACCATCTCGTTGCCCAGCTGGTCGGCCGGCAGCCACGAGGTGGCGTGCAGCATCGGCGCGACGCTCGGCAACGGCGGCTGGGCCACGTTGCTGAACAGCGCCAAGGGGCCGCTGCTGATCAACGGCCAGCCGCCGATCCCGCCGCCGGAGATCCCTCCGGAGCGGCTCAACCCGCCAGCCATCCCGATGCCCACCAACGCCGCCACCGCACCGGCTGCCCCGCCGACCCAGCAGCGGCAAGGCAACGAGCATCTGCCCAACCAACCCGCCGCACCCGCCGCCCCACCGCGGGTGCCGCCAACCAGCCACCCGCGCCAGCCAACCAGCCGCCGGCGCCCGCGCCCGGTGCCGAAGCGCCGCCCCCGCGGCTCCAGAGGCACCGCCACCGCAACCGCCTGCCCCGGAAGCCCCACCGGCCGGGCCACCGCCTGGCCCAGCTCAGCCCGCGCCGGGGCCTAGCCGCGGTGTCTGTGCGGATGGATCCGCACCGGTTCGACGAACTGGTCTCCGACGCACTGGACCTGATTCCACCGCAGCTGGCGGCCGTCATGGACAACGTCGTCGTGCTGGTCGCCGACCGGCATCCCGACGACCCCGATCTGCTCGGCCTCTACGAGGGCGTGGCGCTGACCGAGCGGGACTCCAACTACGCCGGATCACTGCCGGACACCATCACGATCTACCGCGATGCGCTGCTCGACGTTTGTGACAGCGACGATCAGGTTGTCGACGAGGTGAAAGTCACGGTGATCCACGAGATCGCCCACCACTTCGGGATCGACGACGACCGACTCCACCAGCTCGGCTGGGCTTAAACCACGGATCTCGGGCGTGGCGTCGACGGATTTGTCGGCGCATGGTGCTATGAACGGCCCATGAACACAAGCTGCCGCGACTGCCTGGCCGGCTTGGATCACTGCCACGGCACCGTCATTCGTCATTGCCTGCGCAGATCGGAGTGCACCGAGGACGGTTGCACCAGCCCGGAACTGGTGCCGCACGACTTCGTCGTCGACTGTGACGCCATCGGCTGCACGTGTGGCCAACCGGCCGCGCTGGCCGTCTGACGTCAGCCCATCGGGTCGGTGCTCGACCGCACCGCGTCGGCCACCGGGGTGGGCTCGGGCTCGGGATAAAACGGCGGCGTCTGATCGGCCCAGCGCACGCAACTCCATCGCCCGTCGGTGATCGGGACCAGCACCACCGCTTCGGTGTTGCCCAGATGGTGGTCGACGACGAAACTGCCGTCCACTCCGGCCAGCACCGCCGCGGCCAGCCGAATCGCCGCGCCGTGACTGACGACGACGATGTCGCCGCTCCAGTCGTCGCGGTCGAGGTAGCGCAGCCGTAAGTCGGTGAGCACCGGCACGTAACGGTCCAGGACTTGGTTGCCGGTCTCGCCTCCGGGTAGCGCCAGGTCGAGTTCGCCCTCGTGCCAGCGTTTGTAGATCGCGTTGAATTCGGCGACCGCTTCGTCGTCGCTGCGGTTTTCCAACTCCCCGACCTGCACCTCGTGGATGCCCTCGACCTCGCGGGCCGGCATGCTCCATTCGGCGCTGATCACCGCGGCCGTCTCTGCGGCCCGGGTGGCCACCGAGTGCATCAGCATCGCCGGTCGCGTCGCGCCGCTGCGCGCGAACTCCCGAGCCTGCTCGCGTCCCAGCGGCGTCAGCCCCGCTCCGGGCGGCCGGGTGTCCAGTCGGCGCTCAAGGTTGCCGTAGGACTGGGCGTGCCGCAGCAGGACGAGTCGGCCGCTCATCGGCCGCAGCCCTCGGCCAGTTCGGGTTTGCCTTCTCGCACCCGCGCCAGCCAGCGCTCCGCCTCGTCGCACTGCGGCGGCAGCGCCCCGGCGGGCGTGCCCGTCGGCCAGGAGCCCAGATACCGCACGTCGGCGCATCGGCGGTGCAGCGCCTTAAGTGCTTCGGCGACCGCGCTGTCGTCGATATGACCAACACAGTCCAGGAAGAACATGTAGGTGCCCAATTCTGTTCGGGTGGGCCGGGATTCGATGCGGGTGAGGTCAATGTCACGGACACCGAGCTCGGTCAACGCCGACACCAGCGCCCCCGGCACGTTGTTGATGCGCAGCACCACCGAAGTCCGGTCTGCGCCAGTGCGTGGCGGCGGCGGGCCCGGTGGGCCGACTAACACGAAGCGCGTGCGCGCGTTGGGCTCGTCGACGACGTTCTCGGCAAGCGCAGCCAAGCCGCGCTGCTCGGCGGCCAGCGCGGTACTGACCGCCGCGTCGACGCGGCCGTCGGCGACTTGCTGCGCCGCGTCGGCGTTGGAGTTGGCGGCTGCAGTTCGGCGTCCGGCAGGTGCGCGGCCAGCCACCGACGTATCTGCGCTGCGGCCATCGGGAAGGCCGCCAGCGTGCGCACCTCGGCGGCGCTACGCCCGGGTTTCACGGCGATGCTGAACGCCACGTCCAGCGTCACCTCGGCGAACACCTGCAGCGGCGAGCCGATGGCCAGGCTGTCCAGCGTAGGTGCCACCGAGCCGTCGATCGAATTCTCGATCGGCACGCAGGCGTAGTCGGCCGCGCCGTTGCGGACGTGGTCGAGCGCGGCCGGCGGGCTTTCGACAGGCAACGGCTGCAAGGCATCCGCGTTGTGGTCGGGAACCAAGCCGGCCGCCGTCATCTGCCGCAGCGCCGCTTCGGTAAACGTTCCCTGAGGACCGAGGTACGCGATGCGGGCCACGGTCAAACCCTATCTGTTCGCCGGTCTTGCGCCGCCGCCCACGAATTAGTTAAGTTAGGCTTACCTTAGTCACGATTCGGAGGTCTGATGAGTTCTGGCAGCACCGCGCCGACCACGGCCGAGCGCATCCGCAGCACCTGCGCCCGCGCGGGAGGCGCGCTACTGGCCGTCGAGGGTGCCGAGCCGATCACCACTCCCCTGCACCACCTCCTCGACGACGGGTCCATCGCGGTCGCTGTGCCGGCGACGTCCGCCGCTCCCGATGGCACCCAAGCCGTTCTTGAACTGGCCGATTATGCGCCACTGCCGCTGCGTGAACCGGTGCGTGCGCTGGTGTGGATGCGCGGACGCCTGCAACCCCTTCCGCCCGCCGCGGTGTCCCCCCTGCTCGATCGGATCGCCGCCGAGGACCCCAATCCGGCGCTGCTGCAAATCCAGACGCCGGCGTCCCAACCGCCGCGGCCGGGCGACACCCGCTATGCGTTGCTGCGATTGCAGATCGAGGCGGTGGTGGTGACCGACGCCTCCGGGGCCGAGTCGGTCGACGTTGCGGCCCTGCTGGCGGCCCGGCCGGACCCGTTTTGCGCAATGGAGTCCTGCTGGCTGCGCCACCTGGACAGCGTCCACCAAGACGTGGTCGCGCGCCTGGCGTCCAAACTGCCTGCGCCCCTTCGGCGGGGCGACGTCCGGCCCTTGGGACTGGATCGCTACGGCGTGCGGTTGCGGGTGGAAACCGCAGACGGCGACCGTGACGTGCGACTGCCCTTTCGCAAGCCAGTCGACGACGTGGCCGGCTTGAGCCAAGCCATCCGCCTGCTGATGGGTTGCCCGTTCGCCAACGGCCTGCGCGCCCGCCGGTACTGACCACTGGCTGCGGTTACCGTGTCGGGGTGAACTCGCCGCACACTGAGCAGCTGCAGCGACGCGCACTGGGCATCGAGATCGTCGTGGTGCTGGGCGTCACGTTCGGGCTCAGCGCCGTCACCGCCGTGCTGGAGCTCACCGATTCGGTGTTGCGTAACCTCAGCACTCAGCGAATCCCGTTGAACCCCAAGCGGTCCTACTTCGACCTGGTCGACCTGGGTCTGAACGTCGCGGTCGCTGCGCAGTTGATCGCCTGGGGCGGGCTCGGGTTGTACCTGTTGTGGCGCAGCGGATTTCGTCCGGCGCAGATAGGGCTGTCCCGGTTTCGCTGGCGCGCCGACCTAGGCGGCGGCATCGGGCTGGCGGTGGTGATCGGTGTGCCCGGCCTGGGTCTATACCTGGCCGCGCGCAAGCTAGGGCTTGACGCCTCGGTCGTCCCGTCGAGCCTGGGCGACACCTGGTGGCGTATCCCGATGCTGGTGGTCGCCGCCTTCGCCAACGGCTGGGCCGAAGAGGTGCTAGTCGTCGGGTACCTGCTTACCCGGCTGCGACAATTGGGTGTCGCCCCGCGCGTGGCGTTGAGTTGCTCGAGCCTGCTGCGCGGCGCCTACCACCTCTATCAGGGTTTCGGCGCGGGGCTGGGCAATTTGGCGATGGGAGTGGTGTTCGGGTATGTGTGGCAGCGCACCGGCCGACTCTGGCCGCTGATAATCGCCCACGGTCTGATCGACACGGCCGCGTACGTCGGTTATGTGCTGCTGGCCCACCGCGTGGGATGGCTGCGCTGACCGCGCGTAGGTTATCCGGATGAACGGCGGCCGCGCACCGGGTCGGCGACGGCGCCCATTGCCGGAGGCGGCCCCGGTGATTCCGCGTGACCCCGGCTATCGCAGGCCGGTCACCGGCTGGCCTGCCGCCCCGCCGCCCCCCAGACGTCCGCGAAAACCGCGCCGCAAGCGTGCGTGGGGCCGGATCGCGGCGCTGACGCTGCTGATCGGGGTGCTGCTGGCCACCGCCAGTGTGCTGGGCGGGGCGTTGTGGCTCGACACCTCACTGCGGCGCACCCCGGTGCTCACCGACTATCCCGGCCGGCCGGCGCCGGGCCGCGGTACCACCTGGCTGCTCGTCGGTTCCGACAGCCGCCAGGGGCTCACCGTCGAGCAGCAGCAAGCGCTGAGCACCGGCGGCGACACCGGCAACGGGCGCACCGACACGATCCTGCTGGTGCACGTGCCAGGGATCGGGTCGAGTTCGCCGACCACGATGGTGTCGATCCCGCGCGATTCGTACGTGCCGATCCCCGGCTATGGCGGCGACAAGATCAACGCGGCGTTCGCGATGGGCGGGGCGCCGCTGCTGGCCCAAACCGTCGAACAAGCCACCGGCCTGCGGTTGGACCACTACGTCGAGATCGGGTTCAGTGGCTTCGCCCGCCTGGTTGACGCCCTCGGCGGGGTCACCGTCTGTCCCACCGCAGCGGTCGACGATCCGCTCGCCGGTATCGATCTGCCGGCCGGATGCCAGCGCGCCGACGGCCGCGCCGCGCTCGGCTATGTCCGCAGCCGGGCAACGCCGCGCGCCGACCTGGACCGGATGGTGCACCAGCGCCAGTTGCTGTCGACGCTGCTGCACCGTGCCGCCAGCCCAGCGGTCTGGCTCAATCCCTGGCGGTGGTATACGGTGCCGCGCGCGGCGGCCGACGCGCTGACCGTCGACCAGGGCGACCACGTCTGGGATCTAGCCCGGCTCGGGTGGGCGCTGCGCGGTGCCACCGCCACGATGACCGTGCCGATCGGCGAGTTCACCGGCAGCGATTCGGGCTCGGTGGTGGTGTGGAATCACGATGCGGCCCGCCAGTTGTTCGACGCGCTGGCGTCCGACGCACCGCTGCCATCTGGCCCCCAGGGCGAGCAACCATAAATTGTGAATAACGCGTCTTGAATTGTCTATTTAATATAGCCTTGCTTTACTTAGGGGACGCTGGCCTCAGTAAGTATTACCTTGCATGACAATCGCCTTTGAGCTGCGGTAACGTGGCTCGTATGACTGAGCGGGATATACCCAAAACGAAATTCCACGCATTGCTGCAAGAGCAGATTTACAACGAATTCACTGCTGCCCAGCAATATGTTGCGATTGCGGTTTATTTCGACGACGCTCATCTGCCGCAGCTTGCGAACCACTTCTACCGGCAAGCGGTGGAGGAGCGAAATCACGCGATGATGCTGGTACAGCATCTGCTCGACCGCGATCTCGGTGTCGAAATCCCCGGTGTGGGCCCCGTCCGCAACCGGTTCGACGCCCCGGCAGAGGCGCTGGCGTTGGCGCTTGACCAGGAGCGTGCCGTCACCGAGCAGGTCAGCAGGCTGGCCGCCGCGGCCCGCGACGAAGGCGACTACCTCGGCGAGCAGTTCATGCAGTGGTTCCTCAGCGAACAGGTCGAGGAGGTGGCGCTGATGACCACGTTGTTGCGGGTGGCCCGCCGCGCCGGGGACAACCTCTTCAACCTCGAGAACTTCGTCGCCCGCGAGGTAGCGATGCCGGCCACCGACTCGTCCGCGCCGACGGTGGCCGGAGGACGCCTGTAGCGTGGGCTCAGTCGCGACCCGCTCCGGTCAGTCCGTTTTGCAGCCACGCCTTGGCGCGGCCGGGGTAATGGGTGGCGATCCACGCCACTCCGACTTCGCGGCAGAACTCGACGTCCTCGAAATGGTCGACGTTCCAGCAGTACAACGCGCGGCCCTGGGCGGCGGCGCGGTCCACCAGTTCGGGATGCTCACGAAGCGTCGCGATCGACGGCCCTATTGCGGTGGCCCCGACCGAGCTGGCCGTCGGGCCACCTAGATATCGGTAGGCCCGGCTGAGCAGCACGGTAGGCAGCAGCGGCGCCGCTCGCCGAATCCGCCACAGCGCCATCGCTGAAAACGACATGACGACCGCGCGCGACCGGTCAGCCGATGCCGGAGTTGCGATCCCAAAGCGCTGCAACAGGGCCAGCACCTTGCTTTCCACCAGCGCCCCGTAGCGAACTGGATGCTTGGTCTCGATGAAGATCTTGACCGGTCGGTTCCAGTCCAACACCAGCGCGACAAGGGCATCCAGCGTCAGCAATCCCGTGTCGCCGTGGGTGCCGTCGGGGCGCCAACTGCGGTGCCACGCACCGTATTCCAGTTCACGAAGCTGCGCTAGCGTCATCGTGCTGACTAGGCCGACGCCACTGGACGTCCGGTCCAGCCGCCGGTCGTGCACGCACACCAGATGACCGTCGCGGGTTAGCCGCACATCGCATTCGACTCCGTCGGCGCCCTCTTTGAGGGCCAGATCGTATGCGGCCAACGTATGTTCGGGCCGAGCTGCCGAGGCGCCGCGGTGTGCCACCACGAAAGGATGCCCGGCGAGCACCTCGTCGGCCCACGTCATAGGACTATGCTGCCGGTTCCTGGCCCGCTAACTCAACAGCAGCGCCGGACGGGGCTGCGCGGGCCTGGTCGTCATCGACAACCACCCAGCGATGGGTGGGCCGCTCCACAGGCTTGCGCTCGAATCCCTCGAACACCTTCGCGATGGCGGCGACGGTCAGCGCCGCCAGCAGATAGGCGAACGCGGTCGTGAGGGTGTTGTTGGCAATGCCTTGCGCGTCGTGGGCGCGGCTGGTCGCGATCGCCCACATCGATACCGCGGTGCTGACGACCCACACTGCCCACCACACCAAGATGGGTCGGCGCAGCCGGGCATGGATGTCTTCGACCTTCGCCAGTTCGATGACGTACACCGGCGCCCACAGCAAGTTGACCAGCGGCACCAGGCAGCCGGCCCACATCGCTCGTTCGGGCCGCGGTTCGGGCCGACGGCGATAGCCAAACGCGGCGGCCCGTCGGACTATCAACCATCTGATTAGCACCACAGCGCAAAATACGACCGTGGCCACCGCGGCCAGGCTGGCCAGGACCCCGAGCCAAAGCGCAGCCGCGGCCACCACCGGGTTCAGTAGCGTGCTGCGGTTGATGACCAGCAGCACGTAGCGCACCAGGTACACCAGCGCCGCGATGGCCAGCACCACGATGCTGGTCAACAGGGTGGCCCGCACCTTCGCCGGTGTGGGTCCCGGCTGAAGCGGCGACGGCTGACCCGCGATGAGATCGACACGGTCCACCAGGCCCCATCGCGGTATGGCCGCGTATCGCGGCGTCGGTCCCAGCGGCCGCCGCCGTCGTCGCGGCGGCGGAGGAGGGCCGGGACGCACCGCTATCCACCGGTAACCCGGCGGCAGCTGCGGCGGCGTGCGCGGTGCGACGCCGGGCTGGGCGCTTGGATGCCCGCTCCACCGCAGGTCAGCGTGAGGCACCGGCGCGTGCAGCGTTCCACGGCAGCGTGGACACCAGACCCGTTGCCGATCTCGAACGTTCCAGCGGGTGCCGCAGCGGGAGCACACCTGGATCACGGCACAAGCTTAAGCTCGTCGCAGTACCAGCCCGGCCTCGCGGTGCGGCCGGGACGCCGCCAATCCGCAGTCTCAGCTACCGACAGCTATCCACAGTTTCCACAGCCTTATCCACAGCCGGGTGCGGGTGGCGGGTGCATTGACGTCGTGTCAATACGACGCGCGCCCCGCGACTGTGGATAACACTGCGGCCGTCAGCCACACCATCCAAAGGCTTCTGACCTGCCGAGCGAAATACCTCGCCGCGCTAAGCAACCCTGAGCCGGCGTCGGCTCACGCGGCAACGCTTAACCCAGCCACCGGCCTCGTCGGGCAAATACACAGGTCAGAAGCCTGTCAACAGGGCTGTTTTCCTGCCGCTGCCACAGGCGTTATGATCGCGAGCACCACATCCGTTGTGACTCATTTCACTGGGGGCAGTTCAGGTGCAGGCCAGGGGCACGCGATGACCACACAACCAGTCGGGCCGCGGTCGGCGGCTTCGTCGCCGCAGTGGTTTTCCGGATCGCCGACATGTAATCGCTCCTACGTCGTGGCTGGCGTGCGCGCCGGGTTGATCGCCTTGGCGTTGCTGGCGGTGTTGGCTTTCATCGTTTTGGTCTGACGTCGCGCCGGTTCGCACTCTCGGGCAGGCACTCCGCGCACCTTGGTTGCGGCACGCGCGGTCATGGAGCAGGGTTGAACACGCTTAGGCCGCCGCAAGGCGGGAACCCTGAAAGCAGAGCGTCACAAAGCAGATCATCGACGATCAAGGAAGGAATCGGAGTGGCTGAATACACCTTGCCCGATCTGGATTGGGACTACGGGGCACTGGAGCCGCATATCTCGGGTCAAATCAACGAGCTTCACCACAGCAAGCACCACGCGACGTACGTCAAAGGCGCCAACGACGCGCTCGCCAAGCTGGAGGAGGCGCGCGCCAAAGACGATCATTCCGCGATCGTCGGGCATGAGAAGGCCCTCGCGTTCAACCTGGCCGGCCATGTCAATCACTGCCTGTGGTGGAAGAACCTGTCCCCCAACGGCGGTGACAAGCCGACCGGCGAATTGGCCGCCGCCATCGACGACGCGTTCGGCTCGTTCGACAAGTTCCGCGCCCAGTTCACCGCGGCCGCCACGACCGTGCAGGGGTCGGGCTGGGCGGCACTCGGCTGGGACAGCCTGGGTGGCAAGCTCCTGGTGTTCCAGGTCTACGACCACCAGTCCAACTTCCCGCTCGGGATCGTCCCCCTGCTGGTGCTCGACATGTGGGAGCACGCCTTCTACCTGCAGTACAAGAATGTCAAGGCTGACTTCGCCAAAGCATTCTGGAACGTGGTCAACTGGGCGGACGTCCAGGAGCGGTATGCGGCCGCGACCTCGAAAACCAAGGGTCTGATCGCCGGCTGAAGCCGGCGGGTCGGGCGCCTAGCTGCCGGTAGTGCGCCCGCCTATCGAGGCGAATCGGAGACGGGGCGCCGCGCCAAGCGCGCGGTGCCCTGCCTTTGCCCGCCGCTGGTGACTAGCCGTGTCGGCTTGCAGGTGCTCGATTGCTGGCGCATGCTGTGCTCATCGACCCACCGATGTGTTGTTGCGAGTTGTTCGAGCGGAGGTATCGCGGAGGCTGAAATGGAAGCTGGGTCAGGCCGGCCAATTGAAGTTGCCCCCTTTCATTCCCATGGCTCCCTGAAGGGATTCGTGATCTCGGGGCGCTGGCCGGATTCGACGAAGGAGTGGGCCCAGTTTCTTATGGTGGCAGTCCGAGTGGCGTCGTTGCCTGGATTGCTTTCCACCACAACCGTTTTCGGTGCTCGCGAAGAACTCCCCGAATCACCGGAGCCTGGCACCGTGGGCCTGGTGGTGGCCGAGGGGCCGGTGGTGGGCGAGTCTGCCATCGCGCCAGGGCATTTCGCTGATCACCAACCTCCCGCGCTCATGATGTTGCATCCGCCGTCGGAGACCACGCCGTCATTGCCGGAATGCACCGGGGCGGCGTCGGGCTGCGTCCTGCTGCCCGGACTGCCGTACCTCGGGTTGGAGCACCGGGCGGCCTGGGTTGAGGCAGAAGCCGACGGCACGGTGACGTCTATGGTTAGTCGCGTCGGCGTCGACCCGATTAGCCATCCGGACACTGCGATCCTCGCGATGCTGCTTGCCGCGTAAGCGAATTCAACGCGCCAACCCCAAACACCACACCGCTGCCCGATATAGCACGCGCTAATCCGAAATGGGCAACACCCGAATCGACAAATACGGCTTCCCGAACTTGCCTGCGGTGCTGGCGAACCGCCGTCAGCGCCGCTAGCCTGAGATCGTCATCGAAGGGGAGTAGTCCTGAATCGCCCAGTCGACATACTGGCGAACAGCCCGGCTGGCGAACCGATCCAAGCGGACGGTGGGCGAGACCTTCGACCGGAGTTCGGCGACCGCTGAGGTCGCCGGCGACGCGTCGAAAGGTCACGGCACATGCTCGCAGCCACGATTCTAAGCTTCTGGGTAGTTTTCGTCGCCGAGCTCGGCGACCGCTCGCAGCTCATCACCATCACCTATTCGCTGCGCTACCGCTGGTGGGTGGTGCTGACCGGAGTGGCGATCGCCTCGACCTTGGTTCACGGGGCCTCGGTGGCGATCGGGCATTCGTTGGGGATGACGCTGCCGGCGCGGCCGATGGCCTTCGCGTCGGCGATCGCGTTCTTGGTCTTCGCCGCGTGGACCTGGCGGGAGGCCCGCACCGGCACCGATGGCGTTCCCCCGATCCGAGAACCGCGATTCGCGCTGCTCGCTGTCGTGTCGTCCATCGTGTTGGCAGAGCTGAGCGATAAGACCACGCTGGCGACGATCACGCTGGCCAGCGATCACGACTGGGTGGGCGTGTGGGTCGGCACCACGGTCGGCATGGTGCTGGCCAACGGCTTGGCCATCGTTGCGGGAATCCTGCTGCACCGCCGCCTGCCGGAGCGGCTGCTGCACCTCATGGCCGGCCTGCTGTTCCTGGCGTTCGGATTGTGGATGCTCTTCGACGGCGTCCTGGGTTGGCGCTGGGTGGGCGTCGCGGCGGTCGCCGCGGTGGCGGTCGCGGCGACGATGCCCGCACTGCGTTCCATCCGCCGCAGGCAGCCGCTCGCCGACCCCTTTGGGCCATCGCCGGAATCCGCGCGAGAGAGCCGCCGAGCGCCGATGGCACGTCGTCGCGGCGACTAGGCGCAGCCACCCGACAGCAAAGCGCCTTCCGTATCGACCTACGCAGCTAGTTGGTTGCCGGGCGACGCGGGTAGAGGGCCGCGCGAGCACACGGGCCTGCGGCCCTCGATATGGCGGACCCGTAGCACGACATATTTTCCTTGGTGCATATGCACATACGCATCGGGAAACACGTGATGTCGTTTAACGGCGCCGCCGATCGCCGCCGCGGGCGTCGGTATTAATTCCGCACGGGTTTGCACTTGGTTGTGGGCATAACTGTCGCTACGATGATCAGCAAATACGTGGATGGAGTCGTTTCGTTCGTCAAACCCGCTGGAGGTCATATCGATGAGCACGACGTTTGCTGCTCGCCTAAACCGCCTGTTCGACACGGTCTATCCGCCCGGGCGCGGGCCGCACACCTCGGCTGAGGTGATCGCGGCGCTCAAGGCAGAGGGCATCACGATGTCGGCTCCCTACCTGTCACAGCTACGCTCCGGCAACCGGACGAACCCCTCGGCGGCGACCATGGCCGCGCTGGCCAACTTCTTCCGCATCAAGCCCGCCTACTTCACCGACGACGAGTACTACGAAAAGCTCGACAAGGAGTTGTCGTGGTGGGCCGCGATGCGTAACGAAAACATTCGCCGCATCGCAATGGGAGCCGCCGACCTCTCTCCCGAGGCCCAAGAAGACGTCGCGCAGCGGGTTGAAGAGCTGCGCCGCAAAGAGCACCTCGACGCCTAGCCCGCCGGGCGCTGACCTGACGCAAGGACACCGGCCGACGCCGATTAGGGTTGGCACGGCGATCACGCACACGCGCCGCGAGCGGTCAACGAGATAGCGGGAGGGGCGGCCGGGAATGGGCCTGTTCGGCAAGCGAAAGACCCGTGCGATTCGTCGTGCCGAGGCCCGTGCGATCAAGCAACGCGCCAAGCTCGACGCAAAACTGGCCGCGAAAAACGAGGCACGCCGCATCAAATCGGCTCAGCGGGCAGAAGCCAAGGCGCTCAAGGCCCAGCTCAAAGCCCAGCGTGATAGCGACCGAGCAGCACTCAAAGCCGCCGAGACCCAGCTTAAGGCGGCACGCGAGGGAAAATTGCTGTCACCCACGCGAATCCGGCGGGTGTTGACGGTGTCTCGCCTGCTGGCACCGATCGTCGCGCCGCTGGTCTACCGGGCAGCCATGGCCGTGCGGGGGGCGATCGACCAACGTCGCGCCGACCGGCTCGGGGTGCCGCTGGCCCAGATCGGTCGGTTCTCGGGACACGGCGCCCGGCTGTCGGCCCGTGTCGCCGGCGCCGAGCAAACCCTTCGCGCGGTCCAAGACAAAAACCCCAAAGATGCTGAGACCAACCAGTTCGTCGCCGCGATCAGCGAGCGTCTGAGCGATCTGTCCGCGGCTATCACCGCCGCGGAAAACATGCCCGCCTCACGGCGGCGCGGCGCGCACGCCGCGATCGCCAAACAACTCGACGGCATCGACGCCGACCTGATGGCCCGGCTCGGGGTAGGCTGACCGTCGATGCCCCGCCGTCACAGGTTGGCGATGCGTATCGCGTTTGTAACCGTCAGCGCCGCAACGCTTTACGTCGGCGCCGCCGCTGGTGTCGCGCCGGCCTGGGCGCACGTACATGTCAGCAGCGACAACCTGGTGCGCGGCAACATGGCCATCGTCACCTTCGAGGTGCCGAACGAATCGCCGACCGGCGCGCCCACCACTGCGCTAAGCGTCGCACTGCCGGGGGTGGCCGTTGCCGGCACCGAAACCGTGCCCGGATGGACGGCCAAACTCGACAGGGACGCTGCGTCGGGTGCCGTGCGGTCCGTCACCTGGACCGCCGTCCCGAACGGCGGCATTCCCGCCGATCAGTTCGCGCTGTTTCGGATCTCGCTGAAACTGCCCGACAGCGACACCGTGACATTCCCGGCCACCCAGACCTACGCGGACGGGTCGGTCGTGAAGTGGGATGAGCCGCCGCTGCCGGGTGGCGCCGAGCCGGAACATCCCGCACCCCGGCTGCCCCTCGTCGCCGGGCCTCGGGGGCCATTATCACACCACATGCCCGCTGCGATCGCGCCGACGGATTCGGCTGCGCGGCAGGCCAACAGCTCACCTGACAACACCGCTCGCCTGCTCGGCGGGTGCGCCCTGCTGGTCGCCGCGCTGGGCGTCGGCATAGCGCTGCTACGCCGGCGCGCGTAGGGCTGATGACCGGTGTAGCGCGCGCAGCGACCCTCGGCCTGCTCCTCGCCGCGATCATATGGGCCGGCGTCTTCAACGGCGCACCCGTCGCCGCGCATGCCATCCGGGTGTCCGCCGATCCACCGGAAAATGCCGTGCTGAACACCGGTCCGGCACGAGTCAGCGCCACCTTCAACGAGCCGATGCAAACCAGCTTCGCGGCGATGACGGTCGTCGGCCCGGATAAGAACCTGTGGTCCTCGGGTCAGCCGCAGGTGCAGGGCGCGGTCGTCAGCGTCGGCGTCCGACCGTTGGGACCGGCCGGCACCTACACGGTGAACTACCGGGTGACCTCCGCGGACGGCCATGTGGTGTCGGGTTCGTGGTCGTTTCGGCTCGCCGTGCCGGGCACCGGTGAGCCTGGACCCGCGGCATATCCCGGCACTGGCCCCCCGCGAGCGATCCCGGCTTGGCCGTTTGCGGTCGGCGCCGTCGTGCTCGTTGCCGGTGCGGCGGTGTGGGCTCTGCTGCGCCGCCGACCATGAGGTCCAGTCGGCTTGGCTCCCCAGCCGTTTTCGGCCACCGGTGCTGGCATGATGGGGTTTCGACTGCTGGTGTACGCGACTGGCGGACGCGACGAAAATCTGCAAAGGAGCAGCCGCATGGCAGACCCGCAGGATCACCCAGAAGACGCACCCGGCGCGGCACCGACCCCGCCCACACGGCCAGCCGAGGAGGCCGGACCGGCGGCCGACCAGAAGCCCCGGCCGACCAGACGCCCCCGGCTGAGCAGACGCCGGCCCCGAAGCCACCACAGAAGGCGGTGAAGAAGACCGCCGCCAAGAAAGCGCCCGCCAAGGCCGCGAAAGACGCGAAGAAGGCCCCGAAAACCGCTGCCAAGAAAGCGCCAGCGAAGAAGTCGCCCGCCAGGAAACCTCCCGCCAAGAAGGCAGCCCCCGCCAAGGTTGAACCGCCCGCCTCTGCGCGTGTCGAAACCAACGGCCAGCTTGCTGACGGAGCCAAACAGGCTGCGGCGCAAGCCAAGTCGACGGTCGAGACCGCCGACTACCCGGTTCCCCCGGCGCCCGCGGTGCCGTCGGCTGCCCGCTCCCCGGTGCCGGTGGTGGTCGCGGTCGCCCTCGGCCTGATCGCGCTGCTGCTGATCCGACAGCTGCGGCGCCGCTGAACCGGTGGCCGTGACATTCCGGCCCACCGCCGACCTGGTCGACGACATCGGCGACGACGTGCGCAGTTGTGACGTCCAGTTTCACCAGTTCGGCGGCCGCCGCCAGTTCGCCGGACCGGTCAGCACCGTGCGCTGTTTCCAGGACAACGCCCTGGTGAAAGCTGTGCTCTCCGAACCCGGCGACGGCGGGGTGCTGGTAATCGACGGCGCCGGCTCGTTGCACACCGCGTTGGTCGGCGATGTCATCGCCGAGTTGGCCCGCAGCAACGGCTGGGCCGGGCTGGTCGTGCACGGCGCGGTACGTGACACCGCCAGGCTGCGCGTCATCGACATCGGGATCAAGGCGCTCGGCACCAATCCCCGCAAGAGCGCCAAGACCGGCGCCGGTGAGCGCGACGTCGCGATCGACTTGGGCGGGGTGACGTTCGTGCCCGGCGACGTCCTCTACAGCGACGACGACGGAATCGTCGTCACCTCACCCGGTCGTGGCTAGGCTAGGCGGCCACCGCGACCCGATGCTTGCGGAACTGCAGGGCGTCGTCGTCGACTCGGCCGCGCCGGAGCAAGCGTAGGTCGAGCAGGTAGTTCTGCTTGAGCCGCCACGGGATTCGAGAACCGGCTTTAGGCAGGTAGTCCAGTGCCCGCAGCACGTAACCCGGCGTGAAATCCATTAACGGGCGCTCGTCCACCGAGTTTCCGGGGTGCTGCGGCACCACCGTGTCAAAGCCGTTGTCATCCATGTAGTTGAGCAACCGGCAGACGAACTCCGAAACCAGGTCGGCCTTGAGCGTCCACGACGCATTGGTGTAGCCGATGGTAAACGCCATGTTGGGCATGTCGGTCAGCATCATGCCTTTGTAGGCCATCGTCTCGTTGAGCTCGACCGGCATGCCGTTACGCCGGATCTGAGCACCCCCGAACAACTGCAGGTTCAACCCCGTTGCGGTGATGATGACGTCGGCTTGCAGCTCGTCGCCGGAGTTCAGCCTGATCCCGGTCTTGGTGAACCGGTCGATGGTATCGGTGACGACGTCGGCCTGTCCGTGCCGGATGGCGCGGAACAGATCCCCGTTGGGCGCCAAGCACAAACGCTGATCCCACACCTTGTAGCGTGGGCCGAAATGCTTTTCGACGTCGTAGCCTTCCGGCAGCCGCCGCTTGGCCATCGTCATCAGCGTCTTGCGCATGTAGTTGGGGAAGCGCCGGGAAAGCTGGTACTGCAGCGTGCTGAACGCGATCGCCTTCCACCGGTTGGCGACATGGGCTGCCTTGTCCGGCAGCAGCCGGTTGGCCCGCTCGGCGAACGGGTCCACCTCGGGCAGTGACCCGATATACGTCGGCGAGCGCTGCAACATGGTCACGTGCCCGGCACCCGAATTCACCAGGGCCGGAATGAGAGTCACCGCCGTAGCGCCAGACCCGATGACGATGATCTTCTTGCCCGCGTAGTCCAGATCCTCCGGCCAGTGCTGCGGGTGGACGATGGTGCCTGAGAAATCCTGCGAACCCTCGAACTTCGGCGAATAGCCCTCGTCGTAGTTGTAGTAGCCGCTGCACGCGAACAGGAAGGTGCAGCTGATCTGACTGCGCCGGTCGTCGTTCTCGACGGTGAGCGTCCAACAATTGTCGGCGTCAGACCAATCGGCGGCCACGACTCGGTGGCGGTAGCGAATGCGCCGGTCGATCCCGTTTTCCGCCGCGGCCTCCTTGAGGTAGGCCTTGATCGACGCGCCGTCGGCGATCGACTTCGCTGAACGCCACGGCTTGAACCGGAAGCCCAGCGTGAACATGTCCGAGTCCGAGCGGATGCCCGGGTATTTGAACAGGTCCCACGTGCCGCCGAGGTCGTCGCGGCGCTCGAGGATGGTGTAGCTCTTAGTCGGGCACCGGTTCTGCAGGTGCCAAGCGGCGCTGATACCGGAAATGCCGGCGCCGACGATGACCACGTCGAGGTGCTCAGTCATGGGACCAACGGTATCAACATAGTGTCGAGTCAGTCAACAAGGTGTTGAATTCGTCGACGCGGTGTAAAGTAGCAGCCGTGACGACCCTCAGTCCCGTCCGCGCCTCCCATAGCCGACGTTCGGCGCGCCCGTCTGGCGACGACCGTGAGCTGGCGATCCTGGCCACCGCCGAACGGCTGCTCGAGGAGCGTTCGCTCGCCGAGATCTCGGTGGACGACCTGGCTAAGGGTGCCGGGCTGTCGAGGCCGACTTTTTACTTCTATTTCCCGTCCAAGGACGCGGTACTGCTCACCTTGTTCGAGCGGGTGATCGTCGAGGCCGACTCGGCGTTGGAAAGCATGGTGGCCAATCCCCCAGCGGACACAAAGACCTTGTGGCGCACCGGCATCAACGTTTTCGTCGAAACGTTCAGCACGCACCGCGCGGTGTCCCTCGCCGCCGACGCCGCCCGCACCAACGAAGATGTCCGCGAGCTCTGGTCGCGCTTCATGCAAAAGTGGGTCGCCCACGCCGCCGCGGTGATCGAGGCCGAACGCGGCCGCGGTGCGGCGCCGGTGACGCTGCCGGCTCACGACCTGTCCGCGGCGCTGAACCTGCTCAACGAAAAGGTGATGTTGGCGTCCTTCGCGGATGCGCGTCCCTCGGTACCCAACGAACACCTACTCGACACCCTGGTGCACATCTGGGTCACCAGCATCTACGGCGAACCGAGTTAACTTGTCACCCAGCCATGCGAACATATGTTCGTGTGGGCCTCTGCTGGTCACCAGGCGTCCATCCTGCACGCCGACTTGGACTCGTTCTACGCGTCGGTCGAGCAGCGCGACGAGCCGGCCCTGCGCGGCCGCCCGGTGATCGTCGGCGCCGGGGTGGTGCTGGCCGCCAGCTACGAGGCCAAGGCCTATGGCGTGCGCACCGCGATGAGCGGAACTCAAGCGCGACGGCTCTGTCCGCAGGCCGTCGTCGTGCCGCCCCGGGTCAGCGCCTACTTGCGGGCCAGCGACGCGGTGTTTGAGGTATTCCGCGACACCACACCGCTGGTGGAGGCGGTCTCGGTGGACGAGGCGTTCCTCGACGTGGCCGGGCTGCACCGGGTATCCGGCGCGCCGGTTGAGATTGCGGCACGGTTGCGCGCCGACGTGCGTGACCGGGTCGGGCTGCCTATCACTGTCGGCGTCGCCCGCACGAAATTCCTCGCCAAAGTGGCCAGCCAGCAAGCTAAACCGGACGGATTGCTGGTGGTGCCGCCCGACCGGGAGCTGGCGTTTCTGCATCCGCTGCCGGTGCGCCGACTGTGGGGCGTGGGCACCAAAACCGCCGAGAGGCTACACGCGCACGGTATCGACACCGTCGCCGACGTCGCCGAGCTCAGCGAGTCGATGCTGGCCTCGCTGGTGGGCCGGGCGATGGGCTACCGGCTGTATGCGCTGTCGCGCAACATCGACCGCCGCCGGGTCAGCACCGGTGTACGTCGCCGGTCGATCGGCGCCCAGCGTGCGCTCGGTCGCGCCGGGACCGCCATGTCGGCCGCCGAGATCGACGCCGTGGTGATCAGCCTGATCGACCGGATTGCCGCACGCATGCGCGCGGCCGGGCGCAGCGGACGCACCGTCGTGCTGCGGCTGAGGTTCGCCGACTTCAGCCGCGCGACGCGGTCGCGGACCTTGCCGTGGCCGACGTCGTCGACGCAGATCATCCTCGTCGCCGCCCGGCAGCTGGTCGCATCTGCCCGTCCGCTCATTGCCGAGCGGGGGCTGACGCTGCTGGGGTTCGCGGTCTCGGGTATCGACCGCAGCGGCGCCGAGCAATTGGTGCTGCCCTTTACCGCGAAAGAGCCGCGGCCGTTGGCGATCGACGCCGCGGTCGACGAGGTGCGACGGCGCTTCGGGAAGTCGGCGCTGACCCGCGCGGTGCAGATCGGCCGCGATCCCGGCCTGGAGATGCCGCACCTGCCGGACTGATTTTCGGCCGCTCGGCCGCAGGCCGCCTCACCCGGTCGTCCAGGCGAGCAGCTTGTCCACCGGCCAGGTGTTGACGATCCGCTCGGCGGGCACGCCGGCGTCCAGGGCGCGCTGTGCGCCGTAGCCGAGGAAGTCGAGTTGTCCGGGCGCATGGGCGTCGGTGTCGATGCTGAAATTGCAGCCGATCTGTAACGCGAGGTCGATCAAGCGGCGCGGCGGGTCGCGGCGCTCAGGCCGGGAGTTGATCTCCACCGCGGTGCCGTGGTCGCGGCAGGCGGAGAAAACCGTTTCCGCGTCGAACTTGGATTCGGGGCGGATACCGCGGTTACCCGCCACCAGCCGGCCCGTGCAGTGCCCGAGCACGTCGACGTGGCCGTTGGACACCGCGCGCACCATCCGCCGGGTCATGGCCTGCGCATCCATGGACAGTTTCGAGTGCACGCTGGCCACCACGACGTCGAGGCGCTCCAGCAGTTCGGGTTCCTGGTCGAGGCTGCCGTCGTCGAGGATATCCACCTCGATCCCGGTCAGGATCCGCATCGGCGCGAACTGTTCGCGCAGCCCCTCGATCACCTCCAGCTGTTCGCGCAGCCGTTGCGCCGAGAGCCCGTTGGCGATCGTCAGCCGCGGGGAATGGTCGGTCAACGCACAGTATTCATGGCCCAGGGCGGCGGCGGTCGCCATCATCTCCTCGATCGGCGCCGAGCCGTCCGACCAATTCGAATGCAGATGCAAATCCCCACGCAGCGCTGCGCGTAATTCGCCACCGCCGAGATCACCTGCGGCAGAGCGCAATTCGGCCAGCAAGTCGGGCTCTTGCCCGGACCAGGCTTGGTCGATCACCTTCGCGGTTTTGGGTCCGATGCCCGGCAACGACTGCCAGCTGTTGGCCTGACCGTGCCGCTCACGCTCCGCGTCGTCTAGCGCCTCCACGATGTCGGCGGCATTGCGGTAGGCCATGACTCGGCGGGGGTCTTCGCGGGCACGATCCTTGTAGTAGGCGATCTGTCGCAGCGCAACCACCGGATCCATAACCCAAGTCTGCCCGTCGTCAACCAGTTATGAACTGGCCGGTGATGAACCCGGCCAGGATGACCGCAAACCCGCCGATCTCACCGGCGATGAGCGAGGCCATCTCCAACTTGAGCCTGCGGTCGGCGTGTTCGAATTGGTTGGTGGTGTCTCGGCGCACGCCGTGGTCGATGTAGCTGGCGATGGCGGCAACAAAGAAGAACACCATCACCATCGCCGCGGTCAGATTGACCCATGTCGGCCAGGCGCTGAGTTCGACGAAAACCGCGATCAGCAGCGTCGCAAACGAGTAGAGCAGCGCGGCCCGGTGCGCGATGTCGACGTAGGGATGCGCCCGGTGGTCGGCGGCGACCATCATCTGCCGGTACTTCCACACGCCGAGCAGGAGCGCGAGCAGAAAGATCAGCCCCGCCGACAGCAGGGTGATCTTGGTGTCGATGCCGAGACCCATGGTCCGGGGGAGTCTAGTTGGCCGCGCGCCGACATCGACCGCGCCCCGTTAGGCTCGGGGAATGCGATTCGCGTTCAAGACATCTCCGCAGAACACCACCTGGGCTGACATGTTGGCCGTCTGGAAGGCCGCCGACGACATCGACGTCTACGAATCCGGGTGGACGTTCGACCACTTCTATCCGATCTTCTCCGATTCCACCGGCCCCTGCCTGGAGGGTTGGACCACCCTGACCGCGCTGGCTCAGGCCACCACCCGGCTTCGGTTAGGCACCCTCGTCACCGGCATTCACTACCGTCACCCCGCGGTGCTGGCCAATATGGTTGCAGCACTGGACATCATCTCCAACGGCCGACTCGAGTTGGGCATCGGCGCCGGCTGGAACGAAGAAGAATCGGGCGCCTACGGCATCGAGCTGGGCAGCATCAGGGAACGCATGGACCGGTTCGAGGAAGCCTGCCAGGTGCTCACCAGTCTGCTCAGCCAGGAAACGACCGACTTCGACGGCAAGTACTACCAGCTCAAGGCCGCCCGCAACGAGCCCAAAGGGCCACAGCGCCCCCACCCGCCGATCTGCATCGGCGGCAGCGGCGAAAAACGCACCCTGCGTATCACCGCCCGCTACGCCCAGCACTGGAACTTTGCCGGCGGCCCAGCCGAGGAATTCGCCCGCAAGCGCGACGTCCTGGCCGCGCACTGCGCCGACATCGGCCGCGACCCGAAGGAGATCATGCTGTCGGCGCACCTGTTCCTGGGGCCGGACCGCAATTACGCACAGCTGCTCGAGAATGCTGCCACGTTGGCGGCCGAGGGTCTGGATCTGGGCATCGTGTACATCGCGCCGCCTCACGATCCGGCGGTACTTGAGCCGCTGGCGGAGGCGATCAGGGGCTCGGGACTATAGGTCTCGATGCGCACAACGCCAGGTAACGAGTTGATAAATCTCAGCAAACGCGTAACACCGACAGCCGACTGAAGCGTGGCCGCCGCTACACGCCGAAGCGCAGCAGTTCCTCGGCGGTTACCAGGCGCTCGTGCTTGGCCGGGAATTCACGGCTCTTCACCGGGTGCCGAAACCATGACCAGGCAATTCGTCCCACCCGTGACCGAGGTATGAGGTTGATATGCACGGGAATCACTCCTGCAATCGGTCAACTGAACCTGGGTCTACAACGAGTGTAGCGCCCACATCCGGCCATTACACACCCCTTTGCTGGCAAACGCTGGAAGACGCGCCGACGCAATCACGGCATGTTTCTGGTGATTCTGGTGAGGTGGACGTGACTAACGTTGTGGCGCGGCGGTCGGCTTGATGGGTGCCGGCAGGGCGCTGTGCCCCATCAGATAGCGGTCCACGGCTGCGGCGGCGGCCCGGCCCTCAGCGATGGCCCACACGATCAACGACTGGCCGCGGCCCATGTCGCCGGCAACGAACACACCGGGCACCGAGGTCTCGAAGTCGTCGCCGCGTGCGACGTTCCCGCGTTCGTTGAACTCGACCCCGAGGTCGGCGAGCAGGGCCGATTTTTCAGGCCCGACGAAGCCCATGGCCAGCAACACTAAGTCGGCTTCCAGTTCGAAATCGGTGCCCTCGACCTTGACGAACTTGCCGTCTTGCATGCGCACCTCGTGCGCCCTGAGCGCGGTGACGTGCCCGTCGCGGCCCACGAATTCCTCGGTGTTGACCGAGAACACCCGCTCGCCGCCTTCCTCGTGGGCCGCCGAGACCCGGTACATCAGCGGGTAGGTCGGCCAGGGTGTCGACTCGGCGCGCGTGTCAGGTGGACGCGGCATGATCTCGAACTGGTGCACGCTGATCGCGCCTTGCCGGTGCACCGTGCCCAAACAGTCGGCGCCGGTGTCCCCGCCGCCGATGATGACCACCTTCTTGCCTTTGGCGGTGATCGGCGGCTCTCCGTCCGGGCCGAGCACGTCGTCGCCTTCCTGCACCCGGTTGGCCCACGGCAGATATTCCATCGCCTGGTGGATGCCGTCCAAGTCACGGCCGGGAATCGGCAGCTCGCGCCACGCGGTGGCGCCGCCGGCCAGCACCACCGCGTCGAAGTCGGCGCGCAGTTGATCGGCGCTGATGTCGACGCCGACGTTGACGCCCGGGCGAAACTCGGTGCCCTCGGCTTTCATTTGCTCGAGCCGACGGTTGAGGTGGCGCTTTTCCATCTTGAACTCGGGAATGCCGTAGCGCAGCAGCCCGCCGATGCGGTCATCGCGTTCGAAGACGGTGACACCATGCCCGGCGCGGGTCAGTTGCTGTGCGGCGGCCAGGCCCGCGGGACCCGAGCCGACCACGGCGACCGTCTTTCCGGTCAGCTTGTCCGGCGGCAGCGGGACCACCCAGCCTTCCTCGAAGGCCTTGTCGATGATCTCCAGCTCGATCTGTTTGATCGTCACCGGATCCTGGTTAATCCCGAGCACGCAAGCCGGCTCGCACGGCGCCGGGCACAGCCGCCCGGTGAAGTCAGGAAAGTTGTTGGTGGCGTGCAGCCGTTCGATCGCGTCTCGCCAACGCCCCCGCCGTACCAGATCATTCCATTCCGGAATCAAGTTGCCTAACGGACATCCGTTGTGGCAGAAGGGAATCCCGCAATCCATGCACCGGGTGGCCTGCTGCCGAAGCACATCCCGGTCGAAGTCCTCGTAGACCTCGCGCCAGTCGCGCAGACGCAACTCCACCGGGCGGCGCTTGGGCAACTCCCGGCGGGTGTACTTCAGAAAACCCGTCGGATCAGCCATGCGCGGCCGCCATGATTGCCTGGTCGACGTCGGTGCCGTCCCGCTCAGCGTCGGCGATCGCTTGCAGCACACGCTTGTAGTCGAGCGGCATCACCTTGACAAAGTGCCGCTGCTCCCCCGCCCAGTCGGACAGAATGCGTTGCCCCACCGCCGAATCGGTATTGTCGACGTGGGCCTGGATCATGCCATGCAGCCAGTCCAGGTCGTCCTGGTCGAGGCTTTCCAGTTCCACCATTTCGGTGTTGAGGTTGCCCGGCAGCGCGCCGTCCGGGTCGTAGACGTAGGCCACACCGCCCGACATCCCGGCCGCGAAGTTGCGCCCGGTGCGGCCGAGGATGACGACCTTGCCGCCGGTCATGTACTCGCAGCCATGGTCACCGACGCCTTCGACGACCGCGTGGGCTCCGGAGTTACGGACCGCGAACCGTTCACCGACCACCCCGCGCAGGAAGGCCTCGCCGCTGGTGGCGCCAAACAGGATCACGTTGCCGCCGATGATGTTGTCCTCGGCAACATAGTCGTCCGGCGCATTGTCGGAGGGCCGTACCACGATTCGACCTCCGGAGAGACCTTTGCCGACGTAGTCGTTGGCGTCCCCGTAGACCCGCAGCGTGATGCCCCTGGGCACGAACGCTCCGAAGCTGTTGCCCGCCGACCCGTCGAACGCGATGTCGATGGTCCCGTCGGGCAGGCCTTGGCCGCCATAGGCTTTCGTCACCTCATGGCCGAGCATGGTTCCCACCGTGCGGTTGACGTTGGAAATCGTGGTGGAGAACCGCACCGGCGTGCCGGAGTCCAGCGCCTCGCGGCTCATCACGATCAGCTGCTGATCCAGCGCTTTGTCCAGCCCGTGATCCTGGCTTGAGCTGCAGTAGAGGTCCTGGTTCATAAACGCCGACTCCGGCTCGTGCAGTATCGGCGTCAAATCGAGCTTATGGGCCTTCCAGTGCGCCCGCGCCAGCGTGGTGTCCAGCGCGTTCACTTGGCCGACCGCTTCGTTGAGGGTGCGAAAGCCTAGCTGGGCCATATATTCCCGGACTTCTTCGGCGACGAACATGAAGAAGTTCTCGACGAACTCGGGCTTGCCGGTAAATCGCTGTCGAAGCACCGGGTTCTGGGTGGCCACCCCGACCGGGCAGGTGTCCAGGTGGCAGACGCGCATCATGACGCAGCCAGACACCACCAGCGGCGCGGTGGCGAACCCGAATTCCTCGGCGCCGAGCAGCGCGGCGATCATCACGTCGCGGCCGGTCTTGAGCTGGCCGTCGACCTGCACCACGATCCGGTCGCGTAACCCGTTGAGCAGCAACGTTTGTTGTGTCTCGGCCAGGCCGAGCTCCCACGGCGCGCCGGCGTGCTTCATCGACGTCAGCGGCGTCGCCCCGGTGCCGCCGTCGTGCCCGGAGATCAGCACCACGTCGGCGTGGGCCTTGGACACCCCCGCGGCCACCGTGCCCACCCCGACCTCGGACACCAATTTCACGTGGATGCGGGCCTGCGGGTTGGCGTTCTTCAGGTCGTAGATCAGCTGGGCCAGGTCCTCGATGGAATAGATGTCGTGGTGCGGCGGCGGGGAGATCAATCCCACTCCGGGTGTGGAGTGGCGCACCTCAGCGATCCACGGGTACACCTTGCCGCCCGGAAGCTGGCCGCCCTCACCGGGTTTCGCACCCTGGGCCATCTTGATCTGAATGTCGGTGCAGTTGGTCAGGTAGTCCGAGGTGACGCCGAACCGAGCCGAGGCGACCTGTTTGATCGCGCTGCGGCGCCAGTCGCCGTTCGGGTCACGCTCGTAGCGGCTGACATGCTCGCCGCCCTCACCGCAGTTCGACCGCCCGCCCAGCCGGTTCATCGCGATCGCCAGGGTCTCGTGGGCCTCGGCGGAGATCGAGCCGTAGCTCATCGCCCCGGTCGCGAAGCGCTTGACGATCTCACTGGCCGGTTCGACTTCCTCTAGCGGAACCGGCGGGCGCACACCGGCTTTGAACTTCAGCAGCCCGCGAAGCGACGCCATCCGCTCACTTTGGTCATCGACCAGCTTGGTGTACTCCTTGAAGATCTTGTACTGCCCGGTGCGGGTGGAATGCTGCAGCTTGAACACCGTGTCCGGGTTGAACAGGTGGTATTCGCCCTCCCGGCGCCACTGGTATTCCCCGCCCACCTCGAGCTCGCGATGGGCGCGCTCGCGTGCCCGGTCCAGAAACGCCAACGAGTGGCGGGCCGCGACGTCGGCAGCGATGTCGTCGAGGGTGATGCCACCGGTGGGACAGGTCAGCCCGGTGAAGTACTCGTCGAGCACCTCTTCGGAGATGCCGACCGCCTGGAACAACTGTGCGCCGGTGTAGGAAGCCAACGTCGAAATACCCATCTTCGACATCACTTTGAGCACGCCCTTGCCGGCGGCCTTGATGTAGTTGCGCAGCGCGGTCTCGCGGTCGAGGTTTTCCAGGACACCCCGATCGAGCATGTCCTCGATCGACTCGAACGCCATGTACGGGTTGATTGCGGCCGCCCCGAAGCCGAGCAGCATGGCCATGTGGTGCACCTCGCGGGCGTCACCGGACTCGACAACCAGCCCGACCTGGGTGCGGGTGCGTTCCCGCACCAGATGGTGGTGCACCGCGGAGACGGCAAGCAGCGACGGGATCGGGGCCATCGTCTCGTCGGACTCGCGATCGGAGAGGATAATGATGCGCGCGCCGTCGGCGATCGCCGCCGATGTCTGCGAACGCACCTCGTCAAGCGCGGCTTTCAGCCCGGCGCCGCCCTCGGCGACCGGGTACAAGCAGCGAATGACCTTGGAGCGCAAGTCCAGCCGTCGGCCGTTGACTTCCACGTCGGGATCGAGGTTGACCAGCTTGGCCAGCTCGTGGTTACGCAGGATGGGCTGCGACAACTGGATCTGGTGACAGGATTTCTCGTCCGGGTTGAGCAGGTCGCCTTCCGGCCCGATGGTGTGCTGCAGGCTGGTCACCACCTCTTCGCGGATGGCGTCCAGCGGAGGGTTGGTCACCTGGGCGAACAGCTGGTGGAAGTAGTCGAACAGCATCCGGGGCCGATGCGAGAGCACCGCGACCGGGGTGTCGGTGCCCATCGACCCGATCGGCTCGGCGCCGGTGCGCGCCATCGGAGCGACCAGCAGGTTAAGCTCTTCGTAGGTGTAGCCGAACATCAACTGGCGCAAGACAACTCGGTGGTGCGGCATCCGCACGTAGTTGCCTTGCGGCAGTTTGTCGAGCGGGATCAGGCCCCTGTCGAGCCATTCCTGGTAGGGGTGCTGGGCGGCCAGCTCGGCCTTGATCTCCTCGTCATCGACGATGCGGCCCTGCGCGGTGTCGACCAAGAACATGCGGCCCGGTTGCAGCCGCATCCGGCGGACTACCTTCGACGGGTCGAGGTCGAGCACCCCGGCCTCGGAGGCCATCACGACCAGGCCGTCGTCGGTGACCCAAATCCGCGACGGCCGCAGGCCGTTGCGGTCGAGCACCGCGCCCACCACGGTGCCGTCGGTGAACGTCATCGACGCGGCCCGTCCCACGGCTCCATCAGTGAGGCGTGATACTGGTAGAAGGCGCGCCGCGCGGGGTCCATCGATTCGTGGCGCTCCCACGCCTCTGGGATCATCATCAGCACCGCGTGGGCCAGGCTGCGTCCACCCAGGTGCAAAAACTCCAGCACTTCGTCGAAGCGTGCGGTGTCCGAGCCGCCGCGGGTGCAGATCGGAAACAGCTTCTGCACGTCGTCGTACGAGCCGAAAATATCGGTCTTGACCAGCGCCTCCCGGGCACGCATCCAGTTCTCGTTGCCGGTGACGGTGTTGATCTCGCCGTTGTGCGCGATGCGCCGGTACGGATGCGCCAGCGGCCACGACGGGAAAGTGTTGGTGGAAAACCGCGAATGCACTATGCCCAGCGCGCTTTCCAACCGGTCGTCTTGCAGATCAAGGTAGAACGCCTTGAGCTGCGGCGTGGTCAACATGCCCTTATAGACGAACGTCTGACCGGAAAGGCTCGGGAAATAGACGGTTTCGCGACCGGGACCGTCCTGGCCGGGGCCCTTGGTGCCCAGCTCGTGTTCGGCACGTTTGCGGATCACATACGCGCGCCGCTCCAGCGTCATACCCGAGGCCCCGGCGATGAACAGCTGCCGGAACGTGGGCATCGCGTCGCGGGACAGCGCGCCCAGCGAAGAGTCGTCGGTGGGCACGTCTCGCCAGCCGAGCACTTGCAGCCCCTCGGCTTCGACGATCTTCTCCACCGCCGCACACGCGGCCGCGGCGTCTTTGGAAGACTGCGGCAAAAACGCGATACCGGTGGCATAGCTGCCGGCGGGCGGCAACTCGAACTCCACCACCGAGCGCAGGAACCGGTCGGGAACCTGGATCATGATTCCGGCGCCGTCCCCGCTGTGTGGCTCGGCGCCTTGAGCGCCGCGGTGCTCGAGGTTCAGCAGCGCGGTGATCGCCTTGTCGACGATGTCGCGGCTACGGCGGCCATGCATGTCCACGACCATGGCCACCCCGCACGAGTCGTGCTCGAACGCGGGGTTGTACAGCCCGACGCGGTTGGGCGCCATTCCCACCTGACCCTTCACCAATACTTTCTGCGCGGCATATGAACGGCTCCGTCGGTGCCGCACCCCTTCAGATTGCGGGCTAAGCTCCTTCGGCCTTGTCGATTCGGTGGTCACCCAGAGGTGATGATCCGGTCAGGGGATGCGTCCGTGCAACGCTGAACGGTGGCCCTGTACCCGGTCTCGACAAGTCGTAAAACGATATGACAAAAACCGCCTGACATGCCAACTTCGTCAATAGTAACCCGTCGGTTGGGCGGGTTACGCCGACGAGCTTGTGGCAATCCGAAGGCGTTGCCGGTCATGTTGGGTGTCTGCAGAGTAGGCAGTGCTGGCTCTTATTTGCCGCACCACCGGGATTGGCTCGTCGGTTCTTTGCGGTTTGCTGTGACCGGCGGCTCACCGCGGCCGCGATGACCGGTCCGTCACAACTGTGCCAGATGGGCGTGACGTGGCCGATTAAGCCGGCCACTGCCTCGATGCCGAAGACCCGTCGGCATGGCTGCCAAGTTTGCGTAAAAGACGGGCCGGGATACTAGGTCGCATGTCCTATGTTGCCGGTGGGCCGCAGGGTCCTTCGGTACCGAGCCATACGCGGGAAACTCATGACCGAGCGTGACGACTTCTTGATGGAGCGGCTGCGGTCTGGCCCGGTCGACCGTCGGGCCACGCACCCGCCGCAGCCTGAGCACAAGGACCAGCAGACCATGCCGCTGCCGGCCTACCCGCCCGGTCGCCCCCGCCCGACGGTCACACCTGCGCAGCCGCGACCAGCCGGCGTTGCACACCACCCGGCGCCCACCCCGAGACCGGCAGCGCCAGGCCCGGTTGCCGCTCCGGTGCGTCCGCGTCCCAGCCGCGGCTGGCGACACCTGGTTCTGGTGGCCACCCGCGGCCTGGTCAACCTGGGCCCATCGGCTCACGAGCGCCAGGAGGCCCGGTTCGAAGCGGCCGTCCAGGCGGTCCTGCGCGGCAACTACAAGGTCGGGGTGCTGGGCAAAGGCGGCGTCGGCAAAACCACGGTGGCGGCCAGCGTCGGGTCGATCTTCGCCGAACTGCGCCGCCAGGACCGCGTCGTCGCCGTCGACGCCGACACCGCGTTCGGGCGGCTTGCCAGCAGGATCGACCCTCGCACCGAAAGCTCGTATTGGGAGCTGGCCGCGGACAAGAATCTGCGGTCGTTTGCCGACGTGCGGGCCCGGGTCGGCACCAACGCCGCCGGGCTGTACGTGCTGGCCGGCGACCCGCCCGCCGGGCGTCGTCGGGTGCTCGACCCGGCCATTTACCGCGAGGCCGCGCTGCGACTGGACCGTCATTTCACCATCTCCGTCGTCGACTGCGGGTCGACGATGGACGCACCGGTCACTCAGGAGGCGCTGCGCGACCTGGATGCGCTGATCGTGGTGTCGTCGCCGTGGGCGGACGGCGCCTCGGCGGCCGCGCAAACCATGGAATGGCTGGCCGAGCACGGGCGTACCGGTTTGTTGCGGCGCAGCGTCGTCGTGCTCAACGACTCCGACGGGCACGCCGACAAACGCACCCGCGCGGTGCTGACGCGCCAGTTTGTCGACCGCGGGCAAAAGGTCGTCGAAGTTCCCTTCGACCCGCATCTACGGCCCGGCGGCGTCATCGACGTGCGCCGCGAGATGGCCCCGGCCACGCGGCGCCGATTTCTCGAGATCGCGGCCACGGTCGCCGAATATTTCGCGTCGCGGCCCGACGGCGCGCGGGACCGAATCCCCACCTGACCAGGGCGTGGCCGTCAGGTCGTCTCGGCGGCGCGCTTAAGGCCCGCACTCTCCATGTCGAGGTACGCCCGGACCCGGGAGCCGGCCAGCAGCGAGCCCAACCACGCCAGCGGCCCCGTGCCGATGAACTCCAGCGTCGTGCGCACCTGCTGCCCGGTGCCGTCGATGCGGTGCACCGCTTCGAGGGTGAGCCCCGGTTGTTTGGCCACCCAGGTGAACGTGCGCATGGGCTCCAGTTCGGTCACCGTCCACACCGTCGGCCGGCCTTTCGGCTGCACCACCCGGGCGCGGCTGCCTACCGCCAGCGGACCGTCGTCGAGTCGGGTGATTTCTCGCATCGATGCGGTCCAGGTAGGCCAGTTTTCCACGTCGACGAGCAGCTGCCACACTCGCTCGGCGAGGGCGTCAACGGTTTCCTCACGTACGTAGCGCATGCGCGATCACCTCCGCTGGCATCATGTCACCGCAATCAGGTGGTGCTTTCGAAAGCCGCGCTGCGCGCGACTGGGTCGACGGTGGCTTCGATCTTGGCGATCAGATGGTCGCGGATGGTCAGCACGATCACGGCGAACAGCCGCCGCCTTGCGAAGGCCAGCAGCACCGGCTGCCCGACCGGTCCGCTGACCAGCGTCACGCCGGGCCCGAGGTAGCGCAGCAGGTTGGTGGCCACGGCGTCCGGCCCGTAGCCGAGTTGCGGTGGCGGCGCGGGCTCGGCCAGTAGGGTCGCCGCTCCCCAAACCGTGGGATCCAGTGCCGACGCCAACGCTTGGATGTCGCCGTTGGCGCAGGCGGTGATGAATTTCTCTGTGACGAGTGCGTGCTCGCTGCCGCCCACGTCGCTGGGCTTCGGTGCCGCGCTGCCGAACTTCGCTCGCGCCCGCCGCGCCAGTTGACGGCAGGTGCCGACGGGACGGCCCACCGTTTGCGCGATCACGTCGAACGGCATTTGAAACACGTCATGCAGCACGAAGGCCACTCGCTCGCCCGGGCTGAGCCGACGCAGGACTTCGAGCAGGGCTGCGCGCACCTCGTCGTCAAGTGTGACCCGATCGGCCGGGTCGGGGCGCTGGGCCTGGTTGACTGCGACGGCCTGGTGTTCGATCTCGGCCGGCCGTTCGTAGCGGGCGCGCGCCGACCGCACCTGGTCGAGGCAGATCCTGCTCGCCACCACGGTCAGCCAGCCGCGCACATCGTCGACCTCGCCCGGATGCGTGCGAGACAACCGTAGAAAGGCTTCTTGCGCAGCGTCTTCGGCGTCGCCAACATCGCCGAGTATCTGGTAGGCCAGGTTGATCAGGTATGGGCGATGGCGTCGCCATGCCTCGCTGATCTGATCGCCGGGCGGTTGGCTCATATATTCACGACGATCGGGCAAGCGAAAAAGTTACGCATTGACGCCGTCGATCTGGCCGGGTGACCACCCGGCTTCCAAGCACAGTCAAAGCACTATCGGCACATGCTTTTCCGCGCAGGCATCCATCACCGCGTCGACGATGTCCTGGGTGCGCACCGTCTCCAGGTCTTCCACGGTCACCGAGCCTTTGTTGGTGCGGTGCTGTGCCGCAACGCGGGAGTCGCGCAGCCGCTCGGCACGCTCCACCACGTTCCGCGCAAACCGCCCGTTCTGCATGATGTCGATGCCGTGCCTGCCGTCTGGTCCCATGTAGGCCCGTAGCATCGTGCATGCCACGTTGAGTGCTTCACGGGCGCTGGGCTCGATGACGGTGGCGCGGGGCTCGCCGTACCGGACCGCGATTTCGACCAGTTCCTCTGGCGTGTAGGACTCGAATCGTAGCTTCCGGTTGAACCGGCCCGCCAATCCCGGGTTGACGGTGAGAAATTCGTCGACTTCCTTCTCGTATCCCGCTCCGATGAAACAGAAGTCGAACCGATGCACCTCGAGCGCGATCATCAGCTGGTTAACCGCTTCCATTCCGATCATGTCCGGCCGGCCATCCTGGTGACGCTCCACCAAGGAATAAAACTCGTCCATGAACAAGATGCGACCCAGCGAGCGGTTGATCAGCTCGTTGGTCTTGGGCCCCGATGCCCCGATGTGCTCGCCACAAAAGTCAGCCCGCTTGACTTCGATGATCTCGGGGTGGCGCACAATCCCCAACCCGGCGAAGATCTTTCCCAGCGCCTCGGCGGTGGTGGTCTTGCCGGTGCCCGGCGGCCCCACCAGGAGCATGTGATTCGTCTGGTTGGTCACCGGCAGCCCGGCAGCGAGCCGGAGTGCCCGGACCTCGATCTGGTCTTCGAGTTCAGCGACGGCCCTTTTGACTTCGGCCAATCCCACTTGGTTGTTGAGCAGCGCCCGTCCCTCCGCAAGGAGTTCCTCGCGTCGCTCTTTGTTTTCCTCCTCTCGACGCTGCTCGTGGGAGCGCTCGGTCGTGACGTCCCATTTGTTGGTGCGGCTGTTGATCGTCTCTTCGTCGGTGATCACCAGCTGCAGCGCGGGGTCGGCAAGTGCTTGCTTGGCTGGTTCGATGAGCGCACCGTTGATCGTCGCCTTCGACAACCAGATCTCGGCTTTGTCTTGCTCACCGAGCTGACGGTGGGCCATCCCACGCACATAGGCCAAATCCGCTGCGATCAAAGGAAATTCGTTAGGGTCGATCGCAGTAACAGCGGTTTCGATCAGTTGGTGACGGCGCCATTCTCGCGGTTCGCCGTGTCCGGCGCGTATTTCGACCCGATCAGTCCAGTCAAGCGCGACTCGTGCCTGTCCGAGGTGGACGGCGGCGTGGGCAGCTAGGGCATTGGTTCCGGCGGTGACCGCAGACATGATGATGGCTTGCGGCGGCAGGATGCTGGCAGCGATCGAAATTACGTCCGACCAACGCTGGGTGGCGAACATCAAATAGGCTCGGATGTATTGCTGCCACTGGTGGTTCTCCCAGCTGTCCAACAGTGACGAATCCTGCAGCAGCGCATCAGCTTTCTCATATTGCCGATCATCGATTAGCGCGCTGGCCAGGGCCAGGCCGGCATGAGAGGCCTCGGTCACCGAGATCGAGAGATACGGTCCAGCCTTGATCGCCGCCGATAGGCGCACACCGAGCCGGTTGGTCTCCCGGTGGAGCCGGGCGCCGTAGGCGTAGAGCTCCTGCAGCGTCGACAGCGAGTCATCGCCCGCCGCGATCCGGCCCAGCCAGGCGTCGGCCATCGATGGGTCGATCTCGGTCGCCTGCCGGAAGTAGTCCTGGGCGGTGTCGGGGTCGGAGTCGAACAACGCCATGGCTTGATCGAAGCGCTTGCGCGCGGCGACCGTGTCGGTGCTGCTGGTCATCGTCTAATCCACCGGCTCGAGCTCGGAGGTCCTCAGGATGGTCGGCTCTGAGGATACGTAACGGTTCTCGGCGCGGAACAGCTCGACCTCCACAGTGTGCCTCTGCCCGGCCGCCTGCACTTCCACGCTGGCCGGACCGATCTGCGTGATCACTACATCGGCCGATCCCCGGTACGGCTCTCCGGGCTCCCCGACCGAGATCAACGTGTTCGGTCGCGGCGCGGGCATGACGGTGCCATCCACGACGCTGACCGTAGTGCCCGCGACAGGCCGAACGCGGTTATCGACGGCGATGTCCGGCATCCGAAGGCTGGCCCAGCGCTGCAGATCTCGAGTATGCACGGTGATGCGTTCCCCAGCACCGGCCATCCGCAACACAATTCGTTTGGCCAGCGAATCCTCCGCGGCGATGTGAACCCGGCTCAGTTCCCCTGGATCGTCGAGCGGCAGCATCAGGCGGTTGCCCGCGCCGACCTTACCCAGCAGCACACCCGAGGGTCCGATCGGGATAACCAGCGACCCCATCAGCGCGCCGCGGCGTACGCCGCGCAACGGCGGCATCGGAGCGCACAGGTTGGCCCTGATGGCTTGCGTCTGCTCCCCTGGCAAGGTTCGCAGCATCACGCTCGGCGGGGCGGTTGGTGGCTGCATGCTGCGCACTGTCACGGTCGCGATGGCCCTGCCGTCGCTGAACAACGTGACGTTCTGGATGATCCCGTCGGCGCGCAGCGCCCAGGCGTGCGCCAAGTTCTCGGCGGTAATGTCACCAGGGCGGTACCAATACGTGGTCAACCAGCCCCCGTCACCGCGGGCGGTGCGCCAGCGTTGGTTTTGCGGGTTCAGCGCAGCCCGTCCCACCCGTCGCTCGAGCTCGACCATGTCGGTCGCGGTTGCGACCTTGGCCCGAATGCCTTGCTGGCGCATCGCCGCACTAATGCGCTGTCCTGCAGCCAGCGTCGCGGTGCCGATCGACGTGCGCCACTGCAGCGCTTCGGCGTTGGGGATCGCCGCGATTCGAATGATCAGCCAGGTTTCGCGCTGCCCGGCATACGGTGGGGTGCCGATCAGCGTGTCGTACACCCGTGGGTAATCTCCTGTGCTGCGCCGCCGAGCCCCAGCGCTGACGACGCTCAGCGAATCAATCGTCAAACCGAGGCTCTGGCGCAGCAGCGGGAGCAGACCGGCGATGTCGACGGTGTTTTCGGTATAGGTCGCCGTCGAACCGGTGAACAACGTCGGCCTGTGCGCTTTACCGAGCAACTGGACGGCAACCACCGCGACACCGTCCTGATAGCGCACACCGCCGCCGGTGCGGTCGTTGGCCACCGTGATGGGTTCGCTCAATTCGATTGGCCGGCCGCGCTGACGCCAGAGGATCAGCCAGTACCACAGCGGATGCCCGCGCCAACGGATGACGCCACCAGCTAGCCCTAGAACCAAACCTGCTGCGGCGCCGAGATAGCCGCCAATGCTCCACCCGGCGAGACCCGCGGCAAAGATGCCGACGACGATCGCCAGTTTCGTCGTTGCCGTCATCGCGCCCGCCGGGCCCGCGCGATTAGCCAAGCCATGAGGATCGCGGCCGCCACCACGCCGGCGAATCCCAGCGCCACATTGCGGGCACGGTGGTCCGGGGGCGGCGGCGGTGCGGCCGGGGTGATCACCCGCGTCTGCGCGCCGGGGGCAAACCTGTCGCCAGGGGGCACGTTGAAGGTCAGCGCGGCCACCGGGTCGACCACACCGTAGCCGACCTGATTGTCGACTCCCCGCGGCGGATTGTGCGCGGTCTGCAGGATTCGGTTGATGACCTGGTGGGCGGTCAACTCCGGATACTTGGCGCGAACCAAGGCGGCTACTCCACTGACGTAGGCCGCCGAAAAACTGGTGCCCCAGAACGGCATGTTCTTTTCACCCGGGCGTATCGGCGGGTAGGCGTTCGCCGGTCCCCCGGTTTGCGGGGACAGCCCCATAATTCCCACACCTGGGGCCGCGGCGGCGACCCAGGGCCCGGACAGGCTCTTGCTGATCGGGGCGCCGGTGTTATCGACCGCGCCCACCGAAAGAACGTAGTCGGAAAACCACGACGGCGACGACACCGTTTTGACTTGATGCCAGTCGCGAGGATCGGAGGGGTCCAATGGATCGAACGACGGGTTTTGGGCACACTCGTCTTCGCCCTCGTTACCCGCCGCCGCGACGATCACCGCATCCTTGGCGGTGGCCGCATACCAGACGGCAGCGCCAATACCGCTCTGGTCCAACGGATCAGCTGCCGATACGCATGAGGTGACGCTGACGTTGATCACCTTGGCGCCCATGTTCGCCGCGTGGACGATGGCGCTGCCCAAAGTGGCGACGGTGCCAGCCTTCTTGCGGGCCTCGATGTCGCCGCCGCCCGGGTTGACCGGTTCGTAGGCACGCGATGATTGGCGGATCGCGATGATGGTCGCGTGCGGCGCCACCCCGACAACCCCGTCCGGCGCCCCTGGTGGAGGTGGCGGAACCTCTGGATCCTCGGCCTGGTCAGGTGTGGGATCCCCTGGGGCGTTTGACGGCTCGTCGGCCGGCGGTGGCGGCGGTGGTGGTGGTGCCGGTTTGATTTCGGTGATCGTCACCGGCGACGGCGGCGGCGGTGGCGCCACCGGCGGGGGTGCGCCCCCCGGAGGTGGTGGTGCCGCGAACGCCGGTGGTGGACCGGCCGGCGGCGGAAACGCCGGAACAGCCGGCATCGGGGCGGGCATCGGAATTCCCTGCGGTGCAGCGGCAATCACCGACGCCACGATTGTGCCGTGCGCGTCGCAGTCCATCAGCCCATCGCCACCCATGATGTAATCGCCGCCAGCGACCGCCGGGAGTCGCGGGCTGGGATTGACCCCGGTATCGATGACCGCTACCGGCACCCCGTTGCCGGTCGAGTATTGCCACGCCTTGCCGATGTTGAGCATGGTGAAACCGGGTGCGGTCACGGCTACGTTCGGTTCGGCGACCGTGATGGTGCGCGCACAGACGTTGCTCTGCCGCATCGGCTGGTCCGGGCCCGGCTTGCCGTCGGCCGGTACGCGGCCCGGGTCGACGCTCGGTGGCGGAATCGCTTGAGCCGCGGGCACATTGGCTGACAATCCAACGAGAAGCCCGGTCAGCACCATCGCCGCAGTCCGCTGTGTCCACGTCCGCGAGGCCGTCGGATTCATCGCATGCGCACCCAGGTGAAAAGTCCGCCGATCCACGCGGCCAGGGGCATGGCCACAATTATCGCCACGATTTCCAACCACTCGGCGACCATCCGCACCAGCGGGGTGAACCGGGTGATCGGCACGAGGAGCGCGGCCGCCAGGCCGGCGCCGCCGAATGCGACCAGCACCGCGGCTCCCCAAAGCACAGCCTCGCCGGAGGGCGCGGGTTCGCTCAGCACGTATTTGACTACACCGACGCACATGGCGGCGACGGCTCCGCACACCAGGGCGATGGCCTGACGTTTGTCGGCGAATGCCCTTCCGCGGCTGATGAAGATCAGCACAAAAAGCCCGCAGAGCACCGCTGCGGCCACGCTGCGGCCCTGACCCGGCATCAAGGTGGCCCATACCGCGGCAGGCAGTGTCAATCCGGCTGCCGCGCAGATTCCGGTCAGCACGTTGTTGGCGCGGATCGCGGCGGCGGCGATCTGCTTACCGCGCGGTGTGGTGTCGGCATTCACCTCGTCTTCGGCGCCCTCGTCCACGGGTGCTACCGCGTCGGCCGGCAAGCCGGGGCTGCGCCGGAAGAGATCGCGCCCGGTGATCGACCCGAAATACGGGGGCCGGATTCGTGCGGCCCACAGCGCGATCGTCGGCGCCAGCGTCAGCAAGAGCAGCAGGACCACCAGGGTGCACATGCCGAGCCATTGGGCCGGAATTGGCCGCCACATCCGCGCAGCGGCCACCGCGCCGCCCAATCCGCACAATGTCACGATCGTTGACGCCACGTTGATATGCCGTCCGGTTGTCACCGCTATTCCGCAGGTCAGCACGGCGAATAAAAGAGCCGCGATAAACAGGTGCGCCGACCCGACATCGCCGGGAGGCGCGGCACCGAAGCTCACCGCCAGCATTGGCGCCGCGAGCCAGGCGAAGCCGTCGAGCATGTCGGTCCGGTGCGGCCACCACCGCCATACCACCCCGGCCCCACCGGCGGCCAGCAGACCGGGTACGCCGGTGACGATGCTGGACACCAGCGAGTCGCTGGCCAGGCGGTTGCGCACAGCGACCACCAAAATCGTGAGCCAGATCATCGCCAGGATGGCCAGCGCCGTGTGGGCTGCGGTGTCGGCCGAGACCGGTTCGAACAGCTTCTTGCCGATTCGGGCGAGTGCGGTCGACAACGACTCGTACTGCGGCTCGAATGAGTCGCCTTCGACTGCGGGAACGAGTACCAGCGTGGCGCCGTCCTCGACGCCGAGTTCGTCAAGGGTCTTCGTGACGTCGAGGCGCACCCCGTTGGCTTTGTGTAGCTCGTAGCCCACCCCCAGATCCAACCCGGGCAGACCGCGGCGTTTGAGTTCCTCGTCGAGCAGTTCGACGATGTTGTCGATGAACATTTCGACCGGCACCGACGCCGGATACACCTGCGACACAAGGTGGTCGCCACATACCACAGCGACCGCGCAGCGAGCGGGAAAAGTGACTTTCGCCGCCATTAGCGTGGCCTATCAGCGTCCGGGATATATTTGTCCGCCAGTGCCGCGGTGATTTCGAATAACCGCAGCCGTGTCTTCTTTTTTAATTCATGCTGGGTATCAATTATGCCGCCTTTTGCGAGGTGTGGGTCGTAAGGCATAAATTCGACGGTCGCGCCCGATTTTCCGAAACGTTCGGTAAGGTAGGCCCTCGCATCCGCGTCGTATTCATTGCGGCTGTCATTTAAAATAACCATGCTGCGCGACACTAATTCGTGGTAGCCCATTGCCCGTAGCAAATCGATTGCGCGGGTCACCGGCAACGACGTGTCTGCGGTCAGACCGGAAACAAAAACCAGGGTGTCACAGGCGTCGAACACGGCCTTCATAACTGGATGCTCAAGGTCGTCGGATGTGTCCACCACGATCACGGTGTGCGTGCGGCGCAGGCGCGACAGCACCCCGGTGAACATTGACGGCACCAAAGGCCGCGGTTGATCGGATGCGCGGTTTCCGGCCAGCACGTCCAAGCCGACGCTGTTTTGCCCCAGGTGTTCTCGGATATCGGCGTAACCCTGGACGTCGGTGTCGTTCAAAACGGCGGTGTAGTCGCCTGGTGGGTTTTCGTCGATGCGACCGGCGAGTGTTCCGAATCCAGGCGCCGCGTCAATGGCCACCACGTTCTCCGGTCGGCATTCCCGAAATACCGCGCCGATGCACGCAGTCATGGTGGTTTTCCCGACGCCGCCCTTGCCGGAGATCACTCCGATGACATACTGCTTGCGGATGTGGCGGCGGATGCGCTCCTGCAATTCGCGGTAGTGGCGTTCGGCCGGTGATTCGCCGAGGTTAATGGTGTGAAAAGATGCGTTATAGACGAATTTGCGCCATCCAGAACCCGGTGGAATTTTGCGCGGCGCCACCATATCGGAAATCCGCAGAGTTCCCGAAACGGATTCTTGATGGCGCGCAGCCGCTGATTCTATCCGGCCCGGCCTGAGCGGTTCCGGCGAATTCGGTGCCGCGTTCCACGGATTTGTCACGATGCCGATGCTAACATGCGCGCGTTTACCCCTTTACTACACGACCTTTCGGTACGAGAACCATTCTTGATTTGCGGGCAGGCGTCGCACCATCCGGTTGATTGCGTCGGCGATGTTGCTCCCCGCGCCAGGGGCGATCACCATCCACTTCTTGCCACCCGAAACGAGGTGCTCTGCCACCAACCGCCCGTCTGGGGTGTCGATAACGGTGACCACGGTCTGTTCGATGTACGTCCGTGATGGCCGTCCGGTCTCCACCCCGGACTGCAGCGCGACTATCGATGCTTGGGCTGATCGCTTCGGGTCGGCGGCCATCATAAGGATTTGGAGCTGATCGCCGTCCAATCGCCGGTTCATCAAGAATGCGCGCAACGTTTCTTGGCTCTTCACATCCGCCAGGAGCGCATCGGCATCGACGGTGACCGGCCGCAACGGCGCGGGGATGCTAACACCGCACAATCGCTCGATCTGAGAGCTAATGATCGCGCTCGCGGCGCCCTCCGCGGTGGACGTTCCGGCTCCACCGATGCGAATCACGCCCTTCGATCTTTCCAGCACGACCCACCACTGCGCGTAGCGGGCGAGGATTGCCCGGTCGGGTTCATCCCCCCGCTGAGGGCTGCGCGCCTGTATTACCAGTGCGACGTCGCGGCGCGCAAGCACCGTCAGCCATTCCACCACGATGGGGTCTACGGTTCCCGAGTCGTCGATCACCCCGGCGGCTTGCAGTTCGGCGGTGATCGGATGCAGCAGCGCCATCTGCGGCGTTTCGACGCTCGGCAGGATGGGCCGCAATCCCAGCTCGGGGGCCACCACCTCGATTCCGGTGAGGATCTGCAGCGCCCAAAGTCCGTCGACGGTCGTGGTTAACACATCTCCTCCAAGCCAAAGCGCGGGGCGCACGTTCGCGCGCGCCCCGCGGTCGGCTATCCGTAAGACCTAACCACCCAGGAGATTTGCCGCCGTGGTATCGACGTGGTTGGCCCCGAGGAATGACGCGTCAACAGCGTTGCTGTGCCGCATGATGGTGTCGCCGATGTCGGACACCGCGCTGGTCAGCCGCCGGAGGCTGTCGAGGTAAGCATCGCCACCTTGACCGATAAGGTGTTCGGACACCAACGCGTTGCCGGCTTGCATGAGGTCATGTGCATGCTGGCTTAGCATTGCAGCCTGCGTGGCCATGGCGTGGGACAAGTCTGCTCCGGCGCCGTAGTTGTACGAGATTTCCATGCTTTTCTCCTTGCTGGACTATGGCTTTAGGGATTCAAATCGCTCGACCAGCGCGGCCGATTACATCTGCGTCGGGGTGGCGCCGGGATGCACGGCGGAAAGCTGCTGGCTGGCGTCGGCTTCCTGCGCGATGTAATTGGCTTTGGCGGTGTTGAGGTGTTCATGCAATTCCAGGCTGGCCGCGAGCGCTTGATCAAGATCGTGCTTGATTTGAACTGCCGTCGCGTGCGATGTGACGCAAGCCTGACCGGACCAGCCTGCGTTGATGATGTTCTCCGAATGGGCTATGTATTGGCCGCCGAGTGCCTGTGCTTCTGCCAGAAGCGAGTCGGCCTTTTGGATCATCGCTTCGACCGCCTCGATTCCTACCTGCAGATTTGCCGCCATTTATGTCTCCCTCTCGTTCGCTGGACTGACCCGGGGGCTCCGGAGCATTGCGTAGAGTGTACTGGTTGTACGGCGGCTGTCACTTCACCTTTTGGCAGACATAAGGTGACAGCCTCTTAACCGTGTATGTGTTAACTAGTTCGCAAGCAGTAGCGTGTTTTAGCTGGATAGCCTCTTGTGTCGCCGTTGGCCGATTTAGCGCGGCAACGGCTGGCGAACTACGGCGAGCCATGCCTGTCAGCGTCGACGACAATCCGCGCATGCGTGACCTTCTCCTTGTCCGACTCGCCGCTCTCCCGACCCAACATCCCGGCAGCCGCGGGTGAAACGGGCATCGTCCCACCGCCGGTCGCCGTCGTAGTGGTCGGGCCACTTACCTGAGCCGCATTGACTAACCCGCTCGCCCTGAGCCCCGTTGGCCGCCCACCGAGTTCGGGCTCGAATGTGCTTGCGGGCCGGGTGAAACTGGTCAACCCGGCACCTGAATAACCAACGCCTCCTGCGCCGCCGGCTGCGCCGGATCCCAGGCTAGCCGCACCTCCGCCGCCTGCGGCGATCGGCTCGGCCGCCGCGGCAACCGGTTCAACCGCAGCAGATGCGCCCGACTGCGACATCAATCCGGGAAACATGCCCATCATCTGCTGCAGTGGGCTTGAGAAACCTTGCATTCCGCTCTGGAGAAATTGCGTCGGTCCACCGGCCAACGATTGTGCGGCCTGCGGCAAGCTGGTCATCGCACTCTGCATCGGCTGCAAAAGCTGCGTGACCGACTCCATCGGCGACGCCGTCGATCCCGCGGTCTCTGCCGCCCCGCTCGGCAATGACGGCAACCCTCCTGCGTTGCTCGCGGCGGCCTCGCCGGCTGCCTCCGCCGGAGCCGCTGCGGCGGCCGGGGACGCGCCCAATGGCGTAATCGGTGGGGGGGTGCTCGCTATTGCTCCCATTAACGTGGTCAACGTGGTGGCATACGTCACACCAACGCCCGTGTTCTGCCCCCAATATTCCGTGTATTCGCCCTCTAGCTCGGCGATTCTAGGGCTAAGCGCACCGAGAACCCACGGATTTATATTGATGTCGGCAGCACACTCGCTGCGATTAGCCACGCAGACCGCCGATGGTATGACCGAAGACCTCGCGATGGTATTGGCTTCTACTGCCGCCTGACCGATGGACACGTGCTTCAAACAATGTGCAGCCATCGGCGCCAGCCCGGCGAGATTCAGTTCAGTGCCCTTCAGCGCCGAGGCTGCGCCGCCGAGACCGATCCACGCCTCCATGGTCGCGACGACGTTGGCCATCGATAACCCCATCGACAACTCATGGCTGACCGCCTCGCTCAGCCATGCCGCAATATTGGCGACCACGGTCGACGGGTCGCTGGATTCTAGGAGCGCTGCCACACTTTCAGGCGGACCGAACCACAACGGGTCGGGCATATGGCCTCGTTAGACGATCGACGAGAGGTTTACCGAGCTGAGTAGTTCACGCACCACGTAGCTGATGGCAGACAGGCCCTGCGCGCCGGCATAGGTGGCCCGTTGCGCAACATGTTCTGCTACCGACCCTAGATAGGCATCACCAGCTCCGTTCAGCGCGGATGTGAATGCCGCGTCGTCGGACGTGGGCACCATAGGTACTGTGCCGGTGAGGGCGGCAGCCCCGGCGGCGTTGTTGGCGGCCACCTCACCGCTGATCACCATCTCGGTGACAGACGACAGGTTGACCGCCTCAGGAGTCACGCCAAGGAAACCGGTCATGTGTGTTCCTCCCGTTGGTCGGCAGGCTGTACCTGCGAAGTAATGCGAGCTTACGGCATCGCGCAGACTCGTCGACATGGATTCTGCGGTAACCGCCGCGGCGGCGCAATTCGCCCTACTCCGGATGCCCAGGTGCGCCGACCAACACCCCTTCGATCTCGCCGTCGGTGGTCACCAGCAAGCCACGGCCGGGCGGCAGCTGCTGGGCACTAATTCTGCCGTAGACCTTGACGTTTGCTGGGTCGTTGTCCATAAACAACGTCGGCGAGCGGGATCCGGTCAGCTTCTGCAGGAAGGGATTCATCACCACCTGCGATGCCCAATTGCCGGGTAGCCGGGCGGCGATGACGTGCAATCCCACCTCGCGGCTACGTTCGATGAATGGCCACAACGGTGCCGTCGCGGCCGGCTTCATGACCTGATTGTGGGGCCGCAGCTCATGCTCGTCGTCGATCAGGACGAAGTGGTGCGCGCCCTCCCACGGCTTTCGGTTCAGCAGTTCTTCTTGACTGAGCCCCGACGGTGGCAAACGGTCGCGCAGCAGTTCGGCCAGTTCGCTGATCACGGCATCGATGTCGTCTGCGGTGTAGGCATAGGCCCGCACATGGGGACCCCGGATCTTGCCGATGAGCGTCGTCTTCGGGTCGATGATGGTGATCTGCGCTTGATCGGGGCCGAACCGCGTGGTGATTGCCTGGCCGAAGGCTGCCAGTGTCGTGGTCTTCCCGCAGAGCTGGCGGCCCATCACCAGCATGTTGGGCACCATGCGGGTCGGCAGCGCCACCGGTTGCAAGGCGCTTTCGCCGATCGCGAATGGGACGTTGAATGGATCGGCCGCCTCGGCGGTCCGGTCGAATGCCTCGATGACCTGAGTTAAGGCTACCTGCTCAGGCAGCCGAGACAGGCGCTCCACCTTGGCCGCACCGGTGACCGCGGCGATGAGCGCACCGATGCCACGTGTTGTCACCCGCTCACCCTCGGTCCCGGTGATTTCGGGCAGCCCCACCAACAACTCGTATCCGTCCCGAGTAAGCCCAAAACCCGGACGGTCCAACGTATTTCGTGCCGCCTTGCGCAGCTCTGGCGAGGTGCCCATTTGCGTTTCGTCGGGATTGCTGAGCCGCAGCTGTATCCGCGCGTTGGAGACGGTGATCATCCCTTGCTTCTGCCCGACGAACCACGCGTTGGCGCTGGTCATCACGTGCACCCCGTAGGACAGGCCCTGCCGGGCGATGGCGATGGCACGGTCGCCCATGGCCGGGTCTTTTTCATAGAGGTCGCCGTAGTTGTCGATGACCAGGAAAACGTCGCCGAATTTGTCCTCGGGGTCGGTGCCTCCGCCGCCCGCGGCCCCGAACCGGCGTTCGCGAAATTCGGAAATGTCGATCTGATAGTGCTTGAACGACGCCTCGCGGGCTCGAATCAACCCCTCGATGGTGGCAATCGTGCGCGAAACACCTTCGGTGTCGTTCAGGCTGACCACCCCGGCGACGTGGGGAAGCTCCTCCACCGGATACAGCGACGCACCGATGCAAAAGAACGTCACCCGCTCCGGGCGATACATCAGCGCAGCGGACGTCATCAAGGTCATCAACGTCGTGGACTTGCCGCGCTGAGCGGTGGCCACCACCATGATGTTGTCCATTTCGGCGTTGATGACATGCACCCGTTGGGCGTGTTCTTCGGGTATATCGACCATTCCGACCGGGAACACCAGCCCCGGGTTCTGTCCGTAGTCGACATGCCAGGGCTTGCCACGCCAGTAGGCCACCAAAGCGTCGATCGGCTCGCTGATTTCCAGTGGAGGAAGCCAGATTTGGTGCGGTGCACGAGCTGGGTGCGCCACGAGCGACTCGCGGATGACGTCGAGGATCTTCTTCTTCTTGAAACCGTCGGCGTGGAAGAGGAATTCGTCGGGTTCCTCGGGTTCGTCGGCTTCCGCCAGGGCTGCGGTGTCTTCCGGGCTCAGCGGCTGGTATTCCCAGGTGAGCGGACGAGGCTGCGAGAAGCTGACGTCGATCGTCTTGTCGACTTTCTTGGTCTTCTTCGGCAGCACGAACGGCGCCGATAGATAGAAGCATCGGAACGGCTCGAGATCGCGCGGCCCGACCTTCAGCAGCGCGTACCCGTTTTCCCTCGCCGGCAGGTGCAGGGCGGCGTCGCTGCCGATGACGTCGCGGGAGTCTTCAGCGGTCTCCGCGCGCAGTGCTATCCGAAAAGCGATATTGCTCTTGACCTTGCTCAGCGACGACAGGTCCAACCGCTGGCCGCCCAAGGTGAAGAACACATTGCAGCCCCGGCCTTCCTGACCGATGTGGATGACCAGCTGGACCCATTCAGGGTGGTGATGGAAGAGCTCCAAGTACTCGTCGATGATGACCAGCAGGATCGGCACCGGTTCCAGGTCGCGGCCGGCCAGCCGCATCTCCTCGTACTCGTTGGCGTCGCGAGCCCCAGCTTCTTTGAAAAGTCGGTAGCGTCTTTCCATTTCACCGTTGATCGCTTTGCGCATCCGCTCGGCCAGATGCCGGTCGTCTTTGCCCAGGTTGGACAGGGAGCCCGCGACGTGGGGCAGACCTTCAAGGTCTTGGGCCGCGGATTCGAACTTCATGTCGACGAAAATGACGATGAACGTTTCCGGTGAGTGAGTCAGCGCGATGCCGTTGCACAAGGACAGGAAGAGCTCCGACTTGCCTGATCCCGATGTCCCGATCACGACGGAGTGAAAGCCGTACCCGCCGAAGTCTTTTGCACGGAAGATGATGTATTGCAACTCGCCACCGGGCTTGATCCCCACGGGCACCATCGCCCACTTGGGGTCGCCCCGTCCGCGACTTTCCGCCCACAGCCGGTCGACGTCGAGGTGGCGTGGATCGCTGATCCCCAAGGCCCGCAACAATTCACCGGCCTGGCTGTCGGTTTCGGATAGCTCGCTGGCGCTCATCGGTGACCAGCGCGCCAGCGCCCGCGCATACCTGTGCGCGGTGCTTTCGGCGAGCATGTCAGCCACCGCGTAGAACGCCTCGCGGTGATAGAGCCGACCTTCGCGGAGCTGAAATCGCTGGTCCTCCTCGGCGAAACCAACGCCGACGCCGGGGCGGGTCGCCAGCCGCAACACGGTGATACCGGCCATCCCCTTGAGCCCGGTCACGCCTTCCCACTGCTCGGCGGTGCCCGTGTTGTCGTCGACGATCACCCAATGCGGACCTAGCGACAGCCCCTGTGTCTCCATCGGCGAGGGCATCGAGGTCGGGCTGGTCCCCACCGGTGGGGTCCACGGCCCGCGGCCCTTTCGGTGCAACTCGGCGTCGAGGGCCTCTTCCAGCTCGGTGGGCGAACCAAAGACCAGCCTGCGCATGCCGCAGGCGTCGAACATCTCGTCATGATGGTTGTGCGGCAACCACACCAGCCAGGACCACTGCTCGGGGTGGCGGGTGACCACCATGAGCTTCACATCCTCGGGGCTGTGATACACGGCCAGCGAGCACAGAATCGCCCGCATGAAGCTGTGCAGTTCGCCTGGGTCGTCGCTAATGAAGCTGAATCCAGGTTTCGACCGCAGGCTTAACACCTTGCCGATTCCGCGGATCTTGCTTTGCTCGAGGATGAAATCCCTTAGCGCACCGCCGGTTACCGGCTCCAGCTCCTCTCCGATGGGCACCTCGGGCCACTGCAACGACACCGCCGAATCGCTGGCTTGCTGAATCCCAATCCCCAAACGCACATCCAGGAAATCCGCGTCGTCGGGGCGGCGTTCCCACATGCGGGGCCCGCCGATCACGGTATCGAGCTTCTCCGGATCACCATGCAGGAACAGTTGGCTGCGTTTCTGCTCCTGGGCGGCCCGTTGCACTTCTTCGCGGTCCTCGTCGAGTTGGCGCAGATAGCTGCGCCGCTGCTTTTCCTGCTCCCCCCAGGAGATACGGCGGGCCCGCCCGAAGCGCCCGCTGAACATCAGTGCGCCGAACCCGAACAACCCCATCATCGGGAAGAAACCCGACTGCAGCGAGCGCACCCCGGAGGTGTACATCACCACCAGCGTGCCGATGATTCCCACCAGCAGCGCTGGGATGGCGATCATCATGAGGATGTTGCGCGGCTCGCGTTCGGGCAGGGCCAGTGGCGGAGCAACCGCCACCCGCACCGGCGGAACGGCCGGCGGTGGTTTACGTGCGCCCCGCACGAACCCTCGTTTCGACATGGCTAACCTCCTGCCTGCGGGTTGGCTTGCGGTACGGGCGCGACCGCGCCGTTGCCCACAATGGTGTCACGCGCTACCAACGCACTCTCGCGGCTGATCGCCGGCCCGGCCGCAAACGTGCGCACAATCGGCCATGGCGCCTGCACGGCGCTGCGCGGATCCAGTCCCAGCGCTTGCAAGGTCCGGTTATCCGATTGGATCCCGTAGCGAACACCTTGCGGTGACAGCCAGTACAGGCTTTCCCGGCTGTCGGAGGTCGCCACACCACTCGTCGTCGCCACGAAGTTGGCCGCGCCCGGCAGCAACAGCGCTTGGTCAGCCTCCACCGATTCGGGATTACGGTCGTCGCGCACCAGATGCACCAACCGAGCGTCCATGCTGATCGGAACCGGCAGACCCCGGCCGCTGAAGATCGTGATGCTGGCTTGCGGGTCGCTGGACTGCTTCTGCCACGCCACACAGGTCACCGGATTAGCCGCTGTGTCAATGAAATCCAGCTTGCCTGGCGGATAGTAGTCGACGTTGAGCACATCGACGGTGGGGATGTGGATCAGCTTGTCCGGCGTGATCAATGTCGGGGTAGCCGAACCCACTGGATTGGCCGTGCGCAGCAGGTCGGCGACGAAACTGGTGATCTTCTGCACCCCGTCCGGAAGCAGTACGTAAAACCCGGTGACCGTACCGGCGGCGTCGCGGGTTTCCAGCACGCTGCCCACGGTCGCGCCGGGCAGCCACCGCGACGGCGTCCCCGCTTCCGGGATCGGCGGCACCACAAGGGGTTCGGTCGAGGGCATGGCGTCATACAGGGCGTTGGAGATCTCGATCGGATGCGTCACTCCTGGATCGAGACCCAGGTTGAAGGTCACCGAGCGGTCCATGGGGTCGATGCGGGACCGGTGACCACCCCAGATCACGTAGGTCGCGTCCTTGTGGGTCGCAAGGATCGCCTGCGGCGGACGCATCGGAGCGGCGCGGCCGAATGTCGACAGCTCGCCCGCGATGGACGTCACGACAGGGGCAGCCCGGGCGCCCCGGGTGGGAGCGGTGTCGCAAACCGCCCAAGCGGAGACGCTGCTAGGGGTGACCGTGAGGCTGTCGGGCACACCGGGGATGCCGATCATCGGTCCGGTCGGATACTTCGCGATTTCGCTCGCCTTGACCCACGCCGGGGCGGCCGCGTTGCCAACAGCCAGCCGAGCGGAAGTCAGGTTGAGCGCCGGGTAGAGCCGCCCGTCGATCTTGGCGTACACCGCGCCGGTGTCACGGTTTCCGACAATCGCGGACTGGCCCACCAGCCCGGCCGGCTTCCAGATGTGCAGCAACGCCATCCAACCCAGACCGATGAGGACGAACACAATCGACAACGCCACTGCGGCTTGCTGTTTGCGATCGTCGTGTTTCATCCGGACCGAAAACCTGGTGATCGCGGCCCGCAGCCGGCGGTTGTAGAAGAGGTGACCCGAGTTCTGGTCGCGGTTGGACAGGTTGAGCGGCATGGTCAGTATCCTCTCGGCGGTCTACCGGCGTCCGCCTGCTGGACCAGCGCAACCAAGTTCTCACCGTTCGCGGCGACGCCGTAGCGGTGCATTACATAGTTCATCGATGCGCAGATGTTGGCGACCGGATCGTAGATGTTCGTCGAGGTGCCGGGTTGGTGATACCGGGCGAAGGTGGCTGGGATGGTCTGGGTGATGCCGCGGGCGTAGCCGAGGCCGTGCCCGTCGGCTTGGGTGGGCCCGACCGCGGTGGCAGGTTCCGACGCGACCGCCGACGCCCGGCCTGCGGACTCCCTGGCTATCAGCGTCTCGTAACCCCGCAGCCAGTTGCGTCGCGCCGCGGGATCGGTGATTCCCATGTGATCCAGCGCTTCGGCGATGCGTTGCCTGATATGCCCTGCGGTGAAAGATCTTTCGTAGTCGACAGCGGCCAGCGGGATGGCTGCGGCCCGCGACGGGCGGCGGCTGGCCGCAGTGTGACGCAAGTTGGCGAGCTGGCGCAGCCGTCGTGCGTGCAGCTGCGCCCGTTGACGCGAGCGGTGAATGAGACGCCGCTGCGTTCGCAACCGAGCCATCATGCGGCGCAGCGCTTCTCGTCGGCCCAACGGCGTATCGGCTGCCGTCATTGCGTCGGCGTGTGCATCCTCGAGCATCGTGCGGCTGGCGCGCCATCCCGCTGTGTGCTCGGCATGGATGTCAGCCAACGCCGCGGCCAGCGTGGTGTCGTGGTCGGCGCTGGTCCGAAGCATCCCCGCCATCCGCCGTACGCGAGCCGCCGCGGTCCGTGCGCCGGCGGGCGGATGGGTGATCCTCGCCGCATGGTCGCGCAACTGGTCCGGCGTGTCCGGCACACCAATGTCCGCGCGGCCGACACCATAGAGCTCGTGGCCGCGACCCAGCAGCGCGAGTGCGCGACGCATCAGCGGATCCGACGTCACTGGACGCCTTTCCCGTAGCGTGCAGCGTTTTCGGTTTCCGCTTCCTCGCGCAGCGCCGCGATCGCCGTGTTCAACCGGTCGGCCAGCTCACCGTGGGTGTAGCCGGTCATCACACTCGGGTGCAACGTCAGCTCGACCAATCTGCCGTCGGAGTTGGCGACGGCACGAATATCGCCCAAGTCCACGCTGTAGGTGATGGTTTCGGCTTCGGCGACGAGTTGCTCCCACTTGTCGGCGGCCTCGCTCAACTCACGCAGCACCGCCTCGACGAGATCTTTGTCGCTCAACTTCGCCCGACTGCCCGGCCCCGTCACCGTGCCAGTATCTCGACCGCCGGCGACCAGCGTCAATTCATGCCCTCTCGTCGCGCTCCGGTCGTGGGACACTACACCGGGCCGCAACTGAGCAGGTCGTCGGGTCCCGACGGTGACCCGGTCAGGATTTGGCGCTGAACCTGCTCGCCGGTGGGGCGCTCAGCACCTGGAACCAGGCGAAGTGATAGTTCGCCGAGGTTCGGTCCCCGGTGGCGATGCCCTCCGTGGCCGCCAATAGCAGGCAGTTCAGCAGCAGCCGAGGATCGACGTCTGGGTACTCCGCCAGCAACTGGTATCGGGCGGTATCGAGGTGGACCCGAAGCACATCGAGTTCGGCGTCGACAACCCCCGTTCCCGCCGCGCCGGCTTTCGCCAGCGTGTGCACCATCCGCGGCAGCCCGTCACGCCAATGGGTGGCCTCGCTCAGCAACCAGCCCAGATCTTCGACTTCCGGTAGCTCGCGGGGTTGCACCGAGGACTCCGTCGGCCCAAAATCGGTGGCCCAGCCCAAAGGGTCTCCAGGAGAGTAGGTGACCGATAGGGCGGTGGGACCGAGCATCGCCGCGGCATTGCCGGTGCGCCGTTGCGGTTCCAGCAGCCGCACCCCTGCTGGCAAGGTAATTCCCGAAGGTACCCAGCCGTACGCCAAATCGGTGACCACGACGGTTGTCCCGTCCTCGCGAAGCCCGACAGCCCACCGTAATCCGGGTTCTTGACGGGCGACGAACTGCAGCAAACGTCGTAGGCGTTCGTGATCGGTTTCCCCTTGAGCCGGGCCCGTTCGCTCGTGGCTTGCGGCGCCAACCTCGGCGGGGGTCGGCTGCTCCAACACATCGGTGTCGTCAGCGGCCCGGGTCCCGAGGACGTCGGTGTCGTGCGCGGCATCGCCCTGCCCGGCCGCGACCACCGCGGTACCGTCGGCGGGCGCGAGATCATCCGCCTCGGTTGGGGCAAGTTCCGTCGAGTCCTCGGCGGGTTGAGGCGCAACGGTTGAAGGTTCACCGCCTTCGGTCTCGAGCGGCGGCGGCTGCGGGGCTGGGGTCTCGAGAACATCGGTCACGTCGGTGTCAGCCGCATCGGATGGGGGCGACAACGTCAGCGTATCCGCTGCGGTCTCTTCGGATTCCGGCTCCGGCGCGGCATGCCGGCCGGTCGAAATCGGTTCGGCCACCGCCTGATCCTTGTCCATTGGAGGCGACTCGCGGCGATTGTCGGTGACGTGCGGCCGACGGTCCTCGACGGGAACCTCGGCGGGCGGCTCGACCGTGGGAGGCACCGTCGTGACCTTGAACCGCGGCGCCGTTCCAGTGATTTGACCGAGCCCGCCAGCGTTGCGGCGAGGATACTGAATACGGCGGCTTTGATGCGGGCCACGCAGATGACGCACCGTCGACTCGACTCGCCGGACCGCAAAGTCGCGGGCAGCGTTGATAACTCGGGCCTCCTCGGCGTAGCGGGCTGGGTCGGCCATCCCCGCCTGCCTGATGCGCTTCAGCTCTTCGTTGGCTGACTTGACGATGCGCTCCAGGTCAGCTTTGAGATACTCTGCGACGGTTGCGGTTTCAGCGTTGACCGTCGACAGTTCCGCGGGCCAGAGTCCGCCGATCACCCACGGAGCGCAGTCAACCGGGGAGCTGAAGGCCGGAATCGCGAGGGATTCCTGGGTCGCTCTCCGGAGGCGCTGGCGCGCCGTCTTTCGCCCGAAGATCGCCACTGGCCCAGCGTACCGTTCTCCGGTGATTGGTCAGTTCACTGCCTGATTGCGCCGGTACTGGCTGTTACCGGGCCGGGTGAATTGTGGGGACGCCGTCGGCACACTAGCGTGAGGGCGTGACCGGTTCGGCGCTGCAACAGCAACTAGACGAGGTGCGGATTCTGCTGGCGCGCGCGCGAGAGTTGTTCGGCGCCAATCCCATCGAGCCTCCAGCCGATATCGCGCCCGATCCCGATGCCGTCACGACCTGGCTGCGCTGAGCCGTAGCGGGTCTACGTGGCGTCGCGTCGTGGGTGCAACTCGTGTGCCAGCAACTTCTCGATCGCGACGTCAAGGTCATGTGCGGTGGGTACCTCCGCTGATGGGGTGTGACCGGCCGCCACGATTTCGCCGCGAACTTCCATCAGCGCCTTGAGATAGGACACGTCGGCGGTCAGCAAGATCCCTTGTGCGAGGGTCTGCGCGTCGGTGTCCATCGCCGCTTCACTCAACACCACGCTATGGGCGTATCCGCCCCGGCAGGACCGGAAGAGGATGTGGCCGCTCGGGTGGACGGTGTCGAAGGCCGGGTTGGCGTGTGTCATCGACCGTCGTCGACGATGCCGCCCAGTTTGCCCGCGGCTTGTTCCTCGTGCTGCTCCCACATGTCCGCCGACATCTTCAACTGCCGCGCCATCTCGGCGTGGTCGTCGGCTTGCTGTTCGTAGCAGCGCCGGCGGTGCTCGAGCAGTTCACGCCCGGCCTCGCGCAGCTCGCTGAAAACCGGGCCCAGCGAGTCCAGGCTTTCTTGGATCGCTCCGTGCGCCGAGGGGATGGTGCGTAAGTACTCGGACACTTGCTCATGGTGCTGGGCCGCCGTGCGTAAGCTCTCCGGCACTACATGGATTTGATCTGCCATCCGCTGTCTCCTCTTGAAGCGCCGACGACCCTCGTCAGCGCGCTCGTCCTGCGCTTTGCCGGTCCTCTCCGGCTGTCACGGTGACGTACCGGTCGTGGCCGCCGGCCGGGTGGGCGCCGGTGTTTCGGTCTTGGTCGGTGTGTTTGCCGTCGACGGCACTGGCGGGTGCTCCCAGCCTAGAAAGCTTGGCCCCTTCACGGTGGAAATGTGCTGAATCTGCCCGTTGAGTAGGGCTTTGCTGTTGCCCAGCGCAAGCGCGTGCCGATCGGTAAACATCCCGATATCCCCGGGCATCACCCGGGACGGATCAACCGGTTCGCTGATGGCGGTGCCGGGTGGGGGAATGGTGAGCCCCTGTTGGCGAAATGCATCGGCGATGGGTGTGCCGGCAACAGCAGCTCCGATCACCGCGGCGAGCTGGGGGCTGGCAGCTGTGACCGTCTCGCCGGTGGGCAGCGTCACCGTCGTCGGGCCGGTGGCCGGCTGGTCGGAGGCCGACGCTGGGTCAGCCGCTTTGCCGTCGCTCGTATCGTCCACGTCCTCAGGCGGTGGCTGCTGTTTCGGCGTCGCGTCGTCGGGTGCAAGCAGCGCCTCTCCAAGATCGCCGGGTGACCGTTGGGTGGCGGTGTCGGGCAGGAGCCCGCCCAGCGGAACCCCGCTGGGCATACCGAGGCCGGGCAGGCCTGTCGGCAGCATTCCTCCACCTGGCATCCCGCCAAGCGCGGGGAAGCTGGGCATCTGCGGCGCGATGGGCGCTGGCGCCTGCGGGGCCGGTGCCGTGAGGTCTTCCGGAAACAATCCAGGATCGTCTGTTAGCAACGCATCGAGGTACGGGTCGGCTCCGCCGTCCGAGCCCGCTGGATAGCTGGTGGTTTGCGGCCTGACATTCGCCGGGGTGCTGCGCGTCGGCTGCTGTCCCTCGCCAGCACTGCGCTGATCGGCCGTGGACACGTGGTAGAGGGACGTCCATGCAGCCATCAGCGCCGACTTCGAGGTGTCGTCGAGGCCTGTGCCTGTGACCACGGCGCGGATTTCGCGGAGCTTGCTTGTCAGGAAGCGCTGAAAATCACGCGCTCCCGCTGGGGTGTCGAGATCGGTCCGGCTACGCACCGCAGCCTCGACGTCGCGCTGCAGTGCGGCCAGCGCATCAGTGCCTTCGAGCGTCTTTTGGTGGGCATTCAAGATTGCCGAGACCACTTGCAGATCTAATTGAGCGGTCGCCGAATTTTGTTGCGCCAAAGCGACTTCGGCGTCCCTAATGGCGTCGGCTGCTGCGCCGCGCTGCCGATCGGGGGGCACCGACACCGCAGTCGGCGGCATCGCCGAAACACCGAGCTGCGAACGCTGCGGGGGCCCCTGCATGGCGGCGACAGTACCCAGGGGAATCCGTAGCGGCAATTCACTTCGGCTTGCCATTGAGCAAATGCGCGAGCCGCCGAATGGGGCTAGCTCGCGCTGACCGCATAGTGTGTTGGCAATGCTTTTAAGGCAGCCTTTTTCGCGGCGTCGAGTTCGTGGGCGTGAGCAACCACGGCGAGAATTTCGCGCTGCTTGGTGAGCAGGAATTTCTGGAATTCCCGGGCGCCGACGGGCGTGTCCAGGGCAAGCGCGGCCTGGTTTTGCACGGCGTGGTCGATCTCAGCCGCAATCGCGTCGAGCCGGGCTGCGCTTTCCACCGTTGCGGCGTGCGCACTGACCAGCGCGTCCACCAAGACCCGGTCGGCGTCGTTCACCGCGGAGTACCGTCGCGCCAAAGCCGCTTGCCTGGCTTGGATCGCTGTCACCGACCACCCGGCTTGTTCTGCCATGAGCTGAATCTTCCCATCTTTACGCGGTCTTCATCGGCCTTCGTGCCAGCCCGCCACTACAACGGGCGCCGGATCGCAACACCTGCGCCCAACGGGCTAATCCGAACCGTGGCGCCGACGTGGGGCGCTTCGACAACCAGATTGTTGCCGATCGCCATCTGGACGTGCCCGGCATGCGGGAACACGAGATCCCCCGGTCGCACCTGCGAGCGCGGGACCGGAATGCCGTCGTGAATCTGTTGATAAGTCGTGCGGTCCAGGTGTATCCCCGCCTGCGCATAGGCCCACTGCACCAGCCCCGAACAATCGAATTGGTCGGGACCGGTCGCGCCCCACACATAAGGGCGGCCCAGGCGGGACAGGGCCGCCCGCACCGCGATTCCGGCGCGGCTACTTGGGGGCGGCAGCCGAAGTCCATTCGTCGCGGATGCACGCCAGCGCAGTGCCAGATACCGCAGGACACGCAACGCCGCCGCGCGGCGCTGCGCCTGCCAGCGTGCCGACATGACATGCGCGCGTTGCGCACGCAGGCGGGCCACGCGGCGGCGCAGCGCCTCCCGCTGGGCCATGGGTGCAAGCGGTGACGCGCCGGCGTCCGCGCGTGCTTCGTCGACGATTCTCTTGGTCTGCTCGCGGGCCTGGGCGTGATCATGGTGGGCGGCGGCGATGACCTCGGCGATCGCGGCGTCTGTCTGGGCGGCCGAGCGCAATGCCGCTTGGCTGGTGCGCGCCGCGAGCCGGTAGCGGTCGGGGAACTCACCGATGTTCAGCGCCGTGACGGGCAGCGACAGCTCGCGGTGGGCTGCGGCTGTCTGCGGTGTGGCGAGCCGAGCAGCGCCACTGAACAGTTGATGGGCGCGGCCAAGCACCTCTAGTTCGCTACTACTCATCGGCTTGCCTCTCGACCGGGTCGGACTCACCATCGCCCCCGTTCACTGCGTCGGCGAAGGCCCGAATGCGGGGGAGTGCACCGGGCGGAATGACCCCCTGATTGCGGATCTCCCACATCTCATCGCAGCTAACGCCGACCAGCGCGGCGATCACCGCTTCGGGCAGGACCGACCGCGCGCACGCTCGGTCGAATCGAGCGCTCAAACTCTCCGGTATCCGTTTCAGCAACGAGCTACGCGTGGCCTCAAGGGCCTGCAGATGGTCCATCAGCCGGGCGGCCGAGTCTGCGCCAGCATGCACCGCCGCCCGCCAGGACCTGGCCGCCAGCATTTCGAACTTCACGCACAGTTCGATCACAGAAAGAATATACGTCTCATATTCGTCTGATGTCTTCGTGGGCAGTCTGTCGATCAGCCAGCTCAGTGTCTCCAGTTGTGCTTCGGCGTGCCCTTCGAGCACTTCGGTGCTGTCGTGCCGCTCGACGACGATCGCCGCAGCCTGCCGTGCGGGCACCGCCGGTGGTTGTTCAGCTGCGGTCAGCCGGGCCAGCTCGGCCTCGGGATCGGCCGCCACCACGAGCCGCGCATACGTGCCGGGTGGCAGGCCAAGGGCATTTTCGACCTTTTGCACCGTGCTCTTGTGCGGCTTGCGGGCACCGCGCTCCAGATAGCTCAGGCCCATGATGCTGACGCCCGTCGCGGCCGCGAAATCCGCCAATGACCAGTCGCGCGACTCCCGCAGCGCCCGGATGGTCGCGCCCGCCGATTCGCGACTCACGGTAGAGCTCCGGCCATATCCGAATATTACATACCCAAAAGCATCTACAGTTGGATATATGTTTGTCTCACCGAGTAGGTTGCGTAGTGGCTCGTAGGTATATACGCTTTCATCTACGTTTTGCTCGACAAGGAGACGCACATGGGGTACCCCTGCTCCACAAATCCAGATCTGTGGTTTGGCTACAACGATGACGACAGTGGCGACGGCGCCGCCAAGGCACGCGCCTATGAGCAGTCCTCCACTGAGGCACGACTGCTGTGCTTGCGCCGGTGCCCGCTGGCGCAGCAGCGTGTCTGCGCGCGATACGCGGTCGAGCACCGTGAGGAGTATGGCGTGTGGGCGGGGGTGAAACTTCCCGGCGGACAGTACCGCAAGCGCGAGCAGCTTGCTCGCGCCCACGACATTCTGCGTCGCATCGCTGCCGGTGAGATCAACTCCCGCCAGCTGCCGGAAAATGCCGCGCTGCTCGCCCGCCGCCAGCACAACGCTGTTCCGGTGCCCGCCACCGTGTTTCACCTATCTGCGGCCCGGGTGGGACCCCGGTCGGCAGCATAACCGCGGAAGGTCCCTTGCCGGCAGCGGAGGATGCCGGCCGGGCGGCCTCTACAGTTGGGCTGTACTCCTCACTGACAGCGCGTGACGCGCCGGGACCGGTTACCAGCCGTTGCTGGTCCGGCTTCTCCTGCCGTGCCCGCCGCCGGAAGAAGGGATCCGCCAATGACGACCGATAAGACCGGTGCGCAAACCGCGGTCGTTGCCGAGCAGGGCAAGTACACCATCGCCGTTGAGGGTAAGACGGTCGGCCACGCCGCCGTCGCCGACCGCGATGATCAGCGCGTCTTCTACCACACCGAAATTGACGACAACTTCGGCGGCCGTGGCCTAGGCACCATCCTGGTGGAGCAGGCGCTGGAGGCGACCCGCCGGGACGGCAAACGCATCGTCGCGGTGTGTCCGATGGTCGCTGGCGTCCTCGCCAAACATCCGGAACTCAGCGACATCACCGATCCGGTCACGCCCGAGATCAGACAATGGGCGCGCCACCTATCGACAAGCTAAATGGCAAACGTCAAAACGGTGGGCGAAGGGGGATTTGAACCCCCACGTCCCGAAGGACACTGGCACCTGAAGCCAGCGCGTCTGCCGTTCCGCCACTCGCCCGAACAACCGGTGGAGACTACCACTCTAATAGGCTCCTTCCCCAACCGCCGTCCACGGAGCGCGGCGGTGCCGAGTGCCAAGCCGGTCCCTGCCCACGCGGTCTGACCTGCATCGACTCGATTTTCGCAGTTCTCGAGGTGCCGCAGGGCCGCAGTGGGCCGATAGCATGGCTTGGTTAGGAGATGGATGCTGGGCCGGGCCCACCGAGCCATCTGTCCGGCAGCAGCAATATAGAAGGACAAGTGAGGCGAGCGCTGGATATGGGTACCCACAAGGGGCTGGTTCAGCGCATCGAGCGCAAACTTGAGGTCACCGTCGGTGATGCATTTGCCCGGGTGTTCGGCGGTTCGATCGTCCCGGAAGAGGTCGAAGCCATGTTGCGCCGCGAGGCGGCCGACGGGGTACGGTCGCTTCAGGGCAATCGCCTTTTGGCGCCCAACGAATACGTCATTACTGTCGGTGCCCACGACTACGAGAAGCTCGGCACCGATCCGGACATCACGGCGGAGACCTTTGCTAAACAGTTGGCGGGATACATCGGTGAACAGGGGTGGCAAACATATGGTCCTGTGGTTGTCCGGTTCGAGCAGTCCCCGAGCCTGCACACCGGCCAGTTCCGCACCCGCGGCGTTGTCAACCCCGACGTCGAGCCCCGCCCGGCGGCCCATGATGTCGCCCCGCCACAATCAGATCATGCGTTGAGCGCAGAACCAGGAGTACCACCAATGACTGAGAATTCCAGCTATCGCGGCGGCCAGGGGCAGGGGCGGCCCGGTGACGAATACTACGACGACCGCTACGGGCGTCCGCAAGACGATCCGCGCGGTGGCCAGGAATCGCGTGGTGGGCAAGAAGCTCGCGGCGGGTACCCGCCGGAATCGGGTGGCTACCCGCCGTCGGGTTATCCGCCCCGGCCCCCGGAACACGGCGCATACCCCGACCAGGGTGCCTACCCCGACCAAGGCGGGTACGACCAACGCGGCTATGCCGATCAGGGCGGCTACCCAGAGCAGCGCGGCTACCCCGACCAGCGCGGCTATCCGGAGCAGGGCCGTTACGGCGAGCCGCCGCGATACCCCGATCAGGGCGGTTACCCCGATCAGGGCCCGGGCGCCTACCCGCCGCCGTACGAGCAACGTCCCCCGCCGGTTACGGCGCCCCCGGCTACGACCCGGGGTATCGCCAAGGCGGCTACGGCCCGCCCGCCGGGCCTGGTTACGGCGAGTACGACTACGGTCGCGGGCCAGCTCGGCCCGACGAGGCCGCGGGCTACGGCCAGCCCGAGCGCGCCGGGTACCCCGAACCGGGCTACGAAGGCTACGGGCCCGGGTACGGCCGCCAGGACTACGGCCCACCCGATTACGGCCGCTATGGCGAGCCCGGTGGCGGGTACGCGCCTCCCGGTGGCGGGTACGCGGAGCCAGCCGCCCGGGACTACGACTACGGCCAACCCGGCGGGGCCGGGTACGGCGGGTACGGGGAGACCGGCTATGCGTCTACCGGCAGGACGGTCACACTGCAGCTCGACGACGGCAGCGGGCGGACCTATCAGCTGCGCGAAGGCAGCAACATCATCGGCCGTGGGCAAGACGCCCAATTCCGGCTGCCCGACACCGGTGTGTCGCGCCGTCACCTGGAGATCAGGTGGGACGGGCAGGTCGCGCTGCTAACCGACCTGAACTCCACCAACGGCACCACCGTCAACAACGCGCCGGTACAGGAATGGCAGCTGGCCGACGGCGACGTGATCCGGTTGGGCCACTCGGAGATCATCGTCCACTTTCAGTGAGTTGACCGCGGAGCGAAGCTATCAAGCTTCGCCCCGCGTCGGCCGCCGTCCAAGTATCGTGACGTTGCTGACGTGCTCGCCTGCCGCGAGCACAAAGTGTGCAGCGCCGGGACGGAGAGGACGCCAGATGCAGGGATTGGTTCTGCAGCTGACGCGCGCCGGGTTCTTGTTGCTGCTATGGGTTTTCATCTGGTCAGTGCTGCGGATTCTGCGCACTGATATTTATGCGCCCACCGGCGCGGTCATGGCGCGCCGTGGCCTGACGTTTCGAGGTGCGTTGATGCCGTCGCGGCAGCGCCGCAACGTGCCCCGCCACTTGGTCGTCACCGAGGGCTCGCTTGCCGGCACGCGCATCAGCCTTAGCGGGCAGCCGGTGCTGATCGGACGCGCGGACGATTCGACGTTGGTGCTCACCGACGACTACGCATCGACGCGGCACGCGCGACTGTCTCAGCGTGGCTCAGAATGGTATGTCGAGGATCTAGGATCGACCAACGGCACTTACCTTGACAGGGCGAAGGTGACGACGGCGGTACGAGTTCCGATTGGAACCCCGGTTCGAATCGGCAAAACGGTAATCGAGTTGCGCCCGTGACACTGGTTCTGCGTTATGCGGCCCGCAGCGATGTCGGCCTGGTGCGTTCCAACAACGAGGACTCGGTGTATGCAGGAGCGAGGCTGTTGGCGCTGGCCGACGGCATGGGTGGCCACGCCGCCGGCGAAGTGGCGTCTCAGTTGGCGATTGCCGCGCTCGCCCAACTCGACGACGACGAGCCTGGCGGTGACCTGCTCGGAAAGCTCCACGACGCTGTGCAGCAAGGCAATTCGGCGATCGCCGCGCAGGTGGAGATGGAACCGGACCTGGAGGGGATGGGTACCACCCTCACCGCGATCCTGTTCGCCGGCGATCGCCTGGGGCTGGTGCATATCGGTGACTCGCGCTGCTACCTGCTGCGCGACGGCGAGTTGACCCAGATCACCAGAGACGACACGTTCGTGCAGACCTTGGTCGACGAAGGCCGCATCAGCCCGGAAGAAGCACACAGCCACCCGCAGCGCTCGCTGATCATGCGCGCCCTCACCGGTCATGAGGTGGAGCCGACGCTGACCATGCGCGAGGTGCGCGCGGGTGACCGATACCTGTTGTGCTCGGACGGATTATCCGACCCGGTCAGTGACGAAACCATCCTTGAGGCACTGAAGATTCCCGACGTCGACGAAGCCGCGGACCGCCTCATCGAGCTGGCTTTGCGCGGCGGGGGACCGGACAACGTGACCGTGGTGGTCGCCGACGTCGTCGACTACGACTACGGTCCGACTCAGCCGATCGTTGCGGGCGCGGTTTCCGCCGACTCCGATTACCAGGACCAACAGACCCGGCCCAACACCGCCGCAGGCCGGGCGTCGGCCATCAGCCCTCGTAAAGATGTCACCCAACGTGTTCTGCCGCAAGGCGATACGTTCATCCGGCCGATTCGGTCGCGTCGGCGAATGGCGATCGCAATCACGCTGTTGGTGCTGCTGGTGTTGGCGGGTCTTGCGATCAGCCGGGCCATCATCCGTAACAACTACTATGTCGCCGGGTACGAGGGCAACGTGTCCATCATGCGAGGCATTCCGCAGTCGATCCTGGGCCTGCCCCTGCACAAGCCGTACCTGCTGGGCTGCCTCAACGGCAACCAGCTGTCACAGATCAGCTATGGACAGTCCAAAGACCACCTGGGCTGCCACCTGATGAAACTGGAGGATCTGCGCCCCGCCGAACGCGCCCAGGTGGCGGCCGGGCTGCCGGCCGGCAGCCTTGACGACGCGATCACTCAGCTGCGCGAATTGTCAACGAACTCGCTGCTACCGCCGTGCCCGCAGCCTCGAGCCACTTCGCCACCCGCCGCGACCAGCCGCGCCCCCATTCCGACCACCACCGCCACCCCGCCGCACACCCAGCCACCCGATTCCACCGACGCCACAGCCCCCGCGCCTCCCCTCACCACCGCGCCCACCGTCACCGCGAATCCGCAGCCGCCACTTCAGCCGGGCACCGATTGCCGGGCGGCGGCATGACAGGCGACGACCCAGGGCGCGGTGATGACCAGGAGCGGCGCACAGTGAGCACAGCGCCCCAGCCGCCGATAATGGTGACACCCGCCCTGCCGACCAGGCGCAATGCCGAGTTGCTGCTGCTGTGCTTCGCCACCGCTATCACCGCCGCGGCGCTGCTCATCGTGCAAGCCAACCAAGAACGCGGATTGCATTGGGACCTCGCCGGTTACGCGGTGGGATTCTTCACCCTGTTCGCCTGCGCGCATCTAGCTGTGCGGCGCTTCGCCCCCTATGCGGACCCGCTGCTGCTGCCGGTGGTGGCGTTGCTCAACGGCCTCGGCCTGGTGATGATCCATCGTCTCGACGTCGCCAGCGGCGCGATCGGCGGCCACACGCATCCCAGCGCCAACCAGCAGATGCTGTGGACGCTGGTGGCCGTGACCGGCTTCGCGTTGGTGGTGTGGTTACTGCCTGACTACCGCCGCCTTGCTCGCTACGGCTACACGTGCGGCGTTGCCGGTTTGGTGATCTTGACCATTCCGGCCTTGCTGCCGCCGGCGTTTTCCGAACAAAACGGTGCCAAAATCTGGATTCGGTTCCCGGGCTTCTCAATTCAGCCTGCCGAGTTCTCCAAGATCCTGCTGCTGATCTTTTTCGCCGCGGTGCTGGTGGCTAAACGCCGTCTGTTCACCAGCGCCGGCAAGCACGTGATGGGCATGGATCTGCCCCGACCCCGAGACCTTGCGCCGCTGGTGGCCGCATGGGTCATCTCGGTGGGCGTGATGATCTTCGAAAAGGACCTCGGCACTTCGCTATTGCTGTACGCGTCGTTCCTGACGATGGTGTATCTGGCCACCCAGCGATTCAGCTGGGTGGTTATCGGTTTGGCCCTGTTCGTCGTGGGAAGCGTTGCAGCGTATTTCCTTTTCGACCATGTCCGGCTTCGGGTGCAGACCTGGCTGGATCCGTTCGCCGATCCGGAGGGCAGCGGCTACCAGATCGTACAGTCGCTGTTCAGCTTTGCTACCGGCGGCATCTTCGGCACCGGCCTGGGCAACGGCCAACCCGACACGGTGCCGGCGGCGTCAACCGATTTCATCGTGGCCGCATTCGGCGAAGAGCTCGGGCTGGTGGGGCTGGCCAGCCTGTTGATGCTCTACACCATCGTGATCATCCGCGGCCTGCGCACCGCGATCGCGGTACGCGACAGCTTTGGCAAGCTGCTGGCGGCCGGCCTGGCGTCGACGTTGGCCATCCAGCTGTTCATCGTCGTTGGCGGTGTGACGACGCTGATTCCGTTGACCGGGCTGACCACACCGTGGATGTCCTACGGCGGCTCGTCGCTGCTCGCCAACTACGCATTGCTGGCCATCCTCGTGCAGATCTCGCACGCCGCCCGCCGACCATTCCGCACCCCATCGCGCGCCACGTCGCCGATCGCGGCGGCCAGCACCGAGGTGATCGAGCGGGTATGAACGCCTCCTTGCGCCGGGTCTCCGTCACCGTGATGGCATTGATAGTGCTGCTGCTGCTCAATGCCACCTTCACCCAAGTGTTCACCGCCGACGGGCTGCGCGCCGACCCGCGCAATCAGCGAGTGCTGCTCGACGAGTATTCACGACAACGCGGTCAGATCACCGCCGGCGGACAACTGCTGGCCTATTCGGTGGCCACCGACAACCGCTACAAATTCCTGCGGGTGTACCCCAATCCCTTTGTGTACGCGCCGATTACCGGTTTTTACTCGCTGCGCTATTCCAGCACGGGCCTGGAACGTGCCGAAGACCCGTTGCTCAACGGTTCCGATGAGCGGCTGTTCGGTCGCCGATTGGCCGACTTCTTCACCGGTCGCGACCCGCGCGGCGGCAACGTCGACACCACCATCAACCCACGGGTGCAGCAGGCCGGCTGGGATGCGATGCAGCAGGGCTGCGGCGGGCCCTGCAAAGGGGCGGTGGTGGCGCTGGAGCCGTCGACAGGCAAGATCTTGGCGCTGGTGTCCTCACCGTCCTATGACCCCAACCAGTTGGCGTCGCACAATTCCGACGAACAGTTGCGGGCGTGGCAGCGGCTGCGCGACGACCCGGCCTCCCCGCTGACCAACCGCGCGATCGCCGAGACCTACCCACCGGGATCGACCTTCAAGGTGATCACCACCGCGGCTGCCCTGCAGGCCGGGATGACCGAGGACGACCAGCTGACTTCGGCGCCGACAATTCCGCTGCCCGACAGCACCGTCACGCTGCAGAATTTCGGCGGCGCGCCGTGTGGCAGCGAGCCGACGGTGTCGCTGCGCGAGGCCTTCGCCCGGTCCTGCAACACCGCGTTCGTGCAGTTGGGCATCGCCACCGGCGTCGACGCGTTGCGCAGCACTGCCCAGGAGTTCGGGTTCGACACTGCCCCCGACCCCATCCCATTGCAGGTCGCCGAATCAACCGTTGGGCCTATCGTCGATGCCGCCGCGCTGGGGATGTCGAGTATCGGGCAGAAGGATGTCGCACTGACCCCGCTGCAAAACGCCGTGGTCGCCGCGACGATCGCCAACGCTGGCGTCACCATGCAGCCCTACTTGGTCAACAGCCTCCAGGGGCCGGATCTGGCTAACATCAGCAGCACCGCCCCACACCAGCAGCGCCGTGCGGTTTCACCGCAGGTCGCGGCTAAGCTAACAGAATTGATGGTCGGCGCCGAGTCAGTCACACAGCAGAAAGGGGCCATCCCCGGCGTGCAGATCGCATCCAAGACCGGTACCGCAGAGCACGGCACCGACCCGCGTAACACTCCACCACATGCGTGGTACATCGCCTTCGCACCGGCGTACTTGCCGAAGGTGGCCGTCGCGGTACTGGTGGAGGACGGCGCTGACCGACTATCCGCGACTGGTGGCGCCCTCGCCGCGCCGATCGGACGCGCCGTGATCGAGGCTGCGCTGCAGGGAGGGCCATGACCGCGCGAGTAGGGGTGACGCTGTCTGGGCGGTATCGCCTCCAGCGTCTCATTGCCACCGGCGGCATGGGTCAGGTGTGGGAAGCGGTCGACAGCAGGCTGGGCCGGCGTGTGGCGGTGAAGGTGCTCAAGCAGGAGTTCTCCCAGGACCCCGAGTTTCTGGAGCGGTTCCGCAACGAGGCACGCACCACCGCGATGCTCAACCACCCCGGGATCGCCAGCGTCCACGACTACGGCGAAACCACCCTCAACGGTGAGGGACGCACCGCCTACCTGGTGATGGAGCTGGTCAACGGCGAGCCGTTGAACTCGGTGCTCAAACGCACCGGCAAGCTCTCGCTGCGGCACGCGCTGGACATGCTCGAGCAGACCGGGCGCGCGCTGCAGGTCGCCCACGCCGCCGGGCTGGTGCACCGCGACGTCAAACCGGGCAATATCTTGATCACGCCAACGGGGCAGGTCAAGATCACCGACTTCGGTATCGCCAAGGCTGTCGACGCGGCGCCGGTAACCCAAACGGGCATGGTGATGGGCACCGCTCAATACATCGCTCCCGAGCAGGCCCTCGGCCACGACGCAACCCCGGCCAGTGACGTCTATTCGCTGGGAGTCGTTGGCTACGAATCGGTTTCGGGTAAACGTCCCTTCACTGGCGACGGCGCTTTGACGGTGGCGATGAAGCACATCAAAGAGCCGCCGCCGCCGCTGCCCAATGATGTGCCGCCCAATGTGCGGGAGCTCATCGAAATCACGTTGGTCAAGAACCCACAGCTGCGCTACAAGAGCGGGGGACCGTTCGCTGACGCCGTGGCCGCAGTGCGAGCGGGCCGCCGGCCACCGCGACCGAGCCAAACCGGGCGGGCCACCCCGGCGGCCATTCCGTCCAGCGCTCCGTCGAGGGTCGCCGCCAACCCCACCGGCCGGGTGCCCGCCGCCCGCCGAGCACGCCCGGCGACCGCCGGGCACCGCTCGCCGCCGCCGCGACGCACGTTCTCCTCCGGGCAGCGGGCACTGCTGTGGGCGGCTGGAGTGCTCGGGGCGCTGGCGATCATCATCGCGGTGTTGATCGTTATCAACTCCCACGAAGAGAACATCCAGCCCCAGCAAACCACCCCGACGGTCACCGATACCGGGACCCCGCCCAGCACCACATCCAGCGGGTCGGCCCCCGCGCAGCCGTCCGATTGGACTGATCAAGCCCCGACAAGTAATCCTGGACAGCAGAGCAAGCAAGCCCTATTTCGCTGGGCCGCCGCGCTGACACCCCACCATCAAGTCTCGCCGGCCCGACCCGAGACACCGCGATGACCACTCCGCAGCACCTGTCCGACCGCTATGAACTCGGCGAAATCCTGGGTTTTGGTGGCATGTCGGAGGTTCACCTGGCCCGCGACGTCCGGCTGCACCGTGACGTCGCGGTCAAAGTGTTGCGCGCCGACCTTGCCCGCGACCCCAGTTTTTACTTGCGCTTCCGGCGGGAAGCGCAAAACGCCGCCGCGCTCAACCACCCGGCCATCGTTGCCGTGTACGACACCGGCGAGGCGGAAACACCCGCGGGACCGCTGCCCTACATCGTGATGGAGTATGTCAACGGCGTCACGCTGCGCGACATCGTGCACACCGACGGTCCGATGCCGCCCCAGCGCGCGATCGAGGTCATCGCCGACGCCTGCCAGGCGCTCAACTTCTCCCACCAGCACGGCATCATCCATCGCGATGTCAAGCCGGCGAACATCATGATCAGCACCACCGGCGCGGTGAAGGTGATGGACTTCGGCATCGCCCGGGCGATCGCCGACAGCGGCAACAGCGTCACCCAGACCGCGGCGGTGATCGGGACGGCGCAGTACCTGTCGCCGGAACAAGCTCGCGGCAACCCAGTGGACGCCCGCTCCGATGTCTACTCGCTGGGTTGTGTTCTCTACGAAATCCTCACCGGCGAACCACCTTTCGTCGGTGACTCGCCGGTCGCGGTCGCGTACCAGCACGTGCGCGAAGATCCGATTCCGCCATCGCAGCGCCGAGAGGGCATCTCCGCTGACCTAGACGCTGTCGTGCTCAAGGCGCTGGCCAAAAACCCGGACAATCGCTACCAGACCGCTGCCGAGATGCGCGCGGACTTGATCCGTGTGCACAACGGTGAGCCGCCCGAGGCGCCTAAGGTGCTTACCGCCGCCGAGCGGACGTCGATGCTGGCGTCGGGGTCGCCGGGCGGTCCAGCGGGGCCGCACACCGATCCGCTGCCTCGCCAGCCGCTTGATTTCGCTCGGGACCGTGCCACCGGCTCGGTGGGGCGTTGGTTGATCGCGGTCGCCGTGCTGGCGGTGTTGACCGTGGTCGTCACCATCGTCATCAACACCTTCGGCGGGAATACCCGCAACGTGCAGGTCCCGGACGTGCGCGGGCAAGCCTCCGCCGACGCGATCGCCGCACTACAAAACCGCGGCTTCAAGACCCGCACCCAGCAAAAGCCCGATTCGACAGTACCGCCCGACCATGTGATCGGCACCGATCCCGCGGCCAACGCGTCGGTGAGTGCGGGCGATGAGATCACGGTCAACGTATCGACGGGCCCCGAGCAGCGTGAGGTGCCCGACGTGTCTTCGCTAAGCTACGCCGACGCGGTCAAGAAGCTGACCGCCGCCGGGTTCGGGCGCTTCAAGCAGGCCAGCTCCCCCTCGACCCCGGAGCTCAAGGGCCGTGTCGTCGGCACGAATCCGCCGGCCAATCAGACGTCGGCCATCACCAACGTGATCACGATCGTCGTCGGGTCGGGGCCGGCCACCAAGCAGATTCCGGACGTGGCCGGCCAAACCGTTGACCTCGCGCAGAAGAATCTCACCGTCTACGGGTTCACCAAATTCAGCCAGGCTGCGGTCGACAGCCCCCGCCCGGCCGGCGACGTGATTGGCACCAATCCGCCTGCGGGCGCGACGGTTCCGGTGGACTCGGTGATCGAATTGCAGGTCTCCAAGGGCAACCAGTTCGTGATGCCCGACCTGTCCGGGTTGTTCTGGACCGACGCCGAACCACAGCTGCGCGCGCTGGGCTGGACGGGTGTGCTGGTCAAGGGGGCCGACGTGGACGCCGGCGGCGACAAGCACAACCGGGTGGTGTATCAAAGCCCGGCGGCTGGCCAGGGTGTGAACAAAGACGGCACCATCACGCTGAAGTTCGGTCAGTAGCCGCGAGCGGCCGCGCCGTGGCTGTCGTTTTTAGGATCTCGCTTTCCAGCCGCCGCACCAGGGCGTCGTCGAAGGGTTGCCCGCAGCAGGCAAGCCAGTTGGCTAACATCCGGTGCCCGCCCTCGGTGAGAATGGACTCTGGATGAAACTGCACCCCGTGGATCGGCAGTTCGGCGTGCTGCACACCCATGATCACCCCGCTGCGAGTCCGGGCCGTCACCTCCAGCACGGGCGGTAAGGTCTCCGGCAGGATCGTCAACGAGTGATACCGGGTCGCGGTGAAAGGATCCGGAAGTCCTTGCAGCACACCAACATTCGTGTGAAATACACTGCTGGTTTTGCCGTGCAAGAGTTCGGGTGCGCGGTCGACGGTGGCCCCAAACGCCACCCCGATCGCCTGATGCCCTAAGCACACGCCCAGCAGCGGGGTGCGCGCGGCGGCGCAGGCCCGCACCAGACCGATCGACGCCCCCGCGCGCTCCGGTGTGCCCGGACCCGGGCTGAGCAGCACCCCGTCGAGGTGGGCGGCGACGGCAGCTTGGTCGCTCAACCTGGCGTCGTCGTTGCGCCACACTTGGGCTTCGACGCCGAGCTGGCCCAAATACTGGACCAGGTTGAACACGAAGCTGTCGTAGTTGTCGACGACCAAAATCCGCACCACCGTGTCAGCCTATCGCCCGTCCTGTGCCGGGCTTCGGGCTCAGTAGCCCAGCGGGCCAGCGGGCCGAGCGACATGCATGCGGAGCGGCTCGGTGTGCCCGACGATCCGCACGTCGGGTTTGACCTGTTCGTCGTAGCCGAGACCGAAGCGGATCACGTACTGCTTGTACAGCGTGACCAACGGGGCGGCGGCCAGCGCCGCCTGCATGGCCGCGGCATCGCCGATAGCGCTGATCTTGTAGGGCGGGCTATAGGTGCGCCCGTTGAGCAACAAGGTATTTCCGACACAACGCGGTGCCGAGGTGGCGATGATGCGTTGGTCCTGCATCTGGATGGCCTCCGCGCCGGCGCTCCACAACGCGTTGAGCACCGCCTCGATGTCCTGCTGGTGCACCACCAAGTCGTCCGGGGACGCGTCGCGGGGAAAGCGGCCGTTGGCGTCGCGCTGGGCGTCGCTAAGCGTTACCACCAAGCCCGGCCCGTGGACCGGCTCTAGTCCGGCTTCGCCGGCGAGTTCAGCCGAGTGCGCCCGCATCGCGGCCAATGCGCTGTCCGCAGAGCGACCATGGGTGGAATCGATCTTGGCGGCCAGCGCATCTCGCTCGCTGTTAAGCCGGTCCACCGACGACTCTTCCGCGCGAACCAAGTCGACCAACCGCGGTGCATCGCTGCGGCGGATCTCGCCGCCTTTCGACACACCGTGGGTGGCCGCGAGCAGCAGACCGGCCAGCAATCACACCAGCGGCACCGCGAACCGCCACGGTGAGCGCGCCCGGCCCGAGCTGGTCATCGGCTCTCCGTTTCCTGCGCTGCGTGTGCATTAACCTCGTAGCCGTTATCGTTGCACCCGCCCCGATGAGTGTCCGAGGTATCGCCGAGGTATCAATGCCCAAGTCCAAGGTCCGCAAGAAGAAAGACTTCACCGTCAGCGCGGTGAGCCGCACACCGGTCAAGGTCAAGGCCGGGCCGTCGAGCATGTGGTTCGTCGCGTTGTTCGTGGGCCTGATGCTGATCGGGCTGATCTGGTTGATGGTGTTCCAACTCGCCGCCGCCGGCAGCCAGACCCCCACGGTGCTCACCTGGATGTCAGATCTCGGACCGTGGAACTACGCCATCGCGTTTGCTTTCATGATCACTGGTCTGTTGCTCACAATGCGGTGGCACTGACCAACATGGGTACGGTCATGAATTCATCTTTGGAGAGAGTTGTAACTGTGCTGGCAACTTTCCCGTCATCCAATCACACGAATGTGATTCATCCCCATTGTTGATAGCGCTTGTGGATAACTGCATCACCGGTGGTGAGAGGGTCTAGCGGTCCGGTGCAGCAAACGCAATGGGCACCACGAACAGCTGCCATCGCAGGTTGCGGCGTTGCTGGCATCGTGATGGCTATCGGGTGTGTGACGCTTGTCACAGACCTTCCCGGCAGGATTTTCACAGGTATTGCCACCGCCGGTCTGATCTTGTTTGCAAGCGTTTCGTGGCGCGCGCGCCCCAAGCTGGCAATCACGCCCGACGGGCTCGTCGTCCGCGGTTGGTTGCGAACGCAGCTATTGCGGCGGCCCCAGGTCAAGATCATTCGGATCGTGGAGTTCCGTCGCATCGGGCGCAAACTCCGGCTGCTCGAGATCGAGACCGTCGATGACCAGTGGCGGATCTTCTCTCGCTGGGACCTGGGTACTGACCCGCTGGAGGTGCTCGACGCGTTGACCGCGGCCGGCTATGCGGGCCCGCAAGTCAGCGAACCGGGGTCATGAAATCGTGACCGATTCGATCACGGCCGGCTCGGTCGGCCGGTCGTTCCCGTCGGTGGGTGTGCTGGCGATCGCGTCGACGACCTTTTGCGACTCCGGATCGATCACCTCGCCGAAGATGGTGTGCCGCCGGTTTAGGTGCGGGGTCTTCGCGACGGTGATAAAGAACTGCGACCCGTTGGTGCCCGGGCCGGCGTTGGCCATCGCCAACAGGTAGGGCCGGTCGAACTGCAGCTCGGGGTGGAACTCGTCGGCGAACTTATAGCCTGGCCCGCCTCGACCGGTTCCGGTTGGGTCACCGCCCTGGATCATGAAGCCCTTGATCACTCGGTGAAAAACCGCACCGTCGTAGAAAGGACCGGAGGTGCCGCCCGATGCGTTCTGGCTCGAGTACTCCTTGGTGCCTTGTGCCAAGCCCACGAAGTTGGCAACGGTCTTGGGCGCATGGTTACCGAACAGGGCGATCTTGATGTCCCCACGGTTGGTGTGCAGTGTGGCGGTTGCGGTCTGAATGGGGCTGGTAGTCACGGCATCACAGTCTGCCATCAGGCGCGGGCACCGCTGCGGGGGGTGCTGCCCACAGCCGCACCAGGGCCGCCAGGACACGCGCACCGGCATCATTCGGCCCGCCCCCGTCGCGATGATGGCAGTCTGAGGAAGGTTGCGGACGGGTCGACGGAAAGGCGTGCCATGAAGTTCAAGGCGGATACTCGGCTGACGCCGCGACAGCGGCTGACTCGCGGTCTGACATACACGGCGGTGGGGCCGGTGGATGTCACCCGCGGTGTCGTGGGACTGGGTCTGCACACGGCTCAGGCGGGCGCGGCCAATCTCCGACGGCGTCACCGAGAGGGCCGGCTCGCCCGCGACCTGGCCGCCGCCCAAGAGTCCATCGGCCGCGAACTGGCCGCCGCCCAACAGGTCGTGTCCGGGCTGCCGACGGCCGTGCAGCAGGCACGCCGATCTCAGCGCCGCAGCAGGCGCCCCTGGCTTATCGCGGGAATCGCCGCGGCGGCGGGGCTGGCCGTGGGGGCGGTGGCGTTCTCGGTGATTCGCCGCCGCTCGTCGCGCTCGGAGCCGTCGCCTCGTCCGCCGAGCGTCGATGTGCAACCCCAGCCGTGATCGGGCGATAGTGATGACGATTCGGGCTCTTCGCAGTTGAGGGTGTAGGTGGGGTCGGCGCGTCGTTGCCGGGATAGGGGTCGAGGTCTCCCGAAGATCAAGGTTCCTGTACGCCTCATCTGGAAGACCTCGACGTGCCTGACGCCACCTTCGCTTGCCCTGATCTGACCACGTTCTGCCGCCTTGATGAGCTCGGGTTGGAGGTGACCGGACAATGCGTTGAGCCTGAACGTGCCGCGCTGGCGTGCCGGATCGTTGACGACGACTGGTGGTGTCGGCGCTGCGGCGGGCAAGGCGCGCTGCGCGACACCGTGACCCGTCAACTTGTCCACGAGCCATTCGGGTGGCGGCCCACCACACTGGTGGTCACGGTGCGCCGCTACCGATGCGCTGGCTGCGCGCACGTGTGGCGCCAAGACAGCAGCAAGGTCGCCGAACCGTGGGCCAAGCTCTCGCGCCGCGGGTTGCGGTGGGCGTTGGAAGCTCTTGTCTGCCAACACCTGAGCGTGGCCCGGGTCGCCGAAGCCCTGGCGGTGTCGTGGAACACCGCCAACAACGCGGTCCTGGCCGAAGGCCCTCGGGTGTTGATTGCCGATCCGGCCCGCTTCGACGGTGTGGCGGTGATCGGTGTTGACGAGCACGTGTGGCGTCACACCCGCCGCGGCGACAAGTACGTCACCGTCATCATCGACTTGACCCCGGTGCGCCACAAGACCGGACCGGCACGGCTGCTCGACATGGGCGAAGGACGCTCCCAAAAAGCGTTCCAACAATGGCTGGCTGAGCGGCCCAAAGACTGTCGTGGCGAGTGAAAGTCGTTGCCATGGAAGGCTTTTGAGGGTCCAAGACCGCCACCGTTGAAAAGCTACCCGAGGCGGCCACGGTGATCGACCCCTTTCACGTGGTCCGGCTGGCCGGCAACGCCCTCGACGAATGCCGACGCCGCGTCCAGCTGGCCACCCACGGGCACCGGGGCCGAAAGACCGACCCGCTCTACGCGTGCCGAGGAACCTTGCAGACCGGAGCCGACCTGCTCACCGACAAACAACAGGTCCGCTGGCAGCCCTATTCGCCGCCGACGCCCACGCCGAGGTGGAAGCCACCTAGACCGCACCGTGGCCGCCTCCCGGACCCCGACCGCAAGACCGGCCGCACCCTGATGGCCGCGCTGATCACCACGCTAAAGCACCGGCGTTCCCAAACCCTTGCAGGAAGTCATCACCCTCGGGCGGACATTGACGAAACGAGCCACCGACGTGCTGGCCTACTTCGGCCGCCCCGCCACCTCCAACGGGCCCACCGAAGTGATCAACGGCCGTCTCGGACGCCTCCGAGGATCCTCCCTCGGATTCCGCAACCTCCCAACTACATCGCCAGATCACTACTGGAAACCGGCGGATTCAAACCCAACTACACCGCCATTTATGAACAGCCCGATTTCGTAGGTCCTGAAGTTACTGTGGCAGAGTTTGTCGGTCCCGATTTCTAAATCTAAAAGAGCATCTGCACTGCCGAAGCTATGGATATTGCTTCTGGTGACGCGGAGGTCTGCGATGCTCCATGGATTGCTTACGACTTAATGGCCACCGTTTGCCTGCACAATATGCGCACAGGTATAGAGCGGTGAAAGCACCCAGTGTAATTACCGATAGGATAAAGAGCTGCATGCGCTGCCGCCGGGCGACCGGATATCCCCAGCTCGCATCGCCGTAACCGAACATGGTTGATATAGCGACGATGACGGACGCCATTAAAGCCGCGCGCCACGGGTGCTGTTTGTCGACAAAATAGCCGATCACATTAATGGCGCAAATGGTCACGATGAGAATCAATAGCCACCATGACTTCTTGGCGGTGGCCAGGCCGCCGTAAGAATCGGGCGTTGCGTCAGAATCGGGCGCGGCACCATGCGAGCGCCATCCACCATCTGAAGGTGGATCGGGTCGGCTGTCTCGAATGGTGAACGCGTAGACCTTTCCGCGGATCTTAATGTAGGGGGTGTAAAAATACGCTCCGAACGCCATCAGCCAAGCGCCAAGTAGCGACATACCCACGCCTAGCTTCCAATCAGGAAACGCCGCAAAGAAAGCACAGAGCACTGCAGCCGTGGTACCGCCCCAGTAGACACGCCTTTCCCAGCTTCGCTCACGATTCACTAGGAGCGGGAGCGCCACCGCTACCGCCAAGCACACCAATGCCGCCACGAAGAAAACCAAAGTATGTGGCTGGTGGAGCCACGACCGCGACGCCGCATCGGCCACGGTCACAGGGTTATTCTCCTCACCTCATTACTTCCTCAGCCAACTGATAATTTGCTCAGCACTCCACTCACCGCCGAACGCGCCGGCCGTGCCACCGATGAGTGCGCCGGCGAACGCGCCAGGAGGGCCAGCGATGAGGAGTCCTCCTTCGGCCCCGGCCCAGCTGGCACCAGCCATGCCAGCGATGCCTCCGGCGGCCTTTGCGCCTACCTCTACAGGAGACTTACCCTCGCCGAACACTTCGTACAACGCCGTTCCGAATTCGAGTGCGCTGCCGACGGTGCCAATCCGACCGCCAAGCCTTGCGAGTGCTTCTACGTCCGCGGGCGAGAAAGCGACTCCTGGTGGCCAATGTTTGCCGGTGGGCAGCGCCTCGGCGAAATGGTCAATGCCCTCCTTGCCGCCATCGAGCGCTGTACCAGCTGCCGAAGCGGCGTCGATGTATTCATGGGGGACACTTCCGTGGGCTATGCCTTCGGTGACTTGGGCAGCAGCGCCCGGCGACATGCCGGCCTGCTGGAGCTGCTGCTGCAATTTCGTCAGGACGTTGGCTCGGTCCGTGGCCTCCATGCTGTCGACCAGTCGGGTGGCCTGATCCGGTGTCATGCAGTGCGGTACGTCTAGCGATGTGCTGCCGTTTTCTAGGTCGTGCTGCAGGTCAAGCCTTGCTTGGGCTCGACTCCGCGCATCACCACCAAGGACAGTGTCATGAGGTAAGGGACCGATGAACTTGGACTTGTTGTAATCGTCGAGACGCTCACCGGCCAGGCGGCGGGCGTCGGCGCCGCTGGCCGGGTTGGTGATGATCTGGTAGTCGCGCAGCCGGTCCGCCGCGTCGGATTCCTCTCGGGTCATATACCCGGGCTGGCCCTCCATACTGGGCAAGTACGCGGTCCGGCCCTCCTTTTTGGCTTTGTCGACAATCGCTTGATCGGCCGCCCGCCGGGTTTCGTCATAGTGGCGGGCGGCATCACCGGCGCCATCACCGGCCGGCAATTTCGGGTCAGGGCCACCGTCGCGCTTGAAGGTGCGATCGACGGCTTGGACCTGGCCCTGGTTTTTGCCCGCCTCGCCATTGCGCGGTGCGGGCTGGCCGTATCCGACGATGGGCTGGCGCCAATGCGCGGGCGTCATCGCGGTCATCTCCGCAGCGCCGGCGTTGAGTTGAGCGCCGATACTGGCGTTGGCGGCATCCAGCCGGGCCGCCCAGTGCGCGATGTAGTTGCGATGCGCCACCGCGGCCGCCTGACGGGCCGCCCGCGCCGCCGCAGACGCTGGAGCAGCGTTGTCCGTGACGGACAGGTCCTCGCCCACGGTGAAGCCGTCCTCTTCAGCCTCGGTGATCGCCTCCAGCGCCGACTCGCGAGCCCCCCGCACGCAATCTCCGCCCCGCTCGGCGGTATCGGCCATGGCATTGGCATGCTCGACGGCGCGGTTCACCGACTGCTGATCGGGTAGCGCTTCCTCCAAGAAACCGGTGGCGGCCTCACCCTGCCACTCGGTCCCATTGGGTGCCCTGATCTGATCCACGTAGGCATCAGCCACCGACTGCAGGACCTGCGACCCGGCCCGCAACCGCTGCGCCAGCTCGGTGAGCACATCAGCCGTCTGGTCAAATGCCTCGATCCGCGACCGCGTCATCGGCCCCGCGACAGCGGTCACTGGCTACACCTGCCTAGTGGGTGCATCACCGCCAGGCGCGATGGACGCCAGCACCTGACTGTTAGTGTCCTCCATCACGGTAAACAAGCCCGCCGCGCCCACCAGCGCAGTCGACGCCGTGCGGAGCCGCTGCGCAAACGCCGCGCAATAACCGTCGAACGCGCCATGCATACTAGCCGCCGCAGCACCGGCAAGCTCGCCCGACTCGGTCAAAGATCCTGCTGCCGATGCCACCTGCCCGGCATGCCCGGAAACGATCCCCGATGCACCCCTTAACGCGGGTGGAAGCACACGAAGCTCGTCGCGTTCCATATACACCCTCCACCAAACGCTGTCGGTCGAGAACTCTACTCGGCAGACAGCCGCCAGTCGCCAGCCTTTCCTTGGGCCGACAGCGAACAATGGCACCTCGACAGATACGTGGCGACTTTGGTGTCCCTGTTCTCGTCGCTAGTGACCATCAAAACCGTGGAGCCACGGGGAATCGAACCCCGATTTGAGCCTTGCAAAGGCCCTGTTCTACCGTTGAACTATGGCCCCATCGTGGACATGGCCGCGACAGTATCACCACAGGTCAAGCCCTCTTTCGTCGCCTCTCCGCCAGATAAGACTCGAACCCCTGACTTCTGCCTTGCAAAGGCAGCGCTCTACCAACTGAGCTAAGGCCCCTCGTCGTATTCCGCGGCCACGTGCCACACCTCGACGCCGCGGCGGAACCGTACCACGGCGACCACCACCCCGATAACAACGAGCAGCACCGTGACTGTCGAGGCGCGTCGGGGACAACACATGGTGGTGGGCCTAGGAGGACTCGAACCTCCGACCTCTTCGTTATCAGCGAAGCGCTCTAACCGCCTGAGCTATAGGCCCGTACCTCGGTACGGCCGAGCGACGAGATTACCGCAATCGCCGCGCACACCCCAAAACACGACGACCGGCGTTAATCCCGGTCAGCCAGCGTCACTTCAATACCGCCGATCAGATCCGTCGTCAGGTTATAGATGAACGCACCCACGGTGGCCATCGCTGTCAGCAAGACGATATTGACCAGGCCGATCAGCGCCGCGCCCCCGAAGATCGTGCCGCTGGACACCAACTCACCTGTATTGCCGCCGCCAGCGTTGGTGAGCAAATCGCCGACGTTGCTGTTCAGCTTGCTCCACACGCCCATGCCGCCCAACACCAGGTAGAGGAACGCCACCGCGATCATCCACACAAAGAACAGCGTCACGGACAGCACCAGCGACACCTTCAACGTGCTCCACGGGTCGATCCGGCGGATTTGCATGCTGGCCCGAACCGGCCCGCGGGGTCGGCGGGCCACATGGAGCCGTGGTTCTGGTCCCGTCGGCCGGCCCGGACCCGGCGACGGCGAGGCGTCGGTTGGGTGCTCGGATGCCGGTTTGCGCTGGCCCGGTCGCGGCGACGGTCCGGAAAGATCAGGCAACTCGCTGAGGTACGCGTCGCCATGCCGGCCGTCCTCGTGCACCGGCGCCGGGTCCGCGTCGTGGACCGGTGCGCTGCTGTGTTCCGGGCGGGCGGGCTCCGGCCGCGGCGCGGCGAAGGCCGCGGGCGCAGCGGTGCCGGTGATGAACCGGTTCAGCCGGGCCCCGACTTCCCCGGAATGGCCGCTCGAACGTGGTTCGGCATTCGGCGAGGTTGCCGGTGTCGAGCGTTGTGGTGGACGAGGCCGCTCAGGCCGGCGCGGCCACTGCCGCCCGTCGCTGACATCGGGTACGCGCCCGGGGCCAGCTCCCGGCGGCGCCGGCCGGTGCGCGCCGCCCCGATCGGGAGAACCGTTGCGCTCGCCCGGGTTGTCGCCGGGACTGGGGTATCCCGGCTCGTTCGGTGAAGTCATCGCCCCCGGCTCCTTACGTGTGTACCCGGGCCGCCCGGGCGGCGGCGGTCGCGTCGGCGTCGGGTCGACAGGGACAGCCCGACTCCGGCCCGGCTAGCGGAAACCGCCCACCTCGGCATCGTATCGTCAGCCTAGGCGTGATCGTCTGGTTCCTCGGCGGCGTCGGTTTCCTCGGCATTGCGTGCAATGGCTACCAGTGTGTCGCCCTCGCCCAAGTTCATCAACCGCACACCCTTGGTCTGCCGCCCGGCCTTGCGGACCTGCCGGGCCGCGGTGCGGATTACCCCTCCACCGGAGGTGATCGCGTAGACCTCGGTGTCGTCGTCGACGATCAGGGCCCCCACCAACTTGCCGCGCCGCGGGTCGTACTGAACGGTCAGCACCCCTTTGCCGCCCCGCCCTTGCACCGGATATTCCTCGATCGCGGTGCGCTTGGCGTAGCCGCCCGAGGTGGCGACCAATAGATAGGTGCCTTCCCGGACCACATTCAGCGACAGCAACCGGTCGTCGGTGTTGAACCGCATCCCCTGCACACCGGAGGTGGCTCGGCCCATCGGCCGCAACGCTTCGTCGTTTGCCGAGAACCGGATGGACTGGCCATTGGCCGACACCAGCAGCAGGTCGTCGTCGGCCGAACACAGCACCGCGCCGACAAGTTCGTCGCCGTCGCGCAGGTTGATCGCCACAATCCCGCCCGACCGGTTGGAATCGAACTCGGTGAGCCTGGACTTCTTCACCAAACCGTTGCGCGTGGCCAACACCAGATACGGGGCGTCGGTGTAGCTGCGGATCCGGATGACCTGGGCGATGCGCTCCTCCGGCTGGAATGCCAGCAGGTTGGCTACATGCTGGCCGCGCGCCGTGCGGGCGGCCTCCGGCAACTCGTAGGCCTTGGCCCGATAGACCCGGCCCTGGCTGGTGAAGAACAGGATCCAGTCGTGGGTGGAGCACACGAAAAAGTGCGCGACGATGTCGTCCTGCTTGAGGCCCGCCCCCTGAACCCCTTTTCCGCCGCGTTTCTGGCTGCGGTACAGGTCGGTCTTGGTGCGTTTGGCGTACCCGGTTTCGGTGATGGTGACGACGACGTCCTCGCGCGCGATCAGGTCCTCGTCGCTGACCTCCCCGTCGGCGGCCACGATGCGGGTGCGACGGTCGTCGCCGTGTTTGTCGACGATCTCGGCCAGCTCGTCGCGCACGATTCGGCGTTGCCGCTCGGGTTTGGCCAAGATGTCCTCGAGGTCGGCGATCTCGGCCTCGATCTTGGCCAGGTCGTCGATGATGCGCTGACGCTCCAGGGCGGCCAGCCGGCGCAGCTGCATGTCCAGGATGGCCTGGGCCTGGATTTCGTCGACGTCGAGCAGCTCGATCAGGCCTTGCCGGGCGATGTCGACCGTCTCGGATGCCCGGATCAGCGCGATCACCTCGTCGAGCGCGTCGAGCGCCTTGACCAGCCCGCGCAGGATGTGGGCGCGTTCGTTGGCCTTGCGCAGCCGGTATCGGGTGCGCCGCACGATCACGTCGAGCTGATGGTCGACGTAGTAGCGGATCAGCTGATCCAGCCGTAGCGTGCGGGGCACCCCGTCGACAATGGCCAGCATGTTGGCGCCGAAGCTGGTCTGCAGCTGGGTGTGCTTGTAGAGGTTGTTGAGCACCACCTTGGCCACCGCGTCGCGTTTGAGCTCGATGACGATGCGCAGGCCCACCCGGTCGCTGCTTTGGTCTTCGATATTGGCGATTCCCGACAGCTTGCCGTCGCGGACCTGTTCGGCGATCGAGGTGATGAAGTTGTCGTGGTTGACCTGGTACGGCAATTCGGTGATGACCAGCGCGGTTCGGCCCTTCGCGATCTCCTCGATTTCGGCCACCCCGCGCATCCGGATCGAGCCCCGGCCGGTGGTGTACGCCTCGGTGATGCCCTGGGTGCCGACGATCAGCCCGGCGGTGGGAAAGTCGGGGCCCTTGACCCGCTCGGTGACCGCCTTGAGCGTCGCTTCCTCGTCGGCGTCGAAGTTGTCCAGGCACCAAAACACTGCCTCGGCGAGTTCGCGCAGGTTGTGCGGCGGGATGTTGGTGGCCATCCCGACCGCGATGCCGCCCGAGCCGTTGGCCAGCAGGTTAGGAAACCGGCTGGGCAATACCGTCGGCTCTTGCACCCGCCCGTCGTAGTTCGGGATGAAATCGACTGTCTCCTCGTCGATTTCACGCAGCATCTCCATCGCCAAAGGCGTGAGCCGCGCTTCGGTGTTGTGGCTGACGAACCCGTTGGTGATAAACGCGTGGTCTGCCGTGTCGACACGAAGGCTATACACCGGCTGCACGCCGGCGTCGGTGACACTGGCGACTTTCGCGTAGTAGAACCGCCCGTCGGTCAGCTCGTCGGCGATAGCTTGGGCGTCCGGGTCTCGGTGGTGTGCTTCCAAGAAACGCACCAGTCCAGGGACGCCGACTGTGTAGGTTGTGGGCGCAAATTCGGGTTTTCCGCGGGCAAAACCTGCACAGTCGACGCTGAATGCGCTGCGTTGAATCACCGCGTAATCGCCCGGCTTGATTTCGTCGATCAGCTTCCACAGCAGGGTCGGCACCCCGGCGACGTCGACCAAACACAACAACGGGTGGTTCGCGGTGCCCGTCACACGCAGACCTTCGACCGTACGCACCGTGTACACCGGATGCTCGCCGGAGTGGAACAGCCGGTCGGCGAGCACGGGATTGCCATGCCGGTCAAGGACTTTCAGGTCGATGGCGTTGTCACTGTTGGGCCGCGCACCCGGCACGATGTCGGCGATGCGTACCGACTCGCCCTCGGGTAGGGCAACCAGCGCATCTCCCGTGATGCAGTAGCGCATCGCGGCCGGCGGGTCGTTGCCTGGGGAGCCGAAGTTGCCCTGGCCGTCGACCAGCGGGTACCGCATCGACCACGGCTGGGCCATGCGCACCAGCGTGTCGTAGATCGACGCATCGCCGTGCGGGTGATAGTTGCCCATCGTCTCGGCGACCGAGCGCGCCGACTTGGCGTGGCTGCGATCCGGGCGGAATCCGGAGTCGTACATGGCGTACAGCACCCGGCGGTGCACCGGTTTGAGGCCGTCGCGCACTTCGGGCAGCGCCCGGCCGACGATCACGCTCATCGCGTAATCGATGTAGCTGCGCTGCATCTCCTGCTGGATGTCGACCGGCTCGATCCGGTCGAGTGAACCATCGCCCGGGGGCAGCGTGGTGTCGGTCATCTATTCCTCGTTTGCAATCGACCGCCGATCAGACGTCAAGGAAGCGAACATCCTTCGCGTTGCGGGTGATAAAGCTTCGCCGGGCGTCGACGTCCTCGCCCATGAGGATCGAGAAGAGTTCGTCAGCTGCGGCGGCGTCGTCGAGGGTGACTTGGCGTAGCACCCGGACCGAAGGATCCATCGTGGTCTCCCACAACTCCTTGGCGTCCATCTCACCCAAGCCCTTGTAACGCTGGATACCGTCGTCCTTGTTGATCTTCTTGCCGGCTTTCAGCCCGGCTTCCAGCAGGCCGTCGCGTTCCCGATCGGAGTAGGCGTATTCCGGGTCGGCACGCAGCCATTTGAGCTTGTACAGCGGCGGTTGCGCCAAGAACACGTGCCCGTTTTCGATCAGCGGCCGCATGAACCGGAACAGCAGCGTCAGCAGCAAGGTGGAGATGTGCTGACCGTCGACATCGGCGTCGGCCATCAACACGATCTTGTGGTAGCGAAGCTTGGAGATGTCGAACTCGTCGTGGATCCCGGTGCCGAGCGCGGTGATGATCGACTGCACCTCGGTGTTCTTGAGCACCCGGTCGATGCGGGCCTTCTCGACGTTGATGATCTTGCCGCGCAGCGGCAGGATCGCCTGAAACATCGAGTCGCGGCCACTCTTGGCCGAGCCGCCAGCCGAATCACCTTCCACCACATACAGTTCGGATTTTCGCGGATCGGTGGAACGGCAGTCGGCCAGCTTGCCGGGCAGTCCTCCGATGTCTGTTGCAGTCTTGCGGCGCACCAACTCTCGGGCTTTTCGCGCGGCGATACGCGCCTGCGCTGAGGAAACCGCCTTGTTGACGACGGTCTTGGCGTCAGATGGGTTGGATTCGAACCAATGGGTGAGCTGTTCGTTGCATACCTTCTGCACGAACGACTTGACTTCGGTGTTCCCGAGCTTCGTCTTGGTCTGGCCCTCGAACTGCGGTTCAGCAACCTTGACCGAGATGACCGCGGCCAACCCCTCCCGGATATCGTCGCCGGTGAGGTTCGGGTCCTTGTCTTTCAGCAGTTTTCGGTCCTTCGCGTACTTGTTGACGACGGACGTGAGCGCGGCACGGAAACCCTCCTCGTGAGTGCCGCCCTCGTGGGTGTTGATCGTGTTGGCGAAGGTATGCACCGACTCCGAATAGCCGGCATTCCACTGCATGGCGATCTCGACTTCGCAGCCGGGGCCCTTGCCGGAGAAGTCGACGATGCTGGAGTGGATCGGGTTCTTCGTGCGGTTGATGTGCTTGACGAAGTCGACCAGACCGCCCGGGTAGTGGAACGTGCGATGCTTGACTTTGTGCGGCGCAACCGATTCGGCGGCGCGCTCTTCCGCCGACTTTGGCGCTTCGGCGACATCGCTGACTACCTCGTCGACGATTTCGTCTTGGGTGACCCGCTCGTCGGTCAGCGTGATGGTCAGCCCTTTGTTGAGAAAGGCCATCTCCTGCAATCGCCGGGCGACGGTCTCGAAATCGTATTCGGTGGTTTCGAAGACCTCCGGGTCGGCCCAAAACCGCACCGTGGACCCGGTTTTGTTGGTCTTTGCTCCCTGCTTGAGGGTGCCCGGCACAGAGTGGTCGTAGCACTGGAACCACTCGTAGCCGTCGCGGCAGATTTCAACCTCCAAGCGGGTTGACAGGGCATTGACAACCGACACACCGACCCCGTGCAAGCCACCCGATATCGCATAGGCCTCGGAATCGAACTTGCCCCCGGCGTGCAGCTGGGTCATCACCACGTCAACTGTGGGTATCCCGGACGCGTGCATCGCGACCGGGATGCCTCGGCCGTCGTCGCGGACTTCGACACCGCCGTCTTCAAGCAACACCACATCGACCCTGGTGGCGTAGCCGGCCATCGCTTCGTCGACCGCGTTGTCCACGACCTCCCAAATAAGGTGATGTAGGCCACGTTCGCCGGTGGAGCCGATGTACATGCCCGGGCGTTTACGGACAGCCTCCAACCCCTCGAGAATGGTGATGGACTGGGCGTCGTATTCCTCTTGTGCCTTCTTCTTCTGGGCAGCCACGGTTGGAAAGCTCTCCTTGGGGGTCGCGTGCGAGCGGTCCAGTCACCGCAGCAGCATCGTGCCTCCAGTCTACCGTTACGAGCGGACAGCACCGATTTTCCCGGGGCGTTTCTACCCAGCTGGCCGCGCCGTGTGCTCACCATCTTGATCGCACGCAGGTCCTGCCGCCAGCCAGGCCGATCTCGTAGCTCCTGGCGCTTCTGAGCCGATAAATCCGCGCCGGTTCGGCGGGCCTCAGCCGTAGGTGTCGCGCGGGCCCCGGCCGGCAATGTGCAGCGGGCCCTTGCGCCACGACGGCGCCGCCGGACCGGAAATTTTCAGCGACGTCACGACGCCGTCGCCGACCGCGGCAGCAATTTTCGCCAACAGTTGCGCCTGCATTATCCGCAATTGCGTGGCCCAAGCCGTCGACTCCGCGGATATCTTCAACACGCCGTCGCTCAATCCTGTGGGGGTGGCGTGATCGGCGATCTGGTGTCCGACCACCGACGCCCACTGGCCCAGCACCGTGCCTTCGGCCACCCGCGCCGACCATCCACGCTTTTTCGCCAACTCTCGCGCGGCGATGCCCAACGGCTGCGGATCACGTGGATCCGGTCCCGGTCCTGACCACCGGCGCCGGTTCCCGGCGCCGGCGACCCGGCGCGGAGCCGTCGCAGATCGCCCGCGGCCAATGTCGCGTCCGCGCAGCCGCGCGGCCTCGCGGGCTTCCTCAAGCGTGCGCCGCACCAAATCCATATCTGCGGGTGCGGATGGCTCGCGGTCGTTGACGAAGTCGGTCATGTCCGTATCACCGAGATCCGTCCGACGTCGTCGTCGCGCAAGCCGATCGCAACCTGCCGGGCGTCCCAGTCCTTGGGGATGTCGTCGGCGACCGCGGCCGTGACCAGCACCTGCTCCGCTGATGCCGCAACGGCGGCCAGCGCCTGCCGCCGCGCCACGTCGAGTTCGGCAAACACGTCATCGAGCAATAACACCGGTTCGCCGCCTTCCCCGCGCAACAACTCATAGGCCGCCAACCGCAGCGCCAACGCCAGCGACCACGATTCCCCGTGGCTGGCAAAGCCTTTGGCTGGCTGATCTCCGAGTTGCACATCCAGATCATCGCGGTGGGGGCCGATCAGACAAACACCGCGTTCGAGCTCAGCTGTACGCCGCTGGGCTAGCGCTGATAACAACGCCGCTTCCAAAAACTCCGGATCGGCATCTTTATCGCCATCCAAAGCGATGCTGGAGCGATAACCGATCGAGGCTGCCCTGGGTCCGGGCGCCAGCAATTGATAGGCCTTCTCCACTTCGGGTGCCAGTTCGTTGACCAGCTGGATGCGGGCGGCCATCAACGCTGCGCCGTGTGCGGCCAAGCGACTATCCCACACATCAAGGGTGTCCAGTAACGCCCGATCGCGGGGACGAGTCCCGATCGCAGTTTTCAACAACGCGGCACGCTGCCTCAGCACTTTGTCGTAATCGCCCCGCACCGCCGCGACACTCGGGCGCCGCAGCACAGCCAAGTCGTCGAGGTAGCGGCGCCGATCCATCGGCTCTCCGCGCACCAACGCCAAATCCTCCGGCGCGAACAACACCGCCTGCAACACTCCGACCACCTCGCGCACACCACGAACCGGTGACCGGTTCAACTTCGCCTTGTTGGCCCGCCCAACGTTGATCTCCAAATCAACCGCGCATTCCCGCCCGTCGTTGACCACGATGGTCGAAATCACGGCCCGCGGCGCACCAACCCGCACCAACGGGGCGTCGCTGGCTACCCGGTGCGATGCCAGCGTCGACGAATACCACAGCGCCTCAACTAAGTTGGTTTTGCCGTACCCATTAGGGCCAACGAATACGGTGCGGCCGGGCGCCAACTCCAGTTCCGTGTGCGCCCATGACCGAAAATCGCGCAATCCCAAATGCCGGACGTACACGCTGCGCCCTACCCGGGCAAACGGACCGGCATCAGCAAATAGACATATTCACTGCGGACAGCGGGGAAGGGGGCTGAACCGTGCGGCTGGGCCTCATCGTCGGACGCTGGACGCAGCAAAGCGGGCCGACTCGGGGTGGTGAAACCGAACGACACCCGCTCAGAATGCAACGACCCCAACCCTTCCGTCAGATATGTCGGGTTGAACGCGATGGTCAGGGGGTCGCCGACAAACTCCACCGACAAATCCTCTTCGGCCCGACCCACATCGTCGGCACCGGCAGACAGCCGCAGCAGCCCATCGCCGAACTCCATCCGAATCTGGGCCCCGCGCTCGGCCACCAGCGCAACCCGCTTAATGGCTTCGGTCAGCTCAGCCACCCCGGTCGTGGCGACCGCGGTGTGCTCGGTTGGCAGCAGTTGGCGAAACTTCGGAAACTCAGCGTCAAGCAGACGCGTGGTGGTGCGCTTGCCGTCGCCGCTGATACCCAGCAGCCCCTCTTTGCCGACCTCCGCCCCGGCACCCAGCGACAGCCGCACCTCCGAGCCGTCCAGGCCCGCCTTCGCCGCCTCGGCCAGCGTCTTGGCCGGCACCAACACCGCCGCCTCGACATCAGGCGACACCGCCGACCAGGCCAGCTCACGCACCGCCAACCGGAACCTGTCCGTGGCAGCCAAAACGACCGTTTCCCCGGAGATCTCCACCCGGATACCTGTCAGCATGGGCAAGGTGTCATCCCGTCCCGCCGCCACCGCGACCTGACTGATGGCCTCGGCGAACACGTCAGCGGGCAGCCTTCCGGTTTCCTCCGGCAAAGTCGGCAACGCCGGGTAATCCTCCACGGCCATCGTCGGCAGCAAAAACCTGGCGCTACCGCATGTCAGCGACACCCGCGTACCGTCGACGTGAAAGTCGACTGGCCGGTCTGGCAATGCGCGGGTGATGTCCGACAACAACCGACCAGAAACCAAAACAGTTCCAGGAGACGCTATTTCAGCAGCCACACGCACTTCGGCGGAAACCTCGTAGTCGAAACCGGAAATCACTAACCCGTCTTCGGAGCCGGTCACTAACACCCCCGCCAGCACTGGCACCGTCGGCCTGGTGGGGAGATTCCGGGCCACCCAAGCCACCGCCTCGGCGAAGTCGTCACGTACCAATCGAAACTTCAAGTCGCTGACGCCCACCTTCGTCGTCGCCACGTCCATAGCGGTCCCTTCATCACCTCATCACAACAAGCTCGAAATCAGCGGCTACCCGCCCCCGTCGACCGGGGGCCGCCGGTGACGAACGCCTGCGGCCGCGATCCGCTGTGGCAACCGTAGAGCGTTTGGGTCCATCTTGAAAGCTAGTCGGCGGTGTGGGTGACCTGGTTTCCCCAGCGCAGTCTTCAAAGAAGAAATGAGGAAGAGATCTCAGTAGCAGTAGTAAGTGCTGTGCAATGTGGGGATAGCGGCGCTGCGGTCCTGTTCGACGTGGTGGCGAGTTGTGGATGGCCGCGTTGATAGCTGTTTGGGTAGTTGCCGCTGATTGGGGATGACGCATCCGTGCACACGTTCTGGGCGCGGTTGTTGAAGGCTCGTCTGGGCTTATGCACAAGCTATGCACACCGGGTCGTGACGTCGCTGGGGCGGTCAGCGCTTGGAGCGCTGGCGGATGCGGGTGGTGAGTTCTTTGACATGGTCGAACACCTCTTGACGTTCGGCCATCTCACCGCGAACTTTGCGTTCGGCGTACATGACCGTGGTGTGGTCGCGGTCGAATGCTTGACCGATCTTCGGAAGCGACAGGTCGGTGAGTTCTCGGCACAGATACATCGCGATTTGCCGCGATTGCGCCAACGCCCGGGTTTTGCCGGGTCCGCGCAGTTCTTCGACCGTGGTGTCGAAGTATTCTGCGGTGGCCGCCATGATGGTAGCCGCGCTGATCTGCATGCTGCTGGCGTCGGTAATCAGGTCGCGCAGCACGATCTCAGCCAATGCCCGGTCGATCGGGGTCTTGTTCAGCGACGCGAACGCGGTAACCCGGATCAGCGCGCCTTCGAGTTCGCGGATGTTGCGTTCGATGCTGCTGGCGATGAGCTCGAGGACGTCGTCGGGTACGGCGAGGCGTTCCATCTTTGCTTTCTTGCGCAGAATCGCGATCCGGGTTTCCAACTCGGGTGGTTGGACATCGGTGATCAGGCCCCACTCGAAACGGGTTCGCAGCCGATCCTCAAGGGTGGCAAGCTGTTTGGGCGGACGGTCCGATGAAATGACAATCTGTTTGTTGGCGTTGTGCAGCGTGTTGAACGTGTGGAAGAACTCTTCCTGGATCCCTTCTTTGCCTTCGATGAACTGGATGTCGTCGACCAGCAGCACGTCGACGTCGCGGTAGCTGCGCTTAAAGGCCACTTTGCGGTCGTCGCGCAGGGAGTTGATGAAATCGTTGGTGAATTCTTCGGTGGAGACGTATTTGACCCGCATGCCGGGGAAGAGTCGTTGCGCGTAATTGCCCGCCGCATGCAGTAGGTGGGTTTTGCCAAGTCCGGACTCTCCCCAGATGAACAGCGGGTTGTAGGCGCGCGCCGGGGCTTCGGCAATGGCTAGCGCGGCGGCGTGAGCGAACCGGTTGGAGGCGCCGATGACGAACGTGTCGAACGTGTAGCGCCGGTTCAAGCTGGTTCCGCTTGCCGTCGTGGCGTCGGTATTGTGCGGTCGTTCGGTGAAATAGGCCGGCCAGTTCTCGTGGGCGCTGGCTAGTGCCTCCCGATCCTCGTCGACCTCGTCGGTGTCTAGCGGAGGGTCGTCCGGCGGTGCGGCGGGATCGTCATTGGAATCAGTTGTTTCCGGTGGGGCGATGCGCACCCCGAGTTGGATCGGCTGACCGAGCCGGCGACTTAATGCGTCGGTGAGTTGAGTGCGCAGGTGCCGTTCGATTTCGTTTTGCACAAAGCTGCTGGGAACCGACAGCAGAGCAAACCCTTCGACGATCGTCAGGGGCTGCAC